>NZ_CP061739.1:0-1200000 GCF_014770435.1 Psychrobacter sp. 28M-43 | reverse complement strand
GCAAGAAACCAAGAATGATTTTGACGGCGCCAAAATAATTAATCTCCATGGTACGTTCAAAATCATGAAAACGGTTGACCGATTCATGCACTGAACGGCGAATCGAACGCCCTGCATTGTTGATTAGTACATCGACATGCTTAAAGTCAGCCAAAATCTTTTCACTGGTTTTTTCAATCTCATCCATATTGGTAAGGTCGCATGGATAGTAGCTAGCCGCGCCGCCAAGTGTTTCAATATTTTCTTTGACCATTTTTAGCTTATCTTCAGTACGAGCCAGTAAAATAACATGCGCGCCACATTCACTGAGCAAAAAAGCCGTACGCTCACCGATACCACTTGAAGCACCTGTGATGATAATATTCTTACCTTTGACAGCTTTGGTAATTGCTTTTTTCGAGAGATTGGCCATAAAAAGTCCTTTTCGTTTATTCTATAGTTATTGGTATTCGGTTATAGCATAGCAAAAAAATGTCGTATGGAGTGAACAAAACCATAGTGGGCGTTAGCTGACGGGATCTTTACAAATTTTGTCGTCAACATAAATATTTATAAATACATTTTTAGCTTATTGTTAAGTGCTAAGTACTAAGTGTTAAGCTTTTTTTGATTAATTATGAGGAGTACCTGCTTTGATAGACACACTAACTCACTATATCGACTTAATTGCCAAAATGATCGAAGTCATTGGCGTCCTCATTATGTTTTTTGGGCTATTTCTTGCTTTATATAGAGCTTTTCGAGCGTCTGGTCATTTCAATAATGATACTTACATCGAGATCAGACAGACCGTAGGCAAGTCTATATTGTTGGGGTTAGAAGTACTGATTGCCGCTGATATCGTGGCTACTGTCGTCACCGATCCGTCGCTACGCAGCGTACTAGTGCTAGGTTTTATCGTACTGATTCGAACCTTTTTAAGCTTATCATTACAGGTTGAATTAGAAGGTCGATTCCCTTGGCAGAGCAAGAAATCCGCGCCTGACAAACAGTCTGATACGGACAATCATACTGTGCCAATTGACAAAGCATAGCTGTTGGACAAAAATGCCATCAAAAAGCGATGCATAGACATGATTAGCACCGGTTTATAAAACAAGATTTAAGCAATTGCTACTCATGCGCCTGCAAAAAAGTTTCGACCACTTTGAATTGCCCAACCGTGCTTTCTTCACCATACATCGCCTGTCTAAAGGCGTTAGAGTTTGGAATACCTGTCGTATACCATGCAATATGTTTGCGAGCGATACGGCAGCCTGAGTACTCTCCATAGAAATCATAAAGCTCTTGCAAATGGGCCAGTACGATCTCTTTTATCTCACTAACGCTCGGTGCCTCTAGACGCTCGCCTGTACGCAAAAAGTGCTCAATATCGCGAAATATCCATGGTTGCCCTTGTGCAGCACGCCCAATCATCACTGCATCACAGCCTGTCATCTCATAGACGTGTTGGGCTTTTTGTGCGCTGTCGATATCGCCATTGGCAATGACAGGAATACTGATGCTTTCTTTGACTTCGCGTATTAGCTCATAGCGTGCATTGCCTGTATACATGTCTTCACGCGTACGTCCATGAATAGCAATCGCTGCAATGCCGGCCTGCTCAGCACGCTTGGCGACTCGTAAGATGTTTTCACGACCGTTTTCAAAGCCTAGACGTGTTTTTAGCGTGACAGGCGCATCAACGGCATTGACCGTTGCATCTAGTAATCGCGCGACCAAATCTTCATCTTGCAACAATGCAGAGCCTGCCAGCTTACGACAGACCTTTTTGGCCGGACAGCCCATATTGATATCGATAATCTGTGCACCATTATCAATTTGATAACGGGCCGCTTCAGCTAATTTGTCCGGTTCAGCACCTGCTATCTGTGCCGAAATAGGCGCAATCTCATTGTCAAAATTGGCACGGTATAAGGATTTTTTGCGCGCATAAAGGGCCGTATCAGCGATGATCATTTCACTGACCGCATGACCTGCACCAAATGACTTGCACAATCGGCGAAAGGGATTGTCTGTCACGCCTGCCATCGGTGCGACCATCAAACGATTTTCAATCGTCAGGCCACCTATGTTCAATGGCTGCAACAATGGATGATCAGACAAAGTCGAGGACGAAGGTGAAATGGGAGAATCAATAGACATAAGAAAACGGCTTGATTTGTAAAGAAAACAAGCCGTTATTCTAAGGATTCGTGCACATAATGCAAGCTATTCACGTGAATAACTTGCATAAGCATTACTCGTTTTTAATACATCCCATGCATTATTTATCAAGCACACTGCCCTGCTCTAGCGTGATGTCATCATCATGCTCTTGCATGCGCCACGGTAGACTATCAGGCGATACATTGAGGAAATGTAAATACTTCTCAAACTGATCAATGATGTCATTAATCACTGATTCAGATTTGTAGCCGTATAAATCATAGGTCTGACCACCACGGCGTAGATACACCTCAGCGCGATGATGGTGCTCTTGTGGCAAGGTATCTGCGCTGTCTTCAGTATAATAATCAGGCGCATCATGCTCAGATAAGCGAACTTCATACCAAAACTCGACATCGTCACCACGTTGTAACTCAAGCACCGCACGGTTATTGACCGCGTCATAGTTGACCTCAGTCGTCCAGCCAGTTTCTGCAAATTTGGACGACACCTCCATCATCGAAGGCATAACTACTTCTTTAATATAGCTAAGAACCTTTTCACGCGTTGGCTTATCGGTCATATAATCAATACGCTCGCGCCATGCAGACGGTTTGAGTAGATGCGGTGGCAGTCTGTTATCATTACCAAGGCTTTGATTACGATGTCCTTCAATACGCAGCGCACGCCACATACCAAACATTGAAATAAGAATAATAATCGCAAATGGTAACGCACTAACGATAGCCGCTGTTTGTAGGGCTTCTAAACCACCTGCAAGTAGCAATACTGCTGCGACAGCACCTTCAGTCACTACCCAAAAGCTACGCTGCCACCATGGTGTATCACTGCGACCACCTGCCGCTAGCGAGTCGATTACCAATGAGCCAGAATCCGATGACGTCACAAAAAAGGTAATAATCAATAAAATGGTCAATGACGACACAAATTCAGTAAACGGTAGATTCTCTAACAGTTTAAACAAAGCAATCGCTTGGTTGTTTTGTACTTCACTGATTAATGAGGTATAACCATCGACCATGATCATGTGTAGTGCGGTATCGCCAAACACCGAAAACCAAAAGAATGTAAAGAAGGTCGGTACCAACATCACACCCAACACGAACTCACGAATAGTACGACCACGGCTAATCTTGGCGATAAACAGACCCACAAATGGCGCCCATGCAATCGTCCATGCAAAAATAAATAAAGTCCAGCTGCCGATCCAATTGCTATTCTCGTATGCCTGCAAGCTAAAGGTACGCTCGACAATATTACCCAAATAGCTACCCGTATTTTCCATAAAGGCATTCAAGATAAAAATGGTCGGGCCGACAACAAATACGAACAGCATCAGCGCAGTTGCCAATAGCATATTTAAAATAGATAAGCGTTTTACGCCCTTATCCATACCTGCCAATACCGATACTAGTGCCGCGGCTGTCACCAAGGCAATGGCAATCACCTGTACGGTCGTATTCACTGGAATGATATCTGGCAATAGATAATTGAGTCCTGCATTAATTTGCGACACCGACAAGCCAAGACTGGTAGCAATACCGAACATCGTACCCAATATCGCAAACACATCAACCGTATGACCGATAGGGCCATGAATCCTGTCACCGATGATCGGGTACAGCGTCGAGCGTATTGATAGTGGTAGACCATGACGAAACGCAAAATAAGCTAGTGATAAACCAACGACACCATAAATCGCCCAAATATGAAAACCCCAATGAAAATACGCAATTTGCATCGCTTCTTTTGCCGCGGCGATAGTCTGCGGATCTGACATTGGCGGACTGGAAAAGTGCATCACTGGTTCCGCTACCCCATAAAACAGTAGCGCAATCCCGTAACCTGCCGAAAACAGCATGGCAAACCATTCAAGAAATCCGTACTCCGCCTCAGCATGATCAGGGCCTAGTTTGATACTGCCATAAGACGAAAACGCCAGTACAATAATGAACATCAAAAACAGTGCCACTGCCAGCATATAAAACCAACCGAATGTCTCAGTCGTAAAACTAAGCACATCACTAAACAGAGCACCCGCTGCTTCAGGATTAATCGCCGTACCAATGACCAATAGCAGCATAATAATGGCTGCAGGTACAAAGACTGGTAATAAAATGGTCGAACGAGGTAATTTACTCATGAAAGATAATATCCTCAAAAGTTGACGATGCCTTTTTATAAAAAATTTTAATTAAGGCAAAGATTAGAAAATGTGTGTGAATGGTTATAATAATTATCACACTCTTTTCCAAAACCCTAGACAAGCGTTCAACTCGTAACATGACTTTAACGAATGTTACATGACTATTACCAAGAAAATAAAAAAGGCAGCTTGCTAGCTGCCTTTTGATTGTATATATATTTTTTTAGTAGTTTATAACCTATAAATGCTCGCTAATTCGTAAATACCAATATTTTTTGTACCTAAACAGAACCACTCTGTTTCCTAATTAGGCATCAATCACTGCCGCCAACTTCTGCGCAATATCTGCCAAATCACTATTATCGGCTTGGGTCACTGCATGACGACCCAATTCATGGATACTTGATGGAATGAGGTGCACATGATAATGAAAGACTGTTTGACCTGCTTGTGAACCATTCAACTGCATTTGGATAACGCCTTCACGCTCAAACACTTGACGCTGGGCTTGCATAACTTTTTTAGAGGTCATTAATACCGCAGCAGCATACTCTGGCTCAAGATCTGCCAAATCTACCGCTTTTTGCTTCGGTATTACTAATACATGACCTTCTGCTTGCGGCATGATATCCATAAAGGCGAGCGTTTTATCATCTTCATATACTTTGTGATACGGAATATCACCATCTAACATTTTGGCAAAAATATTATTGTCGTCATAAGCAGTCTGTTGATTCAATTCAGTCATTATTTTTTCCTTTAAGAGTTTTATTATTAGTTATTGAATAGCTTAATAGCTATCCAAAATAGATAAAAGCATCTGTCATATAGTGGACGAAATATGACTTTAGTACAAGTCAGTATGACAATCGAATTTGAAAAATATCAAGCCATATTCCAACCATGCTAGCTCACTAATTTATTGGCGAGTCATGCCCTTAAAATGTTATATTAACCCTCTATTTTAACAACGCTATGTTTATGGATTTGCCTACTTTGCCGACCAATAGATTAGATAGCCTAGATAATGGCGACCCGTCTTCAACACTCAATGACAATGCCCAAACGTCTGGATCAAATGTCTCTGTGCCTGATAGTACTGGTTTAGAGCAACTTAGTACTGAGCCTGTCAATACTACTCAAACCATCGATCCAAGCGCTATCATATTAGCAGAAGCATTGACTGATAAAGTCATCAGCTGGCAGATACACAATTGTAAAATTATAAAGAAGACTGTCACGCAAGATTTGCCATTGCCTTTTTTGTATCACTATGACAGTTTAGATGATGCGATCAAACAAACGCACCCGCTCACTCCTGAGTTACTGCTTCAATTCAATACACCCATGTCGGCTCATGAGGCTGCCAAATTAATTGGCATTGACGAGGAGCTGCTGACCAGTCCTTGGCATGTAAAAATTATCGGCTCGTTGGTCGTATTTAGTGAGGCATTGCAATTGGCCGTAAGGCTACATTGGACCAATACGGGTAAAGAGACGCAGCAGGTATATACCAAAGATGCACCAGATGCAATTACGGCAGCGTTCAAAAACTGGCAGTTTTTTGGTCGTGTAGACGTCCTTTATAAGAATAATAATCAGACATTAATTAGCGTTGACGAGTTAAACCCTAATACGCAAGCACTACCTGCCGAGTCACTGTTGACGATTGAAGCTAGTAGTGATTACCAACAGCTACTGGCTACTCATGCGCTTGCAGCTATTGTGAAATTAGAAGCAGACAAAGCTGATCTTCCTTGGTTTGACAAAGCCATATTAGAACGTATTGAATAGCTATTTTGAATAACTGTTTTTTTGCTCATCGCTTGTGATTATTAATTCGTTATTATTAATTCACTGTTATTAGCATATTGTTTTTAGTTATTCATATCTAATGGTATGGTAACGAATTAGTATTATTCACTAGTACTCACTCTCTATAAAAAGCACACTATCCCTATTAAAACTGAGGGTGCACATTTTAACAACCCCGCCTATTTGTAAGGAATATCACATGGATTATCGCTCAAAAACCTCTACCGGCGGTCGTAATATGGCAGGCGCGCGCGCATTATGGCGTGCAACCGGCATGACTGACGGCGACTTTGGCAAGCCAATCATTGCGATTGCTAACTCTTTTACCCAGTTTGTACCCGGCCATGTGCATCTAAAAGACCTTGGACAACTGGTCGCCCGTGAGATTGAGCAAGCAGGCGGCGTTGCAAAAGAGTTCAATACCATTGCGGTCGATGATGGTATTGCGATGGGCCATAGCGGTATGTTGTACTCGCTACCAAGCCGCGATTTGATCGCTGACTCTGTCGAGTATATGGTCAATGCTCACTGTGCAGATGCACTAGTTTGTATTTCTAACTGTGACAAAATCACTCCGGGTATGTTGATGGCCGCCATGCGCCTTAACATTCCAGTGGTGTTTATCTCAGGTGGCCCAATGGAAGCAGGCAAAATCTTAGCCAGTACCGTTGGTAAGAGCCATAATACGGATAGTAGTGACAGCAGTGCCGTTCGCAAACTTGACCTAGTCGATGCAATGATGGACGCTGCTGATGATAGCATCAGTGATGAAGACGTCGCTGCTATTGAAGCTTCAGCCTGCCCTACTTGTGGTTCGTGCTCTGGTATGTTCACAGCTAACTCGATGAACTGCTTGACCGAAGCTTTAGGCCTAGCACTACCAGGTAACGGCTCACTGCTAGCTACTCATTCATTGCGCCGCGAGCTATTTTTAGAAGCTGGTCGTACGATCGTCTCATTAGCCAAGCGTCGTTATGAGCAAGATGATGACTCTGTGCTGCCACGCTCTATCGCTACCAAAGCTGCTTTTGAAAATGCCATGAGTCTAGATATCGCTATGGGCGGCTCAACCAATACCATCTTGCATCTACTTGCTGCAGCCAATGAAGCAGAGATCGACTTTAAGATGGCTGATATTGACCGTTTGAGTCGCGGTGTGCCTTGCCTTGCAAAAGTAGCGCCTGCCTCACAGAAATACCATATGGAAGACGTGCATCGTGCTGGCGGTGTCTTTGCATTATTGGCCGAACTTGATCGCGCCGAGTTACTAAAGACTGACGTGCCAACTATCCATAGCGCAACGATGAAAGAAGCCATCGACAAATGGGACATCATGAGCCCTGACAATCATGAAGCTCGCGCACGCTTCCTTGCAGCACCTGGTGGCGTACGTACCACGGAAGCATTCTCACAATCAAAAGAGTGGTCAAACCTCGACGTCAACCGTGAGTCAGGTTGTATCCGTAGCGCCAAACACGCCTATTCTACAGATGGCGGCTTAGCCGTACTATATGGCAATATCGCCGAGCGTGGCTGCGTGGTCAAAACCGCAGGCGTCGACGAAAGCATCTTGACCTTTACTGGTCGTGCACGTCTATTTGAATCACAAGATGATGCGGTTGCTGCGGTATTGGCTGATCAAATCGTTGCAGGCGATGTCGTCATCATTCGCTACGAAGGCCCTAAAGGCGGCCCTGGTATGCAAGAGATGCTGTACCCAACGACTTATCTGAAGTCAAAAGGATTGGGTAAAGAATGCGCCCTACTGACAGATGGTCGCTTCTCTGGTGGTACATCAGGTCTATCAATTGGCCATGCTAGCCCAGAAGCTGCTGAAGGCGGGGCGATTGGTTTGGTTGAGGAAGGCGATAGCATTCATATCGATATCCCAAATCGTACCATCAACATGAAAGTAAGCGATGCAGACTTAGCCGCTCGCCGAGAAGCCATGGAAGCGCGTGGACGTGATGCATGGAAGCCTGTCGACCGTGATCGTCATGTCTCACCAGCATTACGTGCTTATGCGGCTATGACCACTAGTGCTGATACTGGCGCCGTACGTGACGTGAGCCAAGTGGAGCGCTAGTCTGTAAGCTATCAATGCTCCAAACATACTGATAAAAATATATTAAGCCTGCGTAATGCAGGCTTTTTTTTCACCAAAAAACAACGTAGCTGTCGTTTTGATAACTATTTTTTGCGGTAATTATTTTATTTTGGCGTCATGATAAAGGGTATCAGTGACTGACTATCAACTATTGCTGTGAATTATCATCAATTTCTAAAATTACTCTCTTAAAATTGACCCTTAAAACATAACGACGTGCGTAAACCTTATGATTGAAAAATATAACTTATTCTTATTAATCTGCGGGATTGCCTTTTTACTAGGGGCCTTGTTTCCTGTTATTTTTAAGCGCACCTCTATCTCTTTACCGATGCTCCAAGTCAGCTTCGGTCTGATGATGGGCTACTGGTGGACGTCTTTGTCCTTTTTAGACCCACTTGATAACGGTTTACTCATCGAAAAACTGACTGAGATTGTTGTACTGGTCTCATTGGTT
This sequence comes from Psychrobacter sp. 28M-43, assembly GCF_014770435.1. NCBI lineage: Bacteria > Pseudomonadati > Pseudomonadota > Gammaproteobacteria > Moraxellales > Moraxellaceae > Psychrobacter > Psychrobacter noctis. The sequence continues at coordinate 1,191,306 of NZ_CP061739.1, read as the reverse complement.
GGTGCTGGCATTAAAATCGATACAGAGTTGTCTTGGCGATTGTGGCGACCAACTGTAAGACTGCTACTTATTACCATGCCTATTGGTATTTTTGCGATGGCAGTCTTGGGGTATTACGCGTTTGGTTTAAGCCTTGGTGCAGCTATTTTGTTAGGTGCAGTGTTAGCGCCTACTGATCCAGTGTTAGCTTCGAGCATTCAGGTGGGACCTCCCAATACAGGAGGAGAAGACACTCCGCGTTTTACTTTAACGTCAGAGGCAGGATTAAACGATGGTCTGGCCTTTCCATTTGTGTATCTAGCGATTAAGATCGCAGAAGCGTTCAGTGAAGGCAAAGCCTTTACTTACGAGATGCTATGGTCGTGGTTTACTCATGATGTCTTATGGAAGATTGGCGCAGGCGTAGTAGTAGGTGTATTGGTTGGTAAAATATTGGCCAAAGTCGTGTTTTCTAAACATACCCGTGAGACTACTATCTCGCAAGGCTATGTGGTTATTGCGTTGACGCTACTAGCCTATGGACTTGCAGAGTATGTACACAGTTATGGCTTTATCGCTGTATTTGTGGCTGCATTTGCGTTTCGTCGCTCGGAGTGTGAGCATACCTATCATCAAAAACTGCATGATTTCGCTGAGCAATCAGAAGGCTTATTGATGTCATTGGTGCTGGTTATCTTTGGTATGTTCCTTGGTCAAGGGTTGCAGGCAGGTGTCGAGTTGACATGGCGTGTCTATATCGTCAGCTTTACCTTCCTACTACTTATACGACCGATTGGTGGATTTATTGCCTTATCAGGATTGAACTTACCTCATACCGAGAAATACGCGATATCGGCTTTGGGTATTCGCGGTATCGGTACTTTATATTATCTGTCTTATGCGCTCAATCAAGGATTTTTCGCGGATGAAGATGCGCTTAAATTGTGGATTGTCTGTTCAATTGTCATTTTGACTTCTATCTTTATCCATGGTCTCAGCGCATCAAGATTGCTTAAAATGACACCAAATAAGCAGCATTAAAATTAATGCTGCTTATATTTGAAACAGAATCAATTCGCGATTGAAGTTGGCATTATTAAAGTATCTCTTCTACCCAGCTCAAGACGGCTTCTGTCAGCGCAAACTGACGAACGTCATTGAGCATGGTGGTATCAAAATTATGAATAAAAGCAAATGACAATTGGCGCTCAGGGTCGCACCAAGCAACCGATCCGTTATATCCCATATGCCCAAATCCTGATAAAGCAGGACTCTTTCTCTTATCCGTATCATCGTTGTTAGCATACAAGTTAAATAATCTATGATAGCCCAATCGCCATTTCATAGCTGCTGGCATAACCGCATCTAAACCCTTAACCTGCGGAGTAGATAACTGCTCAAAAGTAGCACTATCAATCAGTGCCTTTCCTTGCCATATACCGCCATTAGCGAGCATTGCATAGATCGTTGCCAGTGCTTTAGCGGAAGCGACACCATTTGCCGCTGGAATGACCGCCTGTAATGTTTGGCGCTTATGATAATCAAGGACATGTTTGCCAGCAGGTATCAGCGCCGCCTTATAGTTTTTTAGATTGAGCTGACTGGTATTAAAATATAAGCTATTGATACGCGCAGTATTTAATACAGGCTGTGCGTTATCAATATCAGAGCTATCTAGATTTTCATCAAGGCTGTCATCAAGGCTATTTTGCGTCTCAGCTGCACGCTTATCATTTATCATTTTCTGCTGCCAGCAGTGATAACTAGGTAAGCTTGCATAAGTACGTAAAGTCTCTTGAGAGTCTACTTTTAAGGTTGGTTTTTGACGTCTCGATTTTAATTGAGAGCTTGTATCCTCTGTTTCTTCAAAATCTTTGGCCAATTTTGCCACCTGATCTACTTTACTATCTGGCACACCAAAATAGCAGCTGTCGGCAATACCCAGAGGCTCCGTTAGATACTGGCGCAGTGCTTCGGCTAGCGACAAATGAGTAACCACCTCTACTACGCCGCCCAATACCCAGCCATAGATCAATGCACTATAAGCGCTGTCATACTTAGTAGCATTTTCGGGAGAAGTAATGGGCATCGCTGCAATGTGGCGCAGCATCGTATTCCAATCGAGTACCGTCTCACTATCGACATCGATACTTTGAATCGAAAACAAATCGGCCTGATGTGACATGACTTGTCGCAACGTAATTTGGTCTTTGCCGTTTGCAGCAAATTCTGGCCAATAATGGGCAATAGGTTTGTCATATTCAAGCAGCTGCTGCGAAACCAGCACATGAACCAATGTTGCCAATACCCCTTTACCAGTAGAAAAATTAATCGCCAACGTATTGGGCTGCCACGACATATCAGGACGCGCCATACCTGTACTGGCTTGCGCAATGCACTGACCTGCTTGATACACGGCCACAGCCCCGCCAGCAGGTGCATCATCAAGCTGCAAATCTGTCAATAATTGCCGTAATTTTTTTTGAAAGTCAGCGTTTATAGATGTATTAGAATTTTCTGTATTATGATCCATTATTATTACCTTGCTCCAGTGATATGAATTATTCTGTTTTTAAGATGATAGTAAGACGTAAGCTATAGTCAAAGAAGTTTAAAACGCATACAAGCTAGCTGATTACAGATTACACAAGTAGTTCTTTGACTATATAAAATATTCGAACCAGTATAAATGAATTATGAGCCAATAAAAAAGGCCACCCATTGGTCGCCTTTTTTATTATTTATTTCGATGATATTTTTAGAGTCTGATCACGTCTAAGACAGCAATAATATTCAATGCCACAAATCTAGTTAACGCGGTACTAGCAAACGATTATGAACTTCTTGTTCAAGCTTGGTCAAACCATGACTGCGACCACGTTCCATAGCCGTATCCATCTTACGTCCACGCAACCATCCTGCCCGCAGCGCTATTGCAGCGCCTACTCTATTGCCCGACCCACAATGCATAGCGACTTTTTTGCCATGATGTTGACGTAGCACATTGTCAAATGCCAATATTTTAAGCTGCTTTAGCTCTTTAGCACCGCTGATAGGCAGCTGTTCGTAGTACATACCTGCCTGCTCAACCGCCGATGCCTCATCAAAGCTTAACTCGCCATCAGGCTGCAAGTTGATGACCAGCTCGACGCCTGCTTTCGCTAAAGCCGCAACTTTTTCGTCGTCTAATGCACCGCACACGATAGTGTTTGCATCTGGACGAAAATAAGGCTCAAAGATATCAGTCAAATCAATGCCATTATCGGCACTAATATGAATGTTAGCGCCGCTATCGTTAGCAGCGACCGTATCGGTTGCTATCGAGCTATTTGATTGATCTACGTCTATCGCGTTTTCTTCTGAAGGCATGTTTTGTGAAGTCATAATAATAAATATGTACGTTAAATATGGCTGTTAAAATAGAAGCTTTAAGATGCTTATTCTACTTGCTGTCACTCTTTAAGGTTACAACACCCGCCAAATGCGGTTTATTGTTTTTAGAGCTATATAATCCAAACTCACAAGTATCATCTACTTTTTTGAGCTGGGCTACTGGCTCAGCAATCAACTCTACTTCAGCTGGCAAAAAGATAGGCAGCTTAAATGAGACGTCAATCGTATAAGCGTCAGGCAAGTCACCCATTAGAGCAAGGCACTTAGCTTTTGACCACATACCGTGCGCAATCGCTTTAGGGAAACCAAACGCACGTGCTGATAGCGGATGCAAATGAATCAAGTTAAAGTCGCCCGATACAAAGGCATAACGACGACCGATATCTTCTGGCACTTCAAAAATGCTATGAACACCTGCTTCGTTTACTTCAGGCTTGACCATTACCGGACGCGGCGCGCTCTTCTTATCTTTACTGCTAGGTTTTTTGCTACGTGATAAATAAGTCGACGTACCTTCCCAGATGACTTCATCTTCTGACTTTACGATAGTTACGAAGTCAAACTGCTGACCTTGGGCATGATCGCGCAGGTTGTCAAAAGTGACCGACATTGCTACCGTTTCACGTTCTCCAATCGGGCGATACTGGGTAACGCTATTATCAACGTGAACAAGACCTAACATGGCAAATGGGAATGGCTCTTTGACCATCATGTTCATTTGTAGCGTCTGTGACAATACCGAGAAGTAAGTCGCTGGCACTTTGCCATCATCAGCAAAACCGCAAATTTTGCGATAGTCATCTAGGTTTTCTTGATCGATATGCAAGTCATCTACAAAGTAAGTAGATTGTGGCAACTGGTCTCTACTAACCTTGCCACCATTACCGATAGGCAATAAGCTTTTGACAATATTGGCGTAAGTGGTGTGCGCTTTTGGCAACGCATCATAATGTTTGTCTGACATAAGTACATCCTAAGTGTGGCTTGAACAAGTTCTTTAACATATATAAAGACAATCTGCAGTCATTGACTAAAGCCTACTATTAAATCATCTAATAAGCATTAACTTTAATCAACCTCATGAGTATCTTTAACAGCAAAAAATAGTTTGGCTATTGGTTCTTGTGTTTTTATCATAAAAAAGCCACCCTTGGGCAGCTTTATTACACTTTATCAGAGATTATTTCGTAAGCATATGTGATACAAACGAGAAATAATAGCTCATATGATACAACTACTTTCTCTATCTGTACCTTGTTTCTCACATATACTTATCAATTAATCAACATTATGCACCAAGTAAGCTTTGACCACAGACGCGAACCGTGTTGCCATTTAGACCGCCAGACGCAGGTGACGCGAACCATGCGATAGTCTCAGCCACATCTACTGGCAGGCCGCCTTGGCTCATTGAGTTCATGCGGCGACCAGCTTCACGAATAGCAAATGGAATGGCTTCTGTCATTTGGGTTTCGATGAAACCAGGAGCGACTGCATTGATCGTCATGCCTTTAGCATTGTCTTCTAATTGCTTGGCAGTTGCGTTAACCAAACCAATTACACCTGCTTTAGAAGTAGCATAGTTGGTCTGACCCATGTTGCCAGCGATACCTGAAATTGATGACACACATACAATACGTGCGTTTTCTTTCAGTACGTCATTGTCCAACAAGTAGCGATTCAATCTAGCGATACTGCCTAAGTTGATATCAATGACCATGTTCCACTTTTTCTCATCCATCTTAGCCAACGTCTTATCACGAGTCACGCCAGCATTATGGATGATTGAATCTAGGCCACCACGTTTCTGGGCAGCGTCAGCGATTTCTGCACCAGCGTCTTCACTAGTGATATCTACCGTCAAAGCAGAGCCGCTGATTTCGCTAGCAACTTTTTGTAAGTCAGCTTGCTGCTGCGGTACATCTAGACAGATAACATGCGCCCCTTCACGAGCCAATACACGAGCGATAGCTTCGCCAATACCGCGACTTGCGCCAGTCACTAGCATAGTTTTGCCGCCCAACGGCTGGTTCCAGTCAACATCGACTGAACTGCCTTTGCTGACACGTACTACTTGTCCTGATACATAAGCTGAACGAGCTGACGTAAAAAAGCGTAAGGTTGAATCTAGGTTTTGCTCTGCGCCTTCTTCAACATAAATCAGCTGCGCTGTGATACCGCGCTTAAACTCTTTACCCACTGACTTCACAAAACCCTCAAGCGAGCGTTGAGCCATTGCAGATTCAATATCAGTGAAGTTCTCTGGCGTACGACCAACCACAACCACACGGCCTGATTTTTCTACGCGGCGTGCAACTGTATGGAAAAACTCGTAAAGCTCTTTTAGCTGTTCAGCATTGCTGATATTGCTGGCATCAAAAAGCAGTACTTTGAATTGATCATCGCCGCCCGTGTTGGCTTTTGCCTCTACGCCTGCATCAGCAAGTGCGTCTTTGATGTCATCACTGCTGTTTACATATACTTCGGCATGGACGTCTGACAGGATACGGGCAACAGACTCACTGATACTCTTGTCATCACCAGTAGCACGGCCAACCAATACGCTACCACGTACCAAACGCTCGCCACTTTCGAAACGATCAAGCGTCGTTGGCATCGGCAAACCTAAATTTTTTGCTACTTTTTTGCCAATAGAAGATTGAACAAAATCACCGTAACGGTCTGACATAATATAATCCTTATAATTAATGATTCGTATAATAATAAAAAATGCAATGAATCTATTATATAGAGACATTGACATCGTAATTATTTAAATTTAGTAAATCGCCTCAAAACTAGCCTAACTATACACTTCCCTTATAAACAAGTCCAAAAACAGATAATGTCTACAACAATCTGTAAACAAGTCAGTATACAAGCCAGTCGTTTTTAGCAGCGTTAAGCGCCACTATAACATGTTAAAATCTGACCTATAGGTTATGGCATACTTAATTATTGATAACAATATATTATCAAACGTACTGTTATGCAATGCTAATATTTCCTACTAGCCAGTCTATTAGAGCGATGCGTCATGGTCATGAATCTACTACCGACCTCATACAAGCGTCACATAGTTTGCTAAAGAGATACATTAAGTGAATAAAAAACGCCTTATGATAAACAGCTGTATTGCGTAATAAATGATAATATTTGCTTGTATAAAATAACTTAACTATTTTTTATTGTTACCTATCACTTTTTACTTCTACCCATACTTTTTAAGGATAATATTATGAGTAATAAAAACAATCATCCAGATAGCCCTGTTGTTGAAAGTACAGTTGTTAAAGCAACGGATACAAAATCAGATACAGCAAAAAAAGAAGACGCTGCAGAAAACGCCTTGACTAAAGACACTAGCGCTAAAGACACTAGTGCTAAAGAAACTACTAGCAAAAAAGCGGTCGATGAAAAAGTAGAAACCACTACTGCTAAAAAACCTGCTCCAGCTAAAAAAGCCAGCGAAACCAAACCAGCTTCGAATCTGAATCGTGTTGCTATTTTAGGTGGTAACCGTATTCCATTCGCGCGCTCAAATGGATCATACGCTGATGTTAGCAACACAGACATGTTAACCGCTGCATTGGACGGCTTGGTTGAGCGTTATAACCTGCAAGGCGAAACCGTAGGTGAAGTGGTATCTGGCGCAGTCATGAAACTTAGCCGTGATATCAACCTTACTCGTGAAGCCACATTGAATACCGCGCTAAACCCACATACGCCAACTTATGATATCTCGCAAGCTTGCGGTACTGGCTTACAAGCGACCTTTGCTTCTGCTAACAAGATTGCACTTGGTCTGATTGATTCGGCGATTACTGGCGGTGTAGATACTACTTCTGACGCTCCTATCGCTGTCGGCGATGGCTTGCGCAAAGTACTGATCAAACTTGGTGCAGCAAAAGACAACAAACAACGTCTAAAAGCACTAATGGGTCTAAATCCAAAAGACTTAATCGATTCACCGCAAAATGGTGAGCCACGTACTGGCCTATCAATGGGCGATCATCAAGCGATTACCACGCTTGAATGGAATATCAGCCGTGAAGCACAGGATGAACTTGCATTTAGCAGCCATCAAAACCTAGCACGCGCTTATGACGAAGGTTTCTTTGACGACTTGATCACGCCATATAAAGGCCTGACTCGTGATAACAACTTGCGTCCAGATACTACATTAGAAAAACTGGGTAAATTAAAGCCAGTATTTGGTAGAAAAAACGCCAATCCAACGATGACTGCTGCTAACTCTACGCCGCTTACTGACGGTGCTTCTTGTGTACTACTAGGTACTGATGAGTGGGCAAAAGAGCACGGCCTAAAACCACTTGCTTATATCGTCCATCAAGAAACTGCAGCGGTAGACTTTATTGGTAAATCGGGCACCACAGAAGGCTTACTAATGGCACCAGCTTATGCGGTACCACGTATGCTTGAGCGCGCTGGTCTGACTCTACAAGACTTTGACTTTTATGAGATTCATGAAGCCTTTGCTTCACAAGTACTATCAACCTTAGCTGCTTGGGAAGATGAGAAATTCTGTGAAGAGCGCTTAGGCTTAGATGCACCATTAGGTTCTATCGATCGTAGCAAATTAAACGTAAACGGTTCATCACTAGCGGCAGGTCATCCATTTGCAGCAACTGGTGGCCGTATTTTAGCTACTGCTGCTAAATTATTGGATCAAAAAGGTTCAGGCCGCGCACTTATTTCTATTTGCGCAGCAGGTGGTCAAGGCGTGACTTGTATCCTAGAAAAATAAGCTTGGTCACTTTTAAGTGAAAAAGATACGCTGACTTATTATTTTAATCAGTACATATCTATCAATAAAAAAATGCCCTTTAATTTATTTAAAGGGCATTTTTTATTGTCTGTACTTTGCTATGATAGAAACGACCTAGATAGTAGCCTCTTAAAAAAGCCGATACGCAAAACAAAGGTAATATTTATGGGTAAGACAAAAATTTTATTAAGAAAAATGAGGCAAGTCATTTTTGGCTCTGAAAAACTGGTGATGACAGAACCGCTTGCAACCGCTGATTTTCAATCTCTAACGACTGAGGAGGATTTAGATCGGTACCATCAGGAACAAGCCATTCTTACTGAACGCATCGAAAAAGACATTCTTGATGATGATTTACGTCGAAAAATGCACCAAGACTTAATCGATACATATGATGAAGAACTAGAAAATGAAATAGATGACTATGCACGTGACTTTCGTTTTAACGGACGTGAGATGAGCGAGCAAGAAAAACTGGATCGACGCACCTACTTTCAAGAGTTGGTACGACTACAGCGAGAACTGATAAAACTACAAGATTGGGTAGTTGATCGCGGTGAGCGTATCGTCGTTATTTTTGAAGGGCGGGATTCTGCTGGTAAAGGTGGCGCCATTAAACGCATTACCCAACGATTAAACCCACGCGTGTGCAGGGTAGCTGCCCTGCCGGCTCCCACTGAGCGCGAGCAAACGCAGTGGTACTTCCAACGTTACGTGGCCCACTTGCCTGCAGCAGGCGAAATCGTATTGTTTGACCGTAGTTGGTACAACCGCGGAGGTGTTGAGCGTGTCATGGGGTTTTGTACTGACGCGCAATATGAAGAGTTTTTTCAATCAGTACCAGAGTTTGAGCGTATGCTCGTACGCTCAGGCATTCGCTTAGTAAAATACTGGTTTTCTATCACTGATGATGAGCAACATGCACGATTTATGAGCCGAATATATGATCCGCTCAAGCAGTGGAAACTCTCACCAATGGACCTACAGTCGCGCCGACGCTGGGAAGATTACACCAAAGCAAAAGAAACCATGTTTGAGCGCACTCACATTCCTGAAGCACCCTGGTGGGTCGTCGAAGGCAATAATAAAAAACGTGCTAGGCTGAACTGTATTGCCCATTTGCTCGACCAAATCCCTTACAAAGAAGTGCCTCGTGACGAAATTGAGTTACCCAATCGCAAACGCGATGATGAGTACTACCGCGAACCTATTCCCGATGATATGTATGTGCCGCCTCGTTATTAAGCGACTAGCGCCTACTACTATAAAAATTTAAAGAAACTTGATCTAAAAAAGCAGCCTTACTAAATAATAAGGCTGCTTTTTTTATATTTATAAGTTAAAAACCACAGCCGAACTTATTAAAGATACAGGTGTGATTTCTAGATACTACTTAGTTATTACCTAGTTATTAATAGATACTACATAGTATAAGTCGATTGCAAGCTATCGATTTTTCCAGCTAGCAAACGCTCAACTTCATTCTTGATTCTTTGACCAGAGACGTCACTACCAATTTGCACAGCAAACCCTGCTGGGCGACTGCCTTGACTCTTAGAGTTAATCCAAACCACCTTACCATTCATTGGTAGGCGTTCACTAGAGTTAGGTAGGGTGATAGCAATAAACACTTCATCACCCAATTGCTGAGGTTTATCAGATGGTACAAACAAAGCGCCATTACTGACAAAAGATAAATAGCTGGCATATAACATTTCGATACTTTCGTAATGACAGGTTAAAATCCCGCCACGTCCTGGCATTGCCATAGTCAGCTTCCTTCATCAACTGGGTTTAGTATGTTTATATAAATAATTGATAGTATATAGTTAAAAACAATTGCAAATTTTCGAACACTAATTAAATGCTCAAGCAAGGCTCTATAAGCTTGCTAACTCTTGCATTAGCTTATCATAGGCAAATTTTTCTTGCACATTTTGTTGTAGTGCGATTTTGGTCTGCTGCACGCTATTGGCAAATGCCTCTAACCCGCTATCAGTAGGCTGATAAGTCGCCAATACTGTTGATAGATTGACATCCTTTTGTAGTTCAACAAGGCCCAAACAGACACGGCGTATCTCAAGGAGCATCAGCTCAGACAGCTGTATAAACTCTTTAATATTAAGCTGACCTTGCCAATAATCACTTGCCGCCACACCACTACGTTTACCACTACGTAATGCCTGCCACGTGGTCAGCCATAGGCTGCGCTTGCTATACCATGGTGCTTGTGCCAAAGCTATAGCAGCTAACGGCGCACCATTGGCCAATTGTATCAACTGTTCAATCGCAGCGGTACCGACGGCTTCGCGGTTAATCGTGTGACCTAGCGCCTGCGTCACATAATCGACAGCAACAGTCGGCTCAATCGTCTGTAATGCTAACTGTTGAACACGACTCTTAATCGTTGGCAATAGCTGAGCAGGCGTATCACTAATCAAAAACAGATGCACCTGCGCTTGCGGTTCTTCCAATGTTTTAAGCAGCGCATTAGCAGCGGCCACCGTCATTTTTTCAGCGTGATCTAATACACAGATGCGCATTCCTTGCCCGCCTTGATAAATAAAAGGCTGCAAAGCACGAATATCATCTACTTTGATCTTAAGTGCGCTATTGCTAGTAGCTTTAGCGCCTTTTTTATCTTTTGTACTGCTTGATTTTTCTTGAAGCGCATCGCTTTCGGCACTGATAGGCATACTAACGAGTGGTAATACTTGCAAGCTCGGATGAGTTCCCGACTTGAGCCACTGACAGCTCTCACATACTTCGCAAGCACCTAGTGGGTGTGTACCACGCTCACGGCATAATAGCCAAGCGACCAATCGCCATACAAAGGCGCGTTTGCCCATACCTTGCATACCAGCAGCGAGCAATGCATGCGGCAAGGACTGCTGCTTAAGTACGCGCTCGGTCAACTGTAACCACAGTACTTTTTGCCATGGCAGTAGTGGCGCAAAATATATACGGTCTGTGTTATCTAGTGCGTCCATATTTCCTGTCAAATTATTCATGGTTATGGCTCTGTCACATTGATTAGGTATTTCAGGTATAGCCACAACAACGATACTTTAGCGTCGTAGGAAGCTTAGAATCACACGCAACTTTGCTCAGACTATTACTTAGTAGGGTTTTGAAAGTTATCTAAGCTCATCGCGTTTAGACGGTCTAAATCTTCTTGTGTATCGACGCCAGCTGGTAGCTGACAGGCAGCTTCTGCGATGGCGATATGCTGACCGTTTTCTAAAACACGTAATTGCTCTAAGCTTTCGAGTATCTCAAGTGGCGTTTGTGGCCAGTTTACGAACTGCTGTAATAGACTGACACGATAAGCGTATAAACCCAAATGGCGATAGGCGTTCTTTGGTGGCTGCATCTGGTTATTATCAGCCAATACAACATCACGATCACAAGGAATCGGTGCGCGGCTAAAGTAAAGCGCACGCTGTAAGTTATTAGCAAATTGGCTGACTACTTTTACTACCGATGGTCTTTGGAACGTATCATAGTCATCAATAGGCTCACAAAGTGTGGCCATCACGCTATCCTCATCCGCTACCAAAAGCGCCTGTACTTGCTCCAAAAGCAATGGCGGTACAAGGGGTTCATCGCCTTGCATATTCACCACAATATCGTGGTCAGCCCAACCTTTGATAGCTGCTACCTCTGCCAAACGATCCGTACCTGAAGCATGCTCGCTACTGGTCACAACCACATCAAAGCCTGCATCGGTGCAAGCTTTTGCAATTTGCTCATCATCAGTTGCTATACACATGTCATCAGCAAAACTTGCTGTCTGCGCTTTTTCTGCTACCCAAAGTATCATCGGTTTACCATGAATAGCTAGCAATGGCTTACCAGGTAAGCGCGTACTTTGAAAACGTGCAGGAATCACGATATGGGTTTTGGCAGGTGTGGTGGCGAACGACATGGCGTATTCCTATAAAAGTGGTACGGAGATTTAAAATATTGGCTGATGTTTATAATGAGGCTGACGTATTTATATCATGGTCGATGCGAACCCCTAGCGCCTTTAGCTGTGCATCTAGATTATGGTAACTATTCTCAGATAATACAGCCGTCACTGGCAATACCCATAGTCTACTGACAAGTTCTACATACTCATCATTGAGTGCTTGTGTCGCTGTATAGTCTGCCAATAATGCGTTGATTTTTACCGCATCTTTACTGGTTACGATGATAGGATAATCACCATATTGTAAAAGCTCAGCCAAACTAAAATCATAGTGATCAGGGTAAGGATGCCCTATGACCTCAAAGCCAATAGATTCTAAGGTATCAAAAAACCGCTGTGGATAACCGATACCACTGACAGCATGGACGCGGCTGTTATTAGTAGGCTTAACACTATTAAGTTGAGCTGCGCTCGATGTATGATTCCATAGGCGCTGTAACTCACCAGCTTGCAAATGCATGGTCAAACGATCAGTAGACTGTATCTTATTACCACTTCTAGAAGTCCGAGTTAAATCTGTACTTGGCTTTTCATGATAAACAACATTTGCACCCTCTAATCGTGACATCGGCTCACGCAAAAAACCTGTTGGTAATAGCTGCTTGTTACCAAACCCACGGGCGGCATCTACCACAATCCATTCAATATCACGCTGTAGTGCATAATGCTGCAACCCATCATCTGCAATAATCAATTGCAAATCAGGCTCTGCCTTTAATAGAGTAGCAATCGCTTGTTGGCGATTGGGGCACACTGCCATAGTAGCGCCTGTCATATGAGCAATCAAACACGGCTCATCTCCTACTACATGAGGTAAGCTGGTAGCACTAACCAATGCAGGCATTTGACTCGTATCACCGCCATATCCGCGACTGATTACCCCTACTTTTATGCCTTTTTTTTGTAAGTAGTTGACCAGAGCGATAATCAACGGCGTCTTACCACTACCGCCCACACTAATATTACCAATGACCATCACGGGAATAGGTGCTCGATAGCTTGATAATAGCCCAGCCTTATAAGCCTGACGACGCAATAAGGTAATGAAGCCGTATAACCAACTGATAGGCAACAACAACCACAACCAAACAGCTTGACGTTGCCATGCGCGGGTGACTGTCGTCTCAATACTCATTAATCAATGTCGCTTATCTTATTGGTTCATGGCTGCATAAAAATTGGCTAAAAACTTCTAAACTGACTACTCGAAATCTCGAGCATACATTTGCGCATAGTGGCCTTGTAGCTGCATTAGCTCATTATGCGTTCCTAATTCAACAATCTGGCCGCCATCCATCACAGCAATACGGTCTGCTGATTCAATAGTAGTCAGTCGATGGGCAATGACCAATGTAGTACGGTCTTTCATCACATTATCGAGTGCTTGCTGGATATAATACTCAGACTCATTATCAAGTGCGCTGGTGGCTTCATCTAAAATTAGAATCGGTGCATCTTTTAGCAACGCGCGAGCAATCGATAATCGCTGACGCTGACCACCAGATAGTTGCAACCCTTCAGCACCAATTTCGCTTTGATAACCGTTTGGCATTTTCATAATAAAGTCATGAGCGAAGGCATCTTTTGCGGCTTGTTCAACCTCAGCTTGAGTCTTATCAGCTAGGCTGCCGTAAGCAATATTATTAAATACAGTGGTATTAAACAATACTACTTGTTGGTTCACCATCGCAATCTGGGCACGCAGACTCTCTAACTTAATGTCTTCAATAGGCATACCGTCTAATGTGATTTGTCCTGAAGACGTCTCTAGAGTACGTGTTAATAAATTGACTAGTGAGGACTTGCCCGCACCACTTCGCCCTACTAATGCAACTGTCTCGCCTGCTTTGATATTCAAGGTAAAGTCACGTAGAGCCACCGTCGAATCTGGATATACCAAGCTGATATTGTCTAACGACATTTGCCCTGATAGCGCTTTACTGATTGTGCCTGTGTCTTCTTCTTCTGGCTCATCAAGTAGTGCAAAAATCGACTCACCAGCAGCCAGACCTTTTTGCAGCTTCTGATTAATATCAGTCAGCGAACGTACAGGCTTACTTAATAAACCTGCTGCTGCAATGTAGGAGATGAACTCACCTGCTGAAATATCATCTATTACTGCAGGTCGCAACGCAAGCCAGACGACAACGGCCATCGCAATCGCCATCAACAGCTGTACGGCTGGCGTATTAATACTATTGGTAACAACCACCTTCATACCTTGGCGTAGGTTTTTCTTAGATGTTTTGTCAAAGCGTGCTGACTCGTATGATTGACCGCCGTAGTTTTTGACCACTTGATAGCCGCCGATGACTTCATTGGTAATGTGACTGACATTACCCATCGTCTCTTGGATACCTTTTGAGAGCTTAAGATAGCGCTTTGATGCAATACGTACCAGCCATAGTATTGGTGGCAAGACAACAAATAAAATAAGCGTTAGACGCCAATTGCTATAAAACAAAAAACCAATCAATGCGACAACGGTCAAACCATCACGCAGCAAAGTCTTCATTGAGTCTGTACTGGCGGCCGTGACCTGTTCAACATCAAATATCAATTTCGATGAAATCGTACCTGCTGGATTGGCCAAATAAAATGAACTAGGCAAGCGCAGTAACTTATTAAAAACTTCTACACGTAGCTCATAGACTAAGTTGCGTGAGACCAATGCAGAGTAATAGTTACCCAAAAAACTACCAACCCCGCGCACAAAGAATAGCAATATAATCAATAGCGGAAATAAGGTTTGTTTGCTTCGATCATTCTGATTGATAGCATCAGTAATATATTGCAGAAGCTTGGCAGTCCAAATCTCTGTCCCTGCATTAATCGCAAAACCTAACGCCGTCAATAGCAATGCCCACCAATAAGGCTTTAAATACCTTAATAAGCGTAATAGTGTCTTACTCTTAGGCGTAACGGGCGATACTGCCGATGCATTTTTATCAGAAGATTTTTTAGAGTCAGGTAAATAAGCTTGGCTCATAAAAGCCTCAATTTGGGTATCGTGGTATGAATGGGCTGTGTTTTACACAGTTTTATGATGATAAGACTATATCTGTTATTGCGGCAGCGTTTGGCCAAGTGGTACCACTGTACTGATGTTTAAATTCAAAAATCCGAGCTTTCCAGCGATATCCATCACTCGTACCACAGACTGATGAGTCGCATTGGCATCCGCTGCAATGACAAATAACATATCGCGATTGCTGCCCGCCTCTTGCTGCAACATACTGGTCAGTTCAGCCTCATTGCTACTAGCAAGTGTAATGCCGTTGACCAAATAGCTACCATCTTCTTGCACAGCTACTTCGATACTGTTGTTTTGTTCTGTCAGTGCGACACCTTCCGCTTCAGGAAGGATAATATTTAAACGACTAAAGTGATTAAATGAAGTAGCAAGTAATAAAAACACTATCAAAAACAGTAAACAATCAATCATCGGTGTTAGATTAATTTCAAGTGGTTCAACCGTTGGTTTTCTAAAACGCATATCAATCTCTTTAATTCAGCTACCATGTATAGGCTCAAGATTTCTATTCTTTAAAACCGCATTGACTACATTGCCGCTATGCTAGTCTTATCCGAATCCAACCCACCGAATGAACGTTCTTGCACAATACTATCTTCTATTGACAGACGGCTAGAAGCTGTAGATGGCTGCGCACTAGCAAGCAAATGATAATCATACAGCTCTTGAATCATAAGCCCTGCTTGAGTCTCAAACTGAGCATTAATATCAATGATACGGCGCTGAAAATAACGATAAGCAACCAGCGCAGGGATAGCAACAATCATACCAGCAGCGGTAGTGATTAGTGCCTGTGACACGCCAGCGGCTAGCATCGTCGGATCTTGCATTGCGCCATCGGTAATCGCTAAGAATGAAGAGATAATTCCTAGTACCGTACCTAATAGGCCAAGCAACGGCGCTATCGCACCGATAGTACCTAACATATTGATGTTTTTCTCTAACTGATGAACTTGGACGCTGGCACGGTTTTGCATGTGCATTGTCATCGACTCTAGCCCGTACTGACGATATAGCAACCCCGTTGCCAAGATATCGCCAAGTGCCGTCTTTTCTTTTACATTCATCAACTGTGTGCGACCAATATCGCCATTTTCACGTAAACGAGTTATTAGTTGTTCGCGCAACCTGCTAGGAGCGACTTTGTTAAACTGTAGCGTATGGCTACGTTCAATGATGATAACCAAAGCCAATATAGAACAGACCACGATAGGTGTCATTAGCCAGCCACCTGCTTTTACCAACTCCCACATACCCACTCTCTTCCATATTTTTGCAAAAATAAATGTTCAGAGGCGACTTAGCATCTGGATAGATACGGCTAATTCGCAAACGTTATTAAGCTTGAGCTTCTATATGTTTAATCAACGCAGCTAATTGATCTTGATTGCGGAAAAATATCTCAACACTACCTTGACCATCTTTTTTATGCTTTAGTTTGACTTCAGCACCAAGCATGTCTGTCAATCTTTGGGTCAAACGCTCTACATCACGAGATTGTGCTTGTTCAGCACGATTGATTTTGGGCGCTGGCTGCAAGATTGATTTGACCAACTTTTCAGCTTCTCGCACGGTCATACCGCCATCGATAATCTTTTGCGCGATGATAGGTTGCTGTTCAGAGGACAATGCTAAAAGCGTACGAGCATGACCCATATCTAGCGCACTGTTGGCTAAATGGTCTTTTACTTTATCATGCAGCTGATTTAAACGAAGTAGATTCGATACTGTCGTACGCGCCTTGCCGACGACTTCAGCGATCATGGCATGACTCATACCAAACTCCGTATGAAAGCGCTGCAACGCCGCTGCCTGCTCAATCACTGATAAGTCTTCACGCTGGATGTTTTCAATCAATGCTAGGGCAATCGCCAACTCGTCGGATAAAGCGCGCTCAATCGCAGGGATAACTGCTTTTCCTGCCATTTTTGCTGCGCGCCAGCGGCGTTCACCAGCGATAATTTCGTGAGTGACAAATGCTTCACTCTTATCCTCATTTGCCAACAGTGGACGGATAACGATAGGCTGCATCACGCCATGCTGCTCGATAGAAGACGCCAATTCTGCAAGTGCTGTCTCACTCATATCACGACGAGGCTGGTACTTACCTGCTTGCAAGCGTGTGACATCGATCTGCACAAGGCTAATCTGATCTTCGGTTGCGCTCGTATCTGCACTATTGCCACGCGATTTATTGAGCGACGCCTTGCTAGTAGTACGTGATGAACGTGGCGCGCGAGTGCTATTCTCACTAGCAGCATCGTTATCAGTAGTCTTCGCAGATGATTTTTTACTGGCTTTTGTAGGAGCGATATCAGGCGCTATATCCGTAGACACAGTATTTACAGGCGCATTAGTATCTACAAGCACATTAGCATCTGGCGTAGCATTTTCACGCGCCACCATGTCGTCTTGCAAGGCAGAGGCGGTAATTTGCTTTTCTTTTTTGATTGACCCTAATAAGGCATCTAAGCCTCGATTAGCAGCCAACCCTCTTTTCTTCGCCATGATTACCTATCCTCTAACGCTAAAATAAAAGCCAATTGATTAATGATGCGGCTTACTAAATACAATGTTAAGTGTTCTATACTTATGCTATTCATTCACTGTGCTGATCAGTGACGCTTTTTATCTAAAAATCCTTTGTAAGAACTTTAGATAGAAACTAGTTGCTTTGTTTCATCACTTCAGCGGCAAGCTTTTGATACGCGCGTGCACCTTTTGACCATCTCTCGTATGCAATAACTGGTAAGCCATGCGCGGGAGCTTCTGCTAAGCGAATATTCCTTGGAATATGAGTCTTGTACATGATATCGCCAAAATGCGCTTCTAGCTCAGTAGATACATCACGGGCAAGCGTGTTACGCGCATCAAATAGCGTTCTAACCACACCGCGAATGTATAGCTGAGGGTTCAACTCTGTAAGACGTTCAATCGTTTGCGATAAGTCAGCCAACCCTTCTAGTGCATAGTACTCACACTGCATAGGGATAATCACACTATCCGTAGCAACCAACGCATTAATCGTCAGTAGATTCAAACTAGGCGCACAATCGATAATCACATAATCGTATGGCTGTTTTTGTGTGGATACCTGATCGTTAACCAACTCAGCCATCGCAGTTTTGAACAGTTCATGACTATCTGTCTTACTCATTAAGGTAATGTCCATGCCAGCCAAATCGCGATTGGCACCAATGACATCAAACCCTGCAGGACTAGTAACAATTGCTTCAGACAACGCGACACCATCTAGCAAAACGTCCGCTATGGTAAGATCCAACTCGTTTTTATCAACGCCTGTACCACTGGTCGCATTGCCTTGTGGGTCTAAGTCAATCAGCAGTACATGCTTGCGTTTAGCAGCCAAGCTGGCGGTCAAATTTACTGCCGTTGTGGTTTTACCCACACCGCCTTTTTGATTCGCAATTGCTATGATTTCCATACACTCACTCAATTTTATTAGGGTCTATTACTTTTGACTCGGTTGGTACGATTATTTTTGTTCAATCTTATACAGCGACGCTCGCTCAGTATTTAAAAATAAGCAACTTATGGTCGAAAATACTCAGTTTACGGTCGAGCATTTTAAATGCTTTTAAATACTATGTCATTTAGATACAGACGTAAACTGTGTTTCACAAAAAACCGTACCTGTTTCATGACTGCGAAGTATTTATGGTTCAACTGTCTTTGGCAGACATTTCAATTAAATGGCGACTGTCGTGCAAACGTGGCACCGTCAGCTTAATGGTTTTGATATGCCAATCACTATCAAGTGCTTGCAGCTCTTCCTCACTCGGGACTTTGCCTTTCATAGCACATAAGAAGCCGCCATCTGCCAATCTTGGCTGCGCTACTTCTACAAAATCTATCAAACTGGCAAACGCTCGTGATGTCACCACAGCGTAACTTGCTTCATGCGCTTCAATACGCGATGCGATCGGCTGCATATTACTCAAACCGAGCTCGCTGCTGATTTGCTTAATAAAGCGAATTTTCTTCTGATTGCTATCAAGCGCAGTACACTGGCGCTCAGGCTGACAAATGGCAATGATAACTGCTGGCAACCCTGCTCCCGTGCCGATATCTAGCAACGATCCGGCGGGTAAATGCGTTATAATAGACAGACAATCTACCACATGCTTGATCAGCGCTTCTTCTGGATCAGTGATCGCGGTCAGATTATACGCTTTATTCCATAATAAAAGCTGGTCTAAGTACAATAATAACGTGCGCTGCTGCGTTTCACTTAACGGCAGACCTAGCTCATTTATCGCTTGCGCCAAGATATTGGCCAGCTTTGGCAGTTGCGCACCAAGCTTTACGAAACCAGCCGGATCAATATTAGTATTACCCATACTAGCAGACGATGAAGAGTTTTTAGCGGAAGCTGACATACAACGAGTTATCCAGTTTTGACTTGTGAACCGTTTATTTTATCATGCAGTCTGCCCATTGAATAGTTGCAGATTGCGCCAATGTGGGACATCTTATACTATCTACGCTTATCATGAGGCGTTATTCTGCTTTGATTGCCTCCAATTCGTTGATTAATTCATTCGTTTTTTACCAGTTTTACTCAGGCATTTGTCTAAATATGATACAAAACTGCGCTTAATGACTTCGCTAATAGGTGACTATATCTTGTAAGATGTCATGATTGACTATAAAAAACTCAGAATACGCATGAACAGATAAAACCAATCACTTCTCATATTCCTTTAATACTTTTTAAGATGATTTTTCAAACGCCTATGACAGAACAACCCTACACCCCTATATCGCAAGTATCAAAAGACGCTAACAATATGGTAGTACCTACTACCAATACAAAAAATACTAAGCAAAAAGCACCTGATACCCCAAACCCTATCTTCACAGAAGTTCAGCAAAATTGTCGCATTTCCGCTGAGCAATTAAAACGCTATAGCGACCCTGATGAATTGCCTACAGACACTCGCACTGCGCCTGACTTAGATGTTGGCTTCGGTCAACAACGCGCGCTTAAAGCATTACATACAGCGCTAGATATCAAAGCCAGTGGTTATCATGTGTTTGCCGCTGGTGAAAACGGTTTGGGCAAGCGTACTGTGATTAGTCGTCTGTTAACGCGTATCGCTGCTGACGCGCCGACGCCAGATGATTGGGTATACGTGCATAATTTCACTGATCCACGCACACCATTGGCGCTGCGTCTACCAGCTGGTCAAGCCTCGCTATTACAGCAGCAAGTTAATAACTTATGGCAGCAAGCAAAAAAGCGTTTAAGCCAACGCTTTCGTAGCGATCAATACCAAAGCAAAATTGAAGCCATCAAAAACAGTACTCATCAAAAAGAAAGTCATGCCTATGACGCGCTTAATGCTGAAGGCAAACAATATGACCTAGCATTAACGTTTCGCTCGTTCGATAATAAAGCCGTATTTGTTCATCCTAGTCAGCTGCCTACAGAAAGTAATAGCGATGATGACAAGCAAATAAAAATACCTAGCAATCATAAAAATTCTGAAAAGCTCGATGATAGCGAAAAAGTTAATATTTTGAGCGAAAAAAATAATGAGCGTAAGGAAAACCAAGACTCTACATATGGCAATAATGAGTATGAAGCTGAGCTGAATAACTTCGTGCAAAAGAACCATATGCAAAAGCGCCTAAGTCAATTGACTATCGCTTTAGAGCAACTAGAAGACGAAGCCAACGATGAGATAGAGGCATTACATCGTAGTATTGCCCAACGTGCTTTACAGCCATTATTTACCCCTATCTACGAGCAGTTTGCGACTCATCCACTTGTCGTAGAATATCTCAAAGCTGTATTTGATGACATGGTCACTCACGTAGAGCGTATCGTCAATGGCGATGATGAGGAGTTTGTGACGGCAGTGTTGGCTACGACGCCCAGTCGTTATGCAGTAAATGTTATTGTCAGTCATACACCTGACAGTGGCGCACCTGTGGTCTTTGAGGATTTGCCAACCCATCTCAATTTATTGGGGCATGTCGAGCAAATCACCCAATTAGGCACAGTAACCACTGACGTGAGTATGATTCGTGCAGGTGCTCTACATCGCGCTAATGGCGGCTATTTACTGTTAGAAGCTAGCCACGTACTTGAGCATCCTTATGCATGGCAAGGTTTAAAGCGCGCATTACAGTCACGAAAAATCAAACTGTCTAGTCTAGAGCAAATGCTAACGCTAACAGGCAGCTTATCTCTCTCACCAGCGCCTATTGATTTAGATATCAAAGTTATCTTGTTAGGTGAAGCAGATTTATATTATGAGTTGCTAGAGCTTGAGCCTGAATTTGATGCGGTATTCAAAGTCCGAGCTGACTTTCATGACGATGTGCCTCGTACCATTGAGCATGAATTGGCATTGGTCGCAAAAATGGCCGACATCATCGACTATGCCGACCTTTATCCGTTTGATAGCAGTGCACAGGCCACACTACTTGAGCACTTAAGCTTGCAAGCTGAAGAACAAGATCGTTTAAGCCTACACAGTGACTTATTGATTAAACTCTTGCATGAATCAAACCGTCACGCTCGATTAAACAATGAGACTATGGTGACGGCAGATCACGTCACTCAAGCAATCGATGACATGGATGAGCGTTCAGGATATTTGCGCGATCTGTACTGGGATGAGCTGAAAAACGGCCAACAGCTGATACAAACGCAAGGCGATGCTATCGGACAAGTTAATGCATTAACCGTGGTTAGTTATGCCGATAGTGAGTTTGGCATGCCAGCACGGCTTACTGCGGTCATTCAGCCCAATATTGGCACAGGTGAAATTCTTGATATTGAGCGTGATGTAGACTTGGGTGGTAGTTTACACGCAAAAGGCATGCTGATTATGACCAGCTATTTGCGCGCGTTGTTTAGTCAACATCATGCACTGAACTTT
Organism: Psychrobacter sp. 28M-43; assembly: GCF_014770435.1. Lineage (NCBI taxonomy): Bacteria > Pseudomonadati > Pseudomonadota > Gammaproteobacteria > Moraxellales > Moraxellaceae > Psychrobacter > Psychrobacter noctis. The sequence continues at coordinate 1,169,224 of NZ_CP061739.1, read as the reverse complement.
AGTGCATCACTGGCGTTCGAGCAGAGCTACGCGCAGATTGACGGTGATAGTGCCACTGTGAGCGAAGGCTGTGCATTGCTATCCGCGTTAGCAAACGTTCCTATCAATCAGTCTCTCGCGATTACTGGATCTATGAACCAGCTAGGCGAAGTACAGGCAGTTGGTGGCATCAATGCTAAAATCGCAGGTTTCTTCGACGCCTGCCGCGAGCAAGAGCTAACAGGCGATCAAGGCGTCGTCATTCCGATGGCCAATGTCAAACAACTGATGTTACGTGATGATATTATCGATGCAGTAAATAGAGGCAAATTTCATATCTATGGCGTCTATACGCTAAGTGAAGCCCTGACGCTGATGACTGGTTTGCCCATCGACACCATGAATAAAAAATGCCGTTATCGTAAAGATACTTTATTTGGCAAAGTATTAAGCCGTCTGATGCTATGGGATGAAAACCAAGAAAGCACTGATGACATCGATGATGAAAAGTCCAAAAAGAAAGCGAAGAAAAAGCGTAAAGAAAAACGTCAAAAGAAAGAAGATAAGAGAATAAAAGAAAAGCGAAAAGGTGAGAGAAGTGATAAGAAAGGTAGCGAGGAAAGTAACAAGCAAAGCGATGCTAAGCCTATTGATGACACCCTAAACGATAGCGAGACAACAGCTGTCGATGAGGATGACAATTAAAATTTGAACGGTACTACCGATACGTACGCACATTGCTGTTCGACTAAATTTATAGTTATATCTATAGCTAGATCGAGCAGCAACCATCGAATAGCAACCATCAAATAAACATACGCATGCATGAACGTCGCTAGACGCTACGCTGCTTTTCTGCGATGATTAACGGTTCCTGATCGAGCAATATCGTGCCAGAAACCGACTTGTAACTTCATAAAGGGTATCTCTTAATGACTGTACATCCTACTGATGCTGATAACATCCAAGCTCAGTCCAATCCTAGTAAGCAGACAGGTGCGCTTGCAGCTGTAGACACTGGTACCTCAAAAGAGGCCAATGCCGCCAATATTAGTGACAATCGACATGGTGCGGCAACGACTGCTCGGCAATGGCAAGTACTATCACAGCTGCAGCGCAATCGCTGGGTAGGCACCACACATATCTATGAGCAGCTGATGATGGCAGGCTTCGATATCAGCCTACGTACTGTCCAACGCGATTTGAATGCCCTTGCAAAACGCTTCCCTATCGAAAAAAACAATGCCAATCCTCAAGGATGGCGCTGGAAAGAAGACGCCCCATTACAAAGTTTGCCGCATATGAACTTATCACAAGCGGTTGCTTTTAATATGGTCGAGGCCAATCTGACCCAGTTACTGCCACCTGTTATCTTAGATGAATTATTTCCTTGGTTTGACTTAGCACGGCGACAGCTCAAAAACAGCAAAGTGACCCACTCTTGGATAGACAGAGTGCGTATCGAGCCTGCCACACAGCCGCTTATTGCACCAGATATAGATTTGGACAGTAAAGACAATATTTACCACGCGCTATTTTATCAGCTGCAAATTCATGCTTGTTATACTCGTAGCAACAAATTACAAGCCAGCGAATATATCCTAAATCCAATCGCAATTATCCAGCGCGGTGTGATTATCTATCTGCTGGCAACTCGTACTGACGATCCAGAAGCCACCATTCGCACCTTTGCTTTACATCGTTTTGATAGTGTTGAGATTCTCGAAACCGCTGCAAAAACACCAGAGAACTTTCAACTCGATATGTACTTAGATGAAGGCAGCATGGGCTTTAGTCACCCACTGTTTGGCGAATTGGACGAGCGTGGCAAGAATACCGCTGTTGAGCTTAGGTTTACCAGGCAGGCTGGTAAGAGTCTGACCGAAAGTAAGCTTAATGACGATCAAACCGTGACGCTAAATGAGGATAACACCCTTACTATCAAAGCCACTGTTAACTTGACCTCACAGCTGGTCTGGTGGCTACGTGGGTTTGGTAGTGGGTTATTAGATGCTAAGCCTGAACTACTTTATCAAGCGGTATTAGATAAGTCTTCGACAGCAATCAGTGAGTGACATCACTGACCTGAGATAGGCTAACATCCGCACGCCTTAAGTAAGCAAACATCAAATCTAGATAACGGTTAGAAACTAAGAATAAAAAAGGAAAGTTATGTCGACCACTGCCCCATCACCACTGTTGTCAGATAGTTTACGAGGACTTGGACTAGACGCAGGGACTTTGTTCTTTGCGCTCAATTATGAATTTACCAAAATTGAACCAAAAGGCATGTTTAAGCGCTTTAAGAAAAATCAAAGCGCGATGGATATTGATCTGGCTTGTGTGTTGTACGATGACAATTGCGTCATCAGTGACATCGTTTGGTTTAAGCAATTACGAGATAAAGCTGAATCGGTCAAGCATCAAGGTGACAGCTTAAATGGTAAGGATCGCGGTGAACAAGCCATGTATCTGGCCCCCCTTGATCAAGAGCAAATCAGATTGGAGCTTGAGAAAATACCCGCTCATATTAATCATATTGGTTTAATTGCCAACTCATACCATGGTCATTCGTTTTCTAGAGTCAAGAAAGGCGAAATTCATCTGAGTGACGATGAAGGAAACCGTTGTTTTGAAGTCAACCTTAAGCAGCTCCCACGCGACTGCACCACGCTATGGGTAGCGCATTTGCGTCGATCTGTTGACGACTGGCATTTAACGTTGCAAAACTTACCACTCACTGCAGAGGGTCTAGCAAATGCAGCACAAGAAGTGGCTCATGAGTTAGCACGTGCATTGCCTATCCCTCAGGGAATATAAGAGCAATTAGTAATCGCATATAAAAGAGGTCTTGTGCTATGTAAACACAAGACCTCTTTTTATAGTCAAAATATTAACTACGATTAATTGCTAAAAACCTATCTGTTATAAACCATTTCATACTTGCCTATAAAACTTCACCGCAATGCGGACAGAAGTTCTTTTGGCGCGTTTCAACTTCTTTTTCACGCCGTTCGAGCTCTTGCTCTCGAAGTACCTGTAAGACGATATTTTGTGCCTGCTCTTTATCTAAACCCAGCTCTCGACGAATTTTATCAATCATCATCTGATTCTGTACCAGATCAAAATCGCTATCAATGAGCTGCTCACGAAAATGCTGTTCAAGCTCCTCGCGGCGCTGAGCCAACTCATTTGCTAGTCCTGTCGCTAGAATACCAGCTGGCAGTGCAGCGAGACCCACACCCAATATCGTAATGACCGCACCCAATATTTTGCCCGCATTAGTAATTGGCGTGACATCTCCATAGCCTACGGTTGTCAGTGTTACCACAGCCCACCACATCGCTTTAGGTATGGACTCAAACTCATCTGGCTGTGCGTGATTCTCTACCAGATATATACCGCTAGAGGCGGTCACAATCATAATAATAAGAATAAAGATAACGGCTTGAAACGAACCTCGCTCCTTGCTAATCACGACTAGCAAGATACGCATTGAAGCAAAATAACGCGTCAATTTTAAGATTCGAAATAAACGTAGAATACGCAAGAAACGCAAATCAATGTTGACGAAGAAATTTAAAAAGGCGGGCACGATGGCTACTAAATCTATCAATGCAGATGGGCTTCTAAGCCAATCCCATCGCTGTTTCCACGTTGTATTATCGGGCTTGGCTTCAGCCACACTCCACAGACGCAGTAAGTACTCAATAGAAAAGACAACGATAGAGAAGTTTTCGAATAAGGTGAAGTAATCTTGATAAGGGTAATACCACTGATCGACAGACTCGGCTATCACAGCAGCTACGTTAGTCATGATCAAAAATATAAGAAAATAATCAACGTAACGGCTAAATAACGTGTCATGTTCTTCATTTTGTAAAATATCATAAACAAAATGACGCAAGCGCCGTATAGATTGGAATAACATGCCAGCCCTATGCGGTGAAATACCGATTTGATATTAGTAGAATAAAACAACGGTCAAACAATAAGAACCAAACTTTCATCACAGAACATAGGAGATATTTGCAGCAATTATCCGTGACTTTTATCAGAAGCACTTCATTTGGTACTGACTTGTCTATTATCATCCATGACTATCGGCTATACAAAATGCAGATAATAAATATAGACCGATACTAGCAGTATAAACACAATTAGTAGGATAGAGAACCTTAAGAACTGTTCGTCAGCACGAAGCTGCTGGCTAATATCTTGCGCAGGTATCAAAAACAAGTGACATTCAGGACAACAAGAGTCTACCTGATTCAATATTTTCATAGTACGCGCATTTGTACAGCGTAGAGGGGAATTACTGCAATAGCCAAGCATTAATATGTTGCACCTCTTGTTGAATCATAAATAAGAGATACCGACCCAAGTCAATGACACTTACTTAAAAAGCAGCTTTTGTTGTGTTTAATTATAGACTGTAGACAATTCAATTACATGTGAATGTAATTTATTGCAGAAATATTGCTACTTTATGCTCAAAACCTTACCAACAATAATGATTTTCGTATTATAATAGAGATTAAATGTTACAGATTAAACTTTAATCATGACATTATGTATCAGTAGCTAATGCCATCCCTCATTAGAAAACTGCTGATGATTTTTTATTACGTTAAGGAATGAAATGATGAAACTACAATCCCTAGTTTTAGCAACTGCTGCTGCACTTACAATGACAACTGCTTTTGCAGTCCCTGCTGGTACTTGGTCTGTTGCTGCTGGCGCACATTATGTTGATCCTAAAAGCGATAACGGTACTCTAGATAACGGTTTATCTGTTGATGTTGATGGCGATGTACGTCCAACTATCAGTGGTGAGTATTTCATCGCTAACAACGTTGGTGTTGAATTACTAGCTGCACTTCCGTTTCATCATGATTTTGATTTAAATAGTGCTGATGGTACAACGGTTCTAACAGGTAAGACCCAGCATTTACCACCCACTCTTTCCGTACAGTATCACTTTGACTATGAAAACATGCCAATGAACATCAAGCCTTTCATCGGTGTTGGTGTGAACTATACAACATTTTTCAAAGAAAGAATTTCTACTGGTGGTGACTTGGACCTTGACGATAGCGTTGGCGTGGCTGGTCATGTTGGTCTTGATATCCCTTTTGCTCCTACCGAAGCTTTCCGTATCGATGCCCGTTATATGGACATCAAAACAGATGCTACTCTAGATGACGTAAATCTTGGCGAGATCGACATTAGCCCTTGGGTATACGGTGTAGCATTCGTTAAACAGTTCTAAATTAGTAGAGATACCATGCGTAATAAAAGCCAGCGTGATAGCTGGCTTTTTTGTGCTCATTAATTATGGTTATTACCATCTGTCTACACTAGTTACTAAGCAATTATTTATAAAAACAGCTAATAACCTATAAGAACAAATAATCTCCATAAAAAAAGACCATCCGTGGGCAGTCTTTTTTTATTGCTAGCTAGTTTTAGATCAAGATACGACGTGGGTCTGCTAATAGTGTTGCGATATAACGAGTAAATACAGCAGCGTCTGCGCCATTAATTACACGATGATCATAAGACAAAGACAGTGGCAGCATCAAACGTGGCTCAAAGCTTTGTGTCTTCGCATCCCAACGTGGCTGCATACTTGCTTCAGAGACACCTAAAATACCAACTTGTGGCCAGTTAACTAACGGCGTAAAGGCGGTACCACCCAAGTTACCTTGGCTCGATATGGTAAAGCTTGCCCCTTGCAAATCTTTAGTGCTGAGCTTCTTATCACGAGCTTTTACTGCAAGCTCGCCGATCTCAATTGCGATTTGCTTCAGGCCTTTATCTTGTACGTTTTTGATAACAGGTACGATAAGACCATCATCTGTTGCCACGGCAATACCCATATTGACACTTTTTCGCAATATAACCTGAGTATTGTCATCGCTTAAATGACTGTTGAATCGTGGGTGCTGAGTCAACGCGTAAGCAGTAGCTTTAACCACAAATGCCAAGATAGTAAAGCCAACACCTTCAGCTTTCATACCACCTTTTAGCTCACCACGTAGATTTTCAGTCTCAGTGATATCAGAGAGATCGAACTGCGTTACTTGCGGTAGCAAAGTATTGTAGTTGAGCTGTGGTATCGAGACTTTCTGCAAGCGGCTGAGGTCTTGTGTTTCCGTCTCACCCCAGATCTCAGCGTTACTCATGTCAGGCAGTTTCGGTAGACCTGAGCTAACAGGATTACTGCTCACAGGTGCCGCTTTCTGCTTGGTTAGACTGTTTTTAACATGTGCAAACAAGTCTTCTTTTAGAATGCGATCGTTTAGAGCTGAACCATTCACTTGTGTGATATCAACACCTAACTGACGGGCTAGTTTGCGAACAGCAGGACCTGCGTACACATCAACCAATTTTTCATTGACCTGTGCTTCAGTTAACTTACCCTCTGTTTTGCTAGCAGCTGTATCAGTATTGTTCGGTTTGGCAGCTTGTTTTGGCTCACCAGTGGTTTTAGCTGGTGCTGGCTCTTGTGGCTTAGGCGCTTCAGATTTACTATCACTAGCATCATCTGTACCACTTGCCATGATAACGATAAAGTCCTGACCATTAGCAACCATATCGCCTGCTTCGACCAAGATTTTTTCAATCTTACCGGCAACTGGTGCTGGTACTTCAACCGATGCTTTATCTGATTCAATTAGCAAAATCGACTGTTCAGCGCTAACAGTATCACCAACGCTCACCATGATTTCAGAAACTTGTGCCTCGTCAACACCTAAGTCAGGTAGTGCATGAGTAGTTGCTTTACCAGCATTAGCGGCTGGCTTGGCAGCAGACTCTGATTGCGTTGACTCAGTTGCAGCAGGTTCAGGTTTTGATTCTGGTTTAACATCGTCTGTGCTGTTCGCTTCTTGCTCTTCAGCAGCAGCAATGTCATCGTTGCTTTCTGCGCTATCGTCTGCGCTTTCAAGCTCAATCAGCACCATACCTTCGCTGACTTGATCACCGATAGCAACACTAATCTTAGTCACTTTACCAGCAGCAGAGCTTGGTACTTCAACCGATGCTTTGTCAGATTCTAATAATAAGATGTTGTCGTCTTTTGCGATGACATCACCAACTTCTACCATAATCTCGCTGACTTCGGCGCTATCCACACCTAAATCGGGGGCTTTAATGTCCATGATTTATTTCCTCGTCTTATGGTTATTATTATTTGACATCTTTATCATCAAGTACATTTGCATCTGCTTGATCTTCAGCACGGCCTTCATTACTGATTTCATCATCGTCTTCAGCGATAAACTCAGGTACAGGATTTGGATTTACATTACCTGGTGCTGGTGCATCTGGAGACTGATCATAGTAAGACTGCTGCTGCCATGCAGGTGGATGATCCACATCGATACCTAAGCTTGAAATCGCGTCTTTAACCAAACGCATCTCAACTTCGCCTTCATCGGCTAGACGTTTAAGCGTTGCCACAACGATATGCGCAGCATCAACGTTGAAGAAACTACGTAGGTTTTCGCGCGTATCAGAACGGCCATAACCATCGGTACCCAGAGTCGTATAAGGACGGTTATCTGGTAACCAAGCACGGATTTGCTCTGAGTAGTTACGCATATAATCTGTCGCTGCAACTACAATACCTTCGTGCGGTGCTAATTGCTCAGTAACCCAAGGCACTTTCTCTTCATCCATTGGATGTAGACGGTTGTAATCGTCACAAACCATACCATCACGAGTCAGCTCATTAAAGCTGGTTACGCTCCAGACGTTAGAAGTAATATTGAACTCGTCTTTTAGTATCTGTGATGCTTTTTGTACTTCGCGTAAGATAACACCAGAACCTAATAGCTGTACTTGTGTTGAACCATTGTCCTCTAACAAGTACATACCACGTTTGATACCTTCTTCGGCACCTTCTGGCATAGCAGGTTGCTCGTAGTTTTCATTCATCAACGTCAAGTAATAGTAAACGCGCTCGCCTTCACCATACATACGGCGTAGACCGTCATGCATGACAACGGCTAGCTCATAACCAAAGCAAGGATCATAGCTAACACAGTTTGGCACGACATTGAACAGAATCTGCGAATGACCATCTTGATGCTGTAAGCCTTCGCCATTAAGCGTTGTACGACCAGCGGTTGCGCCTAACAAGAAGCCTTGTGCTTGACAGTCACCTGCCGCCCAAGCCAAATCGCCCACACGTTGGAAACCAAACATTGAGTAATAGATATACATCGGAATCATCGGTAGCGCGTTCACAGAATAACTGGTTGCCAATGCAATCCAAGTACTCATTGCGCCTGCTTCGTTGATACCTTCTTCTAACATGTGTCCATCGATAGCTTCTTTATAGCCCATCAACGCTTCACTGTCTTCTGGTGTATATTTTTGGCCAACAGCCGAGTAAATACCCAATTGACGGAACATACCTTCTAGACCGAAAGTACGCGCTTCGTCAGGTACAATTGGTACAACGCGATCTTGAATGTCTTTGTTTTTGAGCATCGCAGATAGTAAGCGTACAAATACCATTGTCGTAGACTGCTCTTTACCATTGCTGCCTTTTAATACCCGATCAAACATTGATAATTCAGGGATATTCAATGGGATGTGACCACTACGGCGGTTTGGTAGATGCCCACCTAACGACTCACGACGACCTTTTAGATACTTCATTTCCGCCGAACCTTCTTCAGGGCGGTAGAACGGTAGAGTCTCTAACTGCTCATCAGTAAATGGCAAATCAAAACGATCACGGAAATACATCAACGCTTCTTGATCAAGCTTCTTCACCTGATGCGATTTATTGACTGCTTGCGTTTGGGCAGACAAGCCATAACCTTTAACGGTCTTAACCAAAATAACCGTCGGTTGGCCTTTAGTTTTCATAGCTTCGCTAAAGGCAGCGTAAACTTTAACTGGATCATGGCCACCACGGTTCAGACGTGAAATTTCTTCGTCAGTCAACGCATCTGCCATCTCTTCCAACTCTGGATATTTACCAAAGAACTCTTTGCGGGTAAATTCAGGCGTACGCGCTTCATATAGCTGATACTCGCCATCCACCACTTCTTCCATACGTTGTTTAAGGACACCCGTATGATCTTTACCAAGTAATGAATCCCAGTTGCCACCCCAAATGACTTTGATAACTCGCCAGCCTGCGCCGCGGAATACTGACTCTAGCTCTTGAATGATTTTGCCGTTACCACGGACTGGACCATCAAGACGCTGCAAGTTACAGTTGACTACCCATATTAGGTTGTCCAACTTCTCACGACCAGCGAGAGAAATTGCCCCTAAGCTTTCTGGCTCATCAGTTTCACCATCACCCAAGAATGTCCAAATCTTACGACCTTCTTTTTCTAGCAATCCACGATTTTCCATATAGCGATGTACATGGGCGTGATAGATAGACATGATTGGGCCAAGTCCCATTGATACCGTTGGGAACTGCCAATAATCAGGCATTAGATATGGATGCGGATAGCTTGATAGGCCTTTGCCGCCTACTTCACGGCGGAAGTTATCAAGCTGATCTTCGGTCAAACGACCTTCTAAATAAGAGCGTGCATAGATACCTGGTGCTGAGTGACCTTGATAATAGATCATGTCGCCACCGAAGTGATCGCTAGCGGCGCGGAAGAAATGGTTAAAACCCGTTTCATAAAGTGTTGCACTAGAGGCGAATGTCGCTAAGTGACCACCTAGATCATCGTCGTTTTTATTGGCACGCATGACCATGGCAAGTGCGTTATAACGAATTAGCGCACGTATCTTACGCTCCATGCCTAGATCGCCTGGGTACATTGGCTCATCTTCAACAGCGATACTATTGACATAAGCGGTGTCTAGTCTGTTGAACGGAAGACCTTCTTGAACCGCCATATTGTATAAGGCTTTTAGGAGAAACTGAGCACGGTCCTTGTCTGCGTGTTTAACCACAGACTCAAAGGCTGCCAGCCATTCCTGAGTTTCGGTGCTATCAGCATCCTTATAATAATTCATTCTTGTTAATCCTTTTATATCAGTCATACCTACCTAATGGCAGGGCTTCATTGAAAAATACATGATGAGAGATTGGTTTACTTATGACATCCTTGCTACGTCCAAGCATTCCATTGTTTTTTGCGATGACATACAGCTTGATTATAAAAATAGTATTACTCATATCGACAAATGCATCAAATCAACACATCTGCCAAACCGTCATAATGCTATAGCTACTCGTTTAATCATTATTTGACTATGACATTCCATTATAAGCCTTTACGGCTAAGTTGTTTATGGCTGTAGAGAAATGATGAAATAACAAGTATTTTTTAAATAAATAATGATTAGTTGTTAGGTAAATATTATTAACCATTATTCCATTGATACCAAGATTTTAGTAATAGGTAGACGAAATTTACTTTCCATAGCGGTAGGTATCTGCTTTTCTAATTAATAAAAACACCAATCGAAAATATGCTTCTTGTTACTCATACCCCATAAATAGACATTCGTCTCATTTGTGTATATTAATTGTGATTTAAGTATTATTCTTATTATAAGATTATACGTATATTCTATCCTTGTTCTCGGAGCTATTATGAACCCGTCTATTATACCATCGACTCTAAAGTCAAGAGTAACGCGTTGGATAGCTCTACCATCCTTATTAATACTGCTACCTAATTATTTAGCTTTCGCAGCAATAACAACATGTCCTGCTGGATACATTTCGGACGAATTTTCAAATACTGATTACAGCAACTTAGGATCGACGGCATCACCACCTATTCTTGGTGTAAACCAACTTTTGAACGGTCTCAAAAGTGAAAGTTACATTATTGCTTCTAACAGTTTAATTACTACTGGTAATTTAGATGCTGGCGGCTCAAATTTTTATAGACCTAAAACGCTAGCGGGCAACCTCCAATCGTTTGAATTTTTTCAGGATTTTACTAATAAGGGATCGTCTCGCACGGCCTCATATACTTTTAAAAACAGCTTTACTAATGAGTCTCAAGCCCTTAATAATGTGAGCTTAAGTATATATGATATAGATGTAAACTATATAGGTTCAACAAGTTCAGGGACTAGGTATTTCGAGTTTTCTGACCAAGTCACGATAACGGGTGTTACTAGTTCGGGGACTAGTGTGACGCCAACTTTGAAATATAGGGGCACAGGAATAACGACTACAGCTCCTTATCGTCAAACCACTACTACTAGTAGCGTTTTATGTAGTACAGATTCGGTAGATGAAAAATGTAAAGTATCAGTTGCTTTTGATCAACCTGTAGTTAGAGTAGATGTAACTTATGGCAATAATCCTGATTTGAACTATTATGACTTTAGCAATCTTGGCAATCCTGGTGATCAGTTAATAAATATCGTATTTGATGGTTATTGTTACTTACCGCAGCCGCGTTTAACATATACAAAAGCGCTTTCGACTTCTCGTAAAACGAATACAGATCAATTTACTGTTCAGATTAAAGACAATGCAGATAATTCGGTAGTTACGAGCGGTATTACTTCTGTTACTACAACGGGGACGAATAATGCTGTCACGACTGGCACAGGTACTACAGGAACTTTCAAGGTTAATCCTACCAAGACCTATACATTGACAGAAGCAGTCTCAGGATCGACAAATTTAGCAGACTATACTGCCCTATACGCATGTAGAAAGTCAGATGGTACATCCGTTAGCACTTTAGACCCAAAAAACCTCAAGCTGACTTATGGAGATAACTGGACGTGTACAATTACGAACGGCAGGTCTAACTATGTATTTTCAGGTACAGTATTTAACGATAACGGTAATGTTTTAAATCCGTCTAAGGATGATATATCTAGCAAATACTTAAATAATAGCCTCTATTTCAATGGCAAATACGATTCACCAACTGAATCTGGTATTCCTTTTACTACAGGTCATACCATTACTCTAAACAAATGTACAGGTGATAGTGGTACGTTCTCACCTCAGACGGTAAACATTGGTAATGATGGAACCTATAGTTTTAGCTTGACGCCAGCACAAGTAGGTAGTTATACAAGGCTTTGCGTTACTCAAAATGAGCCTAGCAACTATACATATTCTGTAGATACTACGAGTAACGTCCTACAAATAGACATTACTAACAGTAAATACAATTACCCTAGCAATGATTTTGGTGATGTTGTTCAAGAAAATGCTGCGTTGGTATTAATCAAAAGTCAGTATGTCCATGACTGTAGCCTAAATAACCTTGCCACAATTGGTGTTAATTATGACGGTAGTGCTAGTAGTGCGTATAGTACAAAACCAATATCCAACATTATCCCTGGACAATGTATCGCTTATAGAATTGAAGCTATAAATCGCGGTAATGTTTCCTTAGCAGATATTGTTATTAAGGATACGCTACAGAGTAAAAATGACTCTAATAGTTCATTGATTACCTCTACTTTAGCCAATCCAACACCTATTGGTGAAAATAGTGGTACTCCATCATTTGCAACAAATTCGGTATCTATTGGCAACAACGGTACAGTTACTACCAATTCTTTTTCTTTAGGTACTACCACCACTACTCGCCGTCAGGCCATTCGTTTTAATACTAAATATGGTACTACCATTAGTAACTAAACACCTGTTTATTAAACATTTACTTAAGCCCTGTCTAACCAGACAGGGCTTTTACCGTTTGTATACTCCAAAATGCCAGTTGTCATTTTTGTGATGATTAATTGTATTAATTACGTGAAAATAGAAGAAAGGGAGATAGACGCCTTTTAAAACGATGAATGATATTAGATTACTAGCTCCTCCATCATGATATACGACGTTCGCTTTTTACTGATAGTCATGTTCTAAGAAAGGATTTTATATGAAACGTTTTAACCTCTTACATAATGTCATGTTAGCAACTTTTGCCTCTGCTTGTTTGCTAGGTACTGCTCATGCTGACGACGCTCTAAAAATGGAACTGACTGCTAATCAGGTCATTAAGAATGCGGACGGCAAAACAGTATATTCACCAGTACGTACAGCACCAGCTGGTACGGTCATTCAATACAAAGCAACTTATACCAATACCATCAATAAAGACATTAATGATCTGATGGTGACACTGCCTATCCCTGCAAACATGACATTTACTGGTGAGGCAAATCCTGCCAGCGCACAAGCCAGCACTGATGGCAAAAACTATGCTGATATGCCTTTAATGAAAAAGGTAAATGGCAAAATGGTTCAAGTTCCGTATTCTGAATACCGTACCTTACGCTGGAATATCAAGTTGTTACCAGCTAAGAAATCAGCTGCTGTGGCTTTAAACACTACTGTTAACTAATTAACAGAAGGTTAAACCTTTATTTTTCACCCTTCCATTATTTATTCGGCTTTTTACCATCCATTTTGGAGTACTACATGAAATCAAATACTTTTAACTATAGCTTGCTTGCTGTCGGTATTGCCGCAGTAATGGGTATCTCTGGTGGTGCTAATGCAGCTACTCCTAATACTACTGGTGGTGTTAGTGCAGGTGCTGCTGCCATCAATAACGTTGCAACCGCAAACTATAGTGTTGCTGGTATCGCTCAGCCAAACGTGTCGTCAAACATCGTGACTGTCAACGTTAGCGAAACGGCTAACTTTGCACTCACGTCGACTATTGATGATGGCAGCATTGGTGACGATATTGCTATTAATCAGACTGCTACGCCAGGTGGTACGACTACCTTTACTCATAATTTAACCAATACGGGTAACGTGACGGATACTTATACCATTAATACCACAGGTAATGACTCAGCACTAGTAACGGCTACTCCAGACTATGCTTTAGGTACTGCGCCTGTTACGTTTACTATTGTACAAGCAGATGGCACTCCTTTAACTTCTACTCAAGTAGCCGCTTTAAATGGTCAAGCACAGACAGGTACCATAGCTAATGGTGGTACTATTAAACTACAGCCAGGTACTAGAGCTAATCTAAGCTACGAAGCAGCTACGCCAGACGCTCGTAATGGTAATGACAAAGGTGTAGGTACATTAACAGCAACCAGTACTTTCTTTACTGCTAATCTTCCAGCAAATGCGACATTAGTGAATGAAAACCAAACTATCGTGAGATTGCCTACCTTCAAAATTGTAAAAACAGCGACGAGTACTGTCGATTTGACAGTAGCTAATCCGCAGATCAACTATAGTATCGTAGTGACTAACGCTACTACTGACTATAGTGCTGCTGCGACTGATATTGTCATCAGGGATGTCCTTCCTGCAGGTTTAAGTTTGCCTAATGGCGCAGCATCAGACGTGACCGTAACTGGTGCTGGTACCGCTACGATTTCCACTATCGGTACTCGACAAGCTATTAATGTTGCCGTAGCAAACTTAGCTGTTGGCGCAAGTCGCACGATTACTTTCACGGTTAACGTTGATAGAGAGCAGTATACAGCTGCTAATAGTTCAGTAACTAACAACGCAGAAGTCTACGATAAGTTCGTCGGTCCGGTTAGCCCGTTAATTGCTGCTCCTGTACTTGGTACTGACTATGACATTTTAGATAGTACAGATAGCACTATAGGTGTTACTAGAATACCTGATAATGCGGGTGAAGGTAACGGCGCTGGTATAGATACTCCTGGTGTGACTAACTTTACCAGACGAGCGGTTATAGTGAGCAATCCAACGACTAGAGAAATTGCCCCTGCCTCAGGTACTGATGGTCAAGTCACACAGAAGACTACTATTATTAACAGCGGTCAGGATGCTGAAGGTACTAATACCAATCCATTGACTTTCACTATTGCTGATGGTGGCAATAATGCGGCTGTCAGACCGGTTACTGGTCCTATCAGTGTTACTTATACACCGCCTAATGGTGGAGCTCCAGTTACTATAACGCTACAACCTACCGTTGCTGGTGGTAATACGTACACTCTTAATAGCACTACACTACCAACCGCTCAATTTCCAAACGGTATTGCACCTGGTGGCACATTAGCAATCAACTATAATGTCTCTTCAGGTAATGTCACTACTCCTGCAACTGCTGCTGATGCGGCGGCTGTTGGTAGCACTGAAACGACTATCGTAACTTTGACCCCAGCTGGTGTTGGTGCGCCTGCTGCTACTTCAGTGACTGATACGACTAATGTCAGAGGCTTATCTTTGGTGAAGTCTCAATCACTAGATACTGCTTGTGAAGCTACCGTTGCTTCAAGTACCTTTGTTCAAACTGCGCTCAATGCGAAACCTGATCAGTGTGTTATCTATCGTATTCAGGCGACTAACACTTCTTCAGCAGCATTAGGTTTTAATCTTACTGGTGTAACGATTTCGGATTTGTTGTCTAACTTTTCAGCTGGTGCGGATTTAGTAGCTAATTCACCTGCTACTTCTGCTACTACGTCATCTACTGCAGGCACAGCTAGCACTTCGGCTACTGCGGTTCTTGGTACTAACTACACTATAGTTCCTCAGGGCGTTGGCACATTGACCTTTAAGATCAAAATCAAAAACGCTCGTTAATTTATATTTGATATTGCAAAGTCTATAAGCTTCACAAGATGCTTATAGACTAACGCTCCGGCTTGACCTAATTGATTTTGGTTAGCCAAGCTGGAGCGTTACTACCCTACCCCTTTATATTTTATTGGATAAGCGACATATGACTAAATCTTTAATGACACTGTCTAATCGTGCTACGTTGCATACAGCGAAGATCTCTGCGCTGTCATTTGCAATGTTGCTTATGCAATCAAATACCGCATCTGCTGCAACTGATTCATTGGTACAACTGATCAATAATACTGCTCAGGCCAGCTATAACGTTGACAGTGAGACCAGTACGACTATCAGTACTGACTCAAACCAAGTACAAGTAAAAGCCTCTGCCTTACCTGAGTATGGTATCAGTTTGACTCAGCATGCTTTACGCACAGTCATGCCTAATACACAGGTAAGTTGGATCAACGTACTGAGTAACACCAGCTATAGTGATCAGACTGTTGAATTGACACTTGCTATATCACCAACTGTTTCTAATTTAAAGGTCTATCAAGATCTTAATAATAATGGTGAAGTCGATTCAGAAGATCGACAAATCATGCTCGATAACCTGAGCGCTCAGATCAAACTTGGTCAGAGTGAGAGTATTCAGCTTATCGTACAGGCTCTATCAAATGCCGACGGTGAAGATGGCGATACCGCTGATGTAAAGATTGGCGCTATCATACTAGAAGATCCATCAATAGCAGCCGTTGAAGCAATTGACAGACTAGTTATTGTTGAACCTAAAATCAATTTTACTACCCCTCAATTTGACGGTACTAAAACCACCTCGCAAATCGGGGACAACGTTTACATTGATGCCAGTTACGCGCAGTGTAACGTGCAATCTGATAAACCTGATCAAGTATGGATTACTGTTAAGTCGCCAACGACTGGTGATACCCACTCTCTTAAAGGAATTGAAACTGGTAATAATACAGGCAAATATCGTCTAACTGCACCGACACAAAACAACGCCAATGCTATTAATGATAAGTTCATTCAGACATTAGCTAACGATACGTTGACTGCTGAGTTAACAGCGTGTATTGCTCCTTCTGTTGGTACAGACGCTGATCAGCTACCAAGTAATAGCGATTTTACTGTAGTTATCGAGGATCTGAGTTCTCAAGTAAGTATCATTGATAATAGTGCCAGTTTGGTTGTTACGAAAGAAAGTGATGTCAAAACTGCAGAGCTTGGTGATTATGTTAGCTATACCATCGATATTACCAATAACGGCAAATCGACTGCTTACGATGTACAACTAAAAGACGCTTTACCACGTGGTTTTGACTACGTTGAGAACAGTGTACGTGTTAGTCCAACGACTGATATTGATATCAACCAAGCGCAGACCACTGAGTTTAAAGCTGATGGTAAATATCAGGTATTGAACTTAGGAAACATGGCAGTTAACGAAAGTAAAAAAGTTACTTATCGTGTGCTCATCGGTGCGTCATCACTAGGCGGCGATGGTATCAACCGCGCCACCGCAGTTGCTAGAGATGACCAAGGTCAAAGCGTCGGCTCAAGAGAAGCTCAGTGGAAAATTGATGTAGATCGCGGAGCGATGAATACTGATGGTATTATCGTTGGTAAGGTCTATCATGATATCAACCGCGATGGTATTCAGCAAAAAGAAGGCGGCGAGCTTGGTGTCGCTGGTGTACGTATCTATATGGAGAACGGCAACTTCATCGTGACTGATCCTGAAGGTAAATATAACTTCTATGGTATCAGTGCCAAAACACACGTACTAAAGGTCGATCGTACTACTATCCCTAGAGAGACTGAACTGGTTACCCAAAGCAATCGTAATGCTGGTGATGCCGGTAGTCGTTTTGTTGATTTGAAGTACGGCGAATTACATCGTGCAGATTTTGCAATCGTTGGTGGCATGGCGGATAGCACTGAACGCTTAAACGCTGAGCTAATTGCTCGTAGCAAATTAGTAGAAGCTAAAAATGACACGTTAGAGCAAGCGGTAAAAACCGAGCTGACTTTAGATCCTGATTATGATACCGATACTACTGACAATGTAGATGCTAGTGGTTGTAACATCAATGGTGACTTAGACCTTGGTAATAACTGTGATTCGGCTATCGTTAATGACATGGTTAATCCAATAGATAGCCGTGTTGATATGACAGTGACCACTGTTGCTCCGCCAGTAGAAAAAGAGCTCGAAGAATACTTAAAAGAAGTGGCGAGTAACGATGTTGCCTTCATTAACCTGAACGAAGGTCAGCAGCTTAGCACTTATAAACAAATGGTACAGGTTCAGGCACCGCTTGGGTCTGTGTTCACACTATATGCCAACGGCAAAGCTGTATCAGAACAGAAGATCGGTAAAACTGCTGAGCAAGAAAAACAGAATGTAACGGCTTTCGATTACTATGCTGTTGATTTACAGCGCGGCAAGAACACCTTACGTGGTGTTGCGACTGATATAAATGGTCAGATCATCTCTGAGCAGACGATTAAGGTATTAACTCCTGACAGCCTACAAGCTATCGACTACCGTACTCAAGCACAATTAGTTCCAGCTGACGGTATTAGTGAATACCAAGTCATCATCAGCCTGAAAGATCGCGATAATCGTCCTTATATTGGTACTACTTCTCTTACGCTTGATACTAATATCGGTCGTATCAATCTAAAGGATGACAGTCAAGATAAAGCAGGTACTCAAATTACTGTTTCTGGTGGTGAGCTATTAATACCCGTAACTGCACCTAGCGTACCAGGTAAGGGCGAGCTAGTAATTGACACTGGTAGCAGCAAACAAATCATTCCGTTACAGTTTACAGCTCAACTACGTCCACTACTTGCTGTTGGTATTGTAGAAGGTGCTATTTCACTAAAAGACTTTGACGGTAGCAGCATTACCGATGCTCAAGGTGCATTTGAGCAAGAGCTAAATGACTTTGCTGGTAATGATGATTACACAGCTTCTGGTCGTGCCGCGATGTTCCTCAAAGGAAAAGTACGCGGCGACTATCTGCTTACGCTTGCATATGATAGTGATAAAAAAGGCGAGCGTTTGTTCCGTGATATCGAGCCTGGCGAATATTATCCTGTCTATGGCGATTCATCAGCCAAAGGTTTCGATGCGCAATCTACTAGCAAGCTTTACGTGCGCCTTGATAAAGGTCGCTCATTCGCTATGTATGGTGATTTGAAAACACAAATTGATAACGATGAAGGTATCAAACTTGGTCAATACAACCGTACATTAACTGGTCTAAAAGCTCAATTTGAAGATAGCAATACTCGTGTTACTGCTTTTTTAGCAGAGACCAGTACTAGCCAACGTGTAAATGAGACTCGCGGTTTGGGCATTTCAGGCCCATATCCATTGGCTGAGAACTTCGATGCGGTATTAGAAAACTCTGAAACGGTTGAAGTTATTACTCGTGACGCCAACAACCCTGGGCTTATTATCAATCGTGAGACGCTTACTCGCTTTGCTGATTATGAGATTGACCCTATCAGCCGCAGCTTATTCTTAACTGCACCGATTGCTAGTCAAGACATCGAGGGCAATCCTATCTATATCCGTGTCATTGTCGAAGTTGATGAAGGCGGTGAAGATTACTTCGTCGGTGGTATTGCCGCGAAGCAACAACTGACGGATAAAGTCGCCATCGGTGGTAGCTATGTGAATAGCGATGACCCACTGAACAAAGAAGAGTTGGCTAGTGTTAATAGTGTTGTTAAATTCAATGATAAGCTAAAACTGGTCGCAGAATATGCGATGAACAAAGCTGAGAATCCAAATTTTCAGTCAAGTAATCAAATCAACGCGACAGAATTGACTGATAGTGATGTTGAAGGTAACGCACTACGTATTGAGCTTGATTTTGATAATAAGAAAAATACGCTTGCCAAAGCTTATTATAATGATGCTGATGAAGGTTTTGTCACTGGTGCATCACCGCTTACTGCTGGACGTACTGAATCTGGTGTAGAGGTTACTCATACTCTAAATGATAAGAAAACTGCTCTTAAGTTAGAAGGCATACGCACAGAAGAGCATACTACTGACGCTAGCCGCGAAGGCGTGCAAGCAAGCGTTGAGCATCGTTTAAGTGAAAACATCGTTGGTGAAATTGGGGTTCGTTATTACAAACAAGACGCGACTGCTGCCTCACGTAATACTCAAGCCGCGACAGACGTTGTAGATATTACAGACGACACTCTGTTTAATGATGACATCATCAATCAGTCAGCGTTGAGCAGCGTTAGTAATGCTGAAGAAGATATTGAAGGTACGACTGTTCGCGCTCGTATTACCTCTCGTCTACCTAAGTTGAATAACAGCTTGGTATTTGCAGAGTATGAGCAAGATATCGAAAACAGCTCACGTAATGCAACTTCTATCGGTGGTGAGACAGCACTTGGGGACTTGGGTCGTCTATACGCTCGTCATGATTTGATCAACAGCCTATCTGGTACTTATGGTCTTGATGATACAGATGAGCGTCAACGTACCACTGTTGGTTTTGATGCCACTTACATGAAAGATGGTAAGGTTTATAGCGAATACCGCATGCGTGACGCCATCAGTGCACGTGAGGCAGAAGCAGCTATTGGTCTAAAAAACAAGTGGTATGTTCAAGAAGGTCTAACCTTAAACACTTTATTTGAGCGTGTCGAGTCTCTGGAAGGTGAAGAAAGCAACACTGCAACAGCGGCAGGTATCGGTGTTGAATATCTTGCCAAAGAGAACTATAAGGCATCGGGACGTTTTGAAAAACGTTGGGGTGAAACAAGTGATACGCTACTTGGTAGTGCTGGTATCGCCTATCGCTATACTGATGAGGTTACCTTCTTAGCCAAAGACATCTACTCACGCACTGACTATAGTGATGGTGATCGCACTATCAATCGTTTTCAGCTAGGTGCTGCGTATCGTGACTACGATAGCAATCAGTTAGATATGCTTGCAAAATTTGAATATCGTTTAGATGATAATAATACTGGCGATGACGCTTATCAAAAAGACACTATGGTTTGGTCATGGAATGGTAATTACCATCCTACGCGTCCTCTAACGCTGTCTGGACGTTATGCTGGTAAGTATACAGAATACGAAGCAGATAGCTTAACCAGCGATAACACGGCTCATGCTGTTTATGGCCGCGGTCTTTATGACATTAGTGAGCGCTGGGATATTGGCTTACAAGCAGGTACTTATTGGAATGATCAGGCAAATGACTTGGCTTATATGCTTGGTGCAGAAGTGGGTTATAGCCCAATGACCAACCTTTGGTTATCACTTGGTTATAACTTCATGGGCTTTGAAGATGAAGATATTGCTTATGACGACAGTACTCAGCAAGGTGCTTACTTTAGATTGCGCTTTAAGTTTGATGAAGACCTATTCAAACGTGAAGACCCACGTAAGAACCAACGTCTGAGCAGCAATTCTGCATTTTAATTGATTGATACTAATGACACTGTCGTAAGTACATCCTTATGACAGTATCATGCTTGTCTTATGATAAATTATTTTGTCATTCAATAAACAATTAAGTCAGCCCTAGTAATGGTAAATAATACCAACGTTTATTACCTTAACATAAGGTTTATACCATGTTTGATTCAGCCATCAAAGCAGCACCTTTCAAGCGCTCAGTATGCGTTACACTGTCAGCTTTATTTTCGTTAACCTTTATGCAGCCAGCTTTAGCTAAGAGTGAGACTGTCCAAGTGGCTCACTCAACTAGCATGGCTGAATACTGCCGCAATGATAGTCAGACTCAAGTACGCTCTTATAGATATCAAAGCGAACAACAGCGCCTGTTAAATTGTATGGTCACGCAGTTAAAACCTTATCAACAAAAAGACAAGAAAGCAGCTCAACAGTATTTCGCTTACAAAGCGCAAGCGTGGTTGAACTATGCTATTCATCAAGACAGTATGAATAGCCGCTCATCCGCAGGTCAAGTTGCGTTAGAAATGGCAGAGCCTATATTGCAAGCGCTAGATAATGATACGGTACAAGACTTGGGCTTGCATCAAGATATTCCGTCTACCTCTGCCTTAATGCGTCCTGATCTATGGGCAACGTTAAGCGCACTTAAAGACGGCGATGGCATAACATCAGCACCACGTGAGATGGCATTTAGTGAAGTGGCTTTAATTTGGGCAGCAACCAATCAATGTGCGCGAGGCTGGCGCGAATCTGGTATGCATTTTCGTATGGCCGATCGCTGGCTTGAACAAGCCCGCGAAGCTTACGTCAATGCAAATGACTCACAGACCAATGTAGCGCTAGAGAAGTCAATAGTCAGTTATCATAAGCAGTACTCGCCTTTAGATGCGAGCGATGATACTTGCCGTGGACAAGATTTGACGTCTAACCGTTAGAATAGTCGCTGTTTTATTAGAGATATTAATCTGTATTATTTCCAGTCCTATACTAAAAACTAAACATAAAAAAGCCGACATATTTGTCGGCTTTTTTATGTTTAAAGTAAGCTCAATTAGCGGTTTTTACGTGGCAACTTTTCTGGTAGGTAACAACGTAAATAAGCAATAAATGCTGTATTTGCTTCTTGGATATACTCTTCAGTGATACTCTGATGACGGCGATAAGACAACGTAAAGATAGCATTTACGATACTATAAGCAATCAACAAGGTATCTTGGATATCATGGAAGTTTGGCATCTCATAACGCTCTGACAAACGCTTATAGACCAAATCAACAATTTGATGATCCATATCCTCACCAAAACTGTCACCTTCAAAATCAGGTGTATTAGTATCATAGATAAGCTTGGCTTTTGTCTCATCATTATGGAATATGGTAATACAATGATCGATAAGCGCCGTTAAATACCCTTGCCATCTGTCATAGTTGCCAATATCGACCGTCTCTACCATCTCTAATATTTCAATCGCATTCAAAAAACGCAATGCTAAAAATATTGCTTCAATATTAGGGAAAAAATGGTAAGCAGAAGCTCTTGGTATACCCGCTTCTTCACACACAGCTGCTAACGTAATATCGTTAATAGCATGCGTTTCGCTCAATTTTTTGGCACCAGCCAATAGTTTTTGACGACGTGCACGGCCTTGCTGGCTAGTAAACTTAAACTTATTAGGTACAAGCTTCTTTGCCAATTCCGAATCTACCAACACATCTTCAATCTTTTCGTCTTTATTATCACTCATTGTGAATCTCTTAATGTTGCGCCCTATTTTATAAATATAATCTTCATTGAATAGTATTTATCCTCAGATAAAGGATGGTTGACTGTCAGCTAAAATATAAAGCCTGTATGGTCACTACTATATTCAATGCAGAGGCATCATAAACGCTTGCACATTATCAAGCAAGGGACATGAATAGGTTAAAAAACAATACTACGATCAGCAATTTAATAGAGCTAACCGTCTAATTTTATAAAGTTAATCATTGAGTTTTATTTTCGCCCTTATAATACCATGCTCAGTGACTCTATCGGCATAGTCCCACTTCAAATGATCATTAAAATAATCGACTCGTTCGACATAACCGAGCGAAAACTTACTATCAGGCAAAAACTCTTCTGAGACAAATAACTGGTCAATAACTTCTGGCATGCCTTGATATATATGGGTATAGGCAACATCCTTCATCCAGCCATATCGTGCCTGAATCCGAGCAGCATCAAATAGTGCAACATCACGCATACTTTTATCGTAATTCACTTCCCCAGTTTCTGTCATCAACTGAGTAGTCACGCTACCTGTGACATCATTCATATCGCCCAATAGAATCAATGGTTCACGGGTATGTTGCAATCGTTCTATGATAGACATACGGATAGAAGCCGCTTCTGCCGCGCGCATACATAAACTACGAAGCTTGGCGCGAACTCGAATATTTGGATCGTCCATGTCTTCTAATAGGTCACCATTTTCGTCACGTAAGAAAAAAGCACGTTTGCTTTTTAGATGCGCTGTAATAACTGTAATGGGCTGCCCGTACGCGTCAACACGTAATACTAATGGAGGACGGTTGAAGCGTTGATAAGGGCCGATATCAGGTACATCAATAATGGCTTTTGGTGCT
The DNA here is from genome assembly GCF_014770435.1 of Psychrobacter sp. 28M-43. Classification (NCBI taxonomy): domain Bacteria; kingdom Pseudomonadati; phylum Pseudomonadota; class Gammaproteobacteria; order Moraxellales; family Moraxellaceae; genus Psychrobacter; species Psychrobacter noctis. Next base: position 1,145,643 of record NZ_CP061739.1, on the reverse strand, counting down.
ATATTTTCTAGCAAACTGGTTTCTAACTGCTCAAATCTGCTGATAATACCGACAGCAGGCGTATTCTGTGCACCCATACCTTTAGTATATATACTGGCGCTATCGTTACTTGCAAGTGGAATGACCGCATGCTCGGGCTTAAAACCTAGTGAAACAGCCAGCGCCTCTAATGCATTACTATCCCAAACCTCTTGTACTGCGATAATGTCAGCATGCGCTTTAGCCAACAAATCTGTAAGACCTCGCAGCTTATGTTCATAGGTTTCATCGTTATAAGCTGGCGCATTTTCATAATAAGTTCGATTAGGGTTCGCAAAGTTCAGCAGGTTTGCCGTTGCGATATAAAACTGTTTACTACTTTCAGTGTTATTACTCATATGTTCCCCATCGTTCTCATTATTATAGTACATAATATTCACGTATGTGTATACGCTGCAAATTTTATGCCTAAAAAAACTCCCAAAGTTAAACTTTGGAAGTTTTAAAATAGCATAAATGTTGATAAGTAGATTTACTAATAGAACTGGACATACAATTAATCTATTTTAGGTAATGGTATAGCAACTTCTAATATTAGCTAATTACTAGGTGAACTGTCTGCCAAGATGTTTGCCTAACCGTTCTATTAATTATTTAAACTTTCTTATGATACGCGGTTCCATGCATCACGTGATGCTTGACGCGCTTCGTTCCATTCCATGCGAGACTCACCTTTTACTTCGTGCCATGAACGCTCTAAATCTGCTTCGTGATCTTCAAAACGAGCATCTACTGGATAACGAGCACGGTTCGCATAACCAACTGCATATGCTGGATGCAAATCACGGTCGAAGTCGTATTCTTCTCTATGGTAATCGGCGTTTGCATACTCTGCACGCCAGTACGCTTCTTCATGAGTTGGGTCAATGGCTTCTGCTGCTGCATGACCTGCGCCGCCACCAACGATAGCACCAATAGCACCACCAATTAGCGTACCTAATGGACCTGCCATTGTGCCGATAGCTGCACCTGCTGCTGCACCGCCTACACCGCCGATACCTGTACCTACTGGATGTGAACCTGGCTCACCGGTAATGATGTCTGCGTTTAAGTCTTCTTTTGTTTCTTTTGACATATGTTTTACTTCACTGCGATCGATAGCATCATGGTTACTCATAGTATTGTCCTTAAATTATTTATTATTTATTGAATTATTTATTTGCTAAAAACTAGCGGTCTTACTAAATCCAATTGAAGTATAGAAATTTATAGGTAAGGACAGATAGGCCGATTTTGTAAACTGTGTCCGTATTGCGATTATCTTGCGTTACAGCCTGTATCTTTATCACATTCGTGTACGGCAGCCTCATACTTTCAGTAATTATAAATGTACGATCACAATAAATTTACTAAGTAAATCAATCTTATAACGGCATTAGAGACCTTTTGATAGCCTGTTGCCATTTAGCAAGATGCTGCTCACGAGTATCAGACGACATACTTGGTTCAAACACGCGATCTACTTGCCATGAAGCTTTCATTGTCGATTCGTCATATAGCCCAGTTTTCAGACCTGCGAGGAGTGCTGCGCCCTTCGCCGTAATCTCTGTATCTCTAGGACGTAATACCGGAACACCCAACAAATCTGCTTGGAACTGCATGAGTAAATCATTATTTGCAGCGCCGCCATCTACCCTCAGCTCAGTCAAAGGATGAGGGCTGTCTTTTTGCATAGCGATAAGCACATCATAGGTTTGATAGGCAACGGCCTCCAATGCAGCGCGAGCAATATGTGCCTTAGTAGTACCGCGGCTCATACCAGTAATGCTAGCACTAATATCCGAACGCCAGTAAGGCGCGCCCAGTCCAGTAAAGGCAGGTAATAGAACAACATCTTCGCTACTGTCTACTTGACGGGCTAGGTCCTCGACATCACTACTTTGCTGAATCATACCCAAATTATCACGCAGCCATTGAACGATAGCCCCTGCCATAAAGACACTGCCCTCTAGAGCATAAGTGACTTCTTTTTTAGGCGGCTGTAGCATGCGTTTGCCTGACTGTACGATTTGGTCAAATGATAAATTGTCTGGACGAATTGGTGACGTTTTACGTTGCCATGCAATGGTGGTTAGCAGCTTATGCTCACTCAATTTTGGCTGTTGGCCAATATTCATTAGCATAAAGCAGCCTGTACCATAAGTGTTTTTGGCCATGCCTGCATCAAGGCAACCTTGCCCAAAGAGCGCTGCTTGCTGATCACCCAATACTGCTTGAATAGGTATTTGCTTTGCAAACAGGCCTTTTTTAGTTTTGCCAAAATCACCGTCGGACGATAGTACTTTAGGCAATATATTCATAGGTATAGCAAATCGGTCACAAAGTGTCTCTGACCATGCCAGCTTATGGATATCGAATAACAATGTACGAGAAGCATTGGTCACGTCGATGACATGCTCCCCGCCTGTGAGCTTATAAATCAGCCAACTATCAATCGTGCCAACCGCTATCTCCCCTCTGCTGGCTCGTACACTCAGCTTCGGATTATTTTCAAGTAACCAAGCAATCTTACTGGCACTAAAATACGGGTCTAAACGCAGGCCTGTAATACGCTGAACTTCATGTGCCATGTTGACACTATCAATGTCCTGATGCACAGGGTCATTCATACTATTAGTAGCACTTTCAGCAGCGAGCGTCTTACAGTAATTTGCGGTACGCCTATCTTGCCAAATAATGGCGGGAGCCAGTGGCTTACCAGTTTGCTTATCCCACATCACAATCGACTCGCGCTGATTGGTAATCGCGATACTGGTAACGTCAGTGGCAAGCAGTCCTGCCCGATTAATAACATCATGTGCACAGCTAATCTGAGTTTGCCAGATCTGCTGTGCATCTTGTTCAACGAATCCAGCTCTTGGTGTTTGCAGCGTCGTTGGCTGTTGTACCATTTTGATAGGACGTGCATGATCATCGTACAATATCGCACGACTCGATGTGGTCCCTTGATCCAACGCTAAAATATAACCTGCCATGACTCACCCTCTACCAATGTTATTTATTCTACTTAATAGCCATTTAGTGACTATTCATTGACTGCTACTTATTAATTGCTACTTATTGACTGATGCTTATTGAGCATTTTTTATTTGTTAATTATCGTCTAAATGCTTTCATAATGAGATTAAAAACAAAATCTATCTAAAAATAAATCGCGCGAATTGAAAACGTCTTGTTGGCTATGTTGTTACTTATAAACAGATATTTAAAAATTAAATCCAACCTCTATCATACCGCTACTGGTCACACAATAGAAAACGGCAAAATACTGAGCATTGACCCGTCACCATTGTGGCTCTACAGTGTACCTCTTATGACGAATGACCGCTTGTTAGCGCTTTTAATATAGCCGTATTTTTATATTAGAATATGAATGATTTATTTAAGCATCATTTTTTCGCTAGCTGGCAAATAGTCTATAATAGTTCAGCAACTTTATATCCTGAGCAATGAAACCTATTGGTGCTGTTCCTTATTTTATAATACCTTACATTCTAATTAATGGCTTATGTGACTTATGAAATTCATTTTATCAGCGCTACCGACTGCTATGATGACAGTTGCAGTCATGAGCGTGCCTGTCATGACTTACGCGAGCACTGACACTGACAGTATAGAAGTGTCAGATGATGTTACACCAGTGGCTGTGACACAAATCATAGATGCTGATAGTCCAACTGATAATGATAAACCAACTGTAGCGCCTTTTCATACAGTACCAAATCCTAATAAGGCTGAGTCGCAGGCACTGTCTACGCTTGTTGACCCTATCACACATAAAGCCGTCGATAACAGCTACGCACTAGACGTCTCAAGCTTTTTGAGCTTAGAGCAAGCGCAGAAGCTTCTGGTACAAGTATCACCTAAAATTGCTGCCAATCAAGCAGCGATTGCTGCTAGTGAATACCAAACTGACGCACTCAGAACTATCGACAATCCACTCGTATTTGCTCGAGTATCTGCCAGTGCCTATCATTTAGATGAGGATATAGATTTATCTTCTCTCAGAAGCGGTATCGTGAACGAAGTAAACAATGGCGTAGATAACATAGTCCCTCCTACAGCAGACCTACCAGACTTTGGTGAGCTGGTCGGTGAGCGTATCCCCGACTCCTACAACCTCAAGCGCTCAGGCTCTACATCAGGCGCAGGACTTGGCGTCGTTTGGCCTATTTATACTGCTGGACGTACGGACGCACTGACTGGCGCCTCGGATGCACGTACGCAAGAAGCGATGGCTGATAGCGTACTGGATAAGAACGAGCTTTATAATACGTTAATTGAGCGTTATTTTAAGGCACAGTTAGCGATTATCGCCGCTTACTTACGAGAAGACGCTTATGATACATTGCAGCAGACCGACCATATGGCCGAGCGTTTGTTTGAAGAAGGTTTTATCTCACGTGTCGATAGACTAGAAGCACAGTCGGCGCTTGCGGATGCCAAGAGTGAATCCGTCAATGCCAATAATGATGCGCGCCTAGCCATGATTGCGCTACAGCGTCTACTACGTACCGACTACCGTATTAAACCAACCACGCCTTTGTTTGTCTCTAGTCGCCCTCTACCAGATGTGAGCTACTTTCAGGACTTGGCACTAAATAACCATCCCGGACTACAAAAAGTTGCAGCCAAGCGGGCACAGGCTCAGCAGTTACATGCGCTATCAGATACGGGCTACAAGCCTACGGTATTGCTATACGGTTATGGTCAGGTAGAGAAAGATCCAAGCTGGGTCGCTGGTATATCTGCCAGTTGGAAGCTATGGGGTGGACTCGATAAAGCCGCATCATTAGCATCCAGTAGTGCCAAAATTCGTCAGGCCGATCTCTCTGAGATTGAAGTCAGTGACAATTTATTGCTACTGGTAGAAAAAAACTGGCACGATGTCAATAATGCCCAATCACGCTATCAGGCACTGCAAAGTAATGTTGATTTGGCCGCAGAAGTATTGCGACTACGACGCTTAGGATTACAAGAAGGTGTGAATACCACCGTTGACGTAGTGCAAGCACAAACGCAATCGCTTAAAGCACGTACCGAGCAAGCACAGGCTGCTAATGACTATGTACAGTCACTGGCTGCCCTTATGCAAAGCTGTGGTACGCCACTTGCTTTTAATGCTTATCTCAATACCGCTGACATTCAATTGCCTACTTTATATACTGAGCAATGATGTGATATGAGAAACCATAAGTCGTGCTGATAAATGCTTTGTATTACTATAAATCTGACATCGAAAATACTATTACCAACCCTATTGTAAATAGCTGCTTTTATGAAAAAATTGACCTCTAAATCGATAAAAAACTGGCTACAGACGTTACTAGAAACGTGGCGTATTGCCAATAATTCTAACGTTTGGGCGCATTGCGCAAGCGTAGGTTTCTTTGGATTCTTATCAATTTTTCCAGTGATGGCTGTGTTTGTACTGCTTTATGGTCTTGCGTTTTCTCCTGCTGAGATGCAAGAGCAAATCTCGCTTTTGAGTCAATTTATACCCGATACAGTATATGAAGTGCTCAACTCCCGTCTGAGCGAGTTGGTTTCTACAACTACGTCTGCTCTGACTTTCAGCCTGCTTATATCGTCCTTGCTCGCACTTTACGCGGGTTCTAAAGGTATCAAATCTTTAATTATTCTTATTAACCTTGCGTTTCATATCACTCAAGAGCGCAGTTTTGTACAAAGCACGATCCGCGCAGTTGGTCTGACCTTTGCAGCAGTAGTCGTATTGATTATCGCAGTCTCCTCTATCGCAATTATTCCTTTGGGAGCCGCCTACTTCCCTTTCCCTCAGATAGCAAAGACAATTGCGCTTTGGAGCAGGTGGCCCATATTGACAGGTATCATATTCTTAAGCTTTTTAGGCCTTTATCGCCTAGCCCCAAATCGTGATGCCGTCGCCCTCAAAAAATTGATGCCGGGCGCTGCGCTGGCAACGGTTTTATGGATTATATTGTCCATCTTGTTTTCAATTTATGTGCAAAATTTTAATAACTATAGTGCTGAGTTTGGCGCACTTTCAGCTGCCGTGGTCATTATGCTATGGCTCTATTATTCAGCATTTATCGTCGCTCTTGGTGCTATTTTTAATTCTGAAACCATAGACAACGCCAAGCCTTATGCGTTTCGAGTGTACTAGTAATAAACCCTTTATTTTCAACTTTGTTGCTTTAGGAATCTCATTGTCATGACAGAATTACCACGCGAATCAGACGACTCAAATAAATCAGCTGATGCAACCGAGTCAGTGACCTCTCAAGATATACAAAATTCAGTCGATCCTGTAGAAGACGTGTCTGATATTGAACCAGAGCAACCGACACCTACTTATAATCGTGACGCCTCTAAAACTGACAAATCTGCGCATATAAAAAAAGCATTACTTGCACTATTCATACTGATTGTCCTTGGTACGATTGCGTACGGCTTATACAAAAGTAATGCGCATAGCGAGCCAGAAGTTATTACGCTGCAAGGACAAATGCAAATGCAGCAAACGTCGATCGCTGCAAAAGTACCAGGGCGTATTGCCCAAATTATGGTAACAGAGGGTGATACGGTAACGGCAGGTCAGCAACTGGTTGAGATGGATTCGCCTGAGATTAATGCCAAGATTAATCAAGCACGTGCTGGTAAGCAAATCGCACAAAGCCAATTAGACAAAGCAGAAAATGGTGCGCGCCCGCAAGAAATCGCCCAAGCAAAAGCTGCTTGGCAAGCCAATAAAGCCGCGTCTGACTTAGCAGAAAACACCTATCAACGTGTCAATCGCCTTTACGAAGAAGGATTGATGGCGCGACAAAAGCGCGATGAGGCGTATGCGCAATATCTTGCTACTCAAGACCAAACCGAAGCAGCTCGCTTGCAGTATGATCTGGCGTTAGAAGGCGCACGTACTGAAGATAAGTCAGCGGCCACTGCACAAGTTGCACAGGTCGATGCAAAACTAGATGAAGCGCTAGTAGCAAAAGAGGAAGCGAACCTAAGAAGTCCTATCGCTGGTATCGTCGATAATGTCATCGTGAGTGCTGGAGAAGTCATCGGTCAAGGGGTTCCGCTCCTGACGTTGGTGGATACCAATGACCAATGGGTAGTACTTAACGTCACTGAGTCTTATTTAAATCAATTTGCTATTGGTCAGACATTTGCCGGTACTATCCCAGCGCTGTCATCAGCGGATAAGCCTTATACAAAACAGTTTACCGTCTATGCGACATCGACCTTATCAGACTTTGCCACTTGGCGTCCGACCAATAACGATGATGGTTTTGATGTGCGTACTTTTGAGGTAAAGGCACGACCCTCTAAGCCTGATGCTCGTATCCGCTCGGGTATGAGCGTGGTCGTACGTATCAATCATACTCCTGTCAATCAGAACCAAGAGTAAGCCATGCACTTGACTAAGTTAAGTGAGGCTTTTTTACGCAGTGCAGCCTACGAGCGCCGTTTTTTGGCAAAAAATCATTGGGACTTTAGCATGGTGGTATGGATACCACTGGCAACGGTGCTGCTAATATGGTGGATATTTTCACAGACTCAAATTACCGATTTGCCTATCGGAGTCATCGATCAAGACAACAGCGCTGTTGCCAATACTGCCGTCCATTACTTAGAGGCCAGTCCTACTTTGACGGTCAGACAGCTGTATTACTCCCAAGCGGATGCAGAGGCTGCCATTTTACAGCGCGATATTTACGCTGTTGTCATTATCCCAGAGGATTTTTCTCGTAATATCTTATCGAGCCAGCCTGCTCCATTGACTCTACAAGTCAATGCACAGTATGGTACACACTCTGGTATTATTCAGGCAGGTGTCCAAGCAGTCGCTAGTACATTATCCGCAGGTGTAGAGATCAAACGATTGGTCAAACAAGGCGTAGCGCCATCACAAGCGATGACGGCTTACGCGCCTATCAGTGTGCAGCGTATTAGCTTATTCAATGCTGCGACCAATTATCAGCAGTTTTTGGCATCGACCGTCATACCTGCCTTATTACATATATTGGCAATGGTCATTGGCGCAACTACGATTGGCCGCGAGTTACGTGATAAGAATATCGGTCGCTGGTACCGTTTCATTAATACAGGCAAGCCTCATCTAACCTTATCTAAAGCCTCAAAAACGACATCTTCGCTATCAACCAAACAAGATAGCAGCGATAACAAAGCATCATCGTCAAGCGCAAAAGTGCCCAATTCGGTCAGCCTATCAGTGTTGGTATTTGGTTTATTGGGTAAATACTTTTGGCCAATACTGGCTTATAGCTTGTGGTCAGCATTGATATTGTGGCTGGCAACGTCCAATCAGAATATAAATATTACGTCTCTCATGGCAGTCTATGCTGGGTTTTTGTGCCTAATGGTATTGTCGTTTTGGCTAGGTGCTATTTTTACTTTGAATTCTTTTTCATTACGTATGGGTCTATCGACTACCGGATTTATTTCAGCGCCTTCTTATGCCTTTGCCGGTGTTACTTTTCCATATATTGCGATTAGTGATAGCGCGCAATATTGGTCAAATGCGCTGCCGCTAACGCACTATCTCAAGCTCCATATTGCACAGTTACAAATGCAAGCACCGATCGCCATATCGCTACCTATCGTCTATGGCCTCATGCTTGCAGCCATAATAGCGCTAATACTTGCAGCACTATTAACCAAGCGCGCATTGGCGCATCCTGAACGTTGGGGAGCACGCTAATGTCTGCACAATCAAATAATACACACTCAAAAACCAATTTAACCGACACTCCGGCATCACACAGTTTTTGGAACAGCTTTATTCAAACTTTCAAAGACGTCTTTGGCGATAAAGGCGTACTTTTGATGCTAGTGATCGCCCCAATTATCTATGGGTTTTTCTATCCTTGGCCCTACTCGTCTGAGGTGGTCAATCATGTGCCAGTAGGTATCATTGATCATGATAACAGTAACTTATCGCGTACTCTCGTGCGCTATGCGAGTGCTAGTCCATACCTAGATACTGAACGATTTATCAATGAGCAGGCTGCCAAAGAAGCCATATGGTCAGATCAAATCGCAGGCTATATGGTGATCTCAGCTGGTCTTGAAGAACAAGTTCAGTCCGGAGAGCAAGCACACGTCAGCGTACTGGGTAATGGCGGTTATTTTATTTTAAATAAAAACGTCCAACTGGGGTTCTCTCAAGCAGTGGGTACAGTATCGGCTGGTATTAAAGTACAGAAAAGCATTGCGAAAGGCGCTTATGCATCTACCGCAGCACAGAATACTCAAGCTGTACCGCTGCGGATTATACCACTGTATAACCAAACTGAAGGCTATGGTGCTTATGTCGTACCAGCTGTCTCTGTTATCATTTTACAGCAGACACTTTTAATGGCGACTGCGATGCTGATTGGCACATGGTATGAGCAGCGCCGTCACAGTACCAGTATACGTGGCTGGCTAGGACGTATTGGAGCGCTAAGCTCACTTAGCTTTATCGTTGGCTGCTTTTATTATGGGTGGGCGTTTGAGCTACATCATTATCCACGCGGACAAAACATGCTTGGTACGCTGCTGTTTTTGGCACTATTTTGTCCGACAGTCGCAACGCTCGGCTGCGTGCTCGGATTATGGTTCCGGCAGCGTGAGCGCAGCATGCAGATCTTAATTTTTATCTCCTTACCGATATTCTTCTTAAGCGGCTACCCTTGGCCAGCAGACCAATTGCCTCAAGTATTACAAGTAATACGTTGGCTGGTACCGACCACGCCTGCAATCAATACCTCTGTGCAGCTTAACCAAATGGGTGCCAGTGTCTCTCAAGTCGCTATAGGATTTTATGCGTTGGCTGGCTTATGGTTGCTCTATTTTGTTTTATTGCTATTTTTACGCAAGCGTATTCCACAACGAAAGGCCTACTTATAAATCTTCAAATTAATGTAATATATGAGCATAAAAAAAGCGCCTGCACTATTAATAATATAGTAGCAGGCGCTTTTTTATTTATACGATATAGATAGACAGTGGTTTAAAACACTCGGTTCAAACCATTCAATGCTGCCACACGGTATGCTTCTGCCATCGTTGGATAATTGAAAGTCGTATTTACAAAGTACTCAAGCGTATTGTTGCTCTTACACTTCATCACTGCTTGACCAATGTGAATAATTTCTGAAGCGTGGTTACCGTAGCAATGGATGCCTAGAATCTCTAACGTATCACGATGGAATAATATCTTTAATACGCCTGAACGTTCACCAATGATTTGGGCACGTGCCAGATGTTTAAAGAATGCCTGACCCACTTCATATGGAACTTTTTCATCCGTAAGCTCTTGCTCTGTCTTACCGATACAAGAGATTTCAGGAATCGTATAGATACCAGTCGGTACACTAGATACTGGCTCAGCATCACTATCACCGACCATAAATGCAGCGGCACAGCGACCTTGGTCATAGGCAGCAGAAGCTAATGATGGCCAACCAATTACGTCGCCCGCCGCATAGATATTGTCGACGTCCGTACAGTAAGTGTCATCTACTTTTAGCTGACCACGGCCGTTTGCTTTTAGCCCAATGGCTTCTAAGTTTAAGCCTTCGGTATTACCTGAGCGACCATTTGACCAAAGAATGGCATCAGATTTGATGCGCTTGCCACTCTTTAAGTGTAACACCACATAATCATCATGAGTCTCAAGATGATCAATCTCTTCATTACTACGGATAAGCACACCGAACTGTCTAAAGTCATGCGCGATGGCATCACTGATTTCGCTGTCTAAGTAGTTGAGCAACTGATCTTGGTTATTGATTAGATCAACTTTGTAGCCAAGACCAGTAAAGATAGACGCATACTCACAACCAATCACCCCTGCACCATAAATGATGATTTTTTTGACCACATAATCCATTTGCAAGATTTTGTCAGAGTCAAAAACGCGTGGATGGTTAAAGTCTAAAATCTCAGGACGGTAAGGACGACTACCGACAGTAATGATGGCTTTATTGAAAGTGATGGTTTCGTAAACATTTTCATCGACTTCAATACGTAGCGTATGTGCGTCAATAAAACTTGCCCAACCTTGGATGACTTCAATACGGTTGCGCTCATAAAAACGTGTGTGGGTACTGACTTGACGACGAATAACTTGACGCGCTTTGGCGAGTACTTCATTTAGCGGTACTTGCTTATATTCCATCGCCTTGGTAAACATTGGATCGCGGCGGAAGTTAATCAAGTTAAATACAGATTGGCGTAGTGCTTTACTTGGAATCGTACCAACGTGAGTAGAGTTACCCCCTACTTGATCACGTGGATCGACGACCACCACTCTTTTACCAGACTTAGTCAGCTTCATAGCAGCGGCTTCACCAGCAGGGCCCGCTCCCAAAACAACGGCATCGTACTCATACTCATGATCGTCACTTTTTAGACGACGAGAGTCTTTGGTAAAACCAGATTTAATATCGATTCGTGTGTCATCAAGCGGATTCACTAGGTCAGGATGATGCATGACATCATCAGTCACTTGCTCGTGAGTCTGCTCTATCTTTTCTTTTTTGTTCTTACCTTCGGTATGTTCAGGGCTTGGCACGTGTCCGCTAGATTTATTTGATACTTCGGTATGAATATCTTTACCAGTATCGTTGGTCTCGTCGCTTGCACTTTTACTTACCATGATGTCCTCTTTATTTGTTGATTCTATTTGTGTACGAGTTAATCTTCTTAAATTTAGGCAAGCTATTGAAATTCAGCTCACCATAAGCCGTAAGTGTGGTTTTTACAACATTGACATAGAGTAACCACTACCAAAGCTTCTAATTATCCAATACGGCGTTTGAGACCTGTCATCTGCAAAATACGCGTGGCAATCTCTTCAACAGACATCTCTGATACATCTAAGCTTGGGATACCGTGCGTGATATAAATGCCTTGTATCGCGCGCTGCTCTTGCTGGCATTGCTGATAGCTAGAATAACGACTGCCTGCACGGCGCTCTTGACGGATTTTTACTAAGCGATCAGTATCGATGAGCAAACCAAACAGCTTGTCTTTGTGCTCACGTAATGCTTTCGGCAACTGATTGTCGTACAAGTCATCTTCGGTTAAAGGATAGTTAGCCGCTCGAATACCGAATTGTAATGCTAAGTATAAAGAAGTCGGCGTCTTTCCAGAGCGCGATACACCCACCAAAATTATATCGGCTGCATTATAGTGACGAGTACGTGCGCCATCGTCATTGTCTAAGGCAAAATGCACTGCATCGATACGCTCTTTATAGGTCTCAGAATCAACATCGTCATGTGCATGCCCCGAATGACCATCTGGCTCCACACCAGTCTCTTCTGCAACACGGCCAATCAGACCTTCATACATATCCAAGTTACAGCTGTGTGCTGAGTTAATCTTTTCACGAATCTCAGGATTGACGATCGTATCGAAAACCAATGGCAACGATCCATCGCGCTGATACGCCATATTGATTTGTTCAACCGCATCTTCTGCACGCTCTAAGCTATCGACGTATGGCAATACTCTTGTCTCAAAGGGAACTGAGGCAAACTGACTCAAAATAGCACGTCCCAGTGTCTCAGCCGTAATCGCTGTGCCATCTGAGATAAAAAACGCCGTTCTAATGGCTTGTGAGCTGTCCAAGTTTAGCGCGTGGCGATTTTGGATAGTGGACTTAACTTGTTCAGATGGATTGCTTGAGTACATATCGTTGACACCTCGGTTGAAAACTCAATAGTGACCTTCATTTAGTTTTTGGTATAGATCTTAGTAATAATTCAGACTTGGCAATCGTTTATCAGTTATTGACTATTAATAGTATTGCTTTGACCATCTGACAGCGTTACTTTTACTCGACTTTTTATAGTTACCTTTATAACTCGTATAACTAAGTTTTATAACTGCCTTCTTAAAACGAGACTTTTTCAGTACCTATACCGCACATTTATCATGCAATGTGCATCAACTATCTATGCGCTACATTATACGCATATTAGCCTCTTAATAGAAATCAATGTTACAGGCGTACACTTAGCACCAACATTGTTTTTCATCTTGTCGTCATAGCTAATCCGCCTCTCATTAAGACGTTTTTTATGCTTTCTCTACTATGTTTCTTTTATACAGATACATAAAATTGAAACATAAGTTATGGAAATGCTCTAGATGTGGCTTATTTGAATGCATCTATTTTATGCAGTAATTGGCTTTTAAAAGCGTATAACATCGTCACTAACAATGATATTTTTCATCCTAGTAAATACGAAACTTGGTAGGACTGGCTCTAATTTATGTAGCAAACCCCACAATTTGTATATTTTTAACAAGTTTTTTGGTGAAAACCCTCGAAATTGTCCTAATATGGCGGTATAATTCACCGTTATAATCTTTACTAAATAACCTTATTTTCTGGAGTTATCATGGCAGCGCAATCTACAGCACTTGTAATCAATCTTGATCAGCTAGGAAAAGACGACATCGAAATGGTTGGTGGTAAGAACGCTTCGCTTGGCGAAATGATCAGCCATCTTTCTGATTTAGGCGTTAGTGTTCCAGGCGGCTTTGCCACCACTTCAAATGCATTCAACCGCTTTTTGACTGAAACGGGCTTGCTTGACAAAATCAACAGCGAGCTAAAAACACTAGACGTAAATGATGTTAATAAGCTTGCGGCTACTGGTAAAAAGATTCGTACTTGGATTATTGAACAAGAACTGCCAAAAGATCTTGAGCAAGAAGTACGTCAATCATTTGAAACCATGAGCGGCGGCGAAGACATCGCTGTTGCTGTACGTTCTTCTGCCACTGCTGAAGATTTGCCAGATGCGTCATTTGCCGGTCAACAAGAAACCTTCTTGAACATTCGCGGTATTGATAACGTCCTAATTGCTATTAAAGAAGTATTTGCCTCTCTATATAACGACCGTGCAATCTCTTACCGTGTACACAAAGGTTTTGAGCACGAAGGTGTTGCACTATCTGCTGCCGTACAGCGTATGGTACGTTCAGAGACTGGTGCTGCTGGTGTTATGTTCACGCTAGATACTGAGAGTGGCTTTGATCAAGTGGTATTCATCACCTCAAGCTATGGCCTAGGTGAAATGGTTGTACAGGGTGCGGTTAACCCAGATGAGTTCTACATTTCTAAGAAATTGCTAGCCAACGGTAAGCCATCAGTTATCCGCCGTAACCTAGGTAGCAAGCATAAGAAAATGGTTTATGGCGATGAAGGCAGCACTGCTAAATCAGTTAAAACCGTTGATGTTGAAAAACAAGATCGCATGCAGTTCTCTTTATCGACTGAAGAGCTAACCTCACTTGCCAAGCAAGCGGTAACGATTGAACAGCATTATGGCCAAGCGATGGACATCGAGTGGGCAAAAGACGGCGATACTAACGAAATCTTTATCGTTCAAGCACGTCCTGAGACGGTTAAGAGCCGTCAAGACAGCAACGTAATGGAACGTTATGTCATCGACACGACTGGCGCAAAAGTATTGTGTGAAGGTCGTTCAATCGGTCAACGTATCGGTTCAGGTAAAGTGCGTATCGTTAGCAACCTAAACGAGATGGACAAAGTAGAAGAAGGCGACGTACTCGTATCAGACATGACTGATCCGGATTGGGAACCAGTTATGAAGCGTGCTTCTGCTATCATCACCAACCGCGGTGGTCGTACTTGTCACGCTGCTATTATCGCGCGTGAGCTAGGTGTGCCAGCTATCGTTGGTTGTGGTAACGCAACTGAGCTATTGGTTGATGGTCAAGACGTAACTGCTTCTTGTGCTGAAGGCGACACTGGTTTCATCTACGAAAGCCAGATTGATTTTGAAGTACAGACTAACTCTGTTGAATCTATGCCAGAGCTAGCATTCAAAGTGATGATGAACGTTGGTAACCCAGATCGCGCATTCTCATTCACCCAAATGCCAAACGAAGGTATTGGTCTTGCACGTCTAGAGTTCATCATCAACCGTATGATTGGTGTGCATCCAAAAGCCTTGCTAAACATGAACAGCTTGCCACGTGAAATTGCGCAAGCAATCCAAGAGCGTATCGCAGGCTATGCGTCACCTGTTGACTTCTATGTTGATAAATTGGTTGAAGGTATCTCAACGCTAGCTGTTGCCTTTATGGATCAGCCAGTGATCGTTCGTATGTCAGATTTTAAATCGAACGAATACGCTAACCTGCTTGGTGGTAAGTTATACGAGCCATCAGAAGAGAACCCAATGCTTGGTTTCCGCGGTGCTAGCCGTTATGTGTCTGATAACTTCCGTGACTGTTTTGAGCTTGAGTGTAAAGCACTAAAACGTGTACGTGATGACATGGGTTTGACCAACGTTGAGATCATGATTCCATTCGTACGTACTGTCGGCGAAGCCAAAGAAGTCATCGAATTACTTGAGAAAAATGGTCTAAAACGTGGCGAAAATGGTCTACGCGTCATCATGATGTGTGAGCTACCAACCAACGCCCTATTGGCAGAAGAGTTCCTAGAGCATTTCGATGGTTTCTCAATCGGTTCTAACGATTTGACTCAGTTAACGCTTGGTCTTGACCGTGACTCAGGTATCGTCTCTCATCTATTTGATGAGCGTGACCCTGCTGTTAAGAAACTATTGTCTATGGCTATCGAAGCTTGCCGCAAAGCTGGTAAGTATGTCGGTATCTGTGGTCAAGGTCCATCAGACCATCCAGATCTAGCATTCTGGCTAATGGAGCAAGGTATCAGCTCAGTGTCATTGAACCCTGACTCAGTATTAGATACTTGGTTCTTCTTAGCTGGTGAAGAAGCGAAGTAAACCGCTACGTTTAGTCACAGCGGTCATTCACACAGTCATTAAAGATACCACTATTAGGGTCTATTTGATTTTTTCAAATAGACCCTAATATAATGTCCTAAGACATGACTAACTATGCAGGCAATTATGCAGATTTTCCTTGCTCGAAATAACGTACAAGCTGGCCCATATCAGTTGGAGCAGCTGAATATCATGCTGGCATCTGGTGAAGTATTGCTTGATGATCTGATGTGGCATGAAGGCTTAGCTCAGTGGCAGCGCGTAGGTGATCTTACCAATAACCAAACGGTTTATCGCCCGACCGGTGCTAACACGCCTGAAGTAAACGACTCTATCATCAATAACGTGACCGTCTTTCCTGAAGATACCAGTAAAGCAAAAGATGATAAGTCAGTATCGTTAGACAGACTATATGGCAAGCCTGAACGTCCTAAAAACGTAAAAGCCGACATGACGACTAATCGTCATCAAACGCCGCACAACAATGTCTCATTAAACAAGTCTACTCTCAAAAAGGCTGTTGCAGACAATGATAAAGTCGTCGGCAACGTGGTACTTGCGCCAATCATGTCACGCGTATTGGCGACTGCATTGAATGGCCTACTTTATATATTGGCCATACTGCCGCTAGTAATGGCATTGACTAAGATGGATGTGGACTATACCAAGTTCCAAAACATCCAAGACATGGACGCCGCCTATCAATATTCAATGACGCTCATGGAAAGTCTTCCTAGTAGCACATTGATGATGTCACAAGTGATGGTCTTTGGTCTATTTGCCTTACAATTGGTATTTATTACCATGCGCGGTCAATCGCTAGGCAAGCTAATCACTGGTATTCGTGTTGTGGATCAAACCACGCATCGTCTACCTTCGTTTATTAAGCTTATCGGTACACGTACGTTATTGTTATTTATTATCTATAACCTACTGTTTTCGTTTACCAGCTTTTTAGGCTTTGTGATTATCGCTATCCATTACTACATGGCATCTAAAAGCCCTGAAAACATTGGTTGGCATGACAAACTTGCCAAAACCTTAGTGGTCAAAGCAGACAGTAGCCAACTGGTAAAAAAGTCAAAATCTGAATAATAGTATTTTGGTTTAGTTATTGGTTTTATAGCTCGTTATACTTAAAAAAGCTGCGTACTATCGCGGCTTTTTTATTTAGCAAAGCTTATTTAGCCTCTTTTTATATTTTATTGGCAGTAGCTTGGTGATTAACCTTTGTGTTAGTTGCCGAGTACTGTTATAATACGGCGCTTTATAAACTAAGCTTATTCTTGATTGTTTTCTATAAAATATGATTAGAATTGGGCTTACCTTATAAATCTCCTTGCTATTAACATAGGGTTAATAGCTACTAATCCGTAAGGAGTCATAATGCGACATTACGAACTGGTGTTACTTGTACACCCAGACCAAAGCGACCAAGTGGTCGGCATGGTTGAGCGCTACATCAAGTTAGTTCAAGACAACAACGGTGTTATCCATCGTCTAGAAGATTGGGGCCGTCGTCAACTGGCTTATCCAATCAACAAGATTCACAAAGCTCATTACGTTCTTTTCAACATTGAAACTGACGGTGAAACTTTAGCTGAACTTGAAGAATTATTCCGTTATAACGACGCGATCATTCGTAGTCTAGTTATGCGCCGTGACGAAGCTGTCACTGAAGAGTCGCAGTTAGCCAAGAATGCCGATGAAAAACGCGCACGCAAAGCAACTACTCGTCGTCCAGACAATCGTGAAAACGATAATGACGACAACGACAACAGTGAAGACTAATTAAAGGAGAATACTCATGGCACGTTTCTATCGCCGTCGCAAATTCTGCCGTTTCACTGCTGAAGGCATCACTCACATCGACTATAAAGATGTTGAATTGCTAAAACAGTACATTAGTGATAATGGTAAAATCGTACCAAGCCGTATTACTGGTACATCTACTAAATATCAGCGTCAATTAGCGACTGCTATCAAGCAAGCTCGTTACTTATCGCTACTTCCATACACTGATAACCATCAAGGTTAACCGCTAACTAGGAATGACTCATGCAAATTATTTTGTTACAGCGTATCGTCAACCTTGGTAAACTCGGTGAAACTGTCGATGTAAAACCAGGTTACGGACGTAACTTTCTTATCCCTCAGGGCAAAGCACTACCCGCTACTAAAGCTAACATTGAAAAGTTCGAAGCACGTCGTGCTGAACTTGAAGCTGAAGAAGCAAAAGAGATCGCTGTTGCTCAAGAGCGTGCTGATGCATTGACTGACGTTAATGTTATCATGCGTGCTAAATCAGGTGACGAAGGCAAGCTATTCGGCTCTATCGGTACTCGCGATATCGCTGAAGCATTGACTAACTCAGGTCTAGAAGTAGACCGTGCTGAAATCAAGCTACCTGAAGGCACTCTACGTCAAGTTGGCGAATACAATGTTGATATTCAGCTACACCATGACGTTACTGCTAGCATCTTAGTTACTATTCTTTCTGAAGATGGTAACAACGAAGATTCAGCTGACGAAGAAGCTGCTGAAGAAGACTATTCTGAAGAGTAATCTTCTATGTAGTTAGACTCAGTCTGCAAAAAGCCAGCAACTTAGGTTGCTGGCTTTTTTTACGTGCGTCATTTTTGACATTAAAGTCTATGTGTTTAGACTATTTATATTGCTAACTTGCACTCCTTTATCTCGATAAATTAGGATTTTATATATTCCTAAACAGCTTAGGATTCTCAAAAAATCTATTGCTATGATAGCGGTGTTGTCTATGCAATGTTGTAGTAACTAAATGCAACAACTACTTTAAAAACGCTATACCAAACAACAAGATACTGCCTATATAATCATCTTTATTACTATTAGCAGAATTGATAATCTACTGCTATCTAATGTACTAGTAGGGCGCAAGAACATGAAAGAAAATAATAACATCCATACCAATGATAAGCTTATCTGCATCCAAGGTAATGCATACTACTCCGAAGGTGAAGTATATACAGTTGGCAGAATAGTCAATGACAAATACTTTCAGCTGTTGACCAGTGGCAACGATGATCATTGGTATGCCACGTTGGATGATCAGGGCATTTACGTCAGCTTTGATACTGAAACTGCTACCAATAACAAAGCTTTTTTTGATAAGATTGCCTAATTATCAATAAGGGCATTTCTTAAAATACCTATCTTAAGAATAATTATTACTCAGGTAGGTAAATATTGTTTAGATAAAAACTGGTCATTATAAATGGCCAGTTTTTTTTGGTTTGAAGTATTAGCAATTACTAGTTATATAAGTATTTCCATTAGATTCTTCGACGTTTTCTTACTAACTTCCGTCATTTCAAAATTAAGTATCTCTCGATTTTTTGTCAACAGCGCCAACTATTTAACGAATCTATTTCCTAGCGACGTCTATTTGCTATAAAATATGCCCCTTTAAAATTTCGTATCGTTAGTGATGCAGATAGTTGGTTCGATATCGTTTAAATATAGACATGGTAAAAGCCTGTGAAAGTACTACACAGAGTAGACTTAGCACGTTATATACCGTATTTAATCTCGATATAATTGGCTGTATTGCATTGGTAATCAATTAAGATATAAACCATATTGAGACAGTGATGATTGTATTTTGGCTTGTGCTGACCATTCTTTTTATTATTTTCGCTACCGCAAAATTAAAGTGGCATCCTTTTTTAGTGTTGATTCTGTCCGCTTTCTTGGTCGCGCTATTTTATCAAGTACCACTTAACACTGTCGCCAAAACGATTTCTGATGGTTTCGGTGGTATCTTAGGCTATATCGGTCTTGTGATTGTATTTGGTACGATTATTGGCTTAATCCTTGAAAAAACGGGTGCTGCTATCGTAATGGCAGAGTCAGTCATCAAAGTATTGGGGCCACGCTTCCCTACTTTGACCATGTCTATCGTCGGTGCAGTCGTTTCTATACCTGTATTTTGTGACTCTGGCTATATTATCTTGAACTCTCTAAAAGAGTCTTTGGCTGAGCGCTTACATGTATCAAGTGTCGCGATGAGCATTGCCTTGGCCACTGGTCTATACGCTACCCATACCTTTGTCCCGCCGACGCCAGGCCCAATCGCAGCGGCAGGTAACTTAGGTCTAGAGTCAAATTTAGGTTTGGTCATTATGGTCGGTGTGGTGGTGACAGCGGTTGCGGTACTAGCTGGCTGGTGGTGGTCTAATCGCTTCCTTAACGCTACTCCTGACAATATCAATGCGGCAGATGCTCCTACAGCCGCAATGCCTGAAGGAATTAAAACTCGTGATGATTACAGCCACTTGCCTTCAGCAACAATGGCTTTCCTACCGATTATCGTTCCTATCATATTAATCTGCCTGTCTTCGGTTGCTAACTTCCCAAGCGCACCATTTGGCAGTAGCATGGTAGCGGAGATTTTGATATTCATTGGTAATCCATTGACTGCACTACTTATCGGTTTGTTCTTATCGTTTTTCTTGATTAAATCAAGTCAAAAAACGCAAGAAATCAGCGACAGTATCTCGCAAGGTTTGGTAGTAGCAGCCCCTATCCTATTGATTACTGGTGCTGGTGGTGCATTTGGTGCCATGCTAAAAGTGACACCTATCGGTGACTACTTAGGTTCGACGCTATCTGCTTTGGGTTTAGGTATCTTCATGCCATTTATCGTCTCTGCTGCGCTAAAAACAGCACAAGGCTCAACCACAGTCGCATTGGTTACGACTTCTGCTATGGTTGCCCCACTATTGAGCCAGATTGGCCTAGACAGCGAACTTGGACGCGTGTTCTGCGTGATGGCAATTGGTGCTGGTGCTATGACTATCTCACATGCCAATGACAGCTTCTTTTGGATTGTTAGCCAGTTTAGTCGTATGAGCGTGGCACAAGCGTACAAAGCTCATTCAATGGCTACTGGTATCCAAGGTGTGACTAGCATCGTATTTATCTGGTTGTTGACCCTAGTATTTATCTAGTTCATGAAATTGGGTACTTATACATACGTTTATTTGATGATTGCTAAATAAACGTTTTAAAACATGACACTATCGCAATGATCGTGTCATTAAGATATTCAAAGAGAGCCGTATGAAAATTTTGATCGCCCCTGACTCGTTTAAAGAAAGTTTAGAAGCACTGGACGTGTGCCATGCCATTCAATCTGGCTTTAGCGCAGTGTTTCCAGATGCTGACTATAAGCTGTTGCCAATGGCCGATGGCGGCGAAGGCACCTCAGCGGTATTGTCTTATGTATTGGGCGGGCGCTGGAAAGAAGTCAGAGTACATGACCCATTAATGAGACCGATTACGGCAAAGTATCTGTTATTGCCTGATGCGACTGCTGTTATCGAAGTGGCTCAAGCGTGCGGATTGCATCTACTAACAGCCGATGAGCGTAATCCCGTTATTGCGAGTAGTTATGGTGTTGGGGAGCTGATCGAAGATGCGTTAGAAGAAGGTGCTAAGCGTATCGTTATCGGTCTAGGTGGTAGCGCAACCAATGATGCAGGACTTGGCATGCTAATGGCGCTAGGCATAACATTTCATGACATCAATGATAGCCTATTGACTCATGGTGGTGGCGCACTTGCCAGCTTACATAAGCTCGATAATACTAGCCTTCATACAAAGATATCAGACACGGTATTCGAGGTTGCTTGTGATGTGACCAATCCATTATGCGGTCTGCTAGGTGCAAGCGCAGTATTTGGGCCACAAAAAGGCGCCTGTCCAGAGCAAGTCAATACCTTGGACAAGGCACTCAGTCACTTTGCGACCATATGTGGACAGCATGGCTATGAAGACTGTCAACATGTCGAAGGCGCTGGCGCTGCTGGCGGTCTTGGTTATGCGATGATGACGTTCTTTCAAGCTCAGCTAAAGTCAGGCTTTGATACGGTTGCCGAAGTGGCTCACCTGTCACAGCATATTGCAGAGGCTGATCTCGTCATCACTGGCGAAGGCAAGCTCGATGCGCAAACAGCCATGGGTAAAGTGGCAGGCGGTATCAGCCAAATCGCTAAGGCTAGCCGTACACCTGTCATTGCTATCTGCGGCAGCGTCGATGGACTAAAACCTGCCCAGACCAGTCAGTTCAATGTGGTCATGCCGAGTATCCAAAAAGTAGACACGATTGATAATGTGTTGGGTTCTGCTTACAACAATATTGAGACGACTGCTGCTAATATCGCTGCAAGTATCAAACTTGGGCAGACTTTAAGATAGACGTAACCTATCAATGAACCTCCTCCACTAAACGCACAGCTATTGAACTTTCGATTAACCCTTCGTTAGCTGTGCATTTATCATTCTTAACATGTCTATAGCCATTTTTTTACTTCGTCAATGACCGTATGCATTCTATTAGAAAGTGCTTGCTGTCGTCTGACTGCCAGATATAGCGTTTCGCTAACGGCAACTGGTAAATGATGACTGTTAATCAGCTCAGGCTTTGAATAAGCAGCCACGGCATGTGCTGGCAAAACAGTAAAGCCTAATCCTCTGCTGACTGGCTCTAAGATTAACCCTATCTGATTCGAAAATCCTTTTTTCTCAAAATCATTGATATGCTGAAATTGCTCATAATTGGCAGTCAGTAGCATGCCTGCATGATGGGCGCCATCCGGATGATCGATAAATCCAAGTGCCATAAGCTGCTCCCAGCTAGGCTCTACTGTAGCCGCAGGGGTTACTAGTATCAATGCTTCTTGCGCCATAGGTTTGCAACTAACCGTTTCATCGTCTGAGATATCCGTCATAAAGCCAATATCAATCTCGTGATTTGCAAGCGCCCGCTCAATATCAGAATTTGGAGCAAAACGGTAATCAATCACTAGTTTTGGATGCTGCTGCTGTAGTGTCAAAAGCTGCGGATATAGTTTAAGTCCCACACTACCCGGTGACATCAACCGCACCAATCCTTCATAAGGTGGATCTTCACCGATGCGCTGTTCTAAATTTGATAATCGCTGCAATATCTCGCCTGCTTCTTTATAAAGCTGCTCACCTGCATTGGTCAATGAAAACTGCTTTCCTTGACGAATCAACAAGTCCGTATCTAGTTGCTCTTCTAACTTACTTATGTGTTGGCTCACACCAGACTGCGTCATATATAGACGTTCAGCTGTGCGGGTAAAGTGCCCAACTTCAGCAAGCGTGCAAAAGGTGCGTAGCCATGTGACATTAATCATTACGTTTTATACTTATTTTTATAATATTTGATAATTTTACATAATGAAGGTGCATTTGTATACTGGTCTCACGTTAAACAAGAGTACAGCAAACAGGAGCACAAATTATGAACAACGTTTATCCAAGAAGCTTTTCGCACATCGGTCTGTCAGTCCCTGACTTAGATGCTGCTGTAAAATTTTATACTGAGGTGATGGGGTGGTACACCATCATGGAACCAACTGAGATTATCGAAGATGATAGCCCGATCGGTGAGATGTGTACTGAAGTATTCGGTGCTGGTTGGGGCAGCTTTCGTATCGCTCACCTATCTACTGGTGACCGTATCGGTGTTGAGATTTTTGAATTCAAAAATCAAGAAAACCCTGAAAATAACTTTGAATATTGGAAAACAGGTATCTTTCACTTCTGCGTTCAAGATCCAAATGTTGAAGAACTGGCTGAGCGTATGGTTGCAGCAGGTGGTAAAAAGCGTATGGAAAAACCACGTTACTACTACCCTGGCGAAAAGCCATATCGCATGATTTATATGGAAGACCCGTTCGGTAACATCGTCGAGATATATAGCCATAGCTACGAGCTTATCTATAGCGAAGGCGCATACTAGGTTTAATATAAATACAGCTTAGTATGAATTTAACTTAGTATAAATTTAGCTTATATCTAAACGAAAAACCAATAGCGTACTCATCATCTGAGTGCGCTATTTTTTTATGCGCTTTCTATGTCAGTCATCTATTGTATAGAATATGAGCCATGCTACTATTTAGTCAGCTATATATAAAACTATAAACCAACCCATTATCAAGGATGATAAATGACTCAATTAGGCACCACTCTAGACATAGATGACCTTTTGGTTATTAGAGAAGACAATAGAGATAGTGGCGTGGTCACGCTTACCTTAAACCAACCCAAACAATTCAATGCGTTGTCCGTTGAAGTACTATCTGCCATGCAAGCAGAACTGGACAATATCGCTCAAGACGATACGATCAGAGTGGTCGTGATTCAAGCGACTGGCAAGGCGTTCTGTGCGGGTCATAATCTAAAACAAATGCGCGCCCACGACGATGAAGCGTTTCATCGCGCCTTATTCCAGCAATGTAGCAAAATGATGCTCACCATCAATCGTATGCCGCAAGTTGTTATCGCGAAAGTACAAGGTATTGCTACCGCTGCAGGATGTCAGCTAGTCGCAGCTTGTGACTTAGCCGTTGCCGCTGATAATGCAAAATTTGCTACTTCTGGGATAAATGTGGGACTTTTTTGCTCCACGCCTGCTGTAGCCGTCAGTCGTAATTTGCCCCGCAAGCAGGCATTTGAGATGCTAATTACAGGTGAATTTATCGATGCGCATACCGCTTTGCAATATGGATTGATCAATCGAGTTGCGCCAGCAGAGCAACTCGATCAAACACTACAATCACTGATAACAGCAATCACTGCCAAGTCTCCGGTAGCAGTAAGAACTGGCAAAGATATGTTTTATAAGCAGCTGGATATGAGTGTCGAAGACGCTTATGACTATGCCAGTGAGGTAATGACTTGCAATATGATGGCAGACGATGTGGGCGAAGGTATTGATGCTTTTATTGAGAAACGCCAAGCAGTATGGAAAGGATGCTAATTCCTATAATAATCATTGTATTGCTTCGCTGACGTTATACGGCGTGTGCTTGGATTAAAAAGCTAGCATATTCCTTTTCAATAATCGAGTTGGCTTATTGCTACGCATAGAAAAGGCCATGATATCGCTATCATGGCCTTTTTTATTTCTATTTAATACCGATACTACAAGTACTGCGAGCCGTTTATTACTCGGCAGCGATAGCAATCATCTCAACCAATAGCTCAGGACGCGCAAGCGCTGATTCACCACAAGCGCGCGCTGGTGGCTGTATGCCTTCAAACCATTGGTCATAGACTTCATTCATAGCAGCGAAGTCTGCCATGTCTTTGATCCAGACAGTTACTGATAGTAGCTTTGATTTATCACTACCCACTTCTTCTAATAGCGTTTGGATTTTTTCTAGACAAGTCAACGTTTGCGCTTTGATATCGTCTTCTGCATTACCGACCTGACCACACAAATAGATAGTCTGGTTATGGATTACGGTTTTGCTCATACGCTGATTGCTATGTAGCTTCTTAATCATATCTATACCTTTTATTTATTAATTTAATTCTGTGCTAACTATAGTCAATCCACTATAAAAGCGTTACAGCGTTAACCTCGCTTGAAGTATGACATATACATCTGCACTCGGTTGCCTTGTACCGCTCTTAAATTGGATCAACTATATATTAGATACGCGCTTAGTTAGAAAAACGCTGAGCGCTAAATGGTGCAAGATTGACCAATGTAGGCTTATCGTGGATCATCTCTTCAACCAGACGACCTGTCATTGGACCTAAGGTAAAGCCTTGATGGCTGTGACCAAATGCAAACCATAGTTTGTCATGCTTGTCAGCAGGACCGATGACTGGCTTCATATCAGGCATACAAGGACGTGAACCTGCCCATGCTTCACTCTCAACTGCATCTTCTAGTGGCAAGATTTTTTTAGCCAGCTTCAATACAGTTTTTAACTGACCAAAGTTCTTTGGCGCATTCATTGTGGTCATCTCAGCACCAGTAGTGATACGGATACCCTGCTGCATTGGCCCCATCACAAAGCCTTTGTCCATATCAAACATACTGTGATTGATGGTGTTCTTTTCTGTCACTTTGAAATGCTGATGATAGCCGCGCATTGGGAATAGTGGCAAGTTATAACCAAGTGGTCTGATCAAATCATTAGACCATGGGCCTGCTGCGATGACCAATTTATCACTATAGTAGGTATCGTTATCAGTGATAACTTTCCAGCCTTCGCCATCTTTTACGATTTCTTTCACATCGCTTTCTTTGATCGTACCCTGCATATCTTGGAAGTTTTTTGCATAAGCTTTTACTAGCGAGCTTGGGTTTGATACTTGCCAAGAGTTTTTCCAATGAATCGCGCCAACGAAACCTTCGAAATTGGCGCTAGGCTCCATTGCTTTTAGCGCTTCAAGGTTCAGTACGTTATGCTCAACACCTTGGTTACGCGCGTCGATTGCTGATACTTGCGCCTCTTTAAATGTCTCTTCTGAGCGATGCAATTGCAACCAACCATCACGAGTAATGAGCTCGTCAGCACCAGAGGCGCTAATCATAGTTTGGTGCTCACTGGTACAATGCTCAATCAACGTCTGCCACTCTGATTCAATCTTTTTGACTGAAGCAGGTGTAGAGTATTTCCAGTACTGAAGCAGCGCTTGGTGATAACGCAAAATGGCCGGGATACGATAGCGAATATCGGTTCCTTGGTTTGGCAACACTCTGATCATTTCTGTCAGCTGACGAGGAAAAGGATGTGTATGAATGGCTTCGCGCTGAATCAATCCTGCATTGCCGTATGAGGTCTCTGACCCTGGCAATTTTTTGTCTAACAATAATACATTTGAGTTATTTTTTTGTAGATGCCACGCGATTGACGTGCCAACCATACCTGCACCGATAACGATAACTTCGTAGCGCATAACCTATCCTTTTCTTAGGGTGTTAATACAGAGTATCAAATATAAGGGTCTAACAGAATTAGGTGGTAATAGTAACGCATTAGGATAAATTTGAAACCCTTATCTTAGAAATATTTTTGCGTCACATACTTTTGGTTATGGGGTTTTTGAGAAGGTATTTTTGATAGGAATAATACTGGCCTTGAGCAATAATCTAGCAACAATTTTATTGAGAATCGCGGCAAATTATCTAATGTTTTTGGTTATAAAACGTTCAAGTATTTGAACGTTCACTTATCTATATTACTGAATAGCCTTATTAGCTTATGGTTAATTGATTGGATAATCAACTAAACACAGCTTATTACCACCAAACTGGGTCATCGTCTTCGATCATGATTCGCCTTGTCGTCTCAACCGTTACCTCGTCCGCAGATAGCTCAGCGATAAACCGTGACGGCTTATCAAAATATCCAGAATAACTAGAGAAGTAGTTCGGTGCCGTCAGATATAACTGTGTCTTTGCACGACTACAGGCAACATAGAACAGCTTACGCTCTTCTTCTAATGCTTCAAAGTCATCCAAAGAACGATGATGCGGCGTGATGCCATCTACCAATGAGTTGACAAACACTACTGGCCACTCAAGGCCTTTAGCACTATGAATGGTGGAGATAGTGACTTTGTCATTGCTACTGTCTTGTCCATTATCCGAATTGTCCATCACAGCCACCGAATCATTAGGTGGGTCTAAAGCGAGATTTTCTAAAAAGCTATCAAGGCTTGTGTGCTCTGTCGCTAAGTTCTTTAGCACCCGAAAATCTTCGGTACGCTCACGCCAATTTTCTTCAATCAGCTTTAACACTGGAATATAAAACTCAAGAATATGCTCAATAGCTGTCTCGACCGATTCAGCTTGCTGTGCCTTGGTAAGCGCATGATATAGAGGTTCTAGCTGATTGCTCTTTTTTGCAAAAGGCGCGGCCAGTAAGGATTCGAATGCATTATTGTCAGCAGTAATGGCTTGGGTTAAGCGCGTCGCCGTCACTGCACCCACCCCTTTAAACAAAGTTAAAATACGATGCCAAGCAATTGTGTCATTTGGGTTGTAGAGTATTTTTACAAAGGCTAAGACATCTTTGATATGACGTCTTTCAATGAACTTGATACCACCCACCACGATAAAGGGAATATTGCGCGCCATAAACTCTAGCTGTACGTAATTGGACTGAAAAGACGTACGGCATAATACCGCAAAGTCGTTGTAGTCATACTCTGGCTTAAGCGCGACGATCTTATCAGTGATATAGCCCGCTTCTTTTGGCTCATCACTGAGTCGTCGAAATATTGGTTTGTGTCCTTCTATCGGCGCATCAGAATACAGCTGCTTTTGATAGCCTAGCGTGATTTGCGCGGACAACGCATTGATATAATTTAAAACGGATGGCGAGCTACGATAATTTTGCTCAAGCTTAATAAGTTTGGCTTGAGGATAAGTCTCACCGAATAGCAAAATGTTTTCATAATTGGCACCGCGAAAGGCATAGATGCTTTGATTGTCGTCACCGACTACCATCAGCGATACCGACTCAGGCTCACATATTAAGTCGATTAGCTGCTTTTGCGGAATATTAGTGTCTTGATACTCATCAACCATAATGTAACGATACTGGCTTTGCAGTAGCTGTCGAAAGGTGTCATTGGTCTTCAAATGACGTACCACTTGGCTGATAATATCGTCAAAATCATATAAGTGATTGGCCCGCTTGTACTCATGGAAGTCAACTGCCAGCTGCTCAATGATAGGAATATGCACGGCGATATCTGGGTAGTTACTTTCGATTAAGTCGCGAATATGTATACGTCTATTTCTAGACGTCGATATGATATTTTGCAGTGTTTTTTTGCGCGGAAAGGCCTGTGCCTTGGTTTGAGCAGGATACTTTTTTTCTTTATGCACCAAGTCGATAGCATCCTCACTATCGCCAGTATCTAAAATCGTAAATCGCGGATTGATACCGAGTAGCCCTGAATATTGGCGCAGCAGCATATTACAAAACGAGTGAAAAGTACCACTAGTGATATCGTTGAGCCGCTTATCAGTTGGCAGATTGTCTTCAGCCAGCTCATCGTTAGACAAGGTGCTTGCTAGCAAAGACTTAGCTCTATCTTTTATTTCATTCGCTGCTTTACGCGTAAAAGTCAGTAGCAAGATACTTTTGGGCGTGACCCCGTTCTCTAACAAATAACTGGTGCGATACGTGAGCGTTTTAGTCTTGCCTGAGCCAGCTCCAGCAATCACTAGCACTTTGCCTTCGATCGTAGTTGCGGCCATTAACTGATCGGGATTTAGCTCACTGGCATAATCGACCTTTAACCCCAATCCACTATCTAGCCTCTGCTTTAACAACTTAATATTTGTCGGCTCAGCAGTATCAATTAAATTTGCCTCTAGCTTTTTAATAGCCTGCTCAAGCCGAGTCAGTTTAGGCTTCATCTCAAGGAAGTTTTGCGGGTATTTATAGTGGCGTGTGTCAAAAATCGAGGTTGTCATTGTCTAAAATTGCCTTACATTTTATTTTGGCGATATCATCGGCTTATGTCTGACTGTTTATAGCTTTAGGATAAGTATGATTTGCTAAAATTAGCAGCATATATATGCTGAATTTACGTGAAATTTAAGCCCTTATCTATGAGTGACAGTTTAGCATATTAAAAAATAGGGTTTATCAGCCCACATAAACTACTTATCACTCGTATTGATTAGCCTTATTCATGTTTAAGCTCCTAATATGACCTGCTTTTATCATAAAGCTGCGTATTATCATCGAGTAAAAACCTGAGCATATACCGTAACAACCTCACCCCTATTCGGGTAAATTTGCTACAATGTGCCCAATTTTGATTTATCATTTAACCAAACTTTATACCAACTGATTTTATTAATACATTGAGAGAATGTTATGGGTTTTAATTGCGGCATCGTCGGCCTACCAAACGTGGGTAAATCCACCTTGTTTAATGCGTTGACCAAAGCGGGTATCGCCGCTGAAAACTTTCCATTTTGTACCAAAGATCCCAACACAGGTATCGTGCCAGTACCAGATCCACGCCTAAAGCAACTGGCTGATATCGTCAATCCTGAACGCGTATTACCAACGACGATGGAGTTTGTCGATATCGCAGGTCTAGTCGCAGGCGCGTCAAAAGGCGAAGGCATGGGAAACCAGTTCCTAGCCAACATCCGTGAGACCGATGCGATTGCTCATGTGGTACGCTGTTTCGATGATGACAATGTGGTACACGTTGATGGCCGCGTTAGCCCGATTGATGATATCGAAACCATCAATACTGAACTGGCACTTGCTGATTTAGAAGCTGTTGAGCGCGCGGTATTTAACTTGACCAAAAAAGCAAAAGGCGGCGATAAAGATGCTGGCGCCATGCTTGATGTGTTCAAAAAGATTGAGCCATTACTAGCAGAAGGCAAAGCGGCTCGTGCTGCTAACCTAGACGCTGATGAGAAAAAACTGATCAGAAGCTATGGTCTAATCACGCTAAAACCAACCATGTATATCGCTAACGTCTCTGAAGATGGTTTTGAAAATAACCCATACCTTGACGCTGTTCGTGATTATGCCACTGGTGAAGACTCTATCGTCATCGCCCTATGCAACCAGATCGAATCTGAAATCGCTCAGCTCGATGAAGACGATAAAAAAGACTTTCTAGCTGAGATGGATATGGAAGAAGCTGGTCTTGATCAAGTCATTCGCGGTGGCTATGACTTACTTGATATGCAGACTTACTTTACCGCTGGCGTAAAAGAAGTACGTGCTTGGACTGTCGCTATTGGTGCGACAGCGCCGCAAGCAGCTGGCGTGATTCATACTGATTTTGAGCGTGGTTTTATTCGTGCTGAAGTCATTGCGTATGACGACTTTATCGAATACAACGGTGAAAAAGGCGCTGCTGCTGCTGGTAAATCGCGTCTAGAAGGTAAAACTTACATCGTGCAAGATGGCGATGTGATGCACTTTAGATTTAACGTGTAACTTTAAGTAGTACAGATTATTTAAAGTTAATTAGCCGATGTTGGATATTCTCCATCATCGGCTTTATTTTATATATTAAATGTTATATTATAACATATCTTTATTTTTCTTATTTGAGGACTTATATTATGGCGGCTTATTTTTCTAAACTTGCAAGTATTACTATATTAGGTAGTGTGATGGCAGGCTCTCTATTGGGCTGTCAGCCAAACAGCGATACCGATGCAGTGGTAACTGAAGGAGCACCAGTAGATAATCACGCCGAGCATGAACAAGGTCATGAAATGCATAATGATAAAGAGCATGAAGATCACGGCCACGAAGAGCATAGCAATATGGAACATGGTCATGAAGGGCTTAATCATGAAGATCACAGTCATGAGAGTCATAGCCACGAGGAACATACGCACGCAGGTCACGATCATGCCGCTCATGCCAGCAGCAGCACTCCTTTCTCTTGTGAGCCTACTGCTACTATCGGTGTTTCTTATCATAGCGACAGTACACCACAGACAGCGCATTTGCTCATCGATGGTATCGAATACGATTTAACTGCTACTGCTAATAGTGAAACTGATGCTGATAAAGACATCTATACCAGCGATATTGGATTAGACGATACCCACGGCATCATATGGCAAGTAAATGGAGACAAAGCGACATTGCTCAATAAAACACTGGACAGCGATGTAGCTATCGACAAGGAAGACGTAATTTTTAACTGTCAAAAGTCTTAATATAGTTGATTCAATATAATTTGGATACAAGCAAGGCGAATGAAAGCACTACCAGTAGTAGGCTAAGCAAAACTGACACCGTATCCAATTTATAGGGCATTAACTCTAGTCAAAGAAGTCTAAAAAAGGTACAAGGTAGCCGACTGCAGATTGTACAAATAGTAGCTCTAAGGAGGGTAACGCCGTAGCCGTTTAGTAGTTCTCTGACTATATAGCTGTACCAAAGGCGCTATTTTGCTATGCTAGAGGTTCCCTTGGTTCCGGATGTTTCAATATGCTAAATAAACCAACCTCCTTGTCGTCCCCTACCACACAATGGTCACATCTTCTCAACTCACAACGTCTTGGTGCTTCCAAAAAATTTAACGCCAATACCAGTACTCGTTCTCAGTTTCACAAAGACTATGACAGACTGGTATTTTCTCACTCTTTTCGCCAGTTAAATCAAAAAACCCAAGTCCATCCATTGACCAATCAGCTCGGTATTCATACGCGCCTGACTCACTCGCTAGAAGTTTCTTCTATTGGTCGCTCTTTGGGAATGATGGCCGCCGAAAAAATCCATGACGCATTAGGTAGCGGCCTACCAGCAGGAGTTTCACCTGCAGATGTCGGTGTGATCGTACAAGCAGCTTGTCTCGCTCATGACATTGGCAATCCGCCTTTCGGCCATGCTGGAGAGTATGCGATTCGTGATTGGTTTAGGCAGCCTGAACCGCAAGCGATTTTGCAAAATTTAAGCAGCAACGAGCGATTAGACTTACTGGCTTATGAAGGTAATGCTCAAGGATTTCGCTTATTGGCACGTAATGAGCATCATCCTGACAAGGGTGGCATGCGGCTCACCTGTGCCACGTTAGGCGCCTTTATGAAATATCCGTGGTTAGCAACTCACAGTAACGATGTCAATGACAACCATTATAACGTGCAAAAATTTGGCTGCTTTTATAGCGAGGCGTCTCAACTAGAAGAGTTAGCGGCATGTTTGCACTTACCACGCTCAGAGCAACACGATGGCTTTGCGCGCCATCCATTGGCTTACCTGCTAGAAGCAGCAGATGATATCTGTTATGCGCTAATCGATTTAGAAGATGGCATCAATCTGAATATGCTAACCTATAGCGAAGTCGCCACGATATTTTATGAGCTGATTGGTGAACGTCCGAGTAGCGTAAACTTGCCAGCGCATATGTCTGTCAGACAAAGTCTCGCCTCCCTGCGGGCACGAGCCATGATGCGGTTGGTCAATACCGTCACCGATGCCTTTGTAGCCAACAGTGATGCATTGCTAGCTGGCACGTTGCAAGGCAGCCTATTTGCCCATTGCGATACCAGCGTACAAAATGGTATCAATCAAGCTAAGCAACTGGCACGCGAAAAAATATTTAATCATCCGAGCAAAGTAAGAATGGAGCTGATGGCCAATCAATGCCTGCATAGCCTATTGAATGCCTTTATGCCGCTGGCTTGGATAGGGTCTCAATCTGCTACTATGCAGCCGCCGATGTCTTTTGAGCAGCAACGTCTGTTAAGATTGCTACAGCCCCATCTTGACGAACATCGCCGCATATTGTCTGACGATATCTATCATAATGTCTTAAATATTTTGGATTTTATTACAGGTATGAATGACCATGAAGCATATCGACTGGCGCAAGAACTGCAGGGTCATTGGGGCACAGTGGTTTAAAAGACCAGTACAGGTTTAGTAAATTAACACGAATGGCGTATTTCAGTCGTATTTATGCGTTGAAATGAGTATGATAAACACCTACCGGACAATTTTGAAATATTATGAGCAGTCGCGAACAAAAAAAACTTCAAACTCGGCACGCTTTTTTTAATGCTGTGCTCGATTTATGTATGACAGGGCAATCTTTTAGCTCTATCAGTCTCAGACAAGTAACACGCGAGGTTGGCGTTGTGCCGACTGCGTTTTATCGCCATTTTGATGATATGGAGTCACTCGGGCGCGCTTTGGTCATTGAGGAATTGGGCGGTACGTTAGCCACGTTAAGTGATAGCCTGCAGATTGGCCGTAAACGTAGCTTCGATCGTCAAATCGCAAAAAGTATTCAGCTATTCTTGTATATGGTCAGCGATCAGCCTTATTACTGGCAGTTCTTAGTCAGTGAGCGTTATGGTGGGTCAGAAGCAGTACGCAAAGCCATTAATGAGTTGATTAAGATACATGCTCAAGGTTTGGCCGACGACTTAGCGTTGCAGCCAGCTTTTACCCATATCAATGCTTATGACCGTCGCCTATTGGCTGAGGCTGGCGTAAATATGTTCTTCTCTTGGATTATTGATTGGCTAGAGCTGACCTACACGGAAGATCATGATGACGAGATTGATCTAAACGAAATCGAAGAGAACAAACAGCTGATGCTACATAACTGTACTCGTCAAGCACAGATGCTTTTTTACGGGGCATATAACTGGAAGTCTAGCGAAGAAACACGTCTAAAAGACTAAATGTCGATCTCTACACCATCTGCTAAAAGCTCGGACGAAATGCCCATAGTCGTTGTGTCACTACTTTGACTTCCTTGGGCATTTTACCGTTTACCTCACTACGATTACTCGCCTGATTATTATTAGCAGCCTCACTACTATTAACTACTTGATTATTATCAACGACAGTTTTACTAATCAAAACAGTAGCAAAACGCTCTCTCGCCTGACCGACAGTTGCATTATCAGTCGCTGTGATAAGCGCCATAAATGCTTGGCTATCAACTGCGAGAATTGGTGTTAACGCTTTTCGTTGCTCATCATTCACACTGCCGAATATCGGCAATTGCCATACTGCATCAATAGACGTCAGCGCCTGCTGTGCGCGCATATCTACCAGAGCCTGCATCTGTTGGCTGTTAGCACCATTAACTAGTGCGGCTAACAATACGGGACTGGCAGTATTGATATTAATAGGCACATAATAAGGCACCGCAGTAAGATAAGGTCGTAATACTGATAATGTCTCAGCGCTCACTCCTTTCACTTCTAGTAGCTGATCGATACTGACAAAAGGCTGATTTGGCAGAGCATCTGTTGCTACAGCGTTTGACTGCTGCGCATATACCGTATTTTCATCACCGCCATCTTGATATACCTCGCCGTCTGCATCTTGCCAATCAAGTATAGCAATAGCGATATCAGGCTCTAGATTTAGTTGCGTGAGTAGTCGTTGGAATACTGCTAAAGCAGTGGTGTTGGCCGCCCCACCTTGATACAAGTTATTAATGTTAAAACGACCAGACTCATCGCGTAGCTCGATGCTGACACTATGATTGGACAATGTATAAGGTGGTATGGGCTGCGCCCAGATATCTTGCGCACTATCCGTATCATTGAGGTTGCTATCAGCGCGAATCATCGTCACCGCCAACTGTTGACCTCCATCGATATCTTGCAGCAATTGATTTTGATCGAATAACAGACCACTACGCCTAATTGCGATTTTTTGGCTAGCAAGCATCGACCCTGCAACCACAGTAATACTTACTACCAGTAATAAGATAGTCAGCAGCGCAACACCGCGTTGAGAGTTCGCAGTCATCGACATACATAGCCTTTGTTGTTGAGCAATTGATACATTTTAACCACTACCTTCTCAATTATTCGTTCCCGCACTGCTATTATCCGCACTACTATTATTGTTACTACCATCACTACCGCTGTTGTCATTATTAACATTATCATTGCTACCACCATCTGTATCATTGGCTGTGCTTTGACTATTGCTATGCGATATCGGTTGCGGGGCAAGTGCCCATTGCCAAGTGATTGGCATATCTTGGTATGTAAAGCTAACCGCGATTCCTTTCGGTAATAAGGCAGCTGCGGGCTTAGGACTCGCTGTATTCGCTGATTGTCTCACCGCTGTATTTATACTACCACCACTGTTAGCGTCATCGCTCGGAAACTTGGTACTTAGCTCTGGTAGATAAGCTTGCCAGCTTCCTGCTGTGACACCTTCGAGCAATACGCTGTCTAGGCTGACGCTGTCACGCCCGCCTTCCATACTGTTATACTGGCGACGTATCAAACGCTCATCCGCAAAAATATATTCGATACGTTGGAGACTATTGCTACTCTGATATCGTGGATCAGGATCGGCAAAGCGTACAAAGCTGACATGTTCATCATCTAAGCTCATAAAGGGCTCAGGCGCTATTTCATCTATTTGCTCGCTTAATTGAGTATTATTACCTGAACTAGTACTGTTGCTTATATTATTGTTCGCTGTACTGACATTCTGGGTAGTAGCCGCTTGATAAGGGATGATTTGACCCATGTCTTGCTGTAATTGTAAATAAGCGTACTGCAGGACAGCCAGATTGTCAGCATGGAATTTTGCGCGCTCACGAGCACGATTGACCCCATCAAACACTTGCCAGCCTGCAACGGCTAACATCGCAAATATTGCCATGGCAACCATTAGCTCAAGCAGTGTGAAACCACGCTGAAGTCTCACAGACCGCCCCCTGCCTGCTCGCTATTATCTATTGTGCTTAGACCACTCGAATCCAAACTGCCTGTATCTTGCTCAGCATTACTTAGCATCACAGTGATATCAGTGACCGATGTGCGAGTCTGTCCATCTATAATAGGCGCAACTGCGATATTTACTTCTTTTAAGGCAGGTGTGATGGCGTCACCGACTGTCATTTCTATTTGCCAATTGCGCCCTTGTGCATTAACGGTTTGGGTGCGGTTGACTGTCAGCCACGTCTCTTGAATACGTAAATCAGCAGCGGCATTTTGAGCGACGAAGTGAGCAAGCGTACGAGTACGCAATATATCAACTGAGCTCAGATATGCACTACTGGCACGGCTCGCCGCGACTGCTACCACTGCCAAAATAGCTAGAGCAACCATCACTTCGATAAGGGTAAAGCCGCTCTCGCGCCTAGGCTTGAGTGATATAAATTTTGGTGACATAGGCTGATTTGTCATAGGAGGTTTATATAATTTAGTCACTATAACCCCTGTCCGATTCGCATGCTACCATCTGGCATTATCGTAATCACCTCGCCCACTAAACGCGAATCATGAAGTACTTCAATGGTGACAGGCGTTGCTTGTCCCGTACCAAACCACAATACCTGCGGTACGTTTTGGTCGCTAAACCAAGGCTGTAACGTTTGGGTTCGTCCCGTATTTTGTAAACCACTAGAATCCAAACTTTGAACTCTAATACTTACGCCAGTGGGTAGTTCAGGCAAGCTAATACCCGACTCGACCTCCCAACTTGGCGTTGGTTTTTGCTCATCAGTAGAGCCTGATAGACCAGCAACCTCTGCCGATAGCTCCATAGCATTCTTAGGCTGACTATCGATGCTATCTGACATCATCTCTGTTGTCTGGTACGCGACATATGGATTTGATAGGGTAACAATGACTGGCTCTACTTGACCTTGCTTATCTGCCTGCATACGCAAACCCATCGGCTGCATACGTTCAGCCGATAATAGTCGAACGTAGCTCAACGAATCGGTAAGATGCTCATAAAAAGCGCGATTTTTGCGGGATTCACTGCTACCGACAGACAAACTCATTATGCCAGCAAATATAGACAAGATAACCACTACCACCACGATTTCCACCAATGTAAAACCAGCCTGTGTCCGACTGTTTATTGATGAGACTGATGATAAGTGATAAGCATCCCTTGGTATGGAGACGCAGCGGCGACAATGGTCTGTAGGTCTTGTATCTAAGCAGTTGGACTGAGACGTTTGACTAATTAGAGTAAAAGAGCAAGTAGCCGCTGAACTGGACTGCGTCTTGACAGTGACCGGCATATTGCACCTATAAGCCCAATTTTAATTGTCGCAGAATGAGAAAGGAATTTTAAAGAATATTAGAAGATATATGAATTAATACTGCAAATCGTGCTGCAATAGTAAGCATTACAACACGATTTATTAAAACCAAGAAAGGTTCATAACCCAACAATTACTTGCTATTTTACCAATAACTACTTTAGTAGTTGGTATTGCGGTGCTCTTCTGATTCAGTATCGATTTGCTCTACTAGCTCTTGCATGTCTTCATCCATGACCTCTTCATCATCAGCAGGATAATGGCTTGGCAACTCTAGCACTTGCTGAACAAAGGCATAACGCAGCGTATCACGACGACCTAAGTAGCGTTGGTAAAAGCTGGAATTCAATAGTCCTGCACCGCCCTGACCAATCGCCCAAATAGACGATAGATAATCACGAGTACTTAAATTACTGTGCTCATCTTTTAGGTATGCGCTAATAATATCAATCAAACGCTTCATGCGCTGGCGACGGATATCATATAACTCACCAAACAAACGATTGAGCCCAGTCACTGATGCTGCCAGACGCTCTTCGATTTGGTTCAATAGCATGGCTTTTTGCGGGTTGAATAACTGCTGAAAAATCATACGGGCAACGCCTGCCGACGGGCAGTCATCAATACGGTTAATCTCAAACAATTGCTCTTCATAACGAATAATAATACGCAGATAAAGCTCATCTTTACTGGAGAAATGCTTGTACAGGGTGCCTTTAGCCAAATCGAGCTGATCTGCCAAACTGTCTAAAGTGATATCACCATCGCCTGACTCAAGTAGCAATTGTTCTGCCATCGCTAAGATGTTCTCTTCTCGTGCCTTGAACTGGTGCTGACGACTCATAATCTCTCCTAAAACATGACAAGATTAAGCATATGACCATCAATTATGTGCGTACATTTGGCAATGAGCGTATAAAACTATACAAGAACTGCTGAAATACCATAAAAGGGATATGCTTATATTTACAAATAGTCATTGATAATCATATAGTTACATTTAGTAAATTAAATACTAAAGGGGATTAAACTACACGACCACCACATAAATGACTGACTGGTCATAGCATAACCATTTTAGCGATACTGTGCCAGTAAATTTTCAAAGTTTTTTGCGGTTAATGCTCCAACCTCGTTACTATCACACCCGTACATATCTGCGATAAAGCTCGCGACATAAGGTACGTAGGCGGGCTCATTGGGACGACCACGCTTAGGCACAGGCGCCAAATATGGACTGTCGGTCTCAATCAAGATTCTGTCTCTAGGCATATGTCGTGCAGCGTCTTGGATATTTTGGGCACTTTTAAAACTGACAATACCTGAGAAGGAGATATAAAATCCTAAATCTAAAGCACGTTTCGCAGTCTCCCAATCTTCAGTAAAGCAATGAATAATACCATGCTCAGCGCCTTCACTTTTTAAGATATCGATCGTATCTTCTTTTGCGTCACGCATGTGTATGACAAGCGGTTTTTTTAGTTGCTGACTGGCATGGATATGACGTGCAAGACTGGCTTGCTGCTCTTTTTTATTTTCTGTAGACCAGTAGTAATCTAGCCCTGTCTCGCCTATTGCCCATACATGGTCTTTATCAGCAGTCTCTACTAGACGCTCAACCGTTGCTGATTTCAGTACATCGATATCTTCGCAAGGATGAATCCCTACACTCATCCCTAGATTTAGCGTCTCGTCACCATAGGTGCTCACAATATTGGCAATCTCGTCATATTCTGCAAAATCACACATGATTGCCATCGCACGGGTAACATTAGCAGTTTTCATGGCGTCAATCGCGCCAGATAATTTACCATCATATTTCGTCAAATCTAAACGGTTGAGGTGACAATGAGTATCTGTAAACATAAATAATCTCGTTATTAAAACTTTCTCAATTAAAAGTCTGGGAATTAAAAATTTGAATCTTATTTGCATTGATTGCTGTGAAGGAAGCTGTTTTCAAGTGGCATCATATTTCCTACTCTTAAAATACTATTCCCCAATTCATGGCCTAATACATGAGACTAATTAAGAGGCACGACTCGCATCACCTCTTCTATGGTTGTCACGCCTTCACTAATACGTTTTGCACCTGATAAACGTAATGGCTGTAGACCTTCTCGATAGGCTTGTTGTTTAAGCACATCTAAGTTTGTATCGGCTGCGACCAGTTTTTTTAATTCGTTAGACAATGGCATAATCTCGTATAGGCCGACTCGTCCCTGATAACCAGTGTGTCGACAATGCTCGCAGCCTTGAGCCACATAAATTTGTGCTGGGGCAGG
Organism: Psychrobacter sp. 28M-43; assembly: GCF_014770435.1. Lineage (NCBI taxonomy): Bacteria > Pseudomonadati > Pseudomonadota > Gammaproteobacteria > Moraxellales > Moraxellaceae > Psychrobacter > Psychrobacter noctis. The sequence continues at coordinate 1,106,162 of NZ_CP061739.1, read as the reverse complement.
TGCGCGCCAAGGTTGTACCAACTCCTGCCATTGAATAGCAATCTCACTGTCTGGCACAACGTCTACTGCTTTTTTGCAATGCGGGCATAGCGTACGTAACAATCGCTGTGCCATCACACCTAAGATAGTCGCTGATGTCAAAAATGGCTGAATCCCCAAATCATGCAAGCGAGTGATTGAACTTGGCGCATCGTTAGTATGTAGTGTCGAGAGCACCAAATGCCCTGTCAATGAGGCTTGTACTGCCATATTGGCTGTTTCAGCATCACGAATCTCCCCTACCATAATGATGTCAGGATCTTGACGCATCAAGGAGCGAATGCCGTCAGCAAAGTTTAAATCGACACCTGGATTCACTTGCATTTGGTTAAATGCAGGTTCAATCATTTCAATAGGATCTTCAATGGTACAGACATTGACTTGTTCAGTCGCTAACTGCTTGAGAGTACTATACAAGGTCGTGGTCTTACCTGAACCTGTAGGCCCGGTGACCAAAATAATCCCATTTGGATGAGCAGTCAATTCATGCCACGTTTCAAGCTGTTTGCCCGATAGACCAAGCTGAGCGAAGGAACGCACCAGCACTTCAGGATCGAATACCCGCATGACCAACTTTTCACCGAAAGCGGTTGGCATAGTCGACAAACGAAGTTCTGTCTCTAGCCCCTTTGGCGTTCGCGTCTTTAAACGACCATCTTGCGGTTTACGCTTTTCTGCAACATTTAGCCGTCCTAGAATTTTGATACGTGCGGTTACCGCGACGATGATTGCCAATGGCATCTCATACACCGTATGGAGCACACCATCGATACGGAAGCGCACCTTACCTGTTTCACGGCGTGGCTCTAAATGGATATCACTAGCTCGTTGCTCAAAGGCATATTGCAACAGCCAATCAACAACTCTAACAATATGTTGGTCATTGGCATCGGGATTAGTATTGTCGCCCAATTGCAATAATGCTTCGACATTGGTCACGTCGGCAGCTGCACGCTTATGGACACTATTTGCGCCTGCAATCGCTTGGGTAACTTGATAGAACTCTTGCCGGAAGCGTTTGATCTGCTCAGGATTGATATAGACTGTGCGATAGCTTTTTGATTTGATCAATTTTTCAATACTTGAGTGCCAGTCAGTATAAAAAGGCTGATCCGTTCCGATAATCACTTCGTCTATAGCGACCTCAATCGGCAAAATATGCTGCGAGCGTGCATATTCAAATGACATCAATTGTGTAACTGCAGGGACATCAACTTTTAGAGGGTCAATACGAACGAGAGACATATCTGCTTTAGCCGCCAACCATTGGTTGAGCCAAGCCAAAGTTAATTTATTTTCAGCGCTATTGTCCGTCGCATGGCCATTAGGCAAGCCAAATTCACTAATCGTTAGTAGAGGGTGCTGCGCTTTGTCGCGACGGCTAGTAATGACTAGGTTATAGCCGCGTTGGTCAATCACTTTATCTGCCAATAGCTCATCTAGACACCAACGCAAATCAATCACTATCGAGTACTGTTGAGCAGACATATCTCTCTTCTTCTATTGTTTTACAATGTGTTGTCAAAAATGATATCAATGCAAGCCAGTTATATTGCAACTACAGCGATTATCTGTAGCTGTCCTGATTTCATCAACTGAAAACTCACATCAACCGATTTATAACGCATAACAAATGGCGTGGCTATCTCTGTCCGTCGATAAGCTGGACGCGGGTCTTGAGCAATTAATTCTTTGATAATGCTCATATCTGAGGCTACTACTTGATTTTGTATACGATGAACCGTAGACGCAACTGTCGCACTATTTAATCCAGTGTTTGCGTCTTTAATACTTTTATCATTATTAGCATTACTAGACTCGCCTGCACTTACTAACATCATAAATTGTTCGTTAGCGGCATCGGTCACGGTTACGTTTAATAATTCTGGAGCAGTTGGTGCAAATCCACTCTGTGCTTGGATCAGCGCATCACTATAGGCCACATATGGCTTTATATCGATGATTGGTGTGCCATCTATCATATCAGCGCCTTTGATAATTAATAATACACGACCTTGAATTATTTTGACTTGTTCGAGCTTGACGACAGACAAACCTAGTCCTGAAGGACGATACATACTGCGACTGGCAAACACCCCTATTTTTTGATTACCGCCCAATCTTGGTGGACGTACTTGAGCGCGAAAACTAGTACTGGTTTCATTGTTATTTTTATATCGATAATTATGATGAAACTGCCAACTCACCCATATATGACTAAACTTATCCAAACCATCAAATGCAGCTGGCGTATCATATAGCGCTAACATCTCAATGACACTAGTCAAAGCGACTAGGTTTGGCTGGCGCGGCGCACCAAATTTCTGCGAAAGCGGCGCACGATGATAGCCAATAATAGGAGCTTGATAGTAGTTATCTAACAGGGGATTTTCATCAAGCATAGACCAACTCCAGTAATACAAAACTACCTTGATAAAGCAGTTTTGCCAAATGATACGAAATTACTCACTAACGATATTCCATTTTATCATGCTAGACAATCACTGCTAGACGGATTTTTATTTTAAAGTTTGGTATTATGAGCAAGAAATTTGATGAGAGTCATTTACATTTGGATGATATGAGCAGTAATGCTGTCATCGTTGACGCACATTTACTATGTCTAATGACATAATAAATGGCTGTACATAAGCTGATAAACCAATTCTATTGCGCTTACCCATCATTTACTCGTTCATAAAAATAGCAGTGTCGACAACGATTAAAAGACTGATACGTTTTTATAATGTTCAATCTAACATTGAACATTCTGATTTAATACTTATTCAAACTTAACACACAAATAACAACTTATTAACGAGGACTTTATGTCAAAACTTCGCACCGAAACGGTCACAGAGGTTCATCACTGGAATGATTCTCTATTTAGTATCAAAACCACTCGTGACGATGGCTTGCGCTTTCGTAATGGCGAATTTGCGATGATTGGACTTGTTGTTGATGGCAAGCCACTACTACGCGCTTATTCAATTGCCAGCCCTAACTATGAAGATCATTTAGAATTCTTCTCTATTAAAGTTCAAGATGGTCCGTTAACTTCACGCTTACAGCATATCAAAGTAGGTGATGAGCTGTTAGTCAGTAAAAAGCCAACAGGCACACTAGTATTGGACGATCTGCTACCAGGTAAGAACCTTTACATGCTCTCTACTGGTACTGGCCTTGCTCCTTTCTTGTCACTAGCACGTGATCCTGAAGTGTATGAGCGTTTTGACAAAATTATCTTAGTACATGGCGTACGTCATGTTCATGATTTGGCTTATCGCGAGATGTTCGAAAACGAGCTACCTAATGATGAAATCTTTGGTGAATGGTATCGCGAAAAATTCATCTATTATCCAACGGTTACGCGTGAAGAATTCAGAAATCAAGGACGTGTCACTGATTTGATGAAGTCAGGCAAATTGTTCGAAGATATTGGTTTACCACCAATGAATAAAGACGACGACCGTGTCATGCTTTGTGGCAGTATGCCGTTTAATGCTGAGGTTTCTGCTATTTTAGATGACTTTGGCTTGACTGTTTCACCACGTATGGGTGTGCAAGCAGATTACGCAGTTGAGCGTGCCTTTGTCGGCTAGAATGATGCTATTTAGCATCACTAGAATAAATGAAAAATTGTATAAAATAATACTTGACGCATGTAAATAGGCTGCTATAATACGCAGCCTATACAGTCAACACTGTAACCCAATTCGGTAATATTTAGTCAATAACTATTATCACCTAACATGCCAGTGTGATGGAATTGGTAGACATGACGGATTCAAAATCCGTTGCCTTTAAAAGCGTGTCGGTTCGAGTCCGACCACTGGTACCAATATTTAGTACAAACTAGCCTCCTTTATCGGAGGTTTTTTTGTGCTTATTATTTATATTTGTTTTAATAAATTCCTAGCTTGTTTATATCGATACTTCAAATGGCATGACAGCACTTATCTTAATCGGTACCGCATAATTCCATGGCATGCCAGCACTACAATAAAAATATCCATCATTAAATGACACAATATAGGCTGTAAAATCATTACCACACTGATCCATCATCGCTTGTTCATCGCCTTCATCACACACTGCGCACCATATTTTTTTATCACCCCGCGCTAGCATTGCTCGTGTCAAATCGCTCCCTTTTAATTCATGACTCATCATCAGCTCCTTAATTATCTTGAACTTTCTCATTACTATTTTTTTAGAAAGTTAATTTACCAGTACTCAATTCATAAGTTTGGTATGAGCTATAAACAATGTCTTATCAGGTAAATACAATTCCTATAAAAGACCATTTATTACTTTCATAACTATTGATTATCGTGGTTAATATATTGTAAAACGATAGCATTAGAACTGTAACATGTAACTATAATATTCATGATGGAAGGCGATAATATTCAGATAGGCGGTATAGAAAATCTGAAAAACTTAAGGTATACACCATACTGAACATCTGTTAGTGAACATATGTTAACTATATTAAATTTACTAGTGTCTTAACGCCATATATCTCTGACTATTAACTTTACACTAAATTTAATTATTGATATATAAATTATTCACATATTGCCATATTTTTATGGTTCTATATTCGAAAAACCCCTTTACCGTTTAATAATCGATACTGAAACAGAAGTATTGAGTGATGTAAAATATCAACCATGAAAACTCCTACAGCATCCAGTCCACGTAAAATCATTCATATAGACATGGATGCGTTTTATGCCAGTGTAGAACAACGTGACTTCCCAGAATTACGGGGCAAACCACTAGTGGTTGGTGGAGATCCAAATGGTCGCGGTGTTGTAGCAGCGGCTAGCTATGAGGTACGTCAGTTTGGGGTGCGCTCAGCCATGTCTTGTTATGAGGCTCGCAAACGTTGTCCAGAAGTCATATTTGTCAGACCACGTTTTGAAGTATATCGAGCTGTTAGCAGCGATATTCGCAATATCATGTACAGCTTAACGCCTCATGTTGAGCCATTATCGCTAGATGAAGCTTATCTTGATGTCACTGGTCTTACTGTACATAAAGGCTCAGCGACATTAATGGCAAATTGGTTAAGAGCACAAATATTGCAACATACAGGATTGACTGCTTCTGCTGGCGTGTCCTTCAACAAGATGTTGGCCAAGATTGCCTCTGATATCAATAAGCCTAACGGCACCGCTATTATCACACCAGAAGACGCTGATGCTTTTATTAGTACACTGCCTATTGAACGATTTCACGGGATAGGTAAAGCAACGGCAAGACGATTACATGCGATGGGCGTGACTAATGGTGCTGATCTACGCCGTATGTCAGCCGATGTATTGATTAATGAGTTTGGTAAGCGAGGACAGTTTTATCATGATATCGCTCATGGTCGCGATGAACGCGCTGTCAAGTCTGAGCGCCTGCATAAGTCTGTTGGTTCGGAGACTACTTTTAGAGAAAATCTAAACGATGACACGGCGTTACGTATACAAATCTATGAACAAAATGCGGATGCCTTCTCGCAACTGCACAAAAAAAATCTCATCGCTCATACTATAACGCTCAAGGTTAAGTATGCCGACTTTACTCAGATTACCCGTACGCACACGCTGACTACCGCTTTTAGTAGTGCTGAATCTGCTCATTACTGGTTAGACAAATTATTCTTAGATATTCCGCGCCAGCTCCCTATCCGATTAGTCGGGGTCACTTTTTCGTCATTGACACCTGCAGCTCAACTATTGCCTCAATTAAATTTATTTGAGTAAAATAAGCAAAGACTAACGTAATAAACATTAGAACAGTTGAAAACTATTATTTTTGCTTAGGCTATTCAAATATGTTTTGTGCACGGTGACTACTTTGTAAAGCAACCTTTTATAGCAGTATTTCTGCTACAATTATGCCAAAATTTCTATCCATTTAAAGACTGATTATGACCAACACTCACACTGCATCTTCCGATTCTAATGCCTCGCTTAATACCAATAACAATAGTGACGTCTTAGATTATCTAAGCGTGGAAGATTACGACTATGACTTACCAGATCGTTTGATTGCGCGATATCCATTGGCACAGCGTTCTGCTTCAAAACTTTTGTACTTGCCTGCTCACACTGTTACAAATGCTACGCCTGTAGAAGACTGTTTGTTTTCTGAGTTGCCTGATTTATTAGATGCTGGAGACCTGATTGTCTTTAATGATACAAAGGTAATGAAGGCACGCCTATTTGGTCAAAAAGACACTGGCGGTAAACTTGAGGTCTTGATTGAGCGATTGGTTACTGTCTCAGACTTAGATGTAGCAACACTGCATTTAGAAGATTCAGATAATAAGTCAGTCAATCAAGAACATATTGCTCTTTGCCATGTAAAAGCCAGCAAAGCACTGAAACTTGGTCAACGTTTTCAACTTGCTGATAGTCATATGAGTGGCGCGATGATTGGTCGTCAGGACAACTTGTTTATTTTAGCCTTTGATGCGCCAATTTTGCCTAATTTAGAACTTTACGGTGAGTTACCTATCCCGCCTTACTTTGAACGTCATGCTGATGACACTGATAATACTCGTTATCAAACGGTATTTCATGATCCCGCTAAGCTTGCAAGTGTCGCTGCACCGACAGCAAGTTTGCATTTCGATGACTTGGTGCTCAATAAGTTGGCAGAAAAAGGCATCAATACTGCTTTTGTGACATTGCATGTTGGCGCTGGTACCTTTGCGCCAGTTAAAACAGACAACCTACTCAGTCATATTATGCACAGTGAGTATGCACATTTGCCACAAGCAACTGCTGAGCTGATTAATCAGACGCATGCAAATGGTAATAAGGTTATTGCTATTGGTACCACGGTGACTCGCGTCCTTGAAACGGCTTATCAAAAAACAGCTATCAATGGGCAAGCACTCTCTAGTTGGTCAGGGGACACAGACATTTTTATTTATCCAGGGTTTAAATTCGGTGTCATTGATCGACTGTTAACAAACTTTCATTTACCCAAATCGACGTTGCTAATGTTGGTATCAGCTTTTTCTGGCAAAGCATCGATTGAATATGCCTATCAACATGCTATTAAAAAAGAATATCGATTCTTTAGTTATGGTGATGCTATGTTACTTGACAAGAAAACAAGCTGAACATTAAATAAACATTTATGCATTGGACGCAACAGTTGTGAAATAAACTGGTAAACTAAACCGTACTTTGTTATAACAGCAAAGATAACTTATTTTGTAAAGGACTGCTCATGTCTTGTCATTTATCTCGTCGCTTGACTCCTGTACATCGCGCGGTATCGATGGCATTACTTTATTCTGTAGGTTTGGCCGCTCTTATTCCAAGCGCGCAAGCGGCAACTATCGGTAGGACAGTGGTTAGCTCAGCCCAGCATGAACCGTTGAGCGCAAGTATCGTGGTTACTGACATACGAGCGGCTGATTTTTCAGCGAGCTTGGCCAATCCAGTTATTTATCAACAGATGGGCTTGACACCGACTGACTCAATGCAGGTGCACTTTCAAGCAACTTCTGCGACCAGTGGTCAGGTATTAATCAGCACATCACAGCCTGTGTCCAAGCCTTTTGCTGATTTGGTGTTATCGATCAATGATAATGGGCAGCAAAATGTTGTACCAAAAACATTATTAATGCCGTTAAACGATAGTCTACCGATTAATAATGCTTCCAAAAATAGTGTCAAAGGCACTCAGAAACTTAATTTACCAAGTGTTTCTGCAAGTGCTGCAAAACCGTTAACCGTAAGAAAAGGTGCACCGCCGCCATTAATATCGGTATCTAACGCTGCTGCAAATAAACCAACTCTAGCAAACATAGCAACAGTTGATTCTTCTATTTCTAGAGCAGTGTCTAACATACAAGCACCGACAGTGACAGCTACTTCGCAGACTAGCAATCTTACTTACGCGCCTAGTCGACTTGATAATGGGCGTTTAAATAGCGACTCTAATATAAAAAATACTATCAGTAATGCAAAGAAGACTGATAACGGACTTAGTTCAGCGAACCGTTTAGATAGCAGTTCCTTAAATGTAAATAACAACACTGAAACTACGAAAGTTAGTGCCAATGATAACGCCAAAGCAAGTATTAAAAACACTCCAATCTTAGATAAAGTATTGATTGATAAACCACTCGATACTCTAAATATTCAAGTCACACGGCAGATACAGCCGAGTCGTAAACATACAGACGCTGACGTATCACCCATACCTACTCCAACTACTAGCATCTTAGCAAGCAATACTGAGAAAAATGCTACTAGCGTCGTGGCAGCTTCTATTGGCAATGCAACGTCGAAAACCCCTAATAGCGCTATTAATAATGTACCTTCAAATGATAGAGCAATAGATAGTACGACAACTAATCAATACCAAGTACAACGTAACGATAGCCTATGGATTATTGCTCAGCAGATCGCGCAAGAAAATAATCTAGATACTTCCATTGTGATGAAGCAAATTCAGTCACAAAACCCTGATGCCTTTATCAATAAAGACGCAGATCAATTAAAAGCAGATGCTAAGCTTATTTTACCCAGTTATGATGTCATACCATCACAGAAAAACTTAGAAGCGGCTATCGATGCACAAAGACAGTATATTCGCAGAGCAAATACAGCGGCGATGCAAAAAACAGCTCAAAGACCTTTTAAAAAACCCTCTATAAGTACGCAAGCGGCCAAACGCCCTGAGAAAGCCACGACAACTAAAACACAGACTTTATCAAAAGCACAATTTTCTGTGCTTGCGCCTGGGCGAGATGGCAATGCAGATGGCACTCAAGCGAAAGCAGCATCAAACACAGGAAATGGTTTGAGCACAGATATATTAGCGACACTCAAAGCATCGCGGCAGCAGGCAGCATCACAAGCCCAACGTTTATCAAGTACAAGTAGCACTCTTAGCAGCTATACTAAAAAAATTCAATTACAAAACCAAAAATTGGCTGAGCTACAGGCTCGTCTCGAAAAATTACGCAATCAATAATTGCCTAACTGATTCATACATTAGATTGTGATCACAGGCGTAGGAATAACTATGGACAATATGCTATATATCATCGCCGGATTGGCGCTTATTCTGTTAGTGGCTGCTTTATTCTTGCGCAAAAACAAGGCGCAGAAATCGTCAGCACCATCGCCTATTAATGCAAGAAAAAATACGTCTACTCCCTCACCAAAAGTAGATTATGGTACTCCTACCCACACTAATGTCAGCAATAGCCATAAATTTGACCATATCACTATTGCTCAGCGTTTTATGGATCAGCAGCGCTATGACAAGGCGATCGAAACCATTAAACGTGGTCTAAGTGAAAAACCTCATAACAGTGCATTGTCTCTTAAACTACTCAGCATATACGCGACGATAAACCAGCCAGAAGATTTTAATAATATTTATGAGTCTATAAGAGCCCATAATGATAGTCAGACTATCGCTCAAGCAGACGAGATAAGAAGTCTATCTTTTGAGGAATTAGAACCTGCCGCTGTGCAAACGCTAGCCATAGACAATACCAAAGACGATTTTGGCGCTATCGACTTCGATTTACCTATTAGTCAGAATGATAGTACTAATGCAGTAGCTCATCAGCCAATTGAAGAAAGTAATAACGATACTGCACTAAATGAGACTGCAATAAATGATTCTATCGACAGCTTAGAGTTATCAGATAAAGTCGACAATGTTAGTTCTATTACCGAAAATCCGAATGATAGCTTTGATCTGACGCTCAGCGATCTAGAGAATGATTTCGATGCGCCTAATACGACAAGTGAAATGCCTGTCACACCATTGGACAATGTAAATAACGACGTTTTAGAGAGCTCCGCTAACGATAATATTAGTAATAACGAAGATAACGATCTTAGTGACTTTGAGTTTGACTTTGATTCATTTGATGATACTTCGAATGAATCATCTATAGACACTAACCTCTCATATGATGACAATGAGGAAGCCGCACTAGAAGAAGATTTTATCTTAGATTTCGATGATTTAGCAGCCGATACAGACAAAGACAATATCGTCCCTAATGACGTATCTACGAATTCAGAACAACACTCTATTGATACTATCCAAAACGGTGAAGATGACTTTGCTTTATCTTTGAGCAGTCTAGATGCACCAGATGATATCAGTACTGTCTCCAATGACGACCTATCTACGACTGAAAACGACAGTGATTTTGACAATTTCATTCTGGAAAATACTGATTTTGGAAGTAATGCTTCTGAGAGTATGACCCTTGAAGAAGACAACTTTGCAAATATTAATCTTGAGGAACCATTACTCAATGATGATATCGAGGTTAATGATGTTAGCGTTGTTGAAGAATCGAATGTCGCACCTGCTGCACCATTGAGGTTTGATGACAATACGCTGATAGACGATGATTTTAATATCGACGATGCTGATTCTCTATTTGAGGCTCCGTCGACTACTACCCCAGTCTCTATAGCTGCACCAGTTGAGAGCGACACTCCTGTCACGCCTCAAGAGATTGAATCAGCAGAAGACTTTTCATCACGTTTCGCAGCAGACTTTGATTTCGTAAAGTCATTAGACAGTAATCAAGTGACGTTAGACTTGGCAGATCAATACCTACAACTGGGTGAATATGATAGTGCCAAGCGTTTACTCAATGAAGTGATAGCTCAAGGTACTAGTGAGCAGAAACAGCAAGCACAGCTATTACTCGAACGTACTGCGTAGTTAATAGTCTAGTTTCTTATCAGCAAGTACTTCCTAATCACGGGATGCTTGCTGATTTTTTTTGCTTTTAACTCTAATACTATCTATTATTGAACCCTTCAGCCATAGTTGCTCAATCCTCTAGCGCCTCTTTTCTTCCATAATTGTTTACTGTGTTGATACTATGCCTTCTTCTGTTATGCTCAAAAATCTATCCGATCCTATTCAACTGATTTATGCTGGCGGTACCTTTGGTAGCTACGGCAGACCTTTAGCGCCATTATCAGCAGAAGTGTTTTTGCCTACTCTACAAAAGCTTTTGTCCGCGCAAGACAGTACGAATAACTTACCGACCGTCTCATGGTTGGAAAACGCCCTGATCAAAGACAGCAGCCAGCTTACCCCTGTCGATTTTACCCATTTCTATCAACTACTCCTGAATGCTTATGCCAAAGGTGATAGACGCTTTGTACTCATCACTGGCACGGATACGTTGAGTTACTTAGGCGCATTTTTAGCAGAAGCGTTTGCAGGTAGTGATATCTGTATTGTTTTGACCGCAAGTATGCGTCCATTATTAGACAGTGAGATATTGCATTCCTATAACATCGATGAACATAGCGATGCTTGGGGCAATCTCAACGACTCATTAAAACTAGCCGCTGCTGGTGAATCAGGCGTGAAAATTAGTTTTAGCGGCGAATCATGGCCTGCTCAAACGGTACAAAAAATTCACAGCCATGATCTGATGGCATTTACTGGTCATTCCCGCGCCGCTTATCCAGCCAATAGCTATATAAAAAGTCTACCTGACACGCGTAGGCAACATTGGCTCGATGACCAACAAGACTTGCTGTCCAGTATTAAAACACGTGCTGAAAACGCGAGTGTTCATGCGCTATATTGCCTACCTAACGATGTTTCGATGATAAACAACCAGCTACAAGCTTTATTGTCGCAGCCACCATGTGGCATTATTCTATTAGGGTTTGGCGCCGGTAACATCCCTTATTCAGCTGCATTAGCAGAGACACTAACCCTTGCTCATGAGCGTGGACATATGGTGATATCAGCCAGCCAATGTCCGTTTGGCGGCGTCAGCGATAGCTATGCAGCAGGTAGTTGGCAGTACGAGCATCATGTCATTGCTGGTGGACGTTTGACCATACCTGCTATTTATGCCCGATTACTATGGTTGCTACTTCGCTATGACAGTCCTGCCAGACGTAGACAGCGTTGGTTGAATAATGTCAATCAAACTGGCACTAGCATCAAAAAGCGCTAAGCGACTTTTAATTAATTCCCATTTTATAAGTTTAGAAACCCTAATGTCTGAGACTGAAATTATTGAAACTGAACCAACCTACACTTTAGCGATTGCTATTGAGTTCTTAGGAACTCATTATCATGGCTGGCAACGGCAACGAGAGGTTTTGGGTGTACAAGAAGCCCTAGAAACAGCTATCGGCAAAGTTGCCAATGAGCCTGTAGAAGTCATCGCAGCTGGGCGTACTGATGCCAGCGTCCATGCGAGTAATATGATTGCCCATTTTACAACTCATGCGTATCGCCCTACTCATAATTGGTTGCGCGGTGTGAACAGCCTACTTCCCGATGATATTGCTCTACGCTGGATACAACCCATGCCAGCTGATTTTCACGCGCGTTTTGGTGCTATTGCTCGTCGCTATCGTTATATTACGCTCAACCAAGCACAGCGCCCTGCCATACTAAATCATCAAGTAACTCATATCTATGAGCCGCTTGATTTGAAAGCCATGCAGCAAGCAGCAGCTGATATCGTCGGTACACATGATTTTAGCAGTTATCGTGCTGCGGCCTGTCAGTCCAATCAGCCAGTGCGCACGATTAGCCATGCCAACCTTTTTGCTCATGGTCAATTTATCGTTTTTGATATACAAGCAGATGGGTTTTTGCATCATATGGTTCGCAATTTGATGGGCACATTGTATGCCATTGGTAGACATGAGCTAGAGCCAGCAGATTTTTTAAATATTCTGCATAAAAAAGACCGAACGATTGCACCACCTACTGCTTCAGGTGATGGATTGTATTTTATCAATGCTTATTATCCTGAGCGTTTTCAAAGCTTATTGCCAGATGCACCGCTAACACCTGTTTGGTTAAATCTACCTGATTAAATCAATATCATTTGGCATACATATCACTTACATGCTGTCAAGTCAAAAGCAGGTTCGTATTGCTTTAATCCGCTAACTTACGTATAATATGGGCTTATTTTTTAATTGATTGATACAAATTATGGCAAAAGACGATATTATTGAATTTGAAGGCGAAGTCATTGATACCCTTCCTAATACTTTGTTCAAAGTTCGTTTAGAAAACGGGCACGAAATCATTGCGCATATCTCTGGTAAGATGCGTAAGCATTATATTCGTATCTTGACAGGTGATAAGGTTAAAGTTGAAATGACGCCTTATGACCTATCTAAAGGCCGTATCACCTACCGTGGTAAAAACTAAATACTGACTAACCAATATGGTTATGAAAGTATTAGCATTGGTAAGATACAGCCAATAGCCGAATAGCTACGTTATCGCTGATAGCTGATATGACGCTTGGGTAGTGAAACTGATAATAATAATGAAAATGCTAATCTGCTCATTATTGCCTATCAATATTTTAGTTATTTAGTATTGACTGTTTCTACTTACCACAAAAAATACCGCTAGATTTTAGCGGTATTTTTTTGTCCGTTTTTTATGACTTAGTATTATCGTATTTAACTAAATTCGACAGTCGCGCCGTTTTTTATAACTCCGAGCAAACTAAGCGCATCCCAGTTGGTCAAACGCACACAACCTGCTGATGCCTGACGACTAATACGAGCAGGATCTGGCGATCCATGAATGCCATAAGTAGGTTTGCTAAGTCCAATCCATACCGAACCAACTGGATTGTTAGGACCTGGTGGAATGATAGACTTGCTGCCGTCATTGGCCGTATAAGTATAGTTGGGCTCGTGCACCTTTACCTTGACAGTATGCGTACCTGTTGGTGATGGTGTCGCTGTACTGCCTACTGTCGTCGGATAGCTAGCAATCAAATTGTTGCTCTCATCATATGCGTAGAGTGTTTCAGTGGCCTTATCAGCGACAACGCGATGCACCGGCTTGGTATTAGGATTACCAGGGTTATATACCGTGATAATTTCACCAGCAGTAAAATTAGCATCAGGATTAAGCGACTTTAAATATTTCTCACTAATATGAAACTTCTCTGCCAACGCCTCAGTAATGCTTTCGTAGTACATCCCCTCAAGCTTGGATTTGGCAACAGAATCAGCAGGTATGGTTGTGGTTTTGACATTCACATCTGCTTCAGTGAGCTGATAGCTGACTAGTACTGGTTGAGTTGTGAGCTTCTCATTTTTAGTCAGCGCTTGCCACGTCTCAGCGTTTAGCGTATCGGTTACGTCTAAACCATTTGCTTTTTGAAACGCTTGCATGGCTTTGCGAGTATTTTTGCCCCAGTAGCCATCGACAGGCCCTACTCCGTTGTGATGCCAGTTTAATAGAGCCTGCAGCTTTGTTCCTATATTACGATCAATATCTGCATCTGCCGTCCAAGTGACATTGTTTATCTTTTTTGCATTGTCAGATAGGTTCTCAGTTGTGTATTTAATAGTAGGCAGTAGCTTATTCAATGAAGTCGCGGCTTTACTATCTCCTGTTAACTTTTGACTTACGCCATTAGTCACTGGACTCACTTCAGCCGGAGACTTGACGCTATTACTTGCGTTCACACTATCCGTTGTTTCTGCTGCGATGCTTTGCCCCATGAATAGTAAGCTAGAGAAACTAACCACTGTCAATGCTTTACTGATTCTTGTTAATTGATACATGTAACACTCCTAATTTAAGAAATTCTATTTTTGTTTTAAGTTTGCAAATACTACAGTTTTTTGGATTTTTAGAACTTACCTTCGGCATCTAGATTTTGAATATTTTACTTTTGCTAAAAGCGAAATATTTTAGCTCCTTTATAAGCTACTAATATTGTCATATTACCTTGTGAGCATATAACAGCTTTGTGTTAAAAGGAGCTTTGTTGTACAGCGTCTCTGTTAAGACAATGCTTGTAGATAAGTTTTGCTAACAGATAAACAATAAAAAACCATAAGCCACTTGGTAGCTTATGGGTATATAACACGCAAAATGAGACTGTGGAAAATGCTATATAGGAATAGCCTTTAAGCGCAAGTTAACTTATATCAGTTTGGCCAAGACCGCTTGACCCATTTCTTTACAGCCTACCTGCTTAAGTCCAGCTTCACTGCTATCTAAAATATCCAGCGTACGTAGACCATCATCAAGCACATCACTGACTGCCTGTTCAATTGCTTGTGCCGCATCTTCTTGCTTAAAGGTATAACGCAGCATCATAGCAACAGACAAGATAGTCGCTAATGGGTTGGCTTTATCTTGTCCTGCGATATCAGGTGCTGAACCATGACACGGCTCATACATGCCCTTACCTGACTCATCTAAGCTCGCTGATGGCAACATACCGATAGAGCCTGTCAACATTGCAGCTTCATCAGATAGGATATCGCCAAACATGTTTCCCGTCACCATGACATCGAACTGCTTGGGATCTTTAATCAACTGCATGCAGGCGTTGTCAGCATACATATGTGATAACGCCACATCACTATAATCAGCTTGTTGCATCTCGATCATCGTCTGTTTCCACAGCTCGGTGACTTCTAATACATTGGCTTTATCAACTGAACATACCTTAGCTGCTGTGCCTGCCGCTTGCGCACGCGTTTTTGCTAACTCAAAGGCAACTTTACCAATGCGCTGAATCTCACTTGTGCTATACACCATCGTGTTATAGCCCTGCTGCTCACCATTTTCTAGTGTGCGGATACCACGAGGCTCGCCAAAATAGATACCGCCTGTCAGTTCACGAACGATCAATAGATCTAGGCCTGAGATAATTTCAGGTTTGATACTTGAGGCATTAGCCAACTGTGGGTAGAGCTTGGCTACGCGTAGGTTGGCAAATAAACCAAGCTCACCGCGTATCTTAAGTAAACCGCGCTCAGGGCGTTTACTACGCTCGATCGCATCCCATTTAGGACCACCAACTGCACCTAGCAATACAGCATCTGCAGCGCGAGCACGGGCCAATGTCTCATCTGGCAAAGGCTCACCAGTTGCATCAATAGCCACACCGCCAATCAATCCAGACTCAAGCGTTAAATCAAGTGAAAACTTATCATTGACAGCCTTGAGCACGTCAATGGCTTGGGTCATGATTTCAGGGCCAATACCATCACCCGCTAATGTTAAAATCGTTGCCATACTGATCCTTTTGGAAATATTTTTATTAGTTGATTATATTTTCGAGCTTTTTATACTCATATTTTATGCTGCCATTTTTTTGACTTTAGGTGCTGATGTTACTGCTTTGGCCATACCCGTTTCTACGAATTCGCCTTGATGCTCAGCGTCTAGTTGTTTACAGAATCGGCGCTGTACTTGAGTGCCTTGCAATAGCTCAATACATAAAGGCTCAGGTGATGCTGTGTCCAATAGACTGCCTGATTTTTCGCTGTTCTTCTTTTGATAAGCGCGCAGCTGATAAGTACCTGCTTCAGTGAAGTCATGAATCATCGCAAAACGCTCAACATAGCCCATGTTATTTTCTGGATAGAAATTCACATGTACTTCGTGTTTGGCAGGCATGACCCGTGCATAGTAGTTGGTCAATCCTGGCATACTCGAAGGCGCTAACGGCACAACTTTTATGGCATTTTTATTGACGAGTGGTGTCATATCCATCTTCATCGATGTCTTTGCCGTGCCTTCTTGACGTGGTGAAACTGTTACAATCTGAGGGTTGATTGGCTCGTGACTGTTGGGCGCAATAATGAGCGTTTTATCTATCTGCACAATTTCGCAATGATATGTACCCACACATGCAATATTTACTTCACCAGCGATAGGTTTGATTTTACCCACCCATGCTTCAGCACTCTCTGCCTCATTTATTTTTTGATAGCCCGTCAATAGCTGACAGCCTGACAATAATAAGCTTGCAGCAACAATTGTACTTGTCCATAGAGCATAACGTTTTGTATTCATAATGGCGGCTACTATTCAAGAGAGATAATAAAATGTAGTGAAAAACTATTCTTCATTTTAGACAGTTCACCGCCATAACTCAACGCTGCGTTGCAACTACTCGCAGTTTTATAAGCAGTAGATTATAGAATGACCTTCTACGCTCTTACGTCGTTAAATATCCACGGTGTTTTTTGCATCATTTGTTGCTCATAATCTTTAATAGCATCACTTTGTTGCAAAGTTAGACCAATATCATCCAGTCCGTTTAACAAGCAATGTTTGCGAAAGGCATCCACTTCAAAGGCATACTCTTCACCAGTTGGTGTGATAACGACTTGACGCTCAAGATCTGCGGTCAATTCATAGCCTTCGTTATCAAAAGTCGCCTTCATTAACGTATCTACAATCGCTTCATCCAACACAATCGGCAACATGCCATTTTTAAAACAGTTATTGTAAAATATATCTGCAAAGCTAGGCGCAATTACCGTACGGAAACCATACTCTGATAACGCCCAAGGTGCATGCTCACGACTAGAGCCACAGCCAAAGTTTCTACGTGCTAGCAAGATAGTAGCACCTTGATAACGTGGTTTGTTTAATACAAAATCTGGATTGATGACTCGTGTACTGTTGTCTTGACCAGGGTAGCCTTCATCAAGATAGCGCCAATCGTCAAATAGATTCACGCCAAAACCTGTACGTTTAATAGACTTCAAAAACTGTTTTGCGATAATTTGGTCGGTATCGACGTTTGCGCGATCTAACGGGCAAACGATACCTGTTTGGGTGTTATAAGCTTGCATAAAATTTCCTATCAATTATATTTTTGCTGGCTGATGATCTTGATAAGCGTATTAAACAGTAAATAATTTTTACCATCTTTGACAGCATGCTCATATATTTATCGTTCATACAAGCATGATGTCAGCTACTTATTATCAGACTTAAAACGTACGAACGTCTACAAAATGACCAGCCAATGCTGCGGCAGCTGCCATTGCTGGGCTTACCAAATGCGTACGACCACCATTACCCTGACGACCTTCAAAATTACGATTAGACGTTGAGGCACAGTGCTCTTGCGGCTCAAGTTTATCTGCATTCATCGCAAGACACATTGAGCAGCCCGGCTCACGCCATTCAAAACCAGCTTCAGTAAATAACGTATCCAAGCCTTCAGCCTCTGCTTGCAGTTTCACCTGTCCAGAACCTGCAACAACGATCGCTTCTTTTACGTTATCAGCAACTTTGCGACCTTTGATTACCGCTGCCGCATCACGTAAATCTTCGATACGTGAATTGGTACATGAACCAATAAATATACGGTCAAGTTGAATATCCGTAATTTTCTGACCTGCTTCTAGCCCCATATAAGTATAAGCGCGTAACCAGCCTTCTTCTTGAGCTTCATCAATGGCTTGATCTGGTGTCGGTACAGATTGCGTGATATCTACTACCATCTCAGGCGATGTACCCCAAGATACTTGCGGTGCGATCTGACTACCGTCGATTTCCACTACAGTATCAAATACCGCGTCATCGTCTGAATATAGTGTACGCCAATAGGCTTCCGCTTGTTCCCATTGTGCTTCGCTTGGCGCATATGGACGACCTTTAACATAGTCAATCGTCGTGTCATCGACCGCAACCATACCGACACGCGCGCCTGCCTCAATCGCCATGTTACAGACGGTCATACGACCTTCCATACTCATATCTTCGAACACTTGACCTGCAAATTCAATCGCGTGTCCTGTTCCACCTGCTGTGCCGATCTTTGCAATAATAGCTAACACTACGTCTTTTGAAGTGACGCCAGCACCAAGTTGACCAGTGACGCGGATTTGCATATTTTTTGATTTCTTTTGAATCAAACACTGCGTTGCCAATACATGCTCAACTTCGGAGGTTCCGATACCATGAGCCAAACAACCAAGTGCTCCGTGGGTCGCTGTATGCGAGTCACCGCAAACAACTGTCATACCCGGCAAGACCAAACCTTGCTCAGGACCGACCACGTGCAAAATTCCTTGACGGGCATCATTGATAGTAAATTCAGCAATATCAAACTTGGTGCAGTTATCGTCCAACGTGACAACCTGTAAGCGTGATACCTTGTCTTTAATCCCAGGCACCCCTTCTAGACGCTCTTTAGTGACGGTCGGCACATTATGATCTGGACTGGCAATGTTAGCCGATAAACGCCATGGCGCTCTATTTGCCAACTCCAACCCTTCAAATGCTTGTGGACTCGTCACTTCGTGCAACAGGTGGCGGTCGATATAAATCAGGCTCGAACCATCGTCACGCTTAGTGACTTCGTGAGCATTCCAAAGTTTGTCATATAACGTTTGACCAGCCATGTTGCTATCCTTTATAGGTTACTAATTACTTAATTTTTACTTACTTGCATATTGCCAAGCTAAGATTCTATGTAAATACTATGTCTATCTATAATGTTTAATAATTACTGTCGTATCTATGATTTAAATATTATTTCTTCATCAGACTCAACATATGACTAAAATTAACGCTTAAAATACGTTTTAAATGGCAAATAGCCAATTTTTTAGAATAAATATGTCACAATATGCCTCGATGTCTTGTGATTATAGCAGGCAAATCCTATAATAATAATTGATGATTTTTAACCAGACGCAAACTTTTATTTCTAATACGTTGTGATTGGGTCAGCCAACTTTTATTTATAGCTCGTAAAGTAGCTAAGGACATTCGTTTGAACACCACAAACTTGACGACATTCGTTACCGTTATGCACACTGGCAGTATCTCAGGCGCCGCAGAAAAGCTGTTTATCACGCAGCCTGCTGTCAGTAAACGTATCAAAAACTTAGAAGACGAGTTTAACATTACCTTGTTTGATACGGTAGGACGCGGGATTGTACCTACTCAAGCGGCTAGTGAAATGCTACCTCATGCCAAGCGTTGGCTAGAAGACTATGAGAATTTTAAAATCAACTTGCAGCATTCTCAGCACATTGTCTCTGGCAAGTTAGTCATTGGTACTAGCCATCATATTGGCCTACATCATTTAGCACCTGTCCTGAAACACTTCATTCAAGCTTATCCAGCTGTTCAGTTAGAAGTACACTTCGTAGATTCTGAAAAAGCGCACAAAGCCGTATTGGATGGTGATTTATCTCTAGCCTTTGTTACGCTTCCACCTGTCTACGATAAGCGGCTAACCTACCATACGTTATGGTCGGATCCTCTCTACTTTATGACTGGTACGCTATCAGCGTTGGCAACCAAATCAAATGTCACTTTAGAGCAGCTAGCCCGATATCCTGCTATTCTACCGTCTGCCAATACCTTTACCAGTCAGATTACTTTGGCCGAATTTGCCAAGCATAATCTAAAGCCTTATGCCACGATGAGTACCAACCCGCTTGAGTCAATTCGTATGTTGGTATCTGTCGGTCTTGGCTGGTCAGTACTGCCTCAAACGATGGTCAGCCAAGATTTGGAACGTATTGATATGGCAGACAATATTGAGCTACAGCGTTATCTAGGTGTGGTCATCAATCCGAAGCTTACACAGTCTAGCAGTGTCACTGCGCTTTTAGATTTACTGGCTCCTATTGAATAAAACTCGCTGGATATAATAATATATAAATTCAACCTATTCGCATTTGTACCTCTCATGCGTTATAATACGCTTGACGTTGTTTGTATAACAAAAATTTACCACAAGGACACTGATAGTCATATATTGAATACTTCTAGTAAGATATGATGGTTAACAGTAGGTTTAATGGTTTTGATTGATTGTGTAGGTTGCTAATACTCATATACAAATAGCAGATGCGAGCAATAACAATAGATAAGTGGAATGCGAAATTCCCATTGTTCTCTATCTCTATATGAGTGCTAGCCATAGAACGACATCAATCATATATAACTACAGAAGATACTGAAAAAAGCCATTATGTCTTAATTAATGGCTTTTTTTGTCTTTAAATATTGTTTTGGACATCGCCTTGTAGGACAGAACTTTTATAGTTAAAAAATAATTACAGCCAACCATGTTGGTTAAGGACAATTTATATGAACGGAGTTTCTAGTGGCGTGCTGATATCACTCGGCGCCTATTTCTTAGTAATGATTGGGATTGGCGTTTACGCTTATTTTAAGCAAGCCAATGATACTGAAGGCTATATGTTAGGGGGTCGTAACTTAGGCCCAGCAGTAACCGCACTTTCTGCAGGTGCATCAGATATGTCAGGTTGGTTACTACTTGGCTTACCTGGTTATATGTTTGCCGATGGTGTGGTCAGTATTTGGATTGCGCTAGGTTTGACGTTAGGTGCATTATTAAACTATCTCATCGTAGCACCTCGCCTTCGTGTTTATACCGAAGTGGCTGACAACGCTATCACCCTACCCGATTATTTCGCCAACCGCT
The DNA here is from genome assembly GCF_014770435.1 of Psychrobacter sp. 28M-43. Taxonomy (NCBI): domain Bacteria; kingdom Pseudomonadati; phylum Pseudomonadota; class Gammaproteobacteria; order Moraxellales; family Moraxellaceae; genus Psychrobacter; species Psychrobacter noctis. Next base: position 1,084,867 of record NZ_CP061739.1, on the reverse strand, counting down.
TTGAAGACAAGTCGCACATGCTACGCGTCATCTCAGCTGTGGTCATCATTCTATTCTTTACCGTCTATACCGCTGCAAGTCTTGTAGGTGGTGGTAAACTCTTCGAAAGCTCACTTAACCTCTCATATAGCACTGGCTTATGGGTTACTGCTGGTGTGGTTGTGGCTTATACGCTATTCGGTGGTTTCTTAGCAGTATCTATGACCGATTTCGTACAGGGTGTCATCATGCTGTTTGCCATGGTAATCGTACCTGTCGTTGCCTTTACTGATCTTGGTGGTATTTCAGCCACGACAGAAGCGGTTAGAAATATCGACCCTACCCTTTTAGACGTTACTAGCGGTATGAGTGTCATCGGTATTATTTCGTTAATGGCATGGGGTTTAGGTTACTTTGGCCAGCCGCATATTATCGTACGTTTTATGGCAATTCGTTCAGTTAGAGATGTACCGACCGCACGTAACATCGGTATGAGCTGGATGGTTGTGAGCCTTATTGGTTCACTAATGACTGGTTTTGCTGGTCGTGCCTACGTACAAAAAACTGCGATGACGCTGGACGATCCTGAGACTATCTTCTTAGTATTCACTCAGTTCTTGTTCCATCCATTGGTTTCAGGTTTCCTATTAGCAGCTATTTTAGCGGCAATTATGAGTACTATCTCATCGCAGCTATTGGTTGTATCAAGCTCTCTAACCAAAGATGTATACAAACTATTCTTTGATAAAGATGCACCAGAAGCTCGTCAGGTATTGGTTGGTCGTATCTCAGTGATCATCGTCGCTATCGTTGCCATTATGCTAGCGTCTAATCCAGATAGCTCAGTATTGAACCTTGTTTCTAATGCGTGGGCAGGATTTGGTGCTGCGTTTGGTCCATTAGTAATCTTCAGTCTGACATGGCGTGGTATGAACCGTAATGGTGCTGTTGCTGGTATGGTTGTTGGTGCTTTGACTGTTATCCTATGGATTTATGGTCCTTTCCAAGTAGATGGTATGGCACTAAATAGCTGGTTGTACGCTATCGTCCCAGGCTTTATCTTAAGTACTATTGCTATCTTTGCTGTTAGTATCATGACTGGTGGCCCAAGACCTTCAGTTTCTGCTAAGTACAAAGAGATGGAGTTAAACTTAAACAAATAAGTTTACGTAAAATCTTAAGATTATTGCTATAAAAAAACCTCGTCACTATTGGCGAGGTTTTTTTATGAGTAACGATTTAATATATGCAATCTACTACAGTATCAAACCAAGAGAACTTACGGCAAGTGAGACAGTTGTATGAATAGTGATAGTAGTATTTGCTCGCTCTGTGCTGGATATACTAAGCCAAATTATCCTAGCCTATTTGATAGTCCAACTGCTGCTCACTTTTACAAAGTAAGCCTTTATCAACAATACTATCTTTTCTTAATATCACATTTGATTACCTATTCAGTTTTTTTCCTTGTATACCTCAAGTATGCTACGTGTTAATAGCTCATTCAATCAGGCATAAATGCGTATCTACTCTTAAGCCAAAAGGTATTTGTTGTGTATATTTACGGAGCTAAACTAAGCAAATAAAATGTAGCTATACTATATGATTAGTACTATGAAGATTATCTTTGCTATTGTTCCTATATTTAAGCACTAATAGTCAAATACTTAATAGAAATTTCACAAAAAAATCGACCTATGATAGGTCGATTTTTTATTACTTAACAGTTATATAAAAAGGCTATTTACCTTGATAAGAAAGTTTCACACCAGCGATATAACCATCATTATCTTCAAAATCGGCAACAATTTTATCACTAGGTAGTTGACCTTGAGCATCACCGAACCATAAATATTTCCCACCAGCAGATACTGCCCAGTTTTCCGTGACGTTGTACTTAGCACCCAGACCAACACTATAGTAGCCTTCAACTGGGCCCAACGATGTAGTTGGGTCACCAGCGCCACTATCCCAACCAACGGTACCGCTAATAGCAAGTGCTGGTGCTACGCGTTTCGCTAAGCCAAGCTCTACCATCCACTGGTCATCATCATACTCAACCAAGTTCAATCCATCAGGACCATAACGACCACTCTGTTGGCTTACTTCGTTATATAGAGGTGGCGTCAAGACAAAATCACTCCATGGTACCCAACGTACTTTTGCCGTAGCCAATGTCGTTGGATTAATACCCGTCTGGAAATCAAAGTTAACTGACTTAGGAGTAGTGACTTCAATTTTACCATCCCGGCTCGTTGGAAGAGCTCCCCCACTTAATAATCCAGCTAAAGGATAAGACTCAAATGTATCAGCGTCATGATCAATCTCAGAGCGATATGTTAATGCTGCCTTTAACGCAATTTCAGGCTTACTATAAGCAATACCTGCAATATAACCATAATCCATATCAGGATTCATATGTGAGGTATAGCCAGTAGCCAGACCATAAGCTAGACCTCGTAATTTTGTGTCGGATTGAATACGCTGTGCAACAGGCCCACCGTACACTTGAAAGTTTTTATTGGCACCAAACTTCATACCAAGGATAGCTGTTAAACTTTCGCTACGAACTTCAACTTGTGTATTTTCTCCTGCAGTACTGTTTTCAGCACCTATTATAGCTGGTTCTAATGCTGCTGTTGTAGCACCATCTACAGGATTGTTAGGTGCAGGATCATTTGCGAACTCTCCTGCTGAATCAGCTGGATTAGTGTTTGCAACAAAATTGTTATCACCTTTATATTCAGCAGAAGCACCAAAAGGCTCATCATATAAGATACCAATACTAAAAGTATCATTGATATCAGTTTTTACACCGTAACGGAAAAAATCGTAAGATTCGGCAATGTCGCCTGTCTTATTGCCACGTACGTAAGTGTTGTTAAAAGGATCGTTGTTAGAACTATCGTAACCACTTACATCAGCATCGATATAGGTATAAACGGCTTCAGCGTAAGTGCCATCTTGGAAAAAAGCGGTAACATCCTGACCTGAACGATCAAGACCAGCAGCATTAGTCATGCTAGCGACAGAGAGAGTAGCGATTGCTACTGCAAGGGTTTTTAAGTGAAAAGTAGTGCGCATTGTGTATCTCCAACGGTCCTTGTTGTATTACTACTTTGATAACCAATATATAGCATTGCTGCGCTTAACATTGAAGTTATCAAAGTCGTGTCCTAAGTTGAATACTAATGCCTTTTTGACACTAAAACAACAATTAAAGTGCTTTATTTCTCAATTATGACTGAACAGTACAAATAAGATATAAATAAAACAATGTCGTTTACTTATTGTCTTTAGTATGATTTTGAGATAGCGCCCATAGTCAGGAGGTAAACTCTCATTCTTACTTGAAATCTTCTAAATATATTTCATTAAGAAATCGTTCACAAAAAAAAGCGACCCCTAAAAAGTCGCTTTTTTATTAATAATATTTAGAAATTTTGCTATATAACTAAGATGCAAATTATTGAGCTTGGTAAGAGACTTTTACACCAAGTACAAAGCCATCATTGCTCTCAAAATTGCTAACAATTGCCTTGCTTGGTATTTGTCCTTCTGCATCACCAAGCCATAGATATTTACCACCAGCTGATATCGCCCAGTTTTCAGTGACGTTATACTTAGCACCTAGACCCGCGCTATAGTAACCTTCAGTAGGACCTAATGATGTCACAGGGTTGCCAGCACCACTATCCCATCCGACGGTACCACTTACCGCTAAAGCTGGAGCCAAACGTTTTGCCAGCCCTAATTCTACTTGCCACTGATCATCGTCATAACTAACAAGCGGTAAACCATCAGGATAAGCAGGATTTAGCTTACTAGTCTCAGTATATAATGATGGTACGATTGCGAAATCGCTCCAAGGTACCCAACGCACTTTTGCAGTCGCTAATGTTGTTGGATTAATACCAGTCTGGAAATCAAAGTTTACTGACTTAGGAGTAGTAATTTCGATATCCCCTGATTGTGGACCATATCCAGGACGAAGGGCTACTGCAGGATAACTTTCAAAAGCTTGCGCATTATGTTCGATCTCAGAACGATAAGTCAGTGCCGCTTTTAGTGCGATCTCAGGTTTACTATAAGCTACACCAGCTAGCCAGCCATAGTCTTGATCAGCATTGATATGAGTAGTATAGCCATTAGCAGCTGCATAAGCAGTACCGCGTAGCTTTACATCAGCTTGTACACGCTGAGCGACTGGGCCGCCATATACTTGGAAATTCTTATTCTCGCCAAATTTAGCGCCTAGGATACCTGTAATGCTTTCAGTACGTACTTCTACATTAGTACCTTCACCATTTCTAGGTGAAGCAGGATTTTGATCTACGAAATTGTTTTCGCCAACGTAGTCAGCGGCAGCACCAAAAGGTTCGTCATATAAGATACCAACACTAAACGTATCATTGATATCTGTTTTTACACCATAACGGAAAAAGTCATAAGACTCTGCGATGTCATCGATCTTATTACCTGAGGTATCTTTACCGGTAACATCAGCATCGATATAAGTGTAGACAGCTTCTGCATACGTGCCGTCTTGTAGGAATGCGGTGATATCTTGACCTGAGCGATCAAGGCCAGCAGCACTAGCGACGCTAGCAACAGAAAGAGTAGCAACAGCTACTGCAAGAGTTTTTAAATGAAAGGTGTGGCGCATTATATATCTCCAAACATCCGCATTGTTTTACTGTCATACCTAATTTTCATAGATAAGCAGTATCCGAGTTGGAAGATAGTAAAGATTTTTTAACACTAAAACAACTACGAAAACACATTATTTCTATGTTATGACCACATAGTCATCAGACAGTATCTATATATGAAAATATGTATATATTTTCCGTTATTAAAAGCTTTTCTTTCCAAATTCTACTTATTAATAATGTGGCGGTCTGTCTGCCATTACATCGAACGGTGCAATACCATTTTCCGTATCCTGACCTTCAATCTGTTTATAAATCAGCTGTAGTTGACGTTGCAGCGTATGAATATCTTTGTCTTGTCGCGTAATTACGTCATCCAGTCGTTCGACGGTCACTTCAAGATGCGCGAGACTCATTTGCAAATCGATTACTTGGGCTTGCAAATCATTTTGAATATCAGAAGTATCATCTGTAATTTTAGGTTGGTTCATATTTTTCTCTAAATTATAGTAAGTATTAAAGTGAAAGAATGGATTATTAAGGGGTGCTGTAGATTAGCGATAAATCTACGAACATAGTCATGGAATAGCAGCAGTTAGTAAAAGCAGTAAATAGTACTGATAAAACTATTTACTCGCACTACAGTGACGCGGTGGCATGTTATACTGCAGGCAATTTTGCAACAACCCCTACCTCACTATTATATAAGCTTAAGATACTCTATGGCACTGATTCATTTAAAAGACATTCACTTAGCCTTTGGCGTCGCGCCTGTTCTTGATGGTGTTGATTTCTCTATCAATACAGGCGAGCGTGTGTGCTTGATTGGTCGCAACGGCGAAGGTAAATCCACTTTGTTTAAACTGATCAATGGCTCATTGCAGCCTGACAGTGGTGAGATTATTACCAACAGTAGCATGCGTGTAGCGATGCTAGAACAAGACGTTCCTGAAACTAGCGGTCGCATATTAGACATCGTTATGGGCGGCAGTCGTCGCACAGCTGATTTGCTCATTAACTATAATAAGCAAGTCGATATGTGCGCGAATGGCGATATGGATGCCTGTGAGCATATGGCGACCCTACAACATGATATCGATGCGGTACATGGTTGGGACTTAGAACGCGATGCCATGCGTCTGATTACGACCATGGGCCTTAATCCAGAAGACGACTTATCATCACTATCTGGTGGTCGTAAACGCCGCGTGTTACTTGCTCGTGCGCTAGTTACTAAGCCTGATGTACTACTCCTAGATGAGCCAACCAACCATTTGGATGTTGAAAGTATCGAATGGTTAGAGCGCTTTTTGCTTGATTGGCAAGGCCTGACGTTGTTGTTCGTGACTCATGATAGAGCATTTGTGAATAAACTATCGACTCGCATTATTGAGCTTGACCGTGGCCAATTGACCAGCTATGACGTGACGCAAGGCGAAGGTGGTTACGCGCGCTATCAAGAGCTAAAAGAGCTACAGTTACAGGCTGAAGAAAAGAACAATGCCAACTTTGATAAAAAACTGGCACAAGAAGAAGTTTGGATTCGCCAAGGTATCAAGGCCCGTCGTACCCGTAACGAAGGCCGTGTCCGTGAATTAAAAGCCTTACGTGAAGAGCGTAGTGATCGCCGTGAGCAAGTGGGCAATGTAAACATCACAATGGGTCAAGGCGAGAAAAGCGGCAAGCTTGTCTGTAAAGTTAAAAACTTACATCTTGAATATGATGGTAACGTACTAGTAGATGATTTTACGACCACTATTATGCGTGGCGATAAGATTGGTATTGTCGGTCCTAACGGTGCTGGCAAAACTACGCTTATTAAAGCCCTACTCGACATGTCTGATGATGAAGTGACCAAGTCTGGTAGCGTCGAATTAGGTACTAATCTAAAAATCGCCTTTTTCGATCAGTTGCGTGATCAATTGGATCTTGAAGCAAGCGTTGCGCAAAACGTTTCGGAAGGTTCTGACTTTGTAGAAGTTGGCGGCCGTAAGACGCACATCATGAGCTACTTGCAAGATTTCTTATTTGCCCCAGAGCGCGCACGCACACCTGTCAAAGCCTTGTCTGGTGGTGAACGTAACCGAGTACTACTGGCCAAACAGTTATTGAAACCTGCCAATATTTTGGTACTCGATGAGCCGACCAACGATTTGGATATGGCAACACTTGAGCTATTAGAAGAATCAGTCGCCAGCTTCGGTGGTACTATTTTGCTAATCAGTCATGATCGTTCATTCATGGACAACGTCGTTACCTCTACGTGGGTGTTTGGCGAAGATGAAGACGGTAAAGGAGTGGTCAGTGAGTATGTAGGTGGTTATCAAGAGTACCTCGTACAAAAGAACCGCGAAGAAGCATCCCGTGCTGCCAAAGCACCTGCCAACAATGCAGCTAGTAATAAAGCGACAAACAAGTCTGGCGCAGCAGTGAAACCAAATAAGGCAGCCAAAAAGCTAAATTATAATGATCAACGCGAACTGGATAACTTGCCAAAAGAAATCGCTGCACTCGAAGCCGAACAAGCTCAATTGCAAGAAAAGCTGGCCGATGGCTCTTGGTTCAATACTGACTTTGATGCGGCGACAGCTGCTAGTGAGCGTCTCCTAACCATCGAAGATGAGATGATGCACAAGCTTGAACGTTGGAGCGAGCTTGAAGGCTAGTATTGGCAACTCTCTAGCTGAGTTTATTGGAATATCACATATGTATTTTGCACTGCCTATTTCAATAAACCAATTTCTGATAGCCTGACAAAACCTTATTAATCATTGTGAAGACATCACCACTTTATTATGTAGAGTGGTGTTATTTGTTTTACAGCAACTTACAAAGTAGTTAGATGGTGAAAGTTAGTGAACATTACCTTAATTTAAAGTATCATTCGCTATTGCTGAAAATCCTTATTATTTATAAGGTCATCACATCATAATCCTTGTTAAAGCAAAGTTAGCGTTAGACGTTGATAATCCAACTGTTTTGGTTTGATTGTCATATTCAACCTTCTAATATGTCCTATTGAGGTTGCTTTATTTTTAACGCAATAATTTATTTTATCACCGAAATAGCTTAGAATAGCAACAATTAGCAAAATTAGGCACAGCTAAAGTGGCTTGATATTGTATATTTTCTAAGCCACAAACCCAGTGTGGGATAATCCCATTTCATTCACCTGGAGGAAGTATTAATGAGCCAAGCCGAAGGCGTTAATGTACAACGCCGTAGAGTTCTTATTGCCTCAACTGCCGCGATTGGTGCAGCTGGGGTAGCTGCCGTGGCGACACCTTTTGTCCGTTCTTGGTACCCAAGCGCTAAAGCTGAGGCTGCAGGGGCTGCAGTGACCCAAGACATTGGTTCTATCGAAGATGGACAAATGATCGTCGTCAAATACCGTGGTAAACCTATTTATGTGGTTAAGCGCACCGAAGACATGGTTGCAGGACTAGAGTCAGTCAAACCTCTATTATCTGATCCTGAATCTGATGCGTCTCTACAACCTGAATATTGTAAAAATCCTACTCGCTCTTTAGATCCAACCGTATTGGTTGTCGAAGGCGTTTGCACACATTTGGGCTGTGCACCAAACTACCGTCCTGATGTGGGCGCGGTGGATTTAGGTGGTAATGATTGGTACGGCGGATTTTTCTGTCCGTGTCACGGGTCAAAATATGACTTAGCAGGTCGCGTATATAGCGGCGTCCCTGCACCACTTAATTTACCCGTTCCAGAATATGGTATGGATGGTACCATCTTGACGGTTGGGGAGGCTTAATATGAGTATGGGTAAAAAGTTAATGCATTGGGTGGACGCGCGTTTTCCAGCGACCGAAACCTATGAATACCATATGTCAAAGTACTACGCACCAAAGAACTTTAACTTTTGGTACTTCTTTGGCGTGCTATCAATGATTGTATTGGTCAACCAATTGGTGACTGGTATATGGCTTACGATGATGTACAACCCAAGTGCCGAAGGGGCATTTGCGTCTGTTGAATACATCATGCGTGATGTAAAAGGTGGCTGGCTCATTCGCTATATGCACTCAACCGGCGCATCTGCGTTTTTCGTCGTTGTATACCTGCATATGTTTAGAGCCTTGCTATATGGTTCATACCAAAAACCTCGTGAGCTTATTTGGCTTATCGGTATGGGTATCTACCTCGCACTTATGGCAGAAGGTTTCTTTGGATACCTACTACCTTGGGGCAACATGTCATTCTGGGGTGCTCAGGTTATCTTGAACTTACCTGCAGCATTACCTGTTATTGGTGATGGCCTTGCTGAATGGGTACGTGGTGACTATATCATCTCTGGTATTACCCTAAACCGTTTCTTTGCTCTACACGTTGTTGCTATTCCATTAGTACTCGTGGGCCTAGTATTTATGCATATTGTGGCGTTGCACCATGTGGGTTCGAACAACCCTGATGGTATCGACATCAAAAAGCTAAAAGACAAAAATGGTGTGCCATTAGACGGTATCGAATTCCATCCGTACTACACCGTGCATGACATGGTTGGTATCGTAGTATTCTTTATCTGTTTCTTTGCAGTGGTATTCTTCTTCCCAGAAGGCGGCGGTTTCTTCCTTGAGCCACCAAACTTTGAGACAGCGAACTCACTGAAAACACCAGCACATATTGCACCAGTCTGGTACTACACACCGTTCTACGCTATCTTACGTGCGGTTCCTGATAAGCTTGGCGGTGTCGTCGCGATGGGTGCTGCAATTGCCGTACTATTCTTGATACCATGGCTGGATAGGTCACCAGTACGTTCTATACGCTATAAAGGCATATTGTCTAAGATTGCTTTAACAGTATTTGCGATTAGCTTTGTCGTACTAGGCTACTTGGGTGCAACCCCAACGACTCCAACAGCGACCTTGATGGCTCGTATATTTACGATTCTATATTTCTTGTTCTTCTTGCTGATGCCATTCTACACTGCCATTGAGAAGTGCAAACAGCCACCAGAACGCGTTACCGGAGGTCACTAATGAGCACGCTAATTAAATCCCTAGTTGGTCTAGGCTTAGGCGCGGCATTGACGTTGACTGCTGGTACAGCAATGGCTGAAGGCAGTGGTTGCGGCACGTTTACTAATGCTGAAGGCGTTGAAGAGCATTTGGCTTGTAGTACTGCTCCTATTGATTTTACCAATAAGGGCTCACTACAAAACGGTGCAAAAATCTTTATGAACTACTGTGCTGGGTGTCACTCAGCCAAATATGTTCGTCATTCTCGTATTGCACAAGATTTAGAGATACCGCCTGAGTTAGTCGAAAAGTATTTGATGGTTACTACCGATCAAATCGGTGACCACATTACTGCTGAGATCGATCCTGAAATTCAAGCGTCTTGGTTTGGCGCAGCGCCTCCTGATTTATCACTTGAGACACGTCTGCGTGGCGACGACTGGGTATATACTTACCTACTTTCGTTCTATGAAGATCCAAGCCGTCCTTGGGGTGCAAACAACTTAGTACTGGCCAATGCAGCGATGCCTCATGTTTTGCATAACATGCAAGAAGAGTTGAGCCAAGAAGAGTTTGAATCTGAAGTTGGTGACTTGGTTAACTTTATGGCGTGGATGGGTGAACCTGCTCGTCACGACCGTCAAGTCATTGGTTTCTTCGTAATTCTATTCTTATTAGTACTGCTCATCCCAGTTTACTTATTGAATAAAGAATTCTGGAAAGATGTCAAATAAGTCATAGTCAGCAGATAGTTTTTAGAAATAAAAAAGGCACTACTTCGGTAGTGCTTTTTTGTGCCTTGATATAAAGTGTAAATACTAGATAAGCCGGAAAATAAGTCGCTCAGCACTAATGTTTACGTACACTACCTTGATAAACGTTGCGAGTTTGTTTACGATGACAACCTTCACTATTAACATTAGGCTTTCATGATTGATGCGAATGACATTCCAAGTAGTCAGCTAATTTTGTATGCTGATGACGGCTACGACAGTCATGTGGTACGCCTATTACTTGAAGAAAAAAAGCTCGCTTACTATTTGTCTCGCTTACATTCTGAGCGCCCTGAAGATTTGACTGAGCTAAACCCTTATCATACCTTGCCTGTTTTGCAGCAGCGTGAGATTGCGCTTTATGAGATTAATGTCATTTTTGAGTATCTTGAGGAACGCTATCACACAAATAAACTGCTCCCTGAGACACCGCAAGAGCGTGCACAGTTTCGCCAATTGGCTTGGCGCATTCAGCGTGATTGGTTAGTACTAGGCAAGCGCTTGTTGACGCATCCAGATAGCTTTAATAAAGCACAGGCTGCCGTTGCCAAAAAACAGCTCAGTGACTCGTTGATCACTCTGTCACCGCTGTTCGCTCATAAGCCTTATTTCATGGCTGATGAGTTTGGTTGGTGTGACGTGTTATTAGCACCACTATTATGGCGATTAGACGAGATGGGTATTGAGCTGCCACGTGCCATTAGCCGTCCATTGTTTGAATACCAAACGAGAGTGTTTGAGCGCAGTAGCTTCCAAAAAAGCGTGCGTTGATTAGACAAGTATCAAAAGCTGTCCTAAAATAAAGTATAAATAAGATAGACGTTAATTAGCATCTGTCATTTGATAAATTGCTAAACGAGATATTTTTCATTATTAAAAATTATTAGTATAGGAAATCATTAGATGAGCGAAACCACCTCTATTACACCTACCCGTCCTTATATGGTACGCGCACTATATCAATGGATAGAAGACAACGCTCTGACGCCATACTTGATGGTCGATGCTACCGCTGACAATGTGCAAATACCAACCGAGCATGTGCAAGACGGTCGTATTGTATTAAATATCGCTAGCCGTGCTACGGGTAACATGAGCATGGAAAATGACTATATTCATTTTAGTGCGCGCTTTGGTGGCGTCTCACAAGAAATCTGGGTACCTCTTACTGCTGTGATGGGGATTTATGCTAAAGAGAACTCACAAGGGATGTTCTTTGATCCAAAAGAGTATGACAACTATCAGCCAGAAGACGACTCAGCACCAATGTCTAACAACAGTCCTGCTAAAGCACCTAAACCAAAGCGCGATAATAAAGCGGGTTTAAAGGTCCTAAAATAAAAATTCTGGAAGTAAATAGAACCTTAGACCAGTTCTCTTTAACACAATAAAAAAGCTAGCCATATTTAATATGACTAGCTTTTTTATTAACTATTTAAAGGCTTATTAACTTTCTATAACTGATAAGCTTTTAAACGGACACCTACTGATTAGGTTCTTGGCAGTGTCACGCCGCGCTGACCTTGGTATTTACCACCACGATCCTTATAACTGGTCTCACAGACATCATCAGCATCGCTTTGGAAGAACAGCATTTGCGCAACGCCTTCGCCAGCATAGATACGGGCTGGCAGATTGGTGGTATTACTAAACTCTAAAGTAACGTGCCCTTCCCACTCTGGCTCAAGTGGCGTCACGTTGACGATGATACCGCAACGCGCATACGTTGATTTACCTAGGCAAATAGTCAATACATCACGCGGAATACGGAAATACTCCATAGTACGAGCTAAAGCAAACGAATTAGGTGGAATGATACACTCGTCACCAACGATATCGATAAAGCTTTTATCATCGAAGTTTTTAGGATCAACGACCACTGAATGTACGTTGGTAAAAACTTTAAATTCAGGAGCACAGCGCACATCATAACCGTAGCTTGAGGTGCCGTAGCTAACCAAACGCTCGCCTGCATCATTAAAACGCACTTGACCCGGCTCGTACGGTTCAATCATGCCGTGCTCTTCAGCCATTTTACGAATCCAGCGGTCAGACTTGATAGACATTGTTGTTCCTTAGCAAATATTTAATAGCGACGATTATACGGAATTGACGGCTAGATTTATAGAGGGGCGGCTACTTAAAACTGAATACAGCCAATAATCTCATTTACCCCCATGTTATATCTCAGAAACTACCATTTGGCAAAATGATCTTCTGCGAGCCCCATGACATTATCAAGCCTAATAACTTCATCTCTTATTCGAATTTCACCACTATAAAAACCTATCCACTGCTCAAAGATACTGGCTATCACACCAAAATTATCGGTCTTTTTATAAACGGTAATCGGTGTAAAGCTCAAATCAATATCGACATTGCTCCACCCGAGATTTTGATGATAAATACGCCACGGCTTTGTGGCGCTAGCATCACTTTCTACACTTTCTATGCTTGGCTCAAGACTGTCTGGCTGACTTGATCGAATATTTGAATCCTCACGAGCAAACATAACGGGTGGTAAATAGAATATCTGCCCATCAAGCCAACAAGCATTTTCACCGGCTCCTGTCTCATTGACACCCATAGACAGATTGAGCAAAAAGCGACGGCCATCTGACAAATAGCTAGTGATACAGCTCCAAAACCAATTGGTCTCATGACGCATATAGCCGAGCGTCCAATCTAGATTGGCAATAGTAGCATCGGTGAATTTTATTTTTTGAGGTTGAGCATCAGGAGCATCAGGAGCATCAGTACGAAATTTTGACTTGGCTTTAATGAGTAAATGCCCAGATAGTGCGGTCAACGGCTCTTTTTGCGTAAACGTCCAGCCACGCCTACCAGTCGGCGTACATATGGCTAACGGTTGTGCGCTTCGTGCTAACGCTGCCGTTATTGCAACATACTGACTGTCGAGCGCAATAGTCATCTGAGCAGGACTAAAATCCAAGGTGACGCTGAGCTTTGTATGTGTAAATGCCATCTGCCCTTGATAACCATCACCGTCTAAGTGCGTATGATGCTTCAAAGGCTGTAGCGCCTCACAGACTTCTAGCTGCTGAGTATCCTCATTATAAATGTAAACGAAAGCACTAGTCGCAAGCTTAATCGTTGCGAGCGCGAGGCACACTCTATAAGGGGGCTGGAGTATCTGAATGAAGCAGAACTGGTTGGCTTTTAGTTCTTTACGCCAGTTAGGTAAGGATTTTTGTGAAATGAGATGACTATGATAGTCTAAGTAGTTGATACTTTTGACTTGGGAGAAGACACCAAAAACAGGCTGACCATTTTGGATAAGATATTCGAGATTTGCCAGTTTTAAGTTTGCGGCAGTATACGGTTTGTCGTGGCTTTTATTCATGATATCGGCATCCTAGCCAAATTTGCCTAAAGGTACTATCTGTCCTTGATAGCTAACGGTGCTATGTAAAATTCTTCTTTTTGCCTGTACAGAACCCACAAAAAATGCTTCAGTTATCACCTTAACTTCAATATTGGTTAATCCATCTGCTAGTGTTTCTGTAACATTGATTGATGCAAGCGCACTTACCCATAAAAAGTGTCTTGGAAACTTTTTTAACAGCTCAGCGAGAGCCTTTGTGAATTTGTTAAAATCGGCAATTACCATTCGGCGATTGCTAAAGTCAGCATTAATCTGATAGCGTTTGCTACTACCATCTTTGTAGTAGCAAACGGCAATCAACTGATTGTTTAAGAGTTCAATGATGTATATCGGCGGGCGAAATAATCGTAAGACTCTATACTGCTTGGGAGTATTGTCTAAATGGCTTTGATAAATAGATAAGTTCAAAATACCCTCTTTTTAGACAATACATTCACTTTAAAAGTCGCTAGCTTAGGCTACTTCTCCATTATCAAAAAATTCGCTTATCATCGACAGGCTTTGCGAATTTATTGATATTGGTTTCGACATTTTTGGCAATGCTCAAATAATAGGTCGCAAACTCATCATCAGCTAAGACGCTTGGCACACCTTTATCCACTTGTGCACGAATGCCACTGGCAAGTGGTAGCTGACCCAATAGTGGTACCTGATATTTCTCAGCGATAAACTCACCGCCACCCGTACCAAAGATTGCTTCGGTGTGGTTGCAGTTGCTACAAGTATGTAGCGCCATGTTTTCAACCACGCCAAGCACAGGAATATTGGTCTTGTTAAACATCTCAACGCCTTTTTGCGCATCGAGCAAGGCAACATGCTGCGGTGTCGTGACAATGACAGCACCTGTGACTGGAATACGCTGCGCTAATGTCAGCTGTATATCACCCGTACCTGGTGGCATATCAATCACTAGATAGTCCAGCTGCGGCCAATTGGTTTGATTATATAGCTGCATCAATGCACCCGTTGCCTTCGGTCCACGCCATGCGACAGGAGTATTATCTCCATCGAGCAAGCTACCGATAGAGAGCATTGCCATACCATGCGCATCGACTGGTACGAATTGCTCGTTTTCTAGTTGCGGCTTCACATCAGCAACGCCTAGCATCGTTGGCATACTAGGACCATAGATATCTGCATCTAGCACACCAACGCGATTACCAAGCTTCTGTAGTGCTAGTGCGATGTTGACCGTCGTTGTCGATTTACCAACACCGCCCTTACCTGATGCCACGACAATAATATGACGGATACGAGGATGCGCGGCCAACGATGCTTGGGTAGGTGCAGCTTTTGTAATCGGTGGCTCAGCGTTAGTGCTACTAGCATTGTTATTAGCGCCAGATGAAGGCTGGGAGTCCATCGCATTGGTTGTCTTTGGCATCTGCTTTGGTAAGCTCGAGCCTGAACCTTTTTCTGGCGCAGGCAGACGCACGTTCATATGAATCGTGGTAATACCATGCGGATGTAGCAACTGCCCAAGCTCCTGCTGGATAACTTCAGGGTTGCTATCTTTTGGCAAACGCAGGTCTAAGGTAAGTGCTTCACCATCACGCTCAAGCCCTGTGACCATCGTGGCAATACTGACAGCACCTATTTCATATCCAAGTAGGACTTTGTCGACGGCACTATCACGCTCTGCCTGCTGCTGAGGCGTCTCGGTTTTTGTGGTTTTTTTCTTCATAAAGTTAAACATAGCTACTATTATGGCCTATACAAGTGGGTAGATCTGGCAAATCGCTCAAGTCGTCTCATTGCGTATATCGCAACCGATAGCGTTAATGAGTATCTTAGCCAAACCTTCTATCGTGACAGTGTAGCTGAATTGGACGCATAAAAAAACCACAACGCCAGTAGGTCTGACGTCGTGGTATATGCAAGTTGTACATATATTAATTCATAAACCAACCATGACTGGCCACGATAGATTGTCCAGTGAATACATTGGTTGGGAAAGCCGCTAAAAATAGCGCCAATTGGGCAATATCTTCTACTGTCGTAAATTCTTTATCTACGGTATTAACCAGCATGATATCGTTAATAACTGACTCTTCACTGATGCCTTTTTCAGCTGCCTGCTCTGGGATTTGTTTTTCGACCAATGGCGTTTTGACAAATCCTGGGCAAATCACATGCGATCGTACCTTATGCGCTGCACCTTCTTTCGCCAATACACGGCACAGTCCTAGTAGTCCATGCTTAGCAGTCACGTAAGGGGCTTTATATAATGAGGCCTCATGCGAATGAGCAGAGCCCATATAAATAACTGTGCCGCCCTTATCACCTTTATACATGTGCTTAATCGCGGCTTTAGTGGTCAAAAAAGCGCCATCTAAGTGGATGTTCAGCATTTTTTTCCAATCGCTAAATGCCATTTTATCGATTGGATCAATGATCTGAATACCAGCATTAGAAACCAAAATATCAATACTACCAAAAGTATCAACTAGTTGTTGTACACCATCGTTTACTGCATCTTCTGAGGTAACATCCATGGCAATCGCCAGAGCACGTCCACCAGCAGATTCAATAGCATCGACGGTTTTTTGTGCCGCTTCAAGGTTGATATCAGCAATACCAACCGCTGCTCCTGCTTTTGCATAAGTTTCAGCGATGTCACGCCCGATACCACTTGCAGAGCCAGTGACCAATGCTACTTTGCCTGTCAAATCTTGTTCTAATTGGGTCGCCATACATATTCCTTATCATGGTCTAAAATATTATTAGTTTTTATAAAATTGAACTGAACAAATACGCCACTATAATCATAGTGGCGTATTTATTTGCGGGAGAAAATATATTAATCTTAGGACAGTCACTTTACTGTACAAAGTTTACTGAGTAATACTTACTGGTGTTTTTTCTTGTAGCTCGTCAAAGCTCACACCATCTGCTAACTCAACCAGTTTTAGGCCTTCATCAGTAACGTCTAATACAGCAAGCTCAGTGATGATACGATCGACCACGCCTTTACCCGTCAATGGTAGCTCACAGTTTGCCAAGATTTTTGGATCGCCGTGTTTATTAACTTGCTCCATCAATACAATCACACGCTGTACGCCTGCAACCAAGTCCATCGCACCGCCCATACCTTTGACCATCTTTTTTGGAATCATCCAATTAGCCAAATCACCATTTTCTGATACTTCCATCGCACCCAATATCGCCAAGTTAACATGGCCACCGCGAATCATTGCAAAAGACTCTGAGCTGCTAAAATAACTGGAGCCTGGCGCTGCTGTGACCGTTTGCTTGCCAGCATTAATCAAGTCAGCATCGACTTTATCTACTGTTGGAAACTCGCCAATCCCTAGTAAGCCGTTTTCTGATTGTAACCACACATCCACACCTTCAGGAATATAGTTGGCGACTAACGTTGGCAGACCAATGCCTAAGTTCACGTAATAGCCGTCTTGTAATTCCTGTGCGGCGCGTTGCGCCATTTGCTCTCTTGTCCATGCCATGCTGATTTCCTTATTTTTTGCGATATTCTATTTTTATTCATTTAGACAGCCAGTTATCGAATCAATTGGCTGTCTAAACTATTATCCATCTAAAATTAACTATTGATTTCACGTACGATTAAGCGTCGACTACGTGTTTATTTACGCGCCTTCTACGGCTTTAGTCGTGGTTTTTTCGATACGCTTTTCAGGGCTGGCATTCAATACAATCCGTTGAACAAAGATACCCGGTAGATGTACTTCATCTGGATCAAATGTACCCGTCTCTACAATCTCTTCGACTTCAACAATGGTGATTTTACCCGCCATTGCACAGTCTGGGTTAAAGTTACGAGCGGTTTTATTGAACATCAAATTACCCGCTTTATCGGCTTTCTGTGCTTTGATTAGTGCGACATCTGCGCGCAATGAATGCTCAAGCACATAAGTTCGACCATCAAAATCACGAGTTTCTTTGCCTTCAGCGACCAATGTACCTACGCCTGTTGCGGTATAAAACGCAGGAATACCAGCACCGCCTGAGCGCAATTTCTCAGCCAATGTACCTTGTGGCGTCAATTCAACCTCTAGCTCGCCTGCCAAATACTGGCGCTCAAACTCTTTGTTTTCGCCCACATAAGATGAAATCATTTTTTTGATTTGACGTGTTTGTAGCAATAGCCCTAGACCGAAGTCATCGACACCAGCGTTATTACTGATACAAGTAAGCTCTTTAACTTTGCTATCACGCAGCGCTTCGATTAATGCTTCTGGAATACCGCATAGACCGAATCCACCGATTGCGAGCGTTTGCCCATCACTAACGACGCCTTTTAGCGCTTCTTCGGCACTGTTATATACTTTTGACTGACTCATGCTTGTCTCCTATGACTGTTATTTATATTTTTAATCCGTGCATATATTAGGACATGCCCTAATGCTGAATTAAATATCTCAATTATCCGTTTGATTGTTGCTTTTAATAAAATCTAACAGTGAAAATTCATCATGCTTATTTTTCTTTTAAGCGTTATAACGCCATATAGTCGATTCAATTTAAAAATAGTACAAGGCAACCGAGTGTAGATGTATATTAAATACTTCAAGCGAGGTTAACGCAGTAATATTTTTATAGTGGAATGACTATACCAATAGCCAGAACACGCCCATGATAATGGCACCAGAGACTGCCAGTACTATCAGACAGTAACCCATGATAGCGCGTGCATCCAAACCTGCGATACCCAATAATGGCAACGCCCAAAACGGTTGAATCATGTTAGTCCATGCATCACCCCACGCAATCGCCATCGCAGTAATGGCTGGATTCACACCCAGCTCAATACCAGCGGGAATCATAACAGGGCCTTGTACGGCAAATTGCCCACCGCCTGACGGTACAAAGACATTGACCAGACCTGCACTTAAAAAGGCAAAGATTGGAAAACTGTCTGCGGAAGCTGAATTGACAAAAAATTCGGTCACTTGCGTACTGATAGAGATACCATCTGCATTAGCACCCGTCATGATGCCCATGATACCGCCGTAGAACGGGAACAATAGCACAATACCTGTGATGCCACCTATCCCTGAGTGTACGGCGCGATAATAACGCTCTAGCGTGCCATGCGATAGCAAACCTATGAATAAGAATAGCCCAATGACGATGTTTAGCCCTAGGTTAAAACCGTTACTACCAAACTCGCTGATATAGTACATCAGTGCTAAGGCCAATAAGATGACAGCGATAATACGGCTATCATCTAGCTTTTGTGCAGGTGTGTCTCTTTGAGGCGCGACGTAGATCTCTTCTTTGATCAGTTTAGGATCAATAACTGTAGGGTTTTTAGGATGCATAAAGCGATTGACGAGTGGCAAAATAACGATAAGTAAACCTACTAGCAGCATGTTGTAGCCTGCAAATACCGTCTGCGATAAAGGCACTGCTTCGGTCATGGTATTGCCTGACAGCGTCAGTAGCGTATCACCGCCCGAGCTAAGTGTCAGCGGTATCGAACCTGAAAAACCGCCATGCCAAATTACAAAGCCTGAATAGGCAGCCGCGACAAGCAAAGGATAATCGACGTTAGCCACTTTTCTGGCCAGTGCCTTTGCAAAGATTGCCCCAATGATTAAACCAAAACCCCAGTTTATCCATGAACCGACCAGACCAACCAAGGTTGATACGATAATGGCAGTCGTAGGAGAGTGGACTCTACTAGCGAGATTGTCCAATAAGCGCTGAATAAATGGTGCGCTAGCAAATGCATAACCGGTTACTAGGACCAACGCCATTTGCATGGCAAAGCTATGTAATGACCATAGTCCGTTGCCCCAGTGCCCTGCCATAGCAATCATATCCTGGCCAGTAGTAGCCAGTCCTACAGCAAACGCGATAAGGGTCAAAACGATCGAAAATACGAATGGGGATGGTAGATAGCGATTGACTAACTGCACGCTCATATTAGTGATGGCACTAAACATATTCACATTCCTTGTAAATTTGATGTTTGGTTTTAAGAGTTGTTATTAAGGCTTTGTTAAACTTTTATCAGAGTGGAGTGCGGTTACTGCCACTACGTCTGATAAAGGGCAAGCATTATATTTTACATTGGCGTTCATAACAATACATTCTATCTCGCTATATCATGCGTGAAACACTTGTGCTAACTTAACATATTATTTTCGTAGCGACTAGAAAATAACCATCAGCGCATGTGGGTCAACGCTGTGCAGGAGTTAAATTGTCGAGGTATTAATGATTAGCAGTCTATGAGTCTAGATTTATGTTTGATAAAACAGACGACATAGGCTTATTTTGATTAATTTTATTGACCTATATCGACAGGCACGGCATACTCGCTGCCTTATTTTTTGCCAAGGAGGGCCGTCATGTTTAGTACACTTGCTATTGTCATTACCCTATTATTACTCATGTTCTTTGCTTATCGCGGTTATTCTGTGCTGATCCTAGCACCGATTATGGCGACATTAGCAGTCTTACTGTCAGGTGACTTCTTAAGCACCATTCCCGCTTATACCGATGTCTTTATGGGCGCGTTGAGTGGATTCTTACTCAAATTCTTCCCGATATTCTTGCTAGGCGCACTATTTGGCCGCCTAATGGCAGACTCTGGCGCAGCAACCGCCATTGCCAATACGGTCGTCGAAAAGCTCGGTGCTAGCAAAGCCATTCTTGCGGTAATTTTGGTCTGTGCTATTTTGACCTATGGCGGCGTATCGTTGTTCGTTGTGGCTTTTGCTATCTATCCAATCGCCAAAGACTTGTTTAGAGCAGCAGATATTCCAAAACGTTTGATTCCAGCAGCGATTGCTTTAGGGTCATTTACGTTTACGATGACTGCACTGCCAGGCACGCCAGCTATCCAGAACGCTATTCCAATTCCTTATTACAACACCAATGTATTTGCCGCGCCTATTTTGGGCATCATCGGTGGTACGATCATGTTTGTTTGTGGTTGGATGTGGCTTCAGTCACGCGCCAGAAAAGCCAATGCAGCGGGCGAAGGTTATGGTCAGCATGACGAAGAAGATGTAGGCGGTGTTGGCGCAACGGCAAAAGAAGCTGAGGTGTTAAACACTCACCATACTTCTTTTACCATTGCGATGATCCCACTCGTACTAGTCATTGGTTTAAACGCTATATTGACCTATATCGTATTCCCGTCGATAGATTTCAGTAGTTTACAAACTCAGTTCCCAGACTTAAATGTCGCAGGCTCACTTGGGTTATGGTCAATTATTATCTCGTTGGTCGTGGCTTGTGTGGTGTTAATTTTGCTCCGTATCGGACATTGGAATAATCTACAAAAAACCATTAACCGTGGTACTTATGATTCTATGTTGCCGATTTTTAATACTGCATCAGAAGTGGGTTACGGAGCGGTTATCGCGTCACTAGCAGGCTTCCTTATCATTCGTGATAGCATCCTGAACTTAAACCCTGACAACCCTCTGATCTCAGAAGCGGTCGCTATGACTACGCTCGCTGGTATCACAGGTTCATCGTCTGGCGGTTTGAGTATTGCGCTGTCGACATTGGGTGAAGATTATCTAAGAATGGCAGTCAATGCCGGTATCGACCCTGAGTTGATGCATCGCGTAGCCGTCATGGCGGCAGGTGGTCTAGATACACTTCCGCACAGTGGCGCTGTCATCACCTTGCTAGCGATTTGTGGTCTGACCCATAAGCAGTCTTATTTGAACTTGGCGATGGTTACAATGGTCATTCCATTGGTCGCTGTGGTCGCTGTTATTATTTTAGGTACGATGTTCGGTTCATTCTAAATTGATCGGGATTTGCTACTAATACCTGAGCTAGTAATACATAAACAAAAACCCACTTGGCATACTGCTTGGTGGGTTTTTTTATGGTTGATTGATAACCATTCTATAACTACCAAATGCGATGCAAGGCTATTGTTTATGGTTACTAAATGCCTGCCAAATGAGAAGTAATTACCAAGGAATATCACAAATTTATTTGATTTACGGTATCATAGGCACACTTTTTGAATTTTTATTATTTTTAGAAGTTTTTAGCATTAACGATGTCGCATCAAAGAGCGGTGAACCGCTTGAGATGCTCGATAACTAACCCGTTTATATAAAAATATAGGTGATTTTGTGCGTGAGATTCTAGTAACCAGTGCGCTGCCCTACGCCAATGGCTATATCCATTTGGGGCATCTTGTAGAATATATTCAAACTGACATTTGGGTACGTGCGATGAAAGCGCAAGGCCATCAGGTCACCTATGTCTGCGCGGATGATGCACACGGTACGGCAATCATGCTCAAAGCAGAGGCCAATGGCGTAACGCCAGAAGAGCAAATTGCCTCAGTTAAAGCCTCACATGAAGCGGATTTTTCAAAGTTCCTTATCAACTTTGATAACTACCACAGCACCCATTCAGAAGAAAACAAACAGTTCTCTGAGCTGATTTATCGTCGTCTAAATGATGCTGGTCATATCAGCACAAAAGATGTCGAGCAATTATTTGATCCTGAAAAGCAATTATTCTTAGCCGATCGCTTTGTTAAAGGTACTTGTCCAGAGTGTGATTCACCAGACCAGTACGGCGATAACTGTGAAGTGTGTGGCACCACTTATGATGCAACTGATCTAAAAGACCCGCATTCGACACTGTCTAATGCAACGCCAGTACTCAAAACCTCTAAGCATTATTTCTTTGATTTGCCAGAGTTTGAACAGTTCTTAAAAGACTGGACGCGCAGTGACAACCGTTTGCAAACATCAGTCGCCAACAAACTTCAAGAATGGTTTGAGGCAGGACTTGCCAGCTGGGATATCTCACGCGATGCGCCCTACTTCGGCTTCCAAATTCCAGATACCCCAAGTGATGAGCCAGACAAATACTTTTACGTATGGCTAGATGCACCAGTGGGCTACATGGCAAGCTTTAAAAACCTATGTGATAAGCGTGCAGGGACAGACCAAGCGCTTGATTTTGACCGCTACTGGGCACAAGAAAACGAGCACAAAACCGAGGTCTATCACTTCATCGGTAAAGACATTGTGTATTTCCATGCCTTGTTTTGGCCAGCCATGCTAGCTGGTAGCGAATACCGTACACCGACTGGTGTTTTTGCCCATGGCTTCTTGATGGTCAATGGCGAAAAAATGAGTAAGTCACGCGGTACTTTTATCAAGGCCGAGACGTATGCTGAGCACTTACATCCTGAATACCTGCGTTATTATTTCGCCAGCAAACTGTCTGACAAAGTTGAAGACATCAACTTAGATTTAGAAGACTTTATGCAAAAGGTCAACTCTGACTTGGTTGGTAAAGTCGTCAATATCGCCAGTCGTAGTGCAGGGTTCTTGGTTAAGAAGTACGACGGCATGCTGTCAGAAGTTTGCGTCGAGTCAGAGCTGTTAGAAGACATCACCAAAACGGGCGATGAGATTGCTGCTGCTTATGAGAATCGTGAATTCTCGCGTGCTATGCGCCTAATCATGCAGTGTGCGGACAAGGCCAACGAATATATCGATGCCAAAAAACCATGGTCACTCGCGAAATTGGAGGGTACTGAGCAAGAGGTTCAAGACGTCTGCTCGGTCGCTATCAATATTTTCCGTCAATTGATGGTTTATCTTGCGCCAGTATTACCTGAGCTGACTAATAATGCCAAAGAGTTTTTGAACCTTGATGATTTAAGTTTTGCCAGTCGTAATGAGTGGTTACTAGGTCATAAAATCAATAAGTTCAAACCACTGATGCAACGTATCGAAGAAAAAGATATTGAAGCAATGGTAGAAGATTCTAAAGCATCCTTAACTCAAGCAGACGCCCCTGCTGCGATTGATAATAGTAAGCCTGCCGCAAACGACAAAGCACCTGCAATAAATGCGGATGCTGAGCAAACTGACTATATTGGTATCGAAGACTTTGCCAAAGTCGAGATGAAAGTCGCACACGTTTTAGAGTGTAACCATGTCGAAGGTGCTGATAAGCTATTACAATTCACGCTAGATGTTGGTGAAGACAAACCACGCAACGTGTTTAGCGGTATTCGTAAGTTCTATGAGCCTGAGCAATTGATTAATAAGAAAGTCATTTGCGTGACCAACCTTGCCCCGCGCAAGATGAAATTTGGCGTATCAGAAGGCATGGTATTGTCAACTGGCGAGCCAAAGACAGGCTTAACCGTCGTTACCTTACCTGATGCTTGTGTTGTTGGTGATGTATTGGCTTAACGGTTATTTTTAGGATTAAGAAATAAAAAAAGATGCTCTAAGTGGCATCTTTTTTTATGGTTGATTTAGCAAATGACTAAAAACCAAGCCTGATACTTATCTACTCAAAATATCGATAATCTGCAACGTATCATTAATCACCGTCACAATGTTATTCTCTGGCGTGCGAATACGAACGTAACGGTCATCATAACGATCTAAAACGACAGAGCGGTCATAATCTCTTCTATCAATCTTGCCGACTACTCTATAACCGTATCTATCAAGATCGCGCTTAAACGAAGCATTCGGGCTGGCATTGCGATAAGCGTTAATACTTGGGTGGGCGTTGCCACTATGCTTATAGTTTTTACTAACATGGGCAGAGTTACCTTTGCTGTTACCATGTCCATTACCGTGCCCGTTTCCATGACCATCTTTTGCCATAGCAGGCAATCCAATCAAAGAAGTAGCAGTGATACCAGCGATGGTTAATAATTTAAGATTAGCAGTGTTCATAATACTATCCTTAAAATAGTCATTCAAAAAAGTTAGATAAATAGTAAAGTCTATTTCACATCCACTATGGCAGCACAATGTCACCAAAATGACTGGATTATCTTTAGAATTATCATGTTTCTCGTATGAAAATTAGCTTACGTTAATTATGAAGTGAGTACGTAATAGATGCGTTGCTAGGATGTAAGCGTTTTGCATATGGTTTGAGCAAACAAAAGTACCCTAGCGGCATCTGTTATATTCAGATCTACACAAGAGCTTCAATGCCTCACGCGTCTTAATAAGATAAAAAGAAGTGATGATTTTTTTATTATCCATCACCATGACCGCTACACATTAATTTCTTATTGCGATAACTTACATTACTGTCATAATATGAACATAATAATCGATGGAACGATTACTTTATTTAATTGTTAGCCTGCTATCTCAGCATCAACATAGCATT
Source organism: Psychrobacter sp. 28M-43 (assembly GCF_014770435.1). Taxonomy (NCBI): domain Bacteria; kingdom Pseudomonadati; phylum Pseudomonadota; class Gammaproteobacteria; order Moraxellales; family Moraxellaceae; genus Psychrobacter; species Psychrobacter noctis. Next base: position 1,059,948 of record NZ_CP061739.1, on the reverse strand, counting down.
GACTTGGCTAATCTGCATTCTTCAATATCATGGCAAACAACCAAAGTACACCAAACAGATGAGTAAAATGACTACTATATAATTTAGTAGGCTCAATCAGTCTGGCAGTATCTACTTGGTTTTCGCGATTGATATAACCTATGAGTTAACCTAATAATGACTATCGCTTCTACTCTACGCTTAAGCCTATATGGCGTTGCTCTTAGTGCCATTAGCACACTTGGACTAATCGGCTGCTCAAACTCCTCTACCGAGACCGCAGCGACTGCTGAAAATAGCACGGCTACAGACAAACCTGCCAAATCAATTGCCATTACTCAAATCGTTGAGCATCCATCATTAGATGATATGCGCCGCGGTATTATTGATGAGCTGGCAGATAACGGCTATGTCGAAGGGCAAAACCTAACTGTTAACTTTCAAAGTGCGCAAGGTAACACAGCGACTGCTGGACAGATTGCCAAGCAATTTGCAGGAGACAATCCTGATGCGATCGTAGCAATCTCAACGCCTTCTGCGCAGTCAGTAGTAGCCGCGACCACCACTATCCCTATTATCTACACCGCTGTATCAGATCCATTGGGTGCCAAGCTCATTACGGCAGATGGCAAGCCTTTTCAAAGCAACTTGACTGGACTATCAAGCCAATTACCACTAGAGCCGCAGTTGGATTTGTTGCAGCAGATAAAACCTGACTTAAAGACCATCGGTTATGTCTATAGCCCAGGTGAGGCAAACTCAGTATCATTACGTGAAAATCTAAAACAAGCTCTGCCAGCACGAGGTCTGTCACTATTAGACATTCCTGCCAATCGTCCAACGGACATCGGTATGGCGACGCGCAGCTTGCAAGGACGCGCAGATATCATCTATACCTCATTTGACAACAATGTTGCTTCTGCCTTTGAGGCCATGACTCAAGCAGCAAATGAGCTCAAGTTACCGATTATCGCGTCTGATGAATTCAGTGTAAAACGCGGCGCGACTGCTGCGCTTGGTGTTAATGACTATGACTTTGGTCGTACCACTGGCAAGATGGTATATCGCGTGTTAAATGGCGAAGCGGTCAACACCATCAAACCTGAAGTCATGAATGATCTGACCTTATATGTCAGTCCTAAGCATGCCAAAACACAAGGTGTCAGCTTGCCAGCAGAGTTACTAAAAAACGCCATCAATGTTGATATTGATGCCGAAACCAAATAAAAAGTAGTAAGCTATCTATTAGCTCGTCAATTATTTATATAGTGTACGGACACACTATTATTTTAGGAGTAAGACCCATGTTGTCTCAAAATCGTTTTGGTCGTTTTAATTTCGGTAAGGCTTTATTATTAGGCGGTGTATGTACGGCTATCTTGACTGGTTGTAACCAATCAGCGCAAGATGATGGCTCCACGGATGCTGCCGCTACTGGTGATGCAGCGACAGCTATGAAAACCGTTGCTATTACCGCTATCGTCGAACATCCAGCGCTTGATGATGTACGTAAAGGTGTCATCGACGAGCTAAACGAAGCAGGCTTCAAGGACGGTGAGAACCTAACGGTTAACTTCCAAAGCGCGCAAGGAAACACTGCTACTGCTGGTCAGATTGCCAAGCAATTTGTCGCTGATGCGCCAGATGTTATCGTCGCTATCGCAACGCCATCTGCTCAATCTGTTGCCGCTTCTACTAGCAGCATTCCATTGGTATTCTCAGCAGTTACTGACCCAGTAGCCGCAAAACTGGTACCTAAGCTAGATGGTTCTGGCACCAACGTTACAGGCGCATCAGATGCCCTACCGTACGAGCCACAGATTGATTTGATGCGTCAAATCATTCCATCATTAAAGAACGTCGGTTATGTCTATAGCCCAGGTGAAGTCAACTCAACGATTATCTTAAAAAATCTTAAAGAGAAGCTAACACCACTCGGTATCAATGTACTTGAAGCACCTGCACAGCGTAGTAACGACATTGCGATGGCAGCACGTAGTCTCGAAGGTAAGGTCGATATGATCTATACTTCAACTGACAACAACGTGGTATCAGCGTACGAGTCACTTTATCAAATCGCCAAACAAAGTAAGATTCCTCTCATTGCTTCGGACACTAGCTCAGTTGAGCGCGGTGCTGTTGCTGCCTTAGGCGTGAACTACTATGAGCTTGGCCGTGAAACTGGTAAAATTGTCGTACGTATCTTAAACGGTGAAAAAGCAGGTGCTATCCCAGTTTACACTCCACAAGCGCTTGATCTATACGTCAGTCCAAAACATGCTAAAGAAGAAGGCATCACATTGCCACAAGCGGTTATCGATAAAGCTAAAGAAGTGGTAGAATAACGCACCTTTGTATTTGGCTCACAATAGCAGGTATAAATAAGATAGCGACACGAATTAATACTGTGTTGTATACCTTAGATATACGGCTAATAATTAGACAAGAAACCCAGCTATGAGTCATTAGGCTGGGCTTCTTGTCTAAACAGAGTCTTTTTTTGCAAGCGTGTTTAATAGTACTGTATTTGTCTGGCCATTTATCTGATACTTGTTAAGTAGAGGATAGGTCTATTGATTACATTACAGTGCCTTGAACCATCGCTTCAAACCAAGGTAGCTTATGATCGTTGTTAATCGTGATATGTTTTGGTTTACCCTAACCGCAGATTGCTTAATCTGTTAAATTCACCGCTTAGCTGTTTAGCAGGTAGATGATTTTGGCAATTGCCATTTACTTATCTTAGTACCATACGCTAGACACTTGGTTATGACTTACTGATCTCTTATGTCTTTAATTGCTTTTTTTGGTGCGCTTGAAAGTGGTCTGATTTATGGCCTAGTAGCACTCGGTGTGCTTATCTCATTTCGTACGCTCGACTTCCCTGATTTGACCGCTGACGGTAGTTTTCCGTTAGGGGGCGCAGTCGCTGGTATTTCTATCATCGCTGGTATCAACCCATGGTTGGCCTGTGCTTTTGGGATGTTAGCAGGTTCAGTCGCTGGTATCGTCACTGCGTGGTTGCATGTCAAACTTGGCATATTGCAGCTGCTTGCCAGTATTTTGGTCATGGTTGCCTTATATTCTGTCAACCTACGCATCATGGGCGCGCCAAACCTACCCTTGCTTGGCGAAACCACAGTGTTTAGTACCTTGGTGACCGATGGTAATGGTTATTGGATGCGCTGCCTGATTATTGGTGTCGTTGTCGCAGCTGCCATGTTATTTTTGAACTGGTTCTATAGCACTGAGACAGGTCTGTCGATGCGCGCTACTGGCTCAAACCTAAGAATGGCACAGGCGCAAGGTATCAATACCTCGTGGATGACCATCATCGGTATGGCGATTTCTAACGGTTTGATTGCCTTAGCGGGAGCGCTGTTTGTTCAGACTCAGGGTGGCGCGGACATCTCCATTGGTATCGGTACAATCGTCATTGGTCTAGCAGCGGTCATCATCGGTGAGACGATCATTCCTGCCAAGCGTATTTGGCTGATCACCTTTGCCGTTGTTGTCGGCGCGGTATTGTACAAACTGTTTATTCAGGTCGCACTATCAAGCGATACGCTACGTAGCATCGGCTTTGGTCCACAGGATTTGAACTTGATTACCGCATTGCTCGTGGTACTAGCCTTGGTATTGCCAAAAGCGAAAACCAAGTTTTTATCACGCAAAGTTCGCGCCTAATGACAGTCAAAGCAGGTATTAATAACACTTGCTTCGCTTGAAGAGACAATAAGGAATAATGATTATGATGCAAGCCACCGATTTACGGTTGACATTTAACCCAGGCACGCCTATCGAAAACCCTGCCCTACGTGGTATCAGCTTAAACATTGCTGACGGTGAATTTGTCACTGTCATTGGTACCAATGGCGCAGGTAAATCTACTTTTTTGAACGCGGTAAGCGGTACGACGCGCGTCGATAGTGGCTCAATCTTGCTAAATGGCATTGATGTGACCAAAAAGTCTGCTCATCAACGTGCGCATTGGGTTGCTCGCGTCTTTCAGGATCCGATGGCCGGTACTTGTGAAGCGCTAACGATTGAAGAAAATATGGCTTTGGCCTACAAACGCGGCGGTAATCGCGGTCTGAAATTTGCATTGAACCAGAACAACCGTGATTTGTTTCGAGAAAAACTATCCGTTTTAAAATTAGGTCTAGAAAATCGTCTAACCGATCGTATGGGTCTACTCTCTGGTGGTCAACGTCAGGCAGTAAGTCTTCTAATGGCATCATTGCAGCCTTCTAAGATTTTGCTACTTGATGAGCATACTGCAGCTCTCGATCCTAAGACTGCGGCGTTTGTCTTAGAATTGACTGATAAGATTGTCACGGACAATAAGCTGACTACGATGATGGTTACCCACTCTATGCAACAAGCATTGGCACATGGTACACGCACCGTTATGCTGCACCAAGGTCAAGTAGTGCTAGATGTGGCTGGTGACATTCGCAAAGGCATGACTGTACATGATCTACTCGATATGTTTGAGCAAACACGTGGCGAAAAAGTTGAAGACGATAGCCTGATTTTAAGCTAAGTTTTGAGCTAATACTGCCAATAACTTACGACTTATAAATTCGTACCTGTCGGATATAACCATTTTCGACAACTTCAAAGACCTTCAAGAGAATTGATTTTTCTTGGAGGTTTTTTGTTATCTATAGTTAATGATCATATGAACTTTTCACTGTCCATTATATAGTTGTCGTCTATCAAATCTTCGCTATTGTCATCTATCTATGAGGTCTGTCATGCGCAAAATCCCTATTTATTCCCACCCTGCTGCTGGTTGGCCTGCGCTGATCTCCTCTACCCAAAAGCTAATGGACTATAAGACATTTTTGCGCGGTGGTATAAGCGTATTCAAAAGCAATCAGCCGCAAGGCGGATTTGACTGCCCAGGCTGTGCTTGGCCTGACCATAAGTCACACAAAGCCATCGATGTTTGTGAGAACGGTATTAAAGTCATTGCCGGCGAGACCATGACCCATAAAGCAGATGCCGATTTTTTTGCAAGACATACCGTCACCGAGCTACAAGGATGGTCTGGTTACGAGCTTGAGCATAGCGGCCGCTTATCAGAGCCGATGTATTATGATGCCGCGCAAGATCGCTACGTCCCTATCCCTTGGGAAAATGCTTATCGCATCATCGCTGAACAATTGGGGCAGCTTGATTCACCCCATGAAGCATTATTTTACACCTCAGGCCGTGTCACCAATGAGCCAGCGTTTTTATTTCAGCTGTTTGTTCGCTGCTTTGGGACCAATAATCTGCCTGATTGCTCAAATATGTGTCACGAGCCAACCTCAGTAATGCTAAGCAGACAGCTAGGTATTGGTAAAGCGACCGTGATGCTAGAAGATTTTGAGCAGGCCAAGCTGATATTGATGTTTGGGCAAAACCCAGCGACTAACCATCCACGTATGCTAGAGATGCTCGCTCATGCGCATGAGCAAGGCTGTCGAATCATCTCAATCAACCCCATGCGTGAACAAGGTTTAAGCAAGTTCAGAAATCCACAAAAACCAACTCACATGGCAGCCGGTCAAAGTGATGACATGGTCGATGAGGTCATTCAGATTCAAATCGGTGGCGATGCTGCATTATTGACAGGTATTGCCAAATGGCTGATCGAAAACGATAAAATCAATCATGACTTTATTACCACTCACACGTCAGGTTTTGAGCCTTTAAAACAGTGGTTAACAGCGCAAAATTGGACAGATATCACGCTTGGATGCGGTATATCTCAAGCGGAGATTATCAATCTCGCTGAGCTGGTATCTGATAGCCCAGCAACGATTTGCACTTGGGGCATGGGCATTACTCAGCACGTGCAAGGCGATGACAACGTCGCGATGATTACCAACTTGCTCCTGTTGATGGGTATGATTGGTATCGATGGCGCCGGTGCCTCTCCAGTGCGTGGGCACTCCAACGTACAGGGCGATCGCACTATGGGTATCCATGAACGCCCTAGCAAAAGCTTACTAGACAGTTTAGAGCATGTATTTGAGCACCCTATGCCGCAAGAGCATGGCTACGATGTCGTCACAGGTGCCAAGGCTCTTATCGCAGGTAAACTGAAAGTCTTTATGGGCATGGGTGGTAACTACGCCGTAGCTGCCCCTGATACCAGCGCGATTGAGCAGGCCTTAACCACTACTCAGCTTAATATATTTGTCGGTACTAAGCTCAACGAAACTATGCTATACCCAGGTGCTAATAATTTGATCCTACCTTGCTTAGGCCGTACCGAACGTATTGTCACCACAAAGGGTGAGCAATTTGCCACTATCGAAGACTCTATGTGTCAGATCGTACCCACTCAGGGCAAGCTCAAACCTGTTAGTGATACTTTGAAATCTGAAGCGCAAATCGTAGCGGATATCGCGACGCATGTACTCGGCGCCGACTCGTCTATTCCTTGGTTGGCAATGAGTGAGGATTTCGATGTTATTCGAGACTATATCGCTCAAGCGATTAATGGATTTGAAGAATTTAATCAGCGTATTCGCACCTCTGAGCGTGGCTTTCATTTGTATCATGCGGCGCGTCATCGTGTATGGAATACCGAGAGCGGCAAAGCTCAGTTTGAAGTACCACAATATCCGATTACTTTTGTCGCTGCACAAATGGCAGCTGCAAATGATATCGATGACTATGCAGATACAGCACAAAAGGTTTGGCAATTGACCAGTGTCCGTAGCCATGACCAATTCAACACTATGATTTTTGGGTTTAAAGACCGCTATCGTCAGACGGATCGCCGTGATGTGCTATTCATGCACCCTGATGAAATAAGTCGTTTAGGTTGGCAAAAAGGTGACCGTGTTATGGTCACTCGCCAGCGTGCTAAAGATAGCCTAGAGCAACCACGCGTCTTAGGCCCATTGGTATTAAGTGAGATGGATATTGCCTCTAACGCTGTTGCCGCTTACTATCCTGAATGCAATGACCTCTTTGATTTAGAGACACATGCGCCAGACTCTCATATCCCAGCGTACAAATCGACCACTATCATTTTAGAGCGCGTAGAGGCAAATACATCGATCGCTACGCCTGCGTAAATCATACTGCGAAGAGCCAATGAGAATGAAAATTTCATTGGCTCTACCTCTAGATGACCATAAGCACACTCATAATTTTAGGCCATGATAAACCGTGATAACCATTGAAAATAATGCTGAACAAAGTGAGGCTCTTATCGACCCCGCTATGATAGATAACTTAACTAATATTAAGAGAGGTGTACCTGAATTGCCTAGTGATAATAGGTTGTCAGAGACACCTCTTGCTCGTAGCCACTTAGCACAAAAGCATCATTACCCGTCAATTAGTAGTGGCCCTAATAATGACTCTCACCTTCAAATCGAGCCTCAGAGCACCAGCTTAGCCGTAGAAGCTGCGGTCTCTATCATCATTAATGGAATTCATTATGCTGTGCTGATGGCCAGTCCTCATCAGTTAGAGTATTTAGCTGTTGGTTTTTTATTTAGCGAAGGCTTAATTCAATACAGTCACGAGTTACTCGACTGGGAAGTGACTCATCTTGCAGATTTAGCTAGCTATCAGCAGTTTGCTCAAGATTCGAATGACGAAGATTTTGATTCAGTATCAATTGAACAAAGCTTAGAACAATTTCAAGATTACGATATCTATGTCGTGGAACTAGTATTAAGCCAACGCTGCCATCAACGTATCCAAGCACAAAAACGGCAGCTTGCAGGGCGTACAGGCTGCGGTATGTGCGGTATTACTGGACTAACGCAAGCTTTGCCTGATTTAAGTGCTTACTCACCAGATCATTTACACCATGAACCTAACCGACAGACAGGTATAACTGGCATTCAAACGAGCGCACCAAGCCTTGACTCCCTATTGGCACTGCGTCAACAAGTGGATGCCGCGCAGCATACACATCAACTGACAGGTGCGGTACATGCTGCAGCGACGATACATAATCAGCAGCTATATTTATTTGAGGATGTAGGCCGTCATAATGCACTTGATAAACTCATCGGCTGGCAATTACGCCAAAAAGCAGATGTTAGCTGTGTGCTTATGACCTCGCGTCTTTCTATTGAACTGGTTCAAAAGTCTATTCGAAGTCAAATTCCTTGGCTAGTTGGCATGTCAGCGCCTACCAGTACAGCAGTGCGCGTGGCTGAGCGTTATGGTCTTGGATTGGCTGGATTTTTACGTAATAACCGAGTCACTTACTATACCAAACAAGATAATATATAAAAATTTACTGCTACTTGTTCGTTAAGAGCAACTATCTATCGCTCATCATCTATTTTTTTAATGAAAGCTTTAGTTACTTACTCATACTTATAATTTAGCTCATAGTGATATATCACTCGATGCTGCTCATAATAAACCACTATTTTTCAATACCTTATTAAACATCCTATTAAATTTCTTTAATTAAACACTTATATGTCATCTTAGATAATTATCTGGTAAATATCGGATAATGTTTGAGGTTGGTGACATAATAGGTTACTCTTACCGCGCAAATATGTTACAGGTACTTAACAAATATGTAGTTTTATTTATTAATGCCGCTTAGTAATACATCAATCGCAATAGATAAGTAGAGACTTCCTACCTATTGCTTGTTACAGCTGACAAGGCTGTCTAAATCGAGTTCGGGTCATGCCATCATGGCTTAGTGCTTATTCGTAATTCCGCTATAGACACTCATCACATGAGTTTTCTTTAGCATGTAGCTACCTTTGTGTATGCCTATTAATAGCGTGATGGTTTACCCATTAACTGACGCCTATCGAAAGTAGTCCCTGTCTTTTTGATTTGACACTATTTGTCTTATCAAGATTTGGGCGCGACACTTAGCATTTGCTTACCACTACAGTTGGTATTTTCGCTATTTATATTAGCCACATACGTTCTGTATGAGGGCTGTGTAGGCTATGCTGTATTCCTAATGGTTTGGTATCTTTCGTTTTTACTGAACTTTATTCATCAACTAACAATTGCGAGGTCTGAGTTTGAAAACTGAGTCATTGTTCCAATTTTCATCATTAACGATTATTTTATTATTATTAGCATTTTATGGCGGCACCTATTTACTGTCTTTATTAATCAAAAAAGATAAAGAGACAACTTCTGGGTTTATGGTCGCAGGTCATGGTGTTGGCTTCGGTATGGGTGCAGCCAGCATGACCGCCACTTGGATTTGGGCCGCCTCATTTTACGCTGCGGCCACCTCTGGCTATAAATACGGCGTCTCAGGGCCGATACATTATGGCTTTTGGGGTGCATTGATGATTTTATTCATCTACCCTTTCGGTATGCGCTTTCGTGAATTGGCGCCAGACGGTCATACACTAGGTGAACTGATTCATGCCCGCCACGGTTCATCAAGCCAATTAATCTTAGCCATATCCAATATTATGGGCAGTTTAATTAGCTTGATGGTCAACTTTACCGCTGCTGGAGCATTGGTGTCAGTCCTGTCGCCATTGTCGTTCCAAACAGGGGTAATGATCGCAGGTATCGGTGTACTGAGCTACACATTGACATCAGGGTTTCGAGCATCCGTCTTTACGGATTTCGCCCAGTTGGTCGCTCTAATGGCCATTGGTATTGTCATTATTCCCGCCGTGTTATTTGCCATGGGTGGTCCTGAGGTTATGGTCAGCGGACTATCAAACCTGACATTAGAGCAGCAGAACTTCTTCTCATCTGAGGCATTTTTTCAACAAGGTGCACCTTATTTTGTCGCTGTATTAGCATATGCTATCGGTAACCAAACCATCACTCAGCGCCTATTTGCGATTGATAAAACCAAGATTAAAGCGACGTTTATCACTGCTACAGTCGGCTATGCTGGTATCGTTATTGGTCTTGGGATGATTGGACTAATGGCTGTAACGATTGGCGTCGAGCCACTCGATGGCAATATGAACAACCTTATCCCTCAAATGGTCAGTACTTATCTGCATCCCGTCTTTATCGCCTTATTCTTCATTTTAGTGATTGGGTCATTGTCCTCAACCGCTGACTCAGATTTATCAGCGCTATCAACCATTATGATGGCAGATGTCTACGGTAAAAACATCGCCAAAAAAGGCCATGTTAAACCTAAAACAATGATGCTAATTGGTCGCGGCACGATGATTGTTGCGACAGCAGCTGGACTAATTTTTGCGAGCTTTAAGCTTGATATTCTCGTCATGCTAGTGTTCGTTGGGGCACTATGGGGCGCTATCGTCTTCCCTGTAATTGCCAGTGTGTTTTGGAATCGCGTCACCAATACTGCCTTTACCTCAGCAGTTATCGTCGGACTACTCTTATTTTGCGTTGCCCGTTTCGAATTACTTCCAATCACTGGTGTCACCGCCCTATTCTTTGAAATACTGGCCAGTGTCGGTGCAGCAGTCGTTATTGGTCTAATGGTCTTTGGGTTCTTAGGTCGTAAGATTGGCATGGTCGCCGCAGCTATTACGCTTGTGTTGATGCTTATCTTCGCTACTGGCTTCTTACGTCAATATATGGTTCTACTAGCCTCTCTAACAGCTTATGGCGCTAGTACCGTCGTCTGTGTGATTATCAGCCTAATGGGAGACGAACACTTCGACTTCGACTTAATTAAGCAGCGTGTGGGCAATTACGATAAAAAGTCGGAAATCCCATCGTCACTTAAATCTTAAACCAAAGTCGCTTTATCCGAGTAATGATTAGTCAGGAGTATCTGGCTAATCGCTACTTACTTAGCAATATTATAAGGAGATATCATGGACAACGTTTTTATCTACGGCTTATATATCTTAATTTGGCCAGCCATTACTCTTGGCGTACTCGTATTAATTTGCACGGCCACTTATCGCGATGTGAAAAGTGCTAAACGTGACAATAGAGATATAGTTTAGCGCACTATATTTTAAACAACCATCATTAAACGCTGGGTTACTGACGGCTTAAAAAAGCTTATTAATAGAATAAATGTCCTGAAATTGGGGCTAAATATAGATAAGATAATAAATAAGCTGTTTTTAATTAAAAAAGGACTTGTAATTTACTATATTTTTGCTAATATAGGCGACCTTGATTGGCTGGATGGCAGAGTGGTCATGCAGCGGACTGCAACTCCGTTAACGCCGGTTCGATTCCGACTCCAGCCTCCAATTATTTATTAACTTCACGTTAATTTTGGCTTGCATTATTATCACAACCGATTATAATAGCGACCACTTATCTAGTAACTAGATGGTCTATCAGCTAGTTTACATGTTAGATAAAACAAGTTTTGCCCGGGTGGTGAAATTGGTAGACACAAGGGATTTAAAATCCCTCGCTAGCAATAGCGTGCCGGTTCAAGTCCGGCTCCGGGTACCATTACATAGTCCTATACTATCTTATAGAACAGCTAAAGCCCCTGATATCAGGGGCTTTGTTGTATCTGGCATTTTGTCTGATTTACCATAATTATCTACTTTCATTATCGTAAAAATGTGGACTATAAAAATTTATAGTTTTCCCTGAGCTATCAACATGCATGAGTCTAAAAAACTATTGCCCTCCTTTTAAAAACCGTTCCATACTCTTCTTAAACGAGAACTGCATTCGCAAAAGTTCAGAATGCTTTTGCATTTAAATTGTATCCCTCCAATTATATTTATTCTTAAAATACTAATGGCTAGTTTATAACTGTTCCCATACCATTCGAGGAATAGTAGAAGATACTAAGATTACATCTTAAAAAACATAAATATATCACTTCTTTTGCTCTACTCCTATCACCTATCATAAGTACCTCTCTTGCAAACTATAAAATCTCTTAGCTTTAACTACTTTATAAATAGCCAATATTAATCAAACATTAATCGTGCAATTTTGTAACGACTGTATTACAATGCACCAACAAAAGTGACAAACGGTTTATATTGGCGATAAAAGGTTTACATTTTATGTGTAAAATTATAGGTAACTGTAGTTTATACCTTCTATCCGTATATTAGCGATTTTATAGAACGTCATTAAATGATTTATACTCAATGGAGATTTACCATGCAATTCAACAAAACGCTACTCGCTGTTACAATACTTACTGTTGGTGGATTTGCCACTATCTCTAGTGCAAATGCTGATTCAACCGAATCTACTTTCGGTGTTGAGACAACAATTGACGCTAGTTGTACAATAGACACTACTGCTGCCAATATTAGTTTTTCAACTATCGCCGCTGGTACTGCATTGCAAGATGCATCTATTACTGATCAGAAATCTGGTACAGGTATCTTAGTAAAATGTTCTAAGGACGCACCTTATATTATCAACCTAAAAGCGGCTAGTAACCCAGATGGTACTGATGGTAAAGGTACGATGAAGGGCGTGTTAACCGATAACACTGATACTATTAACTATCAATTAAATGCTAAGATAGAGGATGCAATAACACCTTGGGGTAATCTTGAAACTAACGGTGTGACTGGTACAGGAGCTGGCGTATCTACATCTATTTCGCACATCGTCTATGCCACAATAGAATCTACCACTGACGTTAAAGAAGATACTTATAAAGACGTTATTACTGCTTCTATCACTTACTAATAATTATGTTAAATTTTTGGTTATACCGCGTTGCCCGACCTATAATTATCTCAGCCTTGCTACTGTCGCCTAGTTTGGCAGTAGCAAGCGGATTGCAGGTCTCTCCCATCTCTTTGAGCTTAGAAGCCCGTGAGACTGCCAGTGGTCTGACGCTCAGTAATTCTGGTAGCAATATAGTACACGCGCAAGTGCGTGTGTATCAGTGGTTGCAGGACGAGAAGGGTGATCAGCTCATCCCCTCGCGGGGACTGTTGGCCAGTCCACCGATGATTGAGCTAAAACCGGGTGAAAAACAGCTCATCCGGATCATCCGTGCGAAGGCACCGCCGCAAGGTTCTGACGCGGTAGAAGATGCTTACCGAATCTTGGTCAATGAGATACCAAACAAATCTGGCAGCCAAACCACAGGTTTGCAATTTGCGCTCAGCTATTCACTCCCTGTATTTGTACAGCCTGTTGGGGTGACTAACACCAGTCCACAGTTGCAGTGGAGTACATATCTGCAACCGGATGGCAAAGCGACAAAACTTCGTGTCAGTAATACTGGTAATGGTCACGCCAAATTATCTAGTCTGAGCTTTGTAGATACAGCGGATAATAGTACGGTGATTAATCCGGGGCTGCTAGGGTATGTATTACCCGGTGCAACTATGAACTGGACACTGAAAATACCGCCCTCTGCCCTGAGGGCAGGCGGTAAATTCAAGGTTATGATGAATGGCACTCAGACGATACCAGATGTCACGATGGACTCATCCATTCGCTAAAGCAGTTTTTCTACAGTGCGTGGCAGTATCAGCCAGTCACGCCGTAGAACTAAATGATGTTGCTACAGACATTCACGTCACTGAACTTGCCCAGCTTAATTTAGACAGCTACAACGCTGACAACGATGAAGATGGGTTAGATCTGTATCTAGACGTCACCTTAAATGGTGCTAGTGCAGGTTTAACCCATTTTTACTATCGTGACGATCAACTGTGGGCAAGTCCTAACATCCTGCAGCAGCTTGGTTTTGTCGTACCTGCTAATAACGCTGAAGCCATATTACTAAATAGCTTACCTGATCTTAAGATCGATTATGATGCTCGACAACAAACACTAAGTCTTATCGCACCTCTAGATATGCTCAATCTAGATACTACTATCCGTAGCACTCGTACTAACAAACGACCCCAAGCTACATCATCTTCTGGCATGTTGCTCAATTACAATATCTATGGTACTCAAACTCAAGACAACACGAAAAGCTTAAGCGCTTACACCGAGCTGCGCGCATTCAATAAGCTAGGTGTACTCAGCTCTACCGCCTTAACCAGTGCAAATAGTGGAACTGGTAATAACAGTGATTGGGATAGGCATAGCATGCGTTTGGATACTAGTTGGAGTCAGTCATTTCCAGATAAACTCATAACAGTTCGTGCAGGCGATATCTTGACGAGCGCCCTATCATGGACTCGCTCCACGCGATTGGGGGGTCTACAAATTGGCACTAATTTCTCCCTCCAACCCTATAGATCAACTACACCCTTACCTTCGTTTTTTGGCACAGCCACGCTACCCTCAGCGGTAGAGCTTTATGTCAACGGTCTCAAACAATATAACGGTGACGTACCGGCAGGACCATTTGAGCTCAATACAGCACCTAGTTTCAGTGGGGCAGGTACTGCTCAGCTAATAGTGACCGATGCCTTAGGACAAAGCACCACACTTAATTTCTCTCTATATGATGCCCACCGTTTATTACAGTCAGATCTCTCTGACTGGTCCGTAGAGCTTGGGACGGTGCGAAAAAGCTACGGCATTCATTCTTTTGACTACGGTAGCGATATTGCTGCCAGTGGAACATGGCGTTATGGGGTTAGCGATCGCTTTACTGCAGAGACACATGTTGAAGTGACTAACGGTCTCAGCAACGGGGGTATAGCAGGGACATGGTTACTAGGTAAGTCAGGAGGGATATTATTCGCATCGTTAGCAGGTAGCGAGAGCCAAGGTCAGAAAGGTATGCAGTACAGCGCAAACTACTCATGGAACAATAGCCGCTTCAACTTTGGCCTCAGTGCTTTGGGCACTTATGGCGATTATCGCGATGTCGGCACCCAATACGGCTCTGCTCCTGCTAGTCGAAGTGAGCAGATATCAACTGGTTATAGTACAGAGTCTATGGGTCGTTTTGGTATAAGCTACAATCAAGTGTCGCAATCAGAAAAAGACAAGGCACAGTTTGCTAGCGCTTATTGGTCGAAATCCTTTGGTCGTAAATTGAGCCTGAGCGCCAATTACAATCACGATATCAACAGCGCTGAAAATAATAGCCTGTATGTCAGTGCCTCTTTATCATTGGATCGTAGTATATCGCTAAGTAATAGTGTACAGCACACCGATAACGATACTCTGTTTGCAACTGACCTCTCAAAGCCAGCATCGAACACTGGAGGTATTGGCTGGCGAGCACAAGCAAGACACCGCCTAAATACTGGCAAAAACAACAAGGATAGCACTAGTGGCGTTGCTGAGCTGAACTACCGTGGTCACTATGGTCAAATACAAGCAGGTATTGCAGGCAACAGTGGTGACTATTCAAGCTATGCAAGTGCTACAGGCGCCGTGGTTACGATGGGAGGGGGCTTGTTTGCTACTCGACAGATAAATAGCGGCTTTGCCGTAGTTTCTACAAGTGGCATCGCTAATATACCTGTGTCTTTACAAAACAGCGCCATTGGCACGACCAATAGCAAGGGTCTATTGTTGGTAACACCACTGAATGCCTATCAAGAAAATAAGATTGGCATTGATCCTATGCAATTGCCCGCAGACCTGCGTATTGATAAAGTAAACATAAATGCGACGCCGACCGAGCGCGCTGGTATTTTTGTCAATTTTGATATCATGCCGGTACGCTCAGCCTCTGTCATATTAGTAGATAGCAGTGACCAGCCACTACCGCTTGGCAGTCAAGTACGTCAGCTTAGCAATGCAGCAGTACCAGCAACCGTCATTGGTTTTGACGGAGAAGTATATCTCGACACCCTTGATAAACATAATGTACTAGAGATAACCACCCCTTCTAATGATATCTGCACTGTTAGTTTCGATTATTCCAAACAAGGTGATGAGATACCTCTTATTGGTCCTTTTGTCTGTCACAAGGTACAACCATGATGAAATCAGTTCAATGGCCTTACGGATTACTATTGCTCACCCTTATAGTATGGTTCTCAATCAATAGTGCGCATGCTGACCTCATTTGTACAGCGAGCATGAGTAGCAATACTATCAACATTAGCAATACTGTTACACCTGCTACTGCTAACAATGCGAAAATTACTGGGACTTTAAGCTACAGCTGTACCAATAACACGGAATCAGATAGGTATGTTTCCGTTTGCCTTGGCGCTGACGGGGGCAATTATGACAGTACTACTCTTAACCCACGTTATATGACTGACTCGAATGGCTCTAAACTGGCATTCACTATGACATTACCGGACGGAACACTCTGGGGGAATGATAGTAGCTCTTTTTACCAACCTGACTCGTTTCTCATTCCTAAAGACGGAACCATCAATGGCAATGTAGTTATCAATGTTTCATTATTACCAAATTTTAACAACGCCTATGCTACCAAGGGACTTTATAGTAGCAGTTTTGAAAATAGTCATACGACACTGGTTTACCAATCTCACTTTTCCAAGCCAGCTTCATATGACTGCCAGACAGGCATTTATGAATATAATTCCTTCCCGTTTAAAGTGCAAGCGACTGTCGTTAACGATTGCAAAATAAATACAACATCTGACATTGTCTTAGGCCGTCAACCTGCAAGTACCACTAGCTTTATAGGCAGTAACAACGAAGCTATTAACATGATCTGTACCAATGGTACTCTTTACAATATTGGTTTGTCCCCATCTAACCAGGACGAAAACGGTGCAGGTGTTATGATAAGTACGGATAACGAAAACTATGGACTTCCTTATCAACTGAGTTCAAACCCTTCAGGAATGGTATGGGGCAACAATGGCAACACTTATGACACGTTAACCAACGGTGTCACTGGACAAGGTAAGGGCACTGCTCAATCGCATACCGTGTATGTTAAAGTGCCAAACACTGATGTTAAACCTGCCAAATATGTGGACACAGTAACAATTTATGTAAACTATTAGCAGCTGTTTATATAAAGCTGACCCCCTTATCCTCTATTCTCTAAACAGCTTCACTCACTCATGCTAAGCACCTTCCCTTACGCATATGATTAGACGAAGAACATCTGTCGCCCCCTTATCTACTACAGTGTTGTTTGTATAAACCTCAATTGGCCTTGATGAAATTTAAAAAGAAACCTATAAAGACTTATCAACGCTAATTGCTACGATCCCCCTTCCATAATTTTTATAATCACTCATTCCTTGCAAGCATTATAGACAACCAATCGAATTTTCTTAAAAGCTTATTCTTTAGTTATTTAAAAATAAATTTCACCAAGTACATTTACCTTTGTAAAACACTGCTTAATCAATATCCTTTAATTTCCATAATGTTTAATCAATTACATAAAACATAATAAATTACTTATTATTACTACCAGAACGCCGTTAATTTTATGGCAATCTTATTACGATTTATGGACTTTAGTTTATTTTATACAATTTTTTTATAATACAGCAAAGCAGAAATACTATATCAAAAACAATACTCTCTTAAATATCATACAAGTATGGGCTACTTTTAATATGAGTAAACGACCTATATATATTCAACCGAACAATTTTGCTGACTATCTAAGCCATCAGCAAGATTACTATTTATTTTTAGATATAGATGGCACACTTTCAAATTTCACCATAAATCCTAATGACAGTATTATTCCCCGCCCTACCTTAGATCTTCTACAGGCGTTACAAGACCATGGCATTAATATCGCTGTAGTGACTGGTCGTAGCCTTACAGAAGCCAAAAAAATGCTGTCGCCCTTATCGTTACCAATTGCGGCAACCCATGGTCTAGAAATAGGATTAGAGCATAGTCTTACTACTAGTAAAGATAGCAATCGTAATGATATAGATACTTTTTCTAACGATGCTTTAGAACTAGATATAATCAAGCAAACTATTATCCATTATTGTACCGCTTATGATGACTTCATTATAGAAAGCAAACCTTACTCTATCGCTTTACACTTTCGGCAGAATCCTTGTTTGGCTGCTGAGGCTCATACCATCATGAAAAAAGTGTTAAAGAATCATCCTGCCTGGGCATTGACGCCTGGCAAGTATGTTTGGGAAGCGACACCAAAAGGTATAAATAAAGGGACTGCTATTCTATATCTATTAGACAAAATAATAGACAAGGCTAGCAACAATGCTTGTGCCATTTTTATTGGTGATGATATTACTGATGAAGCGGGTTTTAAAGCCATACAAGATTCAGACAAACTAGGGAAGGGCTTGGACCAGCCACTAAAAGGACTAGGTATTAAAGTGGGTAGGGAATCCACCTGTGCTCATTATTATGTCAATGATATTAATGAAGTAACAGATTTACTTCATAATCTACTAAGTTTTTGCCGGAAACGCGGTGTGTCACCATCTGGACTAATAAACGTTAATTCTCACTATTGAAAAAAAATTAAGGTCAATGCCATGAGTCGCTTAATTGTCTTATCAAATCGAGTTAAGCTCCCTGATAATAAACCGATGGCTGGTGGACTGGCGGTAGCATTGCAAAATGTCTTAATAGGGAGTTCAGTGGTTTGGATGGGTTGGAATGGCAAGGTCGTCGATAACCATAGTTATAATGACTCCACTAATCCCTTTAACAGCGATGAAGTCAATGTAAAAGGTAGTGATACGTATCTTACCTATATGACCACTGCCCTCACTACAGAACAATATGACCAATTTTACTGTGGCTTTGCTAACAGTGTCTTATGGCCACTATTGCATGAGAGAACCGATTTAATCAATCAAACACTAGAATATCACACAGGCTATCAAGCGATAAACCGTCTGTTCGCTAAACAACTAAAAAGGATTATTGAGCCTGATGATGTAATTTGGGTACATGATTATCATTTTTTAAGCGTGGCATATTATTGTAGACAGTTAGGCATCTTTAATCGTATCGGATTTTTCTTACATATCCCCTTTGCCTCATTACAATTTTGGAAAACGCTCAAACAAAGTCGTGAGATTGTGCATCATTTGGCTCATTATGATCTAGTAGGTACGCAAACTCAGCGAGATAGAAATAATTGCTTGAATGTCTTGCAGTATTATTTGAAAGATCATTTTATACACGACCAGCTTGGAGCAAGCGCGCCGATAAATGTGTTAGATATGAAGCGAAATTTTGCTCAGCCCTATACCTGTACTAGAGCAAAAATGACGCTCAATTTAGCGCTGAAATCTCAGCATTCTTTAATGGTGGATGCTTATCCAATAGGGGTCAATGTGGCACAAATTCAAGAACAGATTAAACACTTATCTTCAACTATCTTCTTGCACTCTACCCCACTTTATAAAAATAAAAAGCCTGCCTTTCAACAGATTATTGCAGTGGATAGGATCGATTATTCAAAAGGGCTGCTAGAACGCTTTGCAGCATATGACGATTTTCTGGCGCAAAATCCATCATATCAAAACCGTTTGCAGTTATTACAAGTCGCCTGCCCTAGTCGTTTAGATTTGCTGGCATATCAAAGTCTCTATAACGATGTCAAAAATAAGGTTCATAAAATTAATCAGCAATACTCATCTGAGAAGAGCTCTTGGCAAGCCATTAATTATAGCGAAACCGTACTGAGCCATGAAACATTGATGACGATGTTTTGGCAAAGTGATGTCGGTTGGGTGAACTCACTTAAAGATGGCATGAACTTGGTTGCTAAAGAGTATGTTGCTGCCCAAAATCCTGATAATCCTGGTGTGCTATTACTCTCGCGTTATGCTGGAGCAGCTGAGCAAATGCAAGATGCAGTCCTTATAGACCCTAATAGCTCAGATAGCATGTTAACAGGATTGAGAACGGCCCTCACGATGCCATTAGAAGAGCGTCAGTCTCGTTATCGGTCATTACTGCAAGGGTTACAGAAAGATAATTTGCAGATTTGGCAGCAGAGTTTTTTGGATGATTTATACAACGAAAGCAGCAGTCAAATAAGTAGCATGGAGCCCGTCAATATTCACATGTCTGACTCATAACGATAACTAGGAGACTCTCATGCGATCGACAAATATAAAAAATGACTTATTGAAAGATATTAAAGTCGCTGTCGATAGAATAATAGCTACTGACAACCAAGCGATGAGTACGCTTAGTCTAAGCGATACGTTACGCTACGAAATTTTAAAAACATTGGTGAGTTATAGCGAAAATATCCCTCATCCAGCAAGCGGTATGGCTGAGCATAGTAGGCTTTCAAATACTTTAATCCGTTGGCAAGTTTTGGCATATGTTGCAAGTATTGATCTAACGATTGCTAAATGGTTCGAGTCGCATTTAGATGCTTTAAGTATTCTGCATGAAATCGGCTATAGTAAGATAGATGAAGGTTTATGGGCCGTTTGGGCAGCAGAAGGCCATCCCGACCCGCTACGTTATGAACAAGGAAAAGCCATTGGTCACAAAGCATGGTGTTCAGGAGCTAGCATGGTAGATTATGCCCTCGTTACTTATCTTAATAGCAATAATCAATCACAACTAGCAATTATAGACATGCATCAGGCAGGTATTGAAATTAACAGTAGTGAGTGGCAGGCAGTAGGTATGCAAGCCACAGATACAGCTACTGTGAAGTTTTGTGGTGTATCAGCAAGTTTAGTTGGAAAAGAGAATGCCTATCTAGAACGTGCAGGGTTTTGGCACGGGGCTGCAGGGGTTGCTGCGTGTTGGTATGGCGCAGCAGCTTGCCTAGCAAGCTATTTGACCACTGCTTATCAGCAAAAACCGAATGACTATAAGGCAATGTATTTAGGTGAAGTTGGCACTGCATTAGCAGTTACTCAACAATATCTTTATTACGTCGCCGATCTAATAGATACAGAGCCATCGCTTTGCCATGAACTTACTATACGTCAATTGAGAGCTCAAATTGAAAAAGTCGCGCGCTACACAGTAGAGGTAGTGGGTCAAGCATTAGGAGCCGCACCATTTTGCCATAATGCTCATTTTGCACAATTATCAGCAGATCTTCCCGTGTTCATTCGCCAAAGTCATGGTGCTTTTGACTTACAGAAAATTGGTGAATTGAACAACCTTTTACACAGTAATTCGACTTATGAGCAGGCAAACGTATGGCAACTATAGAATTAGATAAGTATACACAGCTTACCCCCAAAGATAATAGCGTTAGGCCTACTACCCTGCTTCGTCACGCTCATCCGATCGTAGGAAACCGTATTATTGAAGGTGCTGGTACTAGCTCAGACACATGGCAAAACTGGACGGGATTACAAAAACTGCCTCAATTGAATATTCAGACTAGCTTCGGCTCACATCAACGCGTCTGTATCTTTGCACCGCATCCTGATGATGAGATATTAGGCTGTGGCGGATTATTACAGCAATTAACAGATAATGGTAACCCTATAGTCCTTATCCACGTGACTAATGGTACCCAAAGTCATCCAAACTCGAAGATTTACTCTCCAGAACAGCTGAACATTATCCGTCCAAAAGAAAGTGTTGAAGCTCTAAAAGCATTGAGCGTGAACCACCAGGTTACGACACTTGCTTTAGACTTAACAGATGGCGATGTATTCGCGCAACAAGCTCACTTTTATCAGAAATTAGCAAGCATCCTCCAACCTGATGACATTTTAGTCACGACTTTCACACATGATGGGCATCCTGACCATGAAGCTACAGGGCAAGTGGTCACCTCATTTGCCAAGCAATATCGCCTGCGCTGCTATCAAGTACTGATATGGGCGTGGCATTGGTCAAAACCTGATGACAGTCGAATCCCTTGGCACCATACTGTGAGAGTGGACTTAACGCCTGAGCAATTAGAGAAAAAAATCCAAGCTATCCACTGCTTCAAAAGCCAAACCACTAAAGATGTAAGTACAGGCAACTCGCCTATTCTAACTAAGCAAACGATTACTCGAATCAGCCAACCTTGGGAAGTTTATATATATGAACCATACCTCTAAAGACAGCTTGGCTAATTCAAGTCAGTACAGCGCCTATTCGGATTCATATTTTGACGAATTATATAATGACAATGCCGACCCATGGCAATATCAAACTCGTTGGTATGAAGAACGAAAACGTAATACTTGCTTGGCTCTACTACCCCAACCACATTATAAATGTGCGATTGAATTAGGCTGCGGTAATGGCGTACTAAGCAAGTTATTGGCGCATCGCTCTCAGGCTTTAATCAGTATTGATGGCAACCGTCGGGCAGTAGAACTTGCTAAAGAGCGTTTAGCAGCGCTACCTCATGCCAAAGTCATACAGGGCATTGTTCCCGAGAAACTATTTTCTTTAAAGGAACTAGTGGGACAGCAAAGTTTGTCATCAGACGATAATTCTATCAATCAACCCCCCTTTGATTTAATCGTTATTAGTGAGATTTTATACTATTTATCATCCAAAGATATCGATGCAGTCATCAATTGGGTACTACACAATCTTACTCTAAATGGCACTCTGCTGTGCTGCCACTGGCGATATGCTATTGATGGTTTTGCAATGACAGGTGAGGTTGTACATCAACGTTTGCATCAAGCCTTTAGCGTTGCAAACGAAAAAAATCATCACGCTTTCAATCATCAGAGCCAAATGATAGATAGCGACTTTTTACTAGATATTTGGCAACGTTCTTCCACGTCAGTTGCTATGCAAGAAAACCTAAGATAGAAAACCAGAAATAATCGTAAATTATATCGGGATTGGTAGATATTATGAAAATTAGTATTGTAATTCCTGCACATAACGAAGCAGAGGCTATCGCCCAATGCATAGCCTCTATACAGATCGCGATTGAACAACTGCCTCCAACTGTTCAAGCCTCTTCGTTGGTCGTACTAGATAGCTGCACTGATGACACATTGAGAATTGTCCAAGCGGCAGGGGTCGATTACTTATGCTGTTATTATCAGTGCGTGGGACAAGTTAGGGATATGGGCATTCGCTACGCAATCGCTAATGGTGCAACATGGCTTGCCTGTACTGATGCTGACTCAACAGTACCTATGGATTGGTTAGTGCAGCAAATGGAACATTTTGACCAGCAGAAGACCGATATGATTTGCGGCGTGGTGTCTATCGATAACTGGGGCCATTTGTCATCACAAACACAACAAGCTTATATTACGCATTATCAAGACAAGATGGGGCATCGTCATGTTCATGGGGCAAATTTAAGTTTTAGCAAAGAAGCATATCTAGCTATTGGCGGCTTTGCACCTTTGACTTGTCATGAAGATGTAGATCTAGTAAGTAGGTTTGAAGCTCAATGCTATGCGATTACTTGGAGCAATCGTGTCCGTGTATCGACTAGTAGCCGTTTACAAGCAAGAGCAAAAGAAGGTTTTGGGGCGTTTTTAGCTAACCTTGAGAAAATCAGCTTATGTTAACTATATGTACTTAGCTGATAGAATAAAAAACTGGTTTAGCTTTATTTGATTACTTACATAGCTAACAATTCATTCATAAAATTTCGCATAATAAAAGCAGCTTCCTCTTCAATTATTACCTAAATATACCTATATTCGATTTTAATATTAATCTAGAAATCTTTACATACCATACTTTTCAATTGGGTACTGCTTTTATATTGTCATTACCAACTGCTCTTAATCGCGAACTTGAAGCAAATAGTGCTGGCTTAAGAACCTTTCCTTTAGAGACAATTGCATCATGCGCCTTTATGCTAGTAGGTATGCTTATACATCCATAACCTGATACTGAGGCTAGAATTATTTATGGAATAATTACTGGTACGGATTTTATTGATAGAGGAGCTATTTTTAAAAATGAGGCTGGTGCTAAAGGTACTGCAACCGCTGCTAGATTATGGAATATAGCAGCGGTCAGTATTTCAGTTGCCTATAGCCGTTATGAGATTGCCATTATATTATCCATAGTTGGTTCTTTAATCCTACAGTTTTCTAAAACTTTTAAACCAAAAGCCTGATATCAAAAACGATGCTGGACTATAACCTTTTAGATAATATTCTGACGGATATTTAAAGTACACTATTGAGTAGCTAATAATACGTTGCCATAGTCATCACGCAAATCCTTTTTGACCATTTTCCCAGCGCCATTTAGCACGATATTATCTACAAATATGACTTTATCGGGCACTTGCCAGCTGGCGATTTTACCTTCGTAAAAGCTCAGCACTTGCGACTCATCGATTTCTGAATCTGGTTCTTTCACCACAATCAATACTGGACGCTCGCTCCATTTTTTATGCTTTGCAGCAATAGCGGCTGCCATTCTTATCTGCGGATGGGCAACTGCGATGTTTTCTAGCTCTACTGACGATATCCACTCTCCACCAGATTTAATCAAATCTTTTGAGCGATCCCGAATATTCATATAGCCATCGGCATCAATGGTTGCAATATCGCCTGTGTCGAACCAACCATCTTCAGTTATCGCATCAGGATTTTCTGTGTAATAATCATTGATGATCCAGTGCCCTTTGATCTGTAAACGACCTTGAGACATACCATCTTCTTCGACTTGCTGTAGCGGCTCGTCAGTATCTATGAGGCGTAGCTGAACGCCGTAGGGTGGACGACCTTGAGAGTTACGCAACTCATTAATCTCATCTTTACTCAGCGATTTATGCTTGGCTTTTATTTGATTCATCGTTCCAAGTGGACTGGTTTCTGTCATACCCCAACCATGCACCGCATCGCAGTTAAAGTCTTCTCTGAACGTTTTGATTACTGATGGTGGGCATGCGGCTCCTCCGACAATGGTACGCGTCATGCTATCAAGCTTGCTACCTCTGGCTTTGGCAGCGGTCAATAGACTTTGCCAAATCGTTGGAACACCTAAAGCAACCGTGACATGACAATCATCAATGAGAGATACTAGGCTGTCACCATCAAGATTTGGACCAGGAAGTATGAGAGAGCAACCAGTCAAGGCAGC
Source organism: Psychrobacter sp. 28M-43 (assembly GCF_014770435.1). Classification (NCBI taxonomy): domain Bacteria; kingdom Pseudomonadati; phylum Pseudomonadota; class Gammaproteobacteria; order Moraxellales; family Moraxellaceae; genus Psychrobacter; species Psychrobacter noctis. The sequence continues at coordinate 1,035,252 of NZ_CP061739.1, read as the reverse complement.
CGCGTAAGGTGTGCCCCACGCATTGACATGAAACATCGGTACCACGGGTAACAAAACATCTTGCGCAGAGAGCGCGGAGACGTCAGGCATGCACAATGCCATCGCATGTAGCACAGAAGAGCGATGCGTATATAAAATCCCTTTAGGGTTACCAGTAGTTCCGGATGTATAGCATAAAGAGCTGGCTGTTGCTTCATCGAATTGAGGCCAGTCAAAGTCAGTAGAATTTTCTGCTAATAGCTCATCAAAGAACAGTACATTAGGCAGTTTTTCTACGATACTATCATCTCGATCACCTAGACAAATGAAGTGTTCAACACCTTTGATATGCTCTTTGATTGCCATAATTAGCGGTAGGAAAGTAGTATCAAAAAACAGTACTCGATCATCAGCGTCATTGATAATGTAGCTAAGCTGCTCGGGGAACAAACGTGGATTGATAGTATGGCAAACCATGCCACTACCTGAAATCGCATACCAAGCTTCTAAGTGCCGACGATTATTCCAAGCCAAAGTTGCTATGCGTTCTGATGATTTAAGTCCCAGTGTAGCCAACGCATTGGCCAATCGTTTTGAGTTATCTGAGACAGTACGCCAATTGGTATGAGTCATCTGTCCATCGACTTCTTTGGACAAAACTGCCGTATCACCATGATAACGGGCAGCGTGTTCGATTAGACCACTGATCAGCAATGGCTGATACATCATTTTTCCTAACATAATACATTCCCTGTAGTTATTTGAAAGTCCGCTTATTCTTGCTACTGCATCGCCTGATGCGAAGAATAGGCCTCAATTAAGAATAATCAGAATTATTCTTTAAGACAAGCTAATATTATGTCCTCCATAGACAACGAAAAATTGTGACTTAACTTCAAAAACTTAATGATTACTCTATATAAATGATTCTTACTTTCTCATTAAAAGTTCATTGGTATCACTGTTTTTTTAATTAACCATAAAATTTATATATTTCTCCGACATTTTCTCTGTATCTGCTCACAACAATTAGTCATTGCCGCGCAATACATCATGTTTACATGCTTGCTACATTTGGTAGCAAGCCCTAAATTACTATATCTACTATAATTGCTTCATAATTCTTAGCTGTAGTTATCAATGTTAACTCTAATAGTGACAGCAAACGATTAAATGACATTTAATTAAGTGGAGTAAGCTATGGAGTCAAATTTGACTGCGCTTGAAGAGATAAAAAATTTGGATGTAAATCATGGTGAACATATTATCCTACGTTTAACTTATATTAGCCGCTATAACACCAAAAATGCAAATATCGAAGTAGCACGTATTCTAGAGCAAGCGCGACGAAACAATGAACGTAGTGGCGTTACTGGGGTGTTAGTGATGAATGAAAACTACTTCCTCCAAGTTATCGAAGGTGCACGACCTGTAATTAACAATTTATTGAGAAAATTGGTTAACGATGAAAGACATTTTGATTTGGAAGTTATCGATTGTCGTGCAGTTGAAGAACGATATTGGAATAAGTGGTCAATGAAATATTTAACCACCAGCGATCAGAATAAAGAATATTTCAAGTACTCAGCTAGCAATGAATTCAAACCTTACTTAATGAGTGCCTCTCAAATTACAATGCTCATTGAAAAACTATCAGCTCTTCAAGAGCAACAAGAAAAACGTGCAACTGATATGAAATACCTTAGTTCTTAACTAAACGGTTCTATTAGACTTAAATTAGCTCTTGTATCGACAGCTCATTACTCTGTTATAAGCTTCATTGCCTTGTAGCTGCTAGTACCCATTTAACCCATGTCTAATGGCTTCAGGTATAGCCCATATTCTATAGGACATTAATAAATGCGCTTTGACTGTATGGCTTACAGGTTGAGGTATTGAAGAAAATATACTGACCAGAAAATTTAGTTTTTCGATTTGCTCTAGTATCGCCATTGCTTGCGATGCTAGTGGCACAATGTGAAATGCTTAGCTTTCATCTTATTGACTGGTATAAACCCTTAATTGCAGCCCATCACTGTCATCACTATGCTTGTCAGGTCGCTTTGTATCAATTGAGGTGTACTAAGTGATAACTTATTGATGACGGTATGAGTTAAGAGCATTGGGCTATCCTTTGTTTGTATTGAGAGTATGTATCAACTCTAATACCAAAAATAATACCAACATTCTATATGGTTCGCCATACTCCTACAAAGTAGTGAAAACCCAAAAAAAAGGGCTAACAGTCTATGACTGTTAGCCCTTTATCAATATTTGGTGGAGATGGCGGGAGTTGAACCCGATTACATCAAATACTATCACACGCTATCAAATCCACCTTTAATAATATCAATAACTTACGATTATGCAATGTGATTGCATGTGATAGCGTATGACCATACGCTGTCAAAAATCATGTCACAGCTTAATTGTCTGCTGCTGCAAATCGTAAGTTAATAACAATGTATTCTCCGTTAATTAAGCTAGTTTACATACTCTAATATAACTTTAGACCACATAGCATAGCCTTCCCCATTTAAATGTAAGCCATCATATGAATATTTCTCACTCAACATGCCATTCTCCGAAAGATACGGATTCAGATCCACGTATGTGATATTTCTTTTTAAGCAAACAGATTTTAATTTCGTGTTTAATTTATTAATATTCTCGTTTCGTTCTGCGGTTTTGTTATACGTAAGAAGAGTTGACTGAACAATTGGCGTGATTTTATTAATCTCTAGCTCATCTAATATTTTCTCATAATTTTCGATGATAGTTTCGACGTCAACATCACTGGCGATATCGTTAGTCCCAATCATGATAAAAGCTTTTTCAGCTTTCGTATTTGTGATTGTATCCATACGTTTTAAAACACCTTCAGTGCTATCGCCACTGATACCTCTATTTGCTATGATTTGATCTGGAAAAATATCATACCAATCACTTTCGTCCGTTATACTATCCCCAATAAAAACTATATTATAATCATCCTGTGAGTTTAATTGAAAAAACGTCTTTTTATGTAGATAATATGGAGTGGCAACAAAAGATATTTCTGGCTCAGGCCCTGAGATAAAGTGTTTTGCTGCTACTATCTGATGAAACGGAAATACATTGTAGTGACCAACTGCTAATCCATATAAGAAGAACACAGAAAATAATAAAACTAACATTATCTTTTTTAGCATTATAAACCTAATGTTAACTTAAAAAGAAGATATGTTACCCTTTACTTATGTGATAGTAAATATTTTTACATAAGTAAAGGTGAAGGGCGTAGACTTAATTGTCTGCTGCTGCGAATCGTAAGTTGCCAGCCACTCGTCTTGCCCAACCTTTGCCAAAACTAATCCATCCGCGAAGACCGGTATAGAACTCAATACGCTCAGCATTGAATAATAATACCACATCATTCTTATCCATAGCTGCAACAGCTGCCAATGTGCGTGGGCCAATCAAACCATCGTCACTAGCACCAACCGCACGCTGCAAAAATTTGACTGCTTGGCGGTTGCCATGATTGTATGCAGCGTCAGTCAACTGCCATGCAATCAATCGATCCAAATTATCACCCTTCACTGCTTTATAATATGACTTCTCAGTGATCTGCTTGGCAAGTGATTTGGGCAGCTTGCGCATATCCCCATGGTACCCATGTGCTTGTGCCACTCGCTTGGTGACTCCATACATGGTTTCGCCACCAGGGTCGTTTGGATGGTTGACATAACCACCTTCATGCTTCACCAGTCTTTCAAATATTGTGTCAAATACGCTCATAGCTTCACCTTATTTTAGACATTAAAAAAACCCCGAAATTAGGGCTGTGTTTAATGCGTATTGTTATTTATCTATATTCTCAACGACTTTTTCACCGATTTTGTCAGCGACTTGAGCCGCAAACTTTGGACTCACAATGTCTAGTGCAACCATCAAATAACCAGAGAATGCGCCTGCTGGTATTGATATTAGACAAAGCGGTAATAAGTAAGTCAGACCGAACTTTTTTTGTAGAACTTCAGCAATTGCGCTGCCCGCTACAATCGCTGTAAAAATTAGAATTAATGATATTTTTACGTCATAGCCTTTTTTGTTGATGCCGTAGATTCCACCAACAAAGCCGCCAAACATGCCAAATATTACTTGTGGAGTGAATGATGCTATCACTTCTGATACTAAGCTCATTACATCTCCTTAAATAGTGACTCGCTCTTTTAAAATGGCTCGCTTAATGATCTTATTACCCATGAAGAACATAGCTGCTGCCCATGTGCCAATGATAACTGTCGCTGGTGTTATCATCCCGTTTTGCGATGCGTAATAAGCACCTGTGATTACACCCCATGATAACGATGACGCTATCATACATAAGCCGCTTGCTTTGACAGCCCTGAGAGAAGGTACGAGCATAGATATTAGCTGTAGGACGCCTAGTACAAAAAAGACAATGAACCACCATACCGACACTTCATCGAAAACCCTGTAGCTTGGTAGGCTTAAACCCTCGGTACTAAAGGTTTTGTTATATATAAAGATAAGGCTAAACCCAATTATGTTTGAAGCGTTTATAAGCTCAGCAAATGTAATGCTTATTGCTAAGTAACGCTTTAACTTAATAAGTGACTTACTTGTCTTTCTTGCTGATTCTGATCTGCACAACCACTTATTAAATAAAAACATTTTTAATAATGTTTGTTTGATGTCCATAACCCCGCCTAATTTAGATAATAAAAAACCCCGATTAAGGGGTTGGTTTTAAGCGTATTTAGCCTTTAGTGACTCAATCAGTTTTTTAGTATCAGCAAGATTTTCTGTAATGATATTACCTGCATAAAAATGCTGCTCAAACATATAAACATTAAAATCAGTAATAGCTGTTGTGTCGCCTATAACGCCGTTAATGTTGCCAAAAATAGCGCCCTCCACACCGCTACTAAGTGCTACTTCATTGCCCGATGTCGGATTTGATGATGAAGCATAGGTCTCAAAAACATTAACGCCATTAACGGTCATATAGCACTTACGTGTTTTTTGGTCTAGCGCGTAGACGATGACTACTAAACCGTCACCTGTCTGCTCATAAGTGTTTTTTACTACACCTGAGCCTGTTTGTAGTACAACTCTGCGGTTGCCTCCAACACTGACCGTCTGTAAACCAGCTCGCACCCCTGCGTTTGCGTTATTGCCAATATATGTCAAGTAACGCACTAACGTACCACCACTTGTGTAGTTAGGCTTTAATACAACAACCATAGAACCCTGCCAAGGCATTGTAGATACGTGTTTACCATGATAAGTATTGTCTAATAACAAACCCTCGTTATTACTAACCACCTGAAAATTTGGTGTGCCTGTCGTTATCTTTAAGTTATTAGCATCGCCATAACCCGCTTGGTCAATAAACTCTTTTTTAGCAGCGTCGTAGTAAGACGCTTGGTTTTTAAAAATGTGACCCTGAATGTAATTCGGTATATCAAATGCGTTTGTCATATTAAGCTCCTCTTACTTTATTGTATGTTTGTCCAGTTGCCCACACGTAATTGACATAGCTCGGGGTGTAGATTGATTGCCAACCGTCACCAGCTTTACGAATAACTGACCCTGCATTTACATCATTACCTAGAACATAAGTCGCTGTTGTAGCCTGCTCTGCAACTCTTAATTTCTGTTGCTCTAAAGTGCCCACTGGTGCACTTGCTAATGTGCCAGTGATATTACGACCACTGTAGACAAGTGAGTTCGAAACGATAGCGATTTGAGTACCGTTATCTATCCATTCAAGACCATCCTCTGCTTGTGAGGCATTAAGTGCTTGCCCAAAGTTTAGGCTCACATCACGTACAACGGTCGCATTAAATGTTGCTGTAAACGTAGTACCACTTAACGTCACATCTGTCATGTAAAGTGCTTTATCTATGCTCGCTTGCTCAAAGTAGCTGTTCAAAGCCTTACCCACTTTTTCACCACGTAGTACATAGCTAGTCTCAGTAGGGTGAACTCTGTCAGAACTCATAGGGTATTGATAGATAGAACCCAAATCAATGCTGTTGGGTAGGTCAGAAGCAAGGCGCTTAATAGCCGCTTTGATTTCTTTGTCTGTGGGTGCGTTTTGTTGCGGAGGGTGCGTAAAGACGATAGGTGCGCGATAATTAGGTTTCCGCATTGCTTGCGCTGCGTATAGCTGTGCTGTTGAGTAATAACGTATCCCATCACTGTAGTAATCTTGCTCTGTCGCACTCGCTGCCGCATCAGCTTCGCCATGCGCTGTATAAAACATCACTTGTGGGTTGTAGCCATCGTTACGAGCGAGCGTGCATAATCTATGTAGCAGCGCATTTAGATTGGTTATCGCACCACCATCACTAAGTACGTCTAATGTCCTGGCACCAATAGCGGCATTACCGATGTATAAACGACTAAAAACACCACCTGACATTGCACTGATAATACCTGTTGCTGGGGTTTGTCCTGCACCTGATACGTAATCAACAGCAGTCTCAAGCTCTGAGTAACTGCCTACCCATAGAGCATTTGTAGCGTTATAAGCCCACTGAGTAATTGACGCGCCTCCCACTGGCATTTTAGCGATAGGTGACGACTTGGTTTGCACTGCTGTACCGCGTGGCGCATTTAGAGATTGTCCAAGCAATATGACAATAGCTGCATTTGGTTTATCTTTATTAGCTTGCTCTAGATTGTTCAAATACTTGAGATATGCTGCGTTTGAATCTGCAACTGACTTGATAGCTGTGTCTGTATAAGTGTTAGCTTGCGTCAATGGGTCATAAGCACTCTTAACCCAAGCACCTGCTGCTTTTAAGTACAAGCCGTTATTAGTGGTGTCGTCTGTTACTTGCGCGTAGCTACCGTTTGCTAATGTGCTAGCAGTCATCATAGCTTTGGTTGCAAATGGTTGGGCAGGTAAACCACCATTTGCAAACATTGTTTTAATTGCTTTTTTAGCTGATGGGTATGTCTCTCCAGTGCGCGTCACGACTTGTGTGTTTTCATCACCGTTGGCAGCTTCGCCTAACGATTTAACATCCAAACGACCATCAATAGAATCTTGTATCGTTAACAGCTCTGCCATCTTTCAAACTCCCACAAAAAAACCCTCATAATTGAGGGCATATGTTTAATTAAATTTAAGCTATCAAGCCGTTTATGTAGTCTTTGTCGTTCGGGTAGTACCTGCTGTCATAAGCCATAGCACTTACCGTCGACTCAAACACTCCCTTGCCAGACTTTTCATTGATCAAATACGCTTCAGCTTCAATATCCACAGCTTCAGTAATACTAAATGCTGAATGAGCCACCCCACTGGTCACCAGTGGCATCATTGGTATTCGTGCCAGCTCAATTTGATAGTGACCAACTTGGCCAATAATCTCAATCACATCAACGGTGCAGTTTTTAATCTGCAGATGAACGACATAGCTCTTGTCTTCATCCAAATCAACTGGATAATCTAAGGTCAATATCGTGTTTTCCTGCAGATCAACTTGCCCGCTACATAGTATCGGCACCGTAGAATCAACAACTGCAATTCTATCCATACGAGTAACCAAGTCGCCCTCGCCGTAAGCAGTAAACTCAATCGCTTTACGGTTGTATCTTAGCTTATTCCAAGCCCTGTGTGCCAAGAAATGCGCCTGCGCGTAATTGGTCACGCCTTGGCTCTCAATCGTCTTGTAGTTGGTTCGTAGATCATCAGGCAATCTAATGATAGCTTCACTATAGTTGTCAGACGGGTCGCGCCATTTCAGCTCTACGCCATCGTAATTATCTTGAATGCCAAAAAACTCAGTAACAACCATACTCTCTGGACGAATATTACGATGATTAAATAGTACCAAGCTATTAGGTGTTTCACGTTCAAGGTTAAAATAATGCAGACCGCCTTCTCGTCTTGCAGTACAAAACACAGCTTCAGCAACCGTAAAGATCATCTCTTGATAGCTGCTGTATTTATCATCAAACGTATAGTTAAACTCACATGCTTTGTCTGTACCGAAATACGTGGCTATCTCGTCACTCAAGTCATAAAAGGAATCAACATCAACCTCAGTTTCATCCATACGACCAATGTAAGGATCGAGCGCCATAGCAATTGATATATCGGCAAAGTCGCTAGTAGGCAGAAAGCCGCCAATAGTATTGAGCTTTCGATGCACGATGGCATTTAACTCACTGGCGTTAGTTCCAGAACCAATAGCCATACGGCGCAATCGGATAACCGTATCGTGCTCATAAACTGATTTTTTAGTCTCGTAATAACTGTAGGCACTTTCAAATACCACGTCATCGATTAACTGTGCACTATTGCCGTTGTCATTAAGGCGATTAACCCTAAAGCGCACCTTACCCGCTTCTGGCAACTCTTTTTTGATAGTCATGCCAACTGGTGAACGGTTGTTGGCCTGACCTTCCATAGTATCGCCATGACGCATGATAGGCCCATAAGGGACACCATCATCACCTACCATCTGATATTCCACTTCTATTGATACCTGCTTTGCTTTATCTCCCTCATAGATACCGTTGCTAGCCAAAAAGTTTAGAATAAACCCTGTCGTTTCTTTTGACCCAGAATACTTCCAGCCAGTGAAGTTACTACCGGTACCAGTAAATCGTATGGTGCGCTGTCTAAATGATGCTATCTGCTCTGGCGTCGCGCCATCTATCTTAGACCAGTCAGCATTCACACCTGCAGGGTTTACTAGGCTGATTGTAGTATCGGTCAAACTTGCAATCGTATAGACGCCTGACAAATCGATATTGTTTGTATTGGCAGTTAATACAGCCGATGTAATACCTGCTGCATCAGCGGTCAGTAAGTAAAAGTTCGGATTTACGTCTTTATAGCCTGCTGATAGTGTTACCTCATAAAACCAAGCGTTTGCGCTACCTGACTTAATAATACTATCAACCGGATACTCACCTGCCAGCGTCAGATCGCCATTGGTTGCATCAGCTACATTAAGAGCTGCTATTCTAATGCGGCGGTACTCACTAGGATTAACAAGCTCTTTTGATGAAGCAATAGTTAAAACACCATCCACACCTACATCTGTATTGCCTGATATCTGTGCGTCAGCCACCGAACCAAATATGGCGTTTTCAATCTTGATAGAGTCACCTTGCTCAAATGCCTGGGTAAACCTTAAATAGTTTGAACGCGTTTCTGTTTTCCAGTAACCGTTATGGTCGCCACCGCGCCAGTACCAATAGGTGTGTTCATATGTAGTATATTCAGTATTTCCGACCAACTTGTTTCCATCTTCGATCGTAAAATCGGTGAAAGTAATACCTCCTGAAGCTGATGTCTTCAGTACCTGCTTACCATCAATGCCGCTAACTTGCTTGGTGACCAATGGCAGCTCGTCAAACGCTGTGCCTATCTGAATTTGTGGAGTTGTATCTATAAGGGACTGTCCAGGCTCATAAATACTGAGTGATGCACCTTCAATCGTATTGATAGGTGTTTCACCTTCATTGACTGTGTCTTCATCAATAGCAAACCAACCGGTACCAATATCCAGCAAGCACTCTTCCACTTGTATGTTGTCTTCATAATGGCGCCAAACAGACGATATCAAATCAGGTATGGATTTACGACGACCATAAATATCAGGCACGCGCTCATTGACGCGGTGTTTGTTTTGACGTTGTGCGAGACTATTATTAGGTGATCCTGCTACATCATTCGTAGCACTCATGTCCGGCATATTGGCATAGGTATATACAGCCACACCCACAGAGATGACCGCAGCGATGATGCCTAGCGTTACTGGATCCGCTGCATGACACAGCACTTGATAATCACCAGTAACATCTTTAAGTGCCCACGCCTCAAGCTTGGTCTTTGGCGTGATGTCGTTCTGCACACATATAGTGCTTTTGTACAGTCGTGACGCAGGATATTCCTCACGTATTGCCAGCCATTCTGTCAAAAGACAGTCGAAACTATGCTCAGTGCATTCAGTAGCATCAAGCTCGTTGTGGAAAATCTTTAACGTCATAAAACCGCACCTTTTTATATTGGCGTTTGAGTGTGCGCAACGTCTCGTAACGTGTACCAAGCTCTGATAAATGTAAGATTCGACCGCAATAGTACAATCCAACATGGTGTCGATTATCAAGTGTCATCATCAAAACGATAGTGGCGGTACTAGGCTTGGCAACCAAGTCGCCTTGCTGCATAGCTGATTTGGTTGGGATTAATTTGTCATCGATGGAGCCAGTCAAACCCAAAAAACAGTGGCTAAAATCGTATTCAAATAGATGCTTGCCCGCATCTATCAGCAGATGCACACAATGATAATTATCACGGTCAAACTTACAGCTAAGCAAAGGATCGATGCTTTTCATAACAGACCTTTTAAATCAACATAGTAATCAGGCGAGTACGGTCTACCAGTAGCGACGGTATTCTTGTCCGGTGTCTTGGCCTCAAACGTGGTTGCTTGGTGGTCGCGGCTCATCTGCTCAACGAATAAACCCTTTGCAATATCAATAGGCTTTTCTTTGGCAAAGGTCATTGATGAAGCGTCGTAGGCATATTGACGATAAATAACTTGTGGATATTCATCGCTGTCCGATGCTCTTATCTGCTTAATCAATGGCGGTACAATCTCACCCAAATCGCCAAGCGTGATATTAAAACTTTGATCAAGATCATCAGAGGTCTTGCCACGATTAATCAGTAATGGTGCAAACTCAAAATATACTGTCTCACCAGTCTCGAGCATCGCATTAACCCCATCAGCATGATTGGTCACAATGCGAATCGGCGTGGGCCACAAACTATGACTCACTTCTAGCGTCTCAAGTGGGGCAATGCTAGGTGAACTATCAAGATGTAAATCTTTGATATCATCAATTGTTACCATCAGATACTCCCTAATGCATCTGGTAGGTCTTCATTAACCAGTTGTTCGAGTAAATTAAGTAGCTTGCGCGGGTCGCCTGACTCCCACAGACCAATGATGGTTTCATCAAAATCTGTGCCGGTATTGTTTGGCTTTAAGCGCAGACCAAACGACACGCTATAAACCTTGCCGTCACGTTCATTAAGCCGTAGCGAGCCTGCTACAAACTGGCAGACATAGGTAGTCATCTCAGTATCATCGACAATCAAGCGCCATAGAAAAGGACGGGGATTCGCTTGATGACTACGCCAAAATGCCCACCAATATTGCTGCTTACCTTTGTCGTCAAGCATGACCGATGCGGTAACTGCATGTACATTATTGACAAACTGAACACGCTGACGAGCAAACCCACCCATCAGCTCTTGCTCTAATATATTGTTCGCTACTTCAGGTGCATAGCCCCGCTGTAGTGGGCATAGCGCAAAGTTATTCATCGGCGATTCACCCTTGCTGTTGTGCCACGCTGTATGCTCTTGCTTTCGATTGAGTTGGCGCGGCCAATACGTTTGAATGACTTTTCAATCATCTTGTCTACCATATCGACCGTTACCGTGCCATCAGGATTTTGTCTAGCACTAACTTCAGCCTTTGAGTTGTTGTTGATAGTAATGTTGCCGGCACTCGCCTTTTGACCGTTGGCCATAAACTTAACCAGGTCTTTATTCTGCTTAGGTGACAACACACGCTCATCTTTTTGCAGTAGATAAGTCGCTTCCTCTGGCACATTGTCTAGACCGCCGTGAGCAATACCAGCAACAGATGGTGTGGAAATCCCCTGTATTCCTGCAGCAGTCGCAACTTGGATTGCAGCTGCGGCGTATGAGCCTGGTCCAGCAATATATGGACCGATAAGAGGTATAGCGGATAAAGAATTAAAAGTATTAGTTTGCGTTTCTTTAACGTTCATCAGCGCTTTTTGCACAGCAAAAGTACGCTCCATTATGAATGCAGCCTGATGCAATCTAGAGTTTTCACCAAAGAACATAGCTGCAATGTCGGTCATAGCACCAAAAGCATTTGCTTGTATTGCTACACGCTTATCTTTTAATTGCTCATCAAGCGATTGCTGCTTGAGCGCATATTCTTGATCCATCGCCCACATGTTGTCCATGTGCTCTTGCTTAGCACGCTCTAATAACTCGAAGCGTTCAAGTTCTGGCAATTCAAAGTTACCACGCTCATCAGTCGCATTAATCTCAGACTGGCGGTTAGAGTACTGACTATTGATAGAATTAAAGGATTCATCGCGGTCTTGACCCAATCGCCAAACTGAATACTCATCATCGCTCATAGTACGCTGTGCCATACTATCAAGGCCGTTGCTGGCAGCAGATAAGCTACTTGTTCTCATGCTATTGGCAATAGACTGATACATTTTGTCTTGGGCGCGAGCTTTGGCTTGCGACGCAAACTTGAAGTTAGCTAAATCTTCTTGATACGCTGCGTTTTGCAAGTCAATGAGCAGCTGTCTTGACTGGTCATCCTCTGCAAACTCAACATTGATACGTTCAATCTTCTTGTTATGCTCGTATGTTAATTTCTCCTCGTCTGCCATATAGCTTTCAAGTATCGATTTTGCAGCTGCTGTACGCTTTTGGTCGTACTCAGCCTTTGCACGATTCAGTAATTCGGTGCGTTCAATCGAACCCTCAGCATATAGAGATTCAATTTCAGTAATATTAGCGGCATAGTCGCGGTCTAACTTTTCACGGTCAGTTGCATACTTTGTCTGTATTGAAACTTGACGACGTAGCGTCTCTTCTTGCAGTTTTTGAGCTTCAAGCGCTTGCTTGGCCACTGTGTCATACACCAACTTGCTTGTATCTGTCGTGGCTGACTTCATGTAGCCCAGTACGTTTTTAGTGTATTCTTTGGTTTGACCAATACCCGTCTTTTTATTTCTAGCCCAGCGATCTGATAGAATCAATGACATCGGATGTTTATCGACATTCCCCTCACCCGTGTTATACGCTGCAATGGTTTTAGCTAAATCACCTTCAAAACGCTCATACAACCAGCTTAAATACTTAGCCGCACCTTCTGTTGCTTGCGTCATATTGTAAGGATCGTCTACCCCAAAACGTTTGGCGGTGGCATCTATCATCTGAAAGCCACCTTTAGCTTTTCCATACTTAGTCATAGGACCGGTAGCATTAGGATTACCATGTGACTCTTGCATATGTATGCCAGTCATCAAACCATAAGGTAAACCGTATTTCGCCTCGTAGTTTGCGAATCCATAGTTCTCAGCATTGGCAAGTGCTTTGGCATTCACGCTTAGCTTGGCAGTAGCCAAACCCTTAAGTGACTTTGCTGTTTTATCGTTAGCTTTAGCAAGCTTTTCTTGTGCCTTCGCCTCTTCTTCAGCAGCATCAGCTATTGCCCTTGAAGCTATTATCTCTACATCTACCGCACCAGTTCTATAAGGAATACCATCATTTCTATAAGGGAATGCAGCATTGTTACCTTTAGGGTTTAATACACTACCAAACGACGTGTTAACTGCTGGGCGTTGTGTATTAATCTGATTCATTTTGCTAGAAGCGCCTTCTAACAACTTGTTTATCGTTTCCATATCATTAGCCCATTGGCTAGATATATCTAACATACTTCCGCTAGCTAATGCGCCAGCAGAGAAAAACCCAGTAAATAAAGCTTTACCTCTATCAGCCAGGTTATCTGCATTATAAAAATTTTGTGCAGTCTGTCCTATATTGCGCATCTGCATGCCGACCGCTGAGAAAGCATTAATTAGCTGACCTATTCCTGCTGCGATACCCACTACTGAAGCCGCTGTAATGTTTATAGCTCGGCCTACACCACTAATTTCATTCTTGAAGCTGCCGCCTTGTGTAGTGCCTTCTTTAAAATATTCTATTAATGTAGCCATGGCAGGTAAGGCTTCAGTGACCAGTTGATTAGACACACCTTCAAACTTAATCTGTAGCCCTTCCATCTCATTTGCTAGGATCTGAGATTGCTCTATAGACTCCTTAGTTCTGATCACCCCAGCTTCATTAAGATCATTCTCATAATTACGTAAAGCTTCACCGTTGTTGTCCCAAAGCGGAATGATATCGCCTAAACCACTTGCTAACGACTCAGTAACGAACCTTACTTCTTGTGATGTTGCGCCCGCTTTCTCCATCTCATCTACTACAGCTTGAATAGCATCTACACTGTCCATCGTAGATAAGCTCTTACCAAATATCTCTAGTTCTGCATCTGTTTTTTTGGTGGCATTCTGCATAAGTTCTAAGGTATCTACCAAGCCACCGCCGCCGGTCGCACTAAACTCTCCTAGCTTCTCTTGAGCATCTGCCAAGATATCACCAACGCTTTCCATCTCTAATCCATAAGCACCAGTTGCTGCCGTCAAGACCTGTAGGTTGGTAGTAGAGGTGTTTGCTCTCGTCGCCAATCTTACTAACTGCTCATCCGCTTCTGCTGTTTGCAATGCTAGAGTTACTAAACCGGCACCTATAGCAACAACTGACCCTATAACAGAAGCAGCGCCTATTGCAGCTGCTCCTGCCAAGCCACCCTCACCAAAAGCTTCAGTGATGGAAGAAAGTTTTTCGGTCAGAGAACCTACGGCATCACCAATAGGTGTGCCACTAAGATCCTCTACTAACCGCTCTTTAAATTTACCAACAGAATCACCCATACTTTCAGTACGGTCTCGTGTCTCACGTTCAGCGCGTGTTAGACCATCAGTAAACTCGCTTAAGCGCACAGCTAAGTCGAGAGTTAATGTACCTAGTGAGGTGCTGGCCATAACAGTGAATCCTTATTTTTGGCAATAAAAAACCTCAATCATTTCAGACTGAGGTTTCTTTAAAATCTTCTAGTTGTCTTACTATTAGTCGTCTATATACATGTAAACGTAATAGCCAATGGGTATGGACTCAACGAGTGACCAGTGATTGCTTTCAATCAAATGATTCACCCATATCTGCGCCCAAGTTAATTGCTGGGCGGGTAGTTTTCGGCGTGGTGAGTATTGCATCTTAATACTTTATTTATCAAAGCCTTTAGTGACTTTATATTTAATTTGTCTGTTATCGGCATCAATTACATCTATCAAAGCGCCCTTGTAACCAATTTCTTTAGATTGTGACAAGTCGTATTCGACATCATTATTAAAAGCCGGTCTTGCGGTATCGCTGCTAAACTCACGATAACCAATATTTATCTTATTGCCTACCTTGCCATTATAAAGGAGTGTTTGCTGAAAGCTGTTTTTGTTGGCAGTAGCCCAGTTAGTCTTTTGATACGGAACCTCTGTAGTGCAACTACTGACATAGTTATAAATTGTCATGACGCAAAGAGCATTATCTTCTTTTCTAATAGCTAGTAAAGCAGGTGGATCTCTTAAGATGCCTTTCGCGACTTTACCAGCGCCAACGTCATTAGATATTCTATATTGTTCATATTTCTCATCTTCACCTTGTTTGGCAAAATAACCAGAAGATACTGTATTACCAGACATATTGTAGTCACCATCTATATAGATAGCATCTTGCTGGACCATCATTCCTTGCGTCAACATATGATCGCCAAGATTAGCAGTAGCCACCTGCCCGATTGGCGGCTTACTTATCTCTTTAAGTTCAGGTTTATAATTGTAGCTAGGTGTCGCGCAGGCTGATAAAAGACCAGCCGTTATAATTGATGTGAATAATATCTTTTTCATAATCTAGTGCGCCAAGGTTAAACAAAGGTTAACTATAACCGAGTGGAAACACTCTAGCAACACATTTAGTTTGTCAACTGTTCTTCAAAGCTCTCAATTACATCATCTTCATGTGGCATCAACTCGATAGGATCAATCCAATTCTCAGCATCTTTAACTTTCATATTATAACCAAAGCTCATAATATTAGCTGCGGCTTGCTCAACACGCCTACCCACATTTAAACTACCACGCCTTGAGCGATATTCCGCCCATTGCTTAATCTCACTCATAGTAAGGTTGCTTACAACTTGGTGAATTGTATTACCGCCGATACCTGCCAGCGCAAGCTCAAACAATAGCTCGTTCTCGCCAGCGATTATTCCTTTTTGTCCTTGGTCTTCTCCATCGCCTTTTTTACACTATCAAGCCCCCACACTATATTGAATATGGCATTTGCTAACGGTTGAATAAAGGTTGTTTTAACTTGATGTTCTGTGAATTGCTGTTTGCCTTTTCCGTCAACCAGTGCCTTGCTAATCCATTCGGCTGCAACATTTTCATTGTTATTCATACGCTTATGAAGCGCGTCGCTTTCTACGAAAGGAAGTATCTTGTACTTAATATCAACGTCGCACAACTCACCCTTATGGTAGAACTCAACCGTATCTTCATGGATTTCTCCAACCAAGCTACCTGCTTTGACATCTGATAATTGATACTTTGCCATCTTTGTAATCCTCTAAAAATAGTAAAGCCTCAATTAAGAGGCTTTGTTTTTAACTTTTTTTGGCGATTAAATCGTTCGTTAAGTGGTCTTATACGAAGTGACAGCTCTAGTTTGACGCTTCATTGCTACTGAATGCTTAACCAGTGAATCAGGATCAAACGTAGGAGCACCTGCTTTTAATCGCGCAGTGAAGACGGTCCATGTGCGCGTCTCAGGTAGTGTAACGTCAGGAGTTACCATGTCTGGCTCAATACCTATACCATCTGACCATCCGATATATACTTCGACCAACTCTTTATCTTCTGCTAATTGTAGTAGCGTCATATGAGTTGCATTTTTAGGATCAGTGTTAATGGTGATTGAGCCTTCACCAGGCTTATTAAGACCATATGTTGATGTTGCTGAATCTTCTTCGTCAAGGCAAGTATCATCAATATCAGTGGGACTATCATCACCAAGCACAACGCCAGTGATACAGTCCATTTTAGTTAAGATCGGCGTGTCAGCCTCACCGTGTTTAATCCAAACTTTGGTGCCCTGCGTAAATACACCTTTTTCTTTCTTAGCCATGATTGGCTCCTAGTGTGGTTGGTAAATAGTTAACGCGCTAATATCCAATTGGCATCAAAGCCGCGGCCATAAAGCTTAGCTTTGCTGTCATATAAGTTAATAGAAGGATTGGATATCCAAGATTGTTTTTCTAGCGCCACTCGACAAGCATCGCGTAAGTTATAGGCAGTCTTAGCATCTGCTGCGTAGACCATTAGCTGGTACTGTGTATCATCAAAATTCGCGGGTTCATCTAAGTGATTATTTGCTTGTGCACTGATTGTTTGCCATACAATGTAAGGCGGTGATGTGCCCTGCGGTGCAACATCTTCAAACGCCTTGCTCTCGACATCGATAAGCGCTGCCAAATCAATATCAGCTTTAAGCGTGCGGTATATCGGTAAAAAGCTCATAGCTTGGCAATCTCCTTGTCGAGCTCTTCTTTGTATGCTCTGGAAAACTCAGCTTGTACTGCATCCATATTGTTATTTAGTGCCGGCCGTAAAAAAGGATCTGCACTATTAGTTGCACTGCCGAACTCTTTAAAGCGCCAGTACCAGGTATCACCACCGGGGTTCTTCTTATCGCCTTGTGTCTGATAAGTGCGACCTATACGGTTTGCACGTCTATTATCTGCATTAGTGCCGTAATTTTTTGCACCGCCTTTTACACCAACTTTCATCACGACATTATCAACACCCTTGGTTTTGCCAGCCTTGGTAACAATGTTTTTCCAAATCTTTTCGGGGCTGTCTTTGTCATCAAACGCTTTGGCGTTGACCACAGCCGCTTTTTTAACGATGTTCATTGCTTTGCGTGATGAGCGAGTAGCAGCGTTCTTTGCTTTACGTTGATTACCAAGCTGACGTAACTTTGCTTGCACTTCGTCAAGTCCAGTAATTTCGTTTGCCATGGTTTAATCCTTAAATTGCTCAATACCGCCTGACAGAGTGAACGTTGTATATTCCAGGCCACTATCGCCATCATCAAGACCTTGGCTGTCTATAGCAAAGAATCGACCTTTCCAAACCACCCGCATTGTCGTGTCGATATCAAGACCAGTGCTATATCGAACCTTCATGCGAGCTGTTATTTCAGAGTCTGCAGCCTGTGCACTAAGCAAGTCTTTAGTAGAAAGCGGCGTGATTTTGGCATACGCTTTTTTGTAAAAAATCCACTCTGATGGCAATTCATATCCATCCTCATCACGTCCGCCTTTCACATAGCTTTGGATTGTGACGCGATGGTGTAACTCGCCTGCCTTGACTGCCATATCATTCACCCATCTAAAAAGGTTGAGCCCGTCTGCTCATCGTCGTCATCTTCTTGTTCAACGAGCTCGTTTAATATCTCATCGTTCTGATCAAGCAGTCGCAATATGATTTTTTCTTTCTCACTGGACTGCTGGATTAATACATTATTTTGTTCGACTATCTTTGTCGCTAGAGCTATTAAGCTTGGCAATAAGTCGCTTTGCTCGATCGCTTGCTTCATCGGTTCTTTGTTTGATCCACTCACGGCGAGCCTCACATCCTTTACAAGTCATTATTACATTCCCATATTTCGATAAGGCTGTAGCAGACAATAAGTACTCATCGGCATCTCATTCATAGATGATTCAGATACTGCCTCACGATGGGCATACCAGTGGCCAATCATTAGCAAAGTCGCCTGATCAATAGATGGATTATCGATAACACCATCAGGATCATCATCCGGTACCGCCAATTCGTAAATGGTCCGGTCTAGGTGCATTTGCACATGGTCGCGAGCAGCTGCTATATATCCAGCCAGCAGCACATCTTCATCATCGTGCTCGATGCGGCATTGATGCTTAACCTGCTCGATTGTGACCATAATTAATCTGCCTTATCTTTGGTATCGTTTTTTGCTGCAGCTTTGGTTTTTGGCGTTTCCGCTTTTACTACCTCAACATGAGGTGCATCGACTTCAACAGCATGGCCTTTTTGCACTAGCTTCTCACCTTCGGCCTTATCTACTTCGACAGTGGTATTACTCTGTCGAAAAATCCGATTAACCATCGTGTATCTCAAAGTACGTATAAACATAATTAATTACTCTGACTTGTTAGATGGCTTCTTCGCCATCTTGTTATTGGTTTCAGGCGCTGCCTTCTCTGCCTCATCAGATTCTTTCTCAGCTTTTTCAGCACCAGCCTTAGCCTTGGCTTCGTCAGCTTCTTTTTTAGCCTTAGCTGCAGCTTCGTCAGCGTCTGCTTTAGCTTTGGCATCAGCGGCCGCCTTTTTCTTTTCTGCTGCAGCTGCTTTAGGATCGATAATCATACCCATACGCATCAAATCTTTAGCGTCTGAGTCGTTTTTAACTTCGCGCGTATCGCCCTCAAAGTACTGTTTGTCGCCCCAGTGCTGCTTAGTGACTTTATATTCCATGACATGCTCCTGTTAGTAAGACAAAATCAGCTTAATAAACTGGCTTTGGCTTAATAAAAAAACACGCAACTTGTTAGACAGGTTGCGTGTTTTTTATTTCTAAGGATAAAAGTTTCGTTAACTATTACACCGTTTTCGCTGCAAGCGTACCAGTGATGAAAGCTTCTGGACGATAAACAGCTAACGCCAAGCGCTCTTCACAAAGAATGGTAATCATATTCTTCACAAAATCATCTTCGTTTTCAGTAGCAACAGCAATTGATGCTTGCATGCGGTCAAACACTTGCGCACCCATGTTGAATGCACCGGTTAAGAACTTGCCAAAACCCATCGCTTGAGTAGTAACGACAGGCAGACCCCACATTGTAGGTTGTGCTGTACCTTGTGGATTACCAATAATATAACGACCTTCGTTATCTTTCGATAATTCCATGATCGCCCAATCAATTGGATTCAACACATGACCACTTGCTGGATATTCAGCCATAACTGCTTGCAGCTGAGCCAGTCGCAACTGATCCATCACCGTATAACTAGCCATTGCAGTAGGATCGGCAAAGACTGATGCTTGTGGAATAATCCCCTTTAGATTACCAGTTAGTCCATCGCCATTAAGCAACTGACGGTCTTCAACCAATTTCAAACCATACATCAAGCGACCACCAATATATGATTCAAGCTGCGCAGCATCGTCCAAGATTTGGCGAGACGCTTTAACCCAGTGGGCAATGGTACGAACTGCCACTGTTTCATCATCAAACTGCAAATCAGATTTAGCCTTTAACGCACCTTCAGCGGTTTGCGCACCTGCATTATTGGTAAAGCCTGTTTCGCGAATGTACTCAATGGAATTGCTATTGGTAGTACCAGATGCAATCAAGTCACGAATATGCAGTACTTGGTTTGGTGGCGCCACAATGCCTGGCACAGTTTGCGGCGTAGTTAACGCGCCAGCAGAACCAGGTGCGGCAGTTGTGGCACTGGTGATGTCTTTAACATGTAGTGTCGCGCGGCTGCCATTGCGTGGGTTTTCAGCAAACGACTTAAACTGTTCGCTTTCATACATTTGCTGACCAAGTGATTTTTGCTCAACTTTACCGTCATCGCCGCGGCGCGCTTGTTTCTGTTCGACTTCATCAAGGCGAGTTTTGGCTTCGTTCATTAACGTCAGCGCTTCATCGACCTGGTCTTTTAGATCGTTGATACCTTTTTCACCTTTTTCCATACGGCCTTTGAGCTCAACGCCCAATTCATTTACTTTGCCCGTGGCCTTTTCCAACTCAGTGGCGAGCGCTTTAGTTTCATCAGTCATATTAAACATTCCTATTAATGCGTTGTAAGATTGCCAATGTTTCACTGGCGTCATTAGCTAATTTTTTTGCTTCAGGCTCGCCCTGAATCAATGAGCGCAGACCATGCCCAGCTATGGCAGTGGCTTGCGATTTTGAGAAGCCACCAGCATCACGCAGGAACTTCTCAAATTCGGGTAGTGACGGAATATCGCCGCTTTCTAAAATAGATTTTATGTTATCGACAAGGCTGTCTTCATTGGCAGGGAATGTCACAATACTGATTTCTTTTAAATCAATATCCAATAACTCAAGCACGCCGTCTTCTTCGTTGAACGACCACTTTCTTACGCGGTAGCCAATTGACAGACCGTCAATAGCGCCATGCTTCATCAATGCATGAGCTTCACGTGCTTTCGTAACATCTTTAATTAGTAAGCGCCCCTCGCCATACAAACCTTTTTCATCTTCAACAAGCTTGGTCCATACGCCGATAACATCCCCACGCCCATGCTGCCAAAGAACCGGCGGCATTTTGCCTTTCTCTGCCCATTCTTTAATGGTCTCAGCATAAGCGCCAGCCTTTACGACATCACCATAACTATCTTCAACATCAAACACGCTGCAGTAACCGCTAAACGTGCCATCATCTTCGATAGCTTTTACATCAAAGCTAATCTGTTTTGTCTTTAGTTTGCTCATTGGTTCGTCCTAGTAATTCAATAGGGGTAAGATTGAGCTGCACCGTCAACTGATCAGCGCCAGTATGTGCAGGCAGATCTTCTAAGGCTCGTACCTCGTTACGTGTCATTACGCCATTTTGGAGTAAGGTGCTATAGAACCCTGAACGAGCGGCACTATCTGCCCGCAACAAACCCTCAACAGAAAACTTCGGTGAGTATTTTTTTCGTTCTTCAGGTGTCAGCAGCTTGCGCGTGACCATCTGCTCAATACGTACCAGTGTTGGCCGTAATCCATACGTCAAATAACCCAAGTTCATTTGCTCAAGGCTGGATGCCCATGACGACGCCTTATCCATATGATAGATAAGCTGTGGCGGGGTTTTAAAAGTTCGACATATCTCTTCGATACCAAAGCGGCGGTTTTCAAGCAACTGAGCATCTTGTGCACTAATACGTACATGTGAAGCACTGGCTGGTTCCATACCAGATTCAAGTACCATCCACTTGCCAGCATTCTGAGGCTCACCAAATGTCGCTAAGTTCTGGCGTAAGCGTTCACGCTGTTCTTTGTTGAGCGTTTTTTCACCAGTCTTAAGAAAGCCACCAGCTTTGAGATTGTTTTTAAATTCAGAATTGGCCGCATTGTTTGCATCAATCTGACCACCAATGACATCGGACTGATATTTGATAGCAGACAAACCAACCAAGCCGTCAAGAGAAAAGCCCTTTAGGTGTAGGATGTCTTCTTCGTCATAAACAACTTCATCCTTAGTACCTTTCTTATATGTGTAATCAATTTTGCCCATCTTGCTGCGGCTTACGTGCATATGTTCTGGGTCTAAAAACTCTAAAGCGATGACTGTTTTTAAGGTGTTTCTGAGTATTAGCGCGTAACCATTACCATCAAGCTCTTGAGAAGCAACCATAGCCTCCCAAAACTCACTAGCAGTCATGTCGGCGTTGGGCTGATCATGCAAAATTCGATATAAAGGATGGTCTTTTGCTAGGTCTTTTTTTTCGTCACGAAGATGAAATGGCAATGAAGCGATGGTTTCACTACGCAATCGGACACACGCCCACACAGTAGCAAGCTTCATTGCTTTGTCTGGGCTGATGCTATTGCCACCAGCAGTACTGCCACCCGTAAAAGGCGTAGAAGTATCTCCCTTGTCTAGGCGGCTGTCATTACGCCACGAACCTCTGAATCGTGACCACCAGTTGCTGTCATTAAGTGTACTCATGCGATAATTGGGTCCATTAGAAAGTCGTTTAAGTTGCCAGCGTCATGGTCATGTACCGTCGCACGCGCCAACGCCATGATTCCAGCAACTGGCCCATCAATCTTGTTTTCTGGTCGCTCTTTGTTTGGATAGATATTGTCTTTTTTATCTAAGGTGGCAGTCACGTTCGATATCATCCAAGTCATAATTGGGCAATCGCCATGCGCCCATCGCTGTGATAACACCAGCGCTTCCATCTCTTTCATGGGTTCAGATATCATTTGAACGGTATGGCGTATCTCAACCATTGTTACGCCATCGTTCTCCATGTTTTGAGCGAGCTGTGCGGCCTGCCATGGGTCAAACGCCACCTCTT
This sequence comes from Psychrobacter sp. 28M-43, assembly GCF_014770435.1. Taxonomy (NCBI): domain Bacteria; kingdom Pseudomonadati; phylum Pseudomonadota; class Gammaproteobacteria; order Moraxellales; family Moraxellaceae; genus Psychrobacter; species Psychrobacter noctis. The sequence continues at coordinate 1,012,406 of NZ_CP061739.1, read as the reverse complement.
GCACATCGTGAGTCGCCATGTCATCGCGGATGTCATCTTCAATCACTGAGAACTGAATGACCTCACCATCAGTCACAGTAAGCAAGCCAAGCTTGTCCCACTCTTGGTACCGCTCACTATTAACCTCGCCCTCTTCGTAGAGACGTGCTTCTGGAATGTAGTACTTGCCATGGACGTGGTAATTAGGATCCCCACCATACGGAGGAAAGACCATAATTTTGGCGACCATATCAATCTTAGTTGCCAAATCGAGGCCGATATAACACGGACGGCCCTGTAATTCATCAAGAGATAAACGTGCCGGCGCTTGATTCCACTTAGACATATTCATCCAAGCAGACTTGGCACCGACAAATTCATTGACGTGCTTGGTTCTAAAGGTGTTTTGCTTACGTGCAGATTGCACAGCATCACGGCACCGCGCTTCTAAGAAGTCGCCGCTGACTGATATATCGTAGTTTGGATTGGCTTTGCGTAGCGCAAGCTCGCTTGTCCAGTCGTCATGTTCGTCTTTGGTATAGATCATCGCCCACATATCAGGGATATCCATCACACCTTCAAGCATTTTTTGTGCGTCACGAATTAGCATGTAGCATGGTCCACCAATACCGCTACCGGCAGTGGTGATAACGACCATCATTGGCTGCTCACGCGAACCCATGCCTGTTTCCATCGTGTCGTACAATGTGCTGTCTTTGTGCTCATGGTATTCATCAACCAACGCACAAGACGGACTTGAACCGTCACCTGGTGTACCAATGATTGGTTCGAATCGGCTACCATCACGCGATACATTCATGTTTGAGGCATTGGATTCAATGCCATACCACTCTTTCATTTGTGGTGTGCGGTCAACCATTTGCTTAGCAGGTCGGAATACTTCCCATGCTTGCTTCTCAGTGGTTGCACCTGAATAGACTTCAGCACCAAACTCACCATCAGCGACGAACATATACAAGCCGATACCAGCAGCAATGATTGACTTACCGTTCTTACGTGGCACAAAAATAATGACGCGTGTATAGCGACGCAGCTTAGTTTTCTTGTGAATCCAGCCAAACGGAATGCAGATACTGAATAACTGCCAAGGCTCGAGCGTAATCAATAAGCGTTCTTGTGCCCACTTGCCCTTGGTGTGCGGCAGCAACTGGATAAACTTGGCTATTTTTTCAGCTTTTGCAGGGTCAAACTTGTACGGAAAATCCTTTGAGCGACTGGCTTTCTTGTCATCAAGGTGACGTTGGCATGCTAGCGTTACCCACTTACATGCGATGGTTTTGCCCGCAACAACGTCGCGTGCATACTTTTCAGCTTTAGCAACATTGGTGTATTTAGTGCGGGCCATTTCATAGTTTCTTGTCTTTTGTTTTAGGTTTAAAGAAACCGCTTAGTAGCGGTCATGGTTTGTTTTTATTGCGACACTTTGTATAAGCAACAAAAGCGATGTCCACTAATATTAAAATCGCTCTGAGCGCACGAGATTTATTTATCATAAAAACTCCTAAGTTTATAAGTCGGCAAATGGATTGCCTTGGTTTTCATTTGGTTTAGGTCCCATTAATCGCTGTCTACTTGAGGGGTCAAGTCCAAGCAAGCTACCAAACTGCACCATCTGACGTTTGGCTTCATTGACTACTGTTACCGCTGGGTTTTTAATCACCGTTTTTTCAGTATGAATGGTAATGCCATTCTCATTAATATCTTGTTCAGCTTCACGCCAGCGACAATATGCCATGCAAAATGATTCAACGTTATGCAAATCCGGTACCGTCAAAACATCATTAGCTAATAAATCAGGGACGATGGTTTCCCACATACCAATAGCGATATCAGGCATCCAAGCAGGGGCATCAACTTTGGTGAGCTTAGTAAATTCAGGTTCATTATTATTCAGTGCACGCTTACCGGGATTACCCGCTAGCTGTTTTTGCTTCGTGGGTTTTGGCTTGCGACCACGACCTGGTACCGTTGCAACGCCGCCCATCTCAATCTCCAATTTTTTAAGTTTTGCTTTCAACCTAAGTTTTTAATTTCGCGGTCGTAAAAATGTGACTTGGATGGCGGTCACACGGGGCTTCCGGCTGAAGGATTGATGTGCCCTATGGGGTAGAGGGTAAGTTATCACCCTTAATGTTGTTGCATTTTCTACAGCAACAAGCCACATTATCCATCGTATGTGTGCCGCCTTTAGACAATGGAATGATATGGTCTAACTCTGGCGCACGATTGTCATAGCTGCCACGTAATACCTCAGGTGTAAGATTGCCACATAGGTAGCAAGTCCAATCAGCAGTATTAAATACATCTATTGGGTCTATACGTTCATTCTTTGTTTTTCTTATCCTTGCACGACGTCTTGATTTACATATACGATTCTGTTTTTTATCAGCCTTAGTGCGCACTTCTTCTGCGCAAACCGTGCAGTAAGCCTCTTTTTTCCCCATATGAGTCTTTTGTTTAAATGAAATATCACAAGACTTGCATACGCAATTAAGAGCTTCATCAATATATTGCATGCGTTCTAACACAGCTTGTGCTTGTCTTGCTTCTTTGGCTGCTTTAGCTGCTCGCTTGCGTTGCTTCTTTATTAGTCGCTCTAAAGATTGCCGCTCTAACTTCATGTTGGTCGCGCTTGCATAAGAACATTCACGTGAACAGAACTTGCCAGCATCTCTTGTGCCTCTTACGTGGCGCTTAACGCTGTGCTTGCACCACTCGCAAGTTACATACTTATATGACGGCATATCTATTAACCTTACTCATTAGCTGTCTTTGACCTATGGCACTTACGACACAGTGATTGGAGGTTTTCAAGCTCGTCTGTACCTCCGTTTGCCTTATTAATTATGTGATCGACATCGGTGGCTGGCACGTATCTACTTGAGCGCTTACAAGCCACGCAAAGACGACCATCACGATCAAGTACTTGCGCACGAATCTTGCGCCAAGCATGTCCATAACCTCGCTTGGTTGTGCTGCCTGTTCTGTCTGGTCGCTTGGTCCAGTTGCTTCGTTGGTCTGCATGCTCATCACAGTATCCTTTGTCTTTTCGTTTAACTAAGTTCGGGCATCGGTATTGACGGCAAGGTGTGGACGGCATGACTTTGGTTTCCATTTATTATTATCAGGCTCAATCAAAGCCATGCACTTCTTAGCATCGCTGTTACCATTGTTAGCTCTAGCAGTAAGTAGCTTCAGGTTTGAGTCTCTATACTCTAGCGTTTCGCCTGTTCGGTAGTTGTTATACAGCGTTTCGCTTGTGCACTCGTATCGCATAACAACAGCCTCGCTACCAAACGTTAGACATAAAAAAGCCCACGCTATTTCTAACGTGGGTAAGGAATATTTGGCACCGTCATGAATGAGGGTGCCAGAATGCTTTGGCCCATTGGACAGGACTCGAACCTGCGACCTCTACCATGTCAAGGTAGTGCTCTAGCCAGCTGAGCTACCTACGGGATAATGCTTTCTTCTAACTTAGACTCTTTGAGTAATTGCAATGTTAGAAGCTCAAGCGCTCCCAGTTTATCTAAAAGACCATCAGCTAGTTCATAGCCATGGCTCTTGTCTGCTAGCATGAACCTTAAATCTCTGACATCCGACCTGATAGACTGGATTGTTTCTACATATTCAGCGCTACAATCTTTATTTGACATGGATTAACCTTAACTAGTAGTCAATAAATAAGCAGCTACGTTCGCCTTGCACGATAACAATAACCACCACATGCAATGGTAATTGTACCATGAAGACTTCGATTTGGTTTGCAGTGCCACCTGCTGGCGGGTGTCTCTATGGCATGTGCTGACTGTGGCTAAATCAATCAGGTATAAAAAAAGACGAGAGCAATTAAGCTATCGTCTTTTATATTCTGCTTTATCTGTTACCATTTAGCAGTATGACAAATACTACCCTAATCTGGCACGGTGCGTCAAGCGTTATCATCTACCTTGTTAAGCTGCCCGCGATAGCTACTGATATACTGATCAGCCGTGCATACCATATCAATAAGATCGTCCATTATTTGACGCTGATACCGTACCCATAATGTTGTATAAGAACTAGCCTTTACTTCTATTCCTGAGAACTGCAACCGACCTTTCACTGTGTATATATCCCACAGCTCGTACAATTCAAAATGCAACACCATACGTGCCATCAGTCGTGCCAGCTCAGGCAGGCTATGAGTACATGCCTGCGGTGCAGCACGCTTATCTTTATTGCAGCGCTCAATCATATTGGCTGCCAGATACTGTACGACCTCATCGAAATGACGTGACCAATTCCAGTTAGTGTCGCTACCCCATAGCAATATACTTGCCAGCGCCTTGGCTGGCTTGTCATCAATCATAGCGATAGCAGCACAATGGTCTTCCCAGTTTACTTCTGGCGGTAATCCACCGGAACCAATATTAAACTTAACAGTCTTGGCATGCATGCCTTGCTCTAACCAGTCTTGATTTGATAGCTGCAGGTTTGGAGACTGACCAAAGTTAAGTTGTGACTCACCATCCCATACAGAAATAAACTGCTGCCCTGGCTTAGCAGGATTTTCTTTTACTGGCTCAGGCTTATCCGACACTTCTTGCGCTCGGACAACTGGCACAGCGTAACGGAGGAACTTGTCGATAGATATAACTCTTTCTTTTGTGCGATTTGGATTGTTAAGCCATTTAAACCTAAGTTCGTCTTTATCATAATCGACATGCAGCACTTCCATTACCTCGCCTGCCTTGTCGACCCATTCGGTCTTGATTTCGATATTAGTCATCTCTCGACTCACTTTCTAAATCTATTGACTCAAGCCTTGCGTAAAGCTCAGAGAGTGAACCTCGATTATCGACATAAATATCCCTATCATCATACTGAAGCTTGCGCTCGGATATATGACTGCCCTCAATACCACCACGTCCTTCGATGTGGATCAGAAAACCAAACTCACGAATTAAATCCGCTTCATTCTCAAAACGCACGTCAGGCACGATCACACATTGGTGGGCATTCATATTTGCGAAAACATCAACCCAGAAATCACTATCTATTAAGTTACGGCCCCACTCGGTGCCAAGTGTTTGCAGCATATGGCGTGTAGACACACCATATTGATTAACAGGTAAGTCTTTGAAGTTGTCACCAGTGTCAACACCTATGACGTTTAGCATCTCTTTCATCGGGTCTGCAAACGATGCGCTGTACCAATCACCGCCCAGCTTATTCAGCAAGTATTTAGCGGCTGTGTCTTTACCGCTACGAGCCTCACCTGCTATACCAATCAATCTCATCTTACTCACTGGTAATTCTCCAAAAGTCTGTAACTCAATCCCATCGTCAAACGTGCAATCAACATCACTCATCACACTATCCTTAATCGCGTTTAAATCCTGGCTTCATAACCATCAGTAGCGCTACGAACCCAAGCAATGCTAATAACGAGCCTGATAGCTTATATAGCTCAAGCACAGTAAATGACACAGCTAATACCAGTACCACGTTATAAATCATCGCTAATAGCGCATGAAAACACTCTGGCCAATATCTCCAATCCATAGTTACTTACTCCCTCTCTTTTTAATTGGCTTTGGCGCTGGCACGTCGACCACACCTTTATCAATAAGCCTGTGATATTTGTAGATCATCATGCCAGCGTCTCGAGCGTGCTCAGATGTGCGAGCCGTCCAGCCAGTAATCATCTCGAAGTCCTCAGCATTACGCTTGGTATCAATGTGAGATGGTGGTACTAATATATGACGTAGGCCATTACGTTCACAGAACTCTTGCCAGATGCTGCAATCTCTTGTGACTGAGCCAACACCCTTCAAACGTTCCTTACCAATGCTGTGGTCTACCCATTTGCGCTTGCGAACGTCCTCAATGCAAACCACCAGCTTAACGTCTGACTGTGCCGCTTCGTCTCTAATCTCTAAGACTCTATCTTGTGCACTAAGGATGGTCTGTGTTGATACATCCTGAAGCACGCCATCAATACTATGAGCAAAGCCTGTCTTAACGCCCGTGTCGATACCGATTAAAATCATCACTTACCATCCTTTAAATTAATATCACCATATTCATGATCTCTAGCCTGACCGCTCTCTGACCACTTGGCGTAGTCATCATAGAAAGGGTTGCCTTCAACTACTCTCACTCGACCAGACCAGCCTTGATAAAAATAAACCTTTGTATCAAATGACTTTTGCAGTCCTAAGACGTTGAGGCCCTTTGTGGTTTTCATGCTCACATCACCTTACCTAAGTAGAGCGTCACAGCCTTCGCAAAATGTCGTCCGGCACTGGTGCGGCTCATGATGATATCCGCAGTCACCACATGTATAGCCAGGCTTAACTTCAATCACAACTCTATCTATCGCACTGTTTTTCCAGTCCGTAGTGTCGTACCCTGAGTCCCATATGCCGCAGTTCCACGGCAATAAAATCTCATTGTTTAAAATTCTAGTGACTAAAGATTTCTCTAGGCTGTAAACAACCAGCTTCCCTTTTGCATCTATACGTGCGCTCTTAACCCATTTAGGCATGCCATTAAATATATCTTGCGTTAACTGCTTCATACAGCCTCCTTCATTTCTCTTGATAAACGATCGTATGCTGCTACTCGAGCTTCACCAGACTGAACATATCTATCTACATACGCCTCAGTCTCCGCAGTTGTCATACCTGGTAAATGTGACCGCTTGCAGCCATTCAAGAACAGTGGCGCATACTCATCAGTAGGCTGTCCTGCGCTGTGGCTTGGATGGTAGACAGGCGGTAAGTCGCTATCAAAGTTTGAATCGCCTTTGTTGCCCGTGGTGCCCCAATCCTCGTTATCTGTAGAGAAACAGCCCTTAGCTTTTTCCTGACGTGCTTGATCGGCTTTCTGGTTGTCTGCTTCACGCATCATCCATTTGATTAGTTTTACTTTGCGATAAGATTCTGTGGTCAGTGGATTGCCTTTGAGCGCTTGCTCAGCGTAATGAGCTTTGAATGCTGAGATTTCAAACTGATACTGATCATCGGTCAGCTGTATCATCTTGCCTGCTTTGAATAACTCACCGCGCATCTGGTCAATGGTTGGTGCTTCCCAATTCTCAATATCATCAGCACGTTGGTCACGTATCTGGTCAGCTTTGGTTGCTGGCTGGTTAGCTGATGGCTGTGGTTCAACTGGTACTGGTTGGCTGGCTGATGGTTGGTTATTGTCAGTAGAGTTATCCACAGAACCATGGTTAAACTTATCCACAATCACCTCGCCTGTGTTTGTGTGTGCGTCTCTCTCACTAACTGGTTTCTGGTTATTGGTTACTGGTTCATGGTTACTAGTTATAGCAGCGTTTTTTGCGTTACTAGCGTTACAGTCATCGTTACTAGGCGTTACATATTGCGTTACGCTGCTTGTAACGTTACTTGTTACATCATCAATGTTCGCTGCATATAGAAGTTTTAAATCAGCAGCCTTAATGCCTTTATCAACGCACACGCCTATATTAGTAAGGGCGTTAATCATTAACTTACGTTCTTGACGAGACTTACGGGTTCGTTCTGCTGCTGTCATTGGCATATCATCATCGTTACACGTAACGTTACAGCTATCGTTACTTGACGTTACACCCTGCGTTACATCATTCGTTACAGCGTTACGCTTGCCGTTACTATCAGCGTTACCGTTTTTGAATTTGTAATTCTTAATCTCTTTATCGATACGATGATGGTGATGACGCTTACCACGTTTGACAAAGTATTCATCAAGTATGTATTCGAGCATCTTGAGATATTCAGGCGTAGTACATAGCAGACGACGAGCCAGCTTATCCATATCTGACGAATCGATGGCTTGTTCGTTGTGATAGTACATATCTATCAAGTCGCGATAGATAGCACGCTCAGGTAACGATAGGTGGCGTGTTGAGTTGTTAAAATCAGCAATGTTGAAGTTATAGAAATGCATTAGGCCACCTCATGAACGATGGCAAATATATGGGCAAGACGTGCTAGGCCCTTTGGCGTGAATAGCGGCTGCGTTGTAGCGCGTGTTTCATAAACAGTGACACCATTCCGATTAACTGGCACGGTGTAAGTTACTGGACGTTGTGACATGAACCCTTGTTGTAGTCGATTGCTGCACATCTGTAGCTTTTCTTTGTTGTCACGATACATCCAGTTATGAGCAATACACCATGCATTGAACTTCTGTGGTTGAACGCCTAGTGTCTTAGCTGTATCACGCGCATTAAGACTACCTGTAGCGCTATCAATAACATCCAATGCAGCTGCTTTAGGTTCAGCAAGGGCCAAGCGCTCATTCTGCTTGTCGATTAAATCAGCTTGATCAGCAGCTAAACGTAGTGCCTGTGATAACGTTTGTGGAATGACTGTCGCACTTGCTTGCGCTTCTAGTTCTTGCCAGCGGTCAATGACGGCGGCTGTAAATTCAGGCGATAAACGAGCAACAATAACCAAGCTGTCACGCTGGTCTGATAAGAAGTGAGTGTATTGCTGACCATTCTGTTCGTGCGTGTATTGGTGGGGTGTCGTATTTTTTACGATACCCTTTTCAATCAACGAGCGAACTAGCTTTAATACATTGTCATGAGGCTTGGCACATAGATCTGCCATTTCACGGCTAGACATGCGCTTATCGTTATTTGCTTGCATCAATTGAATATTCATTGTAGTATTCCTTTATCTAGTTTTTGCTTTGAAGAAACGCCTAAACCCCATCAGCTCCAACTGATGGGGTTTTTGTTTGGGCGTCTGCTTTGTGTTTAAGCTCCCACCCTTGTTTGTGCTGGCAAGCACGTTCGATACGTTCAAACTCACGTTTGATGTCTGCATCATTACCTGTCACAACTAAAGCTGTTCTTAGCTGGCTAGCTTTACACTGATCAATCTTATGCATGATTACCCTCACAATGATTCGTGATTTGGACGCTGAGTGTGCGTAGCGCTACCATGGCGTCTTGAGTCTTTGTCTGTAGCGCGTCACGCTCATTACAATCAATACGACCATCTTCTAATGCTTTTTGCATCTCACTCATGATGTCGCCCTGGCATGCAGACGTAGATAATGCGGTCATGATTATGCTTGCCTGCGTCGCCTCGTCATCTACACGGGTAAACACACCACCAAGACGATGGGCCATCGCTTGAATGATGCTGGTATCACCTGTGTATTCCATGATCGTGACCGCCTCATCCAGACGCAAATGATGTGTGTTGCAAGTTGGGCTTACTTTGTTGTTGAGTACGGTGTTAGACATACCCATACGTGCAGCAATAGCTGTTGAACCGCCGTGTAATGAGTTATGTACTGTTTTGTGTGCTGCGTCTATTACGTCCATCGTGTCATTCCTATTTATAAAAACGTGTTATTGATTAAGGGTTGGTTGTAGTATTTAATCAGTGGCTTCAGGCGATGCTAGTGCGGGGCAAAGATCGACGGCCTTGAACTCACCATTAGTTACTCGTTCTGCCTTTAGTGCCAAAGCAGCTGACATATTAGATTTGCCTCGAACCCATTTCCATACACCAGGCTGGCTACAGCCCAAGGCTTTAGCTGTTTTATGCTGGTTGCCGAAATAGCTGACGAGAGCTTTATAAGGATTGTTGGGATTCATTTTTATTACCCTAGGTATAATTACCCCTTAATAATATAACTTTAGTTATTATAAATCAATAACTTTAAGCATTTTACATTGATAACCTAGGTTATTAAAATAACTGTAATAATTGGAGGTTGTTAATGAGCACATTAGCAGAGAGGGTTAAGCTGGCTAGAGACAGGTTGAATCTATCTCAACAAGATGTGGCAGATGCCACTGGTATGTCTCAGCCAAGTTATTACAAGATAGAAAAAGGGCTTACAAAGCGGACTACTTATATAAGCGAGCTAGCCAAGGTGTTTGAGGTTAATATTGATTGGCTGGCAAATGGCATTGGAGAGATGCTTGATCAAGGCGCCATAGGAAGTGTGACTAAGTCATCACTGTCTAACGAAAAAGACAGGGACTACTCAAAGGATGCCAAGAATTCAGATCATATTATTATTGGCGGTCGTACAGATTATGGGTTGGTTGATATTAAATATTTGGATATCAAAGCCAGCTGTGGAAATGGATACGTCAATCTTGAACATCCTGATTATCATACCCAAGCGTTTACCGTTGAATTTCTAAGAGATAACGACCTGCCCATTGATGGCAATGGATTGGTTCTGATGCACGCTTGTAGTGATAGCATGGGTAATACCATACCGCATGGCACTCTAATGCTGGTAAACACCAATGAAAGCGAATACGATAACTTTATTAATAATAAGATTTACGTGTTTAATGCTGATGGCGAAATGATGTGTAAGCGCACCATTAAAAACTTAGATGGCACGGTGATATTAAAATCAGATAATACTGACAAAGACACCTACCCAGATCAGTTAATTACTCGTGATACGTTTAATCAGTTCGCGCTATTTGGACGGGTGCGATATTCATTCTTAAAGCATTAATAAAAGGATTTTGCAGATGACGGACTGGCATTTTGGGTATGAGTTCAACACCCCAATTGTGGGTGAATCGAACTATCAGCCCGCTTTAGACAAAAACTACAAAAACCCTAATTCCCTTAAGAAAGGCGCATCTGCTTTTGTTGATGTCGAATTAGTATATGAGCCAAATAACCCTTACGACAAAAATGCAGTAGCTGTTGTTTCTACTCATGGGACATTGGGGTATTTATCCAAGCAAGATGCTATTCGTTATCGCCACCTATGCGAAGGCAATAGAGATACTCTGTCTGTAAGATGCAAGATATATAGAGGAGATCATCCTATGTACGGTGCTTGGGTTGATTTAAACCTTGAGGATTTAGCTGGATCGTCGCAAAGTTTAAAAAAATATAACGATGCAGCCAGTCAGCCGTCACCGTCACCGTCACCGCTATCAGGAACACCCAAACAAAAAATATCGATGACAATGATTATCGTAGGCGTACTAATATTGTTTTTTGTTTTCTCGATAGTCTTTTAAAGCTAGGTATTGGCTAAGGATAAATAAGCGTCCGTGCCAGCACGCTTGAGACTGGCGATAGCATGAGGTGAAATTATGGCTTTATACTCTATAACCTATGATCTTGTTAAGAAGAAGGACTACGACCGTATATACGAAGGAATCAAAACATGCGGAACTGGTGCTTATGCCAGACCGACAGAATCTCAATGGATAGTTAAATCAAACAAGTCAGCTAGAGAGATTGTAGATCATTTACGAAATTTTACTGATAGTGATGATAAGATATTTGTTATTCCAGTAAATGGGAAACTGTGGGCTTCGTTTAATGTTTCTCAAAAAATTCGCGATTGGCTTGGTAAGTATTCCTGATTTCATTGCAGAACATAAAGTAAAGACATGAAAGTCGAAATCTAATATTAAACCGCCCTAGTGGCGGTTTTTTTGTGCCTGTAATTCCATTCTAACAATTACTTACAGTTTTATTATAACTATAAGAATCCTAAAGTAATAACTATTTGTAGTTTTTATTACTTTGGTTATTGACAGTAATTATAACTATGGTTATTATTATATGTATCACATCGACACAGAGTAACCGTTATGAACTCAATCAAAGACTTTCTAGCCAGCATTGGCCTTATCGCATTATTGGTTCTTGGTATGACAGCAGCAACGGCTGGCGTGCAGTATATCAATCAGGCTTTTGAGCGTCAGGAAGCAGGTCAAGACGCGCTGATAGCCGAACATAAGGCGTATCTAGCGCAAGACGATGACAACTACGTCACAGACCCTATGAATGGGTTTGACGATGAAGTCTACGAGGCATCTGAGCAGGCAGGGACAGCAAAGCATGCCAACCTGTTTATATCCACAGCTTACGGGAGAGAGTGATGATTGATTTTAAAATGATATTTTTCATCGTTCTAGGCTTAGCAATTTATAACTTTGCCAAATGGGTCTTTAAAGGTTATTTAAAGGCTGAAATTAAAAAACAGGTTGATAGCAGTAAGGATTAATCATGCCAGACTATAAATCCCCGCAAGAAATGGAAGCATTAGCGCTTGAGCTGCTCGAAACTGAGCTAAGTCTGGACATGCCAGCAAAGACCTGCCCTATCTGTGGCAGCAACGTGGAGAGTAATTAAGATGGCTGATGATATTGATCGCGCTGGTGAACGTATCGATGCTGAAATGACAGCTCGTCTGCGTGCCCTACCAACATTTAACATGCCGTCATTGCTTGATTGCCAAGCGTGCGGTGAAGAAATACCAAGCAAGCGACGCGCCATTGGTGGTGTTACCCGGTGCGTTGACTGTCAAAATCATTTTGAAGGGCGGAGATAGTTATGGATAAGTTTATCAAAGAAGGTGATTTTAATTGGCTGTGCTTGGCGCTAAAAGACGATTGTATAGCGAACGAACATTTCGAGCTTATACACGTCGCTAGTGGCAATACTTATGCAACAGATGGTCACCGTATGCATGTAGCACCATGCAAGCTAGATGATGGAGCTTATTGTCGTTATGAGATTGCAAGAAGCTTGGATAACAACAATATACCTCCGGTTGAGACTGATGTTGAGATACCTGATGGGTTTAAGCCGCAAGTAGTCATGATTAAGCAAGCGGCTAAAGCTTTCAATCCAGCAAGCGAAGTAACTGCATCTGATTTTTACGTACAAAATTGGTTTTACGGTCAACTGGTACCAAAGGACGGCAGTAGCAAGTTTCAAAGGATATATGTGCTTGAGGCGACATTTGGAATGTCAACTAAAGGCGCGACCATACTGCATACCTATACCGCTGACGACGGCGAAAACTTTATGTATGCCAATGATGGTGATCGTTCGTTTGTTGTGATGGGCTTGAGGTTGGATAAGGAGAGCGATTGTGAAAGCTAGAGAACTACAAAAGCATTTAGGTACGCCTAGGGCCATACATGCAAAGGAAGGTCTAATTTGTGTGGCGTCTGCATATGTCAACAATCTAGTGTCTCTGAACGTTGAGACTGGCAATTTATCTTATGCTTTGGGCGGCAGACCAAAAGACACGGAATTAGAAATAATCTGTCAAGGTCTTGAGTCTCTAACCAAAGAACAGCGCGAATATTATTGGAATGGCGCTGACGATATTAAAAGCCCTATTACCCTTTATTATGCAGATGATAAAGGCGATATAAAAACCGCTATCACAGACAGCTTAGACTTTCCGAATGTAACTGATGATGGTGTCTTGATTTACTCAAACACTCACTTCGAAAGCGAAAAAGAGTTATTGGATTACGAAATAGATAACGCCAAGCTTGCAATTAAATGGCTTAACGAAAGTGTGTCTGAGAAATACAAGGCATGGATGGAAAGCCGAAAGCTGTTATCTGATCATAAGTACAAGATTTATAAACTTGAACTATCATTAATTGAGGTGATTGAAAATGCCAAATGAATCTCAAGCCACTATCGACTTACTCCATCAAATGGGCTTAACGCCGCTTGATTGGGTGGACGCCAAGCAATTCTCTGAACTAACGGGCATTGCTGAGCAGAAACTTCCTCACCGTAAGCAACACTGGCCAGAAAACGTTGTTTGGACGCGAGAAAGTAATAATATATATTACTCAATAAGAGGATATAACAAGTGGATGACACAGCAAGCAGACATACGTTACCGCAAGGCGTGCGGCTTAGATCGGGACGCATTCAGATCTACTTTAGCAGAGACGGTAAGTCCTATCACATCACGCTCCCGCACCCAGTCACTGCGGAAGGCATCAAAGCAGCTGCTAAAATTAGACGCGACCTAATTACCAAAGCCGAATGGGGCGTGCTCACGGAAGCAGACCTCGCCAGCGCTAAAGGCGAAATGGTTAATGATGATAGCGTTATCGTTGGTGATGGCGCTTTATTTCAAGAAATCGCCCAAAAGTATCTGAAGCACTGTGAAGCCAATACCGACTCTAAAAAAGACTACGTGAGTGCATTGAATAAGCACTGGATGCCTGAAATGGCACTGATACCCATTCACGAAATAACGTCTGACCTAATACGTGACATCATCTCTGACATTAACTTTAAGTCTGACAAGACTTTTAATAATTGCCTTGTACCACTGCGCGGTGTCTTTGATAAAGCCATTGAGCTGCGATTAATCACGCCTGCAGAAAACCCCATGGCCATGATTAAAAATAAAAAGGTGCAATCAGGACTACCTGATCCATTCACCCGTGATGAAATGAATGCCTTACTAAATTGGTTGGATAAGAATTTGGCAGATAAGGACCATTTTTATTATTGGTATTTTGAAGTAGCGTTTTGGACTGGATGTCGTCCTAGTGAGCTGAACGCTCTAAGATGGAAGGATATTGACTGGTTCAACGGCTCAGTGATCATCAATAAAAGCCGTGTGCGCGGCGTTGAGAAGCAAGTTACCAAAACTCATACAGCGCGTGAAGTATATTTGAATGACCGCTCGAAGCGTGCATTTGAAGCACTGGACGCTATGAAGCTGAATGATGACTATGTGATGATATGTCCAGAAACGAATGAACCTTTCTACAATGAAAAGCCTGCCCGCATGAGATTGATTGAAGCAATGAAGTCTACGAGGGTGAGACATCGCCCTGCATACAATGCCAGACATACTTACGCTACAATGCTTCTTATGGATAATGTAAATCCAGTATTCGTCGCCAACCAGTTAGGCCATAGCTTGCAAATGCTTATCAAACGATATGGGCGTTGGTTGCATGGTGATCAGAATAAGCTTGAGATATCAAAGCTGACAACTGACTGACATCGTCTTGCCAGCCAATCATGTCAAAATCATGTCATAAAAAAAGCCAGCCACCTAAGTGACTGACTTTATTTAATATATTTGGTGGAGATGGCGGGAGTTGAACCCGCGTCCGCCAGCATTACGCTCATGAATCTACATGTTTAGTTTCTGTCTTTAGTTTTAATCCGCACCGATCCGACAGTCAGGATGGATTGGACGATTCTCTACTTTTGAACCCAAGCAATTGAGACAATCACTTGTGGCGAGCCTACATGCGGACGCTTCAACTTAGTTAACCAACTGTAGGTGATCAGCAACTAAGTAAGCAGGGTTTAAGCTGCTAGAGCGTAAGTTTCGTCGTTTGCGACTATAACAATATATGTTTGATTAACGAGAGGACATACACTCTCGACATGCATCATTGAGTTTCATCACCAGCGTCGAAGCCAGAACATCCCCAATAAGACTGGCTATTATATAGGAGATATCGGTTATGTTTCAACCTATAAGTAGCCTGCATTACATTACGTTACAGCTTAATAATTTACGCCAAAACAGTGTTTAACCATTTGCCGATATTTTGAATCTGCGGCATACAGACTTGATGTGCCATCGGATACGTATTGTAAGACACATTATAGTCCTTTGCCGACAATAACTGCTGGGCTTGTTCACCTAGAATGACAGGCACGACTGGGTCATGCGAGCCATGCTCAATTAAAATCGGCATGTCTCTATTAGCAGCACTATACTCAATATTGTCGTTGGTTGCTAAGTAGGTAGAGAGCGTCATCAAACCAGCCAAACGTTTTGGATAGCCAAGTGCCACATGATACGCAACTGCCCCGCCCTGCGAAAACCCTGCGATGACGATATGCTCTGGTAGCACGCCGCGCTCAATCTCACGACTGATCAAATCTTGTATCTGCTGAGCAGACTCTTCAATCTGAGCCACATCTACTTTACGCTCCAGACTCATCTCTATGATGTCGTACCATGCTGGCATCACCATGCCGCCATTTACCGTGACTGGGCGTTTAGGGGCATGTGGGAATATAAAACGTACTGCCATATCATCAGCCAGTCCAAGCTGCGGTACCACTGGCTCAAAATCATGACCGCTAGCACCTAAACCATGTAGCCAAATCACTGCGCGATCTATCTTTTTTTGAGAGGGATTGTGCTCAACGACGACTGCGTCTAAATAGTTACTCATAGTTATCCTTAATAATGTAGTGAGATATGCCTTAAGCATTTCTATATTTTTTCCAAAATAATGTGTGTGTCATTATATGGTCAATATCATCTGTTAGTTTGAGAGTATGGTCAATAGTGAGGTACTAAATAGACAATAGCAAAAATGTGAACAGTATAAGAAGACACGTATGATTTTACGACCGATAAGCTCAATACTATCAAGCTTAAAACTATAAAGCTCAAATACTGTCAGCTGTCTATTCTTTAGTACATGTGCCTACAATTGTATCCGCATTAATGCTAAGTTCTTACAAGAATGCACGACCCTTAGCTTCTTTTGGCAAGTAGCAACCAATAGTCAAACATTAATTTTTCAATTCCTATCCATACGTCCGATGGGATTTTTTATAATTTTGCAGGAACATTTTACATGACAATTTCTAATAAATCAGCGCTTGAGCTGAGTAAGCAGACGCCGGCTAAGGTTAATAAGATTAATATCGCCTTACCTTTAACGCTGATCAGTTCCTTATTGATAGTAGGCTGCACTACCGATAGCCGCTCAATGCTCACATCAAAAGCCTCTTTATCGACAGCGCAACCGCAATCACAGCTACAATCGCCCTCACCTGTCGCATATACCTATGGAGTGCGTCCATTTTACCTGATAAACGACATGGACGAGGGACCACTAAAAGAAGAGCTACAGGCGTGCAAGGGGCAACTGCCAAGTAAGACAGATTTCTCTATTGCGCATCGAGGTGCGCCATTACAGCTGCCTGAACATACTTATGATAGCTACGTGGCGTCAGCACAAATGGGTACTGGCATCTTGGAATGTGATGTCGCTTTTACCAATGACGGTGAGCTTGTCTGTCGTCATGCCCAGAACGACTTGCACACCACTACCAATATTCTAACCACGCCGCTCGCCAACCAATGCACTGTACCGCCAATATTGGATGCTAAAGGCAAACTTACCAATGCCGATAGTATCGAATGCCGTACCTCAGATATCAGTGCTGCTCAGTTTAAAACCTTGACGGGTAAGATGGATGCTGCCAATAAAAAAGCAACCAGTATTAGTGAATATATGAATGCAACCGCGCCTTGGCGAACGGACTTATACTCGCAAAACGGCAAAGTGTTAACTTTAACGGAGCATATCGCGTTGGCACGCCAGCTAGGCATGAAGCACACACCTGAGCTAAAAGCGCCCGCCGTGACCATGCCGTTTAACGGCTATCGTTTGGACGATTATCGCCAACAGCTGATAGATACTTATAAGGCAGCGGACGTGCCTGCACGCGATGTATTTGCCCAGTCATTTAATATAGAAGATCTGGATTACTGGATCAAAAACGAGCCAGCTTATGGGGCTAATGCCGTTTATCTGATCGATGACAGCAATGAGACCGCTAAGGATAAAACATTTGATAAAAATGACGCAAGCACATGGAAGCACTCATTGGCTGATATCAAAGCACGCGGCATTAACACCATTGCCCCAGCACTTTGGTTGCTAGTCACTACTGATGGTAAGGGAAATATGCAACCATCAGAATACGCAAAACAAGCCAAAGCCAATGGTCTAAAAATCATTACTTGGTCGATAGAGCGTTCAGGGCCATTAACCGATGGTGGCGATTGGTACTATAGCGGTCTTAGCGATGCTATCAACAATGATGGTGATATGATGAATTATATTGACGTACTAGCGCAAGACGTCGGTGTCCAAGGTATTTTCTCAGATTGGCCCGCTACAGTGAGCTACTATGCCAACTGCAAAGGTCTTAAATAGATTTATGCTTAGTCTATTAATAGACAGTCATGCTTAATCTTCGTTACCAAGGCCAGCTTATTTATTGAGCTGGCCTTTTTGTTGAATGTATTAAGGTGATTACATCGCACACTATCTACTGAGCACCTTACTTTTCCATTAACTTTTCACACCATTTAACTCGTAGCAGCAAGAGCAGTCTGCTCTTTTGTGCTACGATAATTTACTAAGCTTATAAAACGATGTAGAGACTATGACCCATATTTTACTGGTAGAAGATGATCCTGCGATCGCGATGTCGCTTAAGGTTACTTGCAAGCGCGAAGGCTGGCAGATAACTTGGCTGGACAATGCCAGTAGTGTGTTACCCATGCTGCATAGTCATGAAGCACAAGATCTATCGGCGATCATTATGGATGTCGGTCTACCAGATGGTGATGGCTTGAGCCTATGTCAACAAATACGTCATACACCTGATATCGACGCCTTAAAAGATTTGCCTATCGTGTTTTTGACCGCGCGTAGCGATGAGGTCGATCGTATTTTAGGGTTGGAGATGGGCGGTGACGACTATTGCGCCAAACCCTTTAGTCCACGTGAGTTGGTCGCACGCCTAAAAGCCATTTGGCGACGTGAACAGCTGATTCAGCAGTCAGGCTCTCATACCCCAAATTCAAATGACAGTACGGATAGTACTTCCTCGAATAATCTATCAGGACAAGCATTAACGTTTGAAAATCAATCTGGTGTTTGGCATTATCAACCGCTCAACTATTCATTAACGTGGCAAGAGCAAAAGCTGGAGCTTAGTAATACAGAACGCAAAATTTTGCTGACGTTATTACAAGCGCCGCATCAAGTCTTTAGCCGTGAGCAATTGCTTAGCGCAGTAAGCGACTATCCTGACCACCGCTTAGCACGCACGATAGACAGTCATATCAAGTCAATTCGTAAACAGCTCGCTATGGTAGATGCTAATGTCGATGTCATCCATACGCATCGCGGACTGGGTTACGCACTATGTCCCGCTTAACGGTGGCTGCTAGTTTATGAATAATAAAACCAATCCTGCTGAAAATGCTATTCATAACGAGCAAAGTAATTGGTATGCCAAATTGCACCCCATTGGTACTGCTCAGCAAGCACCCAAACGCAAACGACTACTCAATTTAAGTATATTTTTTAGAATTTGGCTAGCCGTTGCGTTAGTGCTCGTCATATGCGGCGTAGTTGTGTTTACTCAATTGTTTGGCTACGTCAAGCCAACCGCGCAGCAAGTCATCGAAGACACGCTCCTAGACACCAGTAAATTACTTGCGGCCAGTCTCCAGATGCCATTATCTACAGGACAACTATACGATGAAGCTTATCAAGCGCAACTTGATGCGGCCTTTGTGGGCATACCAGCGATTAACGATAATTTAGGTCCCGTCTATCAGACCAAAAGCTATAGCAGTTTTCGGGTATATGTAACAGACAGCAGCGGCAAGGTCATTTATGACTCGCTACCCAAACCTGACAATAATGAAGGGCAAAACTATGGGCGCTGGAATGATGTCTATCTCACATTAAGAGGTCAATACGGTGCAAGAAGTACGCTGCGAGACTATCAGCGGCGCGACGGTTCGGTCATGTATGTAGCTCAGCCCATCAAAAATCCGTCTGGAGATATCATTGGTGTGGTCAGTGTCGGTAAGCCTGTCGCTAGCGTATTACCTTATTTAGATGACACTCGTAACCGCATGCTTATCACCGCATTACTTATCAGTATCGCCGCCCTTATACTGGCAGGTCTAGTGGCATGGTGGCTTAAGCAGAGCATTACCTTGGTGACTCAATATACCAGTGCATTGGCAGAAGACACCAAAAAGCCCTATTTTTATCTGGGTCGTGAATTAAATAGCCTGACCGATACCATCGAGACTATGAAGCATCGATTGGAAAATCGTGCTTATGTGACTGATTATGTCCATACTTTGACCCACGAGCTAAAAAGCCCTTTGACTGCCATACGCGCCAGTAGCGAGCTGTTAGAGGACGATGGGTTAGATGGCAATAAACTAGATAATGAAGATCGGCAGATGCTTATTGAGACGGTTGGTGAACAAAGCGTAAAAATGCAACAACTCATCGACCGCCTACTGTTGCTGGCTAAAGTAGAACAGCCTACCTTTAAGCTCAACCGACAACTGACTCCCCTGTTACCATTATTGCAAAGCCTGATCAAAGATAATACAGCCAAGCAGCAACAGCAGAATCTATACCCTATCGATATATATATTGATCATAAGAATGTGACCAATACTGCAAATTTGCCAGCAGAAATACTGGCAGCGACTAGTGTGTATGCTGACCAATTTTGGTTAATACAGGTATTGCAAAATGTGCTTGATAATGCGATACACTTTGCAAATCGTACCGTTGATATTTCATTGCATAGCACTGCTCGAACCGTCACTATCGATATATTCAATGATGGTAAACTGCTACCCGAATATGCTATCGCCAAAGCATTTGAGCGTTACTTTAGCCTATCTCATCAAAGCCAACCATCATCTCAAACAACAAATCGCACAGACAGCAATGATCTATATACAGAGTCGGCAGATCCGACGACTGGGCCGAGGCAAAATGACCATAGTAGTAATACGCTCAAGAAAGGCACGGGCCTTGGTCTAACACTAGTGAAGCAAGTGATTGAACATCATGATGGTCAGGTAGCCCTCAATAATGTCCGTACCAATGGTGATAAAGCTGACACTAATAAAGCTAGAACTGATAACACTGATACTGGTAAAAACCAGCGTTCTGGTGTGATGGTTAGTATCACCCTACCACTAGCTTGAGAATAATAACTTATAGTCGATTCAATTTAAGAGTAGTACAAGGCAACCGAGTGCAGATGTATATGTGATACTTCAAGCGAGGTTAACGCTGTAATACTTTTATAGTGGAATGACTATATAACAGTTCATCAATTTTCCATTATGACTACACAGGATTTCTACTTCATTGTTTTACGATAGCACTAGGATCTGTTGAACCGTCACATTCGTAAAGCAAATTAGGAGTAGAAAATCTATGTCACATCAATTAACGGATAACCCTATCGTCAAGAGCCTAATCGGACTTAGCCGTCATCACTGTGCACAAACCTTATCAAGCCAAGGCGTCGATAGTATTGAGTTTGGTCATTGGTTAGCGATTCCTAGTCAGCGGTTATTATTGGTATTTCGACATCAGCAGTGCGTAGCTATTGATGAGTATCAACTGGCAGCCTGATATCTTGTTCGCTCAACACATTAATTGTATTTAGGTAACACCTGTATTTTGTTTGGACATAAAAAAGCCCTTTATTATTTCTAGTATTAAACTACTGGAAACAACAAAGGGCTGATTACGTTAAAAAAATGCTAAGTAATCGATTGTACTGGCGGCTTTACATCGGCGTTTTGACCACGGTGACGCAGATAATGATCAAGCACTACAATCGCTAGCATCGCTTCGGCAATAGGCGTAGCACGCACACCAACGCAAGGATCATGACGACCCTTAGTCAACATATCGACGGCTTCACCTTGAGTGTTAATGCTCTTGCCAGCAGTAGTAATGCTAGACGTTGGTTTTAAAGCAATACTCACACGGACATCTTGGCCTGATGAGATACCGCCCAAGACACCACCAGCATGGTTGGCTGCAAACCCATCTGGCGTCAGCTCATCACGAGCACTATGTCCGAATTGACCTGCCACCGCCATCCCATCGCCAATCTCGACGCCTTTGACCGCATTGATACTCATCATCGCATGAGCAATATCTGCATCTAAACGATCAAATACTGGCTCACCTAAGCCTACTGGCACACCGCTCGCAATGATATCAAGGCGCGCGCCACAGCTAGTGCCTTCACGGCGCAAATTATCAATCAAGGTTTCAAAACGGCCAATCGCTTCTTTGTCTGCACAAAAGAACGGATTGCTGTTTACAAACTCCCAGTCAATTTGGCTCGGATCTAGAACGTTACTATGCTCATTACCAATCTGAGTCACGTGACCACGGATTTTTACGCCTAGACGTTCTTGCAAGTATTTCTTGGCGATAGCACCAGCTGCTACACGCATAGCCGTCTCACGCGCTGACGAACGACCGCCACCACGATAGTCACGGAAGCCATATTTCATACTATAAGTATAGTCAGCGTGTCCAGGACGGAAAGTATCTTTGATATCGCTATAGTCTTTAGATTTTTGATTGGTATTGCGAATCAATAAACCGATAGACGTACCTGTGGTTTTGCCTTCAAATACGCCAGAGATAATCTCAACTTCATCAGACTCACGGCGCTGGGTTGAATACTTAGACGTACCTGGTTTGCGACGATCCAAATCTACTTGTAGGTCTTCTGCAGATAATGCTAAACCTGGTGGTACGCCATCAACGATGGCCATAAGGCCTGCCCCATGCGACTCACCGCAAGTGGTGACCGTAAAAACCTGCCCAATACTATTGCCTGCCATAACTGTCCTTAAACAAGTAAACGCTACTGATGACTATGTGACCAATCACTCATGGTTATTAATTATACTGCTTGTAATGAGTGATTGTGGTTGTTGCTTATAGTTTCGGCTTGTATAGCCGACGCCCGTTCAAGCTAATATTTATCTATTTAAGACTATCTAATAGCTGAACATAAGAGGCAAATAGTTGACGATTTGAGACTAGCTCATCATAGGTAATCGCAAAGACACCATGCCCGCCATGTGCAAACTTCAACCAATCAAACTGGATTTCAGGATAGGCTTGTTTTAAGGCCCATTCGCTGTCACCCACTTCACAGATCAGCAACCCATCTGGGCTAAGGTAATCTGGCGCTTCAAATAAGATACGATGTACCAAATCTAAGCCATCTTGACCCGCTGCTAGTGCATGCTCAGGCTCATATAAGAACTCAGGCGGCAAATCTGCCATGATAGCAGCGTCTACGTACGGCGGATTAGTTACGATAAGCTCATACTGGTTCTCAGCAGGTATCTTGGCAAACAAATCAGACTCGATTACGTTGACTTGATGACCAAGGTCATGATGATCGACGTTGACCATTGCCACTTCTAATGCGCCTTTATCGATATCAACGGCATCGACCAACGCATCAACGAAACGGGTAGCAAGCGCGATTGCGATACAACCAGAGCCAGTACACAAGTCCAAGATACGCTCAGGCTGCGACAACTGCTTCACATCTAGGCCATGATCATAAAATACCGCTGACTTTTCGTTCGGACTGACACCCAGTGGTTTGGCCAATTCGGTAACTTCAAAGTACGGATGGAACTGCTGACGAATCAACTCTGCAATCGGTGAGCGCGGGATAAGAACACGCTCATCAACATAAAAAGGTAGGTCGCAGAAGTACGATAAGTTAATCAGATAACTTAACGGCTTACGTTCAGCGATACGCTCTTCTAACAGTCCTAGTACCAACTGCTTCTCAGACGTGGTCAGACGACAGTCTAAAATCTGCTCATTGGCAGACCAATCGAGAGACAAAGAGTGCAAGACAATGGCTGACGCTTCTGCAAACTCATCGGTCGTGCCTTGTGCCACAACTACGTCGTAGTTACGCAGCTGCGTGACTGAAAAACGAATAAAGTCGCGAATACTGACGAGCTGCTCACGTGCTTCGTTTAGCTCTGCATGTAAGTTAGCAAATTCATCGTGCTCACCAAGAAGTCCAGTCTCTAAATCATACTCCATCTCACCGTCTAAGCCCTCAGACTCATCATTGAAGTATTGGTTTTGAAACTCTTCTGCACTCATTGTTTGGTCTTCTGACATATCGCACCTTATGGATTAACTGCTAACGGGTTAAATTGCTTTTTGCTAAAAATCGTTATATTAAATAAAATTCAGTCATACATTATAGACGTAAACCTCTAGTAGCGCCAATAACTGTCATTTTTACTTGCACAAAAAATAGTGCGAATAATGAACAGTTTGCGTAAGAATCGAGCACGACGCCATACACACCTTGGTTAAATTATTACCCAACTGTAGCGAATACGTCAGCAGTTGACGTTTGGCAAGTCTTAAATGCAAAAAGATGTGTCAAAAGTTTGCGATGCAATCAAATTATGCGCATAATAGCCGCATTAGTAGCAACCACAAGTGACTCAATATGATGAAAATAAAGCCAATTATTACTGCCATATCTATCGCAGCTGTAAGTGCCAGTGTAGCCGCACTTGCTGCACCTACCGATAGTACTCGCACATTGCCAGTACGCACGGCTGACGCTATGCCAGGTCTTGCCAAAAAGGTTAGCCTGAATGTGCAAGAGAACCGTAGTCGCTCAGATGGCGCTGCTACTGTACAGTTAAATACAGAGAAAGCGAAACCAGTCGACAGCATGAACCAGCTTATCAATAATAAGCAAGAAGCCAACCAAAACCTGCCAGCCCCAGCTGCTGACAATATGAGCGCAGCAGAACTGACGCGCAAAGATGAGCAGGCTGACCGCAATGATGATATTAGTGAGGGTCAAGCCGTTGCGGCGCCTAGCGACCTATCATCTATCGACTCATCTGATCCACTCGCTTTTGAGTTACCAGAGAGTGAGAAGCGTCAAGACTTTAGCGATGACCCAACCATCAAAAACATCGAAGACAAAGATGGTAAGAAGCACACAACGCTGAACTTGTCGAACTATGCTAAGCAAGTGAATGGTGCTGTCTGGTCACCTAATATGAAAGTCAACTCAGCGATGACCATCAAAATGCAGGCGCTGCTCGATTGGAACCATGCTTCTCCTGGTCCTATTGATGGCGGTTGGGGCATGAACAGCAAAAAAGCCCTTGTTAACTTCCAAACGATGAAAGGCTTGCCAGCGACTGGTAAAATGGATCAAAAAACTTGGGATGCCTTGGTTAAAAATATCCCTGCGAACAAACCTGTCCTTGTTACTTACACGTTGACCGCAGACGATATCAATACCAATTTTGCGACTACCCCTTCTGGTTCAGAAGCGAAGTCAAAAATGAAGGGTCTTTATTATCAAGATATTAAAGAGATGCTAGGTGAACGTTTCCATATGGATGTACGTTACTTAGATAAACTCAACAAAAATAAAAAGTACGCTGTTGGCGAGACTATCACAGTGCTAAATACTCGTGACAAGCTGAACCAACGTATCAATCGCGTGGTTGCCAACAAAGCCGACAAAACATTGTATGCCTATAATGGTGACAAATTGGTTGCTACTTATCCGACGACCGTCGGTAGCGATGCCACACCGTCTCCAAAAGGCACGTTCAAAATTATCAATAAAGTGAAAATGCCTTGGTATAAATCAACCGTTGGTGAAGGCGCTCAAAAGAAAGTTCACATGATAGCACCAGGACCAAACAACCCAGTCGGTGTCGTTTGGATGGGATTATCTAAGCCTTCTTACGGTTTACATGGCTCACCAGTACCTGAAGGTATCAGTCGACAAGGCTCAGCAGGTTGTGTTCGTTTGACCAACTGGGATGTGTTAGAAGTTTATGCCAATATCGAAAATGGCGCGGTTGTCGAACTTCAATAAATAGAACCTTATTGAATCTGGCTTCGATGCTAGTTAACAAATAATTCTAATGATTACAAAAAAGACCTCCATATTGAGGTCTTTTTTGTTTGCTGATGGGCGGTTCCACTTCACATCGATAACACTGCTTGTCTTTATGTTTTACTGTTCGCCTTTATGTTTTATAGCCTTCCTCATTCCCAGTAATACTGCCAATTTTTTTGGTAAAGAATAATCCTGCAGGTATTGAAGCCAAAACACCCAATCCCACTGCTATTTGAATATGAAATATCTCATCGAACCCTGTAATGAGAGCTCCGATCATAAAAAGTCCGATAGTCACGGTAGCTGCCATTGAGTAGATGACAGAAAATAAAGGCCAGTTCATAAGTTATTCCTTATCTTTATTGTGGATATAATATATTTAACCTTAATTCCACAAAAAAAGTAAGTATTTACCTTGAACCCTTATAGCATCTATATTAGATGACTTTTGAATAAAAACCATGCTATTATTAAGGTTTTAGAATTAATCATAAGAAACATCAGTTCTTACTCCCATCCTCTCTCAACTCTTTTTTATATTTTCAAGAATCTCCTATATCTTTATCTATTTATCATTACAATAATGACTTTCTTTATCTACTAAGAACGCTATCTGCTATGTCCTCATCTGAAAAAAACACTGCGCCTAACTCAGTGGATCAAAACGATTCACCAGCCACTAATGATGCCTCTCACAATCAAGACGCGACAATTGACCCAGTAGTTGATGATGCCGCTGTAGACAATGATGAAAGCGAAGACAATCAACACAAGCAACCGACTGATACAGATGACGAAATAGACTCCGAAGTAGACACTGAATGCGCGCAGCCACCTGACGCTGAGATAACCATGCAAACCATCAGTGACGATGTGGTCGTGGCAACATTGGAGTCGACAGAACCTGAGTCACAGTCAAATACTGAAGCGTCTGAGATTGCAGAGTCAGAATCTATAGAAGCGAAAGAAAAGTCCGATTTCTTTCAGTCGGATACGGCAGAAACAACAGAAAAAAGTGCTCAAGACGATAGTGATGCTGAAGTAACGGTAGAAGCAGAAGACGACTATGCTGATGACCCTGCTGATGACACAAACATCGCAGCACAGTCATCAGATAACAAAACAGCCAATCAACAACAGATAAAAAATGCACCTAGTCGCAATAATGACCATCAAAATAATGACTCAGAAGATAAAAGCCAAAATAAAGACACCGATGTAGAAGATAGCGACGCTCAAAAGTCTCAAGATGAAAGTGACGAGGATGAGGTCCAAGAGGAAAAAGAAGCCAAACTCGAGTCTTACAAGCAATTTGTCGCCGAGCAATTCAGCAATCAAAAGGTAGATTACCCAGAGGTGCGGGTTAGGATTGAGGCGAACGCGCTACCTAGCAAGATGTACTTCATCATGAATATTTTGTCTGCCATCATTGCCAGTTATGGGCTAGTGACCAATTCAGCAGCCGTGGTTATCGGAGCGATGTTAGTTGCGATGATGCTAGGCCCTATCACGGGTATAGCGCTAGCAATTATCGATCACCGTATGCCATTGCTACGTAAGTCGCTCTTTACCGTCATTATCGGTGTCTCATTGGTGGTATTGGTCGGCTTTATCGTTGGTTGGCTACATAAAGACCAACCGCTAACGGCAGAAATCCTATCACGTACCCAGCCCACCTCTATGGATTTAATGATTGCCTTAGCAGGTGGTACGGCTGGTGCTTATGCGATGGTATCTCCGCATCTCTCGGTTGCTGTTGTCGGCGTTGCAGTTGCCACAGCCTTGGTACCACCACTAGCTGCTAGCGGTATTTTGCTCGCTAATGGCGAGATGCAGCTTGGGCTTGGTGCGCTGTTATTGGCAGCGACCAACATTCTTGCTATCCAGTTTACCAATGCGCTTGTATTATGGGTATTAGGCTTCCGTCGTTTGGTCGATGACGATTATAAATCCAATACCTATTTGACTTTTTTGCAGCGGAACGCCGTGACTTTATTACTACTTGGCGGCTTAGGTGCCTATTTGACCATCAATCTACAGACCAATGCCAAGCAGCAAGTATTTGAGAGTAGTGTCAAGGAAGCGATCAACAACTATTTTATCGATCAAGGTAATGTATTGACCAATACCCAGTTCGACACGCTTGATGACAATCAAGTGGTGCGGGCAATCGTACGTGGAGAGACTTTACCGAGCTCATATGACGTACGCCAGATTGAAACGCTCATTACCAATGATATGGCAGAGAATTTCCCAGAGTACTTGCCAATCAAGCTCCAACTACGTTATTTGCCTGTGCAAGTAATCGAGTCTAATCCAACGACGCAAGACAAATTAGATGAAACGGATGCGGCAATTTTGACCAATTAGCCTGCATACTCTACAAATTAAGCAATGACTAGCACACGTATAATAACCTAGTAGTTATAACTCTTGTACCAAGAGCTTGGGCGTTTGTGCTAAAATCGCTTGCAAAATTATTTTATGTCATTTACTCAATTCTATCCGTCAGTAAGGAGCCGCTGTGAGCCAGCCATTTCGCTCAGCCGATATTCGCCAAGCCTTTATCGATTTTTTCATAAGCAAGCAGCACACCCAAGTTTCATCGTCTAGCTTGATTCCACACAATGATCCGACATTGCTATTTACCAATGCCGGTATGAATCAGTTTAAAGAAACCTTTTTGGGTATGGAGCCACGTGACTATACACGTGCGGTAACCTCTCAAAAGTGCGTACGTGCTGGCGGCAAACATAATGACTTAGATAACGTCGGCTATACTGCCCGTCATCATACGTTCTTTGAAATGCTTGGTAATTTTTCGTTTGGCGATTACTTCAAGCAATCAGGTATCGAGTATATCTGGGAGTTTTTGACCTCAGATAAATGGTTAGCGATTGATAAAGATCGTCTCTATGTCACTATCTATGAAACTGATGACGAAGCTTTTGAGATTTGGAATAAAAACATCGGTATTCCAAGTGAGCGCATCATTCGTATTGGTGATAACAAAGGGGCTCCTTACGCTTCTGATAACTTTTGGACGATGGGTGATACGGGTCCTTGTGGTCCTTGCACCGAAGTCTTTTATGATCATGGCGCCGATATTGAAGGCGGCTTGCCAGGTACCCCAGAAGAAGACGGCGATCGCTATATTGAGATTTGGAACTGCGTATTCATGCAGTTCAATCGTCAAAAAGACGGCACGCTATTACCACTGCCAGCACCTAGCGTCGACACAGGCATGGGGCTTGAGCGTATTAGTGCCATTATGCAAGGTGTCCATGGCAACTACGAAATCGATTTATTTGTCCATTTGATGGATGCGGCAGCTGACATCCTAGAGATCAATAACGAGCAACAATCATCACTAAAAGTCATCGCCGACCATATTCGTGCCGTGGCGTTTTTGATTGCTGATGGTGTTACGCCAAGTAATGAAGGTCGCGGCTATGTATTGCGCCGTGTCATTCGTCGTGCGGTACGTCATGGCAACAAGCTTGGCGCTGATAGTGAGTTTTTCTATAAGATGGTAGCGCCGCTTGTGGCTGAAATGGGCAGTGCCTATCCTGAGCTAAAGGACAAGCAAAGCGTCATCGAAAGTGCTATTCAAAAAGAAGAAGCACAGTTTGCTAAAACATTGGCCCAAGGCTTACGTTTACTTGCCAGCGAACTTGAAGGCTTACAAGATGGCGATACGCTATCTGGCGAAGCCGCCTTTAAGCTTTATGATACCTATGGTTTCCCACTTGATTTGACTGCTGATATCACTCGTGAGCGTGGTATCGCTATTGATGAAGCAGAATTTGATGAGCATATGCAGGCACAACGTGAGCGTGCGCGTGATGCTGGCAAGTTTGACGTCGATTATAGCAGTGTCATCCAAGTAGAAACGCCAACGACATTTATCGGCTATGAGCAGCTTGAAGAAGACGGCGTGACTATTGACGCGCTTTATAAAGACGGCAACCCAGCAGACAGCTTAACAGAAGGCATGGAAGGCGTTGTGGTATTGGATCGCACCCCATTTTATGCTGAAGGTGGTGGTCAAGTTGGTGAGCTTGGTGAAATTCGTACAGCATCTGGCGTCTTTGAAGTACAAGATACCAAAAAATCTGGTCAGGCGATTATCCATTATGGTGTCGTGACCATGGGCGATATCAGTACTAAGCAAACCGCTGAAGCGCAAGTACTGTCTAGCATTCGTGCAGCCAGTGCCAAAAACCATTCGGCCACTCACCTATTGCATGCAGCGCTAAGAGAAGTGCTAGGCGATGCGGTCACGCAAAAAGGCTCACTAGTTTCAAGCGAAGTACTACGTTTTGACTTTGCTTACGATAAGCCTGTCAGCGCCGCTGAAATCATGCGTGTCGAACGTCTCGTTAATGAGCAAATTCAAGCCAACACCCCTGCCCGTATCGAGCACATGTCGATTGACGAAGCGATGAACCAAGGCGCTATGGCACTGTTTGGTGAAAAGTATGGCAGTGACGTTCGAGTCCTAACCATGGGTACAGACCGTATCATCGATGGTCAGCGCAAGCCTTTCTCTATCGAGCTATGTGGTGGCTTGCACGTACAGCGTACGGGCGATATCGGTGTGCTAAAAATCACCAGTGAGTCTGGTATTGCGGCTGGCATCCGCCGAGTTGAAGCTGTCACTGGCATGAACGCGGTCAAAAATATTCAGCAAAGCGAGCAACAACTGAGCGAGTTGGCAAGTCAGCTGAAAGTAAAACGTCCTGAAGTGGCGCAGCGCGTCCGTACTATGGCAGATAAGCAACGCGACCTAGAAAAACAACTAGAGCGCTTAGAGCAAAAAATCGCCAGTGCTCAAGCAGCCAACTTGCTTGATGATGTACAAACGATCACAGGTACCCCGGTTCTTATCAGCACTTTAAGCGGTATCGATGGTAAATCCATCCGTACGCTGATGGACGATATCAAATCAAAACTGCCTGATAGCGTGATTGTATTAATTGGTGATAAAGATGACCAATTAGCACTCGCAGCGAGCGTCGCAAAATCTGTTACTGCCAAAGTGAAGGCTGGTGATATTATTCGTCATTTGGCAGGTGAGCTTGGCGGTAAAGGTGGTGGTAAGCCTGACTACGCACAAGGCGGCGCACCGAAGTCTGGTAACAGTGCAGCGGTTATTAGTGCTCTACCTGCTTGGATTGAAACCCAGCTTAGCTAAGCTAGCGAATATTAAACTCGCGAATATACTGGTATAGCGTCTCACAATGTAACTTATATTTATCGCATAGCTTTACTCTACTACGCATAGAATACGTGATTGGTTATAACTACTATAACCAATCGCCATACATCTAAGCGCTCCTGAGGCTTAAAGTTATGCGGTAGATATGGTATAAAGGTCAACGTTTGGGCATATTGTTCATTCCATAAGGTTGATATATACCATTAGAAGGATGAAAAACCTAAAGACATAACTCTTATCATCTGGCTTTATCTATACAAGCATTGACGAGCATCACATTGACTCTCCTCAATGACAATAAAAAGTCATTATTGAATAAATAGGTAGATTTTTATGGCGTTAATAGT
This sequence comes from Psychrobacter sp. 28M-43, assembly GCF_014770435.1. Taxonomy (NCBI): domain Bacteria; kingdom Pseudomonadati; phylum Pseudomonadota; class Gammaproteobacteria; order Moraxellales; family Moraxellaceae; genus Psychrobacter; species Psychrobacter noctis. The sequence goes on along the minus strand of NZ_CP061739.1, from coordinate 981,489 downwards.
ACAGAAATACGGCGGCACCTCGATGGGCAGTATCGACCGCATCAAAAACGTCGCCAAACGAGTCAAACGCTGGCATGACAATGGTCATCAAGTGGTCGTCGTGGTCTCAGCCATGAGCGGCGAAACCAACCGTTTAATCGATCTAGCTCGCCAAATTAGCACGCAGCCTGATCCTCGCGAATACGATCAAATGGTCTCAACAGGTGAGCAGGTTTCTATCTCTCTACTTGCCATGGCGATTAAAGAGCTTGGTATTGGTGCCCGTTCAATGACTGGTCGCCAAGTCGCGATTAAAACCGACAACGCCCATAACAAAGCCCGTATCGAAAGCATCGATGACAAAAACATACGTGAGCAATTAGATGCTGGCAATATCGTTATTGTGGCAGGTTTCCAAGGTATCGATGAAGAAGGCAACGCGACCACATTAGGGCGCGGCGGTTCTGATACCACAGGTGTGGCGATTGCTGCGGCCTTAGGCGCTGATGAGTGTCAAATTTATACCGATGTCGATGGTGTCTATACCACTGACCCTCGTGTGACCTCAAAAGCCAAAAAGCTTGAAAAAATTACGTTTGAAGAAATGCTTGAAATGGCAAGTCTTGGCTCCAAGATTCTACAGATTCGCTCAGTAGAATTCGCTGGTAAATATGGCGTGCCGCTGCGTGTACTCTCTAGCTTTGATGAAAACACAGACGGTAGCTTTGACCAAGAATTTCAAGACAACGTGGGTACCCTAATTACGATAGACGAAGGAGACAATATGGAACAGGCAATCATCTCAGGTATCGCGTTCAACAGAGACGAAGCAAAAATCTTAGTACGCGGCGTGCCTGACCATCCTGGTATCGCCTCTGCTATCTTAAGCCCAATTGGTCGTGCCAATATCGAAATCGATATGATTGTACAAAATCTTTCGGATAACGGTACTACTGATTTTACTTTCACGGTTAACCGCACTGATTTAGATAAGACGCTAAAAGTACTTAACGAAGAAGTGAAAGATGAAATTGGCGCCAAAGAAATATTGGGCAACAGTGAAGTTGTTAAAGTGTCACTAGTTGGTGTTGGCATGCGTTCACACGCTGGTGTTGCTAGTCTTATGTTCCAAACACTGGCTGAAAACAACATCAACATCCAAATGATTTCAACCAGCGAAATCAAAGTGTCAGTTCTGATTCAAGATCAACACTTAGAAAAAGCCGTTAAGTCGTTGCACACGGCATTTGGCCTAGATCGTGAAGACGGTGAAAGCAAAATCGCTGGGCTATAAGACATAAAAACTGTTAAAATATATTATTAGTATTGATGGTTATCTATTAACCGCTATTAATGACTTTATATAGTATGTAGATAAACAGCATATGGATTAATAGCGTTTAAATTAATAATATCTAAATAAATACAGTACTTAAATAAAATAGGATCTTTTTAGGTCCTATTTTTATTTTTTAGCATAGTTGAAATGAGCATTTACCTAATAGTTTTGTGAAAAACCGTGACAGTATCTGTTATGCCGCCTATAATGGGGCTTTCATTTGGGCTAAATGAATCTACCTATCATTACCGCTATTGGCACGATATCGAGCATCGTGATAATGGTTATATTGCATGTTTGGTGCTGCGGTGATGTTCTGCAATTGAGAAGTAATCTGATGAGTAATAATTTGTTGATGCGACATAAGGAGTGTGACGCATGTTAATTTTGACACGCCGCGTGGGCGAAACGCTAATGATTGGCGACGAAGTAAGTGTGACGGTTCTAGGCGTCAAAGGCAATCAAGTACGTATCGGTGTAAACGCACCTAAAGATATTGCAGTACACCGCGAAGAGATTTATCAACGTATTCAGCATGAGCGTTCTGTACAGTCGCAGATGCAGCATCTTGAGCAAGGCAACTTTTCGCCTTCGTTTGATGACGAAGACTACTTTAATCGCTAAGCTAGCTAAATTATAATGCTGAACGCTCAACGGCTACTATCATCATTGAGCACACATAAATATTATATTGTTTTTTTAATCTGCTCTGAGGTCATTTATTTATGAGTATCCGCCAATCAGATGTATCGGCATTACTTAATGGTTTGAACAAAAAAGCCATTGGATTCAATGATGTCATCAGCTTTATCGATGATTTTTATCGCTATGCACCTGCCCCTTTTGTAAATGGGATGGTACATAATACAGCCGGTGAGAACGAAGGTAGCGCAAAGATTTTTGGTTTTGCTAAGCACCATGGTTTGAACCAATTGGACACGCTTAAATTATTTGGCGAACACTATGCCAAGGTTCAAGCAACGCCTAACGGTACCGATCATGCCAATATCCGTAATTTTTTACATTGGGGTTGGCAAGGATTTTTGATGCAAAAGAACCCGCTAACGGTTCGTCCTAGTGTCGATACGACTGCTATTTAATCATTTATAGTGATTAAGCTATTTCTGATGATTTAATTATTGGTAAAGTAAAAAAAGCCACGCTATATAGCGTGGCTTTTTTATGATGAGTGTTTTTATAACAACTATTACAACTTATTTATAAATCTATTTATCACGAAACTTAACAGGCTGTACTGCACCTTTAGGATTTGGCATATTAGGATAGTGATGCTCGTGCTCGACATCACATTCAGCGCCAACGACAGTACCATCGTCTTTTACAGGTTTATGAATATAACCTGTACGCTCAGCTGGCGGCAGATGCTCATGCTCCCATACCATCACTGCTTGCATACAAGTCTCACGCTGCTCAGCGGTAATCTTACGACCGTCAGGCCATTTACCTAGCTCAATCGCCATACGAAACTTATCAACCACTTCGGGCGTTAGACTTGCTAGTATTGTTTGTTTATCCATCTTGCCTACTCTCCACTACCATTTTTTGCATCATATTTGGGTCTAATAGATACGCTTATTCATCGTCTATAATATCATCATCGACATCAAGACTGAATTCTTCGGCATGTACGTTCCAGTGCAACTTTGTACGGCAGGCCTCATAAAAGTCAAACCCAGGTGGGTGCAACAAAGTAAGCTTATCAGGATGCTTACGAATATGGAGACGTTGCTCTTGCTCAAGTGGCACGCTTGGCTTACCGTCCGCACTCACCATCGGCTGAGTACGATTGTCTTCGTGGATACGAATACAGACCTCACTATTACCACTGACCACAATCGGTCTGCTAGATAACGTATGGGGATGCATCGGCACCAGACAAATAGCGTCCATACTCGGATGAATGATTGGACCACCACCTGATAAGGCATAAGCGGTAGAGCCAGTCGGTGTTGCCGCTATCAAGCCATCACTATGCTGTCTATAAACGTCATGTCCATCAATTTTCATCTGAAAATCAATCATATGTACGGATTTACCAGCATGCAGTACGATGTCGTTCAGGGCCATGTCTTCATGGATAATTTTGCGACCTTCTCGTATCTCCATCGTCAATAAAAACCGATGATCCAGTTGATAGTCTCCCATCAATACTTGGCGTAACTTAAACGCAGCTTCATCAGGTTTTACATCTGCTAAGAACCCTAAACGACCACGGTTAACCCCTAATACAGGTACACGGTAGCGTGCTAGCGCTTCAGCGGCATGTAGTATCGAACCATCACCGCCAACCACAATAACCAAATCACAAATCTCACCAATCAAACCACGTTTGACGATTTTGACTCTTTCTATGTCTGTGAGATCAAGCGTTGGCAAATTGGCCGTTTGTACATCCATTATCAACGTCAAATTCATGTCATTGACGGTTTGGGCAATCTGTACCAAGCTTTGAGTGACACTACGTTTACCAGCACGTCCCATTAGACCAATGCGCCTAAAGGCGGGGTTTTTAATAGCGTGGAATAGCTCTGATTCATGTAAGTGTGGCAATCTTGCTGACTGCGCTGAGTTTTCCATAAAACGACTCGGTATAACGGTGAAGTACAAGGTAATGATAGCGATAAATGCGCGCTTAGACTAGCATGTTTATGAATTATCGTTGTTAACTGTCGTAACTGACCCCATATAAAAGCTATCGAATGTTTTACTTAGCCGAATCTATCTGCTCAGTTTTTCGATTAGCGTATTGAGCGGTACAGTGGCTCAATGCGCTAGCCAATGAGCAGCCAAAGGTCGCGCCGCAGTAGTTGTCACGCAAACACAGTTGACAATAATAGCGGTTTTGCTAAAGTAACTAACATCACTATTTTTATATTTTATTATTAAGGACTTATGTATGGCCAATCCTATTGTCAGTCGCGCAGAACTTGCGATCGGCGGTAATCCAATGACGGTCAAGGGTGTAATTCAAAAGACCAGCTTATTACTTGGTTTATCAGCCATTACTGGTGTGGGCTTTTTCTTTTATGCGCTTATGGCAGGTTTATCGCAAGGTTTTATTACGATGGCAGCCTTTGGTAGCATGATTGCTGCGTTTGTTCTGGCTCTTTTTATTACCTTCAAGCCGCAAAAAGCCAAGACTTTGGCAGTGCCTTACGCCTTGTTAGAAGGCATATTTTTGGGCGGTATCTCATTATTTTTCATGAGAATGTATCCAACAGTACCAGTCACTGCAATGTGCGCAACTTTCGTCACAGCTGCGGTTATGCTAGGTTTATATCGTTCAGGTTTAGTTAAAGTTACTGAAAAGTTCCGCTCTATTGTGACCTCGGCGGTTATTGCTATCATGCTTGTCTATGTAGCACAGTGGGTACTTTCTCTAGCGTTTGGCTCATCATTACCGTTCCTATTTGAAGGTGGCGCTATCGCTATTGGCTTTAGCTTATTTGTCATCGTTATCGCTTCTTTCACCTTGCTGTTAGATTTCGATAATATTGATCGCGGTGTTGCGATGGGTGTTTCTGAAGATTACGAGTGGCTGTTCAGTATTGGTATTCTTGCGACCTTAGTCTGGATGTATATCGAATTTATGCGTCTGCTAAGCTATCTACAAGACTAATTGTAAGAGCTGTCTAATAGTATCTTTGTATAGAAAAAAACCGCCCTTCATTTGATGGAAGGCGGTTTTTTTGTGGGCAAACTTTACAGACCTGTTTACATTAAATGCTTTTTAAAGAGACTAAGCACGTTTTAAGCGTAATGCATTTAATACGACAAATAGCGAACTGAGCGACATACCAATTGCAGCGAGCCATGGTGGTACATAACCTAAAGCCGCTGGTATCAGGACGATACTGTTGTAAGCGAGTGCCCAACGGAAGTTTTGCTTGATAATACGTTCCGTCTTATCAGAGATACGTTTAGCCGCAGTGATGGCCTCGATTTGTCCATTTAAGATAATACTATCACTAGATACTTGTGCTAAGTCTGCCGCACCTGCAATCGAGGTCGACACATCTGCTGCTGCTAGCACTGGTGCATCGTTGATACCATCACCTACCATCAATACCACAGCACCGTTAGCTTGCAACTGCTGAATATGATTGACCTTATCGGTTGGTGATAGTCCGTTGTATGCAGATTGCATTCCCAAGTTCTCAGCCATCACTAACGCTTGCGGGCTTGGATCACCTGTCAACATAACAGACTCGATACCTAGTCCTTTGAGCGTATCGAGCAGGGACTTAGCGCTATCCCGTACTTTGTCGTTAAAGTAAAAGCACGCCAGCGCCTGCCATTCATTATCATCAATATTTTGACGAGATAACACGACTGCTGAGCTGGCTCGCTGAGCTACCAGATCGATGGTTAAATCATCGTTTGCATCTATATCATTGCCGCTATTATCTGTTCTGTCTAACGCAAAGTCCTTGTGACCGATTCGATATACAGTGCCATCAATCATCGCTTCTACACCGCCTGCTGGATAATGCTGTACGGCTTGTGTCGATGGCAGGTGTAACTGATAGGCCGCCGTCAGTAATGCGTGGGCAATGGGATGACGACTTCCCACTTCTAGCGCAGCTGCAATGGCCAATAGCGTATCTTTTTGCGCTATTAATGATAAATCGTCAATTTCGGTCTGGCTTTTTGGTGTGATTAATTCGATATTTAATAAATTTGGCTTACCATAAGTCAGCGTGCCTGTCTTATCAAAAGCAACGTGCGTGATTTCAGCTAGCGTTTGTAAGGTATGGCCACGCGTCGTCAAAAAACCATAGCTTGCCAGACGATTGGTTGAGACGGTCAAGGCAATCGGCGTTGCCAACGACAGAGCACATGGACAAGTAGCGACTAAGACTGCCACGGTTGCCCAAATGGCTTGGCTTGGGTCAACAATATACCAGCCGACAAATACTAAGGCGGATAAAACCAAAATACGTGCCACAAACCAACGCGCCAACTTATCTGCTTGCTGCGCCAATTTGGGTTTTTCGCTCATGGCACGATTCATCAATCGATCAATTAAGCCTATCTGGCTGTCTTTTGGCAAGGCGGTGACTAGCATCTCAAACGGCTGGCTGTCATTTTGTGCACCACCAACAATATAATCGCCTTGAGATTTGATGATTAAATCACCCTCGCCCGTCAGTAGACTTTGTGACACCGTTGCGGTAGAACTTAGCAAGATGCCATCACTGATAATCTCAGAGCCCGCTTCAACCAAAATAATGTCGCCCACTTGTAAACTATGAGCGGTGACCATTTGCTTTGACTCTATATCGCCTTCGGGTTGTGATTGCACATTCTGTTGGTTGCGTGACTGCTGCCAGTCTTGAGCGATACGCGATGTGAGCTGATGAACATTGGCATCCATACGCTGCATAAAATCAGGCATGACTTCAGCCGCCACACTCGAACCCTTTTGAGCATTATCTTCGATAGCTTCACTTTGTTGAGACTTATTTTCTGTAAGCCGCTGCAAAATACGCTCGGCAGCGGCTTTATCTTCAGCGACTTTTTGCACCAGTACTGGTTCAACCACGACCAAATCATTAGCCATAGTCGCGGCTTTTAGACGTGCATTGTGCTCGATATAACGCCCTGCCAACAAAAAGAAGATAAACATACTGACCGAGTCATAATACGTCTCCCCTTGCCCAGTGATGGTAGCGTAGAGACTGGCAAAGAAAGTAATAATCAACGCAAGACTGACGGGCACATCCATATTGACTTGGCGCGCACGAATTGCTGACCATGCAGAGGTAAAAAAAGGAATACCAGCATAGAAAAATACAGGCGTACTCACAAATAAAGACACCCAACGCAAAAAATCACGCTGAAATATCAACATGTCGCTATACTCGCCAAAATACAGCGCAACGGCATACATCATCGCTTGCATCGAACCTAGTGCAGCGATGCCGAGACGCAATAGCATTTGATTATTATGACGTGCCAGCATAGCTTCGTGAGTATCTTGGCGATAAGGCTTGGCTTCGTAGCCGATTTCGTTGATGACCGCTAAAATGCGACTGATGGGTAATTTGCTCTCATCCCAAATGACCCGCATACGTTGGTTGGTCAAATTTACCTGACATTTACCAATACCCTCTAGCTCATCGAGACGCGACTCAATCAGCCACGTACAGGCAGCACAGCGTAAGTTATTGACCGACAGCTCTGCTACTGACATGCCATCTTGCGCGTAAACGAATTGCGATTTTATTTCGTCATGATCGTAAACTTCGAGGCGAGTCAGCTGAGTTGGCAAACTTGCCGTGCGGTTAATTTCCGATCGGTCAAGATAGTATTGCTCAAGACCAGCCTCTACAATGCTTTGGGCAGCTAACTGACAGCCCATACAACACATTTCTCGTGACTGACCTAATATCTCAGCATGAAACGGTGGCTGAGGTACAGGGTCACCACAGTGGAAACAGTGATCAGCCAGCGGAAGCACTAAGCCTTCGATGATAGAAGTGTCTTCATAAGAATGATTGGTAGCAGATGATACTGATGATTGGATACTAGACATAGTCGCGCTTACTTCCTTTGACAGGCTTGCTTAAAATGCATTCATTTAAAGCAAACTTGCTCGTATTGACTGTACTGTACGTCATGCAATAGAGCCGTTTTTAATCACATGAATATCACTACCACTAGTTAGTGGCACATTATTAATAACAAACGGCTAATAGCAAACAATTAGCAACAGCGAATTCATACAAAATACATCGTGAGGGCAATCGTAAATTGTTATCTTATATGGCGTTTATCTACCAGATTGAAAGTGACTGACGCTTTATTACAAGTATCGGTATTTTAATAGGGATTATACTATAAGCTATCGCTATGAACAGTATCATCGCTCATGGTCTACGACCAATAAATGCCCGCGTTGACGATGATAGATTGAAAAATTTATCAATTTGCGTCATTATGAGGCAGTTTTTTATCCAAAAATGGTGCGACATCCGTGCAAAAACCTAATTACAAGTTACCAAATACCAAGTTATCAGCGTCATCTAAGTCTGCTATGCGCACGCTACCCTCGCAGCAGCGCGGCTTGGTCTTTAGTAGTCTGCTATTAATTACCATCATCGCAGGCATGGTGCTGTTGGCGCTATATTTGATCAAACTTGATCGCACCATTACTCATAAGTTTGAGGGCAAGCGCTGGGACATTCCAGCCAAAGTGTATTCGCAGCCGCTTGAGCTGTATCAAGGTGCCAATGTCGATAGAGATACGATGAAGACATGGCTAGAGTTGCTTAATTATCAAAGCAACAAAGCTTATGATCGTACAGGCACCTATCATCGAACAGGTAATACTTACTTTATTCACACGCGCGGCTTTACGTATAGCGCCAATGATAAAGATGCCGAGCAAGTCATCAAAATGACAATTTCTGGCAATAAAGTAGAATCTATCCAGAGTACTCTGCCTGCCAAAAGCGGCATCATTCGTCTAGAGCCTGTCAATATCGGTGGTATCTATCCAGACAGTAATGAAGATCGGATGGTTGTGTCTTTGGACGAAGTGCCTCAGCCGTTAATTGATGCCCTTATCGCTACCGAAGATCGCGCGTTTTATGAGCATAAAGGGGTATCGGTACGTGGTATCGCCCGTGCCGTAATCAATAACTTTACTGGTGGTGCCAGACAAGGTGGCTCGACCATCACCCAGCAGCTGATCAAAAACTTCTATCTCAATTCAGATCGCACCATCAAACGCAAAGCCAATGAAGCATTGATGGCCGTGCTCCTTGAGCTTCATTACAGTAAAGATGAAATTTTACAGACCTATTTGAATGAGATTTATCTGGGTCAAAATGGCAACCGCTCTATCAATGGTTTTGGCCTAGCATCACAGTTTTATTTTGACAAACCTCTTAATGAGCTGCGCTTAGATCAGCAAGCAATGCTGGTTGGTATGGCAAAAGGCCCAAGTATCTATAATCCACGTCGTAATCCAAATGACTCAAAAGCACGCCGTGATGTGGTGCTTAACAATATGCTGACAATGGGCACATTGAGCCAAGAAGACTACGATAAAGCCTTAAAGCAACCACTTGGCATCGTGGATAAGCCTGCTGAAGGCAAAAGCCAGTTCCCTGACTTCTTAGATATTGTCAAACGTGAGCTAAATACCGTCTATTATTCTGATGACCTCAAGAACGAAGGTCTAATTATTATCAGTACTCTAGACCCTATCGCTCAATTGGCCGCAGATAAAGCCGTTGATAGAAAACTTGGTGAACTGCGCCGTAACAGTAGCAAAACTAAGGACTTGCAAGGTGCATTAGTCAGTGCCAATCCTGAGACTGGCGAGCTCGTGTCTGTTGTAGGTAGTGGTAGTGAATTTACAGGGTTTAACCGTGCGGTCGATGCCAAACGTCAAGTCGGCTCGTTGCTGAAGCCTATCATTTATATGACTGCGCTTGAGAGCGGTCGTTATAACTTGGCCAGTTCAGTAGATGACTCCCCTATTACGGTCAATCTAAACGATGGTACTGACTGGAACCCTAAAAACTACGACAACCGTGATCATGGCTATGTACCATTTACCACGGCACTGTCTCAATCCTATAACCAAGCGGCAGTACGCTTAGGTATGGAGTTCGGCGTTAATACCTTTGCCAAGCAATTACAGCGCATGGGTATCAAAGAAAAAATCCCACCTTACCCATCAGCGTTACTAGGCTCAGTTAATTTGAGCCCGATGGATATGCTTGGTATTTACCAAGTATTTGCCACTGGTGGCTTCCGCACTCCTATTCATAGTATTCGTACTGTCATTGATGATCGCGGCCGTATCTTACAGCGTACTGGGCTTAACACTCAGCGCAGTATTCCACCTGAAACCAACTTTTTGACCAACTATGCATTACAGCAAGTCGTCTCAAATGGTACGGCTAGACGTGCACAATCGCTCGGTAGTAATTTAAACCTAGCAGGAAAAACGGGTACGACAAACGATTACCGTGATGCTTGGTTTGCAGGCTATAGTGGCAACTATGTGAGTGTCGTTTGGGTTGGTCGTGATGATAATAAACCGATTGGCTTGAGTGGTGGTACTGGCGCCTTACCAGTTTGGGTAGATTATATGAAACGTCTAAAACTGACTCCGGTTGCTCTACCAGAGCCAGAAGGTATCGAGTGGTTATGGCTAGAGAATAACTCAGGCAAACTGTCTAATGAACGCTGTGCCAACGCTCGCTACCTACCAGTAATGTCAGCTCATTTACCAGAAGAAGCCAGTAGTTGTGCGCTAAGCCTATACCAGCAAGATCGTGCTCGTGAACAGATACAATTCCAAAATCAGCAAGGTGATATCAATCAACAACGTCGCCGCGAAGGTTTAGAGATTCCAAATGGCGAAGCTGTTGAATCTGAGGGTGCAGAAGGTAGCAGCGAGCAAAGTGAAGGTGATGAAGACCGTGCTGATACTTGGTATGACCGCGCTGTTGAATGGTTCTAGCTGTTGAATGGCTTTAATAGTGTTTTTGATATTTAGCTTTTAATATTTAAAAAAGGTTTTAACATGATGGTGTCATCTTTACGGACAACTACTTCAGTAAAACAAACAATGCTGCTATGGCGTAATAAAATTACGTCAAGCAACGCTTTACTTGTAGGTAGCGCGATCGTTGGCATGCTAAGTCTAAGTGCTTGTCAGACGGCCCCTAGCACATCGCCCACAGTGCAAACCACGCCTGTTCAAACATTACCAACATCACAACCGACCGTGCCATCAACGACAACTGCTCAAGCGCCTATCACGGAAGCAAATGATCAAAGCAACTATCCAACCGAGCCTTACGATGCAGTTGAACAGTCCGAAACACCAAATCCATTAACGCAAGAGACACCTGTATTTACACCTCCTGCTCCAGAAGTGGTGCAGCCTGATCCTGTTATCATTGCGCCTTCTCGTAACGACTATATAATCTCCGAGCCAACAGTACCGTCGCATAATGAGTTACTTGAGCACGCTAGAAGAAACTCGCAGCAACGTACTCAACAATCTGCCAGCAACAACAGTAATCTGCCTGCCTTTCGCAATTTGATGCAAGTAGGTATCAGTCAATTGAAAGCGGGCAATCTAACCAATGCAGAAAGCAGCTTTACCCGTGCGCAGCGTTTAGCGCCTAAATCATCGGCGGTATACTTCTATTTGGCACAAGTAGCATTAAAAAAGAACCAGCCTCGTAAGGCAGAAGCGATGGCACGTCGCGGTCTTAGTGTCTCTCAAGACAGTAATCGTAGACGAGCACTATGGCAAGTTATATTACAATCAGGACAAGCTCAGGGTAACTCACGCGTAGTCAATGAAGCAAAACAAGCATTACGCTAATAACTGATATTTGCACATTTTAGACTCATTAGTTAAAACCTCTATATACATCATGCATTTCATTGTATGTAGATTTATCTAGGGCAACCCCTAACACCTACACTTATTTTTATTTCCGCTTAAGGTTATCTTTATGGCATGGCAACAACTGCATTTACAATGCGAAAAATCAAACGTCGACTTGGCTGAAGCGCTTTTATTAGAAGCAGGCGCATTATCAATCGCTTTAGACGATGCTGGCGATCAACCTTTGTTTGAGCCACTTCCAGGTGAATCACCGCTTTGGGATGAGGTGATACTAACAGGATTATTTGATGCGACTACTGATGCGGGCAGTCGTCAAGCGGTTGAGCAATTAAGTCATGAAATCGCTGCACAAGTACAGGCTACTCGTATTTGGTTAACGGCTGTTGATGATAAGGATTGGGAGCGCGAGTGGATGAGCAACTATCATCCTATCGAATGTGCTAATGACTTATGGATTGTGCCTGACTGGCTAACGCCGCCTAACCCTGAAGCCACCAATATCATTATGGACCCAGGCTTGGCATTTGGTACTGGCTATCATGCTACGACTCGCCTATGTCTAGACTGGCTAACAGAGCAAGACTTAACAGACAAAGTAGTGATCGATTATGGTTGTGGCTCAGGTATTCTAGGGATTGCTGCTTTGCTATTGGGTGCACGTCAGGTATATGCAGTCGACATCGACCCGCAGGCGGTACTTGCTACCAATCAGAATGCGGTACGCAACAATGTAGGCGATCGTTTGCAGGCATTTTTGCCAGAAGAATTTACAGAGTATTGCTCACAACATGATGTGTTGCCTGTAGAAGTGATCGTTGCTAATATTTTAGCAAAGCCGCTTGTTGGTTTAGCACCTTACTTTGCAACACTGATTGCGCCAAAGGGCCGTATCGTATTGGCAGGCTTGATTGAATCGCAAACCGAGCAAGTCACTGAAGCTTATCAGCCATATTTTGCACTGGACCCTAAGCATGCTTTTACTGCGCAAGAAGACCAGCACTGGCAGCGTTTATCAGGTACATTTACCAGCTAGCAACATTTAATTACATCTGTTACGATAGAGGGCAGTCAAATGTTATGTGTTTGACGCCACTCTGTCTTTGCCCATAATTCATCGAAATTGAAAAAGTACAATGAGTATTGTGGGCAGCTATTGGTGAGTGGCTAAGCGGTATTGATAACCATACTTTTTTGGATTCGCCTCTATGACCACGCCAATAAAAACCCAATGCCCCCATTGCCAAGCTTGCTATAGCGTTAAACAAACTCAACTGAATCAAGTCAATGCTACCATCAGCTGTGATCGGTGCCAGCAAAGTTTTTTGGTCAATAAGCATCTTGTGGTAAATTCTGAGGTTATTCAAAAACCAACACCACAAAAAAATATTCCTGCTCAACAAACAGCTCAAACTAAACCAATTTTGAACGAGAAAAAAGCGACTACTAGTAGTAATCAGCATAAACTTCAAAGTGTGCCAAATCGCCCTACATCTTCAATCAGTAAGAAAAAATCATCTGATACTTTGATTCATGACGACTTAATCTATGATGATATGGATATAGACGAGCCAGAAGAAGACGTTCAAGAGTATGACTCATTAGATAGTATGGATGCATGGTTAACCCAAGCCAGTAATACCAGTCCTAGCGTAGCAACCACAGAAAAACCAAAAGCGCCCCTTTCTAAAGAAACTATCAAAAGCTCTAATTCATCAACCAAAAAACCATCTACTAGTACAATATCAGCATCCTCATCAACACAGGACATGCTCAGCTCGGCAGCGGCCAATGATATTCATGCCAATGTTGAGAGTACTGATAACAATTCATGGCTGCAAAAACTATTAGAAGAACAAAATCAAGACGAAGAAACACCACCAGATGATACAGATCTATCACAGCTTCTCTCTGATATGGGTGTACCCGTTAAAGATGAAGACCCTGCTGCCGACGATCGCTTAAGAAAAACACAGCTACCGTTTGCACCAGCCCAAACGACACGTTCAATTGCATCATTGTTATGGATATTAGGTTGTTTGGTCTTAGCACTCCTACTCGCGGCTCAGTATGTTATTTTTAACTTAGAAAATTTAGTCAAAAACCCAGCCTATGCTCAGCGTCTCCAATCGATCTGCTCTGTCGCTGCCTGCAGCTTGCCCAGTGCAGACTTATCAGCGCTTACCATCAACAATACCTTTCATAGAAGCAGTCAGATTAAAACTGCTGGTACATTTAGTGATATAGGCGCTACTCTAAGTAATGGGAGCCCGCAATCACAACTATATCCTAATGTAAAAATAAGCGTTTATGGTAAAGATGAGATTATTGGAGAGTTTATTGCAGATCCAAACGATTATTTATTAGGCAAGCAAAGTCAGTTAGCTGCCAATACAGATAGACAGCTTTTATTTACTATTCCTGTGGCTAATGCGCAAATTCGCGACATTACTATGACCGCTCTTTATTAGATTAGAGTGTCATATATAGGTAAGTGTGAGTAGAAAACACACCGTAAATTCATTTTCAATTAAACCGTGATAGCCAAGATAACGATGAATCTATCAGCGCTAGGCGATATTAATTTGATATACTATGGTTCTGACCCCTCACAATCAGAATTTTTCTTCATCTCAAGGATATTATTTTATGGCACCTCATGCACAGCATAATGCCAATCATTTTGCTAAAAGCTCTGAGCACCCTGCCGATTATAATAAAGACGAATACCAGCCACCTACGCACGGCTTTGATTTTGCTAGTCAAAACTATACAAGTAGTGCGCAGCAACCTCTACGAGTTCATGTAGAGCGTGTGGTGCGTCAGTACTTTGCGATGCTAGGAGATGAGATGCCCACTGATTTATATGAATTGATTTTAAAGCAAGTCGAAGAGCCTCTCTTATCTGTCGTTCTAGAAAAAACAAGAGGCAACCAAACCAAATGTGCTCAGATATTAGGCCTAAATCGAGGCACTTTGCGCAAAAAAATGAAGACCTATGATTTAATGTAGCATTGTTATATGAGCTTACCCATCATCATTGACTATCATTATGTATGGCAATCAAACGTTCGTCGCTTTATCTATCATGATACGGCATACCGTTGTCATCATCACCTTGCCAGACGTTTACGTCAGGCTTTTTTTATGGAAAATTTCTTATGAGTACAACCCCACTTGCCCTACTATCGGTCTCCGATAAGTCTAATATCGTCGAGTTTGCTCAAGGCCTTCTCAAAGCAGGTTTTGGTTTATTATCTACTGGCGGTACTTATCGTCTGCTCACAGAAAACAATGTCGACGTGACTGAAGTATCAGATTACACAGGCTTTCCTGAAATGATGGATGGCCGTGTTAAAACGCTACATCCTAAGATTCACGGTGGCATTCTAGGACGCCGCGGTACAGATGATGCAGTTATGAGTGATCATTCGATCGAACGTATCGACTTGGTCGTCGTGAACTTATATCCGTTTGCTGAAACGATCGCACGTGCGGATGTGACTATGAACGACGCTATCGAAAACATCGATATTGGCGGCCCTACCATGGTACGTTCAGCGGCGAAAAACCATGCTCATGTAGGTATCGTCACTGATCCAGCTGATTATGACCGTGTACTTAACGCCTTAGACGGTGGTACTGAACTGACGACTGCTTTACGTTATGACTTGGCAGTAAAGGCGTTTGAACATACGGCACAGTACGACGGTATGATTGCCAACTTCTTAGGTAGCCGTGTCAACGACACTCAAGAGCCAGAAAACTTCCCACGTACATTCAATGTACAGCTTGAAAAAGCACAAGACCTACGCTATGGCGAAAACCCGCATCAAAACGCGGCTTTCTATACTGAAAACCAGCCTTTAAAAAGCAAACAAGCTTCAATCGCAACAGCTAAACAGTTACAAGGCAAAGCATTGTCTTATAACAACATCGCTGATACCGATGCTGCGCTTGAGTGCGTTAAAGCTTTCAGCACGCCTGCTTGCGTTATCGTTAAGCATGCCAACCCTTGCGGTGTCGCGGTTGATAATGACCAAGTAGCTGCTTATCGTACTGCTTTTAGCACCGATCCTGAATCGTCTTTTGGCGGTATCATCGCATTCAACCGTCCGTTGACGCTTGCTGCTGCAAAAGCCATTATCGACAATCAGTTCGTAGAAGTAATCATTGCACCTAGTATCGAAGACGGTGTACTTGAAGCGACAGCTACTAAGAAAAACGTACGTGTCTTGGTATGCGGCGAGCTACCAGCACCAGATCAGCGTGATATCCAACTTGACTATAAGCGCGTTAACGGTGGCTTACTGGTACAAGAGCAAGACCTTGGTTTGATCACGGCTAACGACTTAAAAATCGTCACTGATGTACAACCAACTGAAGCGCAAGTGGCAGATCTACTGTTCAGCTGGAACGTGGCAAAATACGTCAAATCTAATGCCATTGTCTACGCAAAAGGCCAACGTACTATCGGTGTTGGCGCAGGCCAAATGAGCCGCGTTAACTCAGCACGTATTGCTGCTATCAAAGCAGAACATGCCGGACTAGCAACTGAAGGTGCTGTTATGGCATCAGATGCGTTCTTCCCTTTCCGTGATGGCATCGACAATGCTGCTGAAGTAGGTATCTCTGCTATCATTCAGCCAGGTGGTTCTATGCGTGATGACGAAACCATTGCTGCTGCTAATGAGCATGGTATCGCGATGGTATTCACAGGAATGCGCCATTTCCGTCATTAAACAACCACCTATTAATTTAAGACTGGGATTAGTCGCAGCAGCTGTATTTATTAATGCGACTAACTTTCAGTCTATATAATATTCATGATAATTATCGTTAAAGCATCTCCCAAAAAAAAGCCACTGTATCAATTGATACGGTGGCTTTTTTACGTCTAAAAATAAGAATAAAAATAAGAATCTAGCAAATACTTAGCGTCCTTGTGCGTTTGCCATATTGCTTTCATTAATCTCAACCGTATACACCATACGTAGATAGTCCAAATAGTCTTGCAACTGGTCTTGGCCTAAATTGTCACGGATAATACTGGCTGTTTGCGCTCTTTGCATATCAGACAGTGGTGACTGCTGCTCAGTTTTAATACGGTCTCCAACCAGTAGCGTTGCACCCATCTCAGTCTCACTAGCAATCGCAACGACACCATTATCAACAGCTTGCTGGCTAAATGCCAATCCGCGCTCTTTGTCCGTTAGCTGTGTCGTTTGACGGTTAATCTCACCCAGTGCTTGGAAACTAACCGACTGCTTACTTATATCAGCTGGCGTCTTGATACTAGCAGCCAATGCTTTAGCATCTTTTAAAGCTAATGCTGTCGCTTTCTGCTGACGGAGTATTTGAGTGATTCTTGGGGTTGCATTTGCTAGAGCAAGCGTCTTAGTAGGACGATAATTGCTTGGCTGTAGCCATACGGTACCGTTACCAACTTCCACGCCTGCCGTTACCGCTTGATCTTGAATAGTAAACTCATCAAAGGCCTGTTTAACCACTGCTGGTTGCGGCAATGCAGACTTATTATTCACTTTACGATAATCTTTGATACGCTTTAAACTGACGTTTTCTTGCTGTGCAATATCTTCGATACTGAAACCATCTGCCGCCAAATCGTTGATTGACGTCACTTTGTCAGCATAGATTTCCTGACGTTTATACTCTTTTGCTTTCGCAGTCAGCTCAGCACGCATACTGTCTAGGCTTGGAATCTTTTTGCCATTGTCTTCAGTAACCGTAAATATCTGATAACCAAAGCTGGTTTTGATAGGTGCAGTCACATCACCAACGCTCAACCCTTCTAGTGCCTCTTGTACAGTATCTGCATCACTGCCAAACACTGACGGATTGAAACGTCCGATATCACCACCTGTTTCACCTGATGGATCATCCGACTCTGCTTTAGCAAGCGCAGCAAACGCTTCACCTTTATTCAGACGTGCTTTGACTTTATCGGCTCGTGTCTTGGCATCTTTACCAGTAAACAGAATCTGACTGACTTTACGCTCATCAGTAGCCGAAATGCTCTGCTTATATGCTTCATACTGCTGCTGCAACTCTTCTGTGGTTACTTCATCAACCTTGATAGTTTGCGGGCTGAGCTGAATATAAGCCAAGTCAACCATCGCTGCACTTTTCAATGTGTCTTTGTTAGCATCATAATATGATTGAATGTCTGCTTTGCTAAGCTTAACTTTGTCAGCATAATCTTGCCAATTAAAGCGATGTACCCAAACGTTGCGCGATTCAAGCTGCAAATCAATCAATTGACTGACTGCTTGCATAGGATAGACGGCTGTACCAACGATACTGGCATTTAATTGATCCAAGCTTAACTGATTGCGAAATTCCGCAAATAGCTGGTTTTTGGTCATGCCGCGCTGACGCAAGAAGTTTGAGAACTGATCGTTTGAAAAGTTACCCTCTGCATCTTGGAATATTTCTTCTTGACGCAGCAAACGATTGATCGTGTCATCAGACACTGTCATACCAAGCTTACCTGCTTGCTGCTCTAACAACGTACGGTCGATTAGACCTTTTAATACTTGCTCATGAAGCACATCTTCATTCAACAAGCTAGCATCTTCGACTTGCTCTAGCACTTCAGAACGACGGCTATTGACAGCAGTTTGATACTCGGACAGTCCTACGCTTGCCTCACCTACCTGCGCAATCTGGTTGGGGTCGACGTTGCCGCCAAAATAGCTTTCGACACCCAAGAGAGCGAGCGGCGATAGGCATAAAATCAATAAAATGCGACCTGGCCAGCTTTTTAAGAAATCGCGCAATTTATCCATAGTTATCTCTGCTTTATTAACCTATATTGATGAAAAACCATTGTAATACTGTTAGGAGCTGTTAAGTGCAACCTGCCAATATCAGTGCTATCTAAGCTCGCAATGGTAAGAGTAAGAGCGTATGCATTTTATAGTAAAAAACGAAATTTACTAAAGAAATCTGACTTAAATGACACACCTATCGCGCGCCCTATGATACGTGATTTTTCATGCAGACTCAAAATATTCACGACGCATGATACAAACTATAGCAATAAAAAAAGCACCTAAATATTAGGTGCTCTCTTCGATGGCTAGCTCATTACTTCAGCTATAGACCATCGACTATCATTTTATGCTTAAAAAATCGGCTTAGTTCAAGCGCTCTTTTAAGTTTTTACCAGCTTTGAAGCTTGGTACTTTGCTTGCTGGAATGCTTAGCTCTTCGCCAGTCTTAGGGTTGCGACCAGTGCGTGCTTTGCGATCTTTTACACTGAAAGTACCAAAGCCAACTAATGAGATGCTATCGCCAGCTTCTAGTGCTTCGCCAACACTTTCCATAACAGCGTTTAGTGCATCACCAGCTTGGGTTTTATTTAGACCACTTTTGTCTGCGATGCTATCAATTAATTCTGACTTATTCATAAAATTTCCTTCAAGTTTAAGGGGGTAATAAATGCTCACGCCAAGTATTGTAACGCTCTCATGGTGCTTACGCAATAAAAACTACCTAACTGGCGCATTAACAGGTTCTTCTTTGTTATCGTCTTTATATCAAGGCAGCATAAGGAGCGCAAGCGATTTTACATATTTTTGTGCTCTACACTACGTATTTGACACCTAATGTTACGCAAAGCGTTAGGAATTTATATATAAGTGGCTCTGCATAACTGAGACGATTGGCTTTCCTATTTTCTATGCTTTGACAGATTTGTCAATTGCCGTCTGTGCATTGCTATACATTAAGTTTGTATATTACTGGTCATAAATAAGAGTGTCTTTATTGACTGCTAAATTGTAATGTAATAGTTTAGCCACTACAGAAACTAGCGTTACTTTTTATTATAAAGACGTTACTATAAGCAAAATATCACTGCAAGTATTGGGCAAATACAGACTTCTGTTTGCTAAATATCTAAAACTTGCTAAATAAAAAACGGATTACTTACATGAAGCGTTCTACGTTGTCTCACTCTTTTCTTAATATCATTTTAGTATTTATCGAGTCGGCGCTGACATTATTGTTACGTTTGGATCCTGAACTGCGTAAGGCCGCTTATCCGCTTGCTAAGCAAGGCACCGTGGTGGCGCTTCGCCTGTATTTACCACATGTAGAAGTATTTGCCACCTTTAGTACCAAGGGCGTGTTACTAGATGCTCAGCTGCCGATTGGTCGTAGTGAGCCTGACGTGGTTATCAATGCCTATAGCATTCAAGTTATCAACGCCATCACCACTCATGATAGCGAAACCACTGAAAAGCTACAGATGCGCGGTGAGTCGATTCAAGTACAACTGGTCAAACAGTTTATTATGCAACTTGGGCTTGGCAGCTTGATCCAAGGGCTGATCAAAAAGATAAAGGGTGGTAAAGCCAAAACCAAACCTACCGAAGTTGATTTGGAAGAAAAAAAGAACAACTACAAACTTCGTATTAAAGAACAGCAAACACAGATTAATACCTTGACCATTAAAAACCGTGAACTTGAAACAACCGTAAGAGAGCTTCAAAGCAAGCAAAAGATGTTGATGATTGTCACTGTTGTCGCGCTTGTCATTATGATCGGCTCAGTCATCGCACTACTGATGAATTAGTTTTGGTTCGCTGAATTACCTATAAATAAGCGTTCAATGTCTTCTATAGATATTGAACGCTTATTTTTTACTTCGTCAAATATATCTGTAGCAGACAAATTAAGCTGCTTGTGTCTCACTCATATATCTCTTCTAAACATCATTGTTTTTATCAATTACAGCAATAAGCTTGATTAACCATTGAACCACACTTTAATCTTGACTAAATTACTCGGGATTAAGTATAATTACCTTAATCGTTGCACACATCGGGTTAATCATCTGTTGTTCAATAACGATAAGACAAAACTTAGCTGACGTATGATTGGTTGCTCTTTTTATCTTATGAGTACTTATTAAGACTTTTGGCTAAGATCGTTGTTAAACATAAATGACATTAAGTTTGGAGATAACACATGCGTTTGACTACTCGGGGCAGATACGCTGTTACCGCATTATTAGATTTGGCATTACAGACTAGCCAACAAGACAGTGCTGTATCGTTATCTGATATCGCCAAACGGCAATCGATTTCAATCTCATATCTTGAACAGTTATTTTCTAAACTCCGTAAACGCGGCCTTGTCACGAGTATTCGCGGTGCTGCAGGTGGTTATCACCTAGCTAAACCATTGAATGAGATAGATGTGATGAGCATCATATCTGCGGTTGATGAGTCAGTAAACGCGATGCAGTGTGAAGGACGCGGTGACTGTCAAGGTGGTACAATGTGCCTAACTCACGATCTGTGGTGTGCACTATCAAATCATATCGAACAGTACTTGAAAAATATAACATTAGCGCAATTATTAGATATGGAAAACGTGCAGTCAGTCTCAGAGCGTCAGCACACCTCTACAAAAGATATTTCCATAAAAGACATTAATACTATTACTCTATCGAACAGCGAGGCAAACCCAGCATGAGCCAACATAACAACCTTATATACTTAGATTATGCCGCCACTACCCCAGTTGCTAAATCAGTAGCTGCTAAAATGAGCGAGTATTTGACTGTAGATGGTGTCTTTGGTAACCCAGCTTCACGCTCACATGGTTACGGCTGGCAAGCGGAAGAAGCAGTAGAAACTGCTCGCGGTCAAGTTGCTGAAGTAATCAACGCTGATCCACGCGAAATCGTCTTTACTTCTGGTGCGACTGAGTCTGATAACCTAGCTATTAAAGGTGCAGCACATTTTTATCAGTCTCGTGGCAAACATATCATTACCAGTAAAATTGAGCACAAAGCTGTATTAGATACTTGCCGTGAGCTTGAGCAAGAAGGTTTTGAGATTACTTATCTTGAGCCACAGCCAAGCACAGGTCTTATCCTGCCAGAGCAAGTAAAAGAAGCACTGCGTGATGATACTATCCTAGTATCACTTATGATGGTAAACAATGAGCTTGGTACTATTACTGATGTTGCAGCGATTGGTGAAATCACTCGCGAAGCTGGCGTAGTTTTCCATGTTGATGGCGCACAGTCTGTTGGTAAAGTAAAAATCAATCTTGAAGAAATGAAAATTGATTTGATGAGCTTCTCAGGTCATAAAGCATACGGCCCTAAAGGTATCGGCGCATTGTTTGTTCGTCGTAAGCCACGTATCCGCTTGAAAGCTGAGCAACATGGCGGTGGTCATGAGCGCGGTATGCGTTCAGGTACACTACCGACGCATCAAATCGTTGGCCTAGGCGCAGCATTTGCTTTGGCTAATGAAAGCTATGAAGCCGACCATGCACATGCAGCCAAACTACGTCAAAAGCTTTGGGATGGCCTACAAGACATCGAAGAGATTTACTTAAACGGTGATCTTGAGAACAGCGTACCAAACATTGTAAACATCAGCTTTAACTTCGTTGAAGGCGAGTCATTGATGATGTCACTTAAAGACTTAGCGGTATCATCAGGTTCAGCCTGTACGTCAGCAACGCTTGAGCCATCATATGTACTACGTGCTATTGGTCGTCCAGATGAATTGGCACATAGTTCAATCCGCTTTAGCTTCGGCCGTTATACCACTGATGAAGACATCGACACTGTTATCAAACAGATGCATGAAGCCGTTGACAAACTACGTGCCCTATCACCACTTTGGGATATGTACCAAGAAGGTGTTGATCTAAACTCAGTCGAGTGGGCTGAGCATTAATTTCTAAGATAGCTTTTTAGTATAGCTAGCAATATATATTTATTAAACAATTGATCAGACAATTAAATTAAGCGTTTGACCCCAATTATCGATGAGTAGTTAGACACTTAAAGTTGATAAACGACTACTCATCATCTAACTAGGAGAAAACCCCATGGCCTATAGTGACCAAGTTATTGATCATTACGAAAACCCACGCAACGTTGGTAATCTTGATAAAAACGCCAAGAACGTTGGTACCGGTATGGTCGGTGCCCCAGCATGTGGCGATGTAATGCGTCTACAAATCCAAGTCGACGATAATGGTATTATCGAAGATGCACGTTTCAAGACTTATGGCTGCGGTTCAGCGATTGCTTCAAGCTCGCTTGTTACTGAGTGGCTAAAAGGTAAGAGCTTGGATCAAGCTGGCGAAATCAAAAACAATGATATCGCTCAAGAGCTAGCATTACCACCAGTAAAAGTGCATTGCTCTGTACTTGCAGAAGATGCCATTAAAGCCGCTATTAGCGACTATAAAGGCAAGCATGGCGTAGCAGCTCCAGCAGAAGAAGCTGCGATTTAAGTTAGGCTAAGCTTGCTAGCGTATGCGCTACGTTGTACTAGCAACGCTAAAGTAGCAATGTGTAATCGCTACTGACGCTAAAGAGGTGACAATGACACTTATGTAATTGTCACCTTTTGTTTTCTAATAGTCGCAAGCCTATGGTTTTGGCAATCTTGTAATTTTGGTTGTCAGTTTATCTAGATTTTTTATTGATATTTATGATTAATAGTCAATGGGAGTTGGCATGATTGAAATGACAGAACGCGCCGCTCAGCATGTTCGAGACTTTTTGGACAATCGCGGCAAAGGCGAAGGCATTCGAGTTGGTATCCGTACGGCGGGTTGCTCGGGCTTGGCTTACGTTTTAGAGTTTGTAGATACCCCTGATGAAAACGACACGCGCTATGAAAGTCGCGGCGTTAGCATTTTCATTGATCCTAAAAGCCTAGTATATTTAGACGGCTTGTTAATGGATTACGAAAAAGAAGGTTTAAACGAAGGCTTTAAATTCACCAACCCTAACCAGAAAGGTGAATGTGGTTGCGGTGAGTCCTTTACAGTTTAATTGTTCAATGGCTGAAAACTGATAGATTTATGCTTCAGCAAACTTGCATAGAAATAGTGCAGTATCTCTACTATCGCTATGAAGAAAGGTTAATGTAATTAAGTACCCAAGCGATTCAGATATTCTTAGCTAGGTCATGAATTCAAAAATAAATAAAAAAGCAAGGCATCAGATTATGACAGATATTACTTCAGAACCACAGTTTGATAACTTCTTTGCCCTATTTGAGCAGCCTGTACAATTTGAAATCAATCAAAACAGTCTAGAGCAACGTTTGCGCCTGCTGCAGAAACGCTATCATCCTGATAATGTTGCCAAAAATCAGACCGATATGGTTCAAGCACAGTTGCAGTCTGAAAAAGCGTCGGCTTTAATTAATCAAGCGTATCAAACGCTAAGCGCTCCTGATAGCCGTGCTGGTTATTTATTAGATATGGCAGATCAAGCACAAAACTTAGAGCACTCAATCGCAGATTTAGACTTTTTAGAAGATGCGATGCAGATGCGTATGGATCTAGATGATGCTATCGAAGACAAAGATCTTGTAGCCTTGCAGCAATTACATCCTCAAATTACAAATCGTCTAGCAAATCAATCTGAGCGCTTTAATAATGCTTATCAAAATCAAGATTGGCAAACAGCGATTGATGCGACACAGAAGCTAAAATTTTTAGTTAAGCTAAATGCTGATGTGACAACTGGGCTTGATGATGTTGCAAATTCATCGCATTCAGATGACGATGACTTATACGTCTAAACATCTGTAGTTATGGCTCTCACTAACAAGCTAGATTCTATATATTTGGTTAAAATAGTGACCGTGATACCGTATAATCTTTGAGTCTAAGCGCATCAAACTGTCAGAATCCGTATTCCATGGAATGAGATTACCGACGTTAAGCTCTCGTACTGCGTATGCTATATTTGCTCCATTTCACTTATTCATTTTATCTCTGAGTTATCCTTATGTCTTTAATGCAAATTGCTGAACCCAATCAAAGCGCTCAACCTCACCAACATAAATTTGGCTTGGGCATCGACCTCGGTACTACACGCTCGTTGGTTGCTGTGGTGCGTTCAGGTAAGGCACAAGTCTTAGAGGCAGGCTCAGCGACAGATACATTATTACCGTCTGTTGTCTATTATCCAGCTACTGGTACGCCATTGGTTGGCTATGACGCCCTAGCGCATTTAGCGGATGATCCAAAAAATACGATCGTCTCGGCTAAGCGTTTTATGGGTCGTAGTCAAGCTGATATCAAATTCTCTCACCCTTATGAGCTGTCTGGTAATAAAGATGATATGCCCGCCTTTGTAACTGCTCAAGGTGAGGTTTCTCCTGTTGCAGTATCGGCGCGTATACTAGCCGCTCTTGAGCAACGTGCAGCAAGCGCTTTACCTGCAGATAGCATTGAAGGTGCCGTGATTACGGTTCCCGCTTATTTTGATGAAGCACAGCGTCAAGCAACCAAAGATGCCGCTCAAGCAGCGGGCATCAAAGTACTTCGCCTGTTGAATGAACCAACAGCGGCTGCGGTCGCTTATGGTCTTGACCAATCATCAGAAGACAGTCAAAAAGAGAGCTATTACTTAATCTATGATTTGGGCGGTGGTACTTTTGACGTCTCTATCTTAAAGCTTACCGACGGTGTCTTTGAAGTATTGGCAACTGGTGGTAATAGCGCACTAGGCGGTGACGATATCGATCGTCTTATTACCAATTGGATCATTAAACAATTAAATATCGATCCAAAAGACGTAAGCCTGCATGACAAATCAATACTAGCTCAACAAGCCAAAGCTTATAAACAAGCATTGACTGACGCTGAGCAAGTGGACATCAATGTGGTTGTCAATGGTCAGTCTTATCAAGGCGTATTAAGCCGTACAGATGTACTAACGATTGTAGAGCCTGTCAGTCGCCGTACGCTCAGTGTGTGCGAACAAGTCCTACGCGATGCCAAGCTGTCTACTACAGATCTAGATGAAGTTATCTTAGTGGGCGGTTCGACTCGTATGCCTGCAGTACAGCAAGTCGTGACTGAATTTTTTGCTAAGCAGCCACTTTGCCGTCTAAATCCAGATGAGGTTGTTGCTTTAGGTGCTGCCCAGACTGCTCATCAATTGGTCAATGGCGATAGTGACAACAATTTATTGTTATTGGACGTGACGCCATTATCATTAGGTCTTGAGACCATGGGCGGTTTGGTTGAAGTACTCATCCCACGCAACACGCCTATCCCT
Organism: Psychrobacter sp. 28M-43; assembly: GCF_014770435.1. NCBI lineage: Bacteria > Pseudomonadati > Pseudomonadota > Gammaproteobacteria > Moraxellales > Moraxellaceae > Psychrobacter > Psychrobacter noctis. The sequence goes on along the minus strand of NZ_CP061739.1, from coordinate 955,680 downwards.
GTGAAGAAACGTCAAGTGTTTACCACTTATCAAGATGGTCAAACAGGCATGGTGATTCACGTGGTGCAAGGTGAGCGTGAAACGGTAGAAAACTGTCGCTCACTTGGACGTTTTGAGCTGTATGGTATCCCGCCAATGAAAGCTGGGTTTGCTCGTATCGAAGTTACCTTTAGTATTGATGCCAACGGTCAGCTTACTGTCAGTGCCCAAGAGACGACGACCAAAACAGAAAGCAAAATCGAGATTGTGCCTTCTTATGGTCTATCAGATGAGCAAAAAGAACAGTTGCTGATTGCAGGATTTAAGCACGCAGAAGAAGACAAAAATGCGCGTTCTTTAATTGAGACCAAAGTAGAAGCGGAACGTGAAGTACTTGCTCTAGAGTCGGCACTTAACGAATTTGCGGCGTTGCTTTCTACTGAAGAACAACAGTTACTAGCAAAGCATATACAAGCGCTACGTAACTCTCTTAGCACTGATGACTTAGCGCTTATTGAAGCACAACAAGCTCAGCTTAAGCCGCATAGTGATGCCTTTGCTGCACGTATTATGAATCAGAGCGTCAAGACCAGTATGGCCGGTACTAGTGCCAAAGACTGGTAATAAATACATCGACATATATCGCTTAGCTGACACGTTAAGCTAACTTCTAATATTTTTTAAATTGATTAGCATCGGACAGATAATTTATGCCAAAAGTTACCGTACTACCCCATCACGAAATTTGCCCTGAAGGCGCAGAAGTTGAGCTACAAGCTGGTGAAAACTTATGCAAGGCACTATTAGAAAAAGGCATCAAAATCGAGCATGCTTGTGAGATGTCAAAAGCTTGTACTACATGCCATGTTGTAGTACGCAAGGGTTTCAACAGTTTAGATGAGATGGATGATATTGAAGCGGATCTGCTTGATCGTGCTTGGGGACTAGAGCCTGACTCACGTTTATCTTGTCAGGTCATGCTTGATGATGAGGATTTGACCATCGAAGTTCCTAAATATACCCTCAATCATGCTAAAGAAAATCATTAAACACTGATAATACTTCCTAGTTAAGATTAAAAAAGGCCAGCTATGTGATAGCTGGCCTTTTTCTATATAGGAATTTGAGACATTAAACTTGAAACGCTTACTTGCGATTGGCGTTCTCACGCTTACTTTCTGCAGCTATGCTCTTTACTACTTTTTCTTCCTCTTGCTCTATGCGTTCCAGCGCAAAATTTAAACGAGCTCTAATATCTTGATAATCATTGTCTTTCATATCTTTAAAATTCAAATGCAAATTGAAACCAGGTAATGTGTGGTCGACCCATTTAGATAAATGACCTGTACTGGCACTAGGATCGAGTACTTGCCATGCATCGACCTTTTCATCAATACCTTTCAAGCAAAATGCGGCAACGTGCTCGCACTCATAGTTATGGCAAATATAATCGTAAGTGCTTTCACTGACCAATATCTGATCTTTGCCCGCACAGGACTCAAGCCTAGAAGCTAGGTTGGCTTCTTTACCAATGATGGTATAGCTTAATCGACTATTACTACCAAAATTACCAACGTGGCAGTAGCCAGTTGTGATACCAACACGTATATATAAGCCTTCAAACCCCATCAACCGCCATTTCTGGCGTAAGGTGCGCATTTCTCGGCGCATATCAATTGCCATCGCCACACAATCTAGTGCATCTTGACGCGAGCCACGGCTATTAGGTTCACCAAAAAAACATACCATGCCATCACCAATAAACTTATCAAGCACTGCACCATGTTTGTCAGCGATCGACGTCATGCAATGCATATAAGTATTGAGAATATCTGCCAAATTATCAGAGCTTAGACTATCAGACAGCTCGGTAAAGCCGACAATATCTGAAAACATGATAGTTATTTTTGCGCGTTTATTAGAAACCTTAACAGGGCTATCCGATTTGACAATAGGCTCCCAAATTTGTGGTGGCACAAATCGAGTCAGTTTATTGATCACTGATACCATCGTATTCAGGCGTCCACTAGCCTGATGGGCACGTACTTTAAAAGTAATATGTTGCTGATAGATACGCCTGAACTGGTACAAAATAACGCCTAAGCTTGCCACCATTACTATCAATGGTAATAGACCTTCATCAAAGTCCATACTATTCGCATTTAAGACTGTGCTAACGTAGAAAAATACAATGATCGTCACGACAGATACAGATAACAGTCTGAGGTGATTCTCAGGTCGGCTAAGAATGATACGTACACCAATCAAAGCAGCCAAACTGATTGATATGACCGTACAGCATTGTAGTGAGCCGATGACAACCGATAATAGAATAATAACGATATTAGACGTCCAAAAGCTGGTCTGACGTCGGTAGTTGTATATCAGTATCATGAGGCTTGGCAATGTGATAATAACCAATAATGCCATTGAGATAGAGCGGAAGTCGTAGTATATAGCACGCAAAACAACCGTCAGTATTAACACGAACACTTCTGGATAGTCAAAATGACATGTCCCGGTGTCCTTTAACGGCGTCATTGGTTTGAATGTCTCTGAGAAGGTCATATGAGATTCACTTGAATAAGGTGAGCTATCTGAGAGACAAAGGCATACTACACTAACATATGTACGTTATTTGTCCTTATGACGATTTATCATAAGATATATCTAATAATATATTATACTTTCGAAATAAGTTTAAACAAGGTTACTGATGACTATAAGGCGACCTTTTGTCTAGTTTATTCATTGTTTTACAGTTTTTATCCAAATTTAAATAAAAAGAGAGGCCAGATACATTTAAGTATTTGGCCTCTCTTTTTATTTAAATTTGAATTCAATCTATTCTTATTGAAGACAGATTGGAATAATAATTACATTTGCCAATCAAACGGCATTTGGTGATGACCACGTAGCGCCATCATCAATGTTTGCTGCATTTGCGCCAATACTTCTTTAGTATATGGCACAGCTGGCACACCCCATACTGGGTTTGGCCATTGCATATCATTCTGATAACGGACAATGTGATGAAAATGAAGTTGTGGTACTTGGTTGCCAAGAGCGGCCACATTCATTTTATCAGCTTGAAAGGTTTTGGCTAACTGACTCGACAACCAGCTCGACTCTCGTAAAAACTGTGTTTGGTCTGCCTCAGACAGCTCATATAACTCTTTGATACCGGATACACGTGGCACTAATATCAGCCAAGGAAATTGGCAGTCATTGATTAAACGACAAGTGGATAATGGAAAATCCCCCACTAAAAAACTATCAGCAGCAAGTTTATGATGAAGTTGGAACATAATGACGGTTCTCTTGTTGTTTAATGCAAATAAAATACAGAAGGTTAAAAGTTAGTTTGGCTATTTTATCAGTTATCTGGTTGATAAAATAGCACCATGATTTATTGCCTTGGAATGACTACCTAGCCTACTTGATATCCAGCCATGTACTAAGCAGGCTCTGTCACCATGTGCTCGCTAAAATAGCGCAGCAGTTCTTGTATGACCGTCACGCGCTGTTGTGGTGTGGCCAGTTTATCGCTATTTTGATAACGGATACCAGATGCACCATTCATACGATAATGCTGACCATTTGATTGGATCAACTTGATAATCGCTAACGCATCAACTGGAGTATCTGGCGCAAATTCCAGCGTCATACTACTACTGTTAGCATCGATTTTATTGATTTTCAGCGGCTCTGCTTGTAAACGTAATCCATGAATAGCGAATAGCTGCTTGGTTTGATCTGGCAGTGCACCGAAGCGATCTATCATTTCCGTGCGAATATCCGTCAATGCTTCTTTATCATCGGTATTACTAATACGTTTGTAAAACAATAAGCGCTGATGCACGTCATGTAGATATTCCTCTGGAATGAGGGCAGAGCTGTGTAGATTGATTTCACTGGTCAACGACAATGGTGTATTTAAATCAGGCTCCTTGCCAGCTTTAATGGCTTTAGTCGCCCGCTCAAGCATATCCATGTACAAGCTAAAACCAATCGCCTGCATATTGCCACTCTGCTGCTTACCCAATATCTCCCCTGCACCGCGAATCTCTAAATCCTCACTTGCCAGCATAAAGCCTGCACCCAAAGTATTGGCACGCTCAATCGCATGCAAACGGCGCTTGGCATCACCTTTGAGGCCTTTAAGGGAAGGCACTAATAAGTAGCAATACGCTTGGTGGTGACTGCGTCCTACTCGGCCTCTCAGCTGATGCAATTGCGCAAGACCAAACTTATCTGCACGCTCAATGATGATCGTATTGGCATTGGGCACATCAATGCCCGTTTCGATAATGGTAGAACAAACCAACACGTTGAATTTTTTATGATAAAACTGCTGCATGATCTGCTCAAGCTGACGCTCTTGCATTTGCCCATGAGCTACTCCTACTCGTGCTTCTGGCACTAGGTCACGAATGGTCTCTGCCATACGCTCAATACTAGCAACATCATTATGTAGTAGATAGACCTGCCCACCACGCAGAAGCTCACGCAATATGGCTTCTTTCATCAAGGCTTCTGTCTTTTGCATCACAAAGGTTTTGATGGCAAGACGACGGGCAGGTGGCGTGGCGATAATCGACATATCGCGCATGCCTGAGAGCGCCATATTAAGCGTTCTAGGGATCGGAGTCGCAGTCATAGACATGCTATCGACATCTGTCTGAATGGCCTTGATACGTTCTTTATGACGCACTCCAAAGCGATGCTCTTCATCAACAATCATCAGTCCAAGGTTGGCAAATTTCACATCCGGTTGTAGCAGTTTATGAGTACCAATGACAATGTCCACTTTGCCAGCAGCCAAATCGGCCAGTACCATTTCTTGATGTTTTTTGCCGCCAAATCGTGACAAGCTTTCAATGCGAACTGGCCAATCGGCAAAACGATCGCGGAAGTTGTCTTCATGCTGACCAGCAAGCAATGTGGTAGGCACCAGTACGGCAACCTGATAACCAGCACTAACGGCAATAAACGCCGCTCGCATCGCGACCTCTGTTTTACCAAAACCAACGTCGCCACAAATAAGACGATCCATCGGCTGGTTTTGTCTCATATCTTCCATAACCGCATGAATAGCGTTGGCCTGGTCAGCGGTTTCTTCAAAGGCAAACTGACTGGCAAATAGCTCATACTGCGATGGGTCTATCTTAAAATGAATGCCAACTTTGGCCTCACGTCTTGCCTGCATATTGAGTAGTTCAGCAGCGACGTCATGAATTTGTTCTAACGCTTTTTGCTTGGCTCGGTCCCATTTACCACTACCAATCTTATGTAGCGGTGCTAAGGCTGGATCGCCGCCACTATAACGACTAATCATTTGCAAATTGGCCACTGGCACATAGATACTAGCGTCATCAGAATATTTTAAGTGGATAAACTCTTGCTCACCATCGCCCACATCTAAGGTAATCAAGCCATTATAACGACCGATACCATGCTCGATATGTACCACTGGACTGCCATCTGTTATTTCAGTGACGCTCTTGACTAAGAACTCTTCTGATACCCCGCTTTGGCGACGACGGCGTGTCTGTAATACTTGACGACCGAACAGCTGTGTCTCACTAATCAACACCAAGCGCTCAGGCACATAGACACCGCGCTCAATTGGCGCTACGGTCAGACCGACATGTGGTAGATGACTGTTATTAATAGCGCTAGTTTTATCTGCGGCTAAAAATGCCTCAAAGCTATCATACGCCTTGATATCAATCTTGCCTTTGAAGAGTTCAATGAGAATCTCGCGACGGCCTGCAGTCTCTGCAACGATTAGTACGGGTGTTGAAGTCTTTGATTGCGTATCCAAGAAGTCGAGCAATTCGGATAATGGTTCAGACTTTTGATGATTGACTGCTAATTGTGGCGGCTCTTGAGCACTTAATGTCACCAGTCCTTGTTGTTTAGTGACACTCGATGGCAATGGTATTTGTGAGGCATCTATACTTTCTGGCACTACCACATCATTCATCGTAGCCAGTTTATCACGAGCACTTAATATTACTCTTGGGTACTGGTTTAGCTGTTCGTTAAGCGCGTTAGATAATAGATACAGCATTGCTGGCTCTACGATAGGCTTATCAATATCATGGCGACGCTCTTCGTAGCGGCGCTGGATTTGTGACCAGTAATCAGCTTGTTTTTCATGGATTAATTCATCGGTGATAAACAACGCATCGCTTGGTAAATAGGAAAATAAGCTACTCTCCGCTTCCCAATCTTTTAAGTCAAAAAATAGCGGCTGATAATACTCTAATCCGCTACTAGCAATCCCTGCCATTACGTCTTTGTGCAGCTCAGACTTACGGCTACTGGTATTAGGGAACATCGCAGCAAAGTTCGTGCGAAACGTCTCACGCCCTTCATCAAGCGGAAACTCTTTTGCAGGCAAGATTTGAAACTGTTCGATAGGTTTAGAGATATCTGGCATCTTATGCAGTAGTGACAATGACTCCTTCGTCATACTCGTATCGTTGCCCGTCAACATCGCCTTCAAATCATCAGCAGTCAATGTACGCTGCGTTTGAGGATGAAAAAAGCGAATGGTTTCAATTTCATCATCGAACAAGTCTAAACGTAGCGGAAAAGGCTGACCCATGGCAAAAATATCAATAATACTGCCACGTACTGCAAACTCACCTGGTTCAAAGACATTTTCAACCGCGCGATAACCTGCTTTTGCCAATAGCCCACGTTGGGTATTGATATCAAAACGATCGCCGACACTCAAATCAAAATGCTGTCCAATCAACCAGCTTGGCGGTGCGACGCGATGCATGAGCGCTTGTATTGAAATAAGTAGCACGCCCGTTTTTGGCATATCCGTCAACAGATTGATACGTTCGCTAACGATGTCTTGATGTGGAGATAGCTCATCATAGGTTAGCGTTTCCCAGTCAGGGAATACGTAAGCATCGACTCCGCAAAATGCCAGCTCAGTCTCTATTTGATTGAGTTGGTTTTGGTCACGTGCCACCACAACTTTTAGGCGCTCGGCAACATTCCACATAGGTGTTTGCACCAAGCTTGCCAACCATAAACTGCTGACCGCACCATGGACAGGCGCTAGCCAACGCCGCTCGGCATTTTGGATAGGAAACAACTGCTGGTTAATAGGGTCAAACGCGTCAGTCAAAGCAGTAATAGGCATAAAGAATAGGATCAAAGTTAAGGAGTCAGAAAGCTATTATACGAATATTTGAGCAATTACCAAAACTTATGCCGTAACGGTTTGTCACTTAAAAGTTTACTCATTAATGATTGAGGGTTAACAACGATTATTGCGCTTTAACTGTCATTACATAATAAAAAACCCCAACTTATCAGCTGAGGTTTTCGTTTTTACTAATCAAGCCAAGCCTAAAACTTCAGCTGATAAGTGGTTTATCGCTAGCGATGATGCCATTGTTATCAGCATAAACGAACATACCCGAGTTCAACGTCAAATCACCAAAACTAATTTCGATATCCGTTTGACCTTCATCACGGCGGGTCGATTTACGCGGGATACAACCAAGCGCCATTACACCAAGATCCATCTCTGCCATGTCATCAATATCGCGGACACAGCCATATACAATAACCCCAGCCCAGCCGTTATCGATAGCTGATTGTGCAATCATATCACCTAGTAATGCACAGCGCATAGAGCCGCCGCCATCAACGACCAACACTTTGCCATTGCCTTCTTTGTCTTTGCCATCGCTATTCAACAGTGACTTAACGCGGCTATTGTCTTCAAAGCACTTAACCGTCACGATTTCACCGCAGAATTTGTCTTTCGCACCAAACTGACGGAATGACTTGCCTTCGATATTTGGTAAGCATACTTGCGACTCAGGATTGGCATCCAATAGATCACAAGTGACAAAATTCCCTCTATCCATTTGTATCGATTCTGACATTGCTCCTGCTCCTTGTTTTAGTGATTCAACTGACTGGTGTTTCAATATTTATTGATGCTTTGATAATAGTTATTGTATTTTTTACTCTTGTACTATGGTTTTGATGCAAACTTGTTCTGACACAATTAAAAATCGATACCTGTATTTTCCCAATTTCGAGACTTAGTCTGTCATTAGAAAAACCGTCATTTATTTTTTGACCCGGGTCATCGCTAGCATCTGCTTATTTTCGATAATGTCGATATGCTTAATTTGAGGTTCAGTACGATATTTACTACGATGGTAGATATCATGAGCACTCATGGCCATAGCACTGGCAACGCGTTTAGCAGAAATAGGATGTAACGATAGTGACTCTGACACGAGCGGCGAGATGAGTTTAAAGGCTTTTTGACCAAGGCTCTCAAGCGGACGACCTTTATGTTTACCAAGCAATAATGACGGACGGAAGACAACCAATTGGCCAAAATCTAATGCCATAACAGCCTGCTCTGTCTCAGCCTTGACTCGATTGTATAAAAAACGACTGTCAATATCTGCATTCATTGAAGAGAGTAAAAAGAAATTCTCTACCCCCTTATCACGACATAACTTGGCAAAGTTTACGTTATAGTCTCGATCTACTTTGCGAAAAGCCTCATCACTACCAGCCTGTTTTTTTGTTGTACCCAAACAACTAAAAGCATCCGTGGTTCGATCGGCACCAACGCTTGCAAACACTTCAGAGAGATTATCAAAATCATTGATTTGATAAAAACGCATGCTGGCATTAATGTAGCGTGGCGGACGACGAGCAATCACAATCAACGTGTCATAAAGCTCACTCAGTTGCTTTACCAAATGCTGCCCTACTAATCCTGTTGCGCCAATCACAATTGCTTTTCGCTGCATATCCTATCCACTTATATAACATTAGATGAACTATATTGATGAGAAAATACCTATATCAAGGTCTATCGTTAGAATATCATACCTAAATTCCTCAATAACTGACGCTATTATATAGGATATATTGTAAGAGATTTTATCAACGCTCTATGTCTGTCAGCGCTTACTATTGATTTAGTTACTAGAATGACCCAAATTCGATGATATTACGTAACTTCTTTGAGCATTAATCATCAAATATATTGTCCTTAGTTCAATAATTTGCTAAGATAATCGGCTTTACACGTCAACGCTGTTTAATTATTCCAAACAGCTCTGACGCTTACGATGATCTATTCATATTAGATACTTTAATATCAGACATCGACATCATATTTGACGAGACGGCTGCTCGTCACCGATGATTGTTAAACCCATTATTGCAATCAACATTCATATTTTTATCTATCTTTATCAAGGAGATACGCGTGGCTAATACTGCACAAGCTCGTAAACGCGCCCGTCAAAACACCAAACGTCGTCAGAACTCTGCGTCACAACGCTCTATGGTTCGTACTTACTTAAAACGTGTTGATGCGGCTATCGCAGCTAAAGATTATGACGCGGCTACCGAAGCTTACAAAAAAGCGGTACCAGTTCTTGATCGTATGGCTGACAAAGGTATTATTCATAAGAATAAAGCTGCTCGTCGTAAGAGCCGCCTAAACAAAACAATCAAAGGCTTACAAGCTTAAGATTTGTATTGGTTAGACCGCATTTCGCTTTTATAGCGTAATGACTAAAACCTTGTCACTGGTTCTAATACCATGGCAAGGTTTTTTTATGCCTATTCAAAACGTATTCAATGAACAGCTTCCCTACGAAATCGTCTCAATGTTTGAATAAAACATCAATTCCACTGCACTTCTGGCGGCAATAGCAACTTGCTAGGATGATAGCCAGCTGCACGATAACCGTCTAACAATGAACTAATCGGCCGAGTATATACCTGACCCCGCCAAATAAAATGGGCGCTCGCTTGATCAAATGGCTTATCATCGAACCATAAGAACACGCCTTCCATCATCTTTGGCCAATCATTCCAATCAATCTCTACCACATCGAACATAACTGCTAAGAACGCAGATAGCAACGTATCATGACTCACAGCAAGCATCAGATGGCCATGCTGCGGCTGATTCTGGTAAAAAAGCGACAGGATATCCAAACCGCCTTGATAGGTGTTTTTAGTCCCTTCGAGATTGCCTTGCAAAAAACGATTAATAAAGTTCAACACGCCAATTTCTTTGAACACAGGATTGGCTACTTCAGGCTCAGTGACAAGACTGCCAGGCTCAACCAACAACGACTGATGTGTAATACCACGCCGTAGTCCAGCCCCCTCTTGCATCAGCTGCGCGGTATCAATACAACGCCCAATGGGGCTAGAGATACTATCGACGTCGAGCGAATATGGTAGATGACCTGATAACCACCGACCCCAAGACTTTGCCAGTATGCGGCCTTTAGGAGTCAACGGTAACTGATAGCTGGCAAAGCCATTACCATCAGAGCGCTCGCGTAAAGAGTGCCTCGTAAATAGAATCAGCCGCTTGTTTTCAGGCAATAGACTGACGGAGGAGATCATGCTATCTGGTAGGTGCGAAGGTGCAGGCGCGTTTGGGGTGTGACTCGCAAGCTTGTCAGCAGATATTTTTGACAGGGTGTTATTCAGATATTTACTCATGACAGCAAGCCTAGCAGATTTCTTATCAGGAATGAACCACAGACAAATCTAGTTGCAATATATCTTATAAATACTCTGCACTCTTTTAAAAAAACGCTTTATTCAAAAGAGTCTATACCTAGAATAAATGAAGATTTGCCAGATATTTACACAGTTCTAGCCAATATCAATAACTTTGTCCCACGCGAACTCTAGTGCAGTACTGCTAACTTCATTTGGATAAGCTCGTGGATTGACGATCACTCGCGTATTACCAATTTTATAATCAAATGCTTCATGAGTATGTCCATGTACCCAAAGCATCGGTGCCCAATCCTCATGCATCCATCCTGACAAGTCACTGACGAAAGCCGCATTACTCGGTAGATTGGCATATTTTTCAGACACCGATAATGCACTGACGCTGTGATGACTCATGACTACTGTTTTTTTACCAAGTTTATGAGATTCGATCAAAGCTTGCTGCAGCCACTGACGATGCTCCGCATGAATCTGCATAGATACTTCAGGTGAAAACAATTCGTTGCCTGCATAGATTTGCTTATAGTCACGCATAAAATGCCTAGCAGCAGCCATGGTGTCTTCGTTAGCATGATACTGATAATCTGTCCAAAGCGTACAACCTAAGAGGCGTATATCACCGATATCGATATGCTGACATTGTAATACGCGAACACCCTTTTTAGACGCAGTATCATAGTTATCCCAAGTTGCCAGTTTATGGTCAAAGTTCAAGACGTCTTCATCAAAGTATTCATGATTACCAGCGATAGTAATTAGTGGAACTTCTAAGCGCGCTGCTTGTTCTTGCAACCACGGCATACCTTTGTCGCTATTAGCAGTATCTCCTGCTACTAATACTAACTCTGCATCGGTTTTAGGAATGTGTCCAATGGGGTGCGACTGACGTGCATAACTATCAATATGTAAGTCACTCAATATCTGTAATTTCATATTATCCAACATCATTTAGTGGCGTTATTATTAAAAATCTAATTAGCGATAAACGCTCATAGCAGTACTACTGATATTTAGCTAAATAAGCGTTTTTCATATAGTTATTATATTTTAGAAAGGTTGTAAGAATAAATTTAAGTAGTGTAGCAGCTTTTTCTTTGCCATCAAAAAGTAAAAAGACAGCCATTTAGGCTGTCTTTTTACTTAACATCTATTCAAACTTAAATACTTTGAAGTATTGTCTGTAGTTTAGCAGCAGGGTCTGAAGCTTGAGTGATCGAACGACCAATGACTAAATAATCAGAACCGTCTATTAGCGCCTGACTTGGTGTACAGATACGTTTTTGATCATCTGCATTGTCTTCAGCTAAGCGAATACCAGGCGTCACCAGTTTAAAATCCTGACCACATAACGCTTTAAGTGCCTTTGCTTCTTGAGCCGAGCAAACTACCCCATCAAGACCAGCTTGCTTAGTCAGTTGTGCTAGTCGGCTGACTTGGGTATCTAAGCTATCAGTAATGCCTGTTTGCATCAACGCTTCACTATCCATAGAGGTTAATACAGTGACTGCGATAAGCAAGGTATCGAGACCTCTATCTAGCAAGCGCTGTTTCGCCAACGACATGGCCTCTAGACCTGCGCTTGCATGGACATTCACCATCCATACACCAAGTTCAGCGGCAGCCAATACTGCTTGAGCAGTGGTATTCGGAATGTCATGAAATTTTAAGTCTAAGAACACTTCAAAATCACGTTGATGCAGTGCCTTGATGATATCAGGGCCACAACGCGTAAACAGCTCTTTACCGACTTTCAATCGACATTGAGACGGATCTAACTGGTCAGCTAACGCTAGAGACGCCTCTACCGTCATATTGTCTAGAGCGACGACAATTGGAGAGTTAATTACATTATTCATGGTTTTACCATATATTTTGAAGTTATCAAAGTATTGTATTTGAGGTCAGTACTGCTATTTTTGAGCTATCACCTAGCAGATCACATAAAAAATTACCTAACGACTTAATCTCGTCTACGCTTAGACAGAGTAGAGCCTTCAGTTAGGCTAGTTGCGTCAGTGTTTTGCACATTGGCAGCAGAAGCACCATAAACAGCTTCATCCACTGTCGGCGCGCTTGCCTGACGATCGATAACTGTATTGGCTTGAGTCAATTGCTCTTGTAGATTTGCGTTTGCTTTTTGCAGACGTGAGATTTCCCACTTATTCTGCAGCACACGAAAGATAAGTAATGCCAGTAAAATACCAATAACAATACCTAGTATCAAACACAAAATAAGTAGCAACCCTAGATTCATCGTAGGTGCTTGTGAAAACAGTAGGTTGACTCCGACCTCAGTATTATTTGCCAATACCAAACCAAGTGAATAGGCAAAGCTCAAGAATAGCAATACAAATAGTAGAAAGCGCATGAGACAGTTACCTCAGTTTGGAGTGATAAATTTTGACGGTTCAATAGTCAGTACTGGTTTAACTAACCGTTTGCTACCGTATCGTTTACTGCTTCGCGTAAGGCCTTGCCTGGCTTAAAGTGTGGAATAGCTTTAGCCGGTACAGGTACACTTTCACCTGTCTTAGGATTGCGTCCCATACGGGCACGGCGGTGATGTAGACAAAAACTACCGAATCCGCGAACTTCGACTCGGCCATCATTGGCTAAAGTATGGGTCATCAAGTTTAAGATTTCACGCACTGCGTCATCAACCACGGTGTCTGCCATGTTGTCACAGTTTGCACTCAAATTACTAATAAATTCGGATTTGTTAATCGCTTGCTGCATTATTACGCTTGCCTTGTTGATTGATGGATAAGCTGATGATAAGTCAACGCTCTATAGTACGTAAATGCGTTTGTATAATTAAACTATATATACTTAATCTTTGAAAACTAACATTCAGAATCATATTCTGACTATAAAAAGCTTATAACTATCATCTCATTACTCAATGGTGCAAATGATAGCGGATATTAGCGTAAATGGGAATAAGAGTTTGCCCATTTGGCTAAAAACCTTTATTACTAACTGTGTTAATAAAATCTAATCATAAAAAAAAGCGACCGAAGTCGCTTTTTTTATATTACTTTTATATCAATAGTTTGCAGCTTACTGCATTTGCTCTTTGATCAAATCACCAATAGTTTTTGGTTGTGCATCAGAACCTGGAGCAGCAGTAGTGTTCGTGCTGCTTAGTTCTTTAATCGCTTGACGCTCTTCAGCTTCGTCTTTCGCTTTGATAGACAAGTTGATGTTGCGTGTTTTACGATCAACACTGATGATTTTCGCTTCAACGTCATCACCAACAGTCAGATGCTTAGTTGCATCTTCAACGCGGTCACGTTGGATTTCAGAAGCACGTAGATAAGCTTCAACTTCGTCAGCAAGTTCGATAGTAGCACCTTTAGCGTCTACTTCTTTTACTTTACCATTAACGATAGCACCACGGTCATTGTTGACTAGGTATTCGTTGAATGGATCAGAGCTTAACTGCTTAACGCCTAGGCTGATACGGTTAGCTTCTGCATCTACAGACAATACCATTGCTTCAACGGTGTCACCTTTGTTGTAGTTACGGATAGCATCTTCGCCAGTTTCGTTCCAAGAGATATCAGATAGATGAACAAGACCATCAATACCACCGTCTAGACCGATAAAGATACCGAAGTCAGTGATTGATTTGATAGTACCAGTGATTTTATCACCGCGCTCATGTTTCTTATCAAACTCATCCCATGGGTTAGCTAGAGTTTGTTTGATACCTAGGCTGATACGACGACGTTCTTCATCGATATCAAGAATCATTACTTCAACTTCATCGCCCACTTGAACAACTTTAGATGGGTGGATGTTTTTGTTGGTATGATCCATTTCTGATACGTGTACTAGACCTTCGATACCTTCAGAAATCTCAGCGAAACAACCATAGTCAGTCAAGTTGGTTACGCGAGCTTTTACAACACTACCTACTGGGTAAGTGCCGCCAACGTTATCCCAAGGATCAGTACCAAGTTGTTTTAGACCTAGGCTAACGCGGTTGCGTTCACGGTCAAACTTCAATACTTTAACTTTTAGGTCTTGGCCAACTTCAACAACTTCAGATGGATGCTTGATACGGCGCCATGCCATGTCAGTGATGTGCAATAGACCATCGATACCACCTAGATCAACGAACGCGCCGTAATCAGTAAGGTTCTTAACGATACCTTCGATCTCGATGCCTTCTTCAAGCTTGTTCAATAGCTCTTCGCGCTCAGCTGAGTTTTCAGCTTCCATAACTGCACGACGGCTAACAACAACGTTGTTGCGCTTCTGGTCAAGTTTGATGACTTTGAATTCTAGCTCTTTGCCTTCAAGATGCGTTGTATCACGGATAGGACGTACATCTACCAATGAACCTGGTAAGAACGCGCGTACTGAACCGATATCTACAGTGAAACCGCCTTTAACTTTGCTTGAGATAATACCTTTAACGATTTCATCGTTATCAGCGATTTTTTCAAGGAAGTTCCAAGTTTCAACACGTTTAGCTTTCTCACGTGACAGCAAGGTTTGACCCATGCCGTTATCAACCGCTTCAACTACGACATCAACGCTATCGCCAACTTCAACTTCAAGTTCGCCTTCTTCGCTTAAAAACTCTTCACGAGCGACGATACCTTCAGATTTAAGACCAGTATCTACTGTGATCCAATCGCTATCGATGGCCACAACAGCACCTGTAATAACCGAGCCACGCTCGATATCTAGGCCCTGCTCTTCAATGCTCGCTTCAAATAGTTCAGCAAATGATTCCATTATGTCTACCTTTGTATAGCCGTATCCTGTCCAGCACAGTACGGATCAAATTTATGATTGTATAGAACGAAATACTGGTTTTATATCCCATGCAATCATATAAAAAAACGTTTGTTGATAGTGAGCTCATCGTAATTAAAACTGACTAACAACAACTGTCTTATATCGACTGCAACATCTTGAATAAACTAAGTTTTTCTTACTGCTTCAATAAAATTCAACTTAACCGTATCATTTTATACTAAAACAATGATTAATAGGAAACTTTTTAGTACTTAATATGTTGTTTTTACTAGCTATTAAATGACTAGCTAGTGAAAAACACACCTTTATCTTGGCAATGCTTTTTGACTCGTTCATATACTGCATCAGCATTAAGCTCTGAACTATCAAGTAATAATGCATCTGCCGCAGGCTTCGATGGCGCTGTACTACGATTTTCATCTCGGTCATCACGCTCTTTTATCGTCGCTAAAATCGCCTCAAAATCTGCTGTTTGACCAGCGTTCAGTAACTGAGTCACACGGCGCTCTGCACGTGCTTCAGCACTAGCCGTCAAAAACACCTTAACATCAGCATCTGGGAAAACAACCGTACCCATATCGCGACCATCAGCAACCAAACCTGAACGAGTAGCCATATCTTGTTGTAACTTTAGCAATGCTTGACGAACTTGTGGAAAGACCGCTATCTGTGATGCATAGCCTCCGATCGTTTCATTGCGTACTTGCTCACCTACTGCTTGTCCATTAACAATGATATCTACACGTCCTGAGTCATTGTTTGGTACAAACGCTATATCCAAGCTTTCAGTCAATGCTAATACAGCATTTTCATCGATTGGTTGGCTGGCATCTGCGCTAATCAAACCCGCTTCAAAGGCTTTTAGCCCAACAATCCTATAAAGCGCACCAGAGTCTAACAACTGATAACCTAGTACTTGTGCCAGACGCCATGTAACCGTGCCTTTACCAGCGCCACTAGGACCATCGATACAAATAACAGGATAGCGCACTGATGAGGTGTGGCTATTCTCTGTATTGAGTAAAACATTATCAGGTGTAGAACTAGTCATAATACTTACTCAATAATATGCGTTACTTATATCGCTTATCGTATGTCATTAATAAAACGATATTTATTCGTATGTTAAGTCTTTAATAGCCTATTAAGATGGGTGCTATCAAATAGGGCAATATTATAGCAAAAAATCATCGTGACCACTAGCACCAAGACTGATATCTTGTTTATTAGTATTTTGAATTTATATAGTGGCCTTATTCTTTTTCGCCGCTTGCCTACGCTCACGAAAAAATGTCTTTAGTATTTGACTGCTATGCTTGCTGCATAACCCGCTATAGGCTTGAATACTGTGGTTGTAAAAAGGTTGTAATGATAAGTCCATTTGACTACCAACCATCCCAGCACGCGGTTCACTCGCTGCGTACACCAACTTGTTTACACGCGCATGGATTAGAGCACCGATACACATCGTACAAGGCTCTAAAGTGACATATAAAGTAGTTTGTAGCGGCAATCGATAGTTTTCTAAACGCGTACAAGCGTCTCTCAATGCAACTATCTCTGCATGAGCAGTAACATCATGGCTACTAATAGGTTGATTAAACCCTTGGCCGATAATCTGCTGATCATGTACCAATACAGCACCTACAGGCACCTCTCCTCGCTCAGCACCCTGCTTAGCCAGTTGGATTGCTTGTTGCATCCATTTAATATCTTCAGCTAACCAAAAGGTGCTAGCCTGCATATTTAAAGGTTGATACGGCGTTAAGCTTATATTTTGTATATTTTGCATTTATTGTGGTAATTGCCAGTCAATTGGAGTTTGGCCATACTGCGCCAAGTAGTCATTTGTCTTAGAAAAAGGTTTAGTGCCAAAGAAGCCGCCACGGTTTGCCGCCAGTGGTGATGGGTGTACCGCTGTCAGAATCAAATGCTTATCCGTATCGATATACTTACCTTTCTTCTGGGCTTTACTACCCCATAGAATAAATACAGTATGCTTGGTCTGTTCATTAACGGCATCGATTACAGCATCAGTAAACTGCTCCCAACCTTTATTTTGATGACTGTTTGGCTCGCCTTCTCGGACAGTTAGTGAGCTATTAAGCAGTAGAACGCCTTGCTGTGCCCAGTATGTCAAATCGCCATGCGCTGAAGGCCGAATGCCAATGTCATCTGCCATTTCTTTAAGTAAATTATTTAATGATGGTGGCTTAGGAATGGCTTTAGGAACAGAAAATGATAACCCCATAGCCTGACCTGGACGATGATAAGGATCTTGGCCCAAGATTACCACTTTGACTTGCGATAACGGCGTGAGGTTAAGCGCATTGAACATCAATGGTGCAGGCGGATAGATACTATCATCCGACTGATACGCCTCTTTTAAGAACGCGCGTAGATTGTCCATATTCTCAGATGTTAGCTCATCTGCTAATGCCGTTTTCCAATCTTCTGGTAAACGGACATTGTCTAAAATCGCTTGTTTTTGTTCTGGAGTCTTTGTTGTCGGTTCATCGAACAGTTCCATAGTGTGTCCTTTTTATACTTGTTATCTTGTTATCTTGTTATCTTGTTATAAGTTCCATAGCTTCGTTAAAGCCAGCTTACTGTAAATAATCATACTAACAAAAAATAGTATGAGCTTTGTTGATGAATTATAGCAATAAAAAAACGGCTACCGCAGTAATACGGTAGCCGTTTTTATGATGTCAACACTAAATAACTTAACTGGCTAAAGACTCAGAATCAGGATGTGGCTCATGAGTTTCAACAACTGTCAGAATAATACGACTATCAGCTGAGCCTTTGTCTGATACCTTATCAAGCTTCATCGTATCATTCTCTTGAGAATCATCGACTTTAGGCTCTAAAGTCAGATGAACGACACCGCCATTAACCAGATCACCAAACAAAATCATACTTGCCAATGGTTTTTTGATTTCATCTTGAATCAGACGTTGCATCGGACGTGCACCCATTAGACGGTCATAGCCTTTGTCCGCCAAGTAGTCACGTACATCATCATCAATCTCTAATGTCACTTGCTTATCATCAAGCTGTACTTGTAATTCAACTAAGAACTTATCGACAACCGATACAACAACTGACGTATCTAGAGGGTTGAACTGAATTATAGCGTCTAAGCGATTGCGGAACTCTGGCGTAAAGACACGTTTCAGCGACTCTGTATTATCACGACTATGGTCTTGTTGAGTAAAGCCCATTGACGAGCGACTGATACTATCAGCACCAACGTTCGTTGTCATAATAACGATGACCTGTTTAAAGATGGCCACACGACCATTGTTATCAGTCAACGTACCATGATCCATTACTTGTAGTAACAAGTTGAAGACATCTGGATGCGCCTTTTCAATCTCATCAAGCAACAACACGCAATGTGGATGCTGATTGATTTTTTCAGTAAGCAAGCCACCTTGATCATAGCCAACATAACCTGGAGGCGCGCCAATCAAGCGTGATGCCGTGTGCGCTTCCATGTACTCTGACATATCAAAGCGTACCAATTCTACACCTAACAGGTTCGCTAACTGACGCGATACTTCTGTTTTACCCACACCAGTTGGACCTGCAAACATAAATGAACCGATTGGCTTATCAGGTGCTTTTAATCCTGCACGTGATAGCTTGATAGCATCAGCCAACGTGGCAATTGCCTCATCTTGACCAAATACCAAGTGCTTAAGATCTCGATCTAAATGCTCAAGAATACTCTTGTCATCACTCGATACAGATTTGGGTGGAATACGTGCCAACTTAGCAATAATAGCCTCGATATCAGCCACATCGATTTTCATCGGTGGCTTTTGACCCTTTGATAACTTCACACCATCTGCCGATTTAGCACTATCGCTTGCTTTCGCAGTCGCTGCTTCATCTTGCATTTCATTATCTGTATCACTATCGATATCAGCATCGATCTGTGCATCAAAATCTTGCTCTAAATCAGCAATGAAACTTTCTTCCGCTTCGATATCATCGACATCAGGCACCACGCCTAAGCGCTTATACGCACCTGCTTCGTCAATCACGTCAATGGCTTTGTCAGGTAAAAAACGCTCATGAATATGTTTGGCTGATAACTGTACCGCTGTGACCAACGCTTCATCCGTATACTCAACATTATGAAATTCTTCATAACGAGGTTTTAGACCACGCAGAATATCGATAGTGTCATCCACACTGGGTTCTTTAACATCAATTTTTTGGAAACGACGCGACAATGCATGGTCTTTTTCAAATACTTGGCGATATTCAGTAAAGGTTGTTGAACCAATACAACGCAGCTCACCGTTGGCAAGCGCTGGCTTGATAAGGTTCGATACATCCATATTGCTGCTCATTGATGAACCAGCACCAATAATCATATGAATTTCATCGATAAAAAGAATAGCATTTGGTTTTTTCTTTAATGCATCAAGCAATGACTTCATGCGTTTTTCAAAGTCACCGCGATACTTAGTTCCCGCAATTAGTGAACCAATATCAAGGCTATAAATCACGCAACCGTTAAGGGGCTTCGGTGCTTTGTCGTTAATAATTAACCATGCTAAACCTTCAGCGATAGAGGTTTTACCTACACCAGGCTCACCTACTAGCAATGGGTTATTTTTACGACGACGGCATAGTACTTGGGCAGCACGTTCAATTTCAGAAGCACGCCCAATCAAAGGATCGGTTTTACCTTCAGCAGCTCGCTGGTTTAGATTGGTTGCAAATTCAACCAATGGATCTTTACTGGTCTTTTCAGAAGCACTACGACGCTCAGTGCCTGCAGAACCACGTGATTCAGATGGCTCTTCTTTATCTTGACCGTGTGATAAATACTGAGTTAGCTCAAGGCGACTGATGCCTTGTTTTTTAAGCAAGTAGACAGCATAGGTATCATGTTCTGAAAACATAGAGACCAAAATATCAGACCCTTCAACCAAACGACCACCACCGATCGATTGCACGTGAAAAATAGCACGTTGCAAGATACGATCAAAGCTTTGAGTCGGCTGCGGTGACTGTTCTGTATCAGCATCAATAGTTGGCGTGTGTTTATTAATATAAACCTCAAGCTCAGTACGCAACGCCGAGACATTAGCATTACAAGCAGTCAACGTATTGGCAGCATGAGTGTTTTCTAATAAGGCCAAAAGCAAGTGTTCAACAGTGAGATACTCATGCGATTTTTGGCGCGCAAGCGTCATTGCTAAACGTAGAGAAACTTCAAGATGACGACTTAACATAACAACTTCCTACGGTTATATCTATCTTTATAATTGATAGTTTTATGAATGAGTTAGTAAGTAAATCAGGGCGGTAGATGAATTGTTCAAGGGCTATATTCGTATTATTAGAAGTCATGAATAAATGAGGTGAGCGGTAGACTATTGATTAAATACTATAATCTCGCTATCAGCCAACAGTAATCATAACTATCCATGGCCGCTTTTCTTTATATCAACACGATACTTCAACGGAGTCAATCTATTAACACAGACTAAAATGTATCAAAGCGTGCTACAAGCTAGTAGCGACAACCTTAATAACGAATATTAAATGTTGAAAAACTGATTAGATAGAAAGAAAGATTGATATTTTAGAAGCTAGAAATGACGTAGTTTTAGCAAGTTTAACTGAGATACTTAGTCTAAAACTATTGAACAGGCTATTTTAATAGATAGGGTTATTTATTATAAAAATCAAGACTCTATGGATAATAAAACTATTTTAAGAGGCAAAGTTCATATATAAGAGGGATGACTGAAAAGTCAAAAAAGCTCACTATGAAGGTGAGCTTTGATATGAATTACTTAGAAATAAAGAACAGTAGGTAAAACTTTAATAGAGCCATATATCAGTATAAGAAATTAATAAGTTACTCTACTCGCCTTGATGCGGTTCGATTTGAGTTAATAACGGATAACCTTCGCGGTGTGCCAGACTATTTACTTTTTTAGCCTTGGTCTCGGCGATATCTTTGGGGTAAATGCCAGCAATACCTTTGCTGCTATTATGAATAGTCAGCATAATCTCGACCGCAGAATCCATACTATGACGAAATTCTGACTGCAATATGTATACAACAAACTCCATCGGCGTGTAGTTGTCATTGTACATAACAACCGCATACATAGGCGGTTTGGCTACTTCAGGCTCTGCGACCAATACATCTGCTTGCGGTGACGTTTCACCATCGGTATCACCGTCTTGTGCACGATGAGCAGGCATATTGGGAAAGTGCCAATCAGCAACCGTTGGCGTGGCTTGAGATATCATTTTTTTCATCATAATCAAAATATAATTATAAGGTAAGTTTAAGATAGAAGAGGTTGTTAAGGCAGGCGATAAGGCATGGTATAAAGCACAACCACTAACTAAGGCCATTGTGCTTTGATTTCAACCACAGCATCGTCACTGAGTAATTCATTAAGACATGAGGTAATTAAGGTACGATAGGACTTTCATCAACTTCTGGTAAATCTAAAAGCGATGGTAGCATGTTATCCACACTATCACCGAGCTTCCAGTCATACAATTGCTCTACTTTTTGACCACCAGCTTGCAAAGTCAGTTTGGCTTGCAAAGGTCTAAAGCCTGATGGCATTACAAAGCGACCACGTATCCGAACGATACCTTCGATCATATGGTATGCAGGGTCAAGTGGCACCTCTACAAGGTCATCATTATTAAGTAGCGTCAATACAGGCCGTAGGCGTTTGGCTTGACCATCGCTGCTGAGCATCCCAATATCAAAACCATACTCAAAAGCATTTTCAGGTAGTGGCGAAATTTTGGCACCTAATACCTGTAAAGGCATACCACCTTTCTCACGAATGACATCTGAATATAGCTCATTGAGCTGTGACACTTGCTTATTTTCTACTGTTAGTTCTTGCTGGCTTTCACGCAGTTCTTTTAAATTAGCCAAACTGATAGCCAGTTCTTGTTTGGCAGTCGCTGCTTGGTTAGTAGCTATCTTATTGCTAAGACGCAAATCTTCTAGCGCTTGTGTCGCTTCAGTGCTATCGATGATTGCTTGCTTGGCTTCTGTTTCCATCGAATGAAGGCCACGTTGGTAACCAAGCTTATGACCGAATACCAGCCCAACCACTGCTGTCACTAATACGGCCACTACAAACAGTGCCAATACTAACGTAGAAGCGCCGTGTTGTGAGCTAGCAATACCACTTATAGGGACATTATTATTTCTAAAGGAATGCTGTTTGCGCTCCAAGCTAGGTATAACCGAGTCTTTACACGATTGACGTGCTGGCTGTGAGCAAAAGCGTAGTACGAGCTGAACACGCATTTAGACAGTATCTCTTAAGGGTAAGGGCAAGTCATTATAGCCGAATTTATAATCAATACCTAGCACCGTAAATGTGAATGATTGGAATATGAAGTCGTTGATATTAAGGAACAATCGGTGCAAAGTTCAGCCCCATTGACTCATCAAAACCGAACATCACATTCATGTTTTGCACAGCCTGCCCAGCAGCACCTTTGACTAAGTTATCTTGAACAACGATAACTGTTAGCTCAGCACGCTCATTATCCTGATGTACGGCAATACGTAGACGGTTACTAGCGCGAACACTACGCGTATCTGGATAAAGGCCTTTTGGCATGACATCAACAAACAACTCTGACGCATAGCTATTTTCAAACGCTTGCTGCCAATCGATAGCAGCACCAGCATCGGTCAGCTCCATATGAATAGAGCTTAGCATGCCCCGAATCATCGGTACTAAATGCGGCAAAAAGCGAATGCGATGCGCGAACTGGCTGTCTAATAACTGTGCAACACCCTGCTCAATCTCTGGTAAATGACGATGGCCTTCGACGCTATAAGCTTTAAAGCTATCCGTCGTCTCAGCATAGTTAAGTGCAAGTGATGCTTGACGGCCTGCACCAGACACGCCAGATTTTGCATCGATAACAATACGAGACTCGATCAAACGCTCTGCTTGCTTATTCTGGGCTGCGACAATTGGTTTTAAACCCAAAATCGCAGTGGTTGGATAACAACCTGGGTTGCCTACTAGTAACGCATTCGCAAGCTTGTCACGATTGATTTCTGGTAGGCCGTAGATCGCTGTTTTCAACAATTCAGGGCAAGCATGTGACTGTTTGTACCAGTGCTCAAAGTCAGTCAGTGACTGCAAACGAAAATCAGCAGCCAAATCGATGACCTTAACGCCAGCTTGAATAAGCGCTTCAGCTTGCTTCATTGCTACACCATGCGGCGTCGCAAAAAACACAACATCACATTTTTGCAATGCAGCAAGCGTATTATCACCTAAGTCGCTAAAAACGATGTCAGACACACCGCGTAAGCTTGGGAAGATTTCATCAGCACGAGTGCCAGCTTCGCTACGAGAAGTTAATAAATCAATAGAAACCTCAGGATGAGCAGATAATAAGCGAATGAGCTCAATACCCGTATAGCCTGTACCACCGACGATCGCTGCTGAAATCATAAAACACCCTTTTCTTGGTAAATACTAAATATGCACTGATAGATTCTATATTTGCTTATAACTCATTCAGTTCCATAAATTATATAGTTCTACAAATGCGAACAAAGACAGAATCACTCTCTAAATATTCTGACTCTTAAATTTTATAATCGTGTACTGCATCCACAAACACTTTGGCATTGTCAGGGTTAACCCACTGGGTGATACCGTGACCTAAGTTTGCTATGTAACCAGTCTTTTCACCGTCAGCGTAAGCACGGTCAAGCATGGCGTTCACTTCAGAACGAATTGTCGCAGGCGAACCGTATAACGTCGCTGGATCTAAGTTACCTTGGATAGCTTTGCTGCTTTGCAATTTCTTATGCTTTTTGGTCAACTGACGCTGACTTTCAGTCAATACTTGACGCGCACGATCAATCGGCATCGTCCAATCTAAACCTAACACGTCCGCTTCGCTGTCAGCCTGAATATCAAGCCATAACCCACCACCTTTAGTGAATAGCACTACAGGTACTTGTGGATGACGTTCCTTTAGTTCAGCGACAATACGTTTATTATAAATGTGTGAGAATTCGATAAATTGACGATGGCCTAACGCACCGCCCCAACTATCGAATATCTGTACAATTTGAGCACCAGCGACGATTTGGGCATCTAAATAGTCAATAACTGACGTCGCAAGCTTGTCTAATAACTGATGTAAAAAATCAGGGTTACTATATAAGAAGCCTTTGGTATAACGATAATCTTTCGAGCTACCGCCTTCTATCATATAAGTAGCCAACGTCCACGGACTACCGGAGAAACCAAATAATGGAACTTGACCATTCAATGCTTTACGAATACTGGTTACAGCACGCATTACATAATCTAAAGAGTCGTTTGGCTCAAGCACTGGCAATCTATCAAGATCAGCCTGCTCACGAATAGGATGCTTAAATTTAGGACCTTCACCTGTTTCGAAATACAAGCCCAATCCCATCGCATCAGGGATAGTTAAAATATCACTAAATAAAATGGCAGCATCTAAATCATAACGGCGCAATGGCTGCAGAGTCACTTCAGTAGCGCGATCTGTATCTTTGCACAGGCTCATAAAGTCACCAGCTTCAGCACGAGTGGCTTTATATTCTGGCAAATAACGACCAGCTTGGCGCATCATCCATACCGGTGTGGTATCGATGGGCTCAAAACGTAATGCACGTAGCAATCTATCATTTTTTAAAGGTGCAAACTGTTGCTGAACCGAGTTACTACCGTCTGAAGCACTCATGTACAAATCTCCAAAACAGCACAATATCCATATTTATCAATGGATATCGTACTGGATAAAATAAGTTGAATAAAAAAGGTTATATAAAAGCGCTATACAGTTAATGCAAGATTGTCACGGTGTACCATGACGACACGTTCTTCGCTACTGCCAAAGATCTTATCGAACTGTTCGGTACGCTCACGAGCGACGCGGCGCGCATCATTCGATGAGAAGTTTACCTGCCCAACGGCAATACGTTCACCTGTATCTTGATGGATGATTTCTACCACATCACCTTCATCAAATCCGCCCTGCACTTCTACAACACCCACTGGCAATAAACTTCTATTGTGCTCAGTCAATGCTCTTGCAGCACCTGCATCGACGACCAAGCTACCTGACATACGTAGATGCGCAGCTAGCCACTGTTTGCGCGCGATGATTTTATCTTCGTCATTAGTCGTCAGCAAGGTACCTACAGCTTCGCCTGATACCACACGGGTAATAACGTCATCGATAGCACCACTGACGATAACGGTAGGACAGCCACCCATTGCAGCAAGGCGTCCAGCACGGATTTTGGTCAACATACCACCGCGTCCAAGCTTACCACCGTCTCCTGCAATATCAAATAAATAATCCGCCATTGCACGTTCTTGGCGAATCATCTTGGCATCAGGATTATCACGTGGGTTATCAGTGAAGACACCTTCTTGATCGGTTAAGATAATGTACAAATCAGCATTAACCATCGCGGCTGCCATCGCACCCAAGGTATCGTTGTCGCCAAATTTAATCTCATCAATCGTGATGGTATCGTTCTCATTGATAACCGGTAGTACGCGCCATTCTAATAACTGGGTCAGCGCACCAGTGGTGTTAAGATAACGGCTACGATTAGACAAGTCATCATGAGTTAGCAGGAGCTGCGAGCTTTGAATACCATGCTGAATCAAAGCTGACCACCATGTTTCAATCAATCCCATTTGACCAATAGAAGCACAGGCTTGTAGTGCTGCTAGTTTTTTAGGGCGTTCCTCAAGGTTCATACGTACCACACCTTCAGCAACGGCACCTGATGATACCAGCAGTACCTCAACGCCTTTTTTGTGCAGCTTAGCAATTTGCTTTGCCCACTCATATATGGCAGTACGATCCAGCCCTCGACCGTTATTGGTTAATAGTGATGAACCAATTTTGACAATAACGCGCTGAATATCAAAGTTGCGAGTTTGCTTAACAAATCTTGCTTCTTCCATCGTGTTTGCTATGTCATCTGCCATATAAACTCCTTTTTTCATATTAATTGATTGTAGGGATTAAATTCACAATTCAAATATAACTGCTCAAGCATACTAGCTTAAGGAACGTACATTACCTCAACGCCATCGTCATCATCGTCGTCAAAATCAGACGCATCCAAGCCTTCACGCGCCGCTTTACGAGCCGCACGATATGCTTCACGCTGTGCTTCAGTGTTAAGACGTACTTCAGCTTCTAGACGCTCGAAACGTTCTTTTTGTGCTTCAGCGAAGATAGGATCTTCTATTTCACGCTCACGCTCAAGTTCGATATCATTCATTAGATGATATTTGACCGCATCAACGCCTTCACCAGTTAGCGTTGCCGTACGGAAGACCATACCAGTCCAACCAAGCTCTGCGACGATATGAGTACAAAGCGCGTTCAAATCTTCATCATTGACCTGATCGATTTTGTTTAATACCAAAATCTGCGGTAAGTTGGCCAATTCAGGAGAAAAACGCTCAAGCTCATTTAAAATAACGCGAGCATTTTCGACTGGATCGCTGCCATCAACAGGCTTGACATCAACTAAGTGTAACAGACGACGTGTACGCGCAACATGTTTTAAGAAGCGAATACCAAGTCCTGCACCTTCTGATGCACCTTCAATAAGACCAGGAATATCGGCCATTACAAATGAGCGATGACGACCAATATCGACCACACCCAAGTTTGGTACTAGGGTGGTAAACGGATAATCAGCCACTTTTGGTCTAGCAGCAGAGACTTGACGTATAAAAGTCGATTTACCAGCATTAGGCAAACCAATCAAACCAACATCAGCCACTACTTTTAGCTCAAACTTAAGAACTTTTAGCTCACCTTCAAAACCTGACGTCGCTTTACGCGGCGCTTGGTTGGTCGAGCTTTTAAAATGGGTATTACCCAGACCACCATCGCCACCTTTGGCAATCAGTAATGTCTGGCCAATCTCAATCAAATCGCCCAATACTTCGTCTGTTTCGGTATCAACTACCGTGGTACCAACTGGTACTGGCAAATAAAGATCATCAGACCCTTTACCTGAACAGTTTCTACTATGGCCGTTCTCAGCACGCATGGCGTCATGACGACGCGTATAACGATAGTCAACTAGGGTGTTGGTGTTATCTTCTGCAATGACATATACATCTCCGCCCTTGCCGCCATCACCACCATCAGGTCCACCACGTGGGACATACTTCTCTCGGCGAAAACTGGCGATTCCGTTACCACCGTCACCTGCTTTTACCGTTACGACGGCTTCATCAATAAATCGCATCTTACGTTCCTTAATTCACAATCCAGTCTATAAACTGGTTACAACCAACGGTTGTATTTTGGGGTTTTGCTATGTTGTTGCGTCAAAATAAACACTGTATAAAGTCTACTTTTACTTAGTGCCCATTATGACAATAACACCCGATAATCAATCGGACTATCGGGTGTTTAAGTATGACAGTTAAAATCCTACCAAGCTATTCAAAGTAGCATCTGCTACAGCGCCATTCTTATGACACGATAGCGCTACTATACTTGGTATGACGTTATTGCTCTACTGTATTTAGTAATCTATGCTGGAATCTGAGCGTAGCTGATTCCGGCCATTTGCGTCGCCAAACGCAATACCTGAGTACTATAACCTACTTCGTTATCATACCAAACATATACGATAGCTTGGTTGTCAGTCAAAATAGTAGCTTGAGCATCGACAATACCAACATGAGTCGTACCAACAAAGTCAGTTGATACCGCTTCTGTAGAATCCGTATATGCAATCTGCGACTGCCAAGTGCTGCTGTTAGCCATTTTACGCAAGAACTCATTCAACGCATCAGCGCTTGCTGGAGCAGTTTTCAGATTCACGTTCAAGATTGCTAAGCTGACGTTTGGTGTTGGTACACGAATAGCGTTACCCGTCAGCTTACCATTTAATTCTGGCAAAGCTTTACCGACAGCTTTTGCAGCACCAGTACTAGTGATAACCATGTTCATTACAGCACTACGACCACGGCGGTCTGCTTTATGATAGTTATCAACTAAGTTCTGATCATTGGTAAATGAATGAATAGTCTCTACATGACCATTTACAATACCGTACTCATCATTCAATACATTCAGCGTTGGCGTAATCGCATTGGTCGTACAGCTAGCAGCACTAACGATCGTATCATCACCAACGGTGTCATTGTTCACGCCATAAACGACGTTTTTGATATCGCCGCCAGCAGGTGCTGTTAGCAACACTTTTTTCACGCCAGTAGACTGTAAGTGCTTACCAAGGCCTGCTTCGTCTTTCCAGATACCTGTGTTATCGATAACAAGAGCATTGTCGATACCATAAGCAGTATAGTCGATTTCGCTTGGGTCTTTGGCATAGATAACTTGTACAAAACGACCATTAACGATCATGCCGTTATTATCATCATCAATACTGATGCCGCCTAAGAATCTGCCATGGATTGAGTCACGCTCAAGCAATGAGATACGCTTAGCCAAGTCACCAGCAGCGGCTGGACGCACAACGATCGCTTTTAGTTGTAGACCTTTCGCGCTTGACGCTTGTGACAATAGCAGACGAGTCAAGATACGACCGATACGGCCAAAACCATACAGCACAACATCCGTCGCGCCGTTTACAGCACCAGCGTTGTTAATAGACTGTAGAGCGGTTTGTAAGTCCGTATCATTAGCAATCAATTGACCAACATCGATACGAGTGGCTTGAATATCAGTATTTTCTGAGATAACTTTTACCATCGCTAGAGTATCAGCGATATCGATAGCTTTGGCACCATGGTCGCGTAGTGCTACTTTTTGATGTAAAGCAAGTATTTGACCAACTGAGGTAGAGTCTAGCGTTTCACCAAACAAAGTCACTTGTACGTCTTGCTGGTTATAGAGCTTGTTTAGTAGCCCCATAAGCTCAATCGCTTGTTGCTCTTGATTGTTGTAGTTGCTCAAGTGGTCTTGATGTAATTGGCGTAAGGTATCAGCGTTGCTCACGAGAAACATCCTTATGGTCAGTAATGTATGATCAATAAAATATGAAGAAGTGTAAAATAGATAGGTCGTGTATGCTCTAAATGGCGACTCTAATATGATAATCAACCACTATCAATATGGGTTATTGACGCTAGAGTATTTGAATCGCCTAGATTTTAGCCTAAAACGCCTCATTTTGCCAGTAGTAACCGATTAGCTAGCGTGCATAATAGGTTTTACTCTCGTATATAGCTCTTATATATAGTTCTCATATACAGCTAGTAATAAAAATAAAGGCAGCCATATATGCTGCCTTATCGAGACGTTATTAAATAATAATCGCTATATGGTTTAATTAAAGTAGTAAATTTAGTTATAACGCTTGTGGTGCTAAATTTACCGTTTGGTTGCTCTGTGACGTTAATGTAAACTCTTTTAAGTCATAACCTTGCTGCTGAGCAATTTGACGATATTTAGTATACGTTTCCTGACTGATATTTGGCGAGCGTGCTAGTAGCCATAAGTATTTTTTATCAGGCGTCCCTACTAGCGCAGTTTTATAATCTGCATCACGTGCTAGCACCCAATAATCAGCACGGCCGACCGGAATCCAGCGAATCCACTTTGGTAAGAACGTCACTTTTAGTTTGCTGCCGCTTTCATCGACTGGTTTAGCCAAACCTTCTGCCACGATACCTGAACCGTCCTCGCTCACACACTTATTAGTAACCGTGATTCCTGAGCCGTCATCTTTTTGAGCATAGTTGGCGGTCACATCGCCTGCACATTTACGTTGGAAATACATCGGCAAACGGCCAATCTCATACCAAGTACCTGCATAGGTATTTAGATCTACGTTATCTACAGTAGTTGGCGTGCTTGCAGATTTATGAATAATATCACTTGGCTGAACCGATAGCATATCGGTCGTGGTCTTCTCGCTCATCGTGTCATCAGACATGCCATTAGTTGCCGTGTTATTAGTTGCCATGTTCACTGGCGGCGTGGCCGCATAGGCTGAGAACGCTGCTAACGGTATAATAATCGCTAAGGCAATGCCTGTATGTTTGATCAGTCCATTCATAAATATGCGCTCCGGTATTTCTTTGTAAGATGAATTGTTTGTTGGTGCATCACTCGTTTGCTCAGCGTCGATGGTCTGTTCAGAACCACTGTTTAGATTATCTATTTGATCCTCTAACAGTCCTGACATTAATGGCTCATCTTCATTTAGCTTTTGTGGCTGCTTATTTTGCGCTGACTTATAGCCACCAGCCACATCATGATTGTCTTCATTGCTATTTGTTAGATCTTTGCTTATCTCATTGTTACTCATAGCTGACTCTTTTGCCCTAGGGCTTTTGTCGGCGCTTTTGTATCCAAAATAGCTGTCTTGCGAAGACGTGTCTTTTGCCAGATGGTGCGAATATTCGCCATTCGAGCTGTCGTGATTATAGCTAGCATCATTACTAGCTTGATTTGTCTGTTGCGTATCATCGCCATATTCATTGTCATTGAGCGATTGCTTAGGCTGCTGAAGTTGAGAACCAGCTGCCTGTGAATCAGTCCATGCTGACTCAGGTAACTTATTGGTTTTCATAGGAGTACCATTCTTAAATAGTGATTGTTAAAAACGCTTTATGTACGGCATCTATTTGGTCTCGTTTTCTAAAAGCCATTTGCTTTGGTATAAATTATTTGTGCAAAACTTGACTCTACAAAAGCTTTTTTATTATTGTATTTTGAACATTACTTTCGGTTAGTCACTCGTCTATAGAAATAAGATCAACGTATCGTAGATATGCAATATATATTAAGGACAACTGGACTATTAAAACAGTAGTGCAATGTAGGAAAACGCAACGGTTTGTAAGTAACTATGGGGTTTGAGTGTTGTTTGAACACATCATAACCACACAGTTACTTGCTGGATAACTAAATTAAAAATCAGTTATTTGAACTTACTAAGCTTAATACGCAAGTCTAATACGGGTCACATTCAGGCATGTGACACCGTAGACTACCTATAGCTTTCTTGAGTCATGCGGATTATATAAACTGACGAATACCTGCCACACTGATACCGCCATACTGCAATGCTTGATTGAGCATAGCAGGTTCTAGCCCGCCTAACCCAATGACAGGCATATCAGCTAACTCTGCTAACGCTGACCATGCTTCCCAGCCAAGCGGTGTGTCATCAGGATGTGTTTGGGTAGCGAGCACAGGCGATATAAAAGTACCAATCACTGGTGGTAATGCATTCTGTATGCGCATGCTAGCAAGTTGATTGGCTGCTGTTATGCTCGCAATGTCATGGCAGCTGACGATAAGCGGATGGTCTTTGGATAGCAACTGTGTGAGAACTGTAGGACTGCCTACCTCATCGAAACAATGCATCAGTGTTGAGTGTGTTAAATGCTTAGCAACTATTCGCTGGCCAGTTTCTGTCTCATTAGCGGTTAGTGATTCCTCAACATTCAAAGGCTGCTCATTATCATCAGGTAAAATCGCTAAAATATCTGGGCGTGCCGTCATCAGTTGTTCAGTAAGATGCTTAGAATTTGCGTCCTTCAAGCGGATATATACCCACGACTCTGATGTTAGCTTTTCTTGGTGATACTGTAGCCACGCCGCCGCTGCATCAATGTGTGTGCCGAAATGTGCTAGAGGATAAGTAATCGCTATCTTCGATGGGAGTTCCAACCATTCAAGGATTGTTTTATTAGCAGCGGGCAGATGATACGCTCCTGCCAAAAGCTGTGATTTGCTTACCCAAGTTAATGCCTGCCCTTCTAAACCTTGTTCACAGTGTCTATGCTGCTCGTACTGCTCTGCTGTCAGCTCAATCTTATAAACCTGTAGGCTGACCTGCTTATCGCCATAATCATGATGCAAACGCCCAAGCTTAACGATAGTATTATTATCAAGCAGGATACCCGTCTCTTCAGCCACTTCTCTTATCAACGCCTGCGCTGCTGACTCATCTGCTTCTATCTTTCCACCAACGAACTCGTAACGATTTCCCTGATGCTGAGTAGCATCTCGAAACCCAAGCAAATACTGATCTTTATAATGAATGACAGCCACTGCAACATTTACAATGCTAGGTTTGTCAGTTTTCGTCTTACTATTTGTCTTACTATTTGTCTTACTTTCCGGCTTTGTCTCTGATTGTTGATTTGCCCCGTTCAACATACTTATATCCTTTATTTCGGTGTTTACTCTGATTATTTTTGATAATTTAATAGTTTTTATAGGCTAGATGATTTATTTAAATTTACTACCTAACCTATTAATTTATATAGATAAAATATTCAATCGGAATGATTTATGACAGTAAACTTAGATAAGTTTACATAATAACTGCATTTTATTTTATCAATTGCCTTGCAAATTTATCAAATCTAAATGATAATTATTATCGTTAAAAACAATTACGCTATGGTTAGCCAATTTTTTAAGCCACTTCTTCTCAAAAGGAATTTACTATGAGCATGGTCATCTCTCGTTATTTAAACTGTCGTGAAAACCGTCTACCTACTTTGCAATCACAACATCTATTTGCACTGACTAAAGAGGTACGTATCGAGCATGAAGGCGAAGAGTATCGACTACGCCTAACTCGCAACAATCGCTTGATTCTAACCAAGTAACGTCTATTTCAATAGTATCTGTTTCAATACTTCTATAAAAAAACGCCTTCATTATGAGGCGTTTTTTTATAGGCTATACAACTTAAAAATAATTTCAAAAGCGCTCTCAGTTGATATCAACTAGAAAGCAGTCGTCCTCTAAATAAACGATTTAGAACTGCCAACTATAGACCACATCTACTGCATTTTCCGCTGCTGAGCTTGCTTCTACATAGATACGGCGTGTCAATTGATAACGAACAGAAAGACTGTTTTGCGCATTGAAAACACCCACACCATAGCGAATGTATAAATCAGGGGTCACATAACCTGTGACGTTGACATTAGTATCTTCGCTGCTACCTGAGGCATCGACTGTCAGACTTTGCAAGCCAAACGCCTGTCCGATTTGATTGGTCAGGCTACGAGTACCACTCAGACCAAAGCTCAGTCCAGCAGCAGCCAGATTATTGGTCACTTGCGATTTGAACCCTTGCTCACTAATTTGCGTCGCGCTCTTATTATCGATGCGGCCTGTCACCAACGCGTTCATTGCTTGCTGCTGGGTCAGTCCTGCATTGTTAAAGACGATAATATTGGGGCTTTCAGTCGTTCCTTTGACACGCAGACCAACTGTTTTGCCATTAATTGTTTTGGCCGCTTCAATACTCAGACTCGGTTTCATCACATCGCCATTGAAACGCACTTGACCATAATTCAGCTCTAGGCTCTGTCCAAAGGCATTGATGTTGGTACGGCGTGAGACCTGTACAACACCTCTGGCACGCATGATACCTGTGCCATTCTGAGTCACATTAATCGCCCCTGCCAATGGAATGACTGCGCCAAAACCACGGAAGTTGATATCATCGCCCAAATCAACACCGATATCAGCATTGATTGACCAAGGTTTTGAGATAGCCAGTACTTCATCGATATTACCAATCAAACGACGATCTAGTACGACTGCGTCCTCAGTCTGAGTGATGATATCTTCGCTGGCTTCAGGCGGACGAATGGTCGCAGACGGCACACTGATTGCCCCTTTTATATCGACATAACGGTCGCCTGGGCGCACAATGATATCGATATCAGGATCAATTTCAGCAACCAGTAATGGCGGTTGAGTGATGACTAGGCCTTCACCGACGATACTCAATTTGGCCTGCAATTTTTGCTGCCAGTTGACTGTCCCTGACAATTCGCCTTCACCTGTACCACTATTGAACGTGCCATCAATGGTCGCTTGTGTACCGCGGATTTTGGCTGCCGCATTTACTTTGGACAAATTCACTGGCAAATCAAGCATCGCTATACGGCCGTCAGAGAGTTTTACGTCGCCATAGAACTGCGGCTTGGTTAAGGTACCACCTAGACCACCCGCCATCGTGACATTACCTCTTAGGACGCGCATACCAGGGAAGAAAGGCTTAAATATCGCAAGATCAAGCTCGTTCAGCACCAATGCACCAGAGATTGGTTTAGGGTCTTTATAAGGATCGACGATTACTTCAGCATAACCACGTGCCCCGCGTCCAGTATTGATATCAGTACGCAGCTTGATACCCTCAGGCACAGACAGAGCAATGAGAGACACTCGCTTATATGGCAAGGTTATTGATGTGCTTTCGCCATCTTGAACGAGGCCTATCTTGCCATTGTCTGAGTATAGCGTGGTATTGATAGTTGGCGGACGACCACGTTGCCATCCGACGATTGCTTTACCATTAATCTTGCCATTCCAGTCAATATCTTCTGGCAAGAACACTGAGAATAACGACGTATCTAAATTCTGCAACGCTACATTGACTTCACCTTGGTCTGGTGATGCCACTAGTTTTTCACGTAGACAAAGCTTGCCGGTTTGATCCGTGGCCTGCCAGCAGTGAGCGGCAAGCTGTACTTTTAGATCACGGTTCTCACCACCCTGATTGTAAGGCAAATTCACAATCAGCTGTGCAGGTTGCAATTGATTCAAAGTCGCATATTTAGATTTAATGCGGCCTTTTCCAATGACACCTGACCAGCTTAGCCTGTCTCGATCAAAACCACCTTTTAGCCTAGCGCCGACATCGAGTTGCTTATTGGCCACATTGAGATCGACCACATGAGATTTCTCTGTCCCATTAAAAGACGCTTTGACACTATCGAAACTCTGACCAGCAGCATCTAGGCCTTCAGCAGTTACAATTAGCTGACTTGGGCTATTTGCTAAGTTGACCAGCTTGCCGCGTACACGGCCTTGACGCAATATAAAGCCAGGTAGCGCGAGTCGCTCACCGACCAAGTCAATATAAATAGTAGGCAATGCTTGACCAGCTGGTTGAGACAGCGTGGCACCGCCAGTGATTTTACCAGCCAGTTGACTAGACAGCTGATCTAGACTGGTGATATTAATTTTGGTTTGTAGCTGCTTGGCATTGCCGTTAGCCGTGACATAGTTGTCACCCCAACGCAGCACAAGGTTATTAGCATTTAGGCTATCAATCAAAGCATTTACTTGCTTGTATTGTGCTTGGGCATCTTGGGTCTGAAGTTGTTTGAAGTAACTTGCTAAATCTTTAGGCAAACGCATTTTCGCTGATAGGCTGCCTTTGGCACTCAGTTGCTGCCCTTTTAGCATGCCATTTAGATTAACTTGTTTAATATTGACAATCTGCTGCGTGTCACTCCAGCGGCCATCTGTATCAATCGTACCAGTGATAAGGCTTGGGGTATCTTTTAGGAAATAACCAATATTAAAACGATCCATCACCGCGTTGATATCCCATGCAACGCCTTGACGCACATCAACGGTACCGCTGGCATCGATACTACCTGCCGCACCCACATGACGGAAACGATTGATACGGATCAGCTGACTGTCACCACTGGCTTCTATATTCAGCTTACCTGCTGGCAATTGCTCAGCATCCAATATGCCGTTGAAATTTACGGCAAAGCGCTGCAATGCCCCTGCAGTATTTTTGCTATTTTTTGATGCATTTTGCCACTCGCCACTGGTTTTTAAATCGCCTGTGATTATCGCTGGATTATTGGGTAAGAAATAACCCAAGTTGAACTGATCAAAACGACCATCTATATTCCAGCCGATATTTTTACGTAAGTCGATAACACCTTTCGCATCAACTGCGCCCGCCTCACCCTTATAATTCAGCTTACGAATACTAATCAGCTTTGGCGTACCCGCAGCATCGATAGACAGACGACCTTGCGGTACATCTGCTGTATCAATCCGACCATCAAAACGCGCATCAAACACTGACAGCTCACCACCTACGATATCGACACTGGCATCACCAGCACCTGTGATACCAATAGCACGATCTGCTTGCGACGCATCGAGCTGCGCTTGCATATCGGTATTGTTTAAAGTAATCACATGACGTTGACCGCTGACACCATTTTTGGTGATGTTTAGCAATCGACCACGCGCACTTATACTACCTGTTAGGCGCTCAAGCGGTAAATCGCTACGATATCTCTTAGGGAGTAAACCTTTGGTACTGGCATCAATCTGCCATGTCAGTGGACGCTGCTTGCTCGCCAACTGAATCTGTCCTGTGCCGGATAAGTCTCCTACGATGCCATTATAATTAAGACGATTGATATCTATGACATCACCAGCCTTACGTATACGTAGATCATAGTTGCCTTTGGGGGCAGCATTTAGCTCATTGATAACGGCATTGGCATCGACTGATAGAGTCGAACCACGAACGATGACGTCCGCCTGAC
Source organism: Psychrobacter sp. 28M-43 (assembly GCF_014770435.1). Lineage (NCBI taxonomy): Bacteria > Pseudomonadati > Pseudomonadota > Gammaproteobacteria > Moraxellales > Moraxellaceae > Psychrobacter > Psychrobacter noctis. Next base: position 918,979 of record NZ_CP061739.1, on the reverse strand, counting down.
CACTAGGACTGTCGATATTGCCAATATTGGGGACGTTACGGCGGGTTAGGTTTTTCCAGTTAGCATCAATATACCAAGGCGCGACTTGCTTAGATTTGGCAGAGGTTTTACCACGGACCATATTGGCATTGATATGCTCACCATCGCGCTGACGCAAATCTGCATCGATCTGCGTATTACCAGTAGGATTCTGCTGCTGATAACGCAGTGACAGTCTACCGTTGAGGGTTTGCGGCGCATAAGCTTTAAAATCAGTATATTCAGCCGGAATAGCTTGACGAATATTAAAATTACTGCCCGTCGCACGCACTGTGGCCTCAAAGCTGTCTTTCCAATCTAGAATACCTTGCAACGCCAAACGTCCCGCTGGCACGTCAGCATCTAGGCGATCTATACGTAGCTGACTGTTGGCGATAACGGCGCGGCCTTGATAATGACCTGATGGAATGTCTTTGGCCGTCAATTCAGTATTGATACGCAATCGTATCTCAGAGATGACACCAGAAGCTGTGGCTGTACCGCTTTGTAGGCGAATGTTTTGGCTATCAGCGTAAGGGATAAGAATATCATCCCACTGTAGTTTTGCATCAAACGGCGCACCCGCATCCAACCCCTGTACTACAAAGTCGCCTTTTACATCGCTATCGTTATAACGACTACGCAACTTGCCAACAGTACGTTTGAGCGTTCCTGTTGCAGAGATATTCAATGGGTCGATATAGGCTTTTTCAAGAGCGCTGACTTCCGCAATCGCACTCAAATCTAGTGGATAGTCGCCCTGTAGGTCGATCTCTCCTTGTAAGGCACTGACTTTCACAATATCAGCGTACTGCAAGTCACCACGGCCAACGGTCACCGTACTACCTACCCACGTCAGGTCACGCGCCGTAATGTCTTGAATAACTATAGGATCTTTGGTTACTTGCTTATAAGTGATTTTCTTAATTTTTGCTTGGTCAAAACGCAAATTCACTGGCAACTTTAAAGTTTTATAATCAAACGGTTCACCAGTAGGTGGTTTTTTATTGATAATCTCTATGGTCTGGATGTCTGCATCACTTAAATGCACTTCTTTTGCAAATACTGCACGCCAACCTATTTTGACGTAGGCCTTATCTACTAATATCTCAAGATCTTCAGTCGCTTCAATATCGATATCAGTGACCCAAATACCATCGCGCAAGTTACCGCGTCCGTATTTGAAATCAATACCTGTTTCAACACTGATTTTTTCTAATATAAACTTCGTACCAGCGTCCGTCCCTGCCGCATAAAAGAATATGGCAAACATGATGGCTAGTACGATAAGCACCAATACCAGCAGTTTGAGCAGAAATGACAACGGATACCAACGCCTAACGGCACGGGCATCACGCTGTGCTGGATCTTCATCTGGAGCATTATTAGGCGGGGTATTTTCTGTCAGCATGACACTCAACTACGTTAAAAAATGAAGACCAGCAATCGGTACGATAAGTGATAATTAGAACATTTGGAGCGACTAAACATTTGGAACTACTACATTAAGCGATTATAACGGTGAACCAATAAAGAAGTGTAGTCGTACTGGAATGCTTTCCTCGGTCACGCCAGCAGCCACATCGACACGCACCATTCCTACAGGTGATGCCCAGCGGATACCGACACCAACGCCGACTTTTGTCTCAGTATCAAAATCTTTGTCGTAGGCATTACCAACATCAGTAAAGAATGCGCCACGGAAACCTGGTTTAAATTCATAGTTATACTCAGCGCTACCGACCGCTAGCACCTGCCCGCCCGTTAGATAGCCTTTATCTAATGGTGACAAGCTCTCATAGTCATAACCGCGGATACTCTGATCGCCACCTGCAAAGAAACGCAACTTATAAGGCACATCGTAAAAATCATCCGCCCAGATATAACCGGCATTGGCACTACCTAATACTTGATGCTTTTTGTCTTCGCCAAAGCTATAGATACCACTAACGCCTGCGCGAATAATCGCCATATCAGTATCACTGAATGCGCTGTCAGTACCAGCCTCGATTGAGTAGTACTGGCGCATACCTTGCGTTGGGTTGGTCGCATTGTCAGTATCTGTTTTATTCATACCATAGCCAAACAATAACGCGCGCTGTTTCGGACTTGAAGAGGTAAAGCGGATAGGCAGATCATCTAATGCCGCTCCATCAACCCCCGTTTCAAGCTCATCTAAGCGGTAACGCACAGAGTAGCTGCGATTCCAGCCAGTGTCACTACGAATGTTACGTGCTAAAGCAGCTTTTAGCGTTGTGGTCGACAGATCAAAGTTGCCTTCGCCTTGGTCAATCACTTCTTCTTCATAAGTAAGACGCGCATCTAGCTTATCATTGAGCGGATGTTTCCATGGTCGACTGGCATACACAGCCACGTTTTTGCTGATTCTCGATACTTCTGTTTCTGCACCCGCTTGATAGCCTTGGCGATTGAGCAAGTTGTAGTCTATTTTTGCGGTAGCGCGAACGCCAGTATCTGTTCCATAACCCAGACCGACTTGAGCATCACGTGGTTTATCCGCGTATACAAACACATACAAAGGTACCTTTTTGCTTTCTGCGACGTCTTGCGGCGTTTTACGTCCTGCTAGCGTTGGCGGTACAAAGTTCTCGTCAGCGATCAGACTTTTTTCGTCAGGGAATATCTTTTGTGCGACATTACTGATTGAGTCACTGATTTTGCCCAATAGGTTATCAGCTTCCTGATCTTTTTCATCAAGCACGCGATCATTCGGCAAGCGGCTTAGTCGTTCTGCTTTTTGTCTGATAGCTTGCAGCTTATCAAGGGTGGCTTCATCAGCTTCAAAATCAATAGCAGCGATATCCGCTTCATTGACTGTCTCGCCGCTGTTAGCACTCAGAGCATTATCGCTCTCTGCACCTATATCGCTATTATCATTGACCGTATCTTCTTTGCTAGCAGTTACATTTGAGGCAGCTGCGCCATCATTGCTACTCAGACCTGCGACGCCATCATTGTCTACATTGTTAATATCGTCATCTAATGTGTCGTTACCCTCGGTAGCAGCATTGTCAAACGCCAAGGTACCAGCTTCACTACTATCAGTTGGTGGTAGTATCGACTCGACGTTGACCGTATTAAAGTAACGAGTTGCCGATAAGTCATTACTAAACTTCGTAACTGCTGGACGATAAAACGGCTCACCCGGCGTAAAGCCATAGAGCTGTTGTAATAATGAAAGCTCTACTGGTAGCTTGTCAGGATCTTGGGTCAGCGTATTGGTTTCTTTGTCGTAGGTAAAAAACACCACATCGTCAAACTCGTAACGATCACCTGTGTTGTAAACCAACGAGACATCTGCTTTATTGTCCGGCAAAATGATATCAACGGATTTGTTCAGCCAATACTGGTCAAAGTAGCCGTAGGTATTGCTCAAGGCCTCTAAAGCCGCTTTACTGCTCTTATAGACACGATGATTAAAAATATCACCTTCTTGCGGTGGCAAGTCTGCCTCAAGCGATGCAAACTCTTCTTGCTCACTGCCCTCACCGCGAATCTCAATAATACGGCTATCTACCAGTACCGGCTCGCCTAGCTCTTCAATCACAACATTAACTGTATCGCGATCAGGTTGGGTCAAACGCATCTCAACCTCATAGTAACCAACGGCTTTAGCAGCATTCTGTGCTGTTTCGCGCAAACGTGGCAATGCCGCAGTAAAGTCAATAACCGACTGAACTGAAGTATCATCCAGTGCCGCTTTGATGTTTTTCATTGGCTGAATGTCATTATCAGCTTCAACTAGCTGAGCCTTACCATTAGGAGAATCTTCAGCGGATACTTGCTCTAGATAGATAGCGGTTTCTACATTTGGCAAAGCCACCACGCCACCGTCATTGAAAAAGCGATTGTAGAGACGCGTCACGATATTACCTCTATTACGCGCGCGTGGCCGTGGTCTATTGGCTTGTTCGATACTTTGATCGACGGCCTGAGTATCATTCTGATAATCTGGTAGATAGTCATTAGGATTGATAATATCTGTCGTCGTACCTTCTACATTGGTAGGCACATTCGTACCAGCTATCACCTCACCACTACTATCATCAGTCGTCAGGCCACTTTCATTCTTAGCAGTAGCTTCAGTGCTAACGACATCTTCATTGCTGACAGCACCACTCACCTCAATCGGACGTGACATCCCTTCAGCTGCGCTCGCCTGTTCTTGCGTTGTTTCACTTCTCCCCAACGTATCAAGGTTGCTAGGCGCGGGCAAGTTTGTCGCATCTAGCTCTACATCGAGACCAATTGGCGATGTTGTGTCATCTAACGTAGCGATTGGCGCATCAAAGTCACTGTCATTATTGCTAATATTGATACTGTCAATGTCTTGAGCATTCTGCGCATCCATTGCCGCTAGCTCACGATCGATCTGCTCAGGCGTCATCATTTGATAACCCTGCTGCTGAATCGCGGTTGCTTGTTGCAACAAGTCATCATTAGAAGCGATTGATTGAGCGTTATTTGGATTATATGAAGTACTTGGACTATCAGTGAAAGTTTCTAGATTTTGAGTGTTTTTGTTTTGAGAAGTTGCGTTTTGAGCATTGGTATTTTGCGTCGTCGAGTTTTTAGATCCTGACTTTGTCGAGTTAGGTTTCTTAATGCCCAAGCTCTGTTCGCTATAGTCGTCCAATACTGACTGATCGATGATGCCTTGCTCTACTGCCTTTTTTAGACGTAGCGCATCTAGAGCCATATCTAGCTGAGTATCGTCATCGGACAATGTAGCTGACTGCTTGATAGATGCTTGATCATTCGCAGCTTGACTATTGTTAGTCTGGTTACTAAGCGTTTGATTGCTATCCGTTTGGTCAGCAGCAGATGAGTTGGTGATAGCGGTATTGTTTACATTATTAATGGTATCTGCCATTGCCGCAGGTGCTATACCGAACAAACTGGTCGCAAGCGCAGTGCACAGTGCAGAGCGTCTGAGATTTTTACGCGGCGCTGCTGGATATGTACTTGGATTATTACTATCGTTTTGGATTATGGCTGTGTCACGCTGCATCATTAGACCCTTGCATGCTCGAGTTGAAGGCTGCTTTATCATCTTTACGTCCTATCAGCTCACGCGGCACAATCTTATCAACGATAACGATCGTCAAGTCTGACCGGTGAATAAACTTATAGCAGTTATCTGGAATTAATGGTTTACTACTTTAATTTTATGACTGGTTATCTGTAGTGTCGGCTTTAGCACTGTACGTCTATCGCCTTGTAGGTCTACTAGCTTATAGATAGCATTGATGGGTAGTAGCCTTTGTTCTCACTACTATTTATACCCTAAAACGCAATCACATAAAATTTATAAATCATAACTTAGTTAAATATCGAATCATAGCATTGACTGCATGTATTTTCACCGAAGCCTTGCTATTATACGGCTTAATATTGATAAAACCTATGCTATATCTTGATATAGTTTTTAATAAAATTTACGATTATTCTCATAAAAAAATTGTCGTTCAGCGCCGCTATTTTCTCTATCAGTCGCGATTTATCTGTAGGAATGTCCATGTCCAACCAGTTTCAGTTATTCAAGCGTCGTCGTTTTAGCGCTATGTTTTTCACCCAGTTTTTGGGCGCATTCAATGACAATATTTTTAAGCAGGCGCTCATACTGGTGCTCACTTATACTGCCGCCAGTAAATTGGGCGTAGAGGTCAGCATCCTTAATAACTTGGCCGCCATGTTATTCATCTTGCCCTACTTTTTGTTTTCTGCTTTGGCAGGACAGATTGCTGATAAATATGAAAAGTCAAAGCTCACGCAGTTTATTAAACTCCTTGAGCTGGTCATTATGGCAGTTGCCGCGGTGGGTTTTGTTTTTGAATGGTATGCACTGCTATTTGTCGCGTTGTTTTTGATGGGTACACATTCGACTTTCTTTGGACCGATTAAATACGCTTATCTGCCACAAGCGATGAAAGAAGATGAGTTGGTCGGCGCCAACGGCCTTTTTCAGATGGGTACTTCGCTGGCTATTTTGGTCGGGATGATTGTCGCTGGTATTTTGACTCAGCTATCACAATCCCTGTATTGGATTAGTGCCACGGTATTGGTTGTCGCTGTTTTAGGATATTTAGCTGCACGCTATATCCCTACTATGCCAGCGATGCAGCCTGACCTAAAGATTAACTGGAATATTATTACGACCAGCTTAGCTACTATCCGTTACTTATACTCCTTGCCTTTTTTGTTCTTTATCATTCTTGGCAACAGCTGGTTTTGGTTTTATGGGGCGACGTTTTTGACCCAAGTGCCAGAGTTCAGCAAGGTGATTTTGCTTGGTGATGAGTCAGTCGTTATTTTCTTACTCACATTGTTTTCTGTTGGTGTGTCAATCGGTTCGGTACTGTGCAAAACATTGACCAAAAATAAAGTTAGCTTGCGTCTATTACCATTCGGTATTGCTGGATTAAGTATCTTTGCTATTGATTTGTATTTTTCACTTTCAGGTTTAGATATAAATGTGAATAATGACACATTACTTGGCATCGGTGATTTGTTTAACATAAGTGGTAGCTGGCGAGTGTTCGCGGATTTGTTCTTATTAGGATTTAGCGGTGGTTTGTATATCGTACCGCTATATGCTTCTATGCAAGCCTACGCACCTAAGAGTCATCGAGCACGTATTGTTGGCGCGAATAACATTTTTAACGCGATATTTATGGTCACATCAGCGATTTTTGCGATTGTTATCTTAAATGTTTTAGGATTTACGCTGCCGCAGTTATTTTTGGTGACAGGGCTATTGAATATTGTGTTTGGCGCATTCTTATACATCAAACTCAATAAACATATTAAGCATGCCGTTATCCAAACTAACGATGGTATAGCACCGTAAATATGGTTAGCTCAATAGATACAGTCTAACCGTTGCGCTGATGATTTTGTTGCTGTTATAGCTATAGTAGTCTACCAACCATCTATAGATTATTTATGAGCTATCTAGACAGTAATATTTGAGCCGATAATTTGGATTGTTTGTTATAGTAATACGCATTATGCCGTTGCATTTAGACGGTAATACATTTTATTTTATTGACAGTTTTTAACACCATCAGGAGTGAGTTATGACCCTGCGTCCTTTATCTAAAATTGACCAGTTGTTACTTGGGGTCGATAAGGCATTACGAGCTGTCGTGCCACATTCCAATCCAAGCACGCGTCCGTTGCCCGTCAGTAGCGATGAGATTCCTGAGTTGACCATCACAGAGGCGCGGCACGTCTCAGGTCTTATGCGTATCAATCATACAGGTGAAGTATGTGCTCAAGGTCTATACCATGGCCAAGCGTTTGCCGCAAAAGATAGTGGTGTCAAACAAGCCATGCAACAATCGGCCGAAGAAGAGGTCGATCATTTGGTCTGGTGCGAGACTCGCTTAAGCGAACTTGGTAGCCATGCCAGCGTATTTACGCCGCTTTGGTACGGTATGTCTTTTGGACTTGGTGCAGTCGCAGGCGCGATCTCCAATGAGTTTAGCCTAGGGTTTGTAGCAGAGACAGAAGCGCAGGTCAGCGAGCATCTACAAGATCATATCAAGCAGTTACCTGAACATGATCAGCGCTCAAAAGAAATATTGGCACAAATGGATAAAGAGGAGCTGCATCATCGTGAGCTAGCACTTGCAAGTGGCGGCGCTGCTTTATCCCCTCCTGTACGTCGAACCATGCGATGGATGGCAAATCGTATGAAAGATACCGCTTATCACTTATAGCTTATGGTTACAGGTACTATTGTTAGCTGCTGTTGTCGATTTTCTTACGCATCAATGGCTATACAGATTTACGTAGGTTTGCTTAATTCTAGCGATTAACAATCCTACCACAGATAGCGTAAAGCTTAATTTGCTACGGTATTAAAAATTTGTACGATTTTGCAGCAATGCGCTATTTATATTACCGTCCAATCAATGAATAACAACCAAATAAATTAAACAAGGTAACGATTTTTATGAAAGCGATTCTCTCTAGTAGCCACTCTATTAAGTCACCAAAGTTTGCAACGTTGACCGTTATGGCTGCAACCTGTGCCATGCTGTTATCTGCACCCGTGAATGCAGCAGAAACTGATGCCACTGCAACAGCTGTACCTAGTGCGATGGACTCAAGCAAACGTGTGATTCGTCTTGCTCGTCCTAATGCAGCCATTAGTCCTGCTCAAGCCGACACCGCTCAAACAAGCTTTCCAGCAACACCTGCGAGCAACAGCCAGCCGACTAATGCGCAAACAACTAACATGCAACTAAGCGGCACTCTGCAAAACAATGCATCTGTTAGCACTGCTCAACCTCAAACACCGCAAATGATGTCGCCTGCTGCTGCACCTGTCATGAATGGCACTACTCGTGTTTATGAGCCTGGTCCAATGACAGCTACCGGTATCGACCTGCGTAGTGGACAACTTCCAAATATTCCTACACCGCAAGTACAGCTCTCAGACATGAGCTTCGTCAAAACCGTACTGATTCCACAACAAAAAGGGCTAGGTACTGATAAGCTTGATGTTAGCTTATTAGACGATTTCATCGCCGATGTATCCCCTAATGCGCGCCACTATCCACCCAACTTCCCTAACCGCACACAGCGTCATTACACTCGTGAAAAAATCAAAGTATTAGCGGATTGGATCGAACCGTATGCCAAGTCGCCAAATGCTTCTTATGATGTGTTGCTTCGTGCCGCTAAGCTAAACGGTATGGGTCGTAACCTAGACTTGGGTTCAGACTACACGGTACGTGGTGGTCAGTATGTCGATCGCGCTATCAAGCTGCAACCTGATAGTGGTGAGGCTAACTTCCTATACGGTATGATGCTATCAGAAGGTGGTGGCTTCAAAGAAGGTCAAAAGTATCTAGATCGCGCTGTCGCTTTAGGATATACCGAAGCAGAACAAAGCTTGGCACAGTCAGATCTACTTAGTGACCGCCGTGCTAATGCGTTAGAACGCTTACGTCGTCTTGAAGGGCAATACCCTAACAATACTGTCATTCCTCAACAAATCAAACTCGTTGAAGAAGGTAAGTTCTACATTTGGGATATACCTGCCCCTGACATCAGTGTAAAACCAGGTGCCTAGAAATTATGTACTTGTTGAGACTAGCTGCTATTGAAGATTTGATTCATAAGATATTTGATTCATAAGACCCTCAATAGATAAACACTCTAATAAATAATCTAAGCTTTAAATACCAAGCGCTTTTGTTTTATCTCTATAAGACAAAAGCGCTTTTTTTCGACTAGCAGAAACTCATTCGTTTTAAAACACGCTTTTATAGAACTGCAAATGAATAGTCTAACGCCAAAAGTTGCGCTACACTCATTATCAATTGCTACTTTCATTATTAATACTCTCATAACCACCGTTTATTGGACTGACTTATGACTTTCGCTGGCTTTAGCAAACAGACAGTAATGCATATGAATAAAAAAACCCTGCCCATTACGTCATTTATGCTTTTGGCGGCAGCAGTATTGCTACCAGCGTGTAGTACGGTGACGGTAGATAAACAAGCCTCGGCCAAGACCATCTCAGCGCAGCGTGGCAATATCGTCACTGACAATGCGCTAAGTAGCGATACAGCATCTGCTTTGTTATCAGCAGGACTGAATGAGCAAGCCTGTATGCAGCAATTTGACTTATGCTTGACTCAGCTCTCTGACAGTATGCTTAACAGGCACTATCGCCCTGCTTTGGCTATTTTTGCAGAACTGCACTATGCAAAAGCGCGTCAACTATCTGATTCAAAAAACTGTCGTAATGCACTGGCACGCCCGCCACTTGATCCGTATTACGCCAATGCGCCTTTAAGTGATGATGACGCCAAAACGCAGCAAAAAGAAACCGACCTGTGTTTAACCGATTATCAAGCAAGGTTGTTTGATGCCGTCAAATACAGCTACACCTATCTGTTTTATGACAGTTTGACCCATGACTTCGAAGGTGCAGAGCAAAATAGCAATAGCCATCGTGCGCAGAACCGTATTCCGAATGACAATGATATCCAAACCCAAGACATTTATAACGCTGCTAGCAATGACGTTATTACTCAAATTTATCAATCGACTGAAAACGCCAATAAATTGATGGGTGATACGACAGTAGAGTATTTGCCGATAACCTCTACCGAGCGTGACAACACGGATGAAGCAGCAATCGCCAATCGACCACCGCTAAAGGGCAAAGCAACAGACCAAGTCAAAGTCATGAAAGTGACAGTAAATGACTATAACCTCGATATTTATTTGCCCAACGAAAACAACTATCTGCAAAATGCCCATAAACAAACTTCCGCTTTGGCAGACTTATCATCCACTTATGAGCTACGACTCTCCGGTCTCAATTCCGTGAGTAAGCGCCCTGGTTTGGGCATCAGTTTGGTAGCGTCATTGGATGATCGCTACACCACCACAATCCGTCAGTTACTGGTCGCCTCCTTATCTGGTCGTCTAACAAATGAGGATAAAAATACGGACGACAGCGAGCCAAGCTCACGTATTTATCCCACGGGACATCTGCTATTGACTGGTCTGATTAAGCCAGATGGCAATAGCGTATTAGATGCGCTGAGCAGTCGTAAGCTTGATATTCATTTATATAACCCGTACCAAACCGAATCCGTTAATATCCTCAATGATGACTACCCACTGGCAGCCAACTTTTCGGCGGGATATGGCTTATGGCTATCAGAAAATCAGTTAGATGGTGTGGGTTATTTAAACTTGATTACTCGCCAACCAGATGCTCAGCTGCCCAAACTCTTCATGCTCGAGCCTTATGATCCTGATAAACGCGTGTTGATTATGTTGCATGGCCTAGCCTCTAGTCCGGCCACTTGGGTCAATCTGACCAACGATATTCTCAATGATGACAAGCTGCGTGATAACTACCAAGTTTGGCAAATATTCTATCCAACCAATCTGCCTATTTTAGAAAATCGCTATCAGATTCAGCAGTTAATCAACAGCACTTACCAGCAAACTGATCCCAATGGACAAAATCGTGCCAGTCAAAACAGTGTGATTATCAGTCATAGCATGGGGGCCATTATTGCTCGTATGATGCTATCTGATGAAAATTTAGTCGATGATTTAGATAAGCTCAATGACAAAGATATCCTCTCTAGTAATGAGAAACAGCAAATCCGTAACGCGCTCAAAACGTCTTTTGGCGAAGATGAGTTAAAGGAGCGTTTTGAGCTACAGGCATTGCCACAGGTAGACACCGCTGTTTTTCTATCTGCACCTTTCCGTGGTACAGATTATGCAGATCGTTGGTTCACCCGTGCGCTACGCCGCATCGTTTACTTACCCGTAGGTCTGGTCAAGACATTCACGGATAACTTAGCGACTATTGCCACACAAGGCGATTTGGCGCAAAACCCACTAGGAGCATTGTATTTGCAGAATGGTGCCAGCCAGTTAAGTGATAAGTCTTCTTTTATAGAGTTAACTAAAGACATCACTATTAATGAGCGTATCACTTATCATTCAATCATTGCCAATAACGATGCCGATATCACTAAAGGACTGGCACAAACGCAACCAAATGGTGCCAAGATTGATTTGTCTCAAGCGGTAGAAGACAACTCTGGAAATGAAACAGCGAGCGTTGATGTCAGCGACAATACTGAGACATCACAGCTACCACCCGAGCCGCTTGTTGCCGCTGTAACGGTCAATGATGATATCAGTCAAGCACTGACCGAGCGTTTATCAGATGGTATCGTTCCTTATAATAGCGCCCATCTCGACGGTGCTGCGTCTGAGACAATTATCAATGGCGGTCATAGTATTCAGACCAATCCGCAGACCATTTTGACGTTGCGAAGAATTTTGCATAAGCAGCTACAATAATGATGTAGATTTTTGTTATTTCACAAGGTTTTTGACGTATAAATCGTAACCTTTAAATATTAGTTATAGGTTTCAAATAAACAGTATGTTCACGCATACTTCTTTGTTTTTAATAATATTAATTTTATTTTTCAATGTTTGAATTATGTTATTTTGATGACTCTTAGGTCTGCAACAGACAGACTGGGTTGCTTGCGTGTATATCTAGGTGAGCGCATAATATATCTATAGCACATGACAGTAATATGTAAATTTATAAGGACATAAATTATTCAATTCAGCTAAACAGTGAGTCGCAAACTTAGCCACAATTTATGTCTAATGGAGCTAAGTCCATGTCACTGAGCTATTGCCCGTAATGCTTGCCACTTTGATCGATGGATAGTTACGGACAGTTACTTGAGCGTTGTATGGAAGTCAGCGCTATTCAGCTAACAGATGAGAGTAACCGTTTATGTTCGCTACATTTATGATTGACCAGCTCGATGCGCTGCTGCTTGCGCGTATTCAATTCGCTTTTGTTATCTCGTTCCATATCGTCTTTCCTGCTTTTTCTATCGGACTTGCCAGCTGGCTTGCGGTGCTTGAATTCCGCTGGTTAAGAACTGGTGAACCTATCTATGCTGAAGTCTACAAGCATTGGGTCAAAATATTTGCTGTCGTCTTTGGTTTAGGCGTGGTATCAGGCGTGGTGATGTCCTACCAGTTCGGTACCAACTGGGCAGTATTCTCTGATAAAGCCGGTAACGTTTTAGGCCCATTACTCGCCTACGAAGTATTGACAGCGTTCTTTTTAGAAGCGTCCTTCTTAGGTATTATGCTATTTGGGTGGGGCCGCGTGAGCAAACGCATGCATTTTGCTTCAACCGCCATTGTTGCTATTGGTACCTTGATTTCAGGCTTTTGGATATTGGCCGCTAACAGCTTTATGCAGACCCCTCAGGGCTTTATGATGGGTGCAGATGGCCTGCTCTATCCTACTGACTGGCTTGAAATTATCTTCAACCCTTCATTCCCTTACCGTTATGCTCATATGATGACTGCAGCATTTCTAACGACTGCTTTTGTCATTGGTGGTATTGGAGCTTACTATATTCAATCCAAAAAGCATGTTGAGCACCGCGCGCATGGTCGTGTGATGCTAGGCATGGCGATGATTATGGCCATCTTTGTTGCACCGGCGCAGGTATTGATTGGTGATGAGCATGGTCTAAATACCCTTGAGCATCAACCTGCTAAAGTGGCTGCGATGGAAGGGCTCTGGGAAGATGAGCGCGGTGCCGCACTACGTCTCTTTGCGATTCCCGATCAAGAAAATCAGACCAATAAGTACGAAGTAAAAATTCCTTATGTGACTGGTTTAATCTTGACCCACTCGTTAGATGGTGAAGTTAAAGGGCTCAAAAACTGGGCACCTGAAGATCAACCACCTGTCATTATTGTGTTTTGGGCGTTTCGTATTATGGTTGGTATTGGCATGCTTATGGTACTGGTCGGCCTATTCAGTCTATACAAATACTTCAAAAAACAGCAGTTCAATACTGACAGTGTATGGTTCCACCGTGCTTGGATGATGATGACTCCGCTTGGTTTTATCGCCTTATTATCAGGTTGGTTCGTAACCGAGACAGGACGTCAGCCTTGGACGGTTTATGGGGTCATTCGCACTGCTGAAAGTATGTCTCCTCTTGCAGCACAGCAAGTAGCGACGACATTGATTGGCTTTATCGTGCTGTACATATTTGTCTTTGGTGCAGGCAGTTTTTATATCTTGCGCTTGATTGCTCAAGGGCCGAAACCTTATACAGATCCTGCAGAAGATAACTTCTACGAGCACTCAGTGACCGAGAGTCAAGGCCGCGCGTTAAGTGGTGATAGTAATCCTGCCAAAGGTACTGAAGAAGGCTTAGATGAGCCTGCAAACGATGTCGATGATGGAGGATTACGCTAATGTTTAACTTCGGTGATGTATTAGATTTACCTCTCATTTGGGGCGGTTTGATTGCTTTGTCTGTTTTTGTCTATGTACTGCTTGATGGCTTTGATTTGGGCTGCGGTATCTTGTTCCCATTTGCAGGATCAGATAAAAACCGTAGCCGCATGATGAACTCTATCGCCCCATTTTGGGACGGTAATGAGACGTGGTTAGTACTAGGCGGTGGTGGTCTATTCGCAGCATTCCCTGTTGCTTATGGCATCATTATGACAGGTCTTTATTTACCCGTGACTGCCATGCTGTTCGGTCTTATCATGCGCGGCGTAGCGTTTGAGTTTCGCTTCAAATCCTCTTCACGCCGACACGTATGGGATACCTTTTTCTTTGTCGGTTCAGTCGTTGCCACTTTCTCTCAAGGCATTATGCTTGGGGCGTTAGTGCAAGGGTTAGAAGCCAGTAACCGTCTATATACTGGTGGCCCATTTGATTGGCTCACGCCCTTCTCGATTGTGTGCGGATTTGCCATGATTATTGGTTATGCCTTGCTTGGCTCTACGTGGCTTATCATAAAAACAGAGCACACGTTGCAAGTATGGGCGCGCCAAGTTTCTAAATGGATGCTTACTGCGTTACTAGTAGCGATGGTTGTGGTCACAGCGTTTATGTACTTCTCAGACATCGATGCGTTAGAAGGATGGTTTAGTTTCCCAGATTTATTATACCTCGCTCCTATGCCTATCATTGTCATGCTTTTATTCTTTATCATGCGTAAAGACTTAAAAACTGAGCGTGAGTATCGTCCATTTTTGCTAACGGTTGCTCTATTTTTAATGGGTTATATCGGGGTTTGTTTCGCCCTATTCCCTTATATCGTACCGTATCAAATGACGATTTATGAAGCGGCGGCTGCCGATACTTCGTTATCATTTATGCTGATTGGCGCCTGTATCATGTTACCGATTATCTTGAGCTATACAGCATTTGCTTACTATACCTTCAAAGGTAAATCTGATCACAATCCGATGTACTAGTCGCTAATCGCGGCGGGCAACGGATCAGCTAAAAAGGATGGCTATCATTGTTTGTAGATGGTAGTCACACTTCATACGCTAATCAGGAGATCTCTATGAAAAAGTTCAGTAAAAAACAATCGCAATGGGCATGGTTTGTAGGTCTATATTTAGCAGGGTTTTTAGTCGTATTTACCATTGCTCAGCTAATCAAGTTGGCCATGGGTGTTTAGCATCATTGCCTACTCATACGATTGAGTGCTAGTTAGTTAATGAATCGCTTGCTAGATGCTACATTTGCACTTTTGTCTTGCCAATATACCCTCTAGACATGTCGTAAAAAGTATTTCTATATACACAAAAAAAGCAGCGTTGAATAATCGACGCTGCTTTTTATTTATCTTAAATTTATCAGTTTGGTTTACCTGCATGCTCGATATCATTCTGTTCGATAAACTCATTAACCTGTGTTAGACGCTCTGGCGTCCCAACGTCTATCCAATTATCTGTCGTCACTTCAGCGGTAATCTGAAACTTTATCATTGCTTGCTTTAGTAGCGGTGCTAATGCAGCAGGCTGTCCTGATACCAGACCTTCTACCAATTTAGGTGATATTACGCTAATACCCGCGAAGGTATACTTATCTGCATCGCCCACCGGCTGTTCACTAGCAAGGCCATTATTAATCGCAAAATCGCCGCCATTATTGTGCTCTGGATTATCTATCAATAACAAGTGCGCGCGCTGATCCGCTCCCAATGTATAGTCTGTTAATTGAGAGAAGTCATAGGTAGTCCAGACATCAGAATTGACCAGAATAAACGGCTCATCCTTTAGCTTACCTGATTGTAATGCTTGAAAAATGCCGCCTGCGGTCTCAAGCGGTTCATCGTCTTCTACTGACCAATGCAGCTTTACGCCATACTGTGAACCGTCGCCTAAGCTGTCCATCAGCTTATCTGCCAACCATGAGGCATTGACCGTGATATCGGTGATGCCTGCTGCTTGTAGTGCTTTAATGTGCCATATAATAAGCGGTTGACCTGCGACTTCAACCAAAGGCTTGGGCGTCTCAAGCGTTAATGGACGTAAGCGTGTGCCCTTGCCCGCTGCCAAAATCATGGCTTGTGTAATCGTAGAGGTAGACATCTGCGCTCCTATCTTTATTATTTAAATTAATGTAGCTGAGCGTCATCTACGCTGAAGCAAACTTCTCTTTATAAGCAGGTAGCACTGCTTCTTGTAGCCATTGGTTAAACGGTATAATTGATTGCTTTAGTTCATCGTTGCCATGTTCAGCAAGCCAGTTTAATTCAATAATCAAATCACGCATAACTTTAGGAATATCCGCCAAATAGCGGTCTTTGCCATCGCGTTCAGACAAACGAATAAAAATCCCTAATACTTTTAGATGACGTTGTACGCCTATGACATTTACATCGTTTTCAAACTGCACCGCGCTATCAGCAGTGGTTAGTGATTTTTGTTTTTGTAGCTGCCAAAAGTCATCAATCCATGTGGATATTTGGCTCTCTGGCCACTCAACATAAGCATCGCGGACTAACGACACTAAATCATAAGCATACGAACCAATGACGGCATCTTGAAAATCAATCACGCCCAACTTTGATTGATCTGCTTGATCTTGCATAAGGTTGCGGCTGTGATAATCACGATGGACCACCACTTGTGGCTGTCGCAAAATCTCATTCATTAACGCTGTTTTTAGGTTTCCCCAAACCTGCTCATTTAGCGCGACACCAATATAAGGCATAAACCATTCGCTAAATAAATCCATCTCGCGGTCTAATAGTGCTGTGTCATAATCTGGCAGCTGGTGTTGCGACTTTGCCGTTTCTACTGGTACCGTTTGTAGCGCGACCAATGTCTGCATTGCTAGTTGATAGTAGTCATTGATTTGGTCTGCGGTTGCATCGACAAGCAAATGGGCAAATTCTACTGTGCCAAAATCTTGTAATACCAAAAATCCTTTTTCTACGTTTTGTGCAGTCAGAGTCGGCACGTTGACAGCAGGTGCCATCAGCTTAGCGACATTGATGAATTGCAGCATCGCATCTTGCTCGTCAGCGGAGTCCATGACGATATAATGCTTATTGGCGCGATTGTCTGTCTCTGATAGGTCGATACGATGATATCGGCGGGCACTGGCGTCACCAGGTAAGCTGTCTAGACTAAAGGTTTGACCTAAAAATACTTGCTGTAACCATTGTTCTAATTGCTGTTGGCGGTTGTTATTTTCATCGATCATATCAGTCTCTAAAGTCGTTTTGTCAGTCATATTGGGCATCGCTGGTTAAATATAAGTCATAAATAATTAAAGTAGTGATAAGTCTGACAAATACTTGCTAAAATAGCGATATGTGTCGGTGCTCTACAAGCTGTCACAGACGTATTGCTATATCATTCAATACTTGATGTCGGATAGAATCGCTATCGCTACTTAAAAATCAGCATGGCTATATTATAAATTTTGGTAAATAGTGTAGCTGATTTGGTTTTTTTTGACTATGATTAGTCGTCATTATATGTAAAACATCCAAATTTTTGAGAATACATTAGTCATATTTTAGTTGCTCGTTCACTGCTTTATGTCGTTCGGTGATACCGCTACTAAACTCAGTCATGCAATCCAATAAGCTCTGCAATCATAGGTGTGCCCTTGTTATATTCTCCGCTTTACCAAAGCATCCGCTTGATCTTATTTGGTGCCTTAGGCTTATCTAGCCTAACTGTCAGTGCTGCCATTGGTGATGCCAATACGCAAAAAACTGAACCACTCACTACGGATAGTACAGGCAGCTATGCTTCTAATAGTGTGGCGACTGACGCCAATAGTATTAGTCGTACTCAAAGTAATGATGGCTATCAAGAAGCAGATATTCTAAATGATAGCTATCCAGACGATGCTAATACGAATAACGCTGCTTTATCGAATGATACTGCGTTAGATAGTAAATTTTCTGAGAACAATGACCTAAATATTACAGAGATTAATGAAGCTACTGACTCTGAAGCTTTTAGCAACGAAGTTTCTAATGCTGCTAATCTAAATACAGAAACTAGCAACCAACCAAGCAGTGATACACCAGATAGCAGTGCCTTTGTTCCTAAAGCGATAACAACGAATAATGGTAAGCTAGACCTTAATGACGAGAGTATTCAAGCCAGCCTAATGCGCTTAGCAGAGTTTTATGAGCTGACACCAGATACTGATGCTTCAACATTAAACAATGAGGCTATCAATACTGAAGCGAACAATACTCATAATAATGCGATGCCTGCCGCACAGACGATTCCAAAGGTCGGTAGAGATTTACGTCTACTGCCAAATGCCGTGGACAGTGCCCAGCGCTGTGAAGGTCAATGGGTATATCCGCAGAGTAACCCCAATTACCAACGCGCTGTGAATGAAGCTGGTACGGCAAACGGACAACCAGCACCAAATGTGGCTAGCGTTCCAAACAATCAAGCCCCTTTATTTACCGAGTCAGATTACGGTTATTACAACAATATTAATTATGCCGAGCTATCTGGCAATGTAAAAATTGACCAAGGCACTCAGCATATCGAAGCAGAAAAAGTCATGATTGACTTGAGCAATGGCGTTGCGGCGGCTCAAGGCAAAGTCATGTTTACAGATAATGCGACTGGACAGCGTACAAGCAACGTCTCTACAAACAATGCAGCTACGAATAACGGCCAAGCCAGCTTTAATGATAGAGCGGCACAAGGCGGCCTAATTGGCGTTGCAGACAGCTTGAATTACAATACTGAGACTGGTCAATCGACGGCCAATGATGTGGCGTTTGCCAGTGTCGGTCTACAAGCGCACGGCTATGCCAAACGCTTAAACAAACCTAACGAAAGTGAATACGAGCTGGATCAGGTTATGTTTAGTACCTGTCCACCTACCAACCGCAAATGGCAGTTTGAAGCCAAAAGTATCGATCTAAATACTGATACAGGACGCGGCGAAGCGTATAACACTACTTTCCATGTGGCTGATATACCCGTATTTTATCTCCCCTACTTTAACTTCCCGATAGACAGTCGCCGTAGTAGTGGGTTTTTATTGCCAAGTGCCAGTGTCAGCAGTGAAAGCGGTCTTGAAGTTGATATTCCTTATTATTTCAACTTAGCACCTAATTATGATGCCACCCTTAACACGCATATTTATACTGACCGTAACCCGATGCTATCAGGTGAGTTCCGTTATCTGACCGAGAATTATGGGGAAGGTATTTTAAACGGTTCATACTTACCTAACGATAAAGAATATGACGACGAAGATCGTACCAGCTTGTTTTATGACCATACTTGGTCGTCGAAAAGCATTCCACGTTTAAGTGCTGATGCCGAATACAACTATGTATCGGATGCCGATTACCTTAATGATTTTGATACATTGGGACTATCGGACAGCACAATAAACTTGCCACGTCGTGCCCGCGTCAATTACTACAATGATTATGTCGATGGTGAACTGAAAGTAGAAACCTTTCAGACTTTAGATGCATTCACTGATAGTGGTGAAGCGTTAGAAGACAAAGACAAGCCGTACTCACGCTTGCCACAGCTCAAATTAAATTATCGCCTGCCTTGGGCTGAGCGCTTCGATATCACTGGTATTCATGATTCTGCATACTTCAAAAAATCTATCGATGATGGTTCTGAAAACGAAAAAAGTGGCGCACGTATTTACAATAAACTAAGCGCCGCCTATCCGATGGAAACCTCTTGGGGTTATATCAAACCTAAGCTGAGCTTGCAGCATCTATATACGTCATATGATGAAGATAGCTTAGAAGATAATCAGCTTAGTGAAGAAGATGGCAGTCAGTCCGTGTTTGTCCCACAAGCCAGTATCGATGCAGGTCTACACTTCTATCAAGCGGGCTCACCATTTGGTGCGTTTGACGATACGATGGGCGGCTATCGTTTACTTAGTCCACGCGTAAAATATACGTATTCACCGTATAAGAACCAAAACGACATTCCTAACTTTAACACGCGTATTGCCTCTATTAATTATGAACAGCTGTTTTCGGACAGTTGGTTCTTAGGTCATGATCGTTTGCAGGATTTGCATTCTATTACGCCTGGTGTCAATTATCGTTACATCGATGCAACGGGTGTGACACGTTTTGATGGTAGCATTGCAGAACAGTTCTATCTAGATGATGGACGTGTAACACTTGATGACGATCAGCCTGTTTTTACCTCGTCGTCTTCAGGTATGGTATGGGATACCAGCACTCAGCCTTATAATAATTTTTGGGTTGATGTTAGCGGTGCCTTAACCAGTAATTATGATTTGAACTACATTACGACTGAACTGCGCTATCAGCCGTCAGACAATAGCTTATTTAATGTGGGTTATGTTAAGCGTCAGCGTGATGACAATACCGATCAGTTGCCGTTATCTGCGTTTACCGCCTCCGCTGTTTTCCCTATCAATAACAGCTGGCGCATATTGGCTCAAGGTCAATACGATTATAATCGTAACAAGATGCTTGATTCACTCATTGGCGTTGATTACGAAGACTGCTGTTTCGGCTTTGCTGTTTATGGTCGCCGCTATTACAATGACCTAAACGTAAAAGACGAGCCAACACAAGCTATTATGGCAGAAGTTAGATTAAATGGTCTTGGCAGCGGTAGTAGCCGTTTGACACGATTGCTTGCTGATAAGATTTTGGGCTTTGAACCTGTACAGACGGCATGGAAAGACTAACCAGTTTTTTGCTAGATTAGAATTATTTACGTAAATATTTATAAGACACTATTTGAACCCCTATTATGGGAAACGCTGTCGAATATTTTATTATTAAGAGTATTGGATAGAGTTGACCGACTACCATCCGATGCAATGACATTGATGAGGAACATCATGAGATTTTTTTCTTTACGTCAGACTAGCAGAGCAGTATTGCTATCTATGGCAGGCCTTACGCTTACGCTAAGTGCCAACGCTGCTACTGTTAAACCTGCAGCAGCTCAAGCTTCTGCTGCGCAAAGCTCAGTTGATCGATTGACGCCAGCCAATAGTACAGACGGTATTATTGCTTTAGTTAATGAAAATGCTATCTTAAAAAGCGAATTGGTTGATGCTATCAAGCAAACTCAAGCACGTGCAAAAGCTGCTGGAGAGCCTATCGCAAACTCAGCACAATTACAGTCTGAAGTGTTAAACGCGCTTATTTTGCGTGAACTACAACTGTCTATGGTCAAACGTGCTGGACTGTCTGCTGATGAATCAGAGATCAATCAACGTCTTGGTCAAATCGCTCAAGCTGAAGGCCTTAAGAGCATCGCAGCATTGCAGCAACGTCTAGATGCGGCACAACCTGGTAGTTATGCCAATCTACGCGCCAAACTGATCGAAGAGGCTTCTATCCAAGCGCTACAGCAGCGTCAAATTACTCGCCGAGTACGTATTAGCGAGCAAGACATTGATGCATTTTTGGCCTCACCTGAAGCCAAACGTCTGAATCAAAGCGAATATCAAACCATTCACGTACGTGTGCCTTATATAGATGACTATAGTCGCCTATCGCCCGCTCAACGTGAAGAAGCATTAAAAGTTGCGCAAGCATTACGTACGCGTTTGCTTGAGCCAAATGTCAATGTCGCTGAAGCTGTTGCTGCTAGCCAAGGTAGCTATCCGATTCCATTGCAAGGTGGAGATATGGGCTTTCACAAGGCAGCCTCGTTACCGACAGAGCTGTCTAGCAAAATTACCAAGTTAGACGTTGGTACCGTAAGCGATCCATTATTGACTCCTGAAGGTATTGATATAATCAAACTTGCTGATAAAAAAGCCAGCAATACAATGCTGATACCACAGTGGCATACTCGCCATATCTTAGTTAAAGTCGATAATCTACAGACTGACGCGCTTGCTGAACAAAAAATCAATGATCTATACGAGCAGCTTCGTGGCGGCGCTGACTTTGCTAGCTTAGCCTCAACGTATTCAGACGATCCAGGTTCTGCCGGACGTGGCGGTGACCTTGACTGGGTTAGCGAAGAAGATATGGTAGGTCCATTTGAAGCCACAATGAAAAATACGGCTGTTGGTGATTACTCTGCGCCATTTAAGACACAGTTTGGTTGGCATATCCTAAAAGTTGATGGTAAGCGCGATCAAGATATTAGCGAGCAATATCGTCGCAATATGGCACGTCAAGCATTGTATCAACGCTTAGCACCACAAGCTCAAGAAGACTGGTTACAAGAGCTACGTGCTGGCGCTTATATTCAGATACTTGGCTAATAGGTTGTAATAAGCTAATAGTATTAAGTTAGCGAAAGTACTGAATCGATTTAAATAAAGAAGGGTATATGCAATGGCATATACCCTTCTTTGGTTTGCGCAGTTAAATATTTAATTGAAAGCTTTGATGGGAAAATCCCAAATTTAAATAGTTTAAATCTTGATAAACCAAAATCCACACAAAGAAAAACCCCGAACCTAGGGCGATTGGTTCAGGGTTTCAATACTTCGTGTTATTGTTATTATCTCTCTTCCGTGCTGACTCATCCTAAGTCATTTAACAGTATTATATAAGACAGCGGGCTGACCTGTGCTTTTATTGATACTGTCTCAACACTACATCCATGCGTATCCTTGTGTTGATGGATGTATTATAGGCCAATGGGTTTGGTGCCGATAGAAGCTAAAGACTCTATTTTGCGTAAGCATATGCTTACATCACATTTATGTATTACAGCTAATAAACAGCCTATTTTATTAACCAAAGCTGCGCTGATCTTGTCTGTGCTCTTCTGACACTTTTTCGCCTTCTTTCTTGCCTTCTTCGATTTTGTTATCAGTCTCTTGGATATCTTCTGCTTGTACAGTAGGCGCATTGCCTTCTTGCTTGCTTGCTTCTTCTGGCTCATATTGCAAGGTAGTCATCACAGGGAAATGATCAGACCCTACGGATGGCATACGCTGAATATCAACTACCGTAAAACAGGCACTATGAAAGATATGGTCTAAAGCCCAACGCAGAAATGGGTATTTAACATGAAAGGTATTAATAAAATGTCGACCAATACGAGGATCTAGTAGTCCTGAGATACGTTGGAAACGACGTGTGGTTTTTGACCATGCGACATCATTGAGGTCACCTGCCAGTATCACCGTTTGGTCGTTTTCTTTTATATGTTTACCCACCATGAGCAGCTCAGCATCACGCGTGGTGGACTTATCAGCTTCAGTTGGGCTAGGCGGCATGGGATGCAAGCAATATAACCAAATGACGCGGCCTCCTTGCAAACGCAGTTGTGTATGGATAGATGGTATATCATCTATCATTAAATACTTAACTTCAGGATCGATAAGCTCAAGCTTAGAATACAAGTGCATGCCATATAGATTATCTAGTGGCACTTTCACGGTGTAGGGATAGTCAGACTCGACTTGCTGTAAGGCTTGCTCCCATTTCTTGTCACTCTCTAATGTGATTAAGATATCAGGCTGCTTTTGCTTAACCAAATCGACCAGTTTTTGCGTTTCGTCATTGGGCGTCAATACGTTTGATACCATGATTTTTATCTGATGCGCTTGCCCTTCTGGCTTATCTTTTGCCTTTTGAACTTCTTTTTTCCACAGCTTAGTATATGGCAGTACCATTCTCAGCTGAAATGCTAACGTACCGCTCAATACAACAAACAATATCCACTGCCATAACTCCCACTCTGAGAAAAACACTAACATGCCAACCCAAGCGATAATACCAAGCACCATTATTTGAATGCGTGGAAACTCAACACCGCGCACCCACCAGTTATCCAGCGGCAACCAGCCCCAGATTGTGACAAAGGCGATGAATCCTGCTAGACCTTGTAAGACGTAATATAATAGTGAGAGATCCATAAGTAGGTACTAACCGTTGATTAAAGTGTTGATAGAGCCGATGATGTATATTGGTTAAGCTTTTGTTTGATAAGAAATATCGTGGTTGTAACTCACCTGACATCAAATAACTAACGTCGAGTAATTGCGTTTGAGACTTACTTTAGCATTTCAGAAGATTCTCGCCTACTGGTGAGTCTCAATTATGCGACAACTATCATAAAACGTTACAATATTGGCTCATTCAATGTAATGAGTGCTTTATTAGACATTATATTTTTGAGGTCGTCAGATAGCCCAGTATCTATTCAATAGTAATAACTTAAAGTTATAGTCGACATAGTTAATAGTGTATGGAAAACGACCAAATAATAGCCAAAACGCCTTGCTTTTTCGCGCCATTCACGGCATTGTTATCGGTTGACGATGCAACAAATAATTGTAAATAGGATTGAACTTCATGAGTGATTTAACAGTAGGTTTGGTAGGCTGGCGCGGTATGGTAGGGTCAGTATTGATACAACGTATGCAGGAAGAAAATGACTTTAACGGGATCAAACCCGTGTTTTTTTCTACCAGTAATGCTGGTGGTGATGCACCAAAATTCGATGGTATTGAAACCGGCCAACTAAAAGACGCTCATGATATTGAATCACTTGCTGCTTGTGATGTCGTTATTACTTGCCAAGGTGGTGACTATACGTCAAAAGTCCATCAACCATTGCGTGATAGTGGTTGGAACGGCTATTGGGTTGATGCGGCAAGTACGCTGCGAATGAAAGATGACAGCATTATCATTCTTGATCCAGTCAACCGTAACGTTATTGATAGTGCCCTAGCCAATGGCAAAAAAGACTTTATCGGTGGTAACTGTACCGTATCATTGATGCTGATGGCTATCGGTGAGCTGTTTAATAAAGGCTGGGTCGAATGGGTCAGCGCCATGACATATCAAGCTGCTAGTGGCTCTGGCGCAAATAACATGCGCGAGCTCATCAACGGTATGGGTGTGTTACGTGATGCCGTCCAAGACGAATTGGCTGACCCTGCTAGTGCTATTCTTGAGATTGATAAAAAAATCGCTCAGACTCAGCGTTCAGCAGACTTCCCTACACAATACTTCGGTGTACCACTGGCAGGTAGCTTGATTCCTTATATCGATGCTCAGCTAGAAAACAAACAGTCAAAAGAGGAATGGAAAGGCGGCGTCGAGACCAATAAGATCTTGGGTAATGATGAAGCCAGTACGATTCCTATCGATGGTATGTGTGTACGCGTCGGTGCTATGCGTTGTCATGCGCAAGGCCTAACGATCAAACTGAAAAAAGACATTCCGCTAAAAGAGATTGAAGCTGCACTCAAAAACAGTGGCAACGAGTGGTTGGACTTGGTCGAAGATGACAAAGAAGCTACCATGAATCGCCTAACTCCAGTGGCAGTGACTGGAACCTTAACCGTTGCTCTAGGTCGCTTGCGTAAGCTTAATATGGGCCCTGAGTATCTAGGTGCATTTACCGTTGGTGATCAGTTGTTATGGGGCGCAGCAGAACCATTACGTCGCATGCTTAATATCATCCGTGAGCAAAACGTCTAACTCAGATACCTTAAATGAAGCACAAAAAAGACAGCGATTGCTGTCTTTTTTTATGGGTTGTTTACTAGTTAGGTTGATAAGCAATCATTACCTCATTACGACGTAAAAATGGCAACGTCCAAGGCGGGTTATAACGTGCCAATTCAGGCTCGCCTGTAGGCGTCAAATTCTGGTCTTGCATCCATGTTTGCAGCGCTTCAGTTTTTTCCGCTACTTTATCTTCTCCTGCGAGCCAAGAGAACTTAATCACACCGTACGTCTGTGCAGGCACTTCTATAATCTCAACGTTTGGATTGTTTGGCTTTGGCAGTGTTTGCATCGTATATTTACTAGGCATCGTAAATTGTACACGCCACTTACCATCGTCTTGTTGCATACTTACTGGTGCTGTCATCGCAATTTTTTGTGACTCATTATCACTTTCTTTGTTATCAGCTTGCATCGTGACAGGTGCCGTCATACTGATTTTACTACTGTCTCCACTTGGTGCTGTGTTATTACCAAAAATATAGTCCGCTAAAATCTTAAATCCTTCACGACTTGCTGAGTCTTGGTCACCACTCACCCACGTTTGCGCTACTAGCTGCTCATCATAACGACGCAGCTCAAAGTCATCTACTTGGGTCAACACCGTATATTTCGGCTCTTCAGTAGCCATAGCCCCTCCTGATATCAATAATGAACCACTCAATAATAAGTAAGCTGTCTTTTTCATGTTATGTCTCCAGCATCTAAAAGCATGGTGTGGCAATGATTATTACCTCACCTGTATAACTTCTACTGTATCAACAGACCTTTAGTATTGTCTGTGTCTTTTGGCGTGCTATCTGTATTTTTTAGTTATAGTAAAGCGGTATTTACCAAAGTGTATATTGCGCGTATACCGATGACATCTAATAACTATAGTCAAAGAACGCTAAAATGTATGCAAGGCCGCCGACTGAAAATTATACAAGTAGTACATTTAGGGAGAGTAACGCCGTAGCAGTTCAGTGATTCTCCGACTATATGTCCAAAAAAACCGCTAACAATGCTATAATTAGCGCCATTTTCATAGCTTAAATAGCGGTTATCATATGCAATTTGTCTTACATAAAACGGCTAGCGGTGCAACGCGTGCACGCCGTGGTACGGTTCATCTCAATCATGGCGACGTGCAAACGCCTGCTTTTATGCCTGTTGGTACTTATGGTACGGTCAAAGGCATGCTGCCACGTGATATCGAAGCCATCGGTGCTGATATTATTTTGGGCAATACCTTTCATCTATGGTTACGTCCGGGTACCGAAGTCATTGATAAATTTGGTGGCCTGCATAAGTTTATGCATTGGGACAAGCCTATCTTGACCGATTCGGGCGGTTTCCAAGTATTCAGCCTCGGCGCAATGCGTAAAATTACCGAAGAAGGCGTAAATTTTAAATCTCCTATCGATGGCGCAAAGGTATTTCTCTCACCAGAAAAATCCATGCAAATTCAGTACAGCTTGAACTCAGACATCGTCATGCAGTTCGATGAGTGTACGCCTTATCCAGCCACTCATGACGAAGCGAAAAAGTCGTTAGAGTTATCATTACGTTGGGGTCAGCGCTGTATCGATGAGCACAACAGACTGGGCAGCACCAACGCATTATTCGGTATTGTACAAGGCAGTATGTATCCTGATTTGCGTCAGCAATCACTTGAAGGCCTGTTAGAGATTGGCTTCGATGGTTATGCTATTGGTGGTCTTTCAGTTGGCGAACCTAAAGAAGAGATGATAGATGTCCTAGACTACCTGCCTGATGATATGCCAGCAGATAAGCCACGCTATCTTATGGGTGTTGGTAAGCCTGAGGATTTAGTTGAAGGCGTACGTCGCGGCGTAGATATGTTCGACTGTGTGATGCCAACGCGTAACGCGCGTAACGGCCATTACTTTGTGACGGGCGATGCAGATAATGCTGGTGTGGTACGTATCCGTAATAGCCAATATCGCAATGATGAAGGCCCATTAGATCCTGAATGTGACTGCTATACTTGCCAAAACTTTAGCCGTGCTTATCTGTACCATCTTAATAAGTGCAAAGAGATGCTAGGTGCTCAGTTAGCGACCATTCATAATTTGCGCTATTACCAACGTTTGATGCAAGGTATCAGAGATGCTATCGAGCAAGATAAATTTGATGAGTTTGTCAGCGAGTTTTATGCTAAACGCGGTCAAACGGTTCCTGAGTTAAACTTGCGTTAATCCTGTTTAATATTCACGACCGTATAACGATATCTGTTGAAATAAAAAAGGGCTTAAGAATAATCTTAAGCCCTTTTTTCTGTGCTGCTTTTATCACTCAATGATTATCACTTAATGATTCAAATAGAATCTATTTTGACTACTATCCCATCAATGACGTCACAAATACTACAATAACAGCGATTGGTGCGATGAATTTCGCAACGATTTGCCACAGCTGCCATGTACCATTAGATAAACCAAGCTCTTGCTGAATGTTACGTTGATCCATTTTCCAACCAACAAATACAATTGCAGCCAGACCTGTTAGAGGCAATAGGAACTTACTAGTAAGCTTATCTAATGCATCAAAGATACCATTACCCATGATAGTAAAGTCAGACCATAGATTGAACGATAGCAATGCTGCAATACCTAACAACCAGATTACTGTACTTGCCACGATAGTCGATACAGTACGACTCATCGACGTACGCTCTTCTAACAGCTCAACGGTTGGCTCAAGTAACGAGATAGATGAAGTAATAGCGGCAAAGGTAATAAGCAAGAAGAACAATGCACCAATGATAGTACCCGCACCCATGCTACCGAAAGCAATTGGCAAGCTTACAAAGATAAGACCAGGACCTGATGCAGGATCTAGACCATTGCTAAAGATGATTGGGAAGATGGCAAGACCAGCAGCCAACGCAATAACCGTATCCAAAATAACAACGGTACGTGCTGTTTTTAGCAAGTTTACTTCACGGCCCAAGTAAGAGCCATAAGCGACCATGATACCCATACCAATTGATAGGGTGAAGAATGCATGGCCTAATGCTGCAAGCATAACATCAGCCGTTAGTTTGCTAAGATCTGGCGTAAATAGGTAAGCAACTGCTTCACCGAATCCACCGTTCATTACGTTGTAACCAACGATAACGAACAGAATCACACCCAATAATGGCATTAAAATCTTAGCTGTTTTTTCGATACCACTTGTCACACCAATACCAACGATGACAGCGGTTAAAATCATAAATACCGTATGCCAGATCGTCAATGTACCAGCTGATGCAAGCATAGCATCAAAGGTTGCAGCAACAGAATCACTGTCTTGACCAGCAAAGCTACCTGTTGCAACTTTAGTGATATAGTTAAGCGCCCAACCACCGATCACACTATAGAACGATAGAATTAAGAAGCCACCCAAAACACCAGTAGCACCAATAATACCCCAACTACGCGACTTACCTTCATTCGCTGCTACGTCTGAAAAAGTATTGACTGGGTTTTTTTGACCACGTCGACCAATTAACCATTCAGCAACTAATATCGGAAAACCGACCAGCGCGATACAGAACAAATAAGCAATAACGAAAGCTGAACCACCGCTTTCGCCAACCATGTATGGAAATTTCCATATGTTTCCTAAACCAACTGCTGAGCCTACTGCTGCCAATACGAAGCCAAAGCTTGAGCTCCATTGGGCATGTTCTTGTTTATTGATAGCCATTTTTTCCGTCCTCGTGCTTCAATTAACGTTACTGATAATCTTCCTTGATCAACATAAATAGTCAGCCTTACCGTTAGACTATTTAGTAAACGCTTCGATGTGAAACGCCCAGCAACATTAAGAAAGAATTGATTACAATATCGTAAACGCTCAGTTTCTGCTAAGCGACCAAAAAAGTCAAGTACTCATAAATATAAAAAGCCATAACAAATAGTTATGGCTTTCATCTAATTCGCCTTCATTCCATAAGAATTTAGCTGATTAAAAGTATCAAACTCATCATTAATCGAGTTATGCTTTCTTTAGCGCACAACACCGCGGCTGCTATTTTGTAAGGAATCAATAAGTAGCTGAATTTTTGGCTCTTTAGCCAATAGCTCACTATGTAGGACTTCCAACGCTTGTGCAGTAGTCAAACCTGATCTGAAAATCGTACGATACGCTTGACGTAATACATTGATGGTTTCTTTTGACCAACCTTTACGACGCATACCCTCAATATTGAGTCCATGAGCCTTTGCTGGATTGCCAGATACCATTGTAAATGCAGCCACATCTTTTAGAATGAGGCTTGCTCCGCCAATCAAGCTATAGTCATCTACTGTACAAAACTGATGAATACCTGAGTTACCGCCAATGATGGTATGGTCGCCAATAGTCACATGCCCTGCTACACCAACATTGTTGGCCAGTACGTTATGATCGCCAATGACACAATCATGTGCGACATGGGTGTTTACCATCAGTAGATTATGACTGCCGATTTTAGTCAGCTCGCCGTCTTGCGCTGTACCACGGTGTAAGCTACAGGCTTCGCGAATCGTATTGTGATCACCGATTTCAAGCCAAGTGCGCTCACCTGCATATTTCAAATCTTGAGGATCTTCACCGATACTTGCAAACTGATAAAACTCATTGTGTTGGCCAATACGAGTCAGCTTAGTCACAACGACATGTCTATGCAAAACCGTATGCGCACCAATTGATACTTCATCACCAACGATACAATAGGGCCCGATGATAGCAGTCTCGTCAATCTGCGCGGACGGTGAGATGAGTGCTGTAGGATGAATCTGACTCATAAGATGGGCCCTTGTATCATTTGATGCGAGTAAATAATAAAAAAGTATCGCTATTTCAGTGTTACTAACGAAGCTAATACCAGTTGCGTTGTTGAGAGTTTATATATAACTGTTTATTGTAGCTATAGTGAGCGATTTCAACATCGCTCTTTGTGCAGTATGGCTTATTAAAAACTTAAGCACCCTTCGTGTTAGCAGGTTTTTGCTGCTCTTGGCGTGCAATCATAATTTGCGCACTAGCAGCCAATTCATCTTCGACATGGACAGTACAATCAAATTTATAGATGCCATGTCTTTGCATCACAGTTTTTGCACGAATGATAAGCTGATCACCAGGAATCACACGGCGTTTAAAACGGACCTTATCCACACCTGCAAACAGATAGAGATAACCGTCTTCTGCCGTCAGCCCTGCACTGATAAAACCAAGCACTCCTGACACCTGCGCCATTGACTCCACCATCAATACCCCTGGCATAATCGGCTCATCAGGAAAGTGACCGTTAAAGAACTCTTCATTAATAGTCACGTTCTTGATACCAGTAATACACTCACCTGGCGTACAAGCTACAATACGATCTACCAGCATAAAAGGATAACGATGCGGTAAATAATGCTTAATCGTATGATACGTCAATGGTAGCGTAAGACCTTGCTCAGCCAAGCTTTTAACGTCTTCATCAGTTGGGATATCTATATTGTTATTGCTCATAATGACGCTTCCTTGCTGTGTTTTGAATATCTATTATTTGTTTGTGTTTGCATTAGTTATTGCCTAGCTGACGAAAACGTACAGCAGCACGTCGCCAATTAGCAGTTGGCATTGCAGCAGTACCAGATGAATATGAACCAGCGGTTTTAATGGATTTGGTTACCATGGTCATACCAGACAGAACAACATCGTCTGTAATCTCGATATGTCCTGTGATACCGACAGCGCCGCCTATTATACAGCGCTTACCTATCGTAGTACTACCCGCAATGCCCGTTTGAGCAGCAATAGCCGTGCCGTCACCGATACGAACGTTATGAGCAACTTGTACCAAATTATCAATAATAACGTGATTGCCAATAACGGTATCATCGATAGCGCCACGATCGATACATGTCTGGCTACCAACTCGCACATGATCACCAATAATGACACGGCCTAACTGGGCAATGCGTTCCCAACCTGTGTTACTAGGATCTTTAGTAGGCGCAAACCCAAACCCTTCAGATCCGATGCTTACCCCTGCATGCAATCTAACGTAATTACCAATGACACACTCAGGTCCGACAACGACTTGCGACTTAATCACACAATCGGTACCGATACTGGTATTGGCCTCAACCACGACATGAGCATCGAGTGAGCTGCGTGCCCCTATCTGCACGTTGTCACCAATCACACAAAAAGGACCGATATTGACTTGCTCGCCAATAACAGCACTCTCTGCAATCACCGCACTAGGATGGATCCCGTTAGATAAAGAATGACGTGCAAACAGCTGACTGGCACTGGCATAAGCCAAATATGGATTTGAGACGACTAGCGCTATCGCTGAGGTAGGCACTTGGTCACGATATGCTTCCGTTACCAACACCGCGCCTGCCTCACTGCTAGCCAAGCTAGAGATATAGTGAGGATCTGCCAAAAAGCTTAACTGCTGCTGACTGGCCGTCGTCAAACTACCGACGCTACTGAATGGTTGACACAATTGCTCAGTATCAATCTCAGCCTTATTAATAATAGGCTGACGCTGCTCAATTCGAGTAATGAGTTGCTCAATCGTTATCATAATGACTATTAATAAAATATGGTTATAAATGAAACGGTCGCCAAAATAACAATGCGTTTTGACGACCTACTAAGCTCTAATGATATTTCTGTCTATTTGAGACAATCTTTAAAACTGCTCAAATAGATGAGAATGATGTCATTAATTTAGAATGTATTACCAATCTGGAACTGGACTTTTTCAGTCTCATCACCTTCTTTGTCACCAAATGGTACCGCGTAACTAAGTGAGATTGGACCAATTGGTGTATACCAAGTGACACCAGCACCAGCACTGTAGCGGAAGTCATTATCTTGAGTGATCAAAGTATAATCGGTTTCTCTGAAAGTCTCGTCTTCTTTCCCAGTCGTGTCAAATACTTGACCACCTTCAGCAAACAATACTGGACGTACTTGATCTGCCCAATCACCTTTAAATGGCATTGGTAGAATCAATTCAGCACCAAACGTTGCCAATGCGTTACCACCGACTTCTTCATCTAAGTTCCCAGCAATACCATTGACGGCATCATAATAGTTTTCTGATTTAGGACCTAGCGTTGAAGATTCATAGCCACGTACAGAGCCATAACCACCAGCGTAAAAGTTTTCGTAAAATGGTAAATCGTTACCATAGCCAAGCTTGGTATAACCGCGTGCGATCACATCTTTATAAAGAGGATAATATATATTACCGCTATAAGTTAGCTTTTGATAATTAGCATCACCTATCCCAATAGTTGCATCAACCTTATGACTCATACCTTTGGTAGGGAATACTGGACGGTCTAGAGTACTGTAATCCCAACCAAATAAAAGGTTGTAGGTCTGATAATCATTCTTAAAGGTGGCAATACCATCAGTCTCGTTCTCAGGTGTTTGTGTACCACCATCATCTAGAAGCTGCTGTACATTAGATATTCCTAAATATCGACCACCACGTACAGTAGTATTATCAACATTTAGACCAGCACTCAGGCGTTTGGTTTCATCAATAGGATAGCTATAGTTCAGCGTCGCACCATATGAATCGGTCACATAGTTACTAACGTTGTCGTCATCATATTTGGTTTTGCGATAATAACCGCTGATACCTTGAGAAACACCGTTTTCTGTAAAGTACGGATCGGTATAACCTAGGCTATAAGAGTCGCGTGTTTCTGAACGAGAAAGCGCAGCCTTGACACGGTTACCGGTACCCATAAAGTTGTTTTGGGTCAAATCCAATTGGAAAGTTACACCGCCACTCTGTGAGTAACCAGCTGCAATCGTTGAGCTACCAGAAGGCTGCTCTTCAACCACATAGTTCACATCGACTTGATCCGGCTGGTTAGGTACTGGCTTAACATCGACAGTGACATTTTTAAAGAATCCAGTACGCATCAAACGCGTGCGTGACAGCTGAATTTTGTCATTGGACGACAGCGTACCTTCTAACTGACGCATTTCACGACGTAATACTTCGTCTTGCGTTTTAATATTACCCGTAAAGTTAATACGGCGAACGTAGATAGGACGTGCAGGGTCGATATAGTAATCGACATCGACCATTTTCGTATCGTCATTGATACGTGGTACTGGTCTGATTTGAGCTAGATAATAGCCTTCATTACCATAGCGTCTTTTAAGAGAAGCAGTGGTTTCGTCTAGTTTTGCTTGCGAGTATTTTTCATTAGATGCAAAGCTAACCAGCTCTTTTAGCTCACTGTTCTCAAAGGTAGGTTTACCTAAAAAGTTCACTTCGCCAAACTGGTATTGCTCGCCTTCGCTTAGGCTAACTTCGATAAACACGCTACTCTTGTCTTCGCTGATGTTCAATACAGCATTATCGACTGAAAAACGTACATAACCATCGTTCTGATATAGTGCCTTTAAACTCTCTAAACTGGCGGCCAGTTTTTCTTGAGCGTAACGATCAGACTTAGACAGTAGACGCGTCCATGAAGATTCTTTTACCGCGAAAACGTCTTTAATCTCTTCATCACTAAAGTGTTTGTTACCAATAATATTGATATCGACAACTTTAGCAGGCTTGCCTTCTACAAAGCGCACATCAAGTTTCACACGGTTACCATCAAGGACCGTTTGATCTACTTCGATATTACTATTGTAGTAACCTTGGCTAATATATTGCTGTTGTAGCTCATTGGCCACGCCTTGCAAAGTAGACTGCTTGAGTACGTCACCAGCAGACAGTCCCGCATTCTTCAGTCCCTGTTCAAGTCCTTCTTTCGGAATGAGCTTGTTACCTTCAAAGGTAACTTCAGCAATCGTTGGACGCTCAATGACGTCAAACCTTAGTTTGCCACCTTCGACACGGCTTTGAATATCAGCAAAGTTCTCAGTTGCATATAGCGCCTTAATACTGGCAGCTAAGCTACTATCATTCACCGTATCGCCTACCGTAACAGGTAAGACCGGATAGAGGCTATCAGGGGTTAGGCGTTGTAAGCCATTAAAACCGATGTCAGTTACTACAAATTCTGCAGCCTGTACTGGCATACTCATCATCGCTACAACTAACGGCAACCCAGCCGCGCTCATAATTAAAGGCGTACGCATAAACACTATCCGTCAATAAAAAAATTGCTTAAGTTAAGTTAAAAGGCACGTATTGTCTAACCCGTGCGCATAAGTTTATAAACCCATGCAAGGGTAACTCAGAACACTTTATATAAATTGCATCACAAAATAAACTAAAAATTACGATTAGTACAGAGGCTGCGACACAGAGTAGCATGCCTATCATAACAATAATCAGCCTATAATAGGCGTAAAACCATTAGTATATCGTGCTTTATCAGCCATATTGCTCATCCGCCGGTCAAAATAGCCGGCTGATGTCATTACCAATTGCTAACACCATGAAACCTGCCAGCAAGAGTAAACCGATATTTAGACCGATCATTTGCACACCTTCAGACAGTGGCTTACCGCGAATCAGCTCGATAAAATGATAGACTATATGACCACCGTCTAATACTGGAACCGGCAAAAGGTTTAAGACGGCAAGACTCAGGCTAATTAGCGCCGCTGTCGACAATACCATCTGCCAACTGATATCAAAGCTTTGCTTAGCGACTTTGGCAATGGTAATTGGCCCTGATAGATTGTCTAAACCAATCATACCTGACAGCATTTTTCCCATTGAACTTACGGTCATTACTGCGAGCTGCTCAGTCTTTTCAAATGACTTCACTAACGACTCACTAGGACCATAGACCACGGTGGTCTTATAATCATCAGGAATAACAATCTCAGTCTGATCAACCATTGCACCAATCTGTCCGTAATCATTACCCAAGTTATCTTTTTTACCTTGGGGCATAATCTGCAACTGTACAGGCTTGTCATCACGCAACACCGTAAAGTTCATTAGCGTTTCAGGATTATCACGAATGATACGCGTGGCAGTAATCCAATCTTCGATTGACTCATTATTAATAGCAGTAATGCGGTCGCCAACCTTTAGACCTTGGCGGCTAGCGGCACCATCGGGAGCCAAACCACCTACAATCGGCGCAATCTGCGGCTGCCACGGCAACATACCAAAGCTGGTCAATGCGTCTTTGCCTTGAGCATCGCCTTGCATAAACTGCGTAACTGGTGCTTTATATGTCTTAGTCGACTGATCGGTTTGGGCATCTGACTGCAAGGTAATGCTGACATTATCCGTCTCACCCATACGTCCTGCAAGGCGATAGTTAATACCTTCCCATGTCTGCACATCATGTCCATCAATCGCAACGATCTTATCGCCGACTGGCAGCTGTGCCATTGCAGCAGGCGTATCTGGTAGTACCTGACCAATCTTAGTCGCCAACTGCTCAGATGGGGTCATAAACAGTACCCAAAATAGCGCGATAGCGATAACAAAATTCATGATAGGGCCAGCTGCAACGATAGCAATTTTCTTGAGCGGATGCTGTCGATTAAACGCAAGATGCTGCTCATCTTTTGCGACATTACCTTCACGCTCATCTAGCATTTTTACATAGCCACCAAGTGGCAATGCTGAGATACGATAGTCGATACCGCTCTTTTTGCTGGTCCAGCCAAAAACTTTAGGACCAAAGCCGATAGAGTACGTCAGCACTTTGACACCGCAAAGCCGCGCCACAATATAATGTCCCCACTCGTGTAAGGCAATAAGCGGGCCTAAAACAAATATGGCGGCAAGAAGTGTTAGTAAAAACGTCATGATTTTTTCTCAGTATTGTCTCTCAGCATTTTATTAACATCTTCGCCAATATCGTTTATCAATGTCATATATCAGCTAAGAGACGCTTGCTACGATTATGTCAGCTTTGCTACCAACTTATCAGTCAAGTGGCGTGCAATCTTATCGATTGCCAATATATCTTCTATATCAGCAGTTTCGTTCAATGGCGGCAGCTGTATATCATTTAAGGCTTGTTCGTTAATATTAGCAATATCAGTCAAACGAATCTTCCCATCGAGGAACGCTGCTACTGCAATTTCGTTTGCCGCATTAAGCACAATAGTGGCTTGTGTTCCGTCTTGCATAGCTTGGCGAGCCAAACGCAAACAGGCGAATTTTTGTAGATCTGGCTCAATAAACTCCAAACCACTAAGTGCAAATAAGTCTAACGGCTGTGAGCCACTATCAATCCGATCAGGGTAGCTAAGCGCGTGCGCAATGGGCGTTTTCATGTCTGGACTACCCAACTGCGCCAAAAAGCTGCCATCGCTATATTCTACCATTGAGTGAATGATACTTTGTGGATGAATGACCACATTTATCTTATCTTCAGGCAAATCAAATAAGTGACAGGCTTCTATCAGCTCAAGCCCCTTATTCATCATCGTGGCCGAATCGACAGATATCTTTTGACCCATTGACCAATTAGGGTGTTTGACCGCTTCTGCGACGCTTGCCTGCTGCATCTGCTCAAACGACTGCTGCAAAAATGGCCCACCAGAAGCTGTCAACCATAGTTTACGGACACCATGATTTGGCTGATGAATTTGCGTATTGTCTTGCTGAATAGCGAGTGGCAAGCATTGAAAAATGGCATTGTGTTCAGAGTCCAGCGGCAGCAAAGTGGCTTTGTGCGTCTTGACCGCATCGATCATGACTTTACCTGCCATGACTAAGGCTTCTTTGTTGGCCAATAAGATACGTTTGCCTGCACGTGCTGCTGCTAACGTGGATGGCAACCCTGCCGCCCCTACAATCGCCGCTACAACCGTATCAGTCTGTGAGTCAGTGGCAATATCTACCAATCCTGCCTCGCCCCCTACGACATCACTATCAATCCCTGCTGCTTTAAGCCTGTGAGCAAAATCATCTACGGCTGACGTCGGCACACTGACGCGTTTCGGCAAAAACTGCTGGCAGAGTGCAAATAGCTTATCTAAGCGATGATAGCCTGACAAAGCATAGACTTCATAGTGATGCGGTTGCGCCGCTAATATTGCTAAAGTGCTATCGCCAATCGAGCCTGTCGCGCCTAGTACGGCGATGCGTTGCGTCATAACCATCAATGCCCATGATACTTAAAAATAATAAAAATAGAATATCGTCTGTTAACTATAAACCTTACACCACTATCAACCCAAGCTGCTGTATTGCCCAAAAACCAAGGGCAAATATCGGTGTGGCAGACAACAGGGAGTCAATACGATCAAGGATACCACCGTGACCTGGCAAGATAGTGCCTGAATCTTTTACATCAGCACGGCGCTTGAGCATCGACTCGAACAAGTCCCCAAGTACAGAGGCAAGAATAGTGATGGCCGATAACGCTACAAATGCGATTAACGGTACACCGGTCAGCTGTAATTTAAAGACGCTAATGGCTACCACAACTAGCAGCCCTGTGACGAGGCCACCAGCCAACCCTTCCATGCTCTTATTGGGTGAGACATTTGGTGCCATTTTTCGGCGACCAAGCTTACGTCCAACAAAATATGCGCCACTATCTGCACACCATACTAATAAGAACACATACAGCAGCCACCATGCCGACAATTGCCAGAGATAGAACATCGCCGTAATAGATGCCGTCAAAATAACCGCGCCCATCATTGCCAGCTGGTTGCCGTACCATCTCGTCTGTGTTGGGAAGACTCGAACCCAAGACAGCGCCATCAGCCATATAACGAGTGACGCCACCCACCAAAACAACCAAGTTACCTTGAACATCAGTGAGAATATAGTAAGCGCCAAAATCAATAGAACGAATACAGCAGGCTGGCGCCACTTAGGCATCAATTTAGCCCATTCATGAGCGGCGATAATGACCCCAATGGCCAACAGTGGTGCAAATAAAATAGGCGTTTGGCTCGCAAACATTGCAATACCAACGATAATAACGAGAACAATTGCCGTCTTAATTCGTTGCCACATACTTATCGAGCCTTATAATAATGAAGAACAGATGGTCAAAAAATGCATTATAGCAGCTAACTAACGATGGCCTAGTGATAGCATTCAATACTCATTCAAGCCATTTATCATTGCATAAACCAACCCTATTGACCAGTTATACAATACTAACTGAACTGAACCGACTAAACTTACCTATCAACTCATTGCTCAGTGCCCTTGCTGCTCTATTACTACCTGCTCGCTGGTTTTGCCAAAGCGGCGTTGACGTTTTGCAAACTCTGCGATCATCAAAGCCAGCTCTTCTGCTGTAAAATTTGGCCATAATGTGGGAGTGAAAAACAGCTCAGCATAAGCAGATTGCCACAATAAGAAATTAGAAATACGATACTCGCCGCCCGTACGTACCAGGATATCTACTGCTGGGGCATCAGCTAATTGTACGTAGTTACCTAACAGCTCTTCGCTGACATCTTCAGCTTTTAGTTTACCAGCTTGCACTTGCTGAACCAGCTGTTTTGCTGCATTTGCAATATCCCACTGTCCACCGTAGCTAATTGCAATCACCAGCGTCATTGCATCAAAATCCGCCGTCTTTTCTTCCGCGTCAGCCATTAGCGTTTGTAATGACTCACTAAGCTGACTACGGTCACCAATGAAACGCAAGCGAATACGATACTCATTCATACGCGGCATTTGCTCATGAATTGTCGATATGAGTAGCTGCATCAACAATGCTACCTCACTAGGCGGTCTCTGCCAATTTTCGCTAGAAAACGCAAATACAGTTAGTACTTCAATGCCTGTATTGACACAGTAATCAACGATAGGGTCGAGCGCATCTTTGCCAGCCACATGTCCTTGACCGTGGCCCAAATCATTGGCCTTACCATAGCGATTATTACCATCCATAATAATGGCGATATGACGAGGAAGAATAGCGGGTGCCAAAACGGCTGAAGTGGACATAGGCGAACTTGCTTATTGTTAAGGTAAAATAATAATAACGTGTGTAACGGCGATTAAAAAGCGACATTTATATAATTCACTAACTTATCACAATTGCGTCGTTAGTTTTTAGTGTTCAGAATGCGATAGATACAGCTCAATCAATCACACCTTTTGCGTGCCTTAGATATGGCCTCATATGGTTGATTCAGTTTAAAAGAGAAACAGAGCAACCGAGTGCAGATGTAACTGTGATACTTTAAGCGAGGTCAACGCTGTCGCTCTTTTATGAAGGATTGACTATATCAGTCTACACAATAATAAACAGCCAATAGCTATAAAGTATTGGCTGCTCAATTACAGGTAATCTTCCGAACTATTTCTTGCTATCAACACCAAATATATCAGTATTAAACTTCCATCAAATCGCTTTCTTTCTTACTCAAGCGAGCATCGATTGTTTCGATATACTTGTCAGTGATTTTTTGAATATCATCACTAGCGCGGCGCTCGTCATCTTCTGAGATTTCTTTTTCTTTTGCCAAGTCTTTAATATCGTTCATCATGTCACGGCGAATATTACGGATAGAAACTCGGCTGCTCTCAGCCTCACCACGTGCAAGTTTTTGCATATCGCGACGAGTATCTTCTGTCAATGCTGGCATTGGCACACGAATCACATCAGCAGACATTGGGTTTAGACCCAAATCTGCTTCACGAATGGCCTTATCTACTGCTTGTACCATCGTACGGTCAAACGGTTGAACCAGCAAGGTACGTGAGTCTTCAACGTTGACGCTTGCCACTTGGTTCAATGGTGTATCAGAACCGTAGTAGCTGACCATCACACCTGACAACATACCTGGATGCGCACGACCAGTACGAACTTTACTGAAAGTGCTTTCAAGCGCTTCCAATGTTTTTTGCATGCGTGCTTCGCCGTCTTGCTTAATCTCTTTAATCATTGTGTATCCTTATTTATCGTTACCGACAAATTTTTTATTTGCTATTGGGATATTAATTATGTGTTGCTAATCGTTAGCTACTTACTGGCGTTAGTTGCCAGTATCGCATCAATTAATGAAAAACTCGTGTGCCTTCATTTTCACCCATGATGACATTCAATAATGCATTGGGTTTAGTCATGTCAAACACTTGCAGCGGTACGTTATGCTCACGGCATAATGCGATAGCCGTTAAATCCATGACGCCTAGCTTTTGCTCTAGTACTTCATCAAAGGTCAGACCGTCATACTTGACTGCATCGTCATGTAGACTTGGGTCTTTGTCATAGACGCCATCGACCT
Organism: Psychrobacter sp. 28M-43; assembly: GCF_014770435.1. Taxonomy (NCBI): domain Bacteria; kingdom Pseudomonadati; phylum Pseudomonadota; class Gammaproteobacteria; order Moraxellales; family Moraxellaceae; genus Psychrobacter; species Psychrobacter noctis. The sequence continues at coordinate 878,483 of NZ_CP061739.1, read as the reverse complement.
TAGTCGCTTTTAAAATCAAACCAGCTTCGATCTCGATACCGCGCAAACAAGCAGCGGTGTCAGTAGTAAAGAATGGGTTGCCTGTTCCGGCAACAAAGATACAAACTTCGCCGTTTTTAAGATAACGAATGGCATTACGACTGCTATAGCTTTCGGTGACTTCACCAATCGGTAGCGCTGACATCAAGCGCGTTTTGATATTGCGACGCTCAAGCGCATCACGCATTGCCAGTCCGTTCATAACGGTCGCTAGCATGCCCATCTGATCACCAGTAACACGGCCAACGAGACCTTCTTTTTGTAACTGTGCACCGCGATATAAGTTACCACCGCCGACTACGATACCAACTTGGACACCGAGTCCACGCAAGTGAGCGATAGATAAGCTCATTTTATCAAGCACTTCGGTATCAATACCCATGTCTTTACTACCAGCTAAGGCTTCACCGGAGAGTTTCAGCAAGATACGAGCGTAACGCGGGTTTTTGTCAGACATGAGGTCACCTTGTTATCATGAAATTATAAAGAAAATTATCGGTAAAATACAAATCGAGTTTGCCCACAACGCTACACTTACAGCTAAGCGTATTAAAAAGGCTAAATTGCGCTAATTGTAGCAAAAACTGCCCGCCATTGGGCAATTTTCACTCGCATATCTTATTGGATATCTAGCCTTGATAACTGGCGAACAGATCATATTCGCTAGCATCATCGATAGTCACGGTTAAGAACTGCCCTACTTTAACTTGAGCGTTGATGTCATCAACATAGACATGACCATCAATTTCAGGTGCATCAGCATAGCTACGGCAAATAGCAATATTTTCATCGCTATCAATTTCATCGACCAATACCGTTAAGGTCTTGCCGACTTTTTCTTGTAGCTTTTGCGCTGAAATATCTTGCTGTAGCGCCATTAAACGCTCATAACGAGATTGCTTGATGTCTTCAGGGACATGGTCAGGCAAGTCGTTGGCCACTGCGCCTTCTACTTCTGAATAAGTGAATGCGCCCACGCGATCAAGACGTGCCTCAACTAGCCAATCAAGCAAGCACTGAAAATCTTCTTCTGTCTCGCCAGGGAAGCCAACCACAAAGGTCGAACGAATCACGATATCAGGACAGATATCACGCCACGCTTTGATACGAGCCAAGGTGTTTTCGCTATGCGCAGGACGTTTCATCGCCTTTAGAATACGATGGCTGGCATGCTGGAACGGAATGTCCAGATAAGGAAGCAGTTTCTTCTCACCCATCAACTCAACGACTTTGTCTACATGTGGATACGGATAGACATAATGCAGGCGTACCCAAATGCCCAAATCGTTCAATGCTTGGCATAAGTCATAAAACTTAGACTTGAGCGGCATGCCATTCCAAAAGCTGGTCTTGTACTTTAGGTCAAGACCATATGCCGAGGTATCTTGCGAGATGATAAGTAATTCTTTCACGCCAGCTTTTTTGAGTGCCAGTGCTTCGTTCATCACATTATCAATCGGGCGCGATACCAAATCACCGCGCAAGCTTGGGATAATGCAGAACGTACAACGGTGATTACAGCCTTCTGATATTTTTAGATAAGCATAATGGCTTGGGGTCAGCTTGATACCCGCTTCATTAATCAAATCTATTTTTGGATCATAGTTGGCGTCCTGACTGCGATTTGGCTTAGGCACATGCTGCGCTACTGCCGTAATCACTTCGTCATAGGCATGTGCGCCCGTCACTGCTAGTACAGCTGGATGCATTTCACGGATTTTGTCTGCTTCTTTGCCCAAACAGCCAGTAACAATCACTTTACCATTTTTGCTAATGGCCTCGCCGATCGCATCAAGTGACTCTTGTACCGCTGACTCAATAAAGCCGCAAGTGTTTACCACGACCAAGTCAGCACCATCATAATCACTGGCTACTTGATAGCCATCACGGCTTAGCTCAGTGATAATACGCTCACTATCCACCAATGCTTTTGGACAACCTAGTGACACAAAACCAATCTTTGGCGCCGCACTAACTGGCATCGTAGCAGTCGCATTGGCAGTCGTTACATCACTGCTCTGGGCTACACTACGGTTCTGATTGTGGTTGGCTTTATGATGGTAAGGTTGTTTAGTGTCTGTTTGACTGGCATCTGCCTGACTCTGCGCTTGTACTATGGTAGGCGCGGCAGGATTGTAGATAGTGGCAGTGTCTTTTACGGCAGATAGAGGAGCTGTTGCTGTCGTATTCACTGACTCGGTAGAAGTTTTGGACATGGCTGACCTTGCTAGAGATAAATTGGCTGAGCGCATTGTACGTTTTTTTTGCAAAAATCACCAGTTTTGCCGCTCTATAGTCTTGATTTGTGGTTAAATATTATCTCAAGCATCTGACTTTTTTGGGCACTACCGATGAACGCTGATTTTATAACCGCCAAAACAACCCCTGACCTCGCATTTATATCTCAGCATTTATTCACCGCTATTTTATGGGTCAACGATGAGCTATCAATCACACGGTTGAATGCTCAAGCCGAGCAGCTACTTGCCATTAGTAGCGGCAGACTGATCAATCAATCCATCTTAACCCTGCTAGCACCCGATGAGTTAAAGACTAAAGATACTGTATCTATAGATAATGATAGTAATGATACAAATGAAAATGAGCCTTCGAGCGAGCCAGCTTACTCTTTGACCGAGCGCTTTGTGCAAGCGCAGAACTATCAGCAGCCTTTTATCGATCATGATCACATTATCAAAACACCACTAAATGGTAATTTATCATTGTCAGTCGACTATAGCGTCACGCCAGTCATCTATGAACAGCAGCCTTATTTTATTATCGAGATGTGGGGTAAAGATCGTCAAAGTCGTATCTCTGAGGAGCAGCGTCAACAACAGCAGTATACAGTTGCCCGTCATATGCTACGCTCAGTGGCACACGAAATAAAAAACCCTCTTGCTGGTATTCGCGGGGCAGCCCAGCTGTTGCAACGGCAGTTTATTAAATTCAGCGACGCATCTACTACTAGCACCTCTAGCGCTGATAATGCTTTGACAGCTACCAACACTGACACGCAGCATGATTTGCAAAAAATGAATCAAAAGCTGCGCAACTATACGGACATTATTATTTCAGAAACTGATCGGTTGACCCATCTTATTGGGCAGCTCCTGGGTTCCAATCAACTGCCAAACTGGCAAACGCTTAATATCCATGAGCCCCTAGAACATGTCTTAACCTTAGTGACCAATCAGTATCCACAGGTAGTGTTACAGCGTGATTATGATTTATCATTGCCAGAGTTGTGCGCTGACAAAGATCAGCTGATTCAAGTGTTTTTAAACCTCATTAACAATGCTTGTGAGTCGATGACTGAGTTCGAACAAACGCTACAACAGAATAAAATCTCAGAGTCTCAAGAATCACCACAAGCTACTATGCAAACTGATAGCAATTCTGATTATCAACCGACATTGCATATTCAAACGCGGGTTGCCTTTCAGCATACGATCGTCGGGCAGCAGCACAAGCAAGTGATGCAAATTACCATTACCGATAATGGCTCAGGTATTGATCCAGCTTTGATCGGTCAGATATTTTTCCCGATGGTCACTAGCCGTGCAGCCGGTACAGGTCTTGGATTATCCATCGTCCAAGATATTATCAGTCATCATCATGGTATGATTGATGTGAGCTCGACAAAAGAGCAAGAAGATAAGCAAACCCGATTTACGTTATATCTACCATTTACTCAACCCATCACTGAGACATAAAACAAATTATGAATTTATGAGTTAAAGACTGCTAAGTTTCCTAACGCTCAACTCCCAATCCCCAACTTACCATCAATAATTGCTGATTAGGCCCAATACATGACTGAATATAGCGACGACCTCCAACCTAAAAGCGATGATCAATCACCACAATCACAAATAGTAACTGTGAATAATGCACCCAGCGACCACCCTGCAACATTGTGGTTAATCGATGACGATGCAGCCCTACGTATGGTGTTGGCAGACACGTTTGAAGATGCTGGATTGACCGTTATCAGTTTTACTCAGGCACAAGCAGCATGGACTCGCCTTAATGATGTTTTAAAACAGCAAGAGTCAGCCGAGCAATTACCAGACGTCATACTGACCGATATTCGTATGCCAATGATGGATGGATTGTCTTTTAGCGACTGGGTCCATCAGCATTTCCCTAAAATGCCAATCGTAATTATGACGGCACATTCAGACCTTACCTCTGCTATCAATAGCTATCAGACTGGTGCTTTTGAATACCTGCCCAAGCCTTTTGACTTAGATGATGCAGTTGCAACGATTTATAAAGCCATCAACTATCAGCCTAATTTAGAAACAACGACTGTTTCCCTTTCAGATGAATCCAATACCAATACAACGTCTGACACGTCTACCGAAGACCTGATAAAACCTAAAGCAGCATCTTCTAGTAAGACAACTAAAGAAAATAAGAACAAAGGTGCCAGCGTAACCAAAGATAATGGGAACCCTAGCGGCATCATTGGACAGTCTCCAGCCATGCAAACAGTGTTTCGTGCTATTGGCAGGCTGGCACAATCTCCCATTTCCGTCTTAATCACTGGTGAGTCTGGAACAGGTAAAGAGTTGGTTGCCAGTGCTTTACATCAACACTCCCCGCGTAAGCAGCAACCGTTTATTGCCCTCAATATGGCAGCCATACCACATGACTTGATCGAGTCTGAGCTATTCGGTCACGAAAAAGGCGCGTTCACTGGTGCAACGACGATGCGTCAAGGCCGTTTTGAGCAGGCAGACGGCGGTACTCTATTTTTAGATGAAATCGGTGACATGCCTTTTAGCACTCAGACACGGCTGTTACGAGTACTGGCCAATGGTGAGTTTTATCGTGTTGGTGGTCAACAGCCCATAAAGGTCGATGTACGTATCATCGCAGCCACTCACCAAAACTTAGAAGAGCTGGTAAAACAAAGCCGATTCCGCGAAGATTTGTTTTATCGCCTTAATGTCATTCGATTACCCCTACCACCACTACGTACACGCCCTGAGGACATTCCTGCATTAGCCCTTTACTTTATGCAGTCTGCCGCAGAGCAAATGAATACCACTCCAAAGCATCTACATCCTGCCGCATTGCAAATTATGCAAACGTTTGACTGGCGCGGTAACGTGCGTCAATTAGAAAACGTCTGCTTGTGGCTCACCGTGATGGCCACTGGTGATACTGTGATGGCGACAGACTTGCCACCAGAGCTACTTGAGAACATCTCACCTAATACGGTGCTTTCTGAAGAGCATGGCTCATCACAGGAAGACGCTCAAGAGCATTTGGTACAAAGTAGCAATGTATTAAATGGCAGTGCGTTAGACAGTCATCAAAATGAGCGAAGTAGCCAGTTGCCTAAAAGCCAAAGTTGGCAACAAGCATTGGCTGATTGGGCTGAGCAGTCGCTAAGCACGGGTGAAACTGATATTCTGCAAACAGCAACCCCTGAGTTTGAGCGTGTTTTATTAACAGCAGCACTCAATCATAGCGGCGGTAAAAAGATAGAAGCCGCGAGCTTACTTGGTTGGGGACGCAATACTCTGACACGCAAATTGCAGCAGTTGGATATCTCTGCCCCGAGAGTACCAACTAAAGAGTAAATAAACGCATAAAACATGATAATAAATTATTATTAATATCAATTACTTAAAATTAATATCAAAAATAAATGATAAATAATTAAAAATAATTGCAAATAGGGGTTGCCAAACAATCAAAACTCTATATAATAGCCAACCACTGAGACGCACTACCGAATCAGTTAACTGTCTAGATAGCGTTTGAGTTTAATCGCTTTTGATGATAGAGTAACGAAAATGGGGCTGTGGCGGAATTGGTAGACGCACCAGATTTAGGTTCTGGCGCCGCAAGGTGTGAGAGTTCGAGTCTCTCCAGCCCCACCATTTTCGGATAGTACATCTTAGACCAAATATCAAAACCTGCTTTTTAGCAGGTTTTTTTGTGTCTGGAATTTGGTATTAGAACTATAAAATATTTCATGAGAAGTATTAATCTACTTTTTTAACCTTTTTAAGTCCTTTAATACTTCCTCCATACTCTGATAGCTCATCTCTACCCGCTTTGCCAATGCTTGCATATACCTGCCATAGGCATAATTAATTAATAGAAAGGTTTCCCTCACTATCATTAAATAATGCACTACGTTGATTTTTGCGGAGGGTTTCACGTTGAATGATATTTTTTGCATCGACTTTTTCTAAAGGTAATCTTGTTTCGCGAGAAAGATCGCCATCGGCTATTAAAGACAAATAACGAGAACAACACACTCTTAAAAAAGAGGTGAAATTGCCAATATCATGGTCAGCATCGAGAGATTCAAGGTATAGCTTAGTGATCAGCTGATTAACCGTCATTTGATCGCGAAATGACAACTCTTCTAATATATCCCAAAAAAACACTTCTAAACGAATTGATGTGACAACTCCTTGGATTCGAAGTGATTTGGTTTTAGAGCTCCACAAGCTGTCATCAGCACTAATAAAAAGTTGGCACATATATCCTCTCTCGATACTGGGGTCTATTGAACATTCAACAGACCCGAATTAATACTTATAGTAAAGCAACAAACTGCTTTAGCATCGCTGGGTGGGCAGGCCATGCAGGTGCCGTTACCAGTTGGCCATCTGTAATAGCGCCATCCATAGGTAACTCGACATACTCAGCGCCAGCCATTTCTATTTCTGGCTGACACGCAGGATAAGCAGATACTTTTTTACCCTTTAATACGCCCGCAGCCGTCAGCATTTGTGGCCCATGGCAAACCGATGCAATCGGTTTATCAGTATTTGCGAAATGCTGAATCATTGCAATGACCTTAGCATTCAAACGCAAGTATTCTGGCGCGCGTCCGCCTGGCAAATACAAAGCATCGTAATCTTCTACATTGATATCAGCAAAAGACGCATTAAGGACAAAATTATGACCGCGTTTTTCGGTATAAGTTTGATCACCTTCGAAGTCGTGTATTGAGGTAGCAATGCTATCACCTGCAACTTTATCTGGGCAGACCGCATCAACCTCATGCCCCATTGCTAGTAGTGCTTGGAACGGAACCATGTTTTCATAGTCTTCAACAAAATCACCGGTAATGATAAGTACTTTAGCCATGATATTCTCACTGTATTGTAATGAAATACGGGAACCCAAATTAGTTTATAGCGACTTCGCTTAAAATGAGCCTGAATATCCATTCAAACATAAAAAACAACGACTAGGTAATATGTGAATACTACAAACAATCACTTTTTAAAATAAAATAATAAATTCAGCTGTTGTCTAATAACTTTAAATCTATCAATATCTTATCTATGTCCTGATACCGTCTCTCTACCCGCTTAGCCAATGCCTTATCAACAATATATTGATAGTGACTATATTCTGCTGACAACGTTGGAATAGGTTGTTGGCAATGCTGAATCGCCCACACTTTTAATTTATCATGGCTATTGGCGCTTACTTGAAACGGGCGTTTCCCTGTTAGTATCTCAACCATCATTATGCCAAACGCGTAGATATCACTTTGCACCGTTGCACCCTGACCTTGCCAGCGCTCAGGTGCGAGATACGCTGGTGTGCCAGCAGGATTTGGTTGGCTATTAGCCATCGTCATACGTTGTGATAAAGCAAAATCAGTGAGTAACAATCTAGGGGCCAGATCATTACTCATAGTATCTGCTGGCCACTCATCATCAGAACCTTCAACCAAGATATTACTAGGTTTAATATCATTATGTAGCCAGCCAGCCTGATGCAAATTGGCTATCAAGTATGCAGACTTCACGATAAAATGATGCTTTTGTGACGCTATCAATGACAGATGTTTTGAAGCGGTCAGTTGACTCGCCAAGCTACCATTAGGGTAATAAGGCATGACTACTATAACTAGGTGTTGCAACTGCTCTAGTATTTGAACGTCCACGCAATGATGAGCCAATAGTGGCGGTGCGATAGCGTTATTTTTGATTTTCGATGAAGCATTTACAGCAGCTAAAATATCCGCTTCATGAGTTAAGTCAGAAGCGATAGGATAAGTGCCATCACTCAACTGCCATTTAATCATCACCCTACCAAATTGCGGATGCTGGGCACGTGTTAGTCCTTGGAAGTAAGTATTGTCGATATGTTGCGTTTTGATATCTTGCGTTTGTTCTGTGCTTTGCTGAGCAATACGTTGATGCACTATTTCCCTAAAGTATTGTGTGTCCAGTTCTTGGGTAATAATGGGCAATAGCTGCATCGCCTGCGCTTGCAAAGCTTGCGTAATAGACGGATTACTGGCACTATTTTCCATGGTATTGTTTCTCATAATATAGTGAGATTATTGCCTTCCCATTCGTATCATTTCCAAAGATAATAATAGCGCGAATAATGATTACAAGTACTACGATTAATAGGTACTAAGATTGTAGGTACTGAAATTTCAGCAGCGTTAATTGTATTTTTGGGTATGGTATTAAAGACAACCTTAATGCTAGAGCCACTATGTCACAACCAACTATCCCAACCACGCCATCTGATCAACCCACTTATGCCCTACCCGCACCTTTGTTAGACTTACTCAGTCAGTACTTACAAGAGCGAGTCACACCAACTATTGAAATCGATCCGAGTCAGCTTGCTTATCGCTGGGTTGGTGGACGCACTGGTCACCTGCAGCCTTTGTCGGTCAACCTGTTTTTAAGCTTAGATGACTTGCATGGTATCGATACACAAAAGTCGAAACTGGTACAGAATACCCGCCAGTTTATTAAAGGTTACCCTGCCAACCATGTATTGATGTCAGGCACACGCGGTGCCGGTAAGTCATCATTGATTCGCGCTTTGCTACAAGCCCATCATAGTGAAGGCTTACGTATTATTGAGGTGGCCCGCGATGATCTGCAAGTCTTGGATAAGATTCGTGCTGCTATTAATGCCCTACCAGAAGATTGTCATTGCCGCTATATCGTATACTGTGACGACCTCGCTTTTAATGGTCAAGACGAAAGCTATCGTGCGCTAAAGAGCGTTCTCGATGGCTCGCTAGACTCTGAGCAAGACAAACTACTGGTCTACGCCACTAGTAATCGCCGTCGCTTGCTACCGCAGATGATGAAAGACAATGTCGATATCTATAATGGGCAGACGGATGAAGTCAACCCCTATGAGGCCATTGATGAAACCGTGTCATTATCAGATCGGTTCGGTTTGTCCCTCACCTTCCATCCTATGGATCAGCAGACTTATTTGCATATCGTTCAGCATTATCTAAATTTAGAGCAGCAAAAAATCTCAGCTGATATGGATAATGATGCTAAGGACATTTTGGCAAGTCAGTCTATGCCTGATAAGGTTAGAAAGGATGCGCTACGTTGGGCCTCAGAACGTGGTGGTCGCTCAGGACGAGTTGCTTACCAATTTAGCCGTTTTTGGAGTGGTAAAACACAATTGGCTATCGAAGACAGTAAGCACTAGGTCATATTTAACACTCAATCATATTTAAGCTTAGCCATATCTAATCATTGCGTGCAGAGCCTATATACTGCACGCGATTCTCTTCTTGACTGCCCTTTTGACTACCATCTTGGTTGCTTACCGACTCAACTGCACCATCAACCATATATTGGTCAAAATCTGCGGCTAACCAAAGATTACCTTGATAAACGCTCTCAGCATCTAGGCGAATATGTGCCATATTTGGCGTTTCGCTATCTGGATTATCAAAGTTCTGATAGCGAGCGCTAAAGTGGGTCAAAATTATATTTTTGAGTCCAGCAGCTTGTGCAAATTCACCGAGCAATTGGCCGCTACTATGCATCGGATCATAGTCTGGATTTTTGGCTTGAATCTTAGTTAGCACTTCATGGGTATAAGTCGCTTCATGCACCAATAAATTCGCATCGACAACGGCTTTGCGCAAACAGTTTGGCGTATCATTGTCTCCTGCTATCACCACTCGCGTCCGCTGTACCTCATCGTCGACATAATCTGCTGAGTGCAATTGCCTATTATCCTCAGTCGTGACATCTTCGCCTTGCTGTAACTTGCCCCATAGTGCACTTGCTGGAATACCATCTGCCACAAGCTTATCTGTATTAAGGATGCGGCGGCTAATAGTCTGAGTAATACCAAAGGCATGAGAAGCAACCCGATGTGATAGCGGCGTGATATCAATATCAAGCTGATGTTGGTCGCTTAAGCTAATGTTAACCTTATTCGTATCACCTTGCTCAGCTAACACCTCTTCAATCGCGATAAAATCGAGAGCAAAGGGTAGATACAGCTCTGTAGTGACGGTAATGGCATCAAGCAAAGTAGCAATCGCTTTTGGGGCAATCAAAGTTAATGGTTCACGGCGTCCTGACATAGCAGCGCTTGCTAATAGCCCTGGCAGACCGTAGCAATGGTCACCATGCACATGAGTGATGCAAATAGCAGCCAATTGATGCAATGAGAGTTTGGTATGTAGCAACTGCTGCTGTGTGCCTTCACCGCAATCAATCAGCACCCATGGACGAGATTTCTTACTCTGATTATTCTGTTGACGACTTCCTTGCTGTACGCCAGAGGTATGCGGATTCAGACACTCTATTGCCAGTGCAGTCACATTACGCTGTTTGGTCGGTACACCTGCAGAGGTACCCAAAAAGGTTAGCTTTAGCATAATGATGCCTTTTATTTATCAGGAGTACTGGCTCAGACTTACGAGAGCGTCTCTTCATTCTAAAACGATAACAGAAATAAGATAAACGGAGAGTATGCCTAGCTACGACAATTGGCATATCATGGTTTTTTGACCTTCAACCATTTGTCCACCATTGGCGGTGCACTCATTTACCATATTTGATTCGTAAGATTTCCAGCCACCATAAAAGCTCGCTGCACACAGAATTACCACTAGAATTTTCTGTGACCACGACTTGATAGAGACTTGTTGGCTATTAATCTGCTGTCTATTATTTTCTTGCATACTGGTATCTTGCTTATTAAGTGACGTTTGAGTTGCTGACTGATTGTCATCTTTGTCTAGGCTATTTTGTTTCAGATGGTCTTTATTCGAGGTATTTAGATCTGTCATAACATTATCCTAAAAAAGGCTTTGTTTATTCATAAACAAAGCCTTTGGTCTACATGGCTACTTAAGCGTTGAGAGAGGATTATACCAGTATCCTCTAAAAATTCAGACGGCCACCCTTTTTTTCTGCTCGCTTAAAGGCATCTCGTTCTTCGCAGCGTTTGAGCCAGTTCAAAAGATTGGTATATTTACTCTGATCTAAACCTACACCAGCATTGGCACCCACGACCGCAAGATGCATTTGAATATCAGCGGCACTAAATTCGCTACCTGCAAACCAGTGATTTTCATGCAAGTGACGCTCCATCATATCTAGCATCTTCTCCAAACCGCTACTGATCATATTTTTTTCAATCTGACCTTGGATTTTTTTGCTGATAGGTTTGATTAGCATGGGCGACTGAGACACTACTTTGGTGAATACCAAACGCATGACCAACAGGGGCATCAATGAAGCCTCTGCAAAGTGTAGCCAAAACGTATAGGCTTCCCATGCTGCTTCGTTATTATCATCAGGTTTGAACTGCTCTTCTTTATCATAGTGCTTAATCAAATACTCAATGATAAACCCTGACTCAATCAGCACACGATCGTCCGCTTCTAGTATCGGTGCATTACCAATCGGATGCACTTGCTTTAAGCTATCAGGAGCACGGTATGCCTTGTTGCGCTCATAGCAAGTCAGTTTATAATCGGCGCCGAGCTCTTCCAACAGCCAGATAATACGAAACGAGCGCGAGTTTGCTAAATGATGAAGATGTAACATAAACCGTCCTAGTTATATATTGTAGTAAATCAGCCATAATATCTCAGATATAGCACCATACGTTTACTCGATCGTGGCACTACTGCTCTCGATAATAGCGTAATTTGTACTTCTTTAATACTGTGAGTTGGCAGACATACTGGAAAACAATGCCTACCAAGTCAGTTCAATTCACATCTCAACCTACGCCTAAGACACTATACTCTTCAACATCAATCTAAATGCAATGCTTCAATCTTGCGCGTCATTTTATCTATTTTTTGCTGATATTTTTTGATTTGGCGGAATCGATGCGCGATTAGCACGCCTTTGATACGGCGATTTTTCAGGCGGCGACGTGGTGGAAAACTGCCCACTTGTGGCTCATTGTAGCCATGTAAGCGGTCTTCACGTTTACGCGCCATATAACCTAATGCGCTATCAGCAATCATAATCAGCAATGCGATAAAAATCATGCTATACATCAGCATAGAACCACCATCATGTAGGCTGCGATCTAAAATTGCGATTGAGAATATGAACAAGAATATTGGCTCAAGGTAGCACAAAGTCCCAAACAGTGAGACTGGCAGCTTCTGACTCGCCACCATCGTTAGTGACATCGCAGCGGTACTGATAATACCTAATAACGGCAGCAGATACCAAAGCTTGTGGTTAGTAATTGCTACTTCAAAACCGCCATTCATATACAGCGCGACCAATACCACTGGCAATAACAATATAAGGTCTGAAATCAAACCAGTAATAGGCGGTACTGCAAGCTTACGGCGTAGTAGATAATAAGGAGGATAACCCAAGCAAACAAACAAAGTCGCCCAAGAAATAGCACCATACTCAAAAATATCGTAAGCGATACCAAGACCTGCACATACGATAGCAGCCCACTGAAGTAAGCTCATGTCTTCGTTGTAAAAGAACCTGCCAACAACAATCATAGTCATCGGATATAGGAAGTAACCCAACGTTACCTCAAGCCCTAAGCCATTGACTGGCGCCCACATAAATATCCAGATTTGCGCGCCCAAAATCGGTGTAGGTAATATAAATAGAAACCACTCTTTTGCGTTCTTTAGTGTTTTTAGATAATCAAAAATGTGCTGCCATTGCTTTAGTACGCTCACCAGCAGTACTAGACTAAAAAACATTGTCAACACGCGCCACGAAGCGACTTGCGTACCTGATAATGGTTGCAGCAGTAGACCAAATAAGAACAGTAATGAGTATAAAAAATTTGCAGCGACAGCAGTGATTGTACCCTGCGAGGTTTGGTTAGTAGTCAGCATCACAACAGCCTTTAAAGATTGGGGCACATCCATGGCAATTTTTAAAAAAAACAAAAGCCTCAGACGAGAACGTCTGAGGCTTTTGCATATAAGGTCGTCGCGCAATCTAAGTTGAACGCTTTTGATGTATTAGGCTTACATCATGGTCGGCATTATGTCAAAGTCAGAATGAATAAGCAATGCCACTGTTCATCTAGTGTCTAAACTTTTAAATTGAGTAAATTTAATGCAGTTAAGTGCTTATTTTGCATCAAGTTGTTCGATTTTTTGCTGTATCTTATCCATCTTCTTTTGGTAACGACGAATCTTGCGAAAACGATGGGCTTTTAGCACGCCATCGATACGCTGATTGATAAAGTGACGACGCGGTGGAAAGCCGCCAATCTGAAGCTCTCTATAACCATGCAAGCGGTCATTACGCTGACGAACGAGGTAGCCTTTTATGCTATCAGCCATCATAACCAGTAGCGCAAGGGTAATCATGCCGTACATAAAGAGCGAACCACCTTCTTCAAGGCTTTGACTCAGAACCGTGATAGACAACACAAATAACAGCATTGGCTCGATATAACTTAATGCCCCAAACAGCGATACTGGCAACTTGCTACTGGCAATCATCGTCAGCGACATCGCAAGCGCACTAAAAGCACCAAGCAGCGGCAATAGATACCAGAACTTCATGTCTTGCGCCGCAACATCAAAACCGCCCGTCATATAAAGCACGATGAGCACGACTGGTGTCAACAGCGTCAAATCAAACAATAATCCTGTAATGGGCGGTACAGAAAGGGTACGCCGTAGCAGATAATATGGCGGATAACCCAAGCATACAAACAGTGTCACCCAAGAGACCGAACCATACTGAACAATATCGTAGCCGATGCCAAGCGCTGCAAATATCGCGGCAGCCCACTGTAAAATGCTCATATACTCATGGTAAAAGAATCGACCAAGCACAATCATCACTAGCGGCAATAAAAAATAGCCCAACGTAACATCGAGACCAAACCCATTGACCGGTGCCCACATAAACAACCAAATCTGCCCACCTAGGATTGGCGCTGGCAATATAAATATTAACCATTCCTTGACTGTCTTTAGCGTCTTTATATAATCAAAAACACGTTGCCACTGCTTAGTCAAACTGACCAATATCACCAAACTGAGCAACATCATGAGCACACGCCATGATGCTACCTGCGTCCCTGTTAAGGGCAGCATAAACAGTCCAAACAAAAACATCATCGAGAATAAAAAGCTCGATGATACCGAAGCAACCGTTCCCTGAAAAGTTTGATTGGTCGTAAGCATAACAACAGCCTTAAAAAATAGAACCTTATTTACAGTATTGAAAAAATGAGAATGAAAAAACAAAAGCCTCCGACGACAACGTCAGAGGCTTTTTTCTAGAAAAATGCTAAGAGACTAGACTCAAAAGCTAATTACCAAGACTATTGCTCATCATCGTCTTATGCATAGTTAGTCTATTATAGGTTGTCACTTGGTTTATGATCGTTTGCAATATCAATCACATCATCGGCGTCGGTAGTTGCAGTATCGTCAGTTGTCGCATCAATATCTATCTGCTCCTGACCTTCTACCTCAAACGTACCGTCTTCTTTCATGGCATCGATAAGCTCATCATCGCTATCTTCGTGCTCAACACGCGCCATGGCAACCAGTTTTTCGTCTTTTGACAGACGAATCAGTGTTACGCCTTGCGTATTACGACCAGAGCTAGCAACATGCTCAACTGGGGTACGAACCAACGTACCTTTATCAGAGATTAAGATAATATCATCAGTAGAGTCAACCTTAGTCGCTCGTACTAACGCGCCATTACGCTCACTGGTCTTGATAGCGATCACACCGCCACCACCACGATTTTGTGTATTGAACTCATCGATAAAGGTACGTTTACCAAAGCCGTTTTCACAAGCAATCAAGATTTCACGTACATCGTCTTCGATAACGACCAATGATTTGATAAATTCATCAGTAGCCAAACGCATACCGCGGACACCTTTAGCTGTACGACCCATCGCACGCGCGTCATTCTCATCAAAACGAATCGCTTTACCACTTGAAGCAAACAACATCACTTCTTGGCTACCGTTAGTGATACGAGCGCTGACCAATTTATCACCGTCTTCTAGTCCAACCGCAATCAAACCGTTCGATCTGATATTGGCAAACTGCTTCAGCTCTACCCGCTTCACTGTACCATTGGCAGTGGCAAAGAATACAAAAGGTGGCTCTGCTTGGTTGCTATCTTCTAGCTCATCATTGTCTACTAGGTCGTCTGCTAGTGATGCGTCGCCTTTCGCAGGTAGCTCTTCTACGATTTTTGGAATTGGTAGTATCGTCGTAACGGTTTCGTCGCTATTTAGACCAATTAGATTGACCAATGGACGACCACGAGCACCACGACTGGCAATCGGCACTTCAAAACCACGTAGACTAAAGACACGTCCACTATCAGTAAAACACAGTACCGTAGAATGCGTTGATGTCACGACTAAATGATCGATTACATCGTCTTCTTTCATTGCTGTGGCAGACTTACCTTTACCGCCACGTTTTTGTGCAACATAATCATCAATCGGCTGAGTCTTAGCATAGCCAGTACGCGATACCGTCATGACGACCGTTTGCTCAGGGATAAGGTCTTCGCGACTAAAGTCCATACGTGAATCGATGATATCGGTACGGCGCTCATCACCAAAGTTATCACGAATCTCGATCATCTCATTAGAGATAATCGCCATCAGCTTATCAAAATCGCCAAGGATAGACTCTAAGTGTGCGATTTCACGCAGTAAATCTTGGTATTCTTCGGTCAATTTATCTTGCTCAAGACCCGTCAAACGATGCAATTGCATATCTAAAATCGCATTGACCTGCTCAAGTGACAAGCGATAGCGCTCTTCGCCTTCGATCAGACCAAACGGCGCTTTAGGATCTTCGCCATCGATAAACTCAGGACGCACTGACTGACTACCAGCAGCTGTAAGCATCGCAACAACGCTACCTGAACCCCATGTATTATTTAATAGACTTTCACGAGCCAATCCACGGTTTGCTGACGCTTTAATCGTCGCAATAATTTCGTCGATATTGGCTAGAGCGACCGTTAGACCTTCTAACAAATGCCCACGAACACGGGCTTTGTTCAATTCATAAATCGTACGACGTGTTACCACTTCTTGACGATGACGAACAAATGCAGCGATAAGCTGACGCAAGGTCAATAGTTTTGGCTGACCATTATCGAGTGCCACCATATTGATACTAAAGCTAGACTCTAGTGGCGTTTGCAAGAATAAATTATTAACAATAACTTCAGCCGTCTCACCGCGACGCAAATCAATAGCGATACGCATACCATCTTTATCAGACTCATCACGAATTTCGCTAATGCCTTCGATTTTTTTATCACGAACAAGCTCTGCGATACGCTCAATCAGTTTGGCTTTGTTGGCCTGATAAGGTACTTCGGTAAATACGATGCGCTCACGATCGCGGTTAACGCCAGCATTGCTCATCGGCTCGATATGATAGCGACCACGGATATGCAAACGGCCTTTACCCGTACGATAAGCATCTAAAATGCCCGCGCGACCATAGATAATACCGCCCGTAGGAAAATCAGGACCTGAGATATGCGACATTAGCTCTTCGGCTGAAACTTGTGGGTTTTCAGCATAGGCCAGACAGGCATTGATCACTTCGGTCAAATTATGCGGGGCCATATTGGTCGCCATACCAACGGCAATACCCGTCGCACCATTGACCAATAGGTTAGGAATACGCGCTGGCATCACGCTTGGCATGCGCTCAGAGCCGTCGTAGTTGTCTTCCCAATCGACCGTGTCTTTGTCCAAATCAGCGAGCATCTGGTGGGTCAGCTTGGTCATACGTACTTCGGTATAACGCATCGCTGCCGGAGGATCATCATCGATCGAGCCAAAGTTACCTTGACCGTCAACCATTGGATAGCGCAAGCTGAAATCCTGCGCCATACGGACGATGGCATCATAGACGGCACTATCGCCATGTGGATGGTACTTACCGATAACATCACCGACCACACGTGCTGATTTTTTATACGGCTTATTATAATCGTTTGATAGCACGTGCATGGCATACATCACGCGGCGGTGTACAGGTTTGAACCCATCACGCACATCAGGCAGCGCACGCGAGACGATCACGCTCATCGCATAATCCAAATACGACTGCTTTAGTTCATCTACGATGCCAATAGGACTGACCGATTCGCTCATATACACTCCTTCACTCACATTTTTTTCTAACGTTGACACATCGCTTATGGCACCCATAGATCATATAAAAATACTGCCACATAAATGGGCAGTCATGACCAAAATAGTTACCATAAAAAAACACTGCTACACGTGCAAAACAATAGGAAAATAGCGATAGTTTTAATGTTTAATAAAAGAAGCTATTTTAGCACAAATTTGCTGATTTAGGGGGTTCTGAGTACCATTAAAATCAAGCTAGGCGGTTCATTCGCAGTGATATTTTGAATTATCCATACACGCTAAAATAATTCTAATGACAGGTTTTTTTTGATTGGCTGATTTTGCCATTTTTACAGACGAACTTACCATCTGCTGAGCAATGAGACACCCCGCCCATCTTACCCGAACAGGGCGTATTTCGAGCTTGTGCTTGGCTCATAGATGTAAAGGCAAATACTAGGGCGAGTAGCGCTGTGATGATTGTTTTCATTGTTTATTCTCCGTATCTGATGGATATTAAATAGAAAAATACTATACTTATTGGCTACAGCTCGACAAGATTTATTTTGACTAACTGAGTGGATACTTATATTTCTATCTACAGTTCAACATGACATTTGATTTAACGCTAAAATCTTGAGCATAGAGCTCATACGTGGTTTGCATATAAGCTCTATTAGCAAACAACTAGGATGCTTAGAATATTTAGCCAATACAACAACACCTATAACTGTCTCTGACGTGAACTGATTGTTTTCATGAGCATGCTTTTTTTACAACCATAATTCTTTCATAAGCATACTGTTTTCAACAGTCATATTATTCTCATGAGCACATTATGATTTAAACCACTTTGATGCAGCTATTTTTTGAGTGATACTGGACAAAAAAATTCTAAACGCTACACTACCTCATCTTTTATAGCACTTAAATAACGACCTAACAGGCTACTTTTATTATGGATATCATTCTTGCAATTGTTTGGATTTTAGCAATGGTGCTATACAGCTTTTCGAGCGATTACGTTGCTAGCTTTCCTAACCATAACAATCGCGTTGTCCCTTATGTCCGTTGGGGAGCACTTTTAGTCGCTATGGCTTTATCAGCATACTTGTCTAAAGCCTATCAAGAAAACCTACAAGGCAATGGTATGTGGGTGTTTATTATCGTGGTATTTGTCGTTATTGTATTAGCGAAAGTCGTTTTTAAATGGGTAATTAACAGACGCCTGAAACGCTAGTTAATACTGAATAGTTTTATTAATTTGACCCTCTTACTTATTGATCTAAATACCTATGACAATTAAACATAAAGATAGCCAGCCTGACTCAAACCTTTCTATATCAGCAGAAGACAAACGAGCAGATCGTAGCTTCGATGCCATTGCCGATCATTTCGAAAAGAAGGTTTATGGTGGTTTAAAAGGTGAGATTCGATTAGCTGTACTACGCCGTGATATTTTTGAATATAGTGCGCAGATGAGTCAGACGCTCGGGCGACCTTTACGTATTTTGGATGTGGGTGCAGGGCTTGCGCAAATTGCGATAGAACTTGCTGCTCAAGGTCATAGCGTAGTCATCAATGATATATCAGCAAATATGCTTGAGAAGGCGAAAGCGAGCGCAGAAAAAATTGATAAAAAGCTAGACATAACATGGTATGTTTGCCCTTATCAAGCGCTTGAAGAAAAACTGGCTCATACAGAGAAGTTTGATTTGATTATGTCGCATGCGCTACTTGAATGGTTGGCAAAACCAGCGGCGGTCATGGACTTTTTTGATAAGCACTTAATAGATGGTGGCGCGCTATCTGTCTGCTTCTACAACCCAGCGAGTTTTGACTATCGCAATCTTATCATGGGGAATTTTAACTTACTCGATAGCTTACTTGATGGTAACGATTACAAAGCGGACAATAAGAAAAGCCTCACCCCCAACCATCCCGTGGCCAAAGAAGAAGTCGAGTCTTGGCTCAAAGCGCATGATTATCAGACGGTACGTAGCAGTGGTCTACGAGTATTTCATGACTATGCACCACTCAAACGTGGCGGTCATAACGACCCAGATGCAGTAATCAGAATGGAGTTACGCTACTCACAGTTAGAGCCGTACAAATGGCTTGGTCGTTACTTACATATTCTAGCTAAACGGTAAATTAAGACGACAGCTCAATAATTGTAAAGATGGCTAAACCTCTTCATCCATTCTCGATGATCTATCATATTCTGACCAAGTAGTGGCATTGATGTCTTTTTCATCGAAGACTACGACATGCTCTAGCAAAGGCAGAATGCCAATATGCGAGCCGATTGCATGGTTATGATGGCTCGCAACCAAGGATAAGACAGTCTGTCCGTCGTCTAACTGCAGACGGTACAAATAGTTGGCACCGCGAAACACACGCCCAATGACTAAGGCTGTCTGCGTACTGTCATCATCATGAATGATATCATCAGGGCGTACGAGTACTTTGATCGGTGTACCGTTTGGATAATCATATTCGCAGTACTGTGGTTGTCCTGATTTATCATAGACTTCCATGCGGCGATAGATATTACCCAGTGCCGTCTCAACATGACCTTCTTTAATAATACCGTCTATCATCGCGCCTTCGCCCACAAACTCAGCGACAAAAGGGCTGACAGGCTCATGATACAGCTCGCTTGGTCGCGCCCACTGTACCAATCGCCCTTTATCCATTACCCCTACTTTATCCGCTAACGCAAACGCTTCATTTTGATCATGAGTGACCAAAATCGCTGTGGTATTAGTACGTTTGAGGATATCACGGACATTCATTGCCAATGACTCACGCAGCACCACATCTAGATTAGAGAAGGGCTCATCAAGTAATAGTAGTTTTGGTTTGGGGGCTAGTGCTCTTGCGAGAGCCACACGCTGCTGCTGACCACCAGAGAGCTCATTAGGACGTTTATCCGCATGCTCAGTCAATTCAACTAAGCTTAGCATCTCAGCCACTCGAGCTTTTTTGTCAGCAGCTGACCATTTATTGAGACCAAAGGCGATGTTTTTTGCCACGCTTAAATGCCCAAACAGAGCATAGTCTTGAAACACCATGCCCATGCCACGCTTGGCTGGCGCAACTGCAAATGATTGACGAGCTGTCTTCTCAGTTAGGCGCTGATTGTTCAAATAGATAGTGCCGCCGCGACTTTGCTCCAGTCCCGCGATTGCTCGTAGCGCTGTGGTCTTCCCGCAGCCACTATAACCCAAGAAGCAACCAATCTCTCCTTGCTCCAACATCAACGATAGACCATTGACGACAATAGTATCGTCATAGCCTACGATGAGATTTTGCACACTAAAGTAAGGATCTGTCGCGATATGTTTCTCAGTATTTTGTTGTGAGGTACTGCTCTGCTCTACAGTTTTATTCGGCTGAACTGGATTGATTCTATTTTGTGACAGTGGTGATTTTGCTACAGGCATGTGGTTAGCCCGAGCCTTTTCTGACTTAGAATTTGTAGAGTCGTTCATTGAATCAGTGTACATAGACGGTACCAGTTCGCTATTAGTAAGTAAAACCATCGATAAAACAGAGCAAATTATAATATAGCTGACACTACGAGTGTGCTGTTAAACTTATACCAAATTATTGCTATTAACTTTGTTGCTATTAGCTGTGTTTATCGCTTTGACGCAGTAGTATCCAGACAGGAAGCAAGCCAACTAACACGATTAGCAAACTCGGTAATGCGGCTCGTCCCCACATACCTTCGCTCGTCATTTCAAACACTCGTACTGCAAGCGTGTCCCAGCCTTGACGCCGTGTCATTAGCGTAATGGGCATCTCTTTCATCACTTCGACAAAGCCCATCAATAATGCGGTCAATACACCAGGGCTAAGTACAGGCAGCATTACATGACGCCAGCGCTGATAAGGACTGTCGCTAAGTAATTTTGCAGCAGCTTCTTGATTGACAGTCAACCGTTGCAATTGTCTATCAACTGGCTGAAAACTCACCGTCATAAAACGTGTCGATAGCGCCAGTAGCATAACAATGACACTGCCAGAAAGCACTTGCTGTGAGGTGATACCAAAGGCAATCATTTGATTATCAAGCCACGCAATAGGTATAAATATCCCTACCGCCAATACAGTCCCCGGTACGACATAGCCTAAATTGGCTAAAGTGGTCATTAGCTTAGTCGATTTATCAGGATACTGCCGTTTGATCCACGCAATAATAATGGCCAAAAAGGCGATAAACAGCGTGGTCATACTAGCAATCATGAGGCTGTTGGTGACAAAATCAATGTAACGTGCATCAAAATCTTGGCGAAAATTCAGTGCTGTCCAATAGATAAGCTGCAAAAAAGGTACTAAGAAGGCAACTAAAAAAATGAGCGTACACAGCAGTGTCATGGCGAGCTTGGCAGGTTTACTGGCGTCAAAGCGTTGGCTGCTACCTTGGGTAAGTGAGCTACCACGCTTCGCTTGCCAATACTGCTCAAACAATACCACGATAAAAATCACACCAATGAGCAAGGCTGCTAGCTGAGCCGCTGTGGTCAAACTAAAGAAACCAAACCATGCTTTATAAATGGCGGTAGTAAAAGTATCAACATTGAATACCGATACTGCACCGAAATCCGCTAAGGTTTCCATACTGGCTAGCAGCAAGCCGCCAATGATCCACGGTAATGCTTGCGGTAATGCCAATCGGAAAAATACACGGCTACGACTCAAACCTAGCATCTGCCCCGCTTCTATCGCTCGCCTGCCTTGTGATAAAAATGCCTGACGCGCTAGCAAATATACATAAGGATAAAACGCCAACGATAATACCAAGCCTGCGCCCCATACGTTCCTTATCGACGGTATAGCAGTACTAATACCGGAATCGCGCAGAGCTGTCTGTAGCGGCCCACTAAAGTCAACAATCCCAATAGTGACAAATGCCAATACATAAGCAGGGATGGCAAGTGGCAACATCAACGCCCACGAAAAGAAACGCTGACCAGGGAAACGATACATACTAGTGACCCAAGCCAGAGCAGTACCAATAGTGCCTGAAACGACAGTCACCATAAGCAATAAAATCGCCGTGTTTTTGAGCACTTGCGGCAGTACATAATCTGCCATGTGTGTCCAAATCTCTGCCACTGGCTGAGTCCACGACAGCAGCACGATCAAAATCGGTACTAGCATAAACAACGAAATCAGCCCTAAGACTGATTTCGAGATAATACGTTTACGAAGGGCGTGGTCTTGGCTGACAGTCTGCTGGTCATTAACACCGTCATTGACAGTATCGTTCTGACTAACAGACGCATCTGGCGTTGTGATCATATTATCATTACCGTGTCATATGTATAGAGACCTTGTAAGCTTATACCAACCTCAAAATCATCATTACTTGAACAACTGATCTGTAATAACTAACCTTTGAACCTATTTTTTAAGAACTATTGTCTCGAAGTTATGATTTTGCGATTGGTATCAGTATTACTGGCGATCCCTTATTTATAACCCGCTTTATCCATCATTTGGATAGCTTGAGTTTGTAGTTCACCGAATTTCTGTACATTGATATCGTCTTTTTTGAACTCGCCCCATGATCTGAGCATATCTGACTCATCGATACCTACTTTTACTGGGAATTCTTTGTCAGAGCTGGCATAAAGACCTTGTGCCTCATCAGATGACAACCACTCTATCAGTTTAAGCGTACCATCTGGATTGTCTGAACCTGCAACCACACCAGCGCCTGAGATGTTTACGTGCGTACCAGTCGTATCTTGGTTTGCCCAGAATATCTTCACAGGGAAGTTTGGTTTTTCGTCCAATAGACGACCATAGTAGTAGCTATTGGCGATACCGACTTCACACTGACCAGCAGCGATGGCTTCTAGCATCGCAACGTCATCACTGAACACGTCAGTCGCTAGGTTATCAACCCACCCTTTAATAACTGCTTCGGTCTTCTCTTCGCCCAAATGCTCCATCATGCTAGCAACAAGCGATTGGTTATAGACCTTTTTAGAGGTACGTAAGCATAGTTTGCCTTTCCATTTTGGATCGGCCAAATCTGCATAAGTAGATAACTGGTCGGCAGTAACTTTACTTGGGTCATAAAAGATAGTACGTGCACGTAGTGACAGACCTGTCCACTGACCTTTTGGATCACGGTATTTTGCAGGGACATTGGCTTCTAATACAGTAGACGATACTGGCTGTAATAGGCCTTGCTCTGCAGCCTGCCATAAATTACCAGCGTCAACGGTCAATAGCATATCAGCTGGAGTATTCTGACCTTCAGCTTTTAGACGCGCCATCAAGGGCCCAGTTTGGTCTGTAACCAGCTCAACTTTTACGCCTGTTTGCTCAGTATAGCGATCTAACAATGGCTTAATCAGCTGCTCATTACGTGATGAGTAGATAGTAATTGTCTGACCATCAGCAGTCGTAGCTTCGTCAGTTGCTGCTTGCTGCTCAGCACCTGTTTCTGTTGACTCTACTTCTACGCTTTCTTCTGTGGTTGAAGAATTACTACAACCTGCCAAACCCAACATCATGCCAAATACGGCTGCAGGTAGGATAAGCTTCGTAGAGGTTAGATTAGCGCTGATAGCGTTCAATGACATGGTTTTCCCCATAGTAATGCTATAAAAAAAATAAGACGGATGGTGAGACAAAATAACAGTAATTATAACGATGACTTGCTAAGCGCTAGCAGTAATCAGGCCATAATATATCAAAGCAACATACTAATGGAAGTGAGATTAATTATCAATACATTTGTTTAACTGGTAAATATACCTGTGATGAGTCTTGAGCATTGATTTTTAAGAACTATTTTTCACCAGTTCTTTCAATAATTTGGTCTAGCGACGCGTTTTAGTGTCCATCTAAAGCAACCATTGCCCTAAGATCGCATTGACCGCAGCTTCTGTACGTAAGATACGAGAGCCTATATGTACAGGCGTGCAGCCTTGTGCTGACAACAGCTCTATCTCATAGTCAATCCAACCACCTTCAGCGCCTATGCAAACTATACTCGGTAGCTCTCGTGATGGTTGCTGTTGTAAAAATTCAGAAAAGGACTGCTGACTGTAGGGATGTGCGACAATCGCTGGATTGCTCATTAGGCTTGCAAGTGAGTCTTCAACAAACGGTTTAAAACGTTTTTGTAGCGTAATACTAGGAACGATCGTATCGATGCTCTGCTGTAAGCCTTCTAATACAAACTCGTCTATCCGCTCAAGCATTGGGCTTTGCCAATAACTTTTTTGGGTACGGTAACTATTTATAAGAATGATATCGCGTACACCAAGCGCTGTCATATCCATGATTAAACGCCGTAGCACTTTAGGACGCGGTAACGCCAAAATAACAGTCAAATCCAATTTGGCTGGCGGCACAGTATTGAGCTGGACGTTACTTAACTGAATGCTGGCAGCGGTAATATCTTCGATAACAGCCGAACCAAGGTTGCCACCGATCTGGCCAATTTTAAGCGTATCACCGATTTTTGCACCTAGCACTTTAGTCACATGGCTGACTTGAGACAAGGCATCGATTTTTGCTGCGTCTGCTGAGAGGTTTTTAGTGGGCAATAATATACAGTTCATAAATTATCTTGGTTAGAAGACAGCTCGATTGCGTCTTCAATCATAGTAAATTGGCGGGTCAATACCGCTTGCTGCTGTATCGTCATTTGCTCGCCAGCTTGCCCTGCCTGCGCGGCCAATGGCAAATTGCGTAGCCAAGTCTCTAGCTGCATATAAATGCTAACAGCGTCTTCACGGTTATAAGCTGTTTTCTTACGAGAAGATTTTTTATTCGCCTTTAACTGGTCATTACTGGCAATCTGCTCATCCGAACTACTTGAGTTATTTGACTCGATTGGGCGATAGAAGTCATTATTTGGCTGATATAAAGCGCCTACGCTAGCCAATTTATCTATCACGCTTTGGCACGACTGAGTATAACGCCCCATCAGTACAGGCGTGGCCACACTAGCAGGCTCCACTGGATTATGCCCACCAATATCTACCAGTGAACCGCCCACAAATGCTACATTTGCCAATGTATACCAAGTCATCATCTCACCCATGCTATCTGCTAGATAGACTTGCGTATCTGCACCAATCATATCTCCATCACTGCGCCGAGCCATATTTAACCCAGTTTTTTGAATGAGATCTGCTACTTCGTCAAAACGCTCAGGATGCCTAGGGACGATAACAAGCAACGTATCTGCTAATGTCGCTTGAGACAGTAGTTGCTGCTGCAATGACAACGCAGCTGCCTCTTCGCCATCGTGAGTACTTGCAGCGACCCACACAGGACGATCTGCTATACCAAACTCTGCTCGCAGATCAGCTTTCTTACTATAAATACGGTTATCTTCTATCGCTTTGTCATCAGTTTTGGACGCATTGATTACCCATTTTAATGAGCCTGCCACACGAATTTGGGCGCTACTAGCCCCTAGTTGCCTAAAGCGTTTAGCAGAGTCGCTGTCTTGCGCAATAATTAAGGAGAGATTTTTCATCATACTGGCGCTGACTGCACCAATCTTTTGATAACTCTGAAAAGAAGAAGCCGACAATCGACCGTTGACTAGAATACTTGGAATACAGTGCTGAGATAATTTGGTCAAGATATTTGCCCACAGCTCTGTTTCTACAAATAAGGCAGCGATCGGCTGCACATGCGTTAAGAAAGTCTCGATCACAGTAGGGCTGTCGACTGGCACATAGCTATGACTCATCTGACCCTGCGCTATCTGTTCTGCAAAACGACTAGCGCCACGAGCAAAACCTGTCTGAGTCGTATTGGTCAACCATATCTGATAGCCATTAGCCAATAACATATCTAATAAAGGCGCGACCGTATTGGTCTCGCCTAATGAGACTGCGTGGCACCAAATCACCCCTTTATCGCTATCAGCATCGACCACTGGACGCAGTGGATACTGCTTACCAAAACGCTGATCGATTTCCTGCTTATAATTGTCGTTTTTATGAGATCGACGCCATACCTGCAGACGATATAGTGGCTTTAGTAGCCCAATAAGAGACTGATAATATAAAGGTGTCTCGTGTACCGCACGATTAGGCGATGATACAGGGTCAATTGGATTTGCAGAGTGGTCAAACGAGGTATTAGATGATGGCATGGAACAGCCCAAATTAGTTATGAATCAAACAATAAAAGGGTAAAGGTAAAGCGCGCCAATTCTACCTGAATTTAAGCTGTAACAATAAGCTTTTAAAAAGTTACTGAGTAAATAGTTATTAGATAATGATTGCTAGATAATTAATATTATCAATAAAGCGACTGCGATGATTGCGCCAATTAACAGCTGATAACGCTTGGTGCTATGCTGCTCTTGCTTCTGTGTGGTCAGCAGCATTTCTGCTTGCTGCCATTGCTGAACCAGATTGGCCGCTTCTGTATGACCATTATCCGCTGCTTGCTCTAACCAATATTTACCGCTATCTATATCTTGGGATACCCCTACTCCTTGGTAATACATTTTACTGAGTATACGCTGAGCACGGCTGTCGTTTTTGCTAGCGGCTTGATTGACCCATTCTACGCCAGATTTTTTTTGATTGTCACTGTCCGCTGTCAAGCCTTCACCTAATAATTCATACATGGCCAAACGTAACATAGCAGTTGTATTGCCATCTTCAGCAGCCGCTTGTAGTGTTAGCAGCGCTTTGTTTTTTGCCGTGTTGTGATCATTTGAAAATATAACTTGGCGACGAGGTTTGTTCTGTTTGGCAATATGCTGCTCGAACTGATCCAGTACTTTGCGTGCTTGATGATACTGAACATCACCAGTTGGTTGTGGCACCGCTATCTCATCTAATTCTACCAGCAGTTGCGTAAACATCTCAGGCGTTGATGTATTCTTTACAGACGACGTAGGCTTGGCTGTTGGGTTCGTTACTTTAGTCAGCTCAGGCCTTACTGGATTCTCTGACTCAACAGATACTATGCTTGCCTGTAACTCAGTTACCGTATCAGGCATAGCAGACTGAATTGCGCGACTCTCACTGTCAGTTACAACTGCATTAGCTTGATTATGCTCAGCTCCTATCGACACTTCCTCTAGCTTTTCAAGAAGCTCACTCGATTGGCTAGTACTGACATACATATTTGAATCTGCGCTCGGATTACCACTGTCAGTGACTTGATGAGTGGTTGCTTTATGTGTTGTTGCTTTGTTTGTTGCTACTTTATCCGCTGTTAATTCGGACACTAAATGAACGTCTTTACTTAAAATAGTTGGTAGTCTAAGGCTAACTGCTTGATACAATCCACTCTCTACTTGCCCGCCTTGTACTGCGTTGAACTGCCGATCAATATGACCAAACAGACGCAGCCCTATTGGCTCTAGTGCAAAAAATAAGTGCTCTTTAACCACGCTATCATTATCATAACCAACCGCCATATGCTGATAAAAATCATCGGTGATCAATGTTAGCTTAGGGTAACGTTTACGCAGCTCAAACTGACCATACCAATGTGGCTTGCTTTGCCACTGCTGCGCCAACACACGACCGGCATAAAACGCCAAAAATACCATAAAATTACGATAGCGTTCATCGACCAGCAGCGTCGTCTCATCCCATATACCGCTCTTAATCATATCTCGGCGCACTTGGGACAATAGCGTGTCGATACGCTGTAAACTCTCAAGCGACTCGTCTAGCGTATAAGCGCGCAGCTCAGTTTCGTAGGCGATACCGCCCGCAATAGGACGCCCAACTAAGAAATCTTGCCAATAGCCTTCTGCAATATAGTCCAGTGGTGTTAAAGGTGATGCAGACATAGACGGAAGTGACCTCTTTGCAGATAGATAAACCAAAAAAGTATAAGGTATAAAAGTGCTACGACTAAGATGATAGAACAATACTGGTAGATTACCTTACCCTAAAAACCCGAGTGCTACAATAAAGGACTGAACAAGCGCACGACATTATCAAACAAGCGTTTTGATCCATGACGCTGTTGCCACTCATCACTATCTAGGATTCGGCAGTTTTCTAAATAGACTTCCTGACAGTCCGCTACTTGGGCAACCATTTCTGGCGTATAAATCGCCAAGCTGACTTCCATATTTAGATAAAAGCTGCGCATATCAATATTGACGGTGCCAAATAGACAGTAGTCATCATCAATCACCACTGTTTTTGCGTGTAGCAAACCACCCCTAAATAATGCAATCGTTACTCCAGCATCCAACAACTCTTGATAATAAGCCTGAGAAGCATGCTGTACCAAAAATGAATCCACTTTTTCAGGAACAATAATCGTCACATCAACGCCGCGCTTAGCCGCTATCGTCAGCGCACCCGATAGCGATTCATCAGGGACAAAGTAAGGCGTGGTAATGCGGATGCGCTTATTAGCACGATGAATCACGGTAACTAATGTATTGTAAATCACATGAGCCGTTAGCTGCGGTGCTGAAGGTATTAGCTGCGCTAAGACCTTGTCCACGACAGGCATCTTTGGTACGACAATCGAGGTGGCACCTATATCTGGCTGCTCATGATCATCAATCGTATCCGCCAATACCTTCACTCGGCTATTTAGATCATTGATGGTCGGATGCATCACATATAACTTACGGGTATAGTTATTAACTCGCTGATGCAGCTCAGCAAGATTATCATTACTTTCAGCACCGATGTCGGTAACAATCACCTTAGCCATTGCTGTATTGATACTAATCGAGTGCTGACTAGTCGTTCGTAGCGCCACATCAATCCATTGACCAACGTTTTTATTTTGTTTAAAAAACCTTGGATCAACCAAGTTGAAGCTGCCGATATAGCCAATATGTTCATCGATAACCACCATTTTACGATGATTGCGCAAATCAGAGCGTTTAAATAATGTCTTAAACAACCCTACTGGCAACGACTGATGGACATAAACCCCTGCTTTTTCTAATTTACGGTGTACGCTACTATTAATAAAGCTAAAGCTGCCCACACTATCGGCCAATATATGACACTCTACGCCACGCTGAGCCGCTACAGACAGCGCCTCTATGACTTCTAGCACCTGTCCTTTTGGATAGACAATATAAAATTCCATAAGGACAATACGCTGGGCGGCATGAATATCTTCAATCAAACGCTGAAAAATAGAAGCAGGATCCGTCAACAGCTGCATTTGATGATTGGGAAATACACCAAACCCTGTCCAGCGCGTTCCTATTTGGCTAACACCGCGGTAGTTGGCTGGTAATAAGTCCTGCCCTTTGTCAAAAATCAGATGCTCACGCCTTGCCATATCATTCATCAAAATGCTGGCTTGATCCACGCGTTCACGATAGCGCCGTCCAATCATCGGCTCACCGAGCAGGATATAAGCCACAAAACCAAATACTGGTAACGTGTAAAGCACCGCAACCCAAGCAATAGACACACCAATATTGCGCTGCACAGAAACCACGCGCAGCGTCATTACTATCATAAGTACAATATGCAGCACTAGACCTAGACCCGCTAAGTCTCCCCAGGTCCAGCTAGTAAAAGTATCTTTAATAGTAAAAGTGTTTATATTGGCCTCCATCAACCGTGTTCAACGAATAAAGCATCCATAGTATAGTAGCTTTTCACCGCCAAACAACAAATAATGATAATAAGTGCGTTTTTAGAAATGCTATATAATACATGGCTTTGAGTGCTATTTTTGATAGATTACAAGTGCGATTTATAATTATTTTCTAAAAACATTGAAATAATATTTGACACCCAACAGTAAATCTATATAATACACACCCACAGCAACGGAGCTTAGTGACAAACTTAAGAGCTCAGTTGATGTTGAATAAATTGCCTAGCGATTGTTCGAAGGGTGATTAGCTCAGTTGGTAGAGCGTCTGCCTTACACGCAGAATGTCGGCGGTTCGAATCCGTCATCACCCACCACTTCTTAGCAAGTGGCTAAACAAGCTAAGAGACCTAAGCAGCGGTAGTTCAGTTGGTTAGAATACCGGCCTGTCACGCCGGGGGTCGCGGGTTCGAGTCCCGTCCGCTGCGCCATATTTAAAACGAATTTAGACTTTCGAGTTTAAGCAAGTTTCGCCTCAAGCATTAGATTGTTTGAGGTTTTTTTGTGTCTGCATATTTTGCTTAGACATTGTTTATACAGCTACTGTGCTATCTAACACTTCTTAACTCGCATACAAATATCTCAGTGCTATGGACGTTGACTGATTCGGCTTACGCTAGCGATTAACGCTACCATCACTACACCCATGACAATCAGAATACCAGACATCATATGCGCCGCCTCATAATTGAGAGCCTCTACTTGCTCATATATCGCAATCGATACCACCTTAGTCTCGCCTGAGATGCTGCCGCCTATCATCAGTACAACACCAAACTCCCCAATCGTATGGGCAAAGCTCACCAAACTACCCAAAATGATACCTACCCGTGCTTGCGGTAAAGCCACTTTCATAAACCGCCGCATACGACTTGGTTCTAAGAGATGAGCGACTTCCGTGACACTTTGCGGAATACGCAAAAACTGTGCATAGACAGGCTGTATATAAAAAGGCAATGAGTAAATAATAGAACCAATGACCAGACCCTCAAAGGTAAAAATCAGCGGGCTAATATTATGTTCGCTCAACCATTTACCGATACCCACACTAGGACTGAGCAGTAACAGTAGATAAAAACCAATCACGGTAGGTGGTAGCACCAGAGGCATCGCAATGATGCCCATGAGCAGTACCTTAAGACGTCCTATTGCTCTTATACGGCTCGGCTTAGCCAACCAGTACGCAATAGGCGTTGCAAATAGTAATAGACATAAGGTAGTCACGCAAGCGAGCTTGATGCTCACCCAAAATGGACTGAGCATATCTGACATAAGAGATTGGTCGATCATATAATGTCACTGCTCGTTCTATGATGAGAGGGGTTAGTCTAACGTATTACTGGACGCCCAGATAGCCTGCTTGTAAGAAGTGCTGCTGCCCTACTTTTGAGCGCAGGTAGTCGGTGAAGCCTGCTGCTGAGGCAGTATTATTAATAATTATCCCATCTTGTAAGATAGCTGGATAAGACGCTGGCAGCAAAGTAATAAATTGCTCTGGCTTGGCTTTAATCGCAACAAGCTGAGACTGTGCTACAAAACCATAGTCCACACTACCTGTATGCGCATATTGAAATGCTTGACCGATATTCTCTGACTGTATTAAGCTTTTTTGAGCATTTAACTTATCGTACATATTTTGTGATTGCAGATAGGCTTTCGCAGAGGCACCATAAGGAGCAAGGTTAGGGTTAGCGATAGCTACCTTGCTGTCCTGAGTAAAGTCAGCGCTGGTAAACACATCACCTAGCGATGTTGGCGTAAAATCGTTTAAAGGTTTGGTGACACTATAGAGTGCTAATTGACCTCTGGTATACGTAAAAGGCTTGGCTAGCTTATTATTTTCGTTAATAACACTAGCTGAATTTTCATCAGCCAATTTAGCAGGAAAATCTTGATTGGCAGACAAGAATATATCATACGGTGCCCCTGCTCTAATTTGCGCATATAACTTACCAGAAGATGCATAAGTAACTTCAATATCTGAAATACCTGAGATATTTTGGACAGATGAGTTGTTATCAGCCTGATAGCTATCAATAATATGAGGGAGTACATCAGATAAGTTAGCAGCCGCAGCGATACGCAATGTGTGAGATTGCTCAGTGATATCATCAGCAAGCGCCGTATTGGCGTCTTTGTCTTGCGTACAAGCACTTAGTGACAATAGCAGACAAGCAGATACACAGACAGCAACTAATGACTTAACCATTATTGCTGAGCCATTTAGATGAGTCGTCTTCGTAGTATTCTTGCTTCCACACAGGAATATCCGCTTTGATGGTATCTAATATCCAGCGACAAGCATCAAATGCTGGATAACGATGCGCTGACACTACCCCTACCCACACAGCTACGTCGCCAATCTCTAACGCACCGATACGATGTATCGCAATAGCATGCGTAATTTCAAAACGCTTTTTGGCTTCTTCTACAATGGCGCGACCTTGATTGATGGCCAAATCCTCATAACCATAATAGGTAAGGCTATCAACGCTCGCGGCATTATTATGGTTGCGCACTCGCCCTTCAAAGCAAACAAACGCGCCGCAGCTGTCATTATCTAACGTACTTTTTAGCCTATCTTCGTCTATAGTAATATCTAGTAGCGCAAAACCATCACGCTCAGCGATAAGGTAAGCCTCGTCAGCACTACGTTTGATGCTCATTGAATGATCGTGGACATTGTCGGTCATTTTTCTTCTCTATTTATTATTTTTTCTTTGTAACCACTGAATAGCTACTGACACTGGATAGCCACTGACAAAATGGACACTAGTAAACGCTTATCTAACCACCAGCGACTGGCGTGATGAAAACCACGCTATCACCATCATTTATCTGGTCAGTCCATTTAGCAAAGTAGTCATTTACTGCAACACGTAGCTCCGACTGCGGACGGCTAAAGCGATGCTTTTGACTAAGCTGTTCGTATAGTTCAGTCAATGACGTATCTTGCTGTACGCTTACTGTCTCTTGCTGACAATTGGCCTCATCAGCCAAACTGGCAAAATACATGACATTAATATTCATCGTTGATTCGATATTAGTTGTCATATCGATAGCACTCATAAACCTCTCCATCTTATACAAGCTTCCTTGCTTGGTACTTAGCATATTTTTAATAATTGATTAATTGATTGACGACGCACTCTGCAATGTTGTCACTTTAAGCATGACTGTAATCTGACTTACCACCTGTCTTCTTAACCAAATGAATATTATCTATAACGATGTCATGTGATAGCGCTTTGGTCATATCATAGATAGTTAAGCAGGCTACACTGACTGCTGTTAGCGCTTCCATCTCAACCCCTGTCTTATGCGTGACCTTGACCACCGCACTGACCGTGATGCTGCTGAGCGCGTCGTTATACTCAAAGCTTAAGCCTATCTTGTCTAGCGGTAGTGGATGACAGAGCGGTATAAGATCATGAGTGCGTTTAGCCGCCATGATACCAGCGATATGAGCTGTTTGTGTGATGCTGCCTTTTTTGGTCATCCCATCAGCCGCTTTAATCTGCGCATAAATCTCACTGGGAAAGCGTACTTGTCCAGTGGCATTGGCTTCTCGCGTCGTTGCTGTCTTACCACTGACATCGACCATGGTAATATCACCATCACTATCTAAGTGAGATAAAGTAGATTGCTGATTTGTCTGAACGCTGTAACTCATTTATATAACCTTTCTTATGTGATATTTTTATTATTTTGGTAGAGCAGCACATGCCTGCTTAAAATCTTCAGGCGTATTAAAGTTGGTCAAATTTTGCCACTCTTTGCTAAATGGTACGGAGTGTACAAAAGGCTGAATAAACTGCATCACCTTACGCTGCCCGCTATCTATATAGGCCTTCAAATCACGCTCAATGCTTAACTGATACAGGCCTAACAATGGATATAGGTGACTGTCATCTTTTAAGCAAATTACTTTTTTATCGGCAGCAAGGCTTATTTCACATTGTAATTTCTGCCACAAGTCAGTTGCTGGTATTAAGCTATCACAGCTGATAACCAGTAACCACGATGCTTGTACGTTTTTTGATACGCCTGAATCATTCAAATCGCTCAATGTTTGTAAGGCTGATTCGATAGCGACCAAAGCGCCGCCAGTTTTGATCTGCCTATCATGCTCATTAGAGTCAACATCAGCACCATAATCAGCAATATGAATAATAGGCGAATTGGTTTTTTCTAAATGGACATCTAAACCAGTTTGAAAGCCGCGACCATTATCTGCAACCAATATAGGAATCTGTAACTTGCTCGCATGACGAACATGATAGTCTAACAGCTGCTCACCTGACGGTAGTGTCAGCATCGCCTTAGCCGTTCCCATACGTCTAGATGCGCCGCCTGCCAAGATAACCACACCTGCCAAACCATCCAGATTATTTGAGCAGTTTTTCATTTACCATTACCTGTCAGACTTGATTGTATATCACTCATAGCTCAATTATTTATAACTCAATCATGGCTAGGATTTTGTGCTAAAAAATGCGGCACAAAATTGCACGGACGAGTACGACTGTCAAACTGATCCTTTAAGATATTTTCCCAACCCGTACGGCAAGCACCAGAAGAGCCTGGTAGACAGAATATACCCGTACCATTGGCCATGCCAGCAACTGCTCGCGATTGTACGGTAGACATACCGATTTCATCTTTTGAGATTAGACGGAACATTTCACCAAAGCCATCGATTGATTTATCAAACAGTACACTCACAGCTTCTGGCATGCTATCTCTGATGAAGAACCCTGTACCGCCAGTTGTAATAACCGCATGAACGTCTGGACTAGCAATCCAACCACTGATGACTGCGCGAATCTGGTAAATATCGTCGGTAATTAGTTGACGATCTGCTAAATGATGCCCTGCTTCGGTCAAGCTGTCTACTAAGTACTGGCCTGACGTATCTTCTGCCAGCGTACGGCTATCAGAAACGGTCAATACAGCAATATTAAGCGGTGTAAATTGTGCAGCAGGCTTACTCATAAATAATCCTTTATAGATGTCATTTTATAATTGTATTAAAAAGCGGTTGTATTAAAAAAGCGATGTTGAAAAACGATTGCACTGGAAGACAATCTCTATCAGCGTCATGATTGCAGACTCAAGGTGTTTTATCCGCCGATTATTGACAGATTGTGCATAATGCCACTGTTAGAGTCATACAGATGATGATGCTCAGGCTTGATTGGCATAAAACTATGTAAAGTGTTAACCAGTCCTTGGATATCGTCTTGCTGTAGGTATGGACGGATATCGTAATTGCCTTGATCAAACAGACACAAATGTACCTTACCTTGGCTGCTTACACGCAAGCGGTTACAGGTATCACAGAAGTGCGCCGCATACGGGGCAATCATACCGATACGACCGACATACTCAGGGTGGCTATACTCTACTGCTGGACCATCGGCACTACCGCGCTCATGCGGCTGCCAACCATTCTCTAACAAGTAATCGGTGATAATATCAGACTGAGCATGCTGAGCAAAAAACAAATCGCTATTATCACTGGTCTGCATAAATTCAATAAAGCGATAGGTCACTTGTCTGTCTTTGACATAGTCGATCGCCGTGATTAAATTCTCAAAAGCAGTTTCTGCCATCAAGACACTATTTATTTTCAGTTTGATATCAGTCGTTTCTAACAATGTATCCATATCAGTCAATATCTGCGGCAAGGTATCAAAGCCTGTCATTTTATGAAAGGTAGCGGCATCGAAGCTGTCCATACTGATATTAAGCTGATCAAGTCCAGCAGCTTGCCAGTTGGCTATATGTTTACCCAATTTATAACCGTTACTGGTCATCGCGACCGTCTCGATACCGTCAGTCTGCTTAATCGTTTCGATAATTTCGACGACATCACGACGAATAGAGGGCTCACCGCCCGTAATTCTAACTTTTTTGGTACCTACTTGAGCAAAGCCGCGCACCAAGGTGGCAATTTCAGAGATACTCAGCTCATCATCAGGGCGCTTACCTTGATAGCCATTTGGCAGGCAATACTCACAGCGAAAATTACAGAAGTCAGTAATAGACAGACGCAAGTAGGTCAGACGCCGTGCAAACCCATCGGTTAGCGGCTGGTGATAGTCACTCATCTGCTCAGTAGGCACGACCAAGGAAGGCTCTATGTAGCCGTCAGATAATGCCGGTGCCAAGCTCGGTGAATACAGTTGCGGGCTGTCTATTTTGTGTTTGTCATCTATGTTGTCATCAATCATATGTTACTGCCATCAGTACTGCTTACTATAAGCACTACTTTGTTATTCGTGTTTAGCATACCAGTGTAAGGTTACTCTCTAGCATTGTATGACAACCTTACAATAAATTGGCAAACGATGAATTAGCGATGTAGCCAAGGAAACGGTTGTACAACGACGTCATTACCAGCTGCTACGTTCCCACTGTCTTTGTCCAATACAATAAAGCAATTGGCACGGCTCAGCTGTTTGATTCTATGTGACTGCTGTCTTGAGAAACACTCAACTTGATAATGACCTGTATCGTCTCGTGACAATACGCCACGCTGAAAGTCTTTGCGGCCGGGAGATTTTCTGATATCACTGATAAGTTTGGCCTTGATATTTAGCGGCATTGGCTGCTCTGATACGCTAGCACCTGACATTTGCCACAACGCAGGTATCACAAACTGTAGCGTACCCACAACCGTAGAGAGCGGATTGCCCGGTAGGCCAAAATACAATACCGGCTTATCAAGATTTTTATTCAATTCACCAAATACAAAAGGCTTACCAGGTTTCATCGCCACTTTATAATGGTTAATCTGACCTAGTGTTTCGATTACAGTGGTCAAAAAATCATAGTCACCAACTGAGACACCTGCAGTAGATATCAGTACATCACAGTCCTGCATGGCCTCATTGACTGCGATAGTTGTCTGCTCTAGGTTATCAGGAATAATGCCATAATCACGAATAGTGATAGGCAGATCTGATAGCAGGCTTTTGAGCGTTGGAGTATTAGAGTTATATATTTGGGCTAAGCTTTGTAGCTCATTACCAATAGCTACGAGTTCATCACCTGTTGCCAACACGCCTACAACGAGTGGTTGAAACACGTTCACTTGGCTAATACCAAGGTTGGCGAGTAAGCTAATATCTGCAGGATTTAGTCGTTTACCGATTTTTAAAACGGCTTCCCCAGACTCAATCTCTTCGCCTTGTGAGCGGATATTACCATCAACTTTGGCGGTTTGCGTGAGGGTGATGTCGTAAGGTCGAGATTTATCAACGGTCGCTTTGATATCTGCAAAGTTTGTATTCTCTTGCATAATGACCGTATCACAGCAATCTGGCACGACTGCACCCGTAAAAATACGTACCCCTTGCCCTGCCGCTGTCTCACCAGTATAAGCACTGCCAGCTTGCGACTCACCAACGATTTCGATAGTACTGCTTTCTGATAACTCACTACCTTTGGCAATCGCATAGCCATCCATAGCAGATAGATTCTGTCGCGGCACATCAAAAGGTGAAGCAATATCTTGAGCCAGTATGTGGTTTAGGCTGCCCAGCAACTCTAGAGTGTTCACGGCTCTTTTTTGTAGCGGAAAATCAGTAATATGATAACTATCTATCCGTTGCTGTATCGCAGCTTGTAATTCTTCCATGGTAATCATAAGGTCACGCTCTTTCTGTCGTTCTAATTATTTATAATCGAAACTGTTATTTAAAATGGTCGTTAAAAACTGTTACTAAACACTATGCGTCAAAGTCGTCGTTAAAAAACACATTATCTAGAGTCTATCATTCAAAGTATCAACTTTCTTGTATTAACCTTGTCCTGATAAGTTTTGAATAAAGCCCGATTATACTGGTCTTAATATTTGATATTTATTGCATTGTCCATGGTGTTAAAGATGTCAGCAAAATCAGACATAGATTGAGACAAAAAAAGCACCTTGGCAAGGTGCTTTTTGTAGAACAAAGTAAATTATCGTTTGATGACTAGTGGCTGATGCATAATGGCTAAATACTATTAAAAAGAACCACTTTTATACAGTGTATAAATACCGTCAGCCTACCTCACCATCCAGCCAATGAAGACGCACTGTTTTGAGTGATAAATCCATCTGGCGTTTGGCCGTTATCTGCTTGCCAGCGCTGGAATGCCATACGAGTATTGGTACCCACGATACCATCAGCGCCTTTGGTATCATAACCCATGCTAGTCAAACGACGTTGTAGGTTAGTCACTTGCGTGGTCGATAATGGACGCTCATAACGAGGCCAAGATTTTTGCAAACCGCTTTGTCCATTGATCGTTTTGCCTAGCAAACTAACACCCAATGCATAACTTGATGAGTTGTTATAGACTTTGATCACATCAAAGTTTGGGCTCAGCAATAATACGGGACCGTCTTTACCAGCGGGCAACCATAGCTCCATCTGAGTATTGGCATCTAAGTAAACGTCCGCTATCGTATCGACACCCATCGCAGCCCATCTAGCAGCAGGTTGTTTACTACCAACCACTGAGTAATCAAACGATGCTGGCACCGTTGCCTCATAAAAAGGCGCTAAGCCACGAACCCAACCTGAATTGCTAAGATAGTTCGCAGTCGAGGCTAGTGCATCACCAGTCGCCCAAGGATTGCGATGTCCATTACCATCACCATCGACCCCTTGTTTGAGCCAAGTCTCAGGGATAAACTGGGTTTGTCCCATGCCGCCTGCCCAAGAACCGTCGAGCTGTGTCCATGATACGTCACCGCGTTGTAACAGTGTCGCTAACGATAGCAACTGCGTTTCAGCGAATTCTTGACGACGACCATCATAGGCAAGGCTGGCAAGAGAACTTGGCAGATCGCTATTGCCCGTCACAGCGCCATACGATGACTCCATACCCCATATCGCAGCGATAATCTCTGCATTAACCCCATACTGAGACTCTAGCTGAGACAAATAAGCACGCTGTTCGGCAAATTTACGTTTACCTACACTGACGCGTCCACTTGATACCGCAGAATCTACGTATTCCCATGGCATCTTAGAAAACTCGGGCTGACCTGAATCTAATGAGATGACTTGCTGATTTAGATAAGCAGAATCGAGCAATCGACCAATAACTTGAGCATCATAGCCTGACGATATGGCACGCATAGAAAAGTCTGACTTCCAATCAGAAAAACTACTGTAGCTAGGCTTTGGCGCAGGCTGCGGTTTTACAACTGGCGCAGGTGTTGGTTTGACCTGAACGGTTTGGGTTTGAGTAATCTCAACGCCGCCTTGACGAACAGGCTTACTTTGCATTGCCTGCTGGCTTGTACACCCGACCATCACTAATGCTGGCACAAGGGTGAGGTATTGCTTTTTTAATCTCATAAAAAATCTCAAACATGAATAAATAAAATGGCACACAGTGGCCAAGCTATCCGTAGCTATTATTTAAGTCTAACGCCCAAGTACGCTACGTGGGTCAATAGGATTACCATTTAAGCGAACTTGAAACTCTAAGCCTACCTCATTGGTCTGACCACTGCTGCCCATACTAGCAATACGTTGGCCACGCTGTACTGTATCGCCCTCTTGCACCAACAACTGGCTATTGTGCGCGTAGGCTGTGATGTAGTTATCACTATGACGAATCATAATTAGATTGCCATACTCTGGCAGACCGTTGCCTGAGTAAAGCACAGTTCCTGATTGACTGGCAAGTACTGGATCACCAACTTTGCCCGCAAACCACATTCC
Source organism: Psychrobacter sp. 28M-43 (assembly GCF_014770435.1). NCBI lineage: Bacteria > Pseudomonadati > Pseudomonadota > Gammaproteobacteria > Moraxellales > Moraxellaceae > Psychrobacter > Psychrobacter noctis. Next base: position 838,719 of record NZ_CP061739.1, on the reverse strand, counting down.
CATATTACCCGCAGCAGGGTCAATGTTACGAGTCACTGGGTTGCGCGTAGGATAATCATAACCAGAGGTCGAGTTGGCAGTGGCTTCATAAGCTGGTGTTTGAGACTGGGTCACAGGTGGCGTATAAGTTGGTTGCGTTTGAACTGGAGCACTGTAGCTATTGTTACTTGCAGTGGTGGCCGCATTGCCTTGCCATAGTTTGAGCCATTGGCCACTATAGATGGTGTATTTACTATCTAGATTGTTCATCGCTCCGATTTGACGGTAGTTCAGACGATAGCGCGCTGCAATCTGGCTGACCGTATCGCCGCGTTGTACACGGTGATAGTTAGGGACGCCTTGCGCGTTAGTAATAATCTTAGGACCTGCTTGGTTTGCTGATTGATAGGTAGGCTTCGTTGCACAGCCGACGACAGATAGAGTAGCGACTGCCATAGTACCAATCAACGCGGCTTTAACAAGGTGCGATCCAGCTATGATTTTTTTCATACAAGGTTCCTATTCTTTGTGTTGCTCATTCATTGTTTAATCATTCAAAAGCTCTTAATGCCATACAAGAGTCTTTTGATATTCTCATAACACGTCAGTGTTTAATAAGCCGGTATGGATTATATCTTATAGAGTTTATAGCGCGAGTGTTGATAATCTATTCAGCGCTGCCGTTGGCGTATGATGTAAGCGTACTGGTGATAAACTGACATACCCTGCCGCTACAGCTTGATAATCTGTCATCATATCCTGCTTTGCTTGTACCGCATCGATTGATGTCTCTGATGGTGGCTCATTTTTACCTTTGCGTAGAGACAACCAATACGCATCTCGGCCGCGTGGATCTATCATATGGCGTACTGGCTGAGCAGCCTGCTTATGGCCTAAGGAGGTTATTTTTCGACCCTTGATATCATCAGCATGCTGCACATCAGGAATATTAACGTTTAATACATGATAGGGCAAACTTTTGAGCATCTCTAAAACCGAAGTTTCAGTAAGCAGTTTGACAACTTCATGTGCGGCCACTTGATAATCACTGGCTGATTCTTGCCCGCCGTTCTTGACACCCCCGCCTACCAAAGACGTTGCTATAGCAGGAATACCAGATAGTTGCGCAGTCAATGCAGCACCGAACGTACCAGAGAACATCACATCCTGTCCAAGGTTAGCCCCTGAGTTAATGCCTGTAATCACGCAGTCAAAGTCAGTATCACGATACAACTCATGGACTGCTAGATAAACACAATCAGCTGGTGAACCATTTACCGCTATAAATCCAGAAGGCAACTGATGCGTATGCAGTGGTCTTGAGACACTCAGCGCACTGGCATAGCCGCTTTGTTCATCGTTAGGAGCAACGACTATGACTTCGCCGATAGTCGATAACGCCTGAAATAGTGCCAATAATCCTGGCGCATACACACCGTCATCATTACTAATTAAAAATCTCATTTCTGCTCAGTATATGGTTAATATTTTATTAGCTGTCTTTCTACATCTCTACTTGATAATTCTGCTATCGCGCCATGTCTGTTGAAGATATGGCATAAAAATACGATGCTCATATTTAAAATGAAAACATGATACTCTAATTCTTCAATGATATGACGTCTCAGTCTAACGAAAAAGTATCGTTTTGATAGCATGAGCGATTATAACTGAATAATATAAAGACACGAACCCTGTGTTTAGCAAAGTATCATGCTCTTCTTATGCTGACAATTATACGATGAAAGTAGCGTAACAAGATCTGTATCAAACGAATGACAACCGGTAGATTAAGCATCGCGTTACAATACGCAACACCCCACAACAATACAAACCGATGTACTGATACTGAAGTAACGTCATTAGGGTATGCTACTGATATGTTGCTAAAAAATGGTTTTGGCTCACAAGATATCTACACATAAATCAATATTTTATGTGACTTTTGTTTTTTTACCGATTAACATATGACCATTAAATAAAGACGAGCGAGTGTAATACTGAATGAATAAACAATCGATATTATCTATAGCTTCTGTGATAGCAAATACTGCCTCAAAAGTTGGGATTGCAGGACTGATAACGTCTGTTGCTATGCTGTCTCAAGCTTCTAATGCTGCGAATAACTCTGGCACTACTATTCCGCTAGACATGTCTGGCATCAACATTACTAAGCACGAAATTGCGGTAATGCAGGTACTATCAGAGATATGCCCACCAATGCTAAATGGTAAGCAAAAACAGCGGTTCTATAAGTCGTACACTGTACAGCTGCATGAGCTAATGCCTTCTTTAGAAGATCCAAAAGCGGCTATTCAATACCTATCTACACAGCAAGACTATCGCCAGATACTACAAGGTATTCGTAGTTGGACGATGGGTTTCTCAAAGCAAGAAAACAAAGCACTATGTGAAGATTTGGCAAACGCGGATTATTAGGCAACTATCTAGTTTAATTCAATGATTAGCGTCATCTGCTTAATGTGTTAATAATATTGGTATCAATGATAATAAAATAAAAGCTATGTACTCTTTATAACATCGGTTAAGGAAATATTATCAACTGATTGGTTAGATATCTGTAGCATCAAAGCTTGCTGTCACTTTACTTGTTATTCACAAGCAGTGCAGCAGGCTTTTTTGTGAGCGTTAAATTTTTATTACAGAGACTAGTCAGATGATAGTCACAACAAATATATGATAGGTCTTCATTTTTCTTTTCAAACTTGCCTTATTTTTGCATTTATCGATTCCCCATCGGTAGTCATTTTGCTAAGATAAGGCGTTAATTTTATGTCTATTGTGTAGGCGTTACTATTTTCATCGATACATTATTTTAAACACTGCATTTAAGACATGCTGCTTAAAATAATGTATGAAAATAGGTACAAAACATAAGCGATAGATACATTTGGTTCCATGATGCGGTGTAATGATATATGACAGTAAAGCGTGTAAAAAATCAGCTGATACAGCTGGTAGTTGGTGTAAGTATCTCGATGAGTGCAGTAATGGCAAACGCAGCCATTCAACCACCTGAAATGGACAATACTGCCTATGTGTTGATGGACTATAACACTGGCGAAATTTTGGCTCAAAAGAACGCCAATGAGGCGCTGCCGCCAGCATCTCTGACTAAGATGATGACCAGTTATATCATTGAGCAACGCTTAGCATCAGGCGACCTGAAAGAAGATGAACAGGTGTTGATGAGTCCAAATGCATGGTGCCGTGGTAGTAGCAGCCAATCTTGTATGTATGTGCCTGTGAACAAAACCGCCAGCGTCATCGATATGCTACGCGGTATTATCATTCAATCAGGTAATGATGCATCAAAAGCCATGGCTGAACATATTGCTGGTAGCGAAGCCTCTTTTGCAATCTTGATGAACGAACAAGCGCAAAAAATTGGCATGGAAAACTCTAACTTTGTCAATGCTACTGGTATGCCTGATGAAGGTCATTTAGCATCTGCTTTGGATTTGTCTAAACTTGCTCGCGCTATTATCAAAAATAGCGGCGACTACTATAGTATCTACGCAGAAAAAGAGTTTACGTATAACGGTATTACTCAAGGTAACCGTAATGCTCTGCTGATTACTGACCCAACTGTTGATGGCCTGAAAACTGGCCACACTGATGCGGCAGGCTACTGCTTAGTAGCATCAAGCAACCGTGAAGGCATGCGTCTAATCTCTGTCATTATGGGTACCAAGAGCCAACAGGCTCGCGCCGATCAGTCACGTGAACTACTTAACTGGGGTTTCGGGCACTTTACAACGGTTACTAAGGCGCCTACTGGACAGTTCGTAAGTAAGCTTCCAGTATGGTTTGGAGAAGCTGACGAGGTAGAACTGGCAACTGGCGACAACTTGCAAATCCTAACCAGTAAAACACAGAAAAATAAAATCACCACAGTGGTGGATATTCCTGAGAGCTTAGAAGCACCGATCAAGAAAGGTCAGGAAGTTGGTAAAATGATGGCTGTCATCGATGGTAAGGCGGTAGCCTCAGTTCCAATTATCGCAACTAATGATATCGAACAGTCAGGCTTCATGAGCCGTACGTGGGAACATATCGTACGCTGGGTAAAGAATCTTCTCTAAGAGAGACCTTTAAAAAGCAATTCTAGCTAAAAACTGTTCAAAAAAAGACGCCTCAAAATGGGCGTCTTTTTTGTTTTTATGTTTACTTTAATTTAAAAGTGCTTCGGTATTGAAAGGTAGTAAATATATAAAATGCTACCTAGTAAAATAAAACCAACTAGGAACACGGATCTAATAGAACAGTACTACGTCCAAACCAACCATTGTTTTAATAAGTCGCTTAACGCTTTGTCTTTATAAGTAGCAATATGACAATAGTCAATGCCAGCTGCTTTTAAACCATACTCAAAACTGTCTACATGGCGCGCCCGATGCTGCGGATACCAATATACCAATAACGCACGATGCTCGCTCTTACTACCCTCATCGCTTTCATACTGACGAATACGTTTGGCTAGCTTCGCAGCTTTTTCTGGGAAAACATCTTCAGCAAACATGACCATGTCAACTTTCTGCTTACGCATCTCCTCTATGACGAGTTGATTACCTTGACGACAAATAATCGTAGCACCTAGGTATTCCAGTTCCTCTAACAAGGAGCCTGTCTCATGATAGTAATAATAAATAATCGTTAGGCCAGACAATAGTCGCTGCTGCTTTGATTGCTGTTGATTGGGCATCGCTATGGTCAGTGTAAACTGTGTACCTACGCCAAGCACACTATCAACATCAATAGCAGCACCCATAAGCTGCGCCATTTGTCTAACAATCGGTAAGCCAACCCCTGAGCCTTCGTATTGGCGAGTTTGCGAAGAATCCACCTGAAAGAACGGATTAAATATATCGTCTAGGTGCTCATTATCGATACCAATACCCGTATCTTTTACGCTAATTTGCCAGCGATTACTTTTATTAAAATGTGTCAGTTGCGACGTAATCGTAATTTTTCCGACAGGCGTGAACTTAATCGCATTATTGAGCAGTATCGATAGTATCTGATGTATTTTTTCTGAATCACCGTATAGGCTATAGTCTATATGATGAATATTACTGATTAACTCTAACCCCTTTTGCGTGGCCGTATTTTCAAACTTAGCTAGCAGATCAGCGATTAGCTGTAATGGGTTAAACTCATTTTTATGAATTCTTATCTGGCCTTTTTGAATCTGGTTCAACTGTATAATATGATCTAACGACAATACCAATTTATCACTACCACTACTGATAATCTCTACCGCGTCTTTTTGCTCTCTGTTGAGCGCCTCATGATCCAATAGTTGTAAACCACCTACAATTGCATTCAACGACGTTTTTAATTCATGAGAAATCATGCTTTGAAAATTGTGCAATTGCACATCAAGTGACATATCTTTATTGTGTAATTGCTGTTCAAAGGCTGCAAGGGTTTCATAACCTTGCCGTGCTTCTTGTAAACGATTAAATAACACAATTAATGCTTTTTTGATTTGGGTCAGTTCTTGGAAATTGAATTGCTGCGGGATGACTGGTAGTTGCTCTAGATTTGCGTTGTTCATGACAATGGCACAAACATCGGTCAATGTTTCGATATCTCTGACTGGCCAATTAAGCTTTCTAAAAATGTATAAGGCAAACATGACAATCAGTACCACTGTTGTTAGCCATAACCACAGGATATTTTGGAACCACTGTAAACGTAGCAACTCTACGTCCATCGTAATATTGATATAACCAATCAATGTGCTATTTTCGGTAGCTATATCAGTCGTCTCATCTGGCGATGACGATTCGCTCATAATGTTTGATAAAGACAGTGCCAACTGCTGATTGGAATCAGACTTATTGGACGCGGCACTATTGGCATCAAGGTCTTTACTAATCACTGGATAGTTGAAACTGACCGTATGCGCAAATAAAGCATTTTTCCAATCATCAATCGACTGGTCTATATCTTCAATTGGCTCAGAAGTTGAATAGAAAACAATACTCTGAATCGTCGGCTCGTTTTCTAATAAGATATTGACTTGTTCAGCCACGATATCTGCGCCATCTGCAGTCGATGCGCTAGTCGTTAATAAAGATGCCAGTTGTTGAATATGCTGGTTTTTTTCTTGATAGTGATGCACTAAGCCATAAATAAAAGGCAATAAAAAACCTGCCAGCACTGCCAATACGACAGCTTGTATGACAGAACGCCAGATAAGTACGGGTATGGTTTGAAACGAGCGGTTGTTCATATCACTCTACTGAGTCGCGTGCAGCTTTCATTTATAGTACAGGTATTTTAAAGATGTGATAAGTAAAACATTTGAGTATTTTTGAAGCACTGAGATAGCTATTGATGAGCCCAAACTATAGCGTATTAATAGAAAAATGTCATCGCGCTATCGAACGCGATGACATTAATCATAAAGCTAAAGATATAAAGCCTAAAATACGAGGATTAACGAGGCTTTTTATCTTTGGTAGTAAATTTCTGTGATCTATTACGTTCGCGCTGACGCAATTGCTGAGCTTTTGCCTTAGTCGGTGTGTCGCTCTTATTCGCATATGGGTTATCGTTTTGCTTCAAGATAACGTTAAGCGGTGTGCCTTCTAACTTAAATACTTGACGGAATTGGTTCTCTAGATAACGCTGATAGCTCTTAGGAAGCGCACTGGTTTGGTTACCATGAATCACAATAACGGGTGGATTGTGGCCACCGATATGTGCATAACGCAACTTGATACGACGTCCAGCAACGGTCGGTGGCGGATTGGCCGTTACCGCATCTTGCAAAATCTGAGTCAAACGGTTGGTCGATACTTCGAACATTGAAGATTTGTACGCACGTAAGATAGACGGATATAAATTACCGACACCTGTACCATGCAATGCTGAAATCAAATGTATTTTTACATAAGGAATAAAGCTAAAGCGGCGATCCATCTCAAGCTTGATATAGTCTCTTTGATCTTGCGTTAGACCATCCCATTTGTTAATCGCAACGACTAACGCTCGTCCAGCGTCAAGCGCATAGCCGATCATATGCAAATCTTGATCCACGATACCTTCGTGAGCATCAATGACAATCACGGTTACGTTAGAATCTTCAATCGCTTGCAAGGTCTTGATGACAGAGAATTTTTCTACTTTTTCATCGATTTTACCACGGCGACGTACACCCGCAGTGTCGATCAAAACATAGTCTCTACCTTCACGCTGATAAGGAATATAAATACTATCACGCGTTGTGCCTGGCATATCGAATACCACTACTCGATCTTCGCCAAGCAGGCGGTTGACGAGCGTCGATTTACCAACGTTTGGACGACCAATAATGGCAAGCTTCAAGCCTCTTGGCTCTACTATATTTTCTTGCTCAGGCATATCAGCCGTTAGCACTTCAAGTAAGTTACCCACACCGCGACCATGACTGGCTGCCATCGGATATGGTTCGCCCAATCCTAATGCATAAAACTCAGCAGGTGCTGCATCATGTACACCGTCGACTTTATTGGCAACAACATAGACAGGCTTGCCTAACGTATGCAAAAACTTACCAATTTCAGCATCAGCCCCAATCATACCGGCACGAGCGTCAACGACGAATACGATGATATCTGCTTCATGGATTGCTGTATGCGACTGCTCAGACATATAGTCATCAATATTACCGCTACCGTCATCAGCTTCACCGATACCACCCGTATCTACAACGATAAAAGATTTGTCTTCATAAGTTGCATCACCGTACTGACGGTCACGAGTCAATCCTGAAAGGTCAGCGACCAATGCCTGCCGACTTTTAGTGAACTGATTAAATAAGGTGGATTTACCGACGTTTGGACGACCAATTAAGGCGACCACAGGCTTGATACTCATGGGTTACTCTCAGTGAAAGGCACAATGACGGGCAGTACAGTTATTCTTATAACCAGTGACATAACAATAGTAATAGATATGCTGCAATTGACCGTGAATTAAAATGAATGATAGAACAATAGCAAAAATAATAGATGGCTATTTTACGATTAAGAATAGTATATAGGATGGCTTCATTATACATATTATACATAAATAAGTAGTATATATGGATAGCACATCGGTCGCATAGAGTACGCGAAAGCCTGTGTTTAAACAAGCAATTTACACAAAGCACTAAACGCTGACTAAGCAGCGTTTGTGTTTCATAAATGACAATCAAGAATAGGCTTAACGGCTATAGTGAAATATTACACTTCATTAATCACCGATAATCACTTATCTATATAGTTATTAGCGCACTAATTGCCAGATAGCAACTTGTCCTGACGTACTTTGAGTCATTAAACGGCTACCTTGTACTTGCAAGTTGGTCAACGCCCCTTTTGTTTCTACGCGGCTGACAATGCTACCCGTAGCAGGATCAAACAAATGCACTACGCCATCAAAGTCACCAATGGCGATATAGTTGCCAATCATCACAGGATTGGTAAGATCTCGGTAAGCCAATTCGTCACTTTCCCAGAGTGTCTCGCCACTGTTGCGATCATAAGCAACTACTTTGCCATCTAAACTGGTAGCGATAACTTTCTGAGTATTTACCGCCAGTGATTTGAGACTCGCAATTTCATTGACGAACATTACCTGACGCGAGGCTAAATCAATACCTAATAGCTGACCACTATAGCTGATCGCAAACAACTGATTTTTATCTACTATAGGTTTGCCATCGACATCACTCATGCGCTCAACTTCACTACTACCAGCGCCTACGCCAACACGTCTTGACCATAGCGGAAGACCGTTATCGACAGTAATTGCGTGCAAACGACCATCAGCTGTCGCCAAAAGCGCTGTCTCATTGTCTAATAAAGTTGGCGCAGCGCTACCGCGAACGCTGATAGCAGGTACTTGAGTTGCGAACTGCCATACCGATTGTCCAGTTTGCAGCGACAGACCATGTAAGAAACCATCATTCGCTGATAATACCACACGATTATTGGTAATCAGTGCTGGCGTCAAAACCGAACCTGATAACTGCTGCTGCCAACGCTTTGCACCAGTCGTGCTATCAAACGCCATGACCTTGCCACCACGAGTACTAACGATAGCTGTCTGGCTCAATGCGTCTACTGCAACACCGCCGGTGATTTGGTCGTCAACATTGATTGACCATACGCGCTCACCTGCACTATTAAACCCTGACAGTTCACCACCGCGTGATGCAGTAACGATTTGACCATTGGCATAGCCAACTTGCAAATCTAGCGGATCTTTTTTGCTGGCTTTTTTATTGCCGACATCGGTACTAAATACAGGCTGTAGTACGCTAATCGGCTGAGCGATTTGCACCAATTTTACCGGATCATTAACGACCGGCTTAATACCGCGATTACATCCAATCACTGCCGTGCTCATTACTGCCAGTACGGCCACATGCATGACTGTCTTTTTGATAGTCTTGGTGTTTAACATTTTGCTAGAGCGAATAGATTGAGTCATTGTATGTTCTCACTACAGATAAATTATTATTAATTGGTAAATTGGCCAACCGCAAATTAGTAATCATTAGGTTATATTAAAAAAGAGCTTTGGATGATTACCAACTCTCAATACTATACTACTGACTTAATATCTAGCCTACTGACTTACTGTCCTGCTTCGACAGCGACTTCATTCGAGGTATCCATCACTAGCGATGGCTCAGGAGCAGATGGCTCTTGAATAAGACTGGTTTGCTCAGCAATCGGCTCAGCCGTGATACCTAAGCTCTCCATCTTTAATGCCAATACTGCACGCGTTTCTTGACGGCTACGTAATAGCTCCCACGCATTGCTATAAGATTTAATCGCTGAGTCTTTATTGTCTTGCGCTAAGTAAATATCCCCTAGCAACTCCTGCTGACTTGCTTCAAACGAGCTTGGCATGTCATTGTTTGCTTCTGACAGTGCAGCATCTGTATCACCTGCGGCCAATAACGTTTTTGCATAGCGTAAACGAGTAATCGCTTCTAGACCAGCATCACCCAAATCGATGGCCAATGCTTTTTTGAATGTCTCAGTCGCTGCTGCAAAGTCATCATTGTCTACTTGCTGACGTGCCTTTATCATTAGCGCTTGCCATGCATAAACCGACTCACCATGCGTGCCGACCAAAGTATCAATATCTTTGTCTAGTTGGCTACGACTTTGGGTAAGTGCTTCTTGAGCTTCTGCTTCTAAATCTGGGTTTTGCGAGGCCAGTTTGACCTCTTCGTTTAGCTGCTGAATATCAGCATATTGATCGGCGGCGACGGTATCTACTCGCGCATGGTTGTTTTGCCAGTACGTCCAACCAAAGTAGGCGGCCAGTGCTAACAAAATCGCAGTGACGATATAACTACCATATTGCTTTAACGCTTGCATGGAGTTATCTGCATTCGGCGAATTAGGTGTCAGAGCCATATATATTTACCTGATAAAATTTACATTAAATTGCTAGTGCGACAAACAAAGCTGATTAGTTAAAAACTGACTAGCGACGAGAAAAGTTATCTTTATTTGATAGCCAATCTTGGGCGACCGTCTTTTGCTCACCTGTCTGCATGTCTTTAATACTAATCGTATTATCATCCAGCTCTTGCTGTGCAATGATGACTGTCAATGCCGCGCCTGACTTGTCTGCCTTTTTCATTTGCGCTTTTAGACTCGTGGCACTGGCCATCTTTACTCGTACATCTGGACGACTGTGACGTAAGTTCTGTGCATAGCTTATACCAGCACTATACACCTCAGGATGGGCCACCACGAATACATCACAAGCAGGTATATCAGCAATCGGCGCAACTGCTTCTATAAGTAGCAATAAACGCTCAAGCCCCATTGCAAAACCAACACCAGGCTCAGATTTTACTGGTTTACTACCATCTGTACCGATTGATTTTAATTGCCCTACTAGCCCGTCATAACGACCACCCGCACAAACAGTAGCTTGGCTTCCAAGCTTATCCGTTACCCACTCAAATACCGTTTTATTGTAATAATCAAGGCCACGTACTAAGTGCGGATTGATTTCAAAATCGATATTAAGCGCCGTCAGATAGGCTTTGACCTGCTCAAAATGCGCCACACTCTCTTCACCCAAGAAGTCAGCAAGCTTTGGCGCATCTGCCAATACTGCTTGCGTGCTCGCCTCTTTGCTGTCCAAGATACGTAAAGGGTTAGTCGTTAGGCGGCGTTTGCTGTCTTCGTCTAACTGGTCTTTTTTATCAGTTAAATAGGCAACCAATGCTTCGCGATAAGCATAACGCTCATCTAGCTCACCCAAACTGTTTAGTTGCAGACGCATCTCATTGTTGAGGCCTAACTCTTGCCACATCAGATGAGTCATTGCAATCAGCTCAGCATCTGCATCTGGTAGTGCACTACCAAAGCTCTCGACACCTAACTGATGAAACTGGCGATAGCGGCCTTTTTGCGGACGCTCGTAGCGGAACATCGGACCGATGTACCAAAGCTTGGGCGTGTCACCACGTAGCAAGTTGTGCTCGATAACTGCACGTACTGCTCCAGCTGTGCCTTCAGGACGTAACGCTAACGGCGTTGGCGGCTCAGATTTATCAGTAAAGCTATACATCTCTTTTTCGACGATGTCAGTCGCGCCGCCAATAGCACGCGAAAATAGATCCGTTTGTTCAACGATAGGCAAGCGAATATGCTCGTAACCGTACCTACCAAGTACATCAGCCAATATCGCTTCTAAATGCAGCCACTTTGCGGATTGGTCAGGCAAAATATCATTGAAACCTTTGATAGCTTTGATCATGGTACGGTCGTATCCTTAAATGTTTAACAGGTATTCTATTATTGTTTTCTATGCATTCAAATAAGCGCTATATCTAATTGATGCTATGACGATATAGCCTAACGCATCAATCTATTCTATGGCTTATTTTACGCGAATGATTTCATTCTCACGTTTTTTTGCTAAGTCTTCTGCATGGGCGCGAACCATACCTTCTATTTCATCAACCAGATTGCCTGTATCGATAAGGTGGCTTTTTTCACCCATACGATAGACCAGTGATCTAGGGGCAGCACCAACGATGCCAATATCGGCCTCTTTTGCCTCTCCTGGACCATTCACCTTACAGCCGATCACAGATAGATTCATCGGTTCACGAATATCTTCTAGGCGCGACTCTAACGCTGTCATTACTTTAATCACGTCAAACTCTTGACGCGAACAACTTGGACAGGCGATAAAGTTTACACCGTTCGAGCGGATATTAAGCGATTTTAGAATATCAAAACCAATCTTAATTTCTTCTTCAGGCTCAGCTGCTAACGAGATACGAATGGTATCGCCAATACCGTCTAGCAATAATCCACCTAATGCAATAGCGGATTTGACAGCGCCCGTACGGTAGACACCCGCTTCCGTCACGCCCAAATGTAATGGATTATCAATTTGCGCTGATATTAAGCGATAAGCATCCAATGTCAAAAACACGTTGCTGGCTTTGACAGAGACTTTGTACTGGTCAAAATTAAGACGCTCTAAAATATCGATATGGCGCATTGCCGATTCTAGCATTGCCTCGCCAGTTGGCTCAGTATACTTACGCTGTATGTCTTTTTCCAAAGAGCCAGCATTCACGCCAATACGAATAGGAATATTGTGATATTTGGCGCAAGCGACCACTTCACGTACCTTAGCATCGCTACCAATGTTACCCGGATTAATACGTAAACAATCAGCGCCTGCTTCAGCAACGGCCAAAGCGATTTTATGATCAAAATGCACATCAGCGATCAAAGGCACGCTTACCAGTTTGCGAATTTCACCAAAGGCTTTAACGGTATCCATCGTTGGCGTAGATACACGCATCAAATCTGCACCTGCTTCGACACAACGCTCGATTTGAGCGACCGTCGCTGCTACATCACAGGTATCAGTATTGGTCATGCTCTGTACGCTAATTGGTGCATCACCACCAACCGCGACATCACCGACATAGATTTTTTTGGTTAAACGACGATTAATAGGCGATGGCATTGACATACATAAATCCTTGAATCAAAAATAGAAAAGCCCTAGGCCTTTGTACATATAATATAAACCAGCTAAATCAGCATACACATATTCGCTTTATTCAAATACATATTTGCTTTATTCAAACACATAGATGCTTCATCCAAACATATGAGTGCTTTATTCAAATTTGGCGCTTATACAATTAACTATGGTGCCAATTCGAAAGTGGCTTGCTTATCTGTTGCATACGTATCTAACGCGACTGGTTGTTGATTGAGCATCAAGCTAACATTATCGATATTATCAATTTGCACATTAAACGGTGGCATACCTGACAAGTCATAGTTACCTGCTGACTGAGAACCATTTATCAGACTGTTTCCAGAAGCATCCGTGATACTAACCACAGCATCGCTTGTTAATACAAGGTTTAGGGTAGCAGTCGTTGCAGCATCACCTAGATTCAATGCAGAGCCAGAAGCACCAACGCCACTTGCATCACTATTGATGGCGGCACCTTGGGCTTGCTCTATCGCCGACATGTCTTCAACAGCTGATACAGGCTCTTGGGTATTTTCTTTGCTAGCGTTACTTACCATGCGAAATAGGAAAACCGCCAAGATAATCAATCCGATAACACCTATGATCAATAGCGGGTTAAAGCGGATACGGTTATGAGTATCACGCTGCAACGTCCCCATTGGGCGCAGTGGCGTATCGATATTGCTGGCTGATTTGGCCTTTAACTCATTAGGATAAGCGGCATCGAAGCTACTAGCGATTTTTGCTGAGTCTAAGCCCAAATATTTAGCATAGTTAATCGCAAAACCACGAGCAAACGCAGCCTGTGGTAGCTCAGCGAAGTTTTCGCTTTCTAGCGCCTCTAGATGACGCTTTAGAATGAACAGCTCAGCCGCCGCTGCTTCTAAAGTTACTTGCTTGTTTTTACGGGCTTGCTGCAACACGGCACCAAATGATCCCTGAGCGTTAGATTGAGTGTTAGATGATGGGGTGATCATTTCCATGGTGCCTCTGGATTGTTAAGCCAAGTCTTAAGTTGTTTTGCTTCATCACTTAGCGGATAAGCGGATAAAAGCTGCTGTGCCAATTGCTGGCGCGTTGTTATATTATTTTGTGCTGCTGCAAGCTTGATACCTTGTAAGAGCAAGCGCGGGCTAATACCCTGCCCTTGCACCAATATCAGCGTCTCATCATACAGTCTCTGTGCCTGCGGTACACGCTGTTGGTCGAGTAGCAAATCTACCAGTTCGATATGAGCAATAATACTATTACGATTGCCATCGAGTGCCCGTAAAAATGCTTTTGAAGCAGCACTATTATCACCTAACTGTAGATAAGTACGACCTAGGTTTTCTAGCGCGCCAATACGGCCTTCATAGCCTAGCGTCGCCCCTGCAATCTCAAACTGTTCTGCTGCTTCACGATAGCGCTTTGTCTGTGACAGATACACGCCATAATTATTGTGTGCTTGTACAAAGTCTTTATCTAGCGCGATTGCTTTTTTGAAATATTCATCAGCTTTGGCTAGATTGATACGGCTGCCTTCTTGCTGCAACAAAACGCCCATCATATCATAGGCTGGCGCATAACGGCTATCGGCAGCAAAGGCTTTTTCGAGCTGCTGCTGCGCGGTATCTAGCTCATTTTTTCGGATGTATTGCGCGGCAAGTGAGGTACGCACACGGGCGATTTCCTGCTGATCTAAATTTCGATCATTGCTAGCGCGCGTAGATGTTTGATAAGGAGAGTTACCTAGCAAATCATTAGTCGGGGTGGTCTGACAGCCACTTAATATAAGAACGCCAAACACTGCTGACAGCACTGCACGCTTTGGCAAAGCGGTTTGGGCAGCACTGATACTCGACTGCTTATAAAATTTAGAAAATGATTTTTGATATTTGAACTGACAAGAATTTTTAGAAGTCATCATAGCCGCCATCATAAAACTGGGATTCAATGCGTTCGATCAAAGAAACATCAGTTTAATAGATTTAACCCCTATAAGTACAATTTAGTTGTTATTAATTGCCACGTTCTGCAATCTTGACAATCATTGCTACATTTTCTTACCATTGCGACAGACAAAAGACAGCTAAAACGCTATACCAGTCGAATATAGCGTTTATCTTCTAGAGAACGTGCTAAACGCTTTCACGATCTTTAATGCTTTGCTGCCATGCGGCTGAGCGTCTAGTACGATCCGCCACTTGTCCAACCAATTGGCCACAAGCAGCATCAATGTCATCACCACGGGTTTGACGAATGGTACAAACAAAACCTGCTTCGCTCAGTATATTGCTAAACGCATGAATACGGTTGTTGCTTGATTTGTCATAGGGTGCATGCGGGAATGGGTTGAACGGAATAAGGTTAATTTTACTTGGTAACCCTTCTAATAACGCAACCAACTGATGGGCATGCTCATTGCTATCATTGACCCCATCAAGCATCACATACTCAATCGTAACGTGCTTCTTATGACGTGGATTGACATCATAGACATAGTTTTTTGCCGCTGCAATCAGCTCTTCTAACGGATATTTTTTGTTAATTGGTACCAACTCATTACGCAGCTCATCATTTGGCGCATGCAGTGAAATGGCCAATGCCACATCGATGTCTTGTGCTAGCTGATACATTTTCGGGACGACACCAGAAGTTGATAACGTGACGCGGCGCTTTGATAATCCATAAGCATGATCGCTTAGCATCAGCTCCATTGAGCCTACTACAGGCTTGTAGTTCAATAGCGGCTCACCCATGCCCATCATCACTACGTTGGTGACGTTATTTTCCCATAGGCTATGGTCGACGTTTTCTAAACTTTCATTTTCATCTGTCATATATGACGCATTAGCGACCCATAACTGACCGATAATCTCAGCCGCACTCAAGTCACGCTCGAACCCTTGCTTACCTGTACTACAGAAGCTACAGTCTAGTGCACAGCCTACTTGCGAAGACACGCATAATGTCTTACGGCCATTTAACTTGCTATCATCTGCAGGGATAAGCACCGTCTCAACCAACGAGCCGCCAGTGACTTCAAATACCCACTTACGTGTACCATCATCACTGTATTGACGATGAATTACTTTAGGCGGTACCACACAAGCATTAAGCGACAATTTGTCTCGTAATGACTTACTCAAATTGGTCATTTGCTCAAAATCTGTCACGCCATGCTGATAAATCCACTTAATCACTTGAGTTGAGCGGAATGGTTTTTCGCCGATACTTTTGAAGTAGTCAGCCAATTGCGCTTGCGTCATACCCAATAGATTGGTTTTGGCATGTACCTCATCTACTAGCTTGATGCTATCAGTAATCTTAGCAGGTACGTGCTGAGTAGGTGCTTGAACAGTTGACATAATAGGTAACCTTTTTGCAGAAGCTTAGATAAGCGGTGCAATTATTTATATGGGCTTTGCCATACATACATGGGTGCATGAGCAATCCGCTATGAGCGCAGTTTTCTAAATTGACAAAAACATGCTGATAAGGGATTGATAACGCTAAGTAAAATCAATAATGAGGCAAGTCACTAAGAATTTCAATGAATAATATAACTACAGAACTCTAAAGCGGATACAAGGCAGCCAACTGCAGATTGTACAAGTAGTACATCTGATGAGGGTGACGCCCTAGCAGTTTAGTAATTCTTTGATTATAGGATTATTATAATAGCTAAAACGGCCTATACCCATAAGATATAAGCCGTCTCGCAAACCAATTATAAACAATCAATGTTGTAAATAATTCGTCTATAGTCAATCAAGTATAAAACTCATACAGGTAAGATCAGTCTAAATCGTAACTGTCTTATTATAGCAGTTACCTCAAACAAATCGAACGCCGTAAAAGCTTATAGCTGGTTTACTATATTAGCGTGTACGTGCACAAACTTCATCATCGCTGAAGAAGTAGCTGATTTCACGTGCTGCTGACTCAGCTGAATCTGAACCATGTACTGCGTTTTCGTCGATGCTGCTAGCGAAATCAGCACGGATAGTGCCTTCAGCAGCTTCTTTTGGGTTAGTTGCACCCATGATTTCACGATGCTGAGCGATAGCGTTTTCGCCTTCTAGTACTGATACCAATACTGGACCTGACATCATGAAAGACTTTAGGTCGTTGTAAAATGGACGCTCAGCGTGCTCAGCATAAAAACCGCCTGCTTTTTCATCATCAAGTTGTAGCATTTTAGCTGCAACGATTTTTAGACCAGCTTGTTCGAAACGGCTATAGATAGCGCCGATGTGGTTGCCAGCAACTGCGTCAGGTTTAATGATAGATAAAGTACGTTCGTTAGCCATGAGAAGCTCCTAATAAATGATAAATTCAATAAAATATGAAAAATTAATGCGTTGTTTTAGCTTTAGCCACAATGTTGACTTGGACTGTTTTACACAACTCATGGTATATCAGTGTATAACCATAAGCGCCAACATCGGATTGCTGCCTATTATAATGATTAAGGCCATAAATGATAGGGTTAATTTATGACCATACCTTGCATAAAAGTAAATTTATTGTGCATTAGTCGTTGATAATGCTATAAGTTCTAACAAAAGCAAAAACCCCAACGCTTAGCATTGGGGTTTTTATTAATACTAAAAACTATTTAATCAAGTTTATAGTAAAAACTAAGCGTCGTACGGATCACGCAATACGATAGTCTCTTCGCGATCAGGACCAGTTGAGATAATATCCACTGGGCAACCAATCAATGCTTCGATACGTTTGATGTATTTTTTAGCGTTTTCTGGAAGCTCATCATAGTTAGTGATACCAACCGTAGACTCGCTCCAGCCTTGCATGGTTTCGTACTTAGGCGTGACTGACTCGTAGAATTCAGCATCATGCGCGCCTGCACACTCAGTTTCAGGTAGGTTATAACCTACACCGATTAGCAACTCTTCAAGACCATCTAGTACGTCAAGCTTGGTCAAGCAGATACCTGACATAGAGTTAAGTACTACTGCACGGCGTAATGCTTCAGCATCGAACCAACCACAGCGACGGGCGCGGCCAGTTGTTGCACCAAATTCATGACCGACTTTGGCTAAGTGAGCACCAACATCATCGAACAATTCAGTTGGGAACGGACCACTACCAACGCGCGTAGTGTAGGCTTTGGTAATACCAAGCACATAGTCTAAGTACAATGGACCGATACCTGTACCCGTTGATACACCGCCAGCGGTTACGCTTGAGCTGGTTACAAACGGATAAGTACCATGATCGATATCAAGTAGCGTACCTTGAGCACCTTCAAACATTAGGTTTTTGCCAGCTAGACGTAATTGATTTAGGTCTTCAGTTACATCAGTAACCATACCTTTAATCTCTTCTTTCCACTCTTTACAAAGCTTAAGTGTCTCATCAAAATCAATCGCTTCAACTTTATAATACTCAGTCAGTTGGAAGTTGTGATATTCGATTAGGTTACGTAGTTTTTCCTCTAGATCTTCACGGAACAAATCAGCAAGTTTAATCGCACGACGTGCTACTTTGTCTTCGTATGCAGGACCGATACCGCGACCTGTTGTACCGATTTTACCGCTGCCACGCTTGGCTTCACGAGCTTGGTCAAGTGCCACGTGATAAGGCATGATAAGTGGGCAATTAGGAGAGATACGTAGACGCTCACGTACTGGTACGTTGTTGTCTTCTAGCTCTTTCATTTCCTTTAGTAGTGCGTCAGGTGCTAACACCACGCCATTACCGATAAAGCAAGTGACGCCTTCACGCAAGATACCTGATGGAATCAAATGCAAGACAGTGGTTTTGCCATCGACAACCAACGTGTGACCAGCATTATGACCGCCTTGGAAGCGGGCTACTGCTGAGGCTTTTTCGGTAAGTAAATCAACGATTTTACCCTTACCTTCGTCGCCCCATTGGCTACCCAAAACTACAACATTCTTACCCATGATCAATCCTTACCTTTATGTATTGAGGTGTGTGCAATAAAAGCTGAAAAATTAAAATGATTTTCTTAGCTATATCTTTTTATCTCAGTGATTTATGAAATAGAAACACTGAGATATCTAACAAATAATTTTACGTTCTCGTAATCTGTACTGAATAATTTTGGCTACGTGCGCTGCGTGCGCTGCGTGCGCTGCGTGCGCTGCGTGCGCCATTCAATCGCCTACTATCAGACAGCTAAACAGTTTGTAGCTGCCATTGACTGTCATCAGACATACTCAAACGATGCGTAACATCATCTGGACTGTCCTGTGCATCTAACGGCATAGTGACGCGATAGCCTTGCTGACGTAGACTCTCTACTTGTTGCAGTAGCGTCTGCATCTCATCTGTACTTGCATTAGACAAAGCGGCAAAATCAACCAAGACAACGGTTGGCGCATCTAACTGTGTATGAGCCAGCAATCGGCTAACATCCATACTAAAGCCCGTGGCCGCGCGTAACGCTTGCGTCTGGCTTTGCATACCATCAAAACGACCACCACGTACTAGTGGCTGCGTTTCGCTATTGATATAACCATTGAAGACGATGCCAGTGTGATAGTGATAACCTGATAGCTCAGTCACATCAACACTGACTGGGCACTGCCATTGGTCTTGTAGATAGTTTTTCAGACGCTGTAGCTCATCGATTGCCGTTGCGATTTGGCTGTCTTGCTGCGCCGCATCTGATAATTTGGCTAATAGGTTTGCGATATCGTGACCAAAGCGTGCCAATACATAAAAATCATCACCCATTGGCAAAGCGCGGCAAACACGCTTAAGCTCTGGTAGGTTTTTGTTGGCATATAAGTACATCAATTGCTCAGTATCACTGTCTGACAATTCAGCCAATTCAGCCAAACGTTTGAATATCGCTACATGACCCAAATCGATATGAAGCGCTGCACTCATATTGAGTTTATTTACCATCGTAAACAGCACATCTATCAGCTCAATATCTGCCGCTAATGACGCACAGCCAAATATCTCAGCACCCAACTGTAGCGGCGTACGTGAGCCAAACAGACCTGATGGCAAGGTATGAATCACATCGCCCACATAGCAATAACGCGCAATACCTGTACCGCCATGATGCGCATCTATACGCAAAATCTGCGGGGTGATGTCAGCGCGCACGCCCATTAGGCGACCAGTCAACTGATCGATAATCTTAAAGGTTTGACGTTTCAGATCTTCTGACGCATCACTTAGCAAAGACTCAGTAAACTCGATCATCGGCGGACAAACCAGCTGATAACCATGAGTAATAAGCTGCTCGATTAACTGATGTCTAAGCACTTCTTGCTTATGCGCATCTTCAAACAGTACATCAACCACCCCATCAGGCAATAGCCAACTATTGGCAACATCACTGCCAAAGTTACTCAAATATGGCATACGATTGGGTGCAGCACTGTTTTCGGCAGGCTGAGACACTGTTTCATTGGTAGAATTTGGCTGGGCAGGTTTTGCAGAATCAGAACTAACAGACACAATAAATCCTTGTTTGGCGTATCGCTTACCAAAAACGCGGTACTGATGCGGTACTTAAAGGGTGATTTGCCGGGTATTGACGCTGTGTGTATTTATTTTTAACGCGCAACATCATTGACCCAATTATTTATAAACAAACCAGGTAACCGCAAAAGGGTGAATAATAAGTATAATTTAGAATGATAAGACGAGTATCTTTATGCGCTAAAAAATTGCGACAAATAATCAAGGCACTTTATGCTTTAGTTTAGCATAGCACTCAAGGTTCGCCTAGTGACAATTAGCCACAATCACTATCTAATTACAGTTCAATTGCTGCTTATTAGCTTAGCAGATGTAACAGTCATCATTGATATATTTGGCTCAATATTGGGCGAATAGCCGAGAGGTTTATTTTTTGTTAACCATAAGATAATGAGCGCGATTATCGCAGCGTCATCAACACAGACTCATGATACACTAACACATATTTTTATCTCGGAAGCCTTATGTCATCTGATTACCACCCAAACCCTGCGATCAACCAAACCAATGTCTTAGGCACCGCACTTGCCAGCTGTTGTTTCGATCCCATCACTGGCTATTATCGCAATGGTTTTTGCCATACTGGCAACCATGATGTCGGTCAACATACCGTCTGCGCCAAGATGACCAGCGAGTTTTTAAACTTCTCTGCCAGTCGCGGTAACGACCTGATTACCCCACTACCTGAATACAATTTTCCTGGTCTCAAACCTGGTGACTATTGGTGCATCTGTGCGCTACGTTGGGTTGAAGCATTGGACTTCGATATTGCACCGCAAATCAAACTAGAAGCGTGTCACGAGAGCCTATTGGCATTGGTAGATATCGATACGCTAAAAAGCTATGCCCTATAGATAACATTGGCACACGATAAAACCGTAGCAGCGTTCACAGCATATTTGGATTATTGAAGTTTTTTATTATATGACAGGAAAGTATATGGAAAATGATAATAATCAATTGATTAAAAAAACGGCTCATATTGCGCCTGATTCCAATATGAATCATATCTACGCCAATATGAATGACAAGCATCTCTATTTGGACGATGATGATAGCTATATTTATGGTGATGTGGACGCCACTACTGAAGACACTATCGAGACTATGACGGTCTACGATCCTGACTCTGAACGCTATGAAGATATTGATTCATCAAGTGCAGGCGAAGTGGTCAATTGCTACGCTTACTCACGTAAAACAGGTGAGAACCTTAATAGAGTGGCACTCAATGATGTGAGTCGTACGCTAGGGAACAACGGTCAATTTATTTGGCTTGGGCTATATGATCCAAGCTTAGAAACCATGGTCAAAGTAAAGGAAGCCTTTGACCTGCATGAGCTAGCGATTGAAGATGCCTTTGCTGATCATCAACGTGCCAAGGTCGAAAACTACGATAATGACATGGTCTTTGTAGTGCTACGTACGGCCAAGCTAGAAGATAATGTCATTCGTTATGGTACTACTGCGATATTTATGGGTAAAAACTACCTCATTACGATTCGTAATGGTCCGTCAAACTCCTATGCGCCAGTACGTGAGCATTGCCATCGCCGTCCTGAAAAGTTACGTATGGGTCCTATCTTTGTACTGCACGCTATCCTTGATTTTATCGTTGATAACTATATGCCGATTACCGATCGATTGGGCCGTTACTTGCGCGAGCAGGAGCGCTATGTATTCACTTCTGAGTTTGATAAAGGCACGCTAAAAAACCTCTACGAGCTTAAATCGCAACTGGTACATATGCGCGCTATCATCTTACCTGTGCAAGACATCTGTAGCTTTTTTATCAATCATAAAAAAAGTGAGATTGTCTCTGGGTTTTCTCAAGCCGCTAAGCCGTATTTTCGCGATGTTAACGATCACCTGTTGCACTCACTAGATGCTATTAATGGTCTCAATGAAATGCTGAGTGTGGTGATGAACACCTATATGGCGATGGTCAATATGGGTCAGAATGAAGTGGTGCGTAAGCTCGCGGCATGGGCAGGTATTCTGGCAGTGCCGACAGCTATCGCTGGCATTTATGGCATGAACTTTGACTTTATGCCTGAGCTGCATTGGAAATACTCTTACCTTGTTATTATGGCCATTATCATCGCCTTATGTAGCTATCTGTACTACAACTTCAAAAGATTGAAATGGTTATAACACCAAACACTAGGTATAAAAAAAGAGCAACCACTGGTCGCTCTTTTTTTATGTTGCTATCTTTTTATATTGCTATCTAATTATTCACGGCGATGCTTGGTATGACTATCAGGCGCTTGTGCATTATCAGGCAGCATAGCTTTGACTGTTAAATTTGCATATTGTCTATCAAGATTGTCTTCTGGGCGACCAAATGTTTTGGCCGTCCAAGTCAAGATTACAATAGAGCCGCTTAGTAGCATGATGGCCACGGAAATTGTCGCTAGTAGCCATAAATGGAAATAGTCTGAAACAGCCTGCACATCAACCACCAAATGTCGTGACAAGGCCGTTATGGCAATAAATATCAAAAACTGTACTGGCAGTCGGTGGGTTTTAAAGTAGATACCTATCATAGCCAGTAGCTCAAGGTAAATAAATAACATCAATATGTCTTTTAGATCCGCTGAACCCTTTTGGACAATATAAATAAACTCTTTACCTGCGGTCCAGACTACCACTACACTGATTAGAAATAAAATAACATAATGACAGACATCGACAAACTCTCTACCAATACCTTGTAGTCGCTCATGGACACCTACGTTTTTTTTAGCCATGTTTAGGTCCTATCAACTGAAATGTGGTTGACTTAGCCTGAGTCTATGTTACCTCAGGCCCCTTATATATCGGCAATCAGTATTCGTATGACTATTTTTTTAGCCGTTATTCAAACCCGCTGATTTTTCAGCAGCATCGACCGTTTGGCGAATAAGCGTGTTGATAGTCATTGGGCCAACGCCGCCTGGTACTGGCGTATAAGCGCTGGCAATGTTTTCCATGCCTTTCATTTCGATATCACCAACACCGCCGTCATCTGTCGGATGGAAACCTGCGTCAATGACAACTGCCCCTGATTTGATCCACTCCGCTTTAATCAGCTCAGGTACGCCTACCGCACCAACCACGATGTCTGCACGCTTGATATGCGCTGCCAAATCTTGAGTTCTTGAATGGCAGATCGTCACCGTACAGTTAGCATTCAATAGCATCATCGCCATTGGCTTACCTAAGATAGCACTACGCCCTACGACTACTGCTTCTTTACCTGATAGCTCGATATTATGATGCTCTAACAAATGCATAATGCCCTGCGGTGTGCATGAGCCATAAGCTGACTGCTGCATCGCCATACGACCAAAACCAAGGCAAGTCACACCATCGACGTCTTTTGCTAAGTCAATCTGCTCAAAACAAGCACGCTCATCAATATGCTCAGGAACAGGATGCTGTAGCAAAATGCCGTGTACATCTGGATTGCTATTTAACTCATCTATCTTTGCCATGAGCTGCTCAGTGGTCGTGGCACTCGGCATCTCAACGCGTATAGAGTCCATGCCAACACGCTTACAGGCGTTGCCTTTCATACGAACATAAGTGGCAGAGGCTGGATCGTCACCAACCAATATCGTCGCTAAGCTTGGGGTGCGGCCAGTCTTTTCCTTAATCATATCTACGCGCGTGCGCAGATCCTGTTCTATTTGTTTGGCAAGTGCTTTGCCGTCCAAAACGGTGGCAGATTCTTGGGCAGTAGACATAGTAACTCCAATAGAGGGTACGATATAAAAAAATAAAGACAGCGCGCGCAAATATTTTGCATGCCTGTCCTTTGGTTCGTCAATCTTTGACTAAGAGTAATATTGTACCTGTGTACGCTACAAAATCCTAGCGTAAGATAAAGCCTGCGCACTGATAAATTTTTATAATAAGTGAATTAAACAGCATTACGTATGTGTAGGCAAATGTATCTTGTGCTTTCAGTAAAAATAGCGTCAAATTCAAAGTAGATTTCTAAAAATAATCATTAATTAATTATCGTCTTATTTGACCATCGAATCAAACACGCTATCGATCGCTTGTATTGTCAGTCCAATTTCAGCTGCCGTAAGCGTAGGATGCACTAGAAACATCAGACTACTCTCACCTAGCTGCTTTGCCATTGGCAATCTAATGCTTGGACGCAACCCAGTATTATCAAAGGCCTTCTCCAAATAGACTTCTGACGCAGATCCAGAGAAGCAAGGCACACCTTGATTGTTAATTGCTTCAATAATACGGTCACGTGTCCAGCCATCAGGTAGATTATCGGACTGCACATAGACATATAATTTATAGTAAGCATGGTTAGCATTTGAGAACTGCGCTAAATGCTCTAGTCTCGGCACACAAAGGTAACCTTCGGACTCCCATTTGCTACAGGCCTCTAGTATGGCTTGCGCATTAGCAGCCCGTTTGGCTGTCCACTTACTCATTTTTTCCAGTTGAATACGTCCCAAAACGCCTTGCATCTCAGTCATACGCCAATTGGTGCCAAAGCTCTCATGCAGCCAGTTGTAGCCAGGTGATTGCTCCGTTTCATAGACTGCAGCATAGCTCTTACCATGATCCTTATACGCCCACATTTTTCGCCATAGTAGCTCGCTATCGGTGGTGACCATACCGCCCTCACCTCCTGTGGTCATAATTTTATCTTGGCAAAAACTCCATGCCCCAACATGACCAATACTGCCAACACTTCGCCCTTTATATCGTGCGCCATGAGCTTGTGCGCAATCTTCAATGACATATAGGTCATGCTCATCTGCCAGTGCCATAATGCTGTCCATATCGCATGGCCAGCCAGCTAGATGGACGCATACGATACCTTTGGTTTTATCACTCAGTACAGCTGTGATGGTCTCAGCGGTAATATTGCCAGTTGCTTCATCGACATCTGCAAAGATAGGGGTCGCACCTGCATTAACGATTGACGAGATACTAGCAATAAAGGTACGCGGTGTGACAATGACCTCATCATCTGTACCTATATCGAGTGCTTGTAACGCGACATCTAATGCCAAGGTGCCATTACCCAACGCTATTGCGTATTTACTACCTGTCCAATCAGCAAACTCTCGCTCAAACTGACGACATTCTTCGCCTGTCCAATAATTGACTTTATTAGATAGTAGCACTCGACTGACAGCATCAGCCTCATGTTGCGTAAATTTTGGCCAAGGTGAAAAAGGGGTATTTAGCATATGTTCCTCTATGGTACTTATGTCTAATGTTGTGTCACGCTCTACGATAAACTGCTCACTATGTTATTAACCTTCTTATCTATCATGATTTGCTTCATGCCTAAACTTTTCAATTAGCTGTATTGTTATCAGCAAAGAGTACTTTTAAAGCATTTCTTCATTAATACTATTGCCCATGAATTTACTCATAGTCGCTTCACCCTCAGCACTGATACCATCTTTGACAATAACTTTTTTCACTGTTTTAAATAAAATCTTGATATCCAACCACAGCGACTGATTGTCCACATACCATGTGTCCAATGCAAACCTCTCATTCCATCCAATAGCATTGCGACCATTAATTTGAGCATAACCTGTAATACCTGGGCGCACATTGTGTCGGCGCGCTTGTTCATCATTATATAAGGGCAGATACTCCATCAATAATGGTCGCGGGCCCACTAGACTCATATCACCTTTTATGACATTCCAAAGTTCAGGCAACTCATCAAGGCTGGTGTTACGCAGCGCTTTACCAAACGATGTCAATCGCGCGCCATCTTCTAGAGGATTGCCATCTGCGTCTATATCATCCTTCATGGAACGAAACTTTATCATCTCAAATGGTTTGCCATACAGACCTGGACGAATCTGACGAAATAGAACAGGCGCGCCAAGATTTTTACTCACCTTATATGCAGTTGCAGCATAGACAGGAGACAGCACTACTAACGCTGTCGTTGCACCTACAATGTCAAATAGTCGTTTTATCATCTGTTAGACCTTATTTGTATGGTGTAGATAAAAATCCAAATAACTCTGCCATAGTTCTTTTTGTTCGAAGTGCTGAACCGCCCAAGCTCTCGCTTTAGGGTACTTATCTTTAAAATTGGTATCAGTGATTGCTTGCTTGATGGCTTCTGTCACGGTCACAGTGTCTTTTAACTGGAACTTTCGACCGCTGATATCTTGTTTTACACTATCTTTTACACCCACCACATCATAGGCAAACGTTGGCACACCGCAACTAGCTGCTTCGATAGCAACATTCCCAAAACCTTCTCGGTAGCTTAAAAATAGATGCAAATCAGCACATTGAATTACCTCTTCTACTTTTGGATTGGCTGGTATATATACGCCCTTACCCTCTCTCACTATTCTATCAACGACCGCCTTGCCGATGTCATCTTCGAAATCTCCGATGAACATAAAGTGAATATTCTCTGATTTAAGGCTTTCAGATATCTCACCAATATCTTTTAGGCCTTTGTCTTCACAAATTCTACCGACAACGCAAATCACGAAGCCATCTACAGGCACTCCATACTGTCGTCTTAATTTTTGTTTTTCCATTTGCTCTACCGGTCTGAGCACATCAATATCAATACCGTTAAATGAACCATTATCGATGACACGAGCCTTATGTTCTTTAAGAAGATTCTCTGACAAGCAAACATTTACTAAAGAATCAGAAACGAATAGAACCTCATGAGAAAGACCAAAGCTAAGTTGATCAAGACCCTGAAAAGCGCGCTTCTTTAGGCCTGAAAAGTTCTCGTAGGCTCGTCCCACACTAAAGGCAACCCTTCTCTTTTGCATAGTGAGTGTGCTGGCTATGCTTCCTAACAATAAAGCCTTTGGTGTTAAATAAATCACAATATCAAATCGTCTAGTAAACAGGTAACGAGTCAATAGCACTAATGATTTGGCATCTTGTAGTACAGAAGGCTTGCGCTGAAAATTCAAATCAACCACCTCTCCTAGATTACGAGCTCGTAAAAGATCTAGCTGCTCCCTACTGCCACCACAGATTACCGTAATCTCAAAGTTTGAAGAGTCTCTAATATATTCAAGCTGATTGCGATACAACACATTAAAAGAAACGGCGTCCGTCATAATAAAGCATATTTTTGGTTTCATTTAAGCACCTCATTATTACTTCATTGATAAATTTATTCAGCAACCAAACCATCAACAACCGCTTGATGGCTGTCTTTGAGTTCCTCGGACATCGTTATTTTGTTTCTCTTATTGGCTATCTTTTGCAAGAGCCCTAGCGAGTCTAATAACCTTACCGCACCGATTTTTGCTTCTAACTTAGCACTGTCGACGATATTGGTTTTTTTATATTCACTATATGTCGTAAGACTATCTTTGTAAGATCGAACGATTTTTGCTAATGACAGATTGCCCTCTTCTCTATAGTAATAGAGCAAGTCTGGGAGCACGGCTAAGCGCAAATCCTGTTTGGATATGGCTCTACACCACAGGTCATAATCTTCAGACCTTGGATAATTCTCATTGTATCTATTACGCTCATACCAACTTTTTTTTGCCAAAATAGACGCATGGACAATAGGATATGCAGTCTCCACACTCTCAAATCCTGCATATAAATCGTCTATATGACGACAGCCATACACCTTGTTTTGAGCATCAATAGATACTACACCAGTCGACACCAAGTCATAACTGGGATTGTTCTCTAGAAAGTTTATTTGTATAGCTAATCTATCTGGATGAATGAGATCGTCAGCATCCATACGAGCAATGTAATCATATTTTGATTCATCAATAAGCTGGTTCAGACGAGCAGGCAGTTTCTTGTTGTAACCATCAGATATCACTCTTATTCTGCTATCAACCTTTTCAAATTGTTTGGCTATTGCTAGCGAGTTGTCTGTAGAACCATCATCTATCAAAATAAGCTCCCACAGCTCGTGTGTCTGCGCCCATATCGACTTTATAGCTGTCGCCAAATAGGCTTCAGCGTTATAGATAGGAATGCCAATTGAGATATAAGCGTGACTTTTCATCAGAACACCTCAAACATAGGATTGATAATATAAGGACTCAGGTCGCTGAACTTTGATGTCGTCAAGATGAAATACGCAAGGAAGATAAATACACTGATGATATAGACATAAATGTTATTTATCTTTTTCAAAACCACAGGCAGTAACAAAACCAAAGTCCATGTAAAATACGAAATGATTCTTTGCGGGCCTGAAGCACTAGTACCTAACAGCGCTAGTGGTATGACAAAAACCACGCCTGATGCATAAAACATCAATAGCTGTTGAAAGCTATTGTCTCTGATTTTATATACATAGCTCGCAATAATGATGAGAAGCATGAGCACTGTGTAAAACCCAAGTGTCAAAAATCCGCCTGACTCTTCAGAGACTTTTGCATAATCTTCATATCGATCATTAGTAGATGAAATATAAGATACGAGTAACCTACTGACGAATAACGACCCAAAAAATGTCGCAAGTATTTTATAAGCTGGCTTCACTCTCAAATTAACAATGAAATAAAATGGAATGATAAATAAAGCCGTGATATGAAAAAATGATGCAATAGCACATATTAATAGATAAGGAAAAAGCCGTTTCTCTAGCAGATAAGGAATGGCTAAAGTAAACAAAGCCATTGCGATTCCTTGACGCAATCCATTAAATGAAAAGGTATAGACGCCTAGCGTAATAAACAGAAATACAGAGAGCCAGTAGTTCACACTGTATCTTTTAATGACTTTTAAATAGCAATAGACGATAACCAAGCTGGTGATAATCAGTAGCCAAAAATAGTTATTTGTCACATGCAGTAATGAATACTCAAATAGCTGGTAACCGTACTCAACATCTTCATTAAATCTAAAGGACTCAGGACTCAATTTATTATTAAAATTTCTGGTATAGTTTGCAGTATCCGTACCGACCCAATAGCTACGACCGCCTGCGAACAGCGCTAAAGTAATTAAAGGCAGCCAAAAAGACGTACGATTGAGAGATTTTTTCTCCAGTACTATCCAGAAAACAACAAGGCTAAGAACCAACAGATAAGGAAGCATTTAACCCTCTATAAAGTAGCTGAATATTAAGTAAAAGCCTTATCGCATATTCAAATACATTTGCGTTAACTTCTGCGAATTGGTCGCGGCGCTAAAGCCATGTAGATTTAGCGCCTTCGTTATTTCTGCTTCATTGGATATTGGAGGCTGAAAACTCAGCAAACTATCCACCCAAACATTGGCTGACTGTATAGGTAAAAAACATACAAGTCCAAGTCCTAAATCCACTTCAGGTGATACTTGATCAGAGACTAATGCCATAAGTCCTACTGTCTGGCTTTCTACTAAGACCACTGGGAAACCTTCATGCAGGGAGGGCATAATCATACAGTCAGCACTGGCCATTAACTCAGTAATATCAGTACGCATACCCAAAAACTTAATGTTATCCCCTAAGGCTTGCTCTTTCACTTGTCGTTTTAATTGATCTTCCAATGGACCTTGTCCAACGATATATAAGGTAAAATCGATTTGACGTCTTTTCAGCTGTTCAGCGATTTCTAAAGAAAACTGATGATTTTTAACCTCACTGAGACGACCAACTTGGATGATTTTTAACCCTTTATCTCCAAATTTTTTAGCACCAAACTCCTGATCAATATAATGCCGTGATTGGTTAGCGCCTGATATCATCTTCTGTATATCAACAGCATTGGGCAGTAGCCACACATCTTTTGTAGTACCAAATAGGTAATTTGCAGCATGGTCACCGCAGCTGATTCTCTCAGTAGCCAATGTACGATTGGTAATTAATGCCCATTGTTCATATATCTTTTTAATAATATTGGTTTTACCATTACTGGTGCTATGAGAGTGCGAAATGCGATGCGGCACGCCAGCACCTTTAGCAGCCAACAGATGAAAAGCATTGTTTAATAGCATATGAGCATGAACGATTTGATAATCAGGCTGCTGTTTAAGGAATTTTTTAAGTTTGAGCATGCGCGTTAATGAATGACCAGCTAAAATCGGTATAACCCTACCGCCCAATGCTGTTATCTCAGCGTCATAGTCGCCGACCTCGTCGGTAAAAGTAACAAAATCAAACTGAATCTGGCTATGATCTATATGACGATATAAATTCATAAGCATGGTCTCTGCCCCAGCACGATCCATTTTTCCCACTATGTGCAGCACTCTTCGGATAGTCATATCATTTACCTTCTAAGAAACATAAAGCCAACTTTGCTTCTCGTAACTATTTCCAATTTACTTCCTTTTAACCTTGTTTCTTTCTTTAATGCTTGACGAAGCACCTGCATTATAGGCAGCGCGATTTGGCTTGGCATACGTACTATATTGCTGATTACTATATTTCTTAACGTCAAATTGTTCTGATAACCTTTTAATCGTAGCGCTTTATCTGCTTTTTTAGCTTGTGCTAATGCTCTTGCTAAATACTCATTATCTATACGGGTGAGAATGCTCCAATGACTTTGTCTGATTTTATTGGCAAGTATTTTTTTAACGTCATCCGCTTGATAGTCTTCTACTAGACTCATGACTTCTGAATGAATGATAAATAGGTCTAATAGCTTTTTATCTGTTGAACCCGTAATCGACGTGCCTCGCTGTCTATACAGGTAAAAATTAATAAGCAACTGATATCTAGCCTTAGTAGATAAGCCAAGATGCCAATGGAAAGGCCAATCCTCGTAATACAAACCCACTGGAAAACTTAGAGAAGCCGTTTGCACGACACTGGATTTAATAAATTTTAGCCATGCAAAATGCGGTAAGCTAAAATACGAATCGTCTATCTTGGTTGCCTCGAATGCCAAGCTAGCAGCTGGATACGGTAGTTTATTCTTTGCCGCTCCCTCTTTGAACGGTACAAAACCATATGTCACTACTTCTGCATTGGTAGTGAGAGCGCAATCTACACAAGCTGCTACTAAGCGAGTATCTACAATGTCATCGGAATCCACGAACATCATATAATCGCCTACTGCAGATTTAATACCAGTATTGCGAGCAGCAGAAAGGCCGCTGTTTTCATTATGTTGAATGACTCTTATACGCTTATCTGTGAGATGTAAGGCAAGCGCTTGTTTTGAATTATCAGTAGAGCAATCTTCAACGACAATGATTTCAATATTCTTATACGTTTGCTGCTTGATAGATTCTAAGCACGCGTCGATATATAACGCGACGTTGTATACTGGCACGATAATGCTCACCAATGGCTCTGCTAGGCTAGTCATATCATAACCACCGATTTTTCTAACTCATGGTATTCATTGATATGAACGGGTGACTCATTCATGGTGCCATGAGACAGAGATAGCAGTTTGTCGATATGTTTCGAAATCTCAGCAACCTCATCTAATTCTAAAAACACAAGTCTTGGATGATTACGTAACCAGTCTAACTGCGTTTGTCTTATCTTATGATTGGAGTTCGGCAATACCAAGCAAGGTGTACCCGATAGTAAACATAAAATCATGCCATGTAGGCGGTCTGTCACGACCAATTTTGCAGCACGAAACTGGCTAAGCTTGTCAGTCAGTAATTTTTTGCAATGTGCTTCGTCCAATTGAGAGCCGCCAGCATGAGTATCTGTCTTTTCAATCTGATAACCAGTATCTGCTAAGGCTTTATCTATAAAGCCGTATTGTTCAGTGGATAGAGCAGCTTCCTTGTCATCTCGTAAGCATCGCAGAATAGTTGAAGACTCTATGTCATTTGTCGTCCCAAGTACTGCTGCGTTTGCACTCATAACGATATCTGGCACAAGACCAACATGGACATTACTATACTCAGCAAAAAGCTTGGTGAGTTTGGCCGCTGTCATCGACTCTCTAGCGAAAATGTGTATATCTGGGTGCTTGGCGTAGACCTTTACGATACGATGCAATGCTCGCTTAGACTTAGCAGAATCACTCCAATCCAAGGTCTGAGGAAAACACACAACGCGATTTGTAGGAAATGTATTGATAACTAATTGGCGCAGCTCTTCAATATCAGGATACGAGCTACCCATATTGCCTCCCCCAATAATAGTGACAATATCTCTCTGTTGTATTCGTTGTTTAATCGAATTAAGCACCAATCTGGTTTGGCTAATAGGAACACTGACAACTTCATAATTGGTCATCACATGTTGCAAGTATTGCTTTTGAGCGTAAGAGATAGCAATATCACCAATATTGCCGTAGTCAGCCGCCAGAAAAATGAAGCATCGATTACTACTAGGCAAGGGGAAATCTCGCGCGCCCATATAAGTAACTAAGTGTTTTTTTAGTCTAAGTGGTATGAGCTTTTTTATGGCGGTAGTATTCATTTTTGACACTCCCTTATTTATTTCTCATTAATATTTTTTTTACCCACATGCGACGCTTTGACCCAAGAGGAAACAACCTACTCAATTTTGGAGATGACTTACGTTTGAGTACTTTTTCAATGTACGGAAGCCACTCAAGACCCCTGCCCGTTTCAATCATTTCTTGACGAATTAGAGACCAGTCTATGCGTACAGCTTTACTTTTCAGAACCATGAACCTGAAAAGTGACGACTCTATCGGAGTGTCAAAACAAGTAGGGTTATCAACACCTGCAAGTAAGAGATTCAGTCGAGTTCGTACACATTTTTCACAGTGACCGCAGTTTCTATCATGCTTATTACCAGCCCAGCAAACACGTAGGTTTCGTATGCCTATAGACCAATTTGAAAGAATGATTAACTTCTCAGATCGACGAAACCCTGCACCATCATGAATAATTCTAAAATTGCCACAGCTCAATAATGGATCTGTTATGGGATGTGATCCCCATGGAGTAAGTAATACATCATAAGAATCGCCACTACCGATGAGTCCAGTGCCTGCATATCGTTTCAATCCACATAGAACGGAAGCAATGGCAGCCGCGTGATATTCTTCCCAATCGATAGACCACAATACTCGAACATTCGTCTTAACCGGCAGTAGATCAACATTAATATCAGAAAGTACTTCGGTCGCTATCTCTACAGCACTATCAAAACCTTCTGTATCATCTAAAGGTATATCAAAGCCATGCACAAAAACCCCTGCCTTAATATCTCGCATGGCATATCCTGCTCTGCCTGTCGCATGACGATAAGCGGTAAATTGAGCATCCACGCCACCAGAAAATGCAGCAATCGCACCATCTACTTGTACGTCGCACTCTCTAATACGATCAACTTGTATATCAATCACAAAATAACGCTCTGGTAACCATTTATTCCAAACATACTGTAGTTCTGTCAGATTAGCTAATAGCTCGTGGGACACACTGCCATGAACCCGAATAGCCGCACGTAGATGCATCGCAGGCAACAATGTGGCTAACAAATAAGAGTCGCAATCTTCGTCTTCTGGCATGGGTAGATTGATAGGATATGTAAACCACAACTCTTGCTCAGTGACACTTTCACCCATGGTTGTTTGTTTCAGCAAACAAGAACGGGTCTGTCCATGTTCGTCACTTTTTAAAGCCTGAGGAAACAAATCAATATTAAACATGTCTTTTTACCTTTGCTTTAGACCAAGATAGCTGCAAAAAAGCCAATGTCATCACATACCAACGTCGTGAAAAACATGAAATCAAGATACGAATACCGCGTGCTGGATGTCGTTGATGATAGTGCGGTAAACAGTTCTGATAAACGAAAGACTGGCGTATTTTTATCAACTCTGCATGGCGTTTTCTCATCTGAATATGAGCCAAATTATTGAGTAAATATGGCAGCATATGCTCGATATAACTACGGGCGAAATCTGATAGCAGTATTTGCCTCTCAGCAGCACTGATAGACCAGTCATGTATCTTGGCTCTAGCGTTATAGTCTGCTTCTATAGACTCGAGTAGCCCTGGCTTATATTGCAAACTCGTCATCGAAGTAACATTTTCATAGTAGTTATAGGGACAGTCGGGTACGACAGATAAATGGTTCGATTTACCCAAGCACTCAATATTAAAGATACCGTCTTCACCAAGTTTTATGTCACAATTAAACCGCAAATCCGCTATCAGGCTTTTGCTATAAACCTTGGTAGTTACATACCAATATATATTTCTATTCTCTGTCACTCTCAGCTGTAGCATTTTAATGTCTTGCCGTGAATATTCTGCTGTAATGTTACGTCGCTCGAGCACATCGCCATTTAGCATGATGCGCTTATGACCAAACGCCAACATCTCGATATCCCGATCAACCGTTTGTGCAATCACAAAGTCAAAATACCAATCGTCGATAGTGTCGTCCGCATCTATAAAAACGATGTAGTTGCCGGTTGCGATATCAAGCCCAGTATTACGAGCATCTGCCACGCCCCCATTTTTTTGATATTGCACCGTAATCCATGTCTTATCACTTTCCCACTTGTGCAATAACCTAGCAGTTTCATCATCAGAACCATCGTCAATAATGATCAATTCAATCTCATGGTTCTTTTTCGCAACGTCAATACTACTAATACAACGATCAATAGTAGCAGCGGCATTAAATGCGGCGATAATAACTGAAATCATAGTGAGCCTCTTGAGTTGAGACTTCTAATGCATATCCTTTGTGCCATCCAACGCAGTCAAAACATTTACCTACTGCGGCACTTTATGGATATGAACAAGACGCCGAAAAGCGACATAAACGATAGATAAGCTAAGCAAGACCCCAACAAATGAGAACAGGGCAATGGCTACCATATCTGACTCAAAAACGTAAAAACCTATATACAGCGCTGCAGCACGAAATATCACTGCAAAAATCTCTCTAATCAAAAGAAAGCGCTGCAAACGTAATGCTGGCAATGCTGCAGTACTCGCACCCGATACCAAGCTGGTCAAAAGCCAAATAGAAAGCCACTGCGAATAACTCCCTGCTAATGCCCACTCTGCGCCAAACACTAAAGAAAAAAGATAATCGCCAAAAACGAACACTGTACCGAAGGGAACAATACCAACTACTAATAGAATTACCGTTACTTTTAATAAAAATTGATAAGCTTCTGGTGACTTTGCTGTGATCGCACGCGTAATCTTAGGATAAAAAACCTCTCCAACAGCTTGCCCTAATAACATCGCTGGTGCGCCGAGCACAAGAACAGCCAATGAATACTGCCCAGCAGAAGAAGCATTAAATAGTGATGCTAACAAGATAGTTGGCAGCCCTACTGAAGCAGCATTAAGCATACTTTGCGGCATACGGTATATGGCAAAGTCACGCTGCGATATAGCAGCGTTACGGATACCAACCGTGCCAAACCAGTTTCGGACATTTAATATACCAATCCTAGGCACCCGAAGCATCTGCATCATAAAATTCGTGAGCTGTCCTGCTATCGTTAATAAAATAAGCAACATACTAGAGGGGGCCCACATACCCCCTACTAACTTACTGATATCTGTCACAAACTTGCTCTCTACATAAGCACGAGCCTTGGCTTTGAACAAACCTACTCTGATAGCAGACTGATCAGCAACAGATAGAAACGCGCCGGCCAATAGCGTCAACGGTATGAGATACAACATGTATGGTGCACTTTCCATACCCGTCCATCGTGCCAAATAAACATTGCCGAAATAGACAGCGATGAACGCTATAGCCGCTATAAACAAGCTGAGCAATACAGACAATCTGATAATGGCAGCGGCATCCTCATCGTTATCAGGCATCACAATAGCATTGGCATAACCCATGGTCGCAATCGGAGTGATAATACTAATGACTGCGGTAAATGCGGCAGCGATACCAAAATCTTCAGGACTATATAATCTGGTAAGAAACGGCATAAAGACCATAGCGATTGCCTGACCAGCAGCAATACCGCCTCCAACCATGGCCACATCTCGTACAAAGTGACTGGTTTTCAATCGACTGATTATGCTCTGTATCGATAAAAACACTTCAGAGGCCATTATTCATTATCCAATTTGGTATGTCATAGCACTTATATAAATCACCATATCCTAAACAATCTTACCAATAAGTGATTTCATCATCTTTTCAATATCAACCCTATCACCGTTAATTAATATCATTACTATCCCTTAACCAACCACCTCTAACTGCTCTACATCTTTCTGTGTGACATCAGCGTCATCGTTTTCTCGGTAGCCTTCAACGAAAGTCCTAAACTGTGCTTTCAACCATTCAGTATCGTGCCGCTTTGATCTTTCGATAAACTCAAACAAGATAGCTTCGATGTCTTCCAATGGAAAACTATGCTCCATTGCTTGCATAATGAGTGGATGAAACGTGGTCTCTATGTTGTCGGCACCAATGATTAACTCTTCATAGAGCTTTTCACCTGGTCTCAATCCAGTAAACACAATTTCGATATCACCATTAGGATTGCTCGCATCTTTTAGCTCGCACCCTGTCAGACGAATCATACGTTTTGCAAGATCGACGATTTTGACGGGTGCACCCATATCAAGCACAAATACTTCACCACCGAACGCCATGGCCCCTGCTTGAATAACCAAACTGGCCGCTTCCGGTATGGTCATAAAGTAGCGCGTGATGTCTGGATGGGTGATGGTAATAGGACCACCCTGCTCAATTTGTTTGGTGAAAAGTGGTACCACAGATCCTGATGAACCCAAAACGTTGCCGAAACGCACCATACTAAAACACGTATGACTGTTACTTTGGCTCAGTCCTTGGCAGACGAGTTCAGCTAAGCGTTTGGAGGCTCCCATTACGTTGGTCGGTCGCACTGCTTTGTCAGTAGAGATCAGTACAAATGTATCAACGTGAGCCTTTACCGCAGCACAAGCACAATGGTAGGTGCCTTTAGTATTGTTAATCGTGCCTTCAAATGGATTGGACTCGACAATCGGTACATGTTTGTATGCTGCAGCGTGATAAATCGTTTTTATATGGTATTTTTCGAATATATTGATTAATTTTTTTTCGTTACCCACGCTTCCAATGATGCTAACAATCTCGATATTTTGATACTCAATATCACTAATGACATTACTAGCGACGTTACTAGAGACAAGGCTTCTAAGTTCCTGATCGATTGTGTACAAAGCATATTCAGACTGCTCGTATAACACCAAACATGCAGGTTTGTTTTTCATGATTTGTCTACACAGCTCACTACCAATAGAACCCCCTGCCCCTGTTACGAGTACGTTTTTACCCGTGATGTTTTTTTGGAGGAGCTCAGCAACTGGTTCGACAGTCTCTCTTTCAAGTACATCTAATATATCGACCGGACGTATATGGCTGACTGTTACGATCTCATCAGCAAGCTCTCGTAAGCTCGGTAAATCTTTTAATTTGACAGAAACGCCTGACATGCTATCCATAATCTGTTTTTTACGACCACGGCTCATAGAAGGCATTGCCAAAATCACTTGCGCGACATTTAATTTTTCTATTAACCAAGGTAACGCATGAGCGGCATATATTTTTTTACCATGTAGATAAGCCCCTATCAGCTGCGGATCATCATCGATATATGCCACTACATTGTATTTATGAGAATGTCTCAAGCTCTCTAATAGCTCTCTACCAGCCGATCCTGCACCATAAATAATCACGTTATCACAGCAACTATCTAGGCGATCTTGATTGTCTGGTTTCTGTAGTCGATTCAGCAACCCACGAATCATTAGCCGACTGTTCCACAACCAAATAAAGAATAAGAATAGAAATATAATTGGCGCTGAGCGCGGCATCATTGATACTGGATTTACATAAATGATGAACTGATAAACGATAATAAGTAATAAAAATAACTGTAGTACTCGACCCATCGCCGCATCGAAAAACCCTCTAGAGGCGCCTCTATAAAAGCCAATCAGATACAAGCTGACGACAGGTATCAATGCATAAAAAGCTAATACCGTAAGGCCAATTTGATCGTCGACATAACCCTGACGCAGTGCCAATGCCGCTACCAAGCAAAGGACAGCAACCGAAAAGTCGATACCAAATAAGATAGAGCATTTCGCAAAGCGTGGTAAGGCTAATAAAAACAGCGTCATACGCTTCGACCATCGATTGAGGTCACTTGGCGTGTGATAAGCATTGTTAGACTCTGTTTTTATAAACATAAGATCCACCTACTTAAGTTATGACGCTCGTTTGCCATGGACAATGAACAGTAACTAACTACGAATTGTGTCCATAAGCATAATGGTAGTGATAGCTGTACCTATTCAGAATACTTTGCTGTATGTCATTTAATATGATGCCATCGACTTGTACGTTGGCTTTACTCATCTGTTTGATGGCATAGACCAACTGGCCTTCTACTGAATGATCAAATTTAGTGACGATCAGTACTTTGTCTGCGTGTTGTGCCAATACCATGGCGTCTGATGCAGCCAATATAGGTGGCGCGTCAATAACGATATAGTCGTACTTCGTTTTGAGCGCTGCCATCAAATGATTAAACCTCTCTCCTATCAATAACGAAGTCGGATTATGCGACGGTCGTCCCCGCGATATAAGGTCGATATGCTCCATACCAGTCGGCTGAATAAAGCTCTCAAGGTTTAACTTAGCCATATCACTATCTAATCGAGGCTCATTATCTGTTAGAGAGCTATCTTTATCCTGCAGTAAATAATCTGTGAGACCACTGTCTGGATTCATACCAAACATTTTGTGCAGCTCTCCTAAACGCATATCTCCATCGATAATCAGTACTTTTTTGTCAAGCTGTGCAAATACCTCAGACAAATTAGCCGTAATAAAAGATTTACCGACACCTGGGCTTTCTCCAGTGATTAATATGGTCTGAGCAGACTTTTCATCTACTGTCTTCGTCGTCTTACCGAATAAAAGGTTTGTCCGTAAATTTTTAATTGCTTCATAACTCAAGCCATTGTAATCAACGTGCGCAAGCATCCGACCAGTATTTTTTTTGTTCCCACCTAACTTAGATATCGAGGTCGAACGTGGAATCGTTGCAATGACAGGAATTCCCGTTTTAGACTCTAGATGTTCTGGGTCTTTTACGACATTTCTAATTAAGTTTCTGATTAAAACCAGCATTACCCCAAGTACAGTACCTACGAGTAGCGCCAGCAGCATAATTTGGAATTTGTTTGGCGCAATGGTATCGAAGGTACTGGTCGGTCTATCTAGAATACGGGCATAACCAACCTGACCAGCTCTAACGATTTTTAGTTGTTCATAATTTTTGAGCAGTGTGAGGTAAATCTCTCTATTAATGGCTGTATCTTCTGATAGTTTTAAGAACTCTCGCTGTATTTCAGGCAGTCCTGCAACGGTGCTACCTATTGCTCCTATTCGACTGTTGAGGACTTTTAGTTGCTCATTTATCTGGATAACGAGTGGGTGCTCATTGGTATAGTAAGTCGTTAGATCTGCTCTCTTTAATTTGAGATCATTGAGCTGCTCATCGATTCGAGATTTTTCATTTAGTAATAGCTCAGCCTCTTTACCTACATCGATGGTGCCGTGCTTTTTACGAAACTCATTGAACTGAGCTTCAGAGGTTTCTAATTTCTCTTTTAACGCTGGAATCTGCGTTTCCATGAAAGCCAATGTTTTGGTCGTTTCTTCCGTACCACGAGATTGGTTTTGATCGATATAAGACTGAACTATTTGATCAAGTGTGGTCGTGATTTGCTGTTGGTTTGTGCCTGTCATCGACAGCTGAATAATATTGGTTTTATCGCCTTTTTCTTCCACAGACAATGCGCTGTTAATCGCATCTGTCGTGGTCTTTAAGGTCTGCTTAGTGATGCCAATAGGATAGCCGTCTATAGGTAGCTCAGTCACCGTAATATTAATCTCACCGTTTACCCCATTAAACTGATGCGGCTGACCCAATTGTCCTTTAAAATCATCTAGTCCATTGCTCAGGACAAACCCTGTGTCAGACTGTGATAGCGTAAAAGACTGGTTTAAATACGCTGGTGACACATCGAACTGATTGATTTGAACGGAACCGTTTTTTGTGCTCAAAGATACACCATCATTTGTATTCAACTGAGTGTTAATGCGGTCGTTTGTTATTTTATCGAGATAGCCAATATTAGGATCGGTCAGTTTGATGTCTAGATGTAGCATATCAACGACTGGCTCTAGTATCATCCGAGACCGTATGAGCTCGGCTTCTGCCTCAGCCTTGCTCACTTCTTCTCCGACCAACTCTGAGATATTCGCCCCAAGCGCATCGACTCCTTGGGAGTTTTCTTCAATTTGGATCAGCGCATCAGACTTAAAGGTCGGATTAATATAGCGTGTATAGAAAAATCCTATTAAGATTCCGACTACTGCCATGAGCGCTATGACTTTCCAGCCACGCAACAAAACCAAAACCAGCGCCGTTAAGTCGATGTTGTCATTGTCGTTGTCACCCTTAGGTGTCGATAGGTCTTTTGAATCTATATTATTCATAACCATATACCCATTATTCAATGTTAATCGCTTAATAGCTTTCGCTTAGCTCCAAGACCCTAACTGCCCTTGACTGCAGTTAGATTGCTCTCTGCCTTATCGCACCTTATAGAATCTATCACTCTACTTCCTATTCTTATCTCACTTAATCTCAGTATCGAAATTCAAAGCACACCCCGTATTTTCACTAGCTATCATTTATAACCCTGATATCACGTTGATGGCAGAGGTTGATGGTAGTATCGCGCTAATCACACGATTCCAGCGAGCCAAGCCTGTTGGATCCACATAAAGAATGTCATTGGCTTGCATGTCAAAGCGACTGGCTAGTGCCAAGCTTGTGATGCTCTGCATGTCGACGTAATAGATATTGGTGTACTGGTACTGAGGGTTGTCGCGCACGATATATACTTTGGCTGCATTAGCCGTATTGGAATTTAGTCCATTTGACTCGCCCAATACATGCGCTAAGCTTAGCCCCTGTTCTGGAATCGCAACTGGCTCAATTTTGCCAAATTCACCCAACACGTAGACTTTATTGCGGCTTTGGCTATTGACGTGAATAGAGTCACCATCTCGTAGATAGATTTGATTGGCAGACAGCCCCATTTTATGTAGTGACTGCACTCCTAAGCGATAGCTGTTGCCCTGACGATTTAGCACAATGTTGTTTGAATCCCCAGTCTCAGTAGTACCACCTGCCATAGAGATAGCCCCATATACCGACACTGGCACATCAGCAATAGCAAACTCACCAGACTGCTTCACCGCACCATCTACGAAAAACTTGCTGCCACGGTAATTGATAATTTTGACTTGAGGATCTGAGTACTTGAGATAACGCTGTAGTTTGCTTTGCAACGTAGCGGTGAACTGCGGCACGCTCAGCCCACTGGCTTGAACTCTACCTATCAATGGAAACTGTATATACCCTTGTTGATCTACCGTTAAGCTAGCAGTTGACGCATTAATATCTGGATAATTGGTAAGAATGATATTCAGCACATCCCCTTTCGCAATGCCATAATTGACTCGTCCAGAGGTTTTGATCAAATGAAAGAGATCTTGAGTCACACTAGGCGGCGCTGTACGCGGTAAAGTTGCCAGACTTAAAGGCTGAATATGAAATTGAAGACCGTTTTCTGCGGTAAAGGTGCCAGATTCAGGAAGATTTCCTGACTGAAGTCCTGAGTTGATCGTACAGCCACTAAACAACCCCATCAGAAACAAGCAAAATATGCTCATTACCAAGAAGCGTTTGTGTACAAAAATGAAATATTTATTAACCATAACAGTTACTCATATTTATATTTGTGAATCAAACCAGAAAACCTTACTACAGTATTTATATTCGTAAAAAAGAATATATTTAATAAATATACACCTAAACTATATTCAGTGCAATACATATAATTTGTCATAAAATAATTAAGTGACTATTTTGCAATTTCTCATCAAGCCCTTTATTTACGGCTAATTACGAAAATTGATATCAAACTTTAGATTACTAAGCGTTAAAAAAACGGAAGTGAAAACAGCTTTGTAATAAATAAAGTTTTTATTTTTAATTTGAAAAAATTCAGCTTAATAAGGGCTTGTTTAGATTGCATTTATGATTGGAACTATCCTTTTAACATCGAAATAGTGTAAGTGTTTGTATCTGTGTATTAACTTATATAGTTAGTCATTGAGAGTCTTCTAGTCTGTATCTCGTATACGACTAATAAACTTTTATTGATTAGCACCATGTTTGTTTATACATTAATAACCAGTAAGGTATTGGTTTACGTGCTAAATTTGTTAAAATAGCGTAGAATAGTCAATCCAATTTTTTACATTGAGAAATGTAAACCCACCGACTCAAGGATATTATGATGAAAGATGAAAAATTACAGAAAGCACTAGCCCGTATGGGACTTGGTTCACGCCGTCAAATGGAAGAAGTCATCAAATCTGGCCGCGTAACGGTTAATAATGGTCCTGCGACCATCGGTGATCGTGTCTCGCAAGGTGATGAGATTCGCGTTGATGGCCGTCAAATCAAATACACTTCTGAAAACGAGAAGCGTCGCCGTGTTATCGCTTACTACAAGCCTGAAGGCGAAGTTTGCTCGGCTAAAGATCCAGAAGGTCGCCCAACTGTCTTTGAACGTTTGCCAAAGCTAACACATGACCGCTGGGTAATGGTTGGACGCTTGGACATTAACTCAACTGGCCTATTGTTATTTACTAACGATGGCGAAATGGCGCATCGCTTGATGCATCCATCTGGTGAAGTTACTCGTGAATATGCGGTACGTGTATTGGGTGAAGTAACGCCTGATATCGCCCGTGCATTGACCGCTGGTGTCATGCTAGAAGATGGCCTTGCAAAATTTGAAGACATCAAAGAAGGCGGCGGCGAAGGCGTCAACAAATGGTATCACGTCCAGCTAAAAGAAGGCCGTAACCGCGAAGTACGTCGTTTATTTGAGTCACAAGGTCTAAAAGTTAGTCGTCTACTACGCACGCGCTATGGCACGATTGTTCTACCAAAAGAGCTACGTACTGGTCGTTTCTTAGAGCTTGATAAAAAAGAAATCAACACGTTGACGGATTTGGTCAGCTTGCGTCCACGTTATGGCACGGGTCTACATGGCGCAGCCAAAGAAAAGCAAGAACGTATCAGAAACAAGCCGCTTAAAGCGCGTCGCACTGATACTCGTAGTGATAACCGTAATAACAGCGCGAAACCTAAAAGTAGTGCTAGCCCTGCTAGCCGCGGTACACGTAACACCCGTGATCGCAATGATAAGCGCTAGTTAAATTGGTTTAACATTATTCTAAGTCTTAAATAGATTTAGAATAAACATAAAAAAGCGGTCAATGATGAATAGTCATTGACCGCTTTTTTTGTGTCTCTTTATGGGCGTCACAGTTTACAGGCGTCACAGTTGCTCAGTATAGATATAGCCGCTCAGCTATCGTGGCTATTAATATAGTGCTTCATGACTCGCAGCTCTTGTAGCTGTTCCTCATCCATTTGCGCCAGTAGCCTGTCCAAACGCTGTTCGATACTATCTAAAA
Source organism: Psychrobacter sp. 28M-43 (assembly GCF_014770435.1). Classification (NCBI taxonomy): domain Bacteria; kingdom Pseudomonadati; phylum Pseudomonadota; class Gammaproteobacteria; order Moraxellales; family Moraxellaceae; genus Psychrobacter; species Psychrobacter noctis. Next base: position 794,747 of record NZ_CP061739.1, on the reverse strand, counting down.
CACTCTGCAATAACTCACTAGCCTCTAACCTCTTTTCGTTATTCTCATTAGTGACATTTATATTTGTTAACTGATAATGAGTGGCTAGCATTTCGGGTAACCGTGTTTGCAACATTTTATTCAACACAAACTGTGCTTCTGTTACCGCTGGTGTCTTATGTTGAGCATATATGACTGCTTGATAAGCGTGATAGCTGCTTACTTTTTCATCAATACGTTTTAACTGGCGTAGTTGCTGCTCAGATAAGTTTTTTAAGTGCTGTTTATTTAACGTTAGCTGCTGCAAGCTTAATGTGGCTAATGACAAGGGCGCATCGTAATCCTGATAAGTAAGTACGCCAGGTGAGATACCGACGGCTTTATGAAAAGCCTGCCAGCCTTTTCTACCTAGATAAAAGGTAGTGACGGTCGTTACAATACCGATGCCTATTAAGATACTCATATACGCTTGCTCTTTACCCTTTCACCATTCAACTTTGTATTTATAGCTTAATGTCTTTAGCACTCACATTTTCACCAGTTGGGCTTTCAATCGCTTGGATATTTACCTCACTGCTAGCATTATTATTGGCATTACTACTGACATTGCTATCGGGCTTTTGAAACTCTGTGTTGCTAGTAGGGTTATCAAAACGTTTTTGGAGATAGCGATTGGTCGCAAGTAGTTTTTGACCGTCTTGATGATATGACGCGTTGAGCAGGTCATCGAACTGTGTGTTAATTGTCTTAAGCACGTCTAACAAGGCTTCTTTGCCCGTGACATTAGAATGCTTAATTTTGGTATTATCAGCAAGCGCACTATCTGTCACATCTAAATCGTGCAAGCGACGATAGTCAGCGACGGCTTGTGGCACGTGCCTATCCATTAAGTTTTGAATCATAATATAAGTTTCATTGACGGTATCTTTGTCATCAATCTTGCCATCATTATTGGTATCGCCATACATGACACGCAGCTTTTCACCCTTTGTATTAATTTGCTCCAAAGCGGTTTTAACTTCAACGGGTAGGCTTTTTTCAGGTATATAACCCAGTTGCGGCATCGCCTTATATTCGAGCATTTTGGGTGCTGTGACTTTTTTAATGCCACGATAACCTAGATATAACCCAGCCGCTGGCAACAGCCCATACAAAACAAACATTACGAACATCGCAGTCATTTGGGTCATTATATTGTCCTTATTACTTATCAGAATGTCGTGGCTGATTTCTTATGGTTGTTATTATTAAACAAAAAAATAAGGCTCTATTAAAGCCCTATATTGTTATGCACTGGGTCGATTGTGTTTTTTGATAATACTTAACCTTTGCGAGTGTACGAGAGAAAACGTTATCAAAGAACATTTAACTTTGCGTACGGCTCTTAACATAACGGTGGGTTGAGGCAAGGCGGTTCAAAACTGTCTGATGCAATTCATCTAACAATTCGTCAAGCTCATAATCAATCTCTAAAAACAAATCTGTCAGCATATCACCGGCCGTCATCTTGCCCTGCACCATATTTTTTTTAGTGCGATGCGGACTAAATCGTTGTAGCTGCTCATAATGATGTAATGCTTCAGGGATACTTTCGGACACTAGCTTATCGATGACGAACTGACGCTCATTATGTTGCTGCTGTTGCTGTTCGTTCAGCTCACTACTCCACTCACGATAACGCTTTAGCTTACCGTTGATACGATCTAGTATCGCAACGGCTTCAATAGGCATGGCATTTAGGGTGGCCTCATCGACCACATCAACAAGCTCAGTCATAATCGGACAACGTCCATGTTTGAGATACCACAAAGTATCTGGGTCAAAAGGCGGTCTATTGGTTGGGCGCATTTGAGCACGATTACTCAGATAGCGATCAGTCAAAGGCGTGGATGATTGGCTATCACTCACTTGTGCCAACGCATCACATATACGGTTTACACGTTCAGGCGGAGTTAGTGTAGAACGCTCTTGTACTGCGTGATTGCTATCATTATCGGCAGCAGCATCCTGTTCATGATTGACGCTCATCTCCTGAGCATTCTTTGCTGCCAATGTTGGTAGGTCATCTTGAGCTTGCCCAAATGACTGTAGCATTCTTGTCAAACTGACTACCATGACTTGCTCTGCCCCTCGTCTATTACACTCACATTGTGCGCATATTGCATACATTCATTCAATAGCGTATCTTAGCAGGTTTTTGCTGGCCTGCCAGTAAGCAAAATGTCACCATTCCTACACTTCAACCGTTAAGCACCGTATTATGAATGCTCCCGATTATATTTCTGGCTTCCTACTTGGGCTATCTCTCATCATTGCTATTGGTTCCCAAAACGCCTTTGTACTCAAACAAGGTCTCAAACGCGAGCACATATTTTTTGTTTGTTTGTTTTGTGCGGTGAGCGATGCGTTTTTAATCTCAGCAGGTGTTGGTGGTTTTGGTGCAGTCACAGCTCGCTATCCTCACGTTATAGATATCGCAAAAATAGCAGGCGTTATATTTTTATTAGGATATGGTTTACAGAGTTTGTATGCCAGCGTACGCGTGTCACACGCTTTGACTGTCGAAGGACAAGTCGTCACGAGTTTGAAAAAAGCCTTGTTACTATGTTTTGGCTTTACTTGGTTAAACCCGCACGTCTATCTAGACACATTGGTACTCGTCGGCATGGTTTCTACGGGTGCAAGCAGTAAATTGACGTTTGCCGCAGGTGCAATTAGCGCTTCGTTCTTTTTCTTCTTTGCGCTTGGGTATGGGGCGCGATTACTCAGGCCTCTATTTGAGAAGCCTAAGGCATGGAACATACTGGATGCTTTGGTAGGGTTGTTAATGCTGTATCTGGCTTGGCATTTATATCAAAGCTGATAGAAATATAACTAGGAAATGATAGATAAGCTGAGTGTTGAATAAACTGACTATTAAGTAAACGACGTATTGGATAATACTGAATCAGGTCGATATCCGCTAACCACTGTATAAATATATATGGTTAGCGATAATATTGTATTGATCATTTACATCAAGCTAGGAAAGAGCGTACGCAGTCCATTAACGATAATCTCGATAGAAACGGCGGCCAATAGCATACCCATGATTCGGCTCATGATGTTCAAGCCAGTATCGCCTAGTAAGCGACTGATACGACCTGCCGCCATCAATGCCAAATAGCAAAACAGACTGATAAATAAGCCAGCAATCAAAATGGCAGATACCTGCAAAATACCTGATACTTGTGAAGAGTAAATGATAACCGTAGAGATACCGCCAGGCCCAATCATCATTGGAATCGCTAGGGGAACCACGGCAGCTGCCATCGAGACTGGCGCATCTTTCACATGATCAACATCGAAGTTCTCTTGATCAGGTTTAACTGGGTTACCCTCTCCATTCATCATATTTAGGGCAATTAAAAACACCAATATACCGCCTGCCAATTGGAACGAGCCGATAGAAATACCAAGTGTTTTTAGTAACGTCTCACCTGCAATCGTAAAAAAGCTGATGGTGATAAAAATGGTCAGACAAGCAACGCGCGCGACCTTACGTCGATTGTTCATCGAATAGCCGCGAGTCAAATCTAAAAATAACGTCAATGCGCTAAATGGATTGATCAATACCATAAAGGCTAGGATTATCTTGATAATTTCAGTATTCACTGAGCGCTCGCTTGTCTATTGATACTGCTTGTGCAAAAAGATAAGGTCATCGTGCGAGTGCAACGATGACCCAATAGGCAACTAAAAATAGCATTGTAGCATAGGCAGATAAGCTAATAAAATCATTAACTTTGCGCCGTTATGCCTATATGTCACCTTAGTAAAGCTTCAGTGCAAAAACAAGCATTTAACAGGTTGTTAGTAAAAGCTATCAGTATAAATTACCATTTTACTAACTCGTTGATAGTCTTTTCGATAAAATCGAGCGCATGTAGCGCTATTAACCTTTAGCACATCTATATTTATGCACTAAAATCTAGCCCAATATCCAAAGCAGTAGTACTGTGCGTCAAATAACCCATCGCGATAAAATCAACCCCTGTACTTGCAGCCGCTTGTACCGTTTCGGGCGTAATACCACCTGAGGCTTCAGTCTTTGCGCGCCCCTTACACATAGCAACCGCTTGCGACAATGTTTCAGGCGACATGTTATCTAATAGCACTAAACTCACACCTGCATCGAGCGCTTGCTCTAATTGCTCTAGCGTATCGACTTCGACCTCAATAGGAATCAGATGCCCAGCAAATTTCTGTGCTTGCTGAATGGCCGTTTTGATGTCACCCGCAATGGCGATATGGTTGTCTTTAATTAAAATCGCATCATCTAACCCCAAGCGATGATTACGTCCGCCGCCGCAGCGTACGGCGTATTTTTGTACAATACGTAAGCCTGGAATGGTCTTGCGCGTACAAGTAATTTGCGCAGGATATTGAGCCACGCTATCGACAATTTGACGTGTCGCTGTCGCAATGCCGCTGAGATGGGTCATAAAATTCAGTGCCGTGCGTTCTGCAGTCAATAAATGACGCGCGTTACCTTTTACGGTCGCTAACACTGCACCAGCCTCTACTGTTTCGCCATCCTGTACTTGTGCAATAAACTCAATTTGCGCATCGACTAAGGCAAAAGACAAACGTGCCAAATCGATACCACATATCACGCCTGCTTGCCGTGCCTTGATCTGTAGCTGCGCTTGCATATCGGCTGGGATAGTAGCTTGCGACGTTACATCACCACGCCTACCCAAATCTTCAGTTAGTGCATTCTCAACCAATGGTTTAAGCAATACGTCATCCAATGCTGGCTCTTTTTCAATTGTCATCTTTAACCCTTATCTAGGCATGATATTGATAGAAACTACTCTTTATTTAAACTCAAAATGAGCATAAATATAGCGTAAAGTTAACGGCCCTGCAAGGAAAGGTGGCAAATTTTTCGTTTTACTAACCATTTCAAGCACGAGATATTATTGATGTTCATCCGTTATTTGCGCTTGGGAAGTTTGCTGTCCATCAATAAACTCTGTAACTCAATATCATGACGGAAGCGATATAGCTTGGCAGGACGACCGCGCTGAGCAGTACTACTCTCTCCTGTCTCCATTACTAGGTTTTGTGAATCGAGCAATCGACGGAAGTTTTGCTTGTGCAAACGCACGCCTGATAACGCCTCAACACTCTGCTGCAACTGCGATAAGGTAAAGACGTCTGGCATCAGACCAAAAATAAGCGGTCTATATTCAATTTTCGCGCGCAGTCTTGAGATAGCAGTAGCAATCACGCGACGGTGATCGTAATACATGGGTACGCCTATGCGTTGTGACCAATCCTCTGGCAAGGCAACAGCCTGATAATTGGGCGGATAATTAGGTGCTTCGGGGATTAGACCTGCTTCATAAAGCATTTCATAACGTAGTAATACATGCTCTGCAATCCATTCTCTACTTTCATTATCGTGTTCGTTGACTGATTGACTGTCAGTGAGCTTGCCACTTGCCAAAAACGCTTCGTCCAGCCCCCAACATAGGCCAATGCGCTGACGCCTGCGCTGTTGAACAATCGAATCGTTGGCAATATTGGCCCATTCAAGTAGCGCAGGCACGATAAAGTCCATAATAATACTAGGCATACCGTCCAGATGATTTTCCCACGGGAAATAATCATACCAATCTCGCCAGAGTGCTTTACTTTGAAGTGCCTGCGTTTGCGTCTCTTGCACCAAACCCAAATAACTCACATACACCAACGCATGGCCGTCGATATTGCGCCTGTTAGTATCGACAAAGGTATATAACTGCTCCAAATATCCGAGCGGTTGTTGTGTTTGCTCCTCTACCCATTGACGTACTCCCGCTTGTAGCGAGCGATGTAGCGGCATAAGCGGCCCATTTGGCAACAGCTTGCCTTGGTCAACGGTTAAAACGCGCGCGATATGATCGGTGATAGCGACCAACACGGCGACCACTTCTGTCGTGCCGCTACCTTGCTGGTGCGCATGTGAATAAGACAACGTCATGGCTTTGGGAATTATCCTTTTTCTCTGAAATGTGAAAGGCTATTGGGGTCAGTAGCTATGGTATGACTTAGTATAGCTCGAATCTAAAACTATCATAGTCTGTGGTTGTAAGTATGAAAAATCAATGGCGATAAATAGTCATAAGAAGCATGAATTAGCATTATTTTTAAGCTTAGTACGGTTTAAATGCACATCACTTTTAGCAATAAAACCTAATCTTTTGACTTATTAAGTATAAAAAACCACTTGTAATTATGCTCAAAATGAGCATAATTAATACAACTTATAAATTTACTATGTTCGATTATCTATTTTTTAGCTCATACATTTATCGTTATCGCACCAACAAAGGCTGCCATTATGAAAAAATATCCTTACGACGCACCTATCATGAGTACGGACAATCGCATCGCCACTCAGATGAACATTGAATACGCCAAGGCTAAAATGCCAGCAGATTTGCCTCGCGCTGAACGCATCGTAGTCGAAGAAAATATCAAGAAGCTACTGAAAGAGAATAATGCCGTACTGGTAGCTCACTACTATGTCGACCCTTTTATACAAGACTTGGCATTGGCAACCGGTGGCTGCGTCGGTGACTCGCTTGAAATGGCTCGGTTTGGACAAGCTCATAGCGCCCAAACATTGGTGGTCGCTGGTGTGCGCTTTATGGGTGAATCGGCAAAAATATTAAGCATGGAAAAGACCGTTCTCATGCCAGATTTGGAAGCCGAATGCTCGCTCGATTTAGGCTGTCCTGCTGAAGAGTTTTCAGCATTTTGTGATGCCCATCCTGAGCGTACTGTTGTCGTCTACGCCAATACCAGCGCCGCAGTAAAAGCGAGAGCTGATTGGGTAGTGACCTCATCTGTCGGTATCGACATCGTTCGTCACTTACACGCCCAAGGTGAGCCGATTATTTGGGGACCTGACCGTCATTTGGGCAAATACATCGCTCGTGAGACTGGCGCAGATATGCTGCTTTGGCAAGGGTCTTGTTTGGTACATAATGAATTTAAAGCCACTGAACTCCTGCAACTGAAAGAGGAACACCCAGAGGCCAAAGTCTTGGTGCATCCTGAGTCACCTGATAGCGTGGTGGCACTCGCTGATGTGGTCGGCTCGACTAGCAAGCTTTTGCAATCAACGTATGAGATAGATGCTGATACCTTTATCGTCGCTACTGATTTGGGCATATTGCATGAGATGCAAAAACGCTCACCAAACAAGCGATTCTTGGCCGCACCAACTGCTGGCGAGAGCGCTAGCTGTAAGAGCTGCGCGTTTTGTCCTTGGATGGCTATGAACGGTCTAAAAGGTATTGAACTGTGCTTAACAAATCAAAGCGGTGAAGTGCTAATGACACCTGAGCTCGCGACTGCAGCAAAAAAACCATTACAACGGATGCTCGATTTTGCTGAAGCACAAAAGCAACGTGTAGCCGCTAGTGGCGACATCGTAAAAGACCGTACACTGTTCGCTAACGTTGGGGCAGCCTAGCATGAGTCCGTCGCATTCAGTTGATTGTTCCAACACCACTCGCTATATAAATAACAGGAGCAGCAGTGATATGAGTAATATTATAAAAACTGATGTTCTTATTATTGGGGCTGGTCTGGCAGGTTTGAGCACCGCGCTATCTCTGCCGAAATCGCTGACTATCATTGTTTTAAGTAAAGCCGCGCTTGAGGTGTGCTCAAGTCACTACGCTCAAGGTGGTATCGCAGCTAGCTTAGACAAAGCAGACTCTGTGACTGATCATGTCGCTGATACCTTAATCGCTGGTGCAGGATTGTGTGCGACTGACAATACTGCCCGTATCTTGGGTGCAGGACAGCAAGCGGTGCAGTGGCTATGCGAACAAGGTGTGCCATTTACTCAAACCACTCTAATTAAAGAAAATGATAATACACCTGATTTTGCAGTCTTAAAAACCAGTGACTTACACTTGACCAAAGAAGGCGGTCATGGCTGTAGACGTGTGGCTCATGCGGATGATGCAACGGGTCGACATGTGATGGACGCATTGACTACCAAGGCACAAGCTGCGACCCGCATCACTATCTTGCCTTATCATGAAGCGTTAGAGTTATTGACTTCACCTATGATTGGTGACTCTTCTTTTAGCATGAACGATAGCGAGATTAAACATTGCCGAGGGGCGCTGGTCTTTGATCATATCAATGAGCGCCAACTCACCATTCATAGTGCGGCTGTTGTACTCGCTAGTGGTGGCTTAGGTCAGTTATTTAAACGTGCCAGCGCGCCTAACATCTGTGTTGGTGATGGCGTCATGATGGCATGGCAAGCAGGCTGTCGTTTGGCAAATTTAGAATTTATTCAATTTCACCCAACGGGTCTGGCATTAGATGACAGCAGTTTTTTGATATCTGAAGCGTTACGCGGTGAAGGTGGACGACTCTATTGCCCAAAGACTGGTACGCGCTTTATGTTAGATATTGATGAGCGTGCTGAATTGGCGCCACGCGATATCGTCGCTCGGGCAATAGCCAGTCAGATTAGTAGTAACGGACTTGGCTACGTACACCTTGATGTCAGTCACTTGCCAGCTGCATTTATACAAGCGCATTTCCCGCAGATTTATCAGACGCTGCTAGCACTCGGCGTCGATATGACCACAGAGCCTATTCCAGTCGCTCCGACTGCCCACTATAGTTGTGGCGGCGTGGTGACTTGCGCCAATGGTTTGACCGACGTCGCAGGACTATATGCAGCAGGCGAAGTTGCTTATACAGGGCTACATGGAGCCAACCGTTTAGCAAGTAATTCATTGTTGGAGTGTGTGGTAGTTGGTCGCAACATCGCCGCCAACTTACCTCGTTACTTAACAAAATTGGATCGCTTAAAGAACTTAGAAGCTTTAAAGAAAACGGCTGAAGCTTTAGAAAAAATGCCGCAGCCACATACGACTACCTACTATGAACTGCATCAGTTAGCTGCCGATATTTGGCAATTTCCGACACTACAAAACACTCAACCCGTCATCTTGCCCTCTTGTAAGCAGTCATCGTATCCAACTTATAATGCCGATAAAGCGCTTCATTCTGACGTAAATAGTGCAGAGATAACTATAGCGTTGAAAGCTCTTTTGACAGCCAATATGGGCATTACACGTAGTGCCAAACAATTAGAGCAAGCATTGCGACAAATTGAGCAGTGGCAAGAGTCAATCGAACATACTGAGATCATGCTATCTGATACGAGCAGTAGAACTCCTACTACTAACAGTGAGCTTGCCATTTTTCAATTGGCGAGCCAATTAGCGTTAGCAACGATGATTGTCCAATCGGCTTATCAGCGTTTTGAAAGTCGCGGTGGGCATTATCGTGAGGATTATCCTAACTTAGCTGAAACGCCTTTAACCAGTATCATTCTGCCATCAAGAAAAACTACGCTTCACTCCTTTTCTCACATTATAGAAGACGAGCGTTATCCGATACCTTTTACTGACCATATTTAAGCCTACGACAGATAATAACCAAATCCATCAAGGGCAATATCTAACACTATAGTTAAAGAGGCATTTAAGCTATCATTATGGATAGGCTTCAAATATTACCTCTTCTTTGAGTGTCCACGGTATGGCTTCTGATATTGTGTTTGTGATTGCCCTGATGATAATCGTCAGCTTGGCTTGGAGTGTACTTGCCGTACCTCGTCTGCGCAAACGCTTGCCAAAAATCTACCTGATAGCCCGCTCGTGGTGGTTGATGCTAGCCGTGCTCTGCACTTGCTATGTGATTGCAAAAATAACGAACGATACGCAAGGTTCTCATTTGCAAGTATATGCCTATCAATGGCTGCTCATTTTATTTTTTATATTAATTGGTTTACGCGGCAGCTACGAGATTAAACGTCTATGGTGTTTACGCAGTAAAGCCGTACTCATTCATAAACTCCAAGCGCAAGGTTTACAGCCAAGTACTCCCCTGCTAGCGAAAACCTCTCTCAATCTGACTCAACACTATACGCGGCTCAACTCCTTAGATCTGCTACTGAGTGTTGCATTCATCTCACTCATCATTGGCCTTGTAGCCTTACAGCAATTGACCTGGCAACGCGAACAATATGGTGTTTTACTCTTCGTATTATTTGCCAGTCAGTTTAATGATATTGCCCAATATCTATGCGGAAGACTGCTTGGACGTAAGCTGTTTAAACGAGGTCTAGCGCCGACTATTAGCCCGAATAAAAGCATTGAAGGTGCTATCTTTGGCAGTTTAGTTGCGGCAATCTTGGCAGCAGTATTAGGTCTTTGGCTCACTCCTTTTACTTGGTGGGTCTGTCTATTAGCTGCGTATAGTTTGGCTGTGAGCGGTATATTTGGAGACTTACTGGAATCAGCATTTAAGCGCCGACATGGGGTAAAAGACACCGGAACGATGCTCGCTGGTCATGGTGGGATATTAGATCGGATAGACAGTTTGCTGATTGGAGTGCCAGTATTTACCTTACTCTATTGGCTACTTGGTTAAACCTAGTCAAAATATTGATAGCCATACTATCTGGCTTTATCCAGTTTACTCTGCAATATCCAATTGAGCACAGGCTTAGGTAAATGATTTAAGGCACTCATGATATAGCGCATTGAGCGTGGAAATATCGCTAGTTCCACGTCATCTTCAATTGTTTGCATAATATGATTAACCGCTGCTTGTGTGCTCATGATAAATGGCTTATGGCTAGCATCGCCATCGTTTAAATCACGTAATGCTTGGGTATCAATATAGCCTGAGGCAATACAGTTTACTTGGATATCATAAGGTATAAGTGCTGCCCGATAAGCGCTAGCAGTAGCAATCATTGCACGCTTGCTTTTTGCATAAAGGCTGGCATAAGGATAATCTATCGTACCTGCGATAGAGGCAATACAAATGAGGCTAGGTCTGCCACCCTTAGTCAAATCCAACGCCTGACGCGGTTGTTTTAACTGCTGCTTCAACTGACTGCTTGCCCATCTAAAAACTTGCTCAAACGCCTGTAAATTGATCGCTAGCATTTGGTCGCTATCTGTTTGATTTAAGTGATGGATACGCTCATTGGTATAGCTACCAGCACTATAGATCAGTCTTTGAAATGGAATACCTGATAAATTGTCTAATAACGTTCGCGTTTGACTTGGGTCAGTTAAATCACATACATAAGTTACGATAGCAGGATGCTGGCTGTTGATATCGGCTATCTTTGCTGCGCTACTACCAACAACGCTCACCTGCCAACCAAGCATCTGATGATTCAGCGCTAATGCCAAGCCAAGGCCACTCGTGCCACCGACGATAATAATATGCGGCGCATGGTTTTTAGTGATACCTTTTGCGAGGTTTTTCATAATTTATGCTGCTGTATATAGTCGACCGTACGCTGATAGCCATATTGCCATTGCGCCTGCATTTGCTGCACAAAACCGTCATAATCGCTATGTATTAGCTCGACGGTCATTTGCTCTAGGTTAAAACGCTTTTGCACATTTTTCCCTCTCAGTTGCTGCTCGTTATCTGCAAATGGTAACCAATGTAGCTGACGGTTTTTATTAATGGTTTCAGTGGGTGCCGACACACTGATTGGTTGATAATCGTGTACTGCTGCCAGTCGCTTATTAGGATCAAAACCAAAAACACGCTGAATCGCGGGAGCAGCCAGCCATGCGTCATAACCTGCCTTAGTCTCTGCAAATACGATGTCACCCAACTGACAGGCCAACTCAATCGGTGTGAGATTAATCACACCTCCTAAACACCAGCCAAGCTCTGGGATATGTGTTGGCGGTAGATAGTACATGTCAGCCATAGAAGCGCGAATCACTAGGGCAAAATCCCATTGCGTCTGTACCTTTACAGAAGGGTGTATGCGTCCGTTTGCGAAGGTATGCGCAGGCGATGTCATTTGTTCGTCAGCCAGACCTGATACAAGGTTTGGCAAATTTGCTAAGCGCGGCGGCGCAAATAACAACTCTTGTAGTGCAACTTTTTCATTATACAAACTATCAGCAGATGCTTGATACAATCGACTGGCAATGATAGCTATCTCTGGTGTTACTTTATCAGCAGCGCTACCATTATTACTAGGAGCGAACCGCGACAGCTCATCTAGCCAGTACTGTTCGTTATCAATACGAAACATCGCTAACTGCTGTAACTCATTTAACAGTCGCTCGTAGCTGTCTGCTTGACGTTGTCCTTGTCCATTATCCCTTTGCTTTGATAACCGCCAACGCTTAAGTGCATGGGTCATATAACGCAGTTTTAGACGTTTATTGGCTTCATCTGGCGCGACATGTCTGATGGCAGTGATGACGCGATACAACTCACGGCTGCACATCAACGCTTGCAAATCTTTAGGGTCAGGCGCAAGTTGTACTAAGTAAGCAGACAAACTCCCACCGCAAGTACCAACGATAATATCTGGCGTCAAATCATGCGCTGCTAGTGCTGCATAACTGCCCAAATAATAACCAAAACGTGAACCGCCGCCTGAAAACAGCTGAACACGCTCATAAGGTTTAACCTGCTCATTGTTCATCTATCACTCATCATCAGCTGGTACGGTTTTAATCGCTAACGAAACAGTAAATATCCCAAAGCGATCGATACGCATCGTGATTTTCCTAAAGCCTGCCCGCTCAACCAGTTGATCCATTTCTGCTTGCGAACGACAACGCATCACCCAACTACTGCCACGATGATTGTTTAATGTTTTACTGATAAATTCTTGCTCAGGATGCCAAGGTTGGTTGGTATAAATCAAATAACCGCCCAATTTTAGGCTGTCATAAATACCCGCCAATGCAGTCGCTGGTAGCGCATTATCAGAGAACAGTTCAAATAACCCAGAAGCAATAGCAAGATCTGATTTTTTAGTATCGGTGCTAGTGTCATTCGTATGTACATCAATATAACTGGCAGGATCAAAGGCGTCCTTTTGACTGGTCATTACTCGATTGCTCATGGCCAAACGCTCCGCCTTTGCTTGCAATGCTTGAATATTATGCATCTCATAATCACGCAGCTCAGCATACAAATCTGCAAACTCTGTCAGCAGATCAAATGCATAAAAACCATGTCCACTAGCGATATCTAACAGTTTTGGTCGGTATGGTTTATTACTACTTTGATTTTTATCTTCAATATCTGCAAGTGCTAAGCGTGCCAACTCCAGTATGTGCTCACGGCGAATGCGAATACCTTGCCAGCCGATATTATTTAAGTAAAACTTATCGACTGCCTGTCCAAACTTATTCTGACCGCTAGGCTTGTTGTAATAGACATGATCTAGCGAATGACCTGAATCAAATCCATGCTCAAGCCCTGTGGCAATCGCATCGCTGACATGACCAAACTTCTGCATCGCAAAACGAGTAATTGCAAAGTTTGGATTGAATGGTTTAATCGCCAAACGATCTACTTTATCTTTACTGGCACTGTTTAAGTGAGCCGTACTCAAATCAAGCGCTTGTACTTGTGTGCTAAATACCTGCTCGGCAAACTCAATACAGTCCGCGAATACATCGGCTTTATTGGTCTCATGAAAGATTGCATGATAGCTGTCTGGATACAACTGCCAGCGTTTGATCGGTGTGTTAATCGCTTCATAAAACGTGCGCTCAGCCTGCTTATCGACCACATAATCCTTGCCCGCACATAAGACGAACGTCGGTACAGTGATAGCCCCTGCATCGTCGAGCAAGCGCTGACCCGTCGCATGCGTATCAATGAGTAAATCAGTCGAGATACTGTTTGAGATTAACGGATCAGCATTGTAAGCTTGCTGCGCGTCTTTATCATGGGTCAGTACTTGTGCTTTAACGTAGCTGCTGACACGTGACATCAGACCTAGCGTACGTGCCACCTTTAGCGATGGTATAGCAAAGGGCAGATACAGACGAATACTGAGCGCAGGCGTGCCAAGTATCATGCCGCGAATATTAGGCGCATAATCGTGTACCCATGCTGCTGCCAATACCGCGCCGATACTACTGGCGACAATCAATGTATCCTCGATAGCAATGCCTGTTTGCCCAATCACCAGTTGTACAAAACCTTCTAAATCTCGCTCAAGCTCGGTAACGCTCTCAGCATGATCTTTGATACCCCCTGAACGCCCATTACCGCGCGCATCCCAAGCAAACACTTGATAGCCAGCTTTTGCAAACTGCTCTCCTAGCTCTGCCAATCGTCCTGAATGCTCATGTCCTCGGTGTAATAAGATAACTTGGCGCAACGGTTGGTTGGCTTGCTTGATAGCTGATTTTTTCATGCCTTCTAAAGGCATCGTTAGCCAATAGCGATAATAAATAGCCGTGCCGTCATAAGCGTTATAACAGCTTTCACCATTGATGATTTTAGATGCAGGCAAGTCAAAACCAACACTGGCCTGTTCTTCGAATTTTTGACTATCAACGGTTGTGGTTGGCATTTCTTTGAACTCCAATGGGCGAGCGTTATCAGTAGAAGTATTTGGCAAAACAATAGTAAGAGATAGTGAGTTGTTTGTTGTCTCACCTAATACGGATCGCAGCTCAGGTGGGTTACGCATTAAGTATAACTCTGTCATATAACGTAGTCGATTAAGACAAGTCTTTAATAGCATTATCTCTGTTAGTATAAATAATTGACCCATTTTGATAGCAGGTAAAGCCACCTGCGTTTTAGTACTTACTGGCGCTTTGGCTCTAATGCCCATAAACGCACCAAGCATACCTAATAAGAAGGCACGATCGCTTTTGCCCAAAGGCCCTTGATTAGCACGAACACCTAACATGGTATTACTAGTAACGCCCAACAGCTCGGTGCCTATACTAAGGGCGATGAGAGCAGTAATATGATGCTGAGAAGTTGATATATTCGTTGGCAAGTTGGCTATTAACGTTTGCTGTTCTTTATCATTGATATGAGGGGTCAGGCTCGCCAATAGCGCCGTATCGGCAACCATATCACCTACCTCGTTTAACACGGCTCCGAGCCTTGATGTCTGTCCATGCTCACGCGCCATCATGCCATCGATGGCATTGAGTGCCATACGTACAAACAATGATGAAGGTAATAAAAGCCACAGCCGCTGCTGTTCAGCTGCTGACTTGGCAATGATATAGGCAGTACCGACACTTAATAAAGCAGCGGATACCGTCACTTGGTTAGCGGTAATGTTTTGCTCAACCAGCGTATTGCTTATCGGACGTAGTTGATTTTGAAACTGAGTTTTGAGCTGATATAGCGACATGAGTCTAGCCAAATATTTTCAGTACTTTAATGTAGCAACAAAAGTTTGTAAGGTAAAGAATTACAAAGCGCTCAAAAACGTTCAAATATTTTGAAAAAGATATTTATTAACATCATTATAAGCGTCCAGTTTTTTCCATTTTAGTCCACAACGACCAATGATTTGCAATGAATCTCAATGGCTCATATCAGTATTGCTAACCTTGTATGGTACAATCTTCAGCTTCTTAAAAACGCCTTATTAAAAATGCTGCGAGCCCGCCATCATGCAAAGCCTAGTCACCCTTGTTCTGGTATTAATGCCAATGTTTATTGGCTTTGCCATTCCGTCTAACCCTACTATGACAAAAGTGGCCGACAAAGGTCTATCATACTTGGTATTTATTATCCTAGCGTTGATCGGTATTGAGCTGTCTCAGGTAGAAGGTCTAGGCAATCAGCTGGGTGAAATCGCACTGTATGTCACTATATTATCAATACTGACAATTGGCACGGGATTGTTTGCGCTTATGCTGTTTGACCATCTGCGTCCGTGGCATGCCAAAAAACCAAGTGTAAAATCTAAAGAGCATCGAGTGAGCATTCGCGGTAGCTTAGCGCAAGTGGTTTGTGTGGTGATTGGGATGGTGATTGGCTATTTTTTGCCTGCTGATTATATGCCGCCTGAAAACTCTATGACCGTCATGCTGATGATTTTAATTTTACTGGTTGGTATAGGCTTAAAAGGCTCGGGCATCACCTTAAAAGAAGTATTACTGAATAAACGCGGCGTAGAAATGAGTGCCATCTTTACGCTAGCGGTATTGGTGGGTGGGCTTATCTTTGCGCTACTATTTACTGATGTGTCATGGACGAAAGGCTTAGCACTATCATCAGGGTTTGGTTGGTACTCGCTATCAGCGATTGTCATGACCGATGCTTATGGCGCGGTTTGGGGCAGTGTTGCGTTGTTTAACGACTTAGTACGTGAGTTCTTTGCGTTAATCTTTATTCCAGTATTTATGCGCAAATACCCCTCCGCTGCGGTTGGGCTTGGCGGCGCGACCAGCTTAGACTTTACCTTGCCTATCATTCAGCAGTCAGGTGGCCTAAAAGTCGTGCCACTAGCGATTAGCTTTGGCTTTTTGATCAATATTGTCTCGCCAGTGCTGATGGTGTTCTTTTCGGCGTTGGGGTAGTTTCCTACACCCCACTCGCCTGCTTAGCAAACAAGCGCATCAATGGTTTTATTTTACTGACTCGGTACATGCCTTCATTACGTATCTGCTGCACAGGACGCATTTGTGCAAGCGACCCTGCAAATAACCAGTTAAGCGCAGAAAAGCTATGCATCATTAGGCTATTATGCGGACGGCGCGAACGCTCATAATGACGTAGCGTTTGATTGCTGCCCCACAGCGTACCGCCACTACGGGTAAAGTCATGCTTTAGCTGCTCACATAATACTTGCACGTCCAGCATACCGAGGTTCAGTCCTTGACCTGCCAGCGGATGTACGCCATGAGCAGCGTCACCGATCAGCACCAAGTTATCCGCCACATAGCTGCTTGCTTGCTGTGCCGCTAATGGAAAACTAGCGATAGACTCAATCTGATTAATCGCACCCAGCTCGTAATTGCTAGC
The DNA here is from genome assembly GCF_014770435.1 of Psychrobacter sp. 28M-43. Lineage (NCBI taxonomy): Bacteria > Pseudomonadati > Pseudomonadota > Gammaproteobacteria > Moraxellales > Moraxellaceae > Psychrobacter > Psychrobacter noctis. Next base: position 777,899 of record NZ_CP061739.1, on the reverse strand, counting down.
AGCTGCTAACTTATCAGCGATAAAACGATCTTCTTCCTCTATCAACGCCAATGCCTGATTGCGCGGCAATGTCCATACGATCGACTGCCAATGCTGCGGATTTGTCTTATCAGCATCAGTTATATCTGCTAATGGCAATAGTGCCAGTGTACCCGTTGGTAGCATGGCTTGGCGTGCCGTTGCCTGATGCGGTCTCTCAGTCTGAATCGCACAGCAGATTGCTGTTTGATTATAATCTAACGTATCTACGCCAATCCCTGCTTGCTGACGAACAAATGAACCGCGCCCATCAGCGCCAACTAATAGACGTGTATCAATCGCTTCGCCATTGTCTAGAGTTACACGGTAGCCTTGCTGCGCCCCTAGCCAATCCATATTGACAACTTTATGACCAGCGATAAGAGTCAGATACTCACTGACATCAGCTTCTTGCAAGCGTTGCCATAATGCGTGCTCAATGACAGCAGGCTCAACCATACTACCTAATAATGTAGGCTCATGAGTTTCACTACTATTATCCTCGGCGCCGCTGTCTTCACTTTCGCCAAATAACAACTCACCCATACCATTGAGCTGCCATACCTGCATTTGCGAGTAATCAGCCTTACGCTCAGAGCTAGCAATCTTTTGCCACGCGCCAATGTCTTCAAGTAAATTAATACTAGCCATACTGAGTGCATAGACACGTGCATCACGTTTGCTAAGTACATGTTGCCAAGCTGATTCATCACGTGCAGGACGGGCATCAATCAACGTCACCGGCATTTTTGCTTGTGCCAGCTTTAGAGCAAGCGTCGCCCCAACGATACCGCTACCGATAATCAACGTATGGTTGTCTTTCATAAGGTGTCTCTCAATATTGCTCAATATTAGAATGCTTATTATCAATCTTAATTACAGTTAGTTGATTCAGTTTAAAAGAGAGACGAGGCAACCGAGTGCAGATGTATAGGCAATACTTCAAGCGAGGTTAACGCTGTCGCTCTTTTAAAGAGGATTAGCTATAGCACTATGACTTTAGACCCATCGCATAGGTTGCAACTAGTGGCTTGATATTTGGCAATTTATCAAAGGCTAACAACGCCATATTTCGCGCTAGCTTAATCGCTGGGTTAGGATGCGTGAAGCCATGTACTACCGCATCACAAAAACGAATAACTCGCTTCTGATCGGTTTGACGTGCTTTCTCATAACGCTTTAATAGCTGTGCATCACCGATATCTGCGCCTTTGAGCACTTGTGCATTCAGCATTTGTGCCAATACATGAGCATCTCGCATGCAGAGATTAAAGCCTTGACCAGCGACAGGGTGCAAAGTATGAGCGGCATTGCCCATAATGACGCAGCGCCCTTTTACCTGCTTATCCGCTAGTACGCGGCTCAATGGATAGGCGCCGCGACGACCAGCAGTGGTAAACTTGCCAGCACGTTGACCGAAGGCTTGCTGGAGCGTCTGCAAGAAATGGGCGTCGTCTTCTAAATACCTGGTTTCTTCACCCGTTGGGCATACCCACACCACAGAGCGCCTGTAACCTTGTTGATACTCATCATTGCCATCGCCTTCTGGATCGGTCAGTGGGAGCACGGCAAGTGGGCCAGCTGGACTAAAACGCTCAATCGCTGCATGCTCGTGTGGCGTATCTGTCTCTACTACTCCGACGATGGCAGTTTGCTGATAGTCATACGTCGTTGTACTGATATCTAGCAGTTGGCGTACTGTAGAGTCGCGCCCATCACAAGCAACTAATACGCTAGCTTGCAGCTGTTGCTCGTTTTCGGCTTCATCGTTGTAATTAAAGCTAAGTGTCACACTATCGGTATGCTGCTGGACAGTTGTCACATTGGCATTATCTATCAAGGTAATTAATGGCTCTTGCTGTGCGGCTAATAAAAGCTTACGACCCAGCCAAGCGTTTTCGATGACTTGCCCAAACGACTCAACCTTTTCCTCTGCTTTATTCAGCTGCGCGCGCCCAAAACTGCCTTGCTCACTAATCTGTACGGTGTCGATACGGCAGGCATGACTCTGTAATTCATCCCACAGTCCAATCTCTTGATATATCTGTACCGTGCGCCGCGATAACGCCGTATTGCGACTGTCTAAATAATGACTGCGAGTACTGTCATCTGTTGGACTGATGGTTGGATAGCTGTTTTTTTCTAGTAAGGTACTCGCAATACCGTGATGGGCCAATAGCAATGCAAAGGACAAACCGACATGACCACCACCCACGATAAGCACTTGCTGGTCAGTTATCGCTTCTTTCTTTTTAGAGATGCTGTCGAACTTTTTAGGTATGCTGTCAGCATTGGATAAATGTGAATCAGTATCTTGCATCGTTATTTTCCTATTATAATTTTTTGGACAAGCAGTTTATTTATGATAGACAACTGCTCGTCACTGACTTTATTTTATAATTTTTATCACGTTACTGTCGTGGTTAGATAGGTTGCAGCAACCTATGGTATCGCCCATAGATTACCACAAATTGTCTATTCTGCCGTGGTCTTAACCGTAGACAAATCGTTTCTTTACTCTCATCATAAACGAGGTTTATATTTATAAAACTCAAAAATCTTAATCTTATTAAAGCGCTATCATACGATAGGTAGCGATGAACTATATAGAACTGATAGCAATATCGAATCAATCTATAGAAAATCGCTGTAGCAGTTGCAATCCGCATACAAAAACAGCGCTATCTATCTGATGTATGGCTTGAAATTTAAAAATTCTCTACCATAATGAAGGCAAGACTTTTCATTACTTTCATTTATTACCTTCCACAAAAACAACAATAATATCGCCGTCATTTTTATCATCTACAATCTTTGTATCACTTAAACACTGTAACGCCACTAACTATTTTATCTCTGCAACCCGCCACGCAATTAAAACCAAATCATAGCGTCGGGTACACAATAAAAGGATAATCGCTTGACTGATTCCATGAGCCGCCGTATAAAGTTTGAATCATTGACCCCAGCACAGCTAAAAACCGTGCTTGGTGAATACAACAATCACATGAAATATATCCAAGAACGCCTCGATATTAAAATCATGCAACGCCAAGGCGATTTTTGCCTGAGTGGCGATGTGACCAATGTCGAACGCGGTGAACGTATTATCTACAAAATGGTAGATGAAGCACAGAACACCAAAGACATCAGTGCTGAAGAGCTGCATCTCATCATCCAATCTAGCCTCTCTCGTGATGAAGACATCGAAGAAGACGAACAAGATCACGATGATATGGAATATGATGAAGACTTGGATGAGGCTAGCGAGTTTACGCCCATCAGCTTACGTACACGTAAAGGCCGCATCGTTCCGCGTGGTGGCAACCAACAACGCTATGTTAAAAACGTCCTGAGCTCTGACGTATCGTTTGGTATTGGGCCAGCTGGTACAGGTAAAACGTATCTAGCGGTGGCCTGTGCCGTCGATATGCTTGAGCGTAATGAGATTGAGCGTATTTTGCTAGTGCGTCCAGCGGTAGAAGCTGGCGAAAAGCTAGGCTTCTTGCCAGGTGATTTGACCCAAAAAATCGATCCGTACTTACGCCCGCTATATGACGCACTCTATGAGATGATAGGCTTTGAAAAAGTCGGTAAAATGATTGAGCGTCAGATTATCGAAGTAGCACCGCTTGCCTATATGCGTGGTCGTACTTTGAATAACTCGTTTGTCATTCTAGATGAAGCGCAGAACACCACGCCTGAACAGATGAAAATGTTTTTGACCCGTTTGGGCTTTGGCTCACGTGCCGTCATCACTGGTGACATTACTCAGGTCGATTTGCCACGTGGTCACAAATCAGGCTTGGCCCAAGCAATGGATATTCTAAAAGATATCGAAGAGATTCATATCACAAAGTTTGATTCAAAAGACGTCGTACGACATCAATTGGTACAGCAAATTGTTGAAGCCTATGACGTATTTGATGAAGAGCAAATAGCTTTAGAAGAAAAACGTAAGTTTGAACGTATTAAAGAACAAGAGCGTAGACAAGCCGTCGCCAATGCAGCAGCCAATCTGTAATAATCAAGCTAATCATTGAATTACAATCATTTGCTACAAGCATTTATATTGCATAAGAAAACCGGATTACTCAAAGTAGTCCGGTTTTTTCTTACCAACAGTTTATTGAATTTAGCTCTTTCGCTACTAGTCGCCTACCAGCAACTTAGCTATAGTAGCCTCTATACATTCTATACATTGGCCTCTATTTATTAGCCAAAAATTTAGCGATAAGATGAACAGTGATTGAACTACTTTTATGGTAAAAAACTGGCAAATAAACAACGTAGACAATGCAGCCTTAAAAACACATTTATTTATAATAAAAAGGACAGCAATATGAGCCAACCTGACAATACTAATTTCGATGACAAGATTGCTAGCAACCATGCCAGCTTAGCAGCACTTGATATCAGTGCGACCGACAGGATTAATGATGAAATATTAGATACTTTTTATAATCGCGAGCATTTACTATCAGTCATGATGGCGACTTTGGATTATATAGACGGTCGTATTAATAATGGTCTGACCCTACCCTATTTTGCAGATATCGATCCTGAGCTATGGCAGGAAAAGTCTAAAACACTAGATATATATATCACTGATGACGTCGAAGGCCGTGCTTTAAATCTAGAAGCACGTGGTAAAGACTATGCGACCAATATTTTGTCTTATCCAAGCGAATTACCTGCAGCCGTCATTGAGCTGATGCCAACACTGCCTCTTGGAGAGCTAATTATCTGTCATGAAGTGATGGTACGTGAAGCGGCTGAACAGGACAAAACAGTGGCGCAGCACATCAGCCATTTGCTAGTGCATGGCGTGCTACACCTACTGGGTTTTGATCATGAGCTCGGACAAGCTGAGCAAGATGAGATGGAGTACTTTGAAATTGAGATTTTGGCAGGTCTAAACCTACCAAATCCTTATGTCTAAACTAGCACTGCTTTATTAAACAGCCTTCTAACTATTAGGCAGCTATTTATTAATCTTTAGATAGTGGCAATTTTTGTGCTTGACCCATTTGGTTGATCATATGGTCTAAGCCTTTAACATGGACACTGCGCTGCGGGAATGGAATCTCGATTTTCTCATCATCTAGAGCTTGCTTGAATTGCTCTAGTAGCTCGCATTGCATTGACCACCAGTCGGCATTGGTTGTCCAAACGTTTAGGGTAAGATCTACTGAATTATCGCCTAGATTGGTCACTCGTACGATAGGCTCAGGATCAGTAAAAGCCAATGGGTTGTTTCTTGCCAGACTTAACATCACGTCTTTAGCCGTTTTGATATCAGCGTCGTAGCCAATACCGACGGTGATATCGACGCGGCGATTGGGTAGCGCTGTATAATTGACCACAGGTGAAGTCGTGATATCGCTATTAGGAATGATGATATCGTGATTGTTAATGGTCGTCAGATGGGTGTTAACCAAGGTAATCTCAGTCACTGTACCTGTGTAGCTACTAATCTGTACATAATCACCGCGTACAAACGGGCGAAATGTCACAATCATAATACCAGCGGCAAAATTTGAGAGTTGGTCTTTTAGTGACAAACCAACGGCAACAGCGGCACCACCTAAAATCGCGACGACAGACGTAGTCTGTACACCGACTTTGCTAAGTGCAGCTAAAATCACCACGACCAGTAGCACGCCATACAATAGACGACTTAAAAAACTAGCAACTGTCTCATCCAGATGGCTACGCGTCATCAAGCGATCGGAAAAAGCGACTGCCTTTTTGGCAAGCCAACGTCCAACGATAAATATAAGTATTGCTAAAGCGACTTTGATGACCAGCTCTAGGGCGTTGCTCGTTAAGGTAGCGACATCGACGGTAAAACCTAAAAATTCCATACTGACTCTTTATTTTATAGCTGTGTGTTATGAACTTTAATATCTTTAATGATAAAAAATAGTGCGTTAAGCGTTATTCTTAACAATTATGTTTTCAGTGACATTTTTCAGCAACTTTATTTTCAGTAGCTTTTTTCTTAGTGCTTGTCTTCTTAGCACCTATCTTCTTAGTGCTTAAATACGTTAACCTTAGTACGTTACTTCGACTGTATCACTATAGCGGTAAGTACGTATCAAGCGCAGCTCGACGATATCGCTCATGTCTTCGGTAAATTTACCAAAGGGTGCTGCTTGTCGTACCGACTGCTTGGCCGCTTCATCCAATATCGTAGAGTTTGAGCTTTCAAGTAAACGAATGGCTTTGATATTGCCGTCGTTACTGATGATAACCATAAGCCGTACTTCACCCGTAATGCCTTGAGCACGCGCTTGTACGGGATAATGCAAGTTACCCACTCGCTCGACATGCTCACGGAATGTATTGATATAGTCTGCTGCCGCACCCCGTGTGGTCGAGTTACTATCCATGGTCACGACTTTGGATTTGGTCGCGTAGACCTGCTGACGCTGAGATAGCTGAGCTTCTAAGGTTGCAATCTGCTTACGTAGCCGCTCTTCTTGCGCCATCGCATCATCTTGCGCTTGCTCGCTGTCATTATCCGACTCTACAGTGGCCTGACGCCAACTTAACGTCGTGCGTAGGTAGCTTTCTTGATAGCGCTGCTGACGCACTTTACGCTGCAAGTTAACGATGTCTTGAGTCTCACTCATTTGCTCAGCAGACATTGCACTTAGCTGATTGTTTTCTTGTCTGAGCTGCTCTTCTATTGTACCGCCGCCTTCTTGTGAAGCGTTGGCAATAAAGTGCGCATCTTCATTGGGCTGCATATTGTCGGTCAGCACCTTTGCCACATCTTGCATCATAGCAGCTGGGTCTTTTCCCATAGAGAAGCTAATCCCGAAAATAATCAGCACATGAACGGCCACCGCAATAACAATAGCGACAGGCAAACTTATATCGCGCTTGGGCGCTTGCGCGGAAAAATGATAGCTCTGTGAGTCTTTTATATAGGCCACAATGAATCTCAGCTTGTGAGCACATCAGTACAAAGCACTATTTAACAAGTGTTGTAACGATAGGCATGATTTATACTGGCGCTATCATAACATGACATAGAATTATGTCGCCAGTATAAGCACTGAGACGGCATTTTGACATCTGCCATGCCGTATTGGTAACCTTATCCGCTGATTGAAAAACATGCATTTGAGAATATATAAGACAGAAAAAACACTGTCTATACCAAATGAATTGCTATAAAACGCATGTGTTCATTTTGAAGCCACTGTATTTGTTATATACTGCTTTAGCACAATAGAATTAGTAGCACGATACTTTGCAACAATCAAAACTGTGCATCGTCTTAATTAGGCATAATAGATGATCAAGCAGCACAGTAAGTGCAGATTCACTACGCACTAGTATCAGAGGTCAGTTTTTCGCTTTTGCTACCTATCAGTATAAAAATTACTAATGGTCGTAGATATTCAGAAATTATAGATAATTAGCTTTCGTTCAAATTAACGATAGCCTGCAAAGTTTGTTTAGCCATTTTTACGTCACCGATTGAATGACGCGCCCTATAAGGATAATAAGTTTGAGTGACTTTGATAACGTGAATAATTCAGACAATTTTGATGAGTTCTTCGAGAGTATTGGCTATCGTTTTGACGAGTCATTCGGCAGTGGGTGGGAACGTATCGCCCAATCGGTTAAAGATATCTATAATAAGACGACGGACAAGTTCGAAGATGAGTTGTCATTGCCCGTGGCACAGACTTACGTTAATGATGCACTACAAAAATTCGTCACTGATAATGTAAAAGCCATTTTAGAGCTACGCGTCGAGATGCATGAGGATTGGTTTCGTTTATACTGCACTGTCAATGCAGGCGGCATCTATGCTGAGGTGGCAAGTAACTTTAGCTTAGTTCACGTTCAGCTCGATCGCAATGTGCAGCGCTTTGTATTTGGTCAGCAAACTTATACCGATATATTAAATCTGCGCTGCGAATCTTTCGTGAAACGCCAAGGCGTCAAACTGGCGATTTGGTTTTATCATAGCGTCCTCAAAAAAGACCCTTTAGGATTTATTCTGTCGTACGTCAATATTGCTCGCGCAAAAGACGAAGTGATTTATCTCGATATCCATCGTTGGTTAAAAAACAACAAAAAAATCATGAGCACCTTGCATAAGGTACAGATAAATTATGGCGAGCTAGAAGAAGAGCAAATGATCTTGAAGGCTCAAATCAACTATCGTGATTTACTGGCTGCCAGCAGTAACGAAGATATCATCGGTGATGATGACGATCCTGAATTGATGCAAGGTCCTATTAACCCTGTAGACGATGCGACTGAGCCAAGCCAAGAGTAAGTTGCTAATGCCTTATCCCATAAGACAATGTTTTATCCCATAAAAAAACGCTGCATCTTAAAGGCCAAGAACCTTTAAGATGCAGCGTTTTTTACTAAAGTCGATAACTACCAGTAGTTCTCTACGGCAATATTACCCTCGCCGCGGCGATTCATCACCAGTCCTAATGTTTTTAACGCCTCTTTAGTATCTTCTACCATATCTGGGTTACCACATAGCATGACATGCGTACTATCAATATCTAATGCGATACCTGCGCGCTCTTGCAACGTCCCCTCTAGTAGTAGCTTTGGCAAACGCTCTGACAACGCGCCTTCGACAGGCTCACGAGTGACGATTGGGATAAAGATAAGCTTTGCTGGATTATCAACTAGCGTGCCGAAGTCTTCTTGTAGGCTCTCTATTTTTTCAACGTACGCAAGTTCATCGAGCGAGCGTGCGCTATAAGCCAATACAATGTGTTCGTAATCTTCCCATGTCTTTAAATCTTGTAGCATCGATAAGAACGGTGCTAAGCCAGTCCCTGTTGCTAGCAGCCATAAGTCTTTTGGTAATGGTTTTTGGTAACGTGCTAATGTCAAAAACCCAAATGGCATGGTATTAAGCAGTAGCTCATCACCCACTTGTAAGTGCTGTAATTGCGAGGTAAATGCCCCATCCGGTATCACGATAGAGAAGAATTCTATCACCTCATCAAAGGGCGAAGAGACAATCGAATACGCGCGGAAGACATCTTCATTCAATGCGGTATCAGCAGTTTCATCACTTACATCAGTCTGTTGATAATATTTTAATTGACTGGGATTGACGCCTAAACGTACAAACTGCCCCGCTGTAAACTTAAAACTATCGGGACGACTGACGGTAAAGCTAAATAAATTTGGCGTCCATGTGGTTTTGCTGAGCACCGTTACGGTTTGAATATTATCACTCATAATTATTCGTCACTTATACTTTATTAAACTGTATTTTTATAAGATACCCTTGATAGGCAAAAGAAGATAAATACCAAAAAAGGTAAGCATAAAAAAAGATGCGCCAAGCTTATCATAAAGCTGGCGCATCTTGGTTTTTTAACCGTAACAACAGATAGATCGCAGCGACTTATCTGCCGTATTGACTCAGCGACATTACCAAATGCGAGCCAAACTTGCCCACTCAATCATACTATTTGGCAAGATACCAAAGAATAGGATAATCGCCGTCACAGCGATGACCATAATACCACCGGTACGAATACCCCATTGCCCAGACACGTCAAACTCGATGAACTGCTTAGGACGTTTGAACAGCGTGAGTAAAACGCGTAAGTAGTAGAATAGACCAATCGCACTGCCCAAGATAATCATCGCAGCCAAGAACCAATTGGTGCCTTGTACCGCAGCTAAGATAGCAAATAGCTTGGTGATAAAGCCTGCCGTCAACGGAATACCAGCCAATGACAACATCATGATGGTCATGACAGCAGTCAATACTGGACGACGCCAGAATAGCCCTTGATAATGCGTCAACTCATCAGCTTCACCAGATAAGCGATACGGACTCGACATCAACGTCACTACCCCAAAGGCACCGATAGAGGTAAAGGCATAAACCGCCATATACATACTAGAGATACTATCAGCGGCCGAGCCAATGCTGACAATCACGATCATCACGTAACCCATATGGGCAATAGATGAGTAACCGAGTAGACGCTTAAGGCTAGTTTGACGTACTGCCAACAAGTTGCCTACCAAGATAGATAAAGTTGCCATGACCATTAATAGCATCTGCACTGATGGCAATGCCAGCAAAGCAGTATCGATTAAGAAACGCACGGCTAGTGCCATCATCGCCACTTTTGATACTGATGCTAAAAAGGTAGCGATAGGCGCTGGTGCACCTTCGTAAACATCTGGCGTCCACATATGGAAAGGAGCAGCCGAGAGTTTAAAGGCGATACCAAACATCATCATTGCCGCGCCCAGTATCAGTAGTGGCGACTCAAAGATATTACCCAACACCATGCTGATTGGCTTAAATGCTAGTGAGCCTACTTCTGCATAGATAAAGGCCATACCCATCAGCAACGTCGCTGATGCAGTCGCAGATAATACCAAATACTTCAGTCCCGACTCAAGTGACTGGTTGCGCATATAAGTATAAGCAAGCAAGCCATATAGTGGTACTGATAGCATCTCCAAGCTCATAAAGAATGATGCCATATGCTGCGCGCTTACCATTAGCAACGCACCAATGGTCGATAGCAGCATGAGCAAATACAGCTCTTCTTTATTGTCTTTGAGATTGGCCAGATACGCATAAGACAGCGTACAACAAGCCAAGGCACAGATAAAAATCACCACCATATTAAACTGAGCAAAGTTATCTATAACAAATAGTTGCTCAGCGTTTGGCGCGATAGATCCGCTGTCAATTACCCCGATCATCTGCCCGATTAGGGTAAATAGACCAATGTTTAAGCCTGCCACTGTAATCGTACCAGTGACCATATGCGAGCGTTTAAAGGTGATCGCGATCATAACCGTCAGTACCGTAATCACTACGGCGATAATCGGCGCGTAAGGCAACAATCCTATCAAATCATTCATCGTAATATCATTCATGACTTAACGTGCCTCCATTACATCAAGCAGCTGCGACGCATCTACCTGTGTCACTTGACTGTATATATATGCGTTATTGATCCACTGCATAGCGTGACTTGAGGTATCAAGGAACGGCTGTGGGTACAGTCCGAGCCATACCAAACCAGCAGCTAGCATCAGTAGTAATGACAGCTCGCGCTTGCCCAAATCTTTTAGTTTACGTGCAGGCAGACCATGTGACTTAGTCTCTCGCTCTGCCAATGCGGCGATATTGTTTTCACCAAATAGTGCGCGATGAATCAAAATCAGCGAATAAAGACCTGCTAATACCAAACTGAATGTTGCAAAAACAACGAATACTGGATACTGAGCAAATGAGCCAAATAAAATCATGAACTCGCCAATGAAGTTACCCGTACCAGGAATACCTAGCAGCGCGGCACAGAAGAACATCAATATCGGTGCGTAATAGCGGAACTGTCCCCACATACCACCCATCAAGGTCAAATCGCGTGTATGCAGACGCTCATATAGCTGTCCTGCCATAATGAATAGTGCGGCTGAACTCAAACCATGAGCAAGCATCTGAATCATCAGACCTTGTAAGCTGAGCAATGTTCCTGCATAGATTGCTAGTACCACAAAACCCATGTGCGAGATACTGGTATACGCTAGCAAACGCTTCATATCAGTCTGCATAAACGCAAGCCATGCACCATAGAAGATACCAATCGTACCTAGAGTAATCGCTATCGGCGCAAACTCTTGTGACGCTGCTGGAAATAGCGGCAACACAAAACGAATCAAACCATATGCAGCAGTTTTAATTAGTACACCTGCCAAATCTACCGAACCTGCCGTTGGTGCCTGCGCATGCGCATCTGGCAACCAGCCGTGGAACGGAATGATTGGCAACTTCACCGCAAAACCAATGAAGAAGCACAGCATGATTGGATATTCCCAGCCGCCAAGTGACGTACCGAGCAAGTCATTATAGTTAAAGCTCACTACCCCTTTTTGGGCGTAGCTGATAATGACCAATACCAAAATACCGATGAGCATGATAAGCCCAGACGCTTGGGTATAAATAAAGAACTTGGTGGCCGCGTATTCTTTGGTTTTGCCAACCACATCATGACCCCAAATCGCGATCAAGAAGTAGATAGGAACCAGCATCATCTCCCAGAAGAAGAAGAATAAGAACAAATCAATAGCCAAGAAAACCCCGATAACGCCGCCCAAACTCCATAGCAAGTTTAAATGGAAAAAGCCAACACGGCGCTGAATCTCATTCCACGAACAGGCAACAGCTGCCACACCAAGCAACCCTGTTAGGGCTACCATCATCAATGACAAACCATCTAGCGCTAAGTGAAAGCTAATACCAAAGCTCGGTATCCACGGCACACTGAACTCCGCGACCCAAGGCACTGCAGCATCTGGTGCAATGACCTGCTGACTCATACCGCTAAAATCGCCTTGCTGCCAAAGTACCAATGACAAAGCAAAGGTCAACATCATACCGATCAAGGCAATCCAGCGCGGCAGACGTTTATTAAATCGCTCTACCAACCAGCATAGCAATCCTGCAATAAAAGGAATTGCGATTAATGCTGGTAGCATCCACGTTTGTTGTAACTCAATCATCTTTACACCACCGTCATCATTACCAGCACCAGCAATACAGCCATACCCAAGCCAAAGCTTGTGGCATAACCTCGAAGAGACCCTGTTTGCGTCGCAGACAATACTTTATTACCTGCTGAGGCCAGTTTAGGTAACAGCAACCACGTTTTATCGATAGGGTCGGCTTTTAATAAGCGGCCGATGAATAAAAAGGGTTTTACAAAAATTACATCATATAGCGCGTCGAAACCTAGGCCATGATAGCACCAGTGATATAGCGCCCCACCAATACGTGATCGCTTAAAACTAGTAAGCATGCGACCTTTATTGACGACATATAACAGTGCTGCCAATATCAAACCTGCTGCCATGGCACCCATCGCGATATACTCTGCGGTATGCTTAGCATGCGCTTGACCAGCAACTTCTAATAGATGACCAACGCTCTCTGGTAAGACACCGTCTAATGGTGGCGTAATCCAAGCACCAACGGCAGTAGATAGCACTAGCAACACGGTCAAAGGCAACCAATACGACACACCTGATAGCTTATGCGCATGGGTTTTTTCTTCGCCAAAGAAGATAATCCAAATCATACGGAATGTATAAATCGCGGTTAAGAATGCGCCGAATACACCCATATAAAATAGTACTAAGTGACCTGTGGCATACGTCTCCCAAAGAATCGCTTCTTTAGAATAAAAACCAACGGTAACCCAAGGTATGGCAGCGAGTGCGCCGCCACCGATGATATAACACCAAAATACCAATGGTATCTTTTTGCGTAGACCACCCATCTTAAAGATGTCTTGCTCGTGATGTACTGCAAGGATGACCGCCCCTGATGATAAGAACAGCAATGCTTTAAAGAAAGCATGCGTCATCAGATGAAAAATAGCCCCTTGCCACGCGCCCACGCCAAGTGCTAAAAACATATAGCCAATTTGACTCATGGTCGAATAAGCAAGGATACGTTTGATGTCTGTTTGCGCGAGTGCACAGAATCCAGCAACGACCAACGTCAATGCCCCTACGCCGCCAACCCAATATAACAAGATACCTGGGGTCAGCTCAAACAATGGATGTAGACGGGCGATTAAATAAACACCTGCTGTAACCATCGTTGCAGCGTGAATCAATGCCGATACTGGTGTCGGACCTGCCATCGCATCAGCAAGCCATGTATGTAGTGGCAACTGGGCTGATTTACCCATCGCACCGCCGACCAACATCATCGTGGTAAGCATCATCGTTGGGTTATTAACATCGAATACTTCTGGCGCGCGCGTAATAATCTCTTGAATATTAAGCGTACCGAATTCGCGGAATAATAAAAACAAACCAAAGGCTAAGAAAACATCACCGACACGCGTGACGGTAAAGGCTTTCATCGCGGCACGGCCGTTGGCTCTGTCGTGATAATAATAACCAATCAATAGGTAAGAACAGATACCTACGCCTTCCCAACCGAGATATAGCAAGAACAAATCATCTGCGAGTACCAATAACAACATACTGGCCACAAACAAGTTCATATAGCTAAAGAAACGAGCAAAGCCAGTGTCGCCTTTCATATACCAAGAGGCAAACAGGTGAATCAAAAAGCCAATTCCAGTGATAACACCTGTCATGGTCAATGCAAGACCATCAAAGCTCAAACCGAAATGTGGGGCAAAATCGCCCACTTGGAACCAAGTCCATAGCGGAACTTCAATTACCGTTCCAGCTGGATTGGTGGTCAAAAAGGTATAGCTAACCACTAGCGTGCATAGTGCTGATAACAGCATGCTACCCACGCCAACAATCGCTGCGACCGTTTCTGATAATTTGTCGCGCATAAAGGCTAAAATCAAAAAGCCAATGAGCGGGAATATAAAGGTTAATGGTAATAAACTCATGACATCATCCTTTCATCTCATTGGCGCTATCGACATCGAGATGCCCACGCTGATGATAAAAACGCAATAATATTGCCAGACCAATTGACGCTTCAGCCGCGGCCAAGGTCAAAATAAAGATAAACATAATCTGTCCGTCTGGATCGACCCAGCGACTACCTGCTACTACAAATGCCAATGCTGCCGCATTCATCATGATCTCAAGACTCATTAGCATGAATAGGAAGTTACGTCGTACCATGACGCCGCACAGACCGATGGCAAATAAAATACCTGCCAAAATCAGTCCATGGCTCATGGGTATCATACCCAGTACATTTTGCGCCTCAGCAACTGGCTGTACTAAGCCTGCCACCTCGTGGGCAAACGGCACGTTTGACACATCTTGTGCCACGCTTGCTGCTAGTACCATTAGTCTGACTCCTTGCGCGTAACTTTGTTCGCACCTACTTGACTACCTGCTTTCATACCTACCTTCATACCTACATAGTCATGCGGGTCAACATCTTTATATTCGTAAGGCTTAGCCATTTCTACGCCGTCATGCTGTGTAAGCGTACTATCATTGTCGTATTGTTTGATACTACCTACGCTTGGCTTGAAATTTTGGCTATCGTTACCGATGACCTCATCGTCGACTGTCTCTTTACCTAAATGATAAGCGGCGACCAAGGCTGCTAATAATAGCAATGCTGCTACTTCAACCAGCATAATGTATTTGGTAAATAGCACCGTACCGACTGCTTTGGCAGAGATAGTCGTGCCACCCATCATGACAGCTTCATCGTGATTAAGACCAATCATCGCATAGAGCACAACGGCAATAATTATCGTCAATCCTGTTGGAATCGCCCAAGTGCCTGCATCGAGCCAACGCTCTTCGCGCTCGTCATTACTCATGCCCAAGTTCAGCATCATAATGACAAAGACAAATAGCACCATAATGGCACCAGCATAGACAACAATCTCTAACGCTCCTGCAAACGGCGCACCTAATACAAAAAATATCCCAGCAATTGCTAACAACGACACAATCATCGATAAGATAGCGTGCACTGGATTGGCCTGAGTCACTACGCGCAGACTGGCAAATATCGCCACTGCTGCAAGTGAATAAAACCCAGCCAATTCAGGATGGTTTAAAATATTCATCATGGTAGCAAGCTCCTTAGATCAATCGGTGCAGACTCGTTTTGTGCTGCGCCTTTTGGTTTATCTGCTACCGCCATACCTGTCACACGATAATAGTTATAATCAGCGTATTTACCTGGTCCTGAAATGAGCAAGTGCTCTTTTTCATAGACCAAATCTTGGCGCTTATATTCACCCAGCTCAAAATCTGGGGTCATTTGAATCGCTGTCGTTGGACAGGCTTCTTCACACAATCCACAAAAGATACAGCGTGAAAAGTTAATACGGAAAAACTCTGGATACCAGCGTCCATCTTCACGCTCGGCTTTTTGTAATGAGATACACCCTACCGGACATGCCACCGCACACAAGTTACAAGCGACACAGCGCTCGTCTCCATCAGGATCACGCGTTAGGACAATACGTCCGCGAAAACGCGGCGGTACAGGTACCGGCTCTTCAGGATAAAGGATGGTGTCACGCGGTCTGAGCGCATGACTATTGACCATCCACATGCTGCGGACAATGGTAAATATACCAATGACGGTCTTTTTTATGGTAGTAAACATGGGATTATTATCCTTATCAGCTTTACCCTAGTTCATCAGTGATGGCTAGTAATGACTATAACGTTGGGGAAAAGATCAAAATGACCGCAGCAGTAATCAACAGATTGATCAAGGTTACGGGCAGACATACTTTCCAGCCAAAGTTCATCACCTGATCATAACGCGGACGCATGAGTGAGCCTCGAGCCAAAACAAACATGGTCATAAAGAACAGCGTTTTAATCATGAACCAAAAAGCTGGTGGAATAAATGGAATATCTAAATTGAACGGCGCAAGCCAACCGCCAAAGAACAAGCAAGTCATCAAGGCAGAAATCAAGACAACATTGACATACTCACCAATGAAGAACATACCGAACTTCATGCCAGAATATTCGACATGATAGCCTTCGGCCAGTTCTTGCTCTGCTTCTGGTTGGTCAAATGGATGTCTATGCGTAACGGCCACACCAGCCACGACAAAGGTCAAAAAGCCAAAAAACTGCGGAATGATATACCAGCCATCCGCTTGCGCTTCAACAATAGCGCGTAAGTTAAATGAACCTGTCAAAGCAACAACGCCCATCAACGACAAGCCTAGAAACACTTCGTAACTGATCGTCTGTGCAGCTGAACGCAAACCACCGAGTAGCGAGAACTTGTTGGCAGACGCCCAACCACCAAACATCACCGCATAGACAGCAATACCAGCCATGGCAAAGAAAAACAGAATACCAATATCCCAATCAACCACGCCAAGCGTTGGCGAGATAGGAATAATGGCAAATGAAGCCAAGGCAGTAAACATTGCGACCGCAGGTGCCAAGGTAAACATAAACTTATCGGTAAAGTTTGGTGTCCAATCTTCTTTAAAGAAGATTTTGAGCATATCGGCGACTAACTGCAACGAACCAAAAGGTCCAACACGGTTTGGACCATAACGATCTTGCCATAAGGCCAACATACGGCGCTCATAAATAATCATCATCGCGGCAACCAATACAACGACCAAAAAGATGACTAGTGATTGACCCACCAAAAACAGAATAGACCAATTATCGAAACTCATGCTATTGGCCAAAAAGCTTGGCACATCAGGGATAATACGGGTAACTTGCATATTACACCTCCTGTGTGGTGGTCGGCGCTGCGTTTATTTGCGCTGTGTCATTATCATTAATCATATCGTTAGCCATGCTACCCATCATCGTTACTGGTGCATCTACTTTACGTACCGACGCTGGCATTGATGGGTGAATGATACTCACCTGCCCGACTGGGTAACCGATACAGCCTTCCGCTAAGTAACCAACAATCTGTACTGGCAAAGTGATTTGTTGCTTATCAATCTCAATCGCTAAGTAATCACCAGCAGCAATATTCCAGTCTTTGGCATCGTCTATACCGATACGCCATGTTGCAACTGGCAGCTGCTCTGCGACGATTGGGCTACGTGATGCCATCATTGAGCTGGCATAGATATTATGAATCGGTACCAGTTTCGCTTGACCTTGCTGCAAGTCAGTTGTATTCGAAGACATCGCTTCTGGCGCCACATATTGACGAGTGGCTAGGCGCTCTAGCTGATCGAACAAACGCACACCTGGATCACCATTTTTCAGATGACCGCCGACTTTGTCTTGGTATTTGTTCCATGCTTGCGGTGAGTTCCAACCTGCCGCATTGGCAAAAGGAATCATCGAGCTTGGCGTTTCTTTACCGCTATAACCTTCCATTGAGAAAGTTAGACCAGTGTCCAAATCTTTCGGCTGCATTGGCTCGTGCACAGAGATTGGCGCACGCATAGCAGTACGACCTGAATAACGACGCGGTTGACGCGCAATCTTAAGACCTGTTATACGGTAGTCAGCATCAGGCGCAGCGCCTTTGATACCCGCAAGTTTAGGATGGGTGGCAATCAATGCATTGATCACATCATCCAACTGCGTCCAGTCGACATCACAACCTTCGATGCTGCTATGCACAGCATGTATCCAGCGCCAGCCTTCTTTAATACTGCTCATCGGATGGTAGTATTCGTTATCGTAAACTTGGAAGAAACGCTGCGCACGACCTTCAGCTGATATCAATGTACCATCCGCTTCTGCAAAACTAGCCGCTGGCAATACAATATCGACGTCTTTGTGCCAATCAAGGAGCTGATGATCTAACGCAATGACCGTTTTATCAGTCAATAGCTGCGTCAATTTATTGGCATCAATCGCATCTGTTAGCTGGTTTTCTGCAACCACAACCACATCGTAATCAGTCGCTAGCAGTTCTTCAACTGACTGACCGCCAAGCATACAAACGCCCATGCTATTGGCATCAGGAACCGTTAGGTAGATACCTGCTTGTGCCTGATACTTGTTATTCACTTCTTTTAATTCGAGTTTTTCAGCAGGCTCACGCTCGACATCATCCTGCGCTTCTGTATTCACGCCCGTTTCAGGTTTGTTTGGCTTAGCAGATAAATCTTGGTCTTCTTCAGGCTGGTCATTAGCCGCTTTTGCTTGCGCTGCCTGTACTTTGGCATTATGTGCCTCAACCTGCTGCTGCTCAGTCGCTTTAATAGATGCACGTTTTTGGGTCAACACTTGGGTAATCTGTGCTGCTGCTTCTATTAATGCGGTAGAAGACAAGCTGCTACCCGAGACAACTAAAGGCTTATCGGCTTGAATCAAGTCATAAGCGATTTGCTGTGCCAATGCTTGCATACCGTCAGTTTCAGCACTTGCATCAGCTGCTTGCGGATCTGCTATGTCTGCTAAATCATCAGCGAAGTTCGCAATCTCATCAGCAACTTTGAAGCCAAGTTTAGTGATGTCTTCAGGGGTCGCCACTACGCTCACTTTACTGATATCTTCTAGCTTAGTTTGCGTTACATCGATGACATAGACTGGGCTTAGCACATCTTGAGCAATACGCTTAACAGGTTCAGCAAGCCATGGCTGCGTTTGTAGCGCCGCCGCCATTTTTAGGCCTTCATTTTTTGCCGCTTGACGTACTGACAACGCGACACGTGATGAAGTTTGAGTGATATCTTCACCTAATACGAGCACTGCATCATGCGTTTCGATATCGGTCATGCTAGGGTTATAAATGCCTTCCGTGCTGAGCACTTCGATACATTTATTGACCAGTGCTTGCTGCTGATGGTTCAGCCCTGTTGAGAAGTTATCAAAGCCAACCAGATTTTTTAGCGCAAAGTTAGTCTCTAAACTGGCACGCGGTGAGCCAATCCCGATGACTTTTTTATCTTTGATACGTTTGATGGTTTCATCTAATGCGTAGTCAATATTGATTTTGACATGCTTATCATTGATACGTTCAAGCGCTTGCGTTGGACGATCATCACGATTGACATAGCCATAACCAAAGCGACCACGGTCACATAAGAAATAGCGGTTTACTTCGCCATTATAGCGGTTTTCGATACGGCGCAATTCACCATAACGCTCGCCCGGTGAGATATTACAACCAGCTGAACAACCATGACAGATGCTTGGCGCATACTGCATGTCCCATTTACGGTTGTAGCGCTCGGAATGGGTTTTATCAGTAAACACACCCGTTGGACAGACTTCCGTCAAGTTGCCTGAAAACTCGCTTTCAAACTGACCATCTTTATCACGGCCAAAGTAAACACGATTATTTGAGCCATAAACGCCCAAATCTTCACCACCCGCATAGTCTTTATAAAAACGTACACAGCGATAGCAAGCGATACAGCGGTTCATCTCATGCGCGATGAATGGGCCAAGCTCTTGGTTATGATGTGTGCGTTTGGTAAAGCGATAGCGACGACGGCTGTGACCTGACATATAGGTCATATCCTGCAAATGACAATGTCCACCTTCTTCACAAGTTGGACAGTCATGTGGATGGTTGGTCATGAGTAGCTCAACCATCGACTTGCGGAATGCTTTGGCTTCATCGTCAGTGACCGAGATGTACATGTCGTCGCCAGGAGCGACCATACATGACATGACTAGACGACCGCGACCTGCTTCCATATCTTCTTTATTTTGGAATTGCTTGACCGCGCACTGACGGCACGAGCCTACTGAGCCAAGGGCTGGATGATAACAAAAATACGGCACATCAATGCCGAGTGATAAGCAGGCTTGTAGCAAGTTATCTGCGCTATCTACTTCGACAGTGGTTCCATCAATATGTATGACTGCCATGCCGCTCTCCTTATTTCACTACTGGCTGTTGGTTGGCTGCAGCATCAATAACATCGACACCAACCGCCTGCGCGATTTTTTGATCAAACTCTGGACGGAAATATTTAATCGCACTCATTAGTGGTTCCATCGCACCTGGAGCATGCGCACAGAATGTTTTACCAATCCATAAGTCACGTGTCAGGCCTTCTAGTTTTTCGACATCGCCCACTTGCCCTTCACCATCATTGATGGCGGTAAGCAGTTTAACGCCCCATGGCAGACCATCACGGCATGGTGTACACCAACCGCACGACTCGCGCTGAAAGAAAATCTCAAGGTTGCGCAGTAATGGCACCATGTCTTGTGATTCATCGACAACCATAATCAGACCAGTACCCATACGGCTACCAGCGTTTTGAATGGTGTCAAAATCTACTACCACATCTAAATGCTCTGCGGTTAAAAAGTCAGTCGATGCGCCGCCCGGTAACCATGCTTTGAGCGTTTTACCATCTTTCATACCACCCGCTAAATCTTCAATGATTTCGCGAGCTGTATAACCAAACGGTAATTCCCAAAGGCCTGGATCATTAACTAAACCTGAGCAGCCGAATAGTTTGGTGCCTGGCGTTTTACTTTTGCCTTTAATTTCAGATAACGACTGATACCATTCAACGCCATGATTCAAAATCGCTGGCATATTACACAGAGTTTCAACGTTATTGACAACGGTTGGACGACCCCATGCACCAGAGATTTGTGGAAACGGCGGCTTGGTACGTGGGTTAGCACGGCGGCCTTCTAGACAGTTAATCAACGCTGTTTCTTCACCGCAGATATAACGTCCAGCGCCCGTATGCACATGCAGATTAAAACTAAAATCTGAGCCTAAAATATTGTCGCCCATTAGATTGTTGGCCAAGCACTCTTCGATAGCAGCGACTAAACGCTCAGCGGCCAAGATATACTCACCACGGATAAAGATATAACCGTCAGTGGCGCCAATCGCATGAGCGGTAATTAGCATACCTTCGATAAGCTGAAACGGTAGACGCTCCATGAGCAAACGGTCTTTAAACGTGCCCGGCTCCATTTCATCAGCATTACAGATGAGATAACGCGGCAAACCATCCGGCGGCGACATAAATGACCATTTAAGACCAGCATTAAAACCTGCACCGCCGCGACCTCGAACATTGGCCGCTTTAATCATATTGCCAACGTCTTTAGGCGACTTAGATAACGCTTCTTTTAGACCCGTAAAGCCTTTTAGAGATTCATAAGTGGCTAAATCAAGCACCGCATCATGATGCGCCAAACGCCACGTCAAAGGCTTGGTTTCGCTAGTGGCTGTCGCTTTATCACCATAGATTGGAACACGCTGTGCATTTAGCTGGCTTGGCGCTTGGCCTTGACCGCGACGAGCAATTTGCTCTGAAATCGTTAAACTCATGCGTATAGCTCCAATAATTGCGCGACCTCAGATGGCTGGACAGGGCCGTAAGTGTCTTCATCAATCAGTACCGCTGGTCCCTTATCACAGTTGCCCAAGCAGCAAATTGGCAATAGGGTAAAACGTCCATCAGCAGTTGTCTGACCATACTCAATACCCAGCTGTGATCTGATCTCAGCTGACAGCGCTTCATAACCTGTCAAATAACAAGCCACAGAGTCACATATGAGAATCACATGGCGACCGACAGGCTGGCGATAAATACGGTTAAAGAAAGTCGCAACCCCGTCCATGTCTGACATCGGGATATCTAGGATATTGGCAATGGCATTTGCTTGCGCATCATCGACCCAGCCGTTGCGCTTTTGCACAATTTTTAGTGCATCTAGCGAGGCGGCACGCGCCTGTGGGTAATGGTGCATAAACTCATGAATGGCAGCGATTTCATCACTAGTGAGAATGCTTTCCACATCTACTTTTGGCATTTTGTCGGAAACAATTTTCATAATCTTCTGTTTTTCCTCACTCATCCTGCTCTATCACAAGCCAATATCAGTCTGATTAAAACTGTGGTTATATTGGCGAATGACAGCATTTTGGTGTGCCATCAGGCAATAATATATTGATGAACAAATACTTTTGCAGCAGCGGCTCTAACGATCACAATCCGCCATCACAATATCAATCGATGCTAGGTACATAATGGCGTCAGAAACCAGCGAACCATTGATGACCGATGGCATCTGCTGCAAATGCGCAAATGTCGGCGTACGAATACGGGTACGATAGCTCATCGTGGCCTTGTCTGAGGTAATGTAATAACTGTTCAGACCTTTAGTCGCCTCAACGATCGTCGTACATTCGCCCGCTGGCATCACAGGACCCCAAGATACTGAGATAAAGTGATTAATAAGCGTTTCGATATCATTCAATGTACGGTCTTTCGGCGGTGGTACGGCCAGTGGATGATCCGCTTTGTAAGGGCCTTGTGGCATATTGTCCATGCACTGGCGGATGATACGCAATGACTGACGCATCTCTTCGACTTTTACCATACAGCGGTCATAAGCATCACCGTTGTAACCGACTGGCACTTCAAAATCGTAATTCTCATAGCCCATGTATGGACGTGCTTTACGTAGGTCGAAATCAACGCCTGTCGCGCGCAGACCTGCACCAGTGACACCCCAAGCAAGTGCTTGCTTAGCATTGTACTGAGCAACCCCTTGGGTACGGCCTTTGAGTACGCTGTTTTGCAATGCCGCTTTGACATATTCGTCCAAGCGTTTTGGCATCCAATCTAAGAACTCACGAACCAAACGCTGCCAGCCACGTGGCAGATCAGCAGCAGTACCGCCGATACGGAACCAAGCAGGATGCATACGATAGCCAGTCACGGCTTCGATGACGTCATAGGCTTTTTGGCGATCGGTAAACATATAGAATACAGGGGTCATACCGCCCGCATCCTGAATAAACGTACCGACGAATAGCAAGTTATTGGTAATACGGAAGAACTCACTCATCATTACGCGGATAGTTTCAGCGCGCGGTGGAATGGTAATTCCAGCCAACTTTTCGACCGACATGATGTACGGCAGCTCATTCATTACACCGCCGAGATAATCAATACGGTCGGTATAAGGAATAAATGAGTGCCAAGTTTGACGCTCAGCCATCTTTTCTGCGCCGCGATGGTGATAGCCAATATCAGGAATACAATCGACGACTTCTTCACCATCTAGCTGTAATACCAAACGGAATGCACCGTGAGCAGAGGGATGGTTAGGACCGATGTTCAAGAACATAAAGTCTTCATCACGACCCGAACGCTTCATACCCCATTCTTCTGGGACAAAACGCAGATTCTCTTGCTCGTATTGCTGCTTAGCGGTGTTCAAGAAGTACGGGGTAAATTCAGTCGCGCGTGCATGGTACTCTTTACGCAGTGGATGACCTTCCCAGTATTTCGGTAATAAAATACGGGTCAAATGCGGATGACCTGTAAAGACAATACCAAACATGTCCCACACTTCACGCTCATACCAGTTGGCATTTGGCCAAATATTGGTGGCGCTCGGTACATTAACATCGTCTTCGCTCAGCGCGACCTTGATACGTACATCACTATTACGCTCAAGCGACATCAAGTGATAAAACACCGTGAAGTCACTGTCAGGCAACCCTGCACGATGCTGGCGTAAACGCTCATCTATCGCTGATAAGTCAAATAGCATGACATACGGTTTAGGCAGTTTGCGCAAGAATAAGAGAATATCTAATAAATCAGCACGCGCCACCCAAACCGTTGGAATTTCATCCACAGTCTGCTGCACGACAAATTTACCAGCATACTTTTGCTCCAGCTCTGTGATGACTGCTGGGACGGGCTTGATCTTAGGATCTATGTTTTCGACTACCGTGACCATGAATGATGTATTCCTTCATTAATCATAACTGAACTATGTTAGTCATAACCGAACTATGTCAACCATAACCGAACTATGTCAACCATAACCGAACTATGTCAACCATAACTGAGCTATGTTAATCATAACCTAACTATGATAAGCGCATAAAATATTGAAACTGTTGCTATAAGTCTGAATGCTGTTTGAAACTTAAATACTATCTGGGCTGCGCAAGTTTTTAACAGCGATACGATCTGCCTGCTTGCGGTCACGCTCAGGCGTCATTTGCGGCTGATAGATACCCTGCTCATTGACATGGATACCCAGCGGACGACGCTCTTTAGTAATAGATTCTTGTAACAACATCAAACCCTGAATAAGCGCTTCTGGACGCGGCGGACAACCTGGCACATACACATCAACAGGGATAATCTTATCGACGCCTTGTACGACAGAATAAATATCATACATGCCACCCGAGTTGGCACAGGCACCCATAGAGATAACCCATTTTGGCTCAAGCATTTGCTCATATAGGCGCTGGATGACAGGGGCCATTTTGACAAAACAAGTACCAGCGACGATCATGACATCTGCCTGACGAGGCGAGGCACGAATAACCTCTGCCCCAAAACGTGACAAATCATGAACGGCGGTTAAGGTAGTAGCGTATTCAACATAACAGCAAGAGGTACCAAAGTTAAATGGCCACAGTGAGTTCTTACGCCCCCAGTTTGCTGTTGAATGAACGAGGTCTTCGAGACGACCCATAAAGACGTTTTTATTCACTTCATCTTCGATAGGATCATTGACCGTTTGACTGGTCTGTGCAGGATAGGTATCTGCATCGGGGTTGGCTTTTGTTAATGTGTATTTCATAACATACAACCTTCATATTAGGCTTGGCGTGGCAATCATCTTGCTCGCGCTGTCGCCATAATTTTATTATTAATAAGTGGCTAATCATCAGCGATCATTAATACAAACAGAACTGACGCCTTCATGCTTTGCTGCTCGTTTTTGCAAACGCTATAAGCTGAGCATCAACTGCTATTAACGTTCAGTTTTGTCCTGCTGAGCAGACGTCGCAAAATCCACAGAAGTAACGTTACCCGTGGTATTAATATGATCGATGTTTTGTAGATGACGACGATTGGTCTCAATATTGTTTGAGACATTGATTTGACCGGATGACTGCGCGGGCACTTTACCTGTCGGATCGACCATTAGCTCATGAGCACCATCAAACTTGGTGATGTCTGCCAAATTAAAGCCTGCAGGCGCCGCATATAAGCGTGCTTTTTTGCGTAACTTATCAGCAGGTGCCCAGTTCATCGCACCCAAGCTCAGCTCATAAATCAAACCAATAATTAGAATAGTGATAAACGTGCCAGCGGCGGCAAAGCCAAGCCAACCAGCCTCCCGTACCGACACAGCATAAGCGTAGAGATATAGCGCCTCTAAATCAAAAATCACAAAGAAAATTGCGACCAAATAAAATTTGGCAGACAAACGAATACGGGCGTTGCCAGATCCGACAACACCCGCTTCAAATACTTCTTCCTTTTGTGAGCCTTGAGAGCGACCGCCAAGTAAGCGCGGTACGACCAGCATAAAGACAACTAGCCCAATGGCGGCTAAGATAAAAGCAATGGCTGACCAATTAAAAGCAGACATGATAATACGTGCTCCTCACCCAATCGAGTGTTAGACACAGCGCAAGCACTGACCCACTCAGGCCATGTTACGACAGGTATAACGCAGACGAAAACACAAAGTGACTTTATTTAAGTAATTGTCACTGCACTTCAGTAACTGTCACTGTGTTTAAGTAACTGTCATTGAGTCACATGTTAGGTATTTTGCTGGTAACAACCAATTATCAAGCTTATTGACGACGATGTCAGACGTGACCAACTGTAGAGATTCCGGTATTCGCGCGGATAAAGGCTGGTCGCCCAACGCATCTTCTAACAACGTAAGATCAACGTATTAAATCAATATCATATCTGACTGCTTACTTAATTGATTTAATAGCTCATTACACGTGGTCAACAATGACGTGACAACTGGCATAAATTATTTACGTACTATACGCATATCAGTGCCTAAAAGCTAGTTTTTAACTGTATTGAACGGTCACTTTCTGTGTAAAAAAAATGTGTTTTTTTTACTATGAATTATGATATAGACCTTACCTTATATTAACCCCAAATTCGTACTTTTGGCTACGAGCAAACACTGCCACGCTATTTGTCAAAAATCAAGTGTCCGAATACCCCACTTTCATCACCCAAGTCCTCCCCCAAAGTAGGCATTTTTGCTTTATAATGACCCACCAGATTTTTATGATATGCCATCATCAAACCTTAAATTCTATTATTCTTATAATAAAGATTATTAAAATATCGCGACGATACGAATGTTGATGATGCGCGCTGCGTTTATCTATCTTTGTCATATCAGCGCTACCCTCTTTTTTGCTTTTGTCTTACAGGTCACGTTATGAGTCAACTCAATCCCAAACAACAAGAAGCCATGCTCTACGTATCTGGTCCATTACTTGTACTTGCAGGTGCTGGCTCCGGCAAGACCTCTGTGATTACGCGTAAGATTGCTTACCTAATCCAAGAGTGTGACATGCCAGCTGAGCGCATCACCGCCGTGACCTTTACCAATAAAGCGGCACGTGAGATGAAAGCGCGAGTCAGCAAACTGCTACCAAGCGAAAAAATGCGCGGTCTAACGGTGTCGACTTTTCACCAATTTGGTCTACAGTTTTTGCGCTATGAGCTGATTCATACTCCGCTAAAAGGCAATTTTTCCATCATGGACAGCGACGACAGTAAGCGATTGCTGATGGAGCTGATGATGCGCGACAACTTAAGTGGCGCTGAAAGTCGCGAGTTGGTCGGTAAAGCCATCAAAATGATTTCTGATTGGAAAAATGACTTGGTCGAGCCTGATAAGGCGATGGAAACGCTAGACGATCCAGAAGACATGATTTTTGCCACGTTATATGCACTTTATGAGCGTAACTTGCGTGCTTATAATGCGGTCGATTTTGATGACTTGATTGTATTGCCAACCAAGATATTGCGTGAAAACAGAGAACTGCGAGACAAATGGCAAAACCGTATTCGTTATCTATTGGTCGATGAGTATCAGGATACCAATACCGCCCAGTATGAGATGATTAAATACTTGGTTGGGCCGCAAGGTCGCTTTACCGTAGTTGGTGATGATGACCAATCTATCTATGCGTGGCGCGGGGCAAAGCCCGAAAACATGGCACTGCTAAAAGAAGATTTTCCAAAACTAAAAATCGTTATGCTTGAGCAAAATTACCGCTCAACCACGCGTATTTTGACCTCTGCCAACGCCGTTATTCTAAATAACGAGCATTTATTCGAGAAAAAACTGTGGTCAGATAAAGGTCAAGGCGAAAAAATCCGCATCATTAACTGCCGTAACGACGATGATGAATCGGAGCGCGTGGCCAAAGAAATCGTCACGCATAAACTGCGTTTCGGTAATGAGTGGGAACAGTATGCGGTGCTGTACCGTAGTAACTTTCAAGCACGTATGCTAGAGGCACAACTGCGTCAGCTGCAAGTGCCTTATAAGTTATCGGGTGGTCAGTCATTCTTTGCGCGTAGTGAAATCAAAGACATCATGGGGTATTTGCGCCTGATTTTGAACCCTGAAGATGACAGCGCATTTTTGCGTATTATCAACACGCCTAAGCGCGGTATGGGACCTGCAACGCTAGAAAAACTCGGCTTATTTGCGCAAGAGCACAGCATATCGCTACTGGCCTCTTGTACCCACGCTGGCCTGACTCATGTATTGCCATCAAAGGCTTATGGTACGATAAAAGAGTTTGGCGAGTTCATTGAACACTATACGCGTGAGCTGGATCAACACCCAGACCCTGTACCTATCGTACGCCAGATGATTGATGAGACAGGTTATATTGACTTTGTCCGTAGCGATGCCAAAACGCCGCAACAAGAAAAAAACCGTATTGATAATATCGATATGCTGTACACCAGTATTCAGTCGTTGATTAATCGTGCTGAAGAAGATGAAGACCGAACGATTGACACCATCATTCGTAAGTTGGTTTTGCTTGATATGCTTGAGCAGCAGCAAGAAGAAGAGAATACCAACAAAGTTAACTTGATGACCTTGCATGCAGCAAAGGGCTTGGAGTTTGATTTTGTGTATATCATGGGGCTTGAAGAAGAGATGCTGCCGCATCGCAACTCTATTATGAGTGAGACAGTCGAAGAAGAGCGCCGTCTGATGTACGTGGGCATTACTCGTGCACGCCGTGAGCTGACATTGACGCTCGCGACCCAACGCCGTGCTGGTGGTCAGATGCGCGTTACCTCAGAATCAAGATTTTTGGATGAGCTACCTGAGGATCATATTGATTGGCCTGCCAAAGCGAAAAAGAAAAAAGCGACCAAAGACCCAGAAGCCGTCGCTGATGAATATCTGGCCAATATTCGAGCGTTATTGGGTAAGCGTTAATCTTAATCAAAATATTTAAGCACCTGAGTAATAAACACCTAAGTAAAACGCTTGCAAGAACACGCTTTAGACTGTGCAAAAAACGATTGTTATAATCGTTATTGTTATCGTTCTTGCTCTTGTTCTTTATATACTGTAGAAAATTGACTGTAAAAACTTGGAACACTTATGCCTACCTCGACGCCCAATCAGGAACGAACTGCCATGCTGTCAGGAGACTATAATTCGGCTGAATATAGTGCCGAATATAAGCTTCTGTATCTGCAGGGTTTGGTTGCTGATAAAGCATACGAGGCCATTACAGAGTTTTTAGAAAAGCAGTCCGAATATGAGATTGCCAACCTATTAGAGTCCTTCCCAACTCAAAACCGTCTGTTGATTTGGGCTCAGGTGCCAGAGCATATCAAAGGTGAAGTGCTTGCCGAACTGGATGTCGATACGCGCCAGCCGTTGATGGAGAATATTTCTTCTCAAGAAATCTCTTTGTTTACCCAAGACCTTGATGCGCAAGATATTTCTGAGATTCTGGACACTGTCACTGAGAGCGTACGTACCTCAGTCATGGCAACGCTCGACGAAGAGACGCGGGTTCAAGTCAATAAGCTTGATACTTATGCCGACTGGGAAGTTGGTAGCTATATGGATCCTGATATTATTCAGATAAGGGATGATATCTATTTGGCAGATGTACAAGAGTGGCTGCGTGAAAACGATGACCTGCTCGATGACGAGAGCCAAGAGCTGTTAGTTGTTGATCAAAGCCAACAATTGCTGGGACTACTGAGTCTAGTAGACTTAATTAAGCATAAACAAAACACCTTGGTCTCGGATCTGATTGACACTGCCATTACGATTAATGATCGCTTGGATATTCAAGATGCTGCTGCGATTTTTCGTTCAGAAGACATCCGTTTTGCCCCCGTCATCAATAGCCATGGCGAGCTGGTTGGTCAACTAAACGGCGAGGACATCATGGAGATTATCCAAGATGATGTCGACAGCACCATGAAAAACCTTGCTGGTGTTAGCCAAGATGAAGAGTTGTTTGCCCCCATCCTAACCAGTGCTAAAAGCCGTAGCGTTTGGCTAGGTATCAATTTATGTACCGCCCTTTTGGCCGCAGCAGTGATTGGACAATTTGAAGAAGTATTGGCACAAGTCGTGGCGCTAGCGATATTGATGCCAGTAGTCGCCAGTATGGGCGGTATTGCTGGCTCGCAAACGCTGACGGTCGTTATCCGCGGGATGGCGATGGGTCAAATCGGTGGTTCCAACCGTGTCTGGCTGTTGAATAAAGAGCTATGGGTGGGTGCGATAAACGGTATCATCTGGGCGATAATTATGGCGTTTATTGCTCAGTTATGGTTTCATGATATTAAGATCAGTGCCGTCATCGGTTTTGCCATCGCGATCAATATGACTGCGGCTAATGTCTCTGGTATCAGCATACCGCTGATGCTAAAACGGATGAATATTGACCCTGCTCTATCTGCTTCGGTTATCCTAACGACCGTCACGGATATCGTCGGCTTTATGTCATTTTTAGGATTGGCCAGCGTGTTGATACTTTAGTTGATTGCTGAATTGCTGAATTGCTGAATTGCTGAATTGCTGAATTGCTGAATTGCTGAATTGCTGAATTGCTGAATAATTAAAATATAGAATTGTTATTTATATCAAAATTTCGAATAAGATTTATTTAAAATCATAGTTCAAGGCTCTGGTTTTAAATCATAATTTAAAAACCATCAAATCGTTAAGTGAGTGTGTTATGCAAGCTGTACAAGTTAAAGTGGTAAACCCTAAAATTACTGAAGATAAAGCGTTTTCTTTACCAACTCGTGCCACCGATGGCAGTGCAGGTATTGACTTGCGTGCTTGTATCGATGAGCCATTAACGATTAAAGCAGGTGAAACCCATTTAATAGGTACAGGCCTTGCGGTTTATATCCAAGATCCTAACTATGCAGGTATGATTTTACCGCGTTCAGGTCTTGGTCATAAGCACGGTATCGTCTTGGGTAACTTAGTTGGGTTAATCGATGCCGACTATCAAGGCGAGCTGATGGTTAGTATTTGGAACCGCAGTGGGGATGACTTTGTTCTTAATGTAGCTGAGCGTATGGCACAGTACATCGTGGTACCTGTTGCGCGTCCTGAGTTTGAAGTGGTTGCAGAATTCAGTGATGAAAGCGTACGCGGTGCAGGTGGGTTTGGACACTCAGGTCGTCAGTAGTAGCTATTTTGACGGTCAATTTTTATAACAACTTTTTAGATAGCCTTCAAGGTTTTGCTTAAGCTATATCTAAAACCTTGCGCTATCCATTTTTATTTATCATTGAACACCTATCACGGTTATAAGGAGAATAAGCAATGCCACCTTTTGCGGCGCAGCAATCCTTATTCCGTGCTTATGATATTCGTGGTGCCAACCAGTATTTCACTAGCAGTTTTATACACGCGTTAGGCGATGCTTTTGCCACTCTCTACAATGCCCAAGATAGCCAACCGACTCAAAACATCAATGCTAATGCCTCTAATGCTAGTACCTCTGTTGTTACTAAGCAGAATGTTGTCGTTATTGGTTATGATATGCGTATTGGTAGTGAAGCCATTGCCCATACGCTTTCTACTGTACTAGCTCATAATGGTTTACGTGTTATCCAGTTAGGCCTGATTACTACGCCGATGATGGCATTTTGGGCAGCGCAATATCAAGGTCATGGCATAGTCGTAACAGCGAGCCATTCCGCTAAAGACATATTAGGCATCAAATGGTTGGTGAATAACAAGTCTCCTAGTAGTTCAGAGATACAGACGCTCTATCATCAGCTAACCGCCCATCATGGTTATCACGCCTGTCCCGATAGCCAATCTAATAATTCTGTCTTGCATTCAGAAAACATTGAAAGCATTAAAAGTAGCCAAGACTCAAAATTACCAAACGACCTACTTGAGCAACTACCTGCTTATCAAGTAGTCAACGTCTATATAGATGCTATTGCGCAGGTATTTGAACAATTATTTCAGCACAATCACTCGGCAACTGCAGCCAATCAGAAAAGCGCTTATAAACTTGATTTGGTCATAGTCATTGACTGTATGCATGGCGCAACTGGGAGTATCGCTCAACGCTTGTTTGAACATTTTTGCCAGCATGTTATTTTTCTCAATGATACACCAGACGGTAATTTCCCCCTTGGTAATCCAGACCCCACCGAACCAAACCGCTTAAACGAATTGCAACGAGCCGTTGTTTTGCACGCAGCAGATATAGGCTTGGCGTTTGATGGCGATGGCGATCGTTTGATGATCGTTGATAATAACGGCAAGATAGTCACGCCCGATCATTTGCTCTATTTATTGGCACGTATTGCTATTACTGAACATCCTAACTCCCTGAGCAACTCTTTATTAGCATCTGAAGTTCTTTTCGATATTAAATGTGCTCATCATTTACCAAGACTGTTATCTGAGCTTGGTACTACACCTGTGATTAGCAAGACTGGCAGCAGCTTTATGCGCCAACAGGTACAGCATCCTGACAATCAGATTGTTTTCGCTGGTGAATTATCAGGACATTTCATCTTTAATGACAGCCGCTTTATCCCTTACGATGATGCGATGTATGCTGCATTACGGTTGCTGCATTGGCTTGACCAAACTCATAATGATACTAATGATAAAAAACCGCTAGCAGATATCATCCAAAGCTTACCCACTATAGTCAGTACTGCTGACCATTACTTGCCAATGCCGCAGACGGCTACTACCGACTGCTCACTTGTAGAGCAACTAACGAGATTTTGTCATTATTTGCAGCATCTAGTAGATATGTCTACTCATACTAACTCTTCTTCATACAGTCAGCAGTTAAAAGATACTTGCCTGCCCGCCACGACATGCAAGTCGTCAGCGTGTACTTGTGCTACTGCGAAGGCGCAAATAGCATTAAAACAGACGCATGAATTATTACCTGTAGGAACCAAGCTGAGCTGTATCGATGGTGTGCGCTTAGATTTTGCGCATGGCTTTGGCGTACTGCGTCAATCAAATACCAGCAATAGCCTGACCGCGCGCTTTGCAGGTGACAGTGTGGATGACCTAAAAGATATTCAGGCGACATTTGCCGCTTTATGCCAACCATTTAACGCAGCGCTAGCTGAACAGATTCTTGCTATTCCTGCAGAGTAGCCTCATAAAACACATAACTGTCTCATTAGACATAGTAAAAAAACAACCAATTTAAAACCGGCCCTTAGGAGTTTGTAATGACGCTTAATTTAGATGATGCCAAAAACACCGCTGAAGTATTGACCACTGCTCTGCCTTATATCCAGCGTTTTGTTGATAAACTCATCGTCGTAAAATACGGCGGCAACGCCATGACCGACCCTGAGCTTGAGAGCTCGTTTGCTCGTGATATTGTTTTGCTAAAAACCGTCGGTATGCATCCAGTAGTCGTACATGGTGGCGGCCCGCAAGTTGACAACCTCCTAAAAGAGCTCGGACGTCAATCAGACCGTATCGATGGGATGCGCGTCACTGACAAAAGCACCATGGATATCGTAGAGATGGTCTTGGGCGGTAGCGTCAACAAATCGATTGTTAGCTTGATTAACAAACATGGCGGTCGCGCGATTGGTCTTACAGGTAAAGATGCCAACTTAATTCAAGCAAAAAAACTGATGATGGAAAAAATTGGCACAGATGGTATCGCTGTACCAGTTGATTTAGGATTCGTCGGTGATGTAGTAAGTGTCAATAAAGACGTGATTAACATGTTGATTGCCTCAGATTTTATTCCCGTTATCGCGCCACTTGGCGTTGACGCTGAAGGCAATACCTATAACATTAATGCTGATCTCGTTGCAGGTAAAGTGGCAGAGTTTTTACAAGCAGAGAAACTGATGTTATTAACCAATATCAAAGGTGTATTGGGCCGTGATGGCGAAGTGGTGACTGGACTTACACCAAAGAAGGTCGATAGCTTAATCGAAGATGGCACTATCTCAGGCGGCATGATTCCTAAAATTCAATGTGCGCTTGATGCGGTGCGTAGCGGCGTCAAAAGTGCGGTAATCGTTGATGGTCGTGTCCCTCATGCGACCTTACTTGAGATTTTCACTAACGAAGGAGTTGGTACGCTCATCAGTCGAGAAATAGACTCATCATTGAGCTAGCAAAATCTAGCAATACTAGATGTAGAAAAGCTAAATATGGAAAAGCCCGAGTGAATACAAATGCTCGGGCTTTCTTATGTATTTTTATACTTAACAAATAAGCCTAGCTTAATTTTTATAAGTTAATTTTACGAAAAAACTTTATCAAACTCCGCTTCATCGAAGCCGCATAGTAATACTGCTTGATCTTTATCTGCTAACTGACCTTCTACAATCGGGCGTTTAATCATGCTGCTATTTTCCACGAGTAAATCTATGGCGTTGTCTACACTAGCATCAGCTGCGTGCTTTTGACTGTCGTCTAGCTTGCGCCATGTCGTACCACGCTTATTGAGTACTTTGTCGATACCTAGCTCATTTACCCAGCGCTGTACTGTTTCTTTATCAATACCTTGTTTTTTATAATCGTGAAAATCGTAGCTGACATCTAGATCGTTTAGCTTAGTAAACGCTTTTTTCATCGTGCTACAAGATTTGATACCGTAAATGGTGATGGTCATGATAAATCCTCATAAATATTCATTAACTTGTCTATTATACCTAAGGCTGACTAGATATAGAGAATGCATTACTTTTAATCGTCAAACCTAGTAAGCAACTGCATCATATCGTCGCAATTTTCGCCAAATTACGCTATGCTATGGCATTGTCAAATTCCACCTATTTTGATCCGTATTAAACAAATCAGTATCAACCAATTTCGAGCCGACTATGAGCAACGCCGTGACAGCAGACCAAGCAGAAAACAGCTATTATAACCCACAAGCGATAGAAGCCGCGCAGCAAACCAAATGGGCCACTGACAAGCGCTTTGAAGTAAGCAATGAGCCAAGCGACAAGCCAAGTCGTTACATGCTGTCGATGTTCCCTTATCCAAGTGGTAAGCTGCATATGGGCCACGTACGTAACTATACGATTTCTGACGTATTGAGTCGTTATTATCGCCTCAAAGGTTATGAAGTCATGCAGCCAATGGGCTGGGATGGTTTTGGCTTGCCAGCTGAAAACGCGGCAATTGCTAACCAGACTCCACCTGCTGCATGGACATTTGCCAATATTGACAGCATGCGTGCGCAGCTTAAATTGCTAGGCCTGTCTATTGACTGGTCGCGTGAGTTTGCCACTTGTAGCCCTGAATATTATCAGTGGGAGCAATGGTTGTTTTTGCAATTATACAAAAAAGGTCTAGTCTACAAAAAGCTGTCGACGGTCAACTGGGATCCTGTTGATAACACTGTTTTAGCAAACGAGCAAGTCATCGATGGCAAAGGCTGGCGTAGTGGTGCTGCGGTCGAAAAACGCGACATACCTATGTACTACTTCAACATCACTGACTATGCTGATGAGCTATTGGATGATTTGGATCAGCTAGAAGGTCATTGGCCATCTGAAGTACTAACCATGCAGCGTAACTGGATTGGTCGTAGTGCTGGTATGGAAGTGCACTTCCCTTATGAGCTTGCTGGTGAAAAAAACACCTTAGACGTGTTCACTACTCGTCCTGATACCTTGATGGGTGTGACTTATGTCGCTGTTGCCGCAGAGCATCCACTTGCACAATATGCCTCTGAGCAAGATGACGCAATCGCTCAATTCTGTGCGCTTTGTAAAAAAGGCTCAGTCGCTGAAGCTGATCTGGCCAAAGCTGAAAAAATCGGTATGGATACAGGCCTCACTGTGACGCATCCTTTGACTGGTGAAGAAGTGCCAGTGTGGGTTGCCAACTATGTGCTGATGAGCTATGGCTCAGGCGCAGTCATGGCAGTACCTGCTCATGATGAGCGTGATTATGAGTTTGCCAATAAATACGACCTACCAATCAAACAAGTCATCAATACCCCTGATGGTTATTTTGATGAGCTAAAAGCAGATGCCAAAGCGAACGATAGTGAAGTCAATCTTGCTTATACCGAGCGCAATACCTTAGTTAATTCAGGTGAGTTTGACGGTCTAGATTTTGAGCAAGCGTTTGAAGCAATGCTAGCTAAGCTTGAGCCGAAAGAGCTGGCCAAGAAAAAGATCCAGTATCGCCTACGTGATTGGGGGGTGTCTCGCCAGCGTTATTGGGGTTGCCCTATCCCAATGATCAACTGTGAGCATTGTGGTACGGTGCCTGTTGAAGAGCAAGACCTACCAGTTGTGTTGCCAACCGACGTCGTACCTGATGGTCGCGGTAACCCACTTAAAAATATACCAGAGTTTGTCAATACCACTTGTCCTAAATGTGGCAACCCTGCTGAGCGTGAGACCGATACCTTTGATACCTTTGTAGAGTCTAGCTGGTACTATGCACGCTTTGCTAGCCCAAATGATGCGCAAAACATGGTCAATAAATCTGCTGCCAATAAATGGTTGCCAGTCGATCAATACGTCGGCGGTGTCGAGCATGCGGTGATGCATCTGTTGTATGCACGCTTCTTCCATAAGCTGATGCGTGACGAAAACTTAGTCACAGGTGATGAGCCATTTGCCAACCTAATGACCCAAGGCATGGTGCTCGCTGGTACGTTCTACCGCGTCAATGCGGATGGCAGTACGACTTACTACTTTGCAGAAGATATCGATATTGACTTCAACGAACGTGGTCAACCCATTAAAGCTATCTTGAAGTCAGACGGCCAGCCAGTGACGATTGGCAAAATCGAAAAAATGTCTAAGTCAAAAAACAATGGCGTAGATCCACAGCTAACCATTGATAAATATGGTGCTGATACGGTTCGTCTATATACGCTATTTACTGCGCCTGCGGATCAAACGCTTGAATGGTCAGATGACGCGCTAAAAGGCCCTTATAACTTTGTGAAAAAAGTATGGCGCATTGCAACCGACCATACGCAAGCGCTAACAGCCGCCAATATCAGCATTGATACGCTGAACAGTGCTACCTTGAACACAGACGGGTTGAGCAAAGAAGCCAAAAACTTACGCCGTAAAACGCACGAAACAATTGCTAAGATTGACAGTGATTTGGGTGATCGTCTGGCATTGAACACGCCAGTATCAAGCCTGATGGAACTTGCTAATGAGCTGACTGGTTTTAACGCGAGTAATGAGCAAGAGCTGCACGTCAAACACGAAGCGTTGACCAATCTGCTGATTATGCTGTCTGTCTATGCGCCGCACGTTGGTGAACATCTGCTTGAGCAGTTAGGTCTTGATACCTTAACGTTGGACTACCCAACCGTTGATGAAAGTGCGCTGGTACAAGACATGATCACGATGGTGGTACAGGTCAATGGTAAGATGCGTGGTAAGATGGATGTCGCACCAAACAGCGATCCTGAGCAGCTAAAAGAGCAAGCTCGCACTATGGAAAGCGTGGCAAAATTCATCACGGGCGAGATCAAAAAAGAAATCGTCGTTCCTAATAAATTGGTTAACATCGTGGTTGTAGGCTGAGGTATCTTGAGCTAAGTATTTTAGGCTTAGTGCTCTAAGCCTTCTTATCATATGAGGATAGCGTTTATGTCATACAAGCATCGAGCTGAGCAGGCGCAACCAGAATTAAGCGCACACAGCCTAGCTAACAAAAAGTCCCATGGCCAAAAGCTCGGAGCAGTCTTACTTGCCACGCTGCCAATGTTTGCGGTGGTAGGTGCAGCCGCTGCTCTTAGCGGCTGCGGCTTCCAGCTGCGTGGCTACGACTCAGCGATGCTGCTTGACGTCGAAAAAACAGCAGTTATTATCGAAGACAATCGCACCTCATTCCCGCTGAAACTACCATTGACGCGCCGCCTAAAGACGTTAGGTGTCGATGTTATTAGTAATATAAGCTCGGAAGAAGTTGCCCGCAATAACCAACAAGCAGGGGCTGAGTCTATTGCCGCTATCGACATCCGTAATGTACGTTTTAAGCGTTACGAATTGGTTGGCGTATTAACAGAAATTCGCTTAGTACTATCAGCAGATGTCAGCTATCAAACGATGGAAAATGGTAAGCCTGTAACCCTGAGCAACCCCATTCAGGTCGAGCGAAGCTATCAGTACAACGAAGCATCTGTTAGTACTGACGATCAGCAAGGTGATCAGACTCGCGATTGGCTCTATGATACTTTAGCTCGCCGTATCACTGACCAGTATGTTGCTATCTCGCTTCCAAAAGTTGCACCTGCTGCCAAACAATCTGTGCAAATGAATAAAGGCGTGACGCCAACCGTTGTCGTCGTACCACAACCGTAATAGTTAGTCGTTCTGATTATCAAACGATACCATTTCTAGAAATATGACTAGCAAACTAAGCGAGTGTAAGTACTACCTTGAGTAGACTGGGCTAGCTTGATACTACTAATCATATTTTTGGAATTGGTATTACCTGCTCATCAACCTGTGTAACACCACGCTATGCAAGATACTTTCATAAAAGCCTACCCAAAACTACTGCAGCCTTCCGTTGCGGTAGCTGGCTTGTGGCTGGCGCACGGTGACGAGCCACTGCTGAGTCAATGGTTGATAGATGCGCTGCGTCCACACTGGCGCGCACAGAATTACGCAATCAAACGTATAGAGTTGATTTCTGTCAAAAGCTGGCAAGAAGTACTATCCGAGCTTGGTAGTCAGTCTTTATTTGATGATGCCAGTGCCTTAATCGTGACGGGCAACCATAAACCTGACAAAGCAGTTATCGCCGAGCTGGAACGTTTTGCGGTCGAGGCACAAGCTGGCACACACAGTCATAGTGTGTTGTGGCTCACACCTAAGCAAGACAAACGCAGCCAGAGCAGCAAATGGTTTGCTCCTTTTGCACAATATGGCAATGTCATTGATTGCAATTTATACAATGAGCAGCAGCGCCAACAGCTACTACAAATACAAGCTCAGAAGTTTGGCTTACGATTGTCTCAAGAGGCGTGGCAGCTACTCATGTCACACACTGAGCATCATTTGCTAAGTGCTTATCAAACCTTATGGCGGTTGTCTTATCTGTTTGCACCGCAGCTAGTTGCTAATAGCCGTACTAGTGAAAATAGCCGTACTAGTGAAGATAGTGCTAATGACAATAGTACCGAACAACCTAATAGCTTTTCACAACCTGTGAATAATGTGGCATTGGATATTACAGACCTACAAGCAGCGTTGGTCAGCGACGCGCAGTTTAGTGTGTTTGATTTGTCTGATGCGATGCTCGCGGGTAAGAGTACGCAGGTCGCCAAAATCATGTTTCAGCTAAAGTCGACCGATGAACCCACTACCCTAGTGCTCTGGGCTATTAGCAAAGACATGCGTCAAATCATTCAACTTATGGACGGTCAAGACCCTCAAGCATTAGGCATTTGGCGTAGTAAGCAAGGGTTGTACCAACAAGCCTGTCGTCGTCAGTCAAAACAACAAACGAGCGAATGGCCTGCTCTGCTTTACCGCTGTGACCAAGCTATTAAAGGCCTTATTCGCCAGCCAGCATGGGAGCTATTATTACAAGCAGCACTAGAGCTCGCAGGTAAGCGTTTATTTGCGATGCGCTAAGACTAGCCTATCATCGCCTTCTTTTATTTCGCTTATTCACGAGTTATCCATCTCTTCTCTTACTGATTCATACATTTAAACGCTATAAATCCAGATTCTACTACCTTATCTTGTTCTCCTATAATCTCCGTTTTATCGATTTTTAGTAAGCATTTCTTTTCTGTACCTAACTCTGTTCTTGACTACCTTAACCTTTCGTAAACTAATTTCCATTCCCTTTTGTAGGTGAAGTCTCTACTATATCTACACTTGATTTAATTGTGATTGGATTGTTGTCATGCGCAAAATAAGCAAAAAGTCTGCTATCAAATGGGGTGTCATCACCTTAATTATCGTAGCATTAGGGGCTTTGGCCTATACTTTTTTAAAACCAGAAGAAACCACACCTAACTATTTAACCGCAACCGTTGAAGTCGGTGATATTGAAAACAATGTCATGGCGTCTGGTAAAGTAAAAGCGTTAAATACCGTCGATGTAGGGGCACAGGTATCTGGTGAAGTAAAACGCCTGTACGTTGAAGTCGGTGACGAAGTCAAGCAAGGCGATTTGATTGCGCAGATTGATCAAGTGACTCAGAAGAACAGCCTGAGCAATGAACAAGCCAGTCTTGAACAAAGCGAAGCTGCGCTACAAAGTGCTCAAGCAGAATCGTTAAGCAAACAAGCCAGTCTAAAAAGTGCCTATGCCGATCTTGCCAGCCGTCAGTCTGAGCTCAAACAAGCACAGTCTGATTTTGCGCGTTTGCAAGACTTAGTCGCTATCGACGCTATCTCGCAGCAAGAATATGATACGCAGGCGACCAGTGTCGAGACCGCAAAAGCAGCCGTTGCCAATGCACGTGCGGCTATCGATACAGCAAAAGCCGCGATTGCGACTACCGAAGCCAATATCAACAGTCAGCAAGCAGCATTGCGCAAATCACGAACCAACGTCAGTACTGCTGAAGAAGATTTGAGCTATACCACGATTCGCGCCCCGATATCAGGTACCGTCGTTTCCATTACGACTGAGCAAGGCACCACGGTTAACGCTAATCAAACGGCACCAACACTAGTGACGTTAGCAGACTTATCGACCGTACGTATCAATGCGCAAATCTCGGAAGCGGACGTCATTAACGTCAATGCTGGTATGCCTGCTTATTTCAACATCATCGGTAATCCAGATCAGCAGTATGATGCGACGTTGACTGCTATCGAGCCTGCCCCAGAGCAAATCAGTAGCACCAGCTCAACAGACGCTGCGATCTATTATGTCGGCTACGTAGAAGTACCAAACCCTGACCGCTTATTCCGCATTGATATGACAGCGCAGATTTATATTATTGTTAACGAAGCCAAAAACGCCTTATTAGTACCGTCAACAGTGATACAAGAAAAACGCTCTAAAGGTAAAGAAAAAGGCAAAGCAGCCACTGGTAAGTTTGTACGTGTACTAAAAGAGGATGGAACCGTAGAAGAGCGTACCGTGAAAGTCGGTATCGATAACCGAGTAAATGCGCAAATCTTAAGCGGTTTGAAAGAAGGGGAAGAAGTAATCATCAGTGAAGAAAGCGGTAAGAAATCAGGTAGCGGCCGTATCCCTGGTGGACCTCGAATGTAACTTGTTCTTTGACTATGTTGAATAAAAAAGGGCTTGTTAAACATAGCAGCCCTTTCATAACAACGCTATAACGCTTATTAGCCTTTATTAAAGACACTGCTATGACTATATCTCAATCTCCTAAACCGTCGACTGAAGATAGCTCTGAAAGTAGCACGGCTCAAAACTTAGGGTCACACACTTCTGCTAACCCTTCAAACAACTCAGATAATTTAGACAATTTGGATAACTTAAATAACTTAGACAGCTCAGATAATTTAAGTAATCCGGCAAAAACCAATACTGCTAATCATCCTGCATCAGGCAAGCCCATTATGGAGTTGTCTGGCATTATCAGAGAGTTCCCTGCTGGTGAGCAAACCATTCGCGTCTTGCATGATATCAATCTAACTATCAATCAAGGTGAGATGGTTGCTATCATTG
Source organism: Psychrobacter sp. 28M-43 (assembly GCF_014770435.1). Lineage (NCBI taxonomy): Bacteria > Pseudomonadati > Pseudomonadota > Gammaproteobacteria > Moraxellales > Moraxellaceae > Psychrobacter > Psychrobacter noctis. The sequence goes on along the minus strand of NZ_CP061739.1, from coordinate 736,538 downwards.
GACAATCAGGCTCTGGTAAGTCCACCTTGATGAATATCTTAGGCTGCTTAGATCAAGCCACTGCTGGCGATTATAAGATTTATGGTCAATCTGCCCGTAAGCTTGATGCCGATCAGCTAGCAGAACTGCGCCGTGAGCACTTTGGTTTTATTTTTCAGCGCTATCATTTGCTTGGTGATATTAGTGCCAAAGACAACGTCGCCGTCCCTGCTGTGTATGTTGGCATGGATACCGAGGCACGTACCAATCGTGCTGAGAAGCTACTAACTGACCTCGGCCTTGGCAATAAGGTCAACAACCGTCCCAATCAGCTCTCAGGTGGACAGCAGCAGCGTGTTTCCGTTGCTCGTGCACTGATGAATGGTGGCGATGTTATCTTGGCCGATGAGCCAACGGGTGCCCTAGACAGTAAGTCTGGCGAAGACGTCATGGCAATTTTGCATGACCTCAGTGCACAAGGTCATACCATTATCATGGTCACTCATGATCCAAAGCTAGCGGCGCAAGCGGAGCGTGTGATTGAGTTAAAAGATGGCTATGTCATCGCTGATTATCAAACTGAGCATTATAAGCACACCGACAAAAAACCAGAATCTATCCTTGGTGAACACCGTAAAAGTGCCTTTGGTAGTTTCATAGATCGACTGCTTGAAGCGTTTAAGATGTCTTTGCTTGCCATGCGCGCGCATAAGATGCGTACCCTACTGACCATGCTCGGCATTATCATCGGTATCGCTGCGGTCGTATCTATCGTAGGTCTTGGACAAGGCTCTCAGCAGCAAATCCTCGCCAATATCAGCTCATTAGGTACCAATACCATTACCGTCAATGATGGCTACCCTAGAGGCGACCCTAGACGCCGCTATAACGATGACAACTTGACGCCAGAAGACGCCGAAGCGGTCGGCAATCAGCCATATATTATCAGCGTTAGCCCTCAAGTAAATGCCAACTCTAGCGTGCGTTATCGAAGTATACAAGAGGATGCTACCGTCAACGGCGTTGGCGAAGACTATCTAACCGTTACTGGTGAGACATTGGCATTGGGTCAAGGGTTTGATGCAAAAAGCGTCACATTACGTAGTCAAGATATCATCATCGATGACAATGCCAAGCAGACCTTTTTTTCAGATATTGATAACCCTGTCGGTGAAGTGATACTGGTTGGTAGTGTACCTGGACGCGTAATTGGCGTCCTCGAAGAGAGCGATGGTGGCTTTGGCCCCAGTGTGACGACGCCTACTATATATATGCCTTATACGACGGTGATGTCGCGTGTCACGGGTAGTACCAATATTGACCGCTTTGTAGCGTTGTTAGATGATAGTATCTCTTCTAGCGCCGCAGAGACAGCCATCTCTGACTTAATAGAGAGTCGCCATGGCAAAGATGACTTTGAGTTACGCAACTCAGACTCTATCCGTCAAACCATTGAATCGACGACAGGCACAATGACCCTGCTTATTTCATCGGTCGCGGTCATTTCATTGATCGTCGGCGGTATTGGGGTGATGAACATTATGCTAGTCTCTGTCACCGAACGCACCAATGAGATTGGTGTACGAATGGCAGTGGGCGCGCGTCAGAGCGATATTATGCAGCAGTTCCTCATTGAGGCCGTTCTGGTCTGTATCTTAGGAGGACTGATTGGTATTGGACTGGCCTTTGCCATTGGTGAGCTGATTAATAGCGTGGGCGGTGATAATTTCAAAGTTATCTATTCATCAACCTCTATTATTGCCGCTTTTGTTTGTTCGACGTTAATTGGCGTAGTATTTGGATTCTTGCCAGCGCGTAATGCTGCCAAATTAGATCCTGTTGAAGCACTTTCTCGAGACTAATAACCGATTATTGACTCGCTTTAGCCAAAAATAGAGCAGTCAATATCGATATAATGGCAAAAATTTAAAGAAACTGGAATAAATTGGCAATTTTATAAGAGAATTACACTTTTTTTATCATGTGGGGTTGTAATTGTCATAATAATATATATAATGTGCTCTCACGTTTAGGGATACAAACACTTTAAACGTTAGGGCTGTTAGCTCAGTTGGTAGAGCAGTTGACTTTTAATCAATTGGTCCCGCGTTCGAGTCGCGGACAGCCCACCATATTTAGTTTAATCTTTATTAATCGTTCTGCCCTATCCGGTAGTAGACTAATAAAGATAAGTTTAAAAGACATCGTTAAGATGTTTAGTTTTAGAAAGTTCTTTAGTTAGAATTTTCTCTTGCAGAGTTAAAAAGCATCGCTTTTTTATATACTCTTCAGGGCTGTTAGCTCAGTTGGTAGAGCAGTTGACTTTTAATCAATTGGTCCCGCGTTCGAGTCGCGGACAGCCCACCATATTTAGAAAGCCCAGTTACTATCTTAGTAACTGGGCTTTTTTTCGTCTGGGCTTTTTAAACGTTGTTTTTTAGCTATTAGTTTCTTAACTTTTATATACCTCTATTTATTATGCTTACGTTTAAACAGTCGAAAGTTATCTCTCTTGCGCCATAGTAGTTTATGTCTGATCGTATCTTTGATAGTACGTGGGTGCTTGGGCGCATGAGCGATAAACTCATCAAACTCTGCCTTACTCATTGCAAGCTCTCGTCCATGAGCCATCATTACCATTGACGGTTGCAATGCCCTGATTTTTTTTAACGATTGAACATAGTATTTAGGATAGTAGACAGGAAACGGTGCTACGAACTTATGGCGCAATTTGATGATTAAATCAGCAGTGTATACTTCTCGACTGGGCAGATGAAACAAGGACAAATCACGATCCGTATGACCTGGTGTCTCTAGTACTTGCCATTCATCAAAATATGGCACAAGCTCACCATCTGTGACGGTGATATCTGGTTTCAGACTTGCCGAGTAATATAGGTTTTTAAGTGGGCGGCCTTGACGTCTGGCCACATAATATCCTAGATGTATATCTACGAAGTGCATCGTGCGCCCACCAATACCGCTATACCACTGCTTTTTTCTATCTGCTGAGACGATCAGACAGCCAGTCTTTTCTCGAAATTTATTCGCACCGCCTGCATGATCCGGATGCATGTGCGTGACCACTACTACTTTTAGATCGGTGACGGGTCGTTTTAACGTTGTCTTAATATAGTCAAGCACCATCGGTACATCAGCACGGCAGCAACCATCTAACAGCATTATTTTATCTGGATATACTGCCAGATAGCTACTCTGGATATATCCTTCTAAACGTACAATTTCACATAGACTCATTGGTGTTCCCTACCTCATTCGTCGTTATTATTGTGAGGCTTTTGTTCAGTTTTATAGCCAATCTTTAGTATAGCGCCCGTCACCACAAATAAAATGACTTTGAGTGAACGCTTGTGACTATATACAGAAGTAACATGGCATAGAGAGACGATGAAGCTAATACCATTAACAAATAACGATTAGAACCTGTATATATAGTTTTATACGTGGCAATTCTCACCTTACCAATAAAAAGCAAAAACCCAGCGCTTAGGCTGGGTTTAAGTAAACATTTAGCATTTAGATAGTTTGTAAATTACCTGCTTATCGACTAGGCAAGATCACGAACCTTTGGCTCACGTTCCCATAGACGAGACTTAGCATTGTTAATAAAGGCGTCTAGCTCAGCCAATGGCGTGACAAATTCATCTTTTTCAACTGGCAGTTTACTTAGGATAAATTCATCAGTCGCACCACAATAGGCGATGGCTTTGCAATGGTTGTACGCATCGTTGAACCAATCTAACGCTGAGCTGTCTTTTGCGAGCTTTTTAGCTTGGTCAGGCATGATGATACTAACGACGGCATCAAACATCACTGACGGACCACCAGCAAGGCGCTCATCAGCTTGTATGCGTGTACCATCATCCAATACGACTTCTTTATTAGGCGCTACAATCTTGACACTAGCACCTTGCGCCTTAGCAGCATCTTCGAACTTTTTAACTTCACTACTATTAGAACCTTCTGCAACTAAGATACCGATCATACGACCTTTTAGGCTATCAGGCGTTAGGCCAATAGTTTGTACCGCTTTAGAAGTTCCCAAGTCTTGCACGGGTGCAGCTGCATCAGCTGGCTCTGGTAGTTCCATACCCAGTGCCGTTGCTACTCGATTGGCCAAGTCTTCATCGATATGGATCAAATGGCTAAGCATACGCGTACGTACATGGGCTGTGTCTACTTTACCTAGCTCAAACGCATAAGCGGTTGCGATATGTGCTTGCTCAGTTGCTGTTTGACTGCGATAGAACATACGTGGCTGGCTATAATGATCTGCAAAGCTCTCGTCACGTACGCGTCCTTTTACGCCATCATCTAGTTGCTCATGGAATGAGTTGAAACCACGTTTAGCGCTTTCACGAGGACGAGTTGGATCTAGGCTTTGTGGTTCATAGAGTACACGTGTCTTAGGCACTTGCATTTGCATATGACCATCTTGCTGATTGTTGGCAAACGGGCATTTTGGTGCATTGATAGGAATCTGGGCAAAATTTGGCGAGCCTAGACGTGATAGCTGGGTGTCTAGATAACTGAACAAACGACCTTGCAATAATGGGTCATTACTAAAATCAACACCCGGTGGCAGATGCGATGGGCAGAATGCTACCTGCTCAGTCTCTGCAAAGAAGTTATCTGGATAGCGGTTCAATACCATCTTACCCACAACTTTCACTGGTACCAATTCCTCTGGAATCAGTTTTGTCGCATCGAGATGATCAAATGGGAATTCGTTGGCTTCTTCTTCAGTAAATAACTGCACGCCAAACTCCCACTCAGGATAGTCACCATTGTTGATCGACTCAAACAAGTCGCGGCGATGGTAATCAGGATCAGCACCTGAGATTTTCACTGCCTCATCCCATGTGGTTGACTGTACGCCCAATACTGGCTTCCAATGGAAACGTACAAAGGTACTCTTACCGTCTTTGTTGATTAAGCGATAGCTATGAATACCAAAACCTTCCATCATGCGTAGGCTACGTGGTAGACCGCGATCACTCATCAACCAAATCAGATTGTGCATGGTTTCAGGACTTAACGAGACAAAATCCCAAAACGTATCATGAGCAGATGCCGCTTGCGGGAAACCGCGATCTGGTTCTGGTTTTACCGCATGAATCAAATCTGGAAACTTCATCGCGTCTTGGATAAAGAAGATTGGCATGTTGTTACCAACAATGTCCCAGTTACCTTCTTCCGTATACATTTTCACAGCAAAACCGCGCACATCACGCGGCGTGTCTTTTGAGCCTTTATTACCCGCTACCGTTGAGAAACGTGTAAATAGTGGCGTTTGCTTACCCGTTTCGGTCAATACTTTGGCAGTCGTATATTCTTCTAGTGACTCTGTCAGCTCAAAATAACCATGTGCTGCGCTACCACGAGCATGGACGATACGCTCAGGGATGCGCTCATGGTCAAAATGATTGATTTTTTCACGTAATACAAAATCCTCTAACAGCGTCGGTCCACGTGAACCTGCTTTTAAAGAGTTTTGGTTATCAGCGATGGCCACACCTTGTTGCGTGGTCAATACCTTAGTGTCGTCGCCTGCACGCTGATGGGTTTCACCACCATTGCCACGTTCAGTATTCATGTCTTTGGCGGGGTCCGTATGATCGATATTATTATTCATAAAAAGTCCTAGCTAATAGATTGAGAGTGCTCTTTTAAATCATTAAAAGAGTGCCTACACAGGTTCGATATCCTTTGAGATAATGGTGACTTCATCTGTCATTTGTTTATCTGTGTTTTCAGCATTGCCGAGCGTTAAATTGATACCGCACTAAAATTCGTAAAGGAATAATAGGCTTAGGACTTATACTACCCAAAAAATAAGTCAAATATAGTTGCGTATATAGTAAACCTTGTTGATATTTAGTTAACGTTTATAGATGCTATAAAGCGACTACTTTAGATGGTCTTAAAGGCGCATAAACGTTAACAATAGAATCTTGTAATGTAGTTATTCTTTAAGGTATGCTTTTTATGAAGTACCAAAGACTATTGATAAATAAATTGGCAGGGTTTTAGCCTTATATTTATCTTCTTTATATCGTTGAATTCAAATGATTTCGTTACAAGAGAACCGAGCACAAGCTATACCTTAGTATGGTTAGCGAGGATGATAATGTAGCGGATTTGTAGGGATTTGATGATGCGACTATTTTATATAACTATAAGGCTACCTACCATGTTACCAACTCTAAGCTCCCCAACTAAAAAACCTTATCACTCATTGCTAGTAAGCGCGTCAATGGGTCTAATGGCATTAACGTTCAGTCAAACGGCTGCTGCTATCACAACCAAAAACGTGACCTACACGGTCGATGATAAAGCGTACGAAGGCTATTACGCCAAGGCGGACAAAGCTAATGCACCTTTTATCTTATTGATTCATGATTGGGATGGTCTAACTGACTATGAGCGCAAACGTGCTGACATGTTAGCGGCTGAAGGCTACAACGTATTAGCGGCCGATATGTTTGGACAAGGCATTCGCCCCACTTCTATCGAAGAAAACAAACGCCTAACTGGGGAGCTATATGATGATCGTAATAAAATGCGTCGCATATTGGCAGGGGCATTAACGGCAGGACAACTACAAGGCAATGATGTGCGTAAAGGCACGACTATGGGCTATTGTTTCGGTGGTACGGTCGCGTTAGAGCTAGCACGCTCAGGCTTTGAGCAAAAAGCCTTTGTACCCTTCCACGGTGCCTTTGATATTCCAACTGGTCAAAGCTATGACAACACTACGGGAGAAATCCTAGTCTTCCATGGCTCTGCTGACCAATCTGTCTCGCTAGAGAGCTTTGCGACTTTGGGCAAGACATTAGAAGCAGCCAAAGTACCTCACGAGATGGTCACTTATAGTGGAGCGCCACATGCCTTTAGCGTATTTGGCAGCGATAGATATGATGCCCGCGCCGATGAACGCTCTTGGAAACGCTACTTGGATTTTTTAGCAGAAGAATATAAATAACCTAACAGCACAAGTTGAATAAGTAATAATATAAACAAGCCCAAACAAAAAGACACCTTAATTATGATCTAATAATGATCCATTAAGGTGTCTTTTTATTTATTTAGTTTTTGCTGACGCTTTAAAAAATTAGCGCTTCTGAAATACCAATAGTTGATTATTAGCAGGCATCGCATACGTTTTTAAAAGTTGTAGATAATGAGCGTTTGCTAAACTAACGACATCTTCTTTATCGCGAATGCCGCTGTCAGGATTACCTGCTCTCAACATCGCATCAAATCGCTGATTACCTTCACTAGTATATTTGCCATGCTCATTAAATGGGCCATATATAATCAGCTTACCGTCAACAGGTAGTGCCTCACCAGCCAATGCAAATAATCGCTCTACCAAAGCCCAGCTAATAATATGCAAGGTATTGGCCGTAAATATCACATCGTAAGGTTTGGCTACATGACTGCTATTTAAATGACCACTATCTAAATGACTACTAACAGGTACTGAGTCATGCGCCAAATCAAACGCTAATGGCAAATATAAATTAGGTGCAGGATACGCATTGTGCCAAGCGATTATATGGCGATGATTACCAGTGACATCGCTAGTTTGCCACTGTATCTCCGGCAGATTAGGGGCAAAGTAAACACTATGCTGACCTGTCCCAGAGCCAACCTCTAGCACATGATTAAAGCCTTGCAGCTCAGTTTGAAGCACTTCTAAGATAGACTGTTTATTATTCTCACACGCTTGAGAAAACGGCAATGCAGAAATATCTACTTTATTATTTGGATTATCACTATCCGGATTATGGTCATGCATCACTATCCTCCCAGACCGTCTATTATGCTCTCAGTATTGATAGCAGTAGATGAACAAGCACTGTCTATGACTGACCTAATGCCCGCTAAACAATTGACTACTAGTAAATACCTGCCTCTACCCCAGCAGCCAACGTCATAGCAAGCTCTTCTACTTGCTCAGCAAAGCTATCTTGCCAATCACCCTGTAGTATCAGCGCCTCTTGAGTCCATGACCAGCGTAGCCCCGTTATAATCGTTTTGAGCGCAAGCTTGGTACCTGTACCATCATGCCCTGCCCGTATATATACCGCAAACGGCATACCTTGCTTCTCTTCTAATACTGGATAATAGCAACGATCAAAAAAATCCTTGGTCAGCCCTGCCATATACGCTAGATTTTCGGTCGTACCTAATAGCAAGGCATCAGCAGTCAATACATCCTCAGGCTGTGTGTCCTGCGGTGATTTCAAAATGACAGTGATATCTATATCAGGATGATTGGCACCGTCATAAGCTGCCTGCGCCAATTTCTGAGTATTGGGCGATGGCGTATGAGCGACGATGAGTAACGTCTTAGTAGACATATTAGGCGTCTGTGCCATTGTTAAACACTAGATTTTGAGTAATGGCAGGATCCAAGCTATTGCCTACTGGACAGGTCAACGCGGTTTTATAAAACCGTTTTAAGGTACTCTCATCCAATGCTTTTGAAAAATTAACCACAACGTGTATTTCACTTACACGTCTTGGTTTCGCCACCATGACTTTGGTAACTTCTGCGGTCGTACCTGAGATATCGATGTCCATCGCTTCGGCTTTGATACCAATAATTGTTAAGATACAACTACCCAAACTGGTCGCTAGTAAATCAGTCGGTGAAAACGCTTCGCCCTTACCATGATTGTCTGTCGGCGCATCAGTGATGATTTGATTATTCGACTGTAGGTGAATGGCTTGGGTGCGTAAATTGCCTTGGTAGGTTACTTTTGAGGTTGTCATAGGGTTCTCTTTTTTGAATATTTTTTGTTTTTTATTTAGCACGCTCTATAATATCTTTTATTATATCTGTTTCGCTATAACCTTTAGCCAAGTCCCATCCTGTAAAAACTGACCAAAGAAATTTACAGAGTGACTTTACATCCTCGTATTCTCCTTCTGTTAACTCCATTCTCATAATGATCTGTGAAAGATTATTAAGAAAGTTAACTACTTCGGGATCATTCACGTTGACAACATTGCGTGTATATTTTATTTCTTCATTTAAGATTTGAAGATAGTATATGATCTCTTTAAGATAGTAGTCACTCTCCTCAAGAGAGTTAGCTACAGCACCCCAGCGACTTTCTCCCCGTGTATTTTTCATTTTAAAATAACGACGAAATTCAGATAGATTAAGAAGTTCTTCTTTATTAGGATATTCTTGAGAGTCACTAAGTATTAGAAATGTACTAATACATGACATTTTGAACTGTATGTATTGGCCTTCAAGGTGTTTACGAACTAAACTCCTGCGTTTATATTCAGGCATATATACTACAAGAAAATAAAATATAGAACTGACTACAAAGCCTATACTCAAAGAGTTAAGCATACTTCCGTAGCCAATGCTATCTACAGTTTTTATTCCGATAGCCAAAAATACTAACGTAAGAAAAATCAAGGTCATAGTCAATTTTTTGTCAAGCATTTACAACACCTTTTCATTAAGCTTAACACTAATTTAAGTGTGTTGGGTGGTTGGCAAACTTTCTTTTAAAGTGTGTCGGTTATTAAAAAGAATGTTATAGCCTCATTTCAATATATACGTTACTTTCTGACAAATACTTTACTGTTTGAGATATAGTCAAATAACATTTAGATTTGGTAATGCATAAATAATTCTATACCCGAAACGCTTTATCGAAAAATATAACTGCACGGCGTAAATAGTTAAATAAAATCAGTAAAAAGGGAAACTCTGTTCCAACCAAAACCTTTTGACCTACCCTCTACACTGGCCGAATGCTCCAGCCTATCTACAGATCATGCTATTCTATGTTGAATATATATAAGCATTTATTTAGTTTTAGCAAGTTTTTTAGTTATTGCTAATTAAATTATAAATCCAGACTCAAATACTTTGAATAGGCGTTCCATATGTTTATAAAAAAACATTTTTTTCATTTATCTATTTTTACCATGATATTCATGTTTTGCAATAGTGCACAAGCTGAAACTCATCAAGATAAAATCCAAGTAAAGGTATTTATCGCAGCGATGTTTGAAATTGGTGAAAATAGTGGAGATAAAGCAGGCGAATTTCAGCATTGGTATAATCAATATTTTACAGATAGTAAGCCTATAAAAGTAGAAGGCGCTCATAGCCCAGTTTATTGTAACTCCGAAGGTGTCTGTGGTTCGGTATTAGGGATGGGTAAAGTAGGATCTTCAGCATCCATGCAAGCAATCACACTTTCTCCTAAATTTGACTTTAGCAAAAGCTACTTCGTTCTAAGCGGTGTCGCAGGAACACCACCGAGTAAAGGCACGATAGGTGATGTCAGCTGGGCATCTTGGCTCGTAGATTACGACTTAGGTCACCGCTGGAAAGCTGAAGAAGGTGAAAAAGGTGCACCTACGTTTACTCCCCGCAAAGGCTATGAAGATATTCGCCGCTATCAACTTAACTCTGAACTACTAAAATGGAATTTACATCTAAGCCAATCAGTTGCTTTAAAAGATTCAAAAGAAGCCAGCGCCTATCGAATGAAATATCCTGATGCAGCAGCACGACGGAGCCCAGCTATAACCGTAGGCACTCATATGACAGGAGATACCTTTTTTCATGGTCCAGGACTGTCAAAACAAGCGCAATATATAGCTGAACTATATAATGCAGATGATTACATTATCACTGAAATGGAAGCCGCTGCAATAGCACAAGTACTTAACAGAACAGTAGGTATTGAACGCATAATGAGCTTACGTGGTGCAGTGAATTTTGACCAAGGTAATCCAAATGAGACTACGCTTCAACATCTAGATCCAGCGCCAGGAGAAACAGCTGGTGGCTTTGCAGAAACAGTAGAAAATATCGTGCTAGTAGGATCAAAAACTATCGATCACATCGTTGACAACTGGGATGTCTGGGAAAAAGGTGTGCCAGAATTCAAAGAAGAATAAAGAACTCCAAGATAAATTTTAAGTAATACAACAGACAGTTAATAGTTAGCAGTCAGTAAGTAAGTAGTTTCTAGAATGGGTTTACGCTCATTTTAGAAACTACTATGGCCTATAGATTTACTATCACTATAGCTCTTCCATTATAGATTCGTTAGAAAATAATTAAGCCTTCGACCGGCTTACGCTCGTTAGATAGTATACGATTAAGTAAACTACAAGATTCATCCTTGGTATAGACCTCTATTCAATATAAAGATTTTTATAAAGCCAATCAATCAAGGTATTATGAACAGATAACTAATCAAATTCATATGCTAGATATAAAGTCTCCACCTCTATCAACAGAACCCTGCTTAAGATAAAAACATCACTCCGCTCAATAATTAAGATACCGCATCACTCGCAGTAAAGGGTACTTATCCCAATATCAATGCTAATACCTCACGGCTCTCTCCTTTATCATACTAAAAGGGTAGAAGCGGATATTTTGGCGTCGTTTATCGCTTATAAACTCTACTGGCTAGGTATAAATCTAATACATTTGGTTAGATTGAATAGCATAGTCTTGCCTGATGATAGATATTTCTTTTGTCTTAGGGCACGGGTTTCGCTTTAAAATAGTACATACGCAATGAAAGCATCTGTGATTCTGTCAGTAGTAAGGTTCGCATATACGTTATAGTATTGGCAAAATAATTTTTAATGTTAGATAAAGAAAAGCCCTCTTCGCGTTAGCGAAGAGGGCTTTATTTAGAATAGAGAGCTGACGAACGAGAAGAGCGCCGTTAAAGCAAAACATTGCTTTGCTAGGCAGCGCAAGAGCTATCTACAGGCATAGCCTTTCATCTTGCGCTGCTGACGACTGTCTGGGAGACAGTCGTTATTCCTTGCTCACCTTTAAATAGGATTTTCTGCTTAGGTAACCGGGAATAAAATATAGACGCAAAGAAAATCCCCCGGCTAGGTAACTAGTCGGGGGATATTCAGAATAGAGAGCTGACGATGACCTACTCTCACATGGGCGAACCACACTACCATTGGCGCTACGATGTTTCACTTCTGAGTTCGGGAAGGGATCAGGTGGGGCCATCGCGCTATTGTCGTCAGCAAAGGGGGTTAGATATGAGTCTGTTATTGTTTTTATTGACATCAAGTTTGAGCTTGTTGTCGATCAACTTGTAACCTAACTGAATCAAGGTTAAAGGTGATATCGAAATATTCTTTCTTTATTCTATAGCCTGAGCTATACAAGATAGATTAATTAGACTTGTATACAAACCACTTGGGTGTTGTATGGTCAAGCCAAACGAGCAATTAGTACAGGTTAGCTACACGCATCGCTGCGCTTCCACACCCTGCCTATCAACGTCCTAGTCTTGAACGGCTCTTTAAAGAAATCTCATCTTGTGGTGGGTTTCGCGCTTATATGCTTTCAGCGCTTATCCCTTCCCAACGTAGCTACTCTGCAATGCTCCTGGCGGAACAACAGATACACCAGAGGTTAGTCCAACTCGGTCCTCTCGTACTAGAGTCAGATCCACTCAAATTTCTAACGCCCACTGTAGATAGAGACCGAACTGTCTCACGACGTTCTGAACCCAGCTCGCGTGCCACTTTAATGGGCGAACAGCCCAACCCTTGGGACCTTCTCCAGCCCCAGGATGTGACGAGCCGACATCGAGGTGCCAAACCCCCCCGTCGATATGAGCTCTTGGGGGAGATCAGCCTGTTATCCCCGGCGTACCTTTTATCCTTTGAGCGATGGCCCTTCCATACGGAACCACCGGATCACTATGCTCTACTTTCGTACCTGATCGACTTGTAGGTCTCTCAGTCAAGCTCCCTTATGCCATTGCACTCTACGCACGGTTACCAAGCGTGCTGAGGGAACCTTTAGAAGCCTCCGTTACTCTTTTGGAGGCGACCACCCCAGTCAAACTACCCACCAAGCACTGTCCCTTCATTGAAGGTTAGACTCTAGACAAGCAAAGGGTGGTATTTCAACAATGACTCCACAACGCCTAGCGACGCCGCTTCAAAGTCTCCCACCTATCCTACACATTACTTATCCAAAACCAATACTAAGCTATAGTAAAGGTGCACGGGGTCTTTTCGTCCCACAGCGGGTAATCGGCATCTTCACCGATACTACAATTTCACCGAGCTCATGGCTGAGACAGTGTCCAGATCGTTGCACCATTCGTGCAGGTCGGAACTTACCCGACAAGGAATTTCGCTACCTTAGGACCGTTATAGTTACGGCCGCCGTTTACTGGGGCTTCATTTTAGATCTTCGCCGAAGCTAAACCCTCCACTTAACCTTCCAGCACCGGGCAGGTGTCAGGCCATATACGTCATCTTTCAATTTAGCATAGCCCTGTGTTTTTGATAAACAGTCGCAGCGGCCTGGTATCTTCGACCGGCATGAGCTTACGGGGTAAACCCTTCACCCTCACCGGCGCACCTTCTCCCGAAGTTACGGTGCCATTTTGCCTAGTTCCTTCAGCAGAGTTCTCTCAAGCGCCTTGGTATTCTCTACCCGACCACCTGTGTCGGTTTAGGGTACGGTTCCTAGTTACCTGAAGCTTAGAGGCTTTTCCTGGAAGCATGGCATCAACCACTTCTCCTTCTAAAAGAAGGGATCGTCATCAGCTCTCGGCCTTAACTGTCCGGATTTACCTAAACAGTCAGCCTACCACCTTAAACTTGGACAACCAACGCCAAGCTGGCCTAGCCTTCTCCGTCCCCCCATCGCAGTAACTAGAAGTACGGGAATATTAACCCGTTTCCCATCGACTACGCCTTTCAGCCTCGCCTTAGGGACCGACTCACCCTGCGTCGATTAACGTTGCGCAGGAACCCTTGGTCTTTCGGCGTGCGAGTTTTTCACTCGCATTGTCGTTACTCATGTCAGCATTCGCACTTCTGATACCTCCAGCAAGCTTCTCAACTCACCTTCACAGGCTTACAGAACGCTCCTCTACCGCATCACCAAAGGTGATACCCGTAGCTTCGGTGCCTGGTTTGAGCCCCGTTACATCTTCCGCGCAGGCCGACTCGACTAGTGAGCTATTACGCTTTCTTTAAAGGGTGGCTGCTTCTAAGCCAACCTCCTAGCTGTCTAAGCCTTCCCACATCGTTTACCACTTAACCAGGACTTTGGGACCTTAGCTGACGGTCTGGGTTGTTTCCCTTTTCACGACGGACGTTAGCACCCGCCGTGTGTCTCCCATGCTCGGCACTTCTGGGTATTCGGAGTTTGCATCGGTTTGGTAAGTCGGGATGACCCCCTAGCCGAAACAGTGCTCTACCCCCCAGAGTGATACATGAGGCGCTACCTAAATAGCTTTCGAGGAGAACCAGCTATCTCCGAGCTTGATTAGCCTTTCACTCCGATCCACAAGTCATCCCCTGCCTTTTCAACGGAAGTGGGTTCGGTCCTCCAGTCAGTGTTACCTAACCTTCAACCTGCTCATGGATAGATCGCCCGGTTTCGGGTCTATTCCCAGCGACTAAACGCCCTATTAAGACTCGCTTTCGCTACGCCTCCCCTATTCGGTTAAGCTCGCCACTGAAAATAAGTCGCTGACCCATTATACAAAAGGTACGCAGTCACCCAACAAAGTGGGCTCCCACTGCTTGTACGCATACGGTTTCAGGTTCTATTTCACTCCCCTCTCCGGGGTTCTTTTCGCCTTTCCCTCACGGTACTGGTTCACTATCGGTCAGTCAGGAGTATTTAGCCTTGGAGGATGGTCCCCCCATATTCAGACAGGGTTTCTCGTGCCCCGTCCTACTCGATTTGATTGATTCTAAGGTTTCGCGTACAGGGCTATCACCCACTATGGCCGCACTTTCCAGAGCGTTCCGCTACTCTCAAATCAACTCAAGGGCTGGTCCCCGTTCGCTCGCCACTACTAAGGGAATCTCGGTTGATTTCTTTTCCTCAGGGTACTTAGATGTTTCACTTCCCCTCGTTCGCTTCCTAATAAATTAGGATACCTACCTTATGGTAAGTGGGTTTCCCCATTCAGATATCTCCGGATCACAGGATATTGCCGCCTCCCCGAAGCTTATCGCAGGCTGTCACGTCTTTCATCGCCTCTGACTGCCAAGGCATCCACCATGTGCGCTTCATTACTTGACCATACAACCCCAAGTAGTCTTTCGACTTCTAAGTGTCATACAATCTAATTATGATAACGATATCACCTATGTTTATACGCTTGATTCAGTTCTCTTTACTTTTTTTAATAACTCACCCCTGGGATAACAACTGATGTCGTTAAGAGGTGAGTTATTAAGGTTAAGAAGTGCGCGTGAACACGCTCTTCTTAACCCAGACTCATATCTATGTTTTTAAATAGTCTCTATGCTCTCGTCGAGTCACAGATTCTGTATAAAACAGAAAGAAGTAATCATTAACAATCACTTATTTCTATTTAATACCTATTTATTTATTGGCATCTAAAGCTTACTTAACCGTCTTAGTAGTGGTGGAGCCAAACGGAGTCGAACCGTTGACCTCCTGCGTGCAAGGCAGGCGCTCTACCAACTGAGCTATGGCCCCATTGTAAAATGGTGGGTCTAGGTGGACTTGAACCACCGACCCCCGCGTTATCAACACGGTGCTCTAACCAGCTGAGCTACAGACCCTAATACGTTTGTTAAAAACGTAAGCTTAAACTAAAGAACAACTTGTTGTGAATTCTTGCTGACCGAATGCGTCTATAAGGAGGTGATCCAGCCGCAGGTTCCCCTACGGCTACCTTGTTACGACTTCACCCCAGTCATCAACCACACCGTGGTGAACGCCTCCCCGAAGGTTAAGCTATCCACTTCTGGTGCAATCAACTCCCATGGTGTGACGGGCGGTGTGTACAAGGCCCGGGAACGTATTCACCGCGGCATTCTGATCCGCGATTACTAGCGATTCCTACTTCATGGAGTCGAGTTGCAGACTCCAATCTGGACTACGATAGGCTTTTTGAGATTCGCATCACATCGCTGTGTAGCTGCCCTCTGTACCTACCATTGTAGCACGTGTGTAGCCCTGGTCGTAAGGGCCATGATGACTTGACGTCGTCCCCGCCTTCCTCCAGTTTGTCACTGGCAGTATCCTTAGAGTTCCCGGCTTAACCCGCTGGTAACTAAGGACAAGGGTTGCGCTCGTTGCGGGACTTAACCCAACATCTCACGACACGAGCTGACGACAGCCATGCAGCACCTGTATTCTAATTCCCGAAGGCACTCCCGCATCTCTGCAGGATTCTAGATATGTCAAGACCAGGTAAGGTTCTTCGCGTTGCATCGAATTAAACCACATGCTCCACCGCTTGTGCGGGCCCCCGTCAATTCATTTGAGTTTTAACCTTGCGGCCGTACTCCCCAGGCGGTCTACTTATTGCGTTAGCTGCGTCACTAAGTCCTCAAGGGACCCAACGACTAGTAGACATCGTTTACGGCGTGGACTACCAGGGTATCTAATCCTGTTTGCTACCCACGCTTTCGAGCCTCAGTGTCAGTATGATGCCAGGAAGCTGCCTTCGCCATCGGTATTCCTTCAGATCTCTACGCATTTCACCGCTACACCTGAAATTCTACTTCCCTCTCACCTACTCTAGCCTAACAGTTTCAGATGCAGTTCCCAGGTTAAGCCCGGGGATTTCACATCTGACTTATCAAGCCACCTACGCTCGCTTTACGCCCAGTAATTCCGATTAACGCTTGCACCCTCTGTATTACCGCGGCTGCTGGCACAGAGTTAGCCGGTGCTTATTCTGCAGCTAATGTCATCGTCTCCGGGTATTAACCGAAGAGTCTTCTTCACTGCTTAAAGTGCTTTACAACCAAAAGGCCTTCTTCACACACGCGGCATGGCTGGATCAGGGTTTCCCCCATTGTCCAATATTCCCCACTGCTGCCTCCCGTAGGAGTCCGGGCCGTGTCTCAGTCCCGGTGTGGCTGATCATCCTCTCAGACCAGCTACAGATCGTCGCCATGGTAGGCCTTTACCCCACCATCTAGCTAATCCGACTTAGGCTCATCTAATAGCGAGAGCAGTAAACTGCCCCCTTTCTCCCGTAGGTCGTATGCGGTATTAATACGAGTTTCCCCGTGCTATCCCCCACTACTAGGTAGATTCCTAAGTATTACTCACCCGTCCGCCGCTCGACGCCTGGTAGCAAGCTACCATCGTTTCCGCTCGACTTGCATGTGTTAAGCCTGCCGCCAGCGTTCAATCTGAGCCATGATCAAACTCTTCAGTTTAATCTTGCTATGAAGCTCTTTAAAGAAGCTTCTAAACTTGGCTCATTTAATCTGGCAAAATCGCTAAAAATTATGTTCGTAATGAATTAACTTTGAGTTTTTCTGCTGTCTTAAATGATAATTTTTATAGTTAATAATCTTCCCGAAAAGAAAAGATAGTCAACTTTATTTTTTAGCATTCTGAATCAGCAAAAATCCACACAAGTTGTTCTTTAGTTATGCTTTTAAATAATGTCTGACACTGTCGTCCAGTGCTAGTATTTCAAACTAAACAAGTCAGCCAATGTGGCTTATCCTATTTAGCGAGCTGACCATCATATCATGTTTTAATAGTCTGTCAACTTCTTTTTTTAATTTGTTTCAACAAGTTAACTGGGTTATTAATGTGTAATCTACACACTAGCTACTTCCAGCTCGTCTTGATGAGGTGCGTATTATAGACGCTATATTTATTTAGTCAAGAAGTATTTTCTATTTAATTCAAACAATTTATATCGTTCAAATCAGTATCCCACTTCCCTTTCGACTGGGTGGCATTATACGGAATTTTAAATGGAAAACAAGGAAACTCTATAAATAATCTCAGTTATTTTCTATCAGCGATACTCTATTTACCTAACCTATTGTTATCGCTATCAAACTTTAAATACTGTTTTTTATATTTGTAGATTGATCTTGTTTACAGTGGCTGACGTACTCTAGAAATATATAGAGCATACAAAAAAAAGGAACTTACCTGACGGTAAGTTCCTTTATGTAGAACCTGAATACAGTGTCTAGCTTTTCACTTTCGTTTTAATCGTAGTCACGATACCTGATAGTGCATAAATAATACCGATAGCTAAGATACCAACAGGAATATCATAGAGCACAATGCTCATGACTAGTACTCCAATGATAAGCACTACAAAAGGTACTTTCTTTTTGTCAAATTCTTTAAAGCTATAGTATTTGACATTGCTGACCATCAGTAGACCACAGGTCACTACCCAAGCTGCAAACAATAGCATGACAGCTGTATCGTATTGACCAATCCACTCGTTATGATCGACTGCAACCATCACGGCAGATGTCACCAATATGGCAGCAAGCGGACTGGCTAAACCAACAAAGTATTTTTTATCAACAATACCGACCTGAACATTAAAGCGTGCAAGGCGAAAAGCAGCACAAGCAGTAAAGACAAACGCACAGCCAATGCCGATACGACCTAAAGGCTCTAAAGCAAAGCTATAAATCAGAATAGCAGGGGCAACGCCAAACGCTAGCATATCTGCTAAAGAGTCATATTGCTCACCAAATGGACTTTGCGCATTGAGCATACGTGCGACACGTCCATCTGCGCCATCAAGAATAGCGGATAAAAAGATAGCCAAAGCTGCCTTATAGAACTCGCCTTGGGTACTCGCTAAAATCGAGTAAAAGCCTGACAGTAGCGATAAGGTAGTGATCAGATTGGGCGCCAAATAGACACCGCGACTAACCACTCGCTTACCTTCGGCTACTTCAGCTTCAATCACCTCAAATGTCAAACCATCATAGCTATCGTTATCCGCTAGGCGGATATTAAACTCGTGCTCATCGATAAACGGTGGCTGTGTCGCTGCATTATCTTGCAGCGAGCCGTCGTTTAGCGATGAATTGTTCAAAGGTGCACTATTCGGTTGGCCGATAGGTGGCTGAATCGTCATCTTAATATCCTTATTGGCCGTTATTGCTATTCGCCGACGAGCCAGCGCACATTGGTCGCACTATCAGGCGTCAAGTTTGGCGCGTCTTCTACTTTTAGTACTGGCTGTAGGAAACGTAGTATCTCACGTGCATGGTTATCAAACTGCCATGGCGGATTGATAACCAATAGACCTGTACCGTTCAGACCAACTGCAACATCATTAGGATAAATGTTTAGCTCACAAACCAGCTGACGTCTCATTTCAGTACGTTTGAGCTTTTTATAGAAGAGCTCTACGGCTTCGATATTTTTGATTGGGAACCAAAGCGCATAAGTACCCTGTGGCCATTTGTTATAAGCCGCGACTAATAAATCGATCAGGCGCGTAAAATCTTTGTGCTCTTGCTCATAAGGAGGATCAAGGAAAATCAAACCGCGCTTTTCTTTTGGCGGAATAACAGCAGTGATACCTTCAAAAGCATCACGATGCTGAATACCAATTGGCAACTTATGTAGCTGATAGTTCAACGCATCGTATTCAGTCGCTTTGGCTTCAAAAGCCTCAGCACGCACGCCAGCATCAGGCTTTTTAGCTGCGGTTTTTTCGACGTGATGGGCTACCCACCATGGCGAACCAGGGTAGACTTTATTGTCGTAAGTGAATTTGGCCTGCTTAATGCCTTCCATATAATCTTTGACAGCAGCTGGGGCTTTTTCGGTATCTGCTTTTAGAAAAGCTTGAATACCGCCTTTGGCTTCACCTGTTTTGCGCGCTTCTTCACTGCTTAGTGAATACAGTCCACGACCGCCATAAGCGTCAAGCACATAAAAAGGTTTGTTTTTCTGCCCCAGTTGATTAAGCAGTTGTACCAATAAAATGTGTTTAACCACATCAGCAAAGTTACCAGCGTGGTAGGCGTGTTTATAGTTCATAATCTCAAAAGTTTAAATAAGAAAAATTGCATCTATGGTAGCATAGGCAGAGTAAAAGATAATGTGGTTTTAGTAAGTGCTTTCAATAAAAACGTATTGAATGACGGTATATTGACAGCTGATTGATAATAATGAGATGAAATGACGCAGATTATTAGCAACCTTAACAAGACAGCGTTGGTCGTTGATCATCCGATAGGTCAGGATAATCCACCATTACTGCTGCCAGATACTCATAATGATAGCCAAGAAATTCCTACTCAGCACGTATTGCAGATGTCTGACTTTGCGGTGGACTGGGAAGATAAGCTGACGGATAACCAGCTCGATACCTTTGTCACTGATGGCTGGCTCATTATTGATGATGTATTCAATAGTACTGCCTTATTAGCACTACAAGCAGAAAGCGGTTTTATTGACTATCGTGATGCAGAGCTGACCGCGGGTGTTCGCATCAGTGATATTCGCGGCGATAGAATACGCTGGATTACTGAAGACTTTTTTGCAGGCTATTACTATCTACAAAGCATCAATGCTTTGGCCTCGCTATTTAATCGTAGTTTATTCGCTGGTATTCGCCATAGTGAAGCGCATTATGCGTGCTATCCGACTGGTTTTGGCTATCAGTGGCACAGTGACAACCCTGCTGGACGTGATGAACGTGTTATCTCGGCAGTGTTTTATCTCAATGATAATTGGGAAGCAACCGACGGCGGTGCGCTAGAAGTCGTTGATAAGCATGGCACGCATCATGAAGTGATGCCCGTTGCCAATAGACTGATTATTTTTGATAGTGATTTACGTCATCAAGTACAAACTGCGCATCGCCAACGCTACTCTATCGCTACTTGGATGCGCCGTGACGGTCTTGTACCCTTTGTCGAAGTAGCCGTTTAGCATTTATCCTCTAATCTTTATTTATATTTACCATTTCAATTTATTCTACAAAAGGCTTATCCATGTCTGACTCTCATAACCAATCAAGCGCATCTCAAAACACGACTCATCAGCAAGCAACCTTAGACTTAAGTATTGCACTGTTAGAGCGCCCTTCAGTGACACCCGATGACGATGGTTGCCAAGATATGTTATCAGCACGGTTAGAGCAGGCAGGTTTTGATTGCGAGTTTATGTATTTTGGTGATAGAAAACAAAGCGGTGAACATGCCGAAGTCAAAAACTTGTGGGCACGACGTGGTACTACCGATCCAGTGATTTGCTTTGCTGGGCATACTGATGTCGTACCAACAGGTGACGAAAAAAACTGGACCTACCCACCATTTACCCCGACCATCGCTGATGGGTACTTATGGGCACGCGGTGCTGCCGATATGAAAACTGGTATTGCAGCTTTTACTGTTGCAGCTGAACGTTTCGTCGCCAATCATCCTGAGCACAATGGCTCTATTGCTTTTTTAATTACTTCAGATGAAGAAGGCCCGTCAATTAATGGTACGGTTAAAGTAATCGAGACCCTAGAAGAGCGTCAAGAAAAAATCACTTACTGTCTCGTTGGCGAGCCTTCGAGCACTGATACGTTAGGCGATATCATCAAAAACGGTCGTCGTGGCTCGCTAGGTGCAGAGCTTACCGTTACAGGCAAACAAGGCCATGTCGCCTATCCACATCTGGCATCTAATCCGATTCATGCGGCGATGTCTGCCCTTGCTGAACTGACGTCTACCGCATGGGACAATGGCAATGACTATTTCCCGGCCACCTCATTGCAAATATCAAATATCAATGGCGGTACAGGCGCAACCAATGTCATTCCTGAAACGCTAAACGTGGTCTTTAACTTCCGTTTCTCAACTGAAACGACTGAAGATGAGCTAAAGGCAAAGACGCATGCTATCTTTGATAAATACTTTGCCAACAGTAAAGCGAGCTACGATATTCATTGGAAATTATCTGGTCAGCCGTTCTTAACCCCTGAAGGAAAACTGGTTTCGGCATGTCAGAACGCCATCAAAAAAGTAACCGATGTCGATACCACATTATCAACTTCTGGTGGTACTTCCGATGGACGCTTCATCGCACCAACTGGTGCCCAAGTGGTCGAACTGGGTGTGCGTAATGCAACGATTCATCAAGTAGATGAAAAAGTAGAAGTCGATGATCTAGGAAAGCTTGCCCAGATTTACGAAGGCATTTTGGAAAATTTGTTGCTAGATTGAATGTAGTATTAATTGCGACTGTCTAATTGATGACATCCGCTCAAAGAAAAAAGCGCTACCTGATTTAGGTTAGCGCTTTTTTTGTCATTATTTTATCAAAAATGGCTTGATCAGCTTAAGTTACTTAAGTCAATTAATAGCTTTATTCAATACCAATATAGACATCAACTTGACCGTATTCTAAGTTACCACCGATATAATGCTCAAAGTCTACATTAAACGTTCGGGTATGCTCGCAATCGGGCGCATTGAAATACTCCCAAGCACTTTCCCATGCATTCATCACAGTGTTAGGCATATAACCTTCTTCAGAAAATACCAGGTACTTTCCTGCAGGAATATCAACCGTCACTACATTACTAGCATTGGCCACACTGTCGCTTTCTGATTGTGCATCTTGCTCGCTGGCTACTTTCCAACTGGCCACAACGTCAAACGCCCCTGCCAGATCATCGCTTTCGTAGTTGTGATAGACACCATAAATGTCTTCACCTTCAGGAAGTTCACCCGCGTGATTTTGATAAAATTTCTGCCATAATCTACCAAGTTTGGCAGTGTCATGGCTTATCTCAGCGTTGTTAGTGGTACGAACGCTGATACCGCGACAAGCTATCGCTTCTGGTAGCTCTTTAATTTGTGAGGTCATGATGCGGCCTTTTTTATCTGTTTATTTAGTTTTCTATTTATGGCAATGCTGGCAGATCGAATCGATTAATCTGCTTCATCAATCCAGTTCATTTGAATGGCTTCTAAGATGCCTTCATTTGATTTTTGTGGATCATCATCAAAGCCTTCAAGCTCAGTTACCCAGCGATGCAAATCAGTAAAGCGAATATACTGTGGATCTGTTTCTGGGAATTTTTCATAAAGCTCAATCGCGATATCTAAGCTGTCTGTCCATTTTAATTTTTGTGGTGTCATAACGGTACCTTATTTTTAGTCGTTTTGAGAATCATCATTTTAAAAACGATGCCATCGTCCTAATACTGACGACTTGATGGGCTCTATCCTACCAAAATTCAGCAAATGATTATAGCCAAGTTATTTTATGATGTTGTTTTCCAATACTGGGTTCCAATCCTGTTTTGCGATGTAGCTTAGGCTGACTTAGTCGATTTTACCGCGACTTGATGCTCATTCCATGTGTTAATGGTGTCTGTTAATTGCTCGCCCATCATATCTAATACTTCTGGTGTGCGCATACCTTTACTATCTGTAAAAACAAACTTGGTCATACCAACGCCCATCAGCTGGTTTTTGACAAAAAAACGATGCTCAAAATACACATATTTATGATCCCATCCTGCGACTACACTGCTAAGCGTCATTTTATCCAAAAATTTAATTTGCTTAAGATAAATCATCTCTTGCATGGCAATCACCCAATTCAGTGACTTAATGCCTTTTTCGTGACAGCACGCCTTTACCCAGCGTGTGACGTTGAGCTCAATAAATGATAAATAACGATAATTGGGTAAGTGATCGCGAAACCCCATATCATGTGGCAAAATTCGATAATGGCGGACGGTCGGTGCAGTCAATGTCTCTAGACTGATAGTTTCGCTCGTCGATTGATGCTTGAGCTGTTGCTTCAGTAAGCTAATCATAATAAAAAAACGCAGTAACATGTTCATAAATCTTTCTCTTATTTCATCGTATTTATAATTGGTGATTGTCTATCGTTGAAGCAGTTCACATGGGCTAAAAGATTAATCAAGCGCAAATCGTATAGTGAGTATATAAAGCACAGTTAATATTGTTATCATTAAAAACTGACCGTAATTGGAAATAATCTCAGTCTATAGTCGGCTCATAAATGTCGCCCACTTTAACGCAAAAAAAGCCACCTCAGTGACTTTCTTTATCTAAAAAATTATCTGCAAATAATAATGGTTAAAAACATAGCTTAGAGATTAATGACCGCCGCCATTGATAGTACGTACCATCTCTTCTACCATTTTCTTAGCATCGCCAAAGATCATCATGGTTTTATCCATGTAGAACAAGCTATTATCCAGACCTGCATAACCGGTACTCATTGAACGCTTGATGACCATGACCGTCTGCGCTTTGCTGACTTCTAGAATCGGCATACCGAAGATTGGAGAAGTAGGATCATCTTTCGCAGATGGATTCACAACGTCGTTTGCACCGATAACCAAGACCACATCTGTACTCGCAAAGTCTGAGTTAATCTCGTCCATTTCTAAAATGTCATCATAAGGGACATCAGCTTCAGCCAATAGGACGTTCATATGGCCTGGCATACGACCCGCAACCGGGTGAATAGCAAAGCGAACGTTAACACCTTCTTCTTTTAATAGTTCATATAGCTCTTTCACCGCATTCTGTGCACGGCCTTGTGCCATACCGTAACCTGGCACGATGACCACGCTACTAGCATTAGACATGAGAAATCCTGCATCCTCTGCTGAGCCCGCTTTGTAGTTCTTCGGTGCTCCATCATCGCCGCCTGCTGCTACAGCTGACGTACCCATGCCACCAAACAAGACATTAAGTAGTGAGCGGTTCATGGCTTTACACATGATGTAAGACAAAATCGCACCTGATGAACCAACTAGAGAACCTGCGATAATCAGCATCGAGTTGCCAAGCGTAAAACCAATACCTGCTGCTGCCCAACCTGAGAATGAGTTCAATAGCGATACAACTACTGGCATATCACCGCCGCCAATTGGCGCAATCCACATCCAACCAAAGATAACCGCAATCACTGCCATCGCATAAAATGCTGGTAATGAATCAGTGACGAAATACACCCCACCAAACCCAATCATCGCAATGAATAGTAGCGCTTGAACCGGTTTTACCCAGCCGCCAACCAATGTTTTCGCCCAGCTTTTCGCTGCCAATTTACCAAAGGCAAAGACCGAGGCTGAAAAGGTAATCGCACCGATGAAGCAACCGATAAATAGCTCGATACGAGCAACAGCACCATGCTGCTGTTCAGTGTGTAATACCGTTGCAAGTGCAATTGCAACCGCTGCTAAACCGACGAATGAATGCATCAAAGCAACCGTTTCTGGCATCTGGGTCATTGCGACTGTTTTCGCTTTCCACATACCAACGAGGGCACCCAATACCATCGCCCCGATAATCAACCAAAGCACAGGGCCTTCTGCTAAAAAGAAGGTTGTTACAACGGCAATCGCCATCGCTGCCATACCAAAACGGTTACCGCGAATCGCGGTCTTTGGACTAGACAAACCACGTAAGGTTAAAACAAAGAGAATAGCGCCGACTAGATAGAACCAATCTGCATTTGCCGCAATCATTGCTGAGAAGTCGTTCATGCATCACCTCCGGCATCAGTGGTTGCGACTGGCGCTTTTTTCACTTTCGGTTTAAACATCGCAAGCATACGCTCGGTCACGGCAAAGCCACCGAAAATATTGATACTGGCTAAAAATACCGCGAAGGCACCAAGCAAACTGGTCGGTGTAAACATTGAACCATCAATCGTGACGGTCTGTAGCATCGCACCCACGATGACGATACTTGATAAAGCGTTGGTTACCGCCATCAATGGTGTATGTAATGCAGGCGTAACGCCCCAAACCACGTAATATCCGACAAAAATAGCGAGCACAAATACAGTGAAAATCGCTACAAATGGTGTGCTACTCATGGCCGCACCGGCTGGCGCTGCAGCTAAAATAGTGGCAATCATCTAATCCTCCTAAAAATTTATTCATTACTGGCAAATGTGTAGTGACAAAACATGTGGTAATAGACTGTTCAAACTAGCGTTTGGCTAGTCGTACCTGACTGTCATGTGTCACTGCCAGTGCGCCCTGAATTTCGTCTTCCATGTCTAAGTTAAGTGCCAAGCTAGCTGATGCGTCATCGCCAGCAGGTGCAATCAATGTCGTAATAAAGTTAACAAGGTTATTGGCATACAAATCTGAAGACTGTGCGGCTAGCTGTGAAGGGATATTGGCGGCACCAACGATACGTACGCCGTTGTCTGTGGTGATGGTTTCGTTAGGCACGCTGCCTTCGACGTTACCACCGGTACCAGCAGCCATATCGATCAGTATGGAACCTGCCTTCATTTTGGCAAGCGTTGCACCATGTACCAGACGCGGTGCGTTACGGCCAGGAATCTGCGCCGTAGTAATAACGATGTCAGCGTTGCTGAGCGCTTTGTCCACGACAGCCGCTTGATCTTTGACATATTGCTCTGATGGCGTCCATGCATAACCACCGGTAGACTTAGCTGTTTCAGCCTCCTCTGCGCTCATCGGCACATCAAGCCATTTACCACCGAGTGATTCTACTTGCTCACGAGCGGTCGGACGTAAGTCACTGGCTTCTACCACTGCACCCAAACGCTTGGCTGTCGCAATTGCTTGTAAACCTGCAACACCAACACCTAAGATAACGACTTTGGCTGGCTTAACCGTACCCGCCGACGTCATAAACATCGGGAAAGGACGTGAATACTCATTGGCCGCGAGCAATACTGCTTTATAACCAGCAAGGTTGGCTTGTGACGACAATACGTCCATATTCTGTGCGCGTGACAGTGTACGAGGCAATAACTCCATCGCAAAGACTGTCGCGCCTTTGGCTGCATAAGTATCAAGCTGAGTGTTGCGATACGGGTCGAGCATGCCAATGACGATCTGACCATACGATAAGCTTTCAGTAGCTTCCGCTGGTAGGTCATTGACGGTGGTAATAATCTTAGACTGGGTAATCACCTCGGTACGACTACTGGCAATGTCGGCACCGGCAGCCTGATACAACTCATCAGCATAGTATGCTGCTTGGCCTGCACCTGACTGAACGACGACTTCAAACCCAAGTTTACGCAATTTTTTGACTGCGTCTGGGGTTATGGCTACACGGCTCTCGCTCGTGATATTTGCACTGATTACACCGATTTTCATACCGTCTCCTTACTTACGTCCAATGACTATATTTACGTCTCACGACTACCTTTAATACCCTCAACGCACATCTAAAAAGCACAGGGGACAAAACCCATTGATCATGATTAATCCATTACAGCGACCAAAGGTTATCAATTTAATAAATGATAGCTACTTTACCATCATGCCTTTTTATTATAGAGATATCGTTCGTCAAGTTTCATTGTCTAATGATGACCCACAAGTAAAATAAAAATTTAGGTATTTACACCATTGGCATACTTTTTGTTGGTATATTAAAGCCTTTTATTTTTCTGAAACACGCTTAGCCCTTATAGGTACAGGCCTGACTCCATTTATTCCCTAATGTTAAATCCGTTCTTTTATTAAACAAATAACGTCAATAAACATAAAATAAGCAAGGTGAAGTCAAGTTCCACCCATGCATACCGTATAATAAGAATACTTGACACTTAAAAAAACTCGTCATCGATTCATTATAATAAGGAATAACCATGTATTTTTTGCTCTCCCCTGCAAAATCCCTGAACGAAACAGATGCTATACCATTAAGTTTAGGCAACTATTATAGTCAGCCCGAACTAATCGAACGCTCACAAGAACTGATGAAAGTACTGAAGTCAAAAGAGCCTGTTGACCTCCAAGAATTGATGAGTATATCTGACGATTTGGCTCAGCTTAACGCCACGCGCAATCAACAATGGCATTGGAGTGAAGAGCAACCATTTACCAATGATGCCTCTGATAATGCCGCCAAGCCTGCAGGCTATTTATTCGATGGTGATGTCTATACTGGACTTGATATGTATCATATGGACAAAGATACCGCTACTTATGTCAATGAGCATTTAGGCATTTTGTCTGGATTGTATGGAGTACTAAAGCCACTAGATCTGATCCAGCCATATCGTTTAGAGATGGGCACCAAGCTAAAAAATGAGCGCGGTGACAATCTTTATGAATTTTGGGGTGAGGAAGTGACTAACGTTATCAATGCGCGTATGGCTGACAGCGATGACAAAACATTGGTTAATTTAGCTTCCAATGAATACTTTAAGGCGGTAAAGAAAAAAGCACTGAAGGCAGATATCATTACGCCACGATTTGAAGACGAGAAAAATGGTCAATATAAAGTGATTGGCTTTTATGCCAAAAAAGCACGTGGACTAATGGTGAAATATGCAGCAGATAACAAGCTGACCAATGCTGAGCAGCTAAAGCAGTTTGACTTGGCAGGATATTATTACTGTGAAGACGCGTCTGATGATAAGACTTGGACGTTTAGAAGAGATGCGGCGGATCAGTAGCTTGATATAATACGAGTCAAAATTATAAAAAACCCATCATAAGCCGAAACTTATGATGGGTTTCTTATTCTCCAACCACTAAAAATTTTAGGTCCTATACTCTAAAACGCAACTTATCCCTTGAAACATCCAGTACTACTGTTTCATTATAAACATTATAGGTATGGAGACGATCAATGTCAGTCTCCCAATTCGGCTCAATATAACGTACAAAGGTTTCTTTATAAGAGGTCGGTGTCAACTCTTCTACTAGATATAGAGCGACCCTACGCCCATATCTAAGAGTGCCATCCTGAGCAGTACGAAAGAGCTGACCGTTTTTTTGGAATAATGCGCCTGCTAATCGCGATCCACGCACATCAATCTTTAGAGGCGCCGAGGGATGAATACTCCAATTATCTACTTGCAGCTTGTCAGAGGTATAAATATACAGCTCTAAATCCATAGTAAATGCTGAAATTGAACCGTGAGTTGTGAAAAGATACCATAATCCATTATGCTCAATCACGGCGCTATCCACGGCCTGAACGTCTGAAACTAACTCATGAACTTTTTCCCACTTATACGGAAAATCTGTCGCTTTTAATAAGCTAATACAATTGGTTTTTGCAGCCTCTGGAATCATATAGACAGCATCTTCATACTCGAATACATTGGGAAAGCTTAAGTGCGTGCTAATACCCAAATCAGCTTGTCCTGAACCAATAACTTGATGGCTTCCATTCAGCTCTATCCACTCTATTCGACCAATATTCTCTTTGTAGTTCAAGCTTTCAAAAAATATGTAACGTCTTGAGTCGTGTTCAATATAAAAAGGATCGGCCCAAAAACATCCCTTTTCAGGTAGTATCTCCGTGTATGTTTGTATCGGCTGATCAGTAGAACCAATAAAAATACTCCAGTTGTTTAGATAAAGTCTTTTATAAAATCTTTTTATCATGTAGTTTTTTAGAAAATTCTGCAAATGTCGTATGGCCGTTAACTGTGGAGGCGTTTCATAAAGTGTGCGATCGTTAATTAAATTAATAAAATCTCCACTCTCGACGCCAATTTTATTTTTACGGAAGTACCAATACAGTATTGATGCTGCAACCCCTTTTAACTTATCCTCCGTCAAATTATAGTCCCAGTAAAACAAACTGCCATAACCTCTACCTACCACTTTGTGTACATCATGGTCCTTATTCAATAATTGCAGCGTCACGACACTATTTTCCCATTGCTCAGCAAATTGCCAATACAACGCAGGCCCGCCTCGCTGTATTCTTTCATCACCATAATGAAGTAAGAGAATGCCATGCTTCGTAACGCCTAGCGCTTTCCCTATTAAGTCTCGAAAATCCATACTCAGTAGGTAATCTAAATCTGTTGCCTGCAGTCTCTTAATCACTGAGTCTTCAATTTCATCATTGGATTTATCCTGTCTTGGTATTGATGTAACGACAGGCATTTTGCCATTTGGGACTAAATCATGAATAGAATAACGCTTGGTAGTCTTTTTAGCGTGAGAAAGAATAGAAAATAACTTTTGATTGATAGACGGTATAATCTTGGATATATGAGAGGGATTAGCTTGGTGTTCTGCACTTCGTTGGATAGCAATACAAACCTCAACTATACCTTCATCTACTAGAGATTTTAATGGCATAAATTTGTGCCATGCCAATGTTTCATCTTCTATAAATATTCCAAGCCTAATTTTTTTCATCGTTATCACATTAAATGGCACACGATAATTTGCGAATTCTGACCCGCAACACGTGTCCAAACTCCTTTTAAGTAAAGTGTCATTCCATTATATATTCAAATAATAGCATATATAGTAATACATGTTAAAAGAAACTCACTATTAAAGTTAGACGCAAAAAAAGCCCTGCTATCTTTCGATAAAGAGCTTTTAGTAGTCAAATAGACTTTATGACAAAATTATACTTTTAGCGAAACGCGTTTCATCGAGAAAGGTGAGAAAATGGTCAATATAAAGTGATTACCTTTTATGCCAAAAAAGCCCGTGGACTAATGGTCAAATATGCTGCTGATAATAAGCTGACCAATACTGAGCAGCTAAAGCAGTTTAATTTGGCAGAATATTATTACTGTGAAGAAGCGTCCGATAATAAGACGTGGACGTTTAGACGAGATGAATCAAGCCAGTAGCTTGATATAAAAATACATTTACTACAGTCACTAGAAGCATTGCATTCAGTGCTTCTAGCCCAATCATCAGATATCCTTTAGTTGAACATATGAACAGATCACAACAATCCTTCTTGTGCCATCATTTCCTTTATCGAGGCGCGGTTTAGCATGGCTTGATAGTGTGCATTTAGGTGTGTCCAATCCTGTGCTCGACTCGCATATCGCTGACTCCAATGAGCAATCATAAATAAATGAAAATCAGCCCCACTTAATTTATCGCCCAACAACCATGGACCATTATTTGCTAATCCCTTTTCAACAATACCCCAGCAGTGGGTTAGCACATCATTCGCTTTATCTTTCACTTGTTGCAAATTGTGCTCGCCGTTGATGTACTGCTCGGGATGTGCCCAGTGATTAGCGGCTTCTTGTAGTGTAGAAGACATCCAAAACAAATACCGGTAATAGACACCGCGCCTAGGGCATCCTGTGTCAGGTGCTAGCCCAGACTCTGGATGTTGATCTAACACATACATTAAAATTGCAGCAGACTCATAAATAACCTGCCCCTGATGCACCAACGTAGGTACCTTGCCATTTGGATTAATGGCAAGATATTCAGCTGATTTTTGCATGTTTTTAGACAGGTCTATTTCTATCATTTCATAAGACGCGCCTAACTCTTCAAAGACAGCATGGCTAGCCATATTGGCGCCACCCTTATCCCAATATAAAGTATAAATAGTCGTGTCCTTTTTGCTGTGGCGATTAATGCATAAAACCATTGCACTGAACGATAAAAATTATTATCTAACGTGAAATAATCGACATGATAGCGTCAGCCAGTTGAGGGATTTCCATCATTTTCAAACCGGCAATATTGATTCTACCATTTGGCATACCGTAGATAGCGAACTCATCTTGCAATAACAGCATTTGATTTTCTGTTAGCGGCAATAGAGAAAACATGCCTTTTTGTTGCGAGATGTCCGAAAACTCTGCAGGTGCACCTCTATCTTTTAATACTGTGCCTAATGCTTGGCGAATAGTATCTACCCTATCGCGGTAGCTTGCCAGCTCTACTAGCCAATCGTCTGGTTTGTCTAGTAAATAAGAAGCAACTGCAGCACCGTGATTGGGCGGCATAGAGTAGTTGGCGCGTGTGATGGTTTCTAAAAGTGTCTGTATATCTGCGTGACGCTCATGGTTCGTCGTTACCACCGTGGCAATACCCGTCCGCTCATTGTATAGACCCATATTTTTTGAACAGCTAGCGGCGATAAATGCAAAATCAGCGTCTTCAATGATTAGACGAAGACCTGCAGCATCGGTATCAGGATCATCTCCAAAACCTTGATACGCCATATCAATAAACGGGACAATATTTTTCTGTTTACATTTATCAGAAAACAGTTGCCACTGCTCTAAAGAAGGATCTATACCGGTAGGATTATGGCAGCACGCATGTAATAACAGCACGTCTCCTTCTTTTGCTTTTTCTAGCGCGGCAAAACACGCATCAATGTCTAACTGGCCATATTTATTTTGCCAAGGATACGTATTAACCGTTAACCCAGCACCTTCCATCAGCGGACGATGATTGATATAGCCAGGGTTACTGATCCAAACGGTTGAATCTGGGGAGAGTATAGCGATTAAATCAGCAATGAGTCGTAGCGCCCCTGATGCCCCAACCGTCTGAATCGTGCACTGGTCTTTTAGACTTGGACTGTCGCCCAGTACAAACTTTGCCATTTGCTGGTTAAAACTAGCGTTACCCGATAACATACCATAAGCCTTCGAATGAGCTTCATGAGCAAGATGCATTTCTGCGTCTTGCACGGTTTTCATCAGAGGTGTATTGCCATGCTCGTCTCGATAGACACCAACCAATAGATCTATTTTATGTTTACGCTGGTCAGCGCGAAACCTACCTAATAATGCCCATAGTGGATCACCATTGATAACAGGCATATTATCTAACATCATGATACTTCCTTAATTAGTTTATTTCGCTCGATTGGACAAGATGACACCAATGGTACTGAGTACGATGCCGCATATCATAATGACTGATAAAGACTCATTGAGTATCAGCGTAGCCAGTATAGCGGTTAATCCTGGGGACAAAGAGCCAAGTAATAAAGTACGAATGGAGCCCAGCTGTTTGACTGCATAAGAAAACGCAATGGTTGATACCACCCCTACACCAAGTCCTTGTACTAGGATAAACGGAAGCGCTTCATCAAAAGATACAGAACCTATATTGGTCTCTACGATACCAGACAGAACCATCACTAATGTCAGAAAGAACGAGGTATAAGAAAGTACGATAGCGATAGCTATTGGACTCAACTTGGTGCTTTTTAACCCTAAGGTATAACCCGCCCAAATCAGGCTTGCCATCAACAATAACGCCACACCGTACAGAAGACTATTAGGTATTGACTGTGCACGCCCGCCAATCATAGTAGCGATACCAAAGAGAATAAGGATTAATGCGGCAAATTTCCTCAATGATATTCGCTGACGATAAAAAATAAAAGACAATATTGCGGCAAAGAAGACTGGCGTACCTGTCAAAATAGTACCAACATAAGCTGCTGGTACCGTACTTGCACCAAAAGCGGCTAATAAAAGAAAAGGCACGCCACCAAGTAAAACGAACATGATATCTGGCAGTCTTATATTTTTGACTTCATGCCAACTAGAGAGTACCCAAGGAGTCAATAAGACCAGCGGTACACTGAAGCGAATGAGCATGACATCCGCAATACTTAGCGACGATGTACTAACCGCTCGTACAGTCAACGCAAATCCTGACCAAATCAATAAAACGACGCTCATCGCTATGTAGCCTTTGGTTAGTGGCGACATTATAAACAAAGGATTTTTGCGCGATGAGGGATGGAATATCGTATTCATAGTCGTGTCTTATGCTGCTATACAAAGACCAATTATCGATTAAAATACGCGCTTTTATCTCTATTTATTCATTGCAATTTTGCAAATATTTGATGGATAATGCTAACCAAATCAAAATTATTGGCTTAAAAAGCCAAAAGGTAAATTATGGACAAAATCGATCGCCATATCTTGGAAGTGCTCCAAAAAGAAGCGCGCTTATCTACGGCGGAATTGTCCGAACGTATAGGGCTGTCGCCTTCTCCTTGCGCGCGACGCCTCAAACGTTTGGAGGACGAAGGCTATATAGAGAACTATCAAGCAAACGTAAACAAAGCCAAAGCGGGTATTGCGATGAGTTTCTTTGTGGAGGTCAGTCTGAACAGCCACCAAGAAAAATCTATCGCAGCCTTCGAACGCGCTCTGTCCAATATGGACGAGGTGATTAATGGACATGTGGTATCGGGTTCTTATGATTATTTATTAGAAGTGGTAAGCCCCAATCTCGATGGTTATGAGCGGTTCACCCGTAAGCTGCACAAGCTTGCTAGCGTAAAAGACATTCACACTCATTTATCGGTAAGAAAGGTAATCAATAAGACGACTTTACCTATTTTTGTGTGAGATTCTTCTATACTAATGAGCAACGTCGAGCACGGTCTTCACTTACGTTAAGTGCATTAAGATAATTATAAATAGCTGGTTAATTTGAATGATTACATAACTTTATTATCGAGCATAAAAAAGCCCTGCTATCTTTCGATAACAGAGCTTTTAATAGTCAAATAGACTTTATGACAAAATCATACTTTTAGCGAAAGCGGATTTATCGAAGATAAGCAAAAATAGTACTTGTTATACATTGAGCGTATCTGACAAAGATAAATCGCTTTGCAGCAGAAGTAAAATTACATCATGCCGCCCATTCCACCCATACCGCCCATTCCAGCACCGCCGCCCATAGCAGCCATACCGTCATCACCTTGCGGTAAGTCAGTGATCATAACTTCAGTCGTTAGCATTAAGCCTGCAACAGATGCTGCATTTTCTAGTGCTGAGCGAGCAACTTTAGCTGGATCAAGGATACCCATCTCTAGCATATCGCCATATTCGCCAGTCGCTGCGTTGTAACCGTAGTTACCACTACCACTCTTCACTTCGTTGACCACAACTGAAGCTTCTTCGCCAGCGTTGGTTACGATTTGACGTAGTGGTGCTTCCATCGCGCGACGTAGGATGTTCATACCAGCGTTTTGGTCGTCGTTGTCACCGCGTAGTTCAGACAATGCATTCATCGCACGAACTAAGGCAACACCGCCGCCAGGTACAACGCCTTCTTCAACCGCTGCACGAGTTGCATGTAGCGCATCGTCAACACGGTCTTTCTTCTCTTTCATTTCAGTTTCAGTTGCTGCGCCGACTTTGATCACTGCTACGCCGCCTGCTAGTTTAGCAACACGCTCTTGTAGCTTTTCTTTGTCATAGTCAGAAGTAGACTCTTCAATTTGACGGTTGATAGACTCAACACGGTTCTCGATGTCAGCTTTGTTACCAGCGCCATCAACGATAACCGTGTTTTCTTTACCGACAGTCACTTTCTTAGCAGTACCAAGTTGCTCTAGAGTAGCAGTCTCTAAGCTTAGGCCAATCTCTTCAGAGATTACAGTACCGCCAGTTAGCGTTGCGATGTCTTCTAGCATTGCTTTACGACGATCGCCAAAACCTGGTGCTTTAACAGCACAAGTTTTCAAGCCGCCACGCATGTTGTTTACAACTAGTGTCGCTAGTGCTTCGTTTTCTACATCTTCAGCGATGATTAGCAACGGTTTGCTCTGCTGCATTACTTGCTCAAGTAATGGCACGATTTCACGGATGTTGCTGATTTTTTTGTCAACTAGCAAGATATATGGGTTTTCAAATTCAGCAGTTAGGCTGTCTTGCTTGTTAGCGAAGTATGGGCTGATATAACCACGGTCAAACTGCATACCTTCTACAACTTCTAGGGTATCTTCGAAGCTTGAACCTTCTTCAACAGTGATAACGCCTTGCTTGCCTACTTTTTCCATCGCTTGCGAGATCAGTTCACCGATTTTGGTGTCTGAGTTTGCAGAGATAGAACCAACTTGAGCGATTGCTTTGTGATCGTCAGCTGGCGTTGATAGTTTATGGATTTCTTTAACCGCTTCACGTACCGCTTTGTCGATACCGCGCTTAAGATCCATTGGGTTCATGCCGGCAGCAACTGACTTCATGCCTTCTTGTAGGATTGACTGAGCCAATACAGTCGCAGTGGTTGTACCATCACCAGCGACATCATTAGTGCGACTAGCCACTTCACGTACCAACTGTGCACCCATGTTTTCAAATTTGTTTTCTAGCTCGATTTCTTTGGCAACTGAAACACCATCTTTAGTGATGGTAGGTGCGCCAAATGATTTGTCGATAACAACGTTACGACCTTTAGGGCCTAGTGTTACACGTACTGCGTTTGCTAGAACGTTTACGCCGTCCATCATTTGTTTACGGGCATCAATGCCGAATTTTACGTCTTTTGCCATGTTAAATTACTCCACTATTATAAGTATGAGAATACAATTGATTGATTTGATAGTTGCTTATCAAAAGCGATTATTAGACACTGCTATCAAAATGCGCTGAGTATAAAATAATACTCAAAAGGACTAGCCTTCTAGCACACCCAATACATCAGACTCTTTCATAATCAATAGTTCTTCACCGTCAACCTTTACGGTTTGACCAGCATATTGACCGAACAAAACTTTGTCGCCAGCTTTTACATCTAACGCACGAGTTTCACCGTTGTCACGAACTTGACCATTACCAACTGCAAGCACTTCACCTTGTGAAGGTTTCTCTTGTGCTGAACCAGGAAGCAAGATACCACCAGCAGTCTTTGTTTCTTCTTCTATGCGGCGGACGACAATACGGTCATGTAAAGGACGAATGTTCATCGATATGACTCCAAAAGTTGGTTAATAAAATTAAGGGTTTATTTGAATTAATGGTCTCAATACCAGTATCTATAGGGAACACTGCCAAAAACAACGCTTTATAGATAAGCCTTGAGCTTGTAACAAAAAGTGGGGGCAAGGTGAGTTCGGTTCAAGTGTAAAGCCCAAAAATTTACAAGATTATTTTACAAAAATTTATCAACCAACATCTCATATCGATGCTTTACGTTTAGTAAGGCCAATATGCTAATCAAATGAAGAACAAAAAGTAGGAATATTTAAAAATATTAATGAGCTGAATTTATATTTTGACCAATACCAAATCAACTATAGAAACATTTGCTACAAGCACTACACGAAGCGGTATGACACCACGCTTGAAAATGTAACAGTATATGACCATTATAGGTCGGGTAAACATAATAAGAACGAACGAGAAAAATTGCTATATCGGCAATAAATTAATGAAGGGGTATCTATGAGTTTTTCATCAATGCACAAAAAGTCATCAAGCGACAATGTTGATAATGCTAATAACGCAAAACGCAGTCCATCTAAATTTTTATCTGCCTTAGTAACAGGCATCAGTATCTCTACCGTTGGAGCTTTGAGTATGACCGCACCTACCCTTGCTAGCGCAAAAACCGTCCAACCATCAACTGCCGATTATAGTTTTACTGTTGAGGACAAATACAAAGGCACAGCAACTCGTACGCTAAGCAAATCTGGTAATATGTGGAAATATAACGTTAAGGCTCGCGTCGCTGGTGTGGCTAGCGCCTCACAAAACAGCACTTTTACGATTAATGGCAACAATGTCAGTCCCACGCAGGCAAGCACCACTTACAAATTACTTGGCATGGGTCGCACGCATAAACTAGACTTTAACCCGAGCAGCAAAAAAGTCACCAGTAACTATAAAGGCAAGTCGACAACTATGAATATGTCGCAACAAGCCTTTGATGACTTGAGCCTTGAGGTACAGATTCGTCAGGATTTATTGAACGGTAAATTCTCTGGTAACTACTACATGGCGAAAAAAGACAAAATCGAGAAGACGCCATTTAAAAAATCAGGCAGCACTAAAATTACCGTACCAGCAGGTACCTTTGATACGGTACGTGTTGACCGCGTCCACGATGACGATAGCCGCTCTACCAGCTTTTGGTTAGCCCCAAGCTTGGACTATATGCCAGTTAAAGTTAGTCAAATTAACGATGGTAAGAAAATGGATTTAGAATTAACTAAGATTAACTAATCTACTTATCTTGAAAGTTATAAACAAAAAAGCGGCGCCCCAGATGGAGTGCCGCTTTTTTATGGCTTTAGATTGATAGGTATAACTTATTAGGCTTCAGATAACCTCAATTATTGACGAGGTTTCTTCACAACGTTGTTCATCGAAGGCAGGCGTTTAAGCAGAATAAATAGCCAAATATTGATAGCAAGCAATAGTAAGAAGTCCGCTAAGTATACGGCGATTTCTGCCCAACTACTGCCATATATACGAGTAAACAGCACCACGCCACTCGCGCCCAAATATACCAGAGTGAACATACTGCTTATCAACAATGCATAAGGTGAACGACCGCGCAATATCCATGGCGTCAGAATCAACGCGGGCACTAGCCATAATGCCTGCCAAGCAATACCGCCAACAATATCAGGGCTACTAGGATTAAAGACACTAATAAAAATAGGCAATCCGAGCAGTCTATAAACGAGCCAAATTAACCACGTAACCTTCAAGCGCTGTGCAATAGGTGCGATAGGCTTAACCGTTTTAAGAGGCTTTGTATTAGAGCGGGTTGTGGCCATTAGATATTTTGATTTCCTAAATGAATAATATACTGCTGAATATGAATAGTTAGTGCTTGCTTATAATCAAGTGATTATAGGCATTCAATCATAGATTTTGAGACTCAGACGATTCTAGACAGCAGGTTTATAAAAGTTGCTTATCGGCCCCAATTAGCCTGTGCTAATGCAGCTGCAGTAATCGCTAAACGGCGACCCTGCGCAATACCCAAATCTCGCTCGTCAGCAGATATTGGCTGATCATGTGATGCTCCGCTGACATGGCTGGCACCATAAGGCGTGCCACCGCGATGAGTACGGTTCAATGCTGGCTCTGCATAGGGCACACCTACGATGACCATACCGTGATGCATCAGCGGCAACATCATCGTCAACAATGTCGTTTCTTGACCGCCATGCATGGAACCTGTCGCCGTAAACACTGATGCAGGCTTGTTCTGTAGGTTCCCTGCCAGCCATAAGGTCACAGTATTATCCCAAAAATACTTCATGGGTGCGGCCATATTACCAAAATGCGTCGGGCTACCAAGCGCAAGACCGCTACAGTCTTTTAGATCGTCCATCGTACAGTACAAGTCGCCTTCATCAGGTATCGCAGGCTTGCTTGACGTGGTTTCAGGTGCCACTGTCGGTACCGTACGGATACGCGCAGTCATGCCAGCATCTTCAATACCTTGAGCGATAGCATATGCTAATGTCTTAGTCGTACCGTAATTAGAATAATAAAGCACCAAAACATAAGGGTCGGTCTGACTCATTAGCAAAGCTTCCTTATAAAATCGTTAGTCGTACTGGCCACCAAAAATGCGGCGAAATATACGACTAACTGGCATTGTAGAATATGTGCACATTATGCCCGAGTCATTCACTGTCATGCAAATAACCATGATTGATAACC
Source organism: Psychrobacter sp. 28M-43 (assembly GCF_014770435.1). NCBI lineage: Bacteria > Pseudomonadati > Pseudomonadota > Gammaproteobacteria > Moraxellales > Moraxellaceae > Psychrobacter > Psychrobacter noctis. Next base: position 697,582 of record NZ_CP061739.1, on the reverse strand, counting down.
TGACTTATATTGTATCTGATGTGCTAGGTAGTGCATTTTGACACAATTAAACCGCAGATGATAACCGTTCATCTTTGTTACACTATTGTCACTCTTACTTTTGCTTAATGGTCGACATGGAAAAATTATCTCAAAAACTTCCGTTTTTACAGCAGCGCTGGTTTCAGTTCTTACGGTTTTTGACTCGGCATTTTTTTGAGGATAATTGCCAGCAAAAAGCGGCTTCACTGACATACACTACTATGCTGTCGATCGTGCCTGTATTAACGGTATTACTGATGATTTTGTCATCCGTACCAGCACTCGCATCGGTTAGAGCGCAGATTTATGACGTCATCTATAGCAATCTGTTGCCGCAGTCGAGCATGCAAGTTAGTGAGTATATTAATAGCTTTGCCGAAAAGTCATCCAATCTAACCATCATCGGTGCCATGATTTTATTCTTTACGACTATCATGACCTTGACCACTATTGAGCGCGCGTTTAACCAGATTTGGCGAGTAGAAGATCGCTCTGGTGGCATCAAAAGCATGCTGCGTTATTGGACTATCGTTACTTTAGGGCCGTTAGTATTGGGCACCGCTTTTATCGCTTCCAGTACTGTACAGAGTCTGAGCTTTCTCAATCGTCAAATTGCAGGCTACGGTATCGACTGGAGTTTTTGGGTACAAATGGCATCGATTGGTATTACGATGGCAGGCTTTATTGGTATGTACTGGTTTATTCCAAAGGCGCGCGTACCAGCAAAGAACGCAGCCATCGCTGGCGTGTTTGTGGCCATTGTCTTTGAATTAATGAAGCATCTGTTTGGTACAGTGATGGCTAACTTTACCAGCTACGAAGCGATTTATGGCGCTTTTGCTGCATTGCCTATCTTTCTACTATGGATTTATCTGTCGTGGAATTTGATTTTATTAGGCGTTGAAATTAGCTATACCTTGACCATTTTTGAGACGGAAGAAGTCTACCCTCGTCACCCGTTACTCAGCTTGTTAGACATGTTGAACTTGGTTTATACCCATCACTTAAAAGGTGAAGCCGTTAGCGAACAAGCGCTGCGCAATGTCTTAGGTCGAAAAGAGCTGCCGAAATGGTATACCTATATCAACTACCTACAAGACAGCAATCTGATTACCATGACAGATGATGATGACTATGTGCTCAAAAGAGACCTGAGTAGGATGACGTTATGGGACTTTTATCGTACCTTGCCCTACCCACTTCCTATCAAGGACGAGTTGGATGAGATGAAATTGGAAGGTCAAAAGCCTTGGCTAAGTTTACTGGTAAAACGCTTTGAGAATACTGAAGCGTATGCCAAACAGCAACTGCATCTACCGCTAAATGCTATCTTTGCCAATAGCGAACCGCGTAAACAATCTACTAGTAAGCATGGCGATGACCATAAATTATTTAGAAAAACCTCTGCCGCCACTGAAAATGTACAACGACATGATAATCTAGATAGACATGGTGAGAGTGCTTACGACGGCAATGCTCCAAATCTTGAAGCCTCACCGCATCTAGAGCCTATGGCTTATGACAAAGACAGCGCTATTGAATATGACGATCACGACAATGAGGCCATCATACCTCTAGGAACTAGTGATAGTCATACTGAGACAGATATGACTAGACGTACGCACAAAAACGCTATTATTACAGAAGCAGATAACCCTAAGGCTCATCACAGTGAATAAAAATGACGGAGACAGCATCTGGACACGTACGATCAATGCAGGTCAAAACAGGCTTAAGCAGCTCACTAAGTTGTGGTCAATACAAACGCTGACTGACTTGCCTGATCGTTTAAATAACTTGTGGCAATGGCTGATTGGCTCCTATTGGTTTATTCCAACTGCTTGTGTCATTGTCGGTATTTTACTTGCTCCTTTGCTAGTCGCAATTGATCAGCATTTTGATCGTGAAACGGTAAAAGAGATCTCCTTTGCTTTTACTGGTGATGACGAGGCTGCGCGCGCGATTATGACCGCCATTGCTGGTGCCGTATTGGGCGTAGCTGGTACGACGTTTTCGATTACGATCGCCGTCCTGTCGATGGCATCCTCACAGTTTGGCCCAAGACTGCTACGTAACTTTTTGACCGACACTCCAAATCAGTTTGTCCTTGGCGCTTTTATCGGTACATTTAGCTATAGCTTACTGGTACTAAAGTCTATCCATAAGTCTGACGTGGCTTTTGGTGTGCCGCAATTGGCAGTAACTTTTGCCATTATCATGGCAATTATCTGTGCGCTGCTTTTAGTTTATTTTGTACAGCATATGGTGCATGCCATTCAAGCGTCACACGTCATTCAAAATGCTAGCAACGATGCGATTGCAAACATTTACTATTGGTATAACGATCGTTGTGATATTCAACATCAACGCGATGCTGAGCACCATGATATCGAGCAGTTCCAAAACTGGCCTGCTATGCCGATTTATTCACCAAATTCAGGTTATCTACAGCAGATTTATCTTGAGTCATTGATTGCGCTGTCACAAGATTATGGTGGCGTGGTACAAATGCATGTCAACCTCGGTAATTACGTTACTGACAAAAACGTCATTGGCTATTTTTATCAGCGGCCTGCGTCTCATCCAAATAACCAACAGAAGACAGCAACACCGCATCTGGCAGTGATACCGAGAGCGCCTAATGGACTGTTTTGGCAACGTCTTGCAGGTTGCCTACGACTTGAGCAACGATTAGCGCACTCCAACGACATCGCCTATAGCTTAGGTCAAATGACGGAAATTGCTGTACGGGCACTATCCCCTGGTATCAATGACCCAAAGACTGCGGTCAATTGCGTCCAATCTCTAACCAGCTGTCTGAGTATCATGATGCGTCGTCAGCCACCAAGCCCTTATCATTTTCACATACCGCAATCAGAGACTAACGATAGCTCTGAAACTACCATCAAAGAGAAGCGACTGGCCATATTGGCACTAGTCACTCATATCCCAAAGATTTCTGACTTTATCAATGTATCACTCGGTGAGATACGTCGTTATGCATCTGCTGATCTAATGGTCTTAAAAGCATTATGTCAGGCAATGGTCAATCTGAACTATGCACGGGTAAACAGCGCACAGCAGCAAACGCTATTACATGAATTGCATCTGATTCGGCGCGCTGGTGAAGAGAATTTAAATTATCAAGAATTGGTTGATGATTTGGTCGCTATGTGCGAACAAGCCAAGCAGTTTATTCTTGATAACGATGCGCAGCACAAGCATTTTAATTACGTGAGTGATTTTGAAGCCGATATTCGTCAAGCGTTACAGACACAGTCTAGTTAATGACATGACTAATTAACTGTTTAAATAAATAGCAATATCAGCCTTTATAAACACATTACTTATAATCACAACACCTATAGCTAAAAACACTTATAACGTCCCTAGAAGCCCTGCGCTTTAGATACTTTTTATATTCATATGAGACCTACTTTTTATGGCATCTGCAACCAGCCTTACCATCCTAGAAATCAGCGCCATATTTTTGTCGATTACTGCTTCACTAACTTATATTAATCACCGTTTTATTGGTTTGCCGACAACTATCGGTGTCATGGTCATCTCTATCTTATTGTCAATCGGTGCGATATTTTTGGGCTTCTTAGGATTTGATCAGCTAATTGATTACGAAGTCAGTTTATTGGAGCAACTTGATTTTACCGAAGTGCTCTTAGACGGTATGCTGTCAATGTTGCTATTTGCAGGCGCATTACACGTCAATATTGGTGATTTAAGACGCTACAAGCTGCCTATCGGCATCCTTGCTGGACTTGGTACGATCATATCGGCGATGCTCATTGCGACCGCGATTTATTTTATGCTGCCATTATTCGGTTTTGGCCTGCCGTTTCTCTGGTGTCTGTTGTTTGGTGCGCTTATCTCCCCTACCGATCCTATTGCCGTCATGGGTATCCTGTCGTCAGCAGGTGCTCCAAAGAGCATCGAGACCGTCATCGCTGGCGAGTCATTGTTCAATGATGGTATCGGCGTGGTTATTTTTGTCTTACTGCTGGGGATTTTATCTAGCGGTGATATTCCTACTGCCAACTACGTCGCACATACATTAGCGGTTGAAGCTGGTGGCGGCGTTGTTTTCGGACTGGTACTTGGTGCGATTTTGTATTACTTGCTCAAGAGCATTGATAGCTATCAAGAAGAAGTGCTATTAACATTAGCAGGCGTCATCGGTGGCTACGCGTTGGCCAGCCATTGGCATTTATCAGGGCCACTCGCCATGGTCATGATGGGTCTGATGGTCGGTAACCGTGGTCGCGAGCTAGCCATGAGTGATAAGACACGGCATTATATTGATTTGTTTTGGGAATTGATTGACGAGATTTTAAACGCCATTTTGTTTGTGCTTATCGGTCTAGAAGTGGTGATGATTGCTTATTCAGGCAATTTATTTATTGCGAGTGGTTTGACGATTTTAATTGCGCTGACTGCTCGATTTATCGTGGTAGGCATGACGACCAAGACCTTTCATCGTCAGCTTGATTTGCCTACAGGCGCATGGAAAGTTCTGACATGGGGCGGCTTACGCGGAGGAATCTCAGTCGCGTTAGTATTACAGCTACCGATCGGGGCTGAACGAGAGATTTTATTGGCACTCACTTATGCGGTGGTGATATTCTCCATTTTGGTACAAGGTCTGAGCGTTGGAAAAGTCGCTAAAAGCATTCGTACCGATGAAAAAACAGTAGACGTATAAGCCAAAAATATATCAGGCACAAAAAATCCAGCATCAGATACTTGTCTTATGCTGGATTTTTTAACTTAAATTTAAACGCTATATCAAGCCTTTTCGTTTCATATTGCGATAAACCACAATAATAATGAGTAGATTAGAAACCAATATCCCAAGCTTAAACCAGTCAAACGGGTTAACGATCAGATAGTATATTTCTATAGGAATAAATACCCCGTAGCCTAATACCCCAAACCAATACGCCCATGTTTTGTCATGCCATAAGCCATAGGCTTCGAGGAAACGCAAACTGGCATATGCAAATATCAATAATAAAAACATCGGCCAGTTTTTACTTGCCTGCTGAGCAATACGTACGGCACTATCGATTTGCGGGGCAAGCATATGGCCGAAACTGCGCTGCCAAGTAACCGTTGCCGTCGTCAGCCAATGCTCAAGATTGGTATGCCACCACCATAATGCCCCTGCTCCTAGTAACGCACCAACACCTTTCACTACCTCATAGATGGCCACCGCTTTAATAGACTCACTCGCCGTACTGCGCGATTTTTCTTGCTGACCATTCATAGTAACCCCTTTATCCTTCGAGGATGGCGGCAGACGGTCATCCTGTCGGGGCAAATTAGCCAAAGAATGTCTCCACAACACGTCCTTGCAACTGCTGATTGAAAAACGGCGTGTTCTTACCACTCGATAGCATAGATTGCGCGGTTACTTGCCACTCAAGGTTAGGATCGACTAATACTGCACCGCCGATAGCTTCATACTGCTCACTGATACCAGCGATTTTTGCAGGATTCAGGCAGATTTTGTCTACTAATTGCGAGAGTGTTAATACCTCATCATTGACCAGCTGACAAGCCAACGCCATAAACGTATCGAAGTTTGAAATACCTGGCGTACTTTCAGCAAATGGTGCTTTTTTGGCGGTGCTATTTAGTGGCTCGTGATGACTACAAATAGCATCGATAGTGCCATCTTTTAATCCACGGCGAATTGCCTGCTGGTCAGTATTACTACGTAGCGGTGGCAACACATATGCCTGAGCATTAAAGCCTTCAAGGTTATCATCAGTTAAATACAGCTGATGCATCGCAACATCACACGTAACAGGCAAGCCTTTATCTTTTGCCCAGCGCATAAGCTCAATCGAAGACTTACATGATAACTGGCTAAAATGAGCAGCGATTCCAGTCTCTTCAACCATCAGCAGCTGCGTAGACAATGCAACAGTTTCCGCAATCCAAGGAATCCCTTGCAGACCATGATAAGAAGCAATATAGCCCTCATGTGCCACGCCATCTCCAGACAGACTTGGCTCATCAGGATAAAAGAATACTTTCATACCAAAAGTCGCCGCGTATTCTAGTGTACGTAGCAATACTAAGTCATTACGAAAAGGTCTACGCGCATTAGATACCGCAATACAGCCGCCCTTCTTAAGCCCTGCGATATTAGACGGTCGTTCGCCCTCTAACCCTGTGGTCAATGCACCCAAAATATGCAAGTAAATCCCGCCATCACTCAAGGCGCGCTCACGTAAACCTTTCAAGAGTGAGCCGTTTTCTAAAATAGGATTGGTGTCAGGCGGTGTGACTACATGCAAGAACCCATTACCACGTGCAGCACTGCCTTCTGATTTTAGCGTACCGTGTTGCTGTTGGCCTGGCTCACGCAAGCGCGCGCATAGATCTACTAGTGGTGGTAATAACCACATTTCACGGCCAGAATCGAGTGTAGACAGTTTTTCTGTTGCAGTTTGCGGCAATGCATCTTTAAATGCTTTTGGTAAATGGTCAAGAATGGGTGCATCCGTATTAAGCATGGTAGACATAACGTTATTACCGTATCAATAAAATGAAATAAATGAGAATAAGTCGCGCGGCAGCCTGTTACTTACCAGCCGCTTGATGAGCACGTTGACCTTCCATCGCAAGTGATAAGACTGCCATTCTAATAGCAATACCGTTATTTACCTGCTTTAAGATAACGGATTGTGCGCCATCAGCCACACTAGAGGCAATCTCAACACCGCGGTTCATCGGCCCTGGATGCATCACCAATGCATCTGGCTTGGCAAGCGCTACGCGCTCTGGCGTGATCCCATAATGCTTATAGTATTCACTTGATGATGCCAATAGCGGCGAACCAATACGCTCATTTTGTATTCTTAAGCCCATGATCACATCACAATCGGTGACACACTCGTCCATGTTTTCGTATACCTGCACACCGAAACGTTCGATACCTTTGGGCAGTAGAGTACGCGGCGCACAAACACGGATGTCTGTTACACCTAGCGTTTGCAGTGCACTGATATCGGAGCGTGCCACGCGTGAATGCTTAATATCACCAACGATTGCGATAGACAGCTCTTCAAATGGGCGCGGCGCTTCACGGTGAATAGTCAACATGTCGAGCATTCCCTGAGTAGGATGCGCATGCCAGCCATCACCACCATTAATGATAGCGATATCAGGCGTCACTTCTGTCGCCATAAAATGCGCGGCACCTGATGCTGAATGGCGTACTACAAAGATATCCGCGGTCATTGCCTGTAGATTCCACAGCGTATCACGCAGACTCTCGCCTTTTTTGGTACTAGAACGTTCGATATCGATATTGAGTACATTGGCACCCAAGCGTTTTTCTGCCACCTCGAATGTCGTCCGGGTACGAGTCGATGGTTCGAAAAACAAATTCATGACCGTATAGCCGTCTAACTCAGGACGATTGATTAGCTGTCCATTTTCATCAAAGAAAGTCTCTGCTTTTGCGATAATAGCTTTGAGCTGTGCTTTATTAAGACCTTCAACACCTAAAAAATGCCTAATACTGCCATCAGTGTTGAGCTGCGGACGACTCAATGAGGTATTGAGTCTTTGATGAATCGTACTGGGATCAAATTTTGCATAATCAGTCGGTGAGACTGGTTGTGTAGCGCTACTATCGATAGAATTTGACATAATGGCGAGTCTTTATTGTGGGTTTATATGAGTCTATAGTAATCACTTATTCATCTTTGTTCGATCATTTATCACTGATAGGCATAGATACAAAGGACTTTTTGACGCTTATTTGCTACAATTTACCGTAATCAAACTCGACCAAAAAATAGCCTCAGCAGACAATCAGAAAGCGTGAGTAGACATGCTGTATTCTCATAGAGAATAATTCTGACAAAACTATAAATGAATAACAATAGATATAGTGTAGCCGATTTTATGGTCGGGACAAAGATGCCGTATTAGCTATTTAAGAATTTACCTATTTCAGGTGTGCTAAATGCCACCTACTTCTTTACTTTGACACCTACCGTTCTTTTACTTTCCATACCATTTATTAGGAAGCCTTATGACGACCTTAGCAGACTATCTAAACCAACATGCCACTAGCCCTGCACTCAATGACGTGATTACCACTGTCACTGATGTCGGTAAGACAATTTCACAACTGCTTAGAAAAGGCGCTCTGGCAGATATCTTGGGCGAAGCAGGTAATCAAAATGTACAAGGCGAAGATCAGAAAAAGCTCGACGTATTGGCCAATGACTTATTGCTAGATGCATTGGCAAAAAATACACATTGTGCTGGTGTTGCCTCAGAAGAGCTCGATGACGCGACCCCTGCTAATGACGATGGTAGTCTATTAGTTTTGTTTGACCCATTAGATGGCTCATCAAATATTGATATCAATATGGCAGTGGGTACGATTTTTTCTATCTTACCGTATGAGCGTCAAGGCCAAACCAGTGAAAACAGCGACTATCTACAGGCAGGCAACAAACAGCTAGCAGCCGGTTATCTGCTATATGGTACCTCTACTGTCCTAGCGCTAACCATCGCTGATAAAGTTGTGATGTTTAGCCTAGATCCAGAGACGTCTGACTATGTGCTGATAGAAGACAATGTTCAAATCGATGCCGATACGAGCGAGTATGCTATCAATAGCTCAAATTATCGCTACTGGCGCGTGCCGATGCAGCAGTACATTGATGAGTTAATCGCTGGTGAAACAGGTGTACGTGGACGTGATTTCAATACGCGCTGGGTAGCCGCCATGGTTGGTGACGTCCATCGTATTTTATGTCGCGGTGGTCTGTTCACTTATCCGTTTGATACCAAATACGCTCATAAAGCGGGTAAACTACGCTTGATGTATGAAGCCAACCCAATGAGCTTATTGATTGAGCGCGCGGGTGGCGGCGCAACAGACGCCGTCAACCGTATCTTAGATATCGAACCGACTGATATCCATCAGCGTGTACCTGTGGTACTCGGTAGTAAAAACGAAGTCAATTATGTGAAAGACTTACACGTAAATTATTCTAAATAAATAATTAGGGCGTGTCCTCAATTCAAACGAGTGTCCTCTAAATGGGCTAAAAATAGCTAAATTTTGCCAAACATCGTCAAATAGTTGGTCAATATCTCGATATTATCTGCACTATTTTCCTCGTTTAACGGCAATTTATCTCATTTTTATCACCATTTTTAAAATGAGGACACGCCCTAATTTGCGCACCTGTTAAGAACAGCCAGCAGAATTCTAAATTCATAATAGATATTTTGCTGGTTATCTAAACGACTCCTTTACTCTTCTCTAAGCGATCCACTATGGTATTAAATCCCACCGAGCTGATTACCTCAGATAAGAACACAACAGTGAAGCTTGTAAAAGCACTGTTGTCCCAAGCACGCCAGCGTAAGAAGAACGGTCAGACAGTCATAGAAGGCGTCCACTTGATAGATGCTGCGCTGCGTAGTGACTATCCTTTTGCTCAGATACTACTGTCTGAATCAGCGCGTAGCCACCCTGAAGTTCAGCAGGTATTGACTCGCCTGCCCACTTATACGCCTATTCTAACTTTGTCAGACTCACTCTATGAGAGTATTCGTAGCTTGGGTACTGGCATTGATATCATGGCGATAATCAAAGTACCAACGCCTAGCCTATCGATGATCAATGAAGACTGCCTAATCTTGAACGACGTGCAGGATAGTGGGAATGTTGGTACGCTGCTACGTACAGCAGCAGCCGTCGGTATCCGCAATATTCTATGTACCAGTGCGACCGCTCAAGCTTGGTCTCCCAAGACGCTACGAGCAGGTATGGGTGCACAGTTTGCCCTGACTATCTATGAGGGCTTGAGTACGCAAGATATTTTAGATCACGTACAAGTGCCGCTTTTGGCGACTAGCTCACATACAGATACTATCATTTACGAGCACGATTTATCTGCGCCTGTGGCTTGGATTATGGGTCATGAAGGCCAAGGCGTTAGCGATGAGCTAATGCAATGTGCTACGCCTATCGCTTTACCGCAGCCAAACGGGCAAGAGAGCTTAAATGTAGCGATTGCAGGGTCTTTATGTCTGTACGAAACCTTACGCCAAAGACAATACTCTTAGCGTCCATTTATAACTGCTATTAAAACCCTATCTATCAAGCATAAAAAACCCACTATCAATTGGTAGTGGGTTTTTTATTGTCTGTCTACTACTGATGTAGTCAAAGAAGTCTAAAACGGATACAAGGCAGCCGACTGCAGATTGTATAAGTCGTACATCTAAGGAGGGTAACGCCGTGGCCGTTTAGTAGTTCTACGACTATATATTAAACCTTGCTAGTTAGCTCAGGCAATGCTTCGAACAAATCAGCTTCTAAGAAGTAATCAGCAACGCTAGCGATAGGTGCTTCTGGGTCATTGTTGATAGCAACGATGACTTTAGAGTCTTTCATACCAGCCAAATGCTGAATCGCGCCTGAGATACCAGCTGCAATATATAGCTGCGGTGCAACGATTTTACCCGTTTGACCGACCTGCATATCGTTTGGTACATATCCTGCGTCAACAGCAGCACGCGATGCACCAACAGCAGCACCTAGCTTATCAGCCAATGGCTCAATGTACTTGGTAAAGTTTTCACCGTTTGCCAAGGCACGACCACCAGAAACAACGATACCAGCTGACGTCAATTCTGGACGATCAGACTTAGCCATTTCTTCGTTAACGAAGCTAGCTTTACCAGTTTCTTGTACATTGTCGATAGTTTCAACAGTAGCTGAACCGCCTTCGCTTGCCACTGGGTCAAACGCAGTGGTACGTACTGTTAGTACGACTTTATCTTCTGTCGTTTTGACTGTCGCTGTTGCATTACCTGCATAGATAGGACGCTCAAACGTTTGCGCATCTACCACACCTGAGATTTCAGACAGCATGCTGACGTCGAGTAACGCTGCAACGCGTGGCATAAAGTTTTTGCCAGTCGTGGTCGCAGCCGCTAGGATATGGCTGTAATCACCAGCGATATCAGCAACCAATAGCGCCACGTTACCTGCCAATTGATGCTCATAAGCAGCATTGTCAGCTAATAGTACTTTAGTCACGCCTTCTGCTTTTGCCGCTTCATCAGCAACAGCTTGGCTACCACTACCAGCAACCAATACATGGATATCATCACCCATTTGTTTAGCAGCAGCGATGGTGTTTAAAGTTGCCTTTTTTAGACTGGCATTGTCATGTTCTGCATATACCAAAATTGCCATGGTTTTAATCCTTTATATATTCGTATTATCTATTCATGCGGTTGTTTGTGTACAAAGCTATTTGAGCAACTATCGTTTAATACGAAATAAAGCAGTCAAACTTATAGCCTTCAAATTCTTAACCTTGTACAGGATATGCCGTAGCGAAGTATCCAATCATTAAAAAATTAAATGACTTTTGCTTCGTTTCTTAGCTTATCGACCAACTCATCAACTGACCCTACTGTAATACCAGCTTTACGGTCAGCAGGTGGCACGACTTTAATAATCTCTTGCTTAGATGTCATATCAACACCGAAATCTGCTGGCGTTTTCTCATCAAGTGGCTTTTTCTTCGCTTTCATGATGTTAGGCAATTTAGCATAACGTGGCTCATTCAAACGGAGGTCAGTCGTGATGACTGCTGGCAAATCAAGAGCAACTGTTTGTAGGCCGCCATCGATTTCACGCGTTACGTTTACTTTGTCGCCTTCAACTTTTACTTCTGATGCAAATGTACCCTGACCGATACCCATCAATGCCGCTAGCATCTGACCAGTTTGGTTGTTGTCATCATCAATCGCTTGCTTACCTAATAAGATAATATCAGTGCTTTCAGCTTCAGCAATACTTTTTAGAATCTTAGCAACTTGTAGTGGATATGGTTTTTCGTCACTTACGATTAATACACCACGGTCAGCACCTAGCGCTAGGGCTGCACGAATCTGCTCTTGTGACTCTTTTGGACCGATTGAAGCAACAATGATCTCATCAATGACGCCAGCTTCTTTTAGACGAACCGCTTCTTCGACCGCGATTTCATCAAAAGGGTTGATTGACATTTTAGTGTTTGATAAGTCAACGCCAGAGTTGTCGGCTTTTACACGAACTTTTACGTTATAATCAATGACACGCTTGACCGCTACTAATGCTTTCATACGTTCCTCGTTTATTAATGTTATGAGTTAAAAATTGTCAGTTAAGAACCAAAGGTTCGTTGTGGTTCAAATTGTCGTTCAAAATACTGCTCAAGGTTATTACTACATCAACAGAATATAGTTAACTAAGAAAGATGAGCCAATATCTAAGAGCATATTAGCATTGTATCTCTTACTAATGAAATCTGCTAAAGCTAAGCCAACCGTTATTATCAGACCTATGTATCTTGCGTCAGCAGGCAGATAAGGTCAAGACAACGCCGTGAATAATGCGTCATAAATTTGTCAACACTCTATAATAAATACTCTATAAGCACATCGTTTCACGATTTTTATTGTTCAGTAGATTAAAATACTCGTACCTTTATAGCATTCTAAGCCTTATCTTTACTTAATATTTTGTTATTATTTATCTCTTCAAAGTTAACGGATAAGAATAGTTAATCGAGTCAGACCTGCGACTTACCATTCTTACTAGCACCAAGCAATAATTCGCTATCACGTATATCGTCAAATAAAGACCAGTCAGGTTCAACGTCGTTATTCTTGATGACACTCATATCACCTGTCGTCTCCATAATCACTGTAAACACTTCTGTTTTCGCTTTGATACCATTTTTACGTAGCACTTCCTGCACATCGCTGGTACTAAGATTAGCCTCTTTTAAGTTGTCTTCTAAATATTCACCATGAGCCATTAGGATAATAGCTTGATTGTCTATTAAAGCTTTGAGCGGTTTTATCTTACGTCTAATAACTGAGATAACGCCCTGAATCAAGAATAATACTGCAACAGCAAACAATCCTTGAAATAGAGAGGGTTTATCTGACAATACCGTCGACGCCAATATACTACCAATACCAACCGTCATCGCAAAATCATGGCTTGATAACTTGGAAAAACTGCGTAAACCCATCAATCGAGTAAACAACATCAGCCCTACATAAAAGCCTACTGCAGATAAAGAAATCCCTAGCACCTGTTGCCAGTCAATTGAAAGCCAGTTTTCCCACTTCATAATACAACCTTATCTATTACGTTTTTATTAAATCATTGTTCGTTATTACCTGATGATGTTAACTGTCAAAATCAATAGCGCTTTATATTAGCAACACTTTGGCATACCAAAAAAGTCCCATAAAAAAAGCAACCTGATAAGAGGTTGCTTTTTTTTAAAGTCGATACAGTATTTTTATTGTTTTAACAAACAAAGTAATCAATGCGTATTGATAATCTTATTGTCATTAAGCTTTCTGGCAAGCAGTTAACTTAACAATAAATGAGATTAGATAGCTTCGATTTGCTCAGCTTGTGGGCCTTTTTTGCCATCACCTAAGATGAAAGACACTTTTTGGCCTTCGGCTAGAGTTTTGAAACCGTTACCTTGGATAGCGCTGTAGTGAGCGAATACGTCTTGTCCGCCGTTGTCTTGAGCGATAAAACCAAAACCTTTAGCTTCATTAAACCACTTTACAGTGCCTTCAACTTTATCTGACATAAATTTTCCTGACTCTTTAACTGTTGGCGAGACTTGTGTCATCACCGATTAATTGATATATACCCTAATATTTTCTGCTAAATGCGGCGGCTAAAAATGCTAAATAATCTTAAAGAAAATCTGGATCTTTTGCCTCAAATATTTTGAGTACAGTCTGATTATAACAGTTTTCCATGGCAGGAACAGGCTAAATTGCTGATTTTTGTAAATAAATACTAACCATTATTGCAAGTTAATATCGATAGTAATCAGCTCAATATCTTATTGATATGAAATGGTTTTTATTTATAGACGTACTACACCTAATTAGCAAACCACTGATCAAATAAGTCAGCATAGATGATAGTAGGTTGGAATATTAGTTACTGCAATGGCGATGTTGGTAGCCATGCTGAACTCAATACGAGCAAACATAACGCAAAAAACACCAATGAAAATGACTGACTATAGGCAATATATTTTGATGGAATGACTAAGTCTTTAGGAGAGTCAGGGATGCCTTTGCGCTTAAGTAGCTTGGTACCGTATATCCAACCAAAAGTCGTGTATATACCATATGCAGCAGGCACTGCGATAGCTAATGGGGTCAAATCAATAACGTATAAAATCACCACTGATATGAAGAACCATAGAGTATCTAACAATGAACTAACTTTGAAGAATTTAGATTGAGGCAGTTTGCCATCGGTCTGTTTGAGCATCTCCCCTTCTATCCAAATTAAAACTGCTACCACAGCGCTAAGAGTAATATATACGAATTGCGGCGTTAGCCAGTCTGAATAAGATATTTGCACAGCATACAACCTATTATCTATAGAAAGTGAGAATGAAGCATCCGCCCGCTTCGAATACTTAGAAACGGGTTGGAACAATGATGAATGTTAATCGCAAAGGCGCTTTAGCCAATGTTAAGGTGCCTGCTTATATTGGGTAGCAATTACTTGTTTTCAACCGATAACCCAGATTCAAATCAAAGCAAAAAGCGTCCATCAAATACTTTGCATAAAAAAACCCATGCTATCAAGTGATAACATGGGCTATTTAATCTAAATCAGATTATTATCTGAATAAGACTTTTATCTGTATAAAACTTAGTTTTTGTCTTTATCGATGATTTTGTTGCCGCCGATCCACGGCATCATGCCACGTAGCTTAGCACCAGTGATTTCGATTTGATGATCAGCGTTGTTACGACGACGCGCAGTCATTGATGGATAGTTGGTTGCGCCTTCAGAGATGAACATCTTCGCGTATTCACCAGACTGGATGCGTTTTAGTGCATTACGCATAGCTTCACGTGACTGCTCGTTGATGACTTCAGGGCCAGTAACATATTCGCCGTATTCAGCGTTGTTACTGATTGAGTAGTTCATGTCAGCGATGCCGCCTTCATACATCAAGTCAACGATAAGCTTTAGCTCATGTAGGCATTCGAAATAAGCCATTTCTGGTGCATAGCCCGCTTCTGTTAGTGTCTCAAAGCCCATTTTAACTAGCTCTACTGCACCACCACAAAGTACGGCTTGCTCACCGAATAGATCCGTCTCAGTCTCATCTTTGAACGTTGTTTCGATGATGCCTGAACGACCACCACCTACGCCAGCAGCATACGACAATGCTAACTGTTTGGCTTGACCAGAAGCGTCTTGATAGATAGCGATAAGATCAGGGATACCGCCGCCTTTAGCGAACTCTGAACGTACAGTATGACCTGGTGCTTTTGGTGCAACCATGATGACATCAAGATCGCCACGTGGTACCACTTGGTTGTAATGAATCGCGAAACCGTGAGCGAAAGCTAACGTCGCACCTTCTTTGATGTTTGGCTCGATCACATCATTATAAAGCTCTTTTTGGAACTCATCAGGCGTCAAAATCATGATAACGTCAGCAGCTTTTACCGCTTCTTCTACTTCAGCAACTTTTAGGCCAGCATTTTCAGCTTTTTTCCATGAGCTTGAATTTGCACGTAGACCAACAGTTACATCGACGTCTGAATCTTGTAGGTTAAGCGCGTGTGCATGGCCTTGTGAACCGTAACCGATAATGGCAACTTTTTTACCTTGGATAATAGATAGGTCACAATCTTTGTCATAATAAACGTTCATAAGTAGAGTCCTTGTTCTCAATCATGGCTTGCCATGGATAGTAAACGCTTACGCTGTAGTCAATATAATAACTAAGATAAGCGCTTTGTTGATTAGATAAATAGATATTGGTTTAAACTGGTTTTGATAAATATTTAAATGCTTAGAGTTTTTTCACCGCGGGCAATACCGATAACACCTGAGCGAACCACTTCCATAATGCGCTCACGGCCAATCACATCGATAAAACCATCAAGTTTGGCTTTGTCGCCCACGATTTGAATCGTATATAAGTTTGAATTTACATCGACGATTTGTGCACGGAAAATATCTGCGCTACGTTTGATCTCTTCACGCACACCGCCTGTTGCGCGGACTTTGATGAGCATCAATTCACGCTCAACGTGTACGTTCTCTGTCAGATTAAGCACTTTAACCACTTCAATCAATTTATGCAATTGTTTGGTGATCTGCTCAATTCTTTCAGGTGACGTAATGGTCGTAACCGTTAGACGTGAAATACTTGGGTCATCAGTAGGCGCGACGTTCAAAGTTTCGATATTGTAGCCACGTTGTGAGAACAAGCCGACTAACCGCGACAACGAACCCGCTTCGTTTTCCATCAATACCGAAATCAGATGTTGTTGTTGCATTAGGTACGCTCCCCTTTTGTTAACCACATATCACGCATGGCCTGTCCAGCGATTTGCATTGGATATACATGCTCATTACGATCGACGTAAACATCGATAAATACCAGTTTGTCTTTCATAGCCATTGCTTCAGCCAATTGTGTTTCCATGGTTGCAGGGTCAGTAATTTTGATACCGACATGACCATAGCTTTCAGCCAATTTGACAAAATCTGGTAAGGAGTTCATATAAGACTGGGCATGACGACCTTCATACAGCATATCTTGCCACTGCTTCACCATACCAAGCTGCGCATTGTTAATGTTCAAAATTTTAACTGGTAAGTTATATTGCAAGCAGGTCGATAGCTCTTGGATATTCATCTGAATAGAGCCCTCACCAGTAATACAAACCACATCACGCTCAGGATTGGCAAGTTTGGCAGCCATTGCATACGGCAGACCAACACCCATGGTACCAAGACCACCTGAATTCAGCCATTGACGTGGCTCATTGTAAGTATAGTAAAGTGCCGCAAACATCTGGTGCTGACCGACGTCACTTGTGATAATAGCGTTACTGTTAGTCACTTTATCTAAAGCTTGCACGACACTTTGTGGCTTAATGCCATTATCTGTGCTGGTGTCGTAACGTAAACCATGACGCTTACGCCACTCATTAATTTGTGACCACCAATCGAGCAATGCGTGCTGCTCTAACTGCTTGTCTTGACCAACGATCTCTAGCATGTCCGTTAAGACAGATTTCACATCACCTACGATAGGAATGTGCGCAAGAATCGTTTTTGAAATTGACGCAGGATCGATATCGATATGAATGATGGTTGCATTAGGGCAGAATTTTTTAACGTTATTGGTCACACGATCATCGAAACGCGCGCCGACAGCTAAAATCACATCAGCATGATGCATGCTCATATTGGCTTCGTAAGTACCGTGCATGCCAAGCATACCTAAGAACTGACGATCAGAGCCAGGGAATGTACCAAGACCCATCAAGGTGTTGGTCACTGGTAAATTCAGACGATGTGCAAGATCTGTTAATTCTTCGTGCGCATTGCTCCAAATCACACCGCCGCCTGCATATACAACAGGACGCTGCGCTGCTAATAGCGTTTCAATGGCTTTTTTGATTTGACCGCTATGGCCTTTGAGTGAAGGCTGATACGAGCGTATAAACACTTCTTCTGGATATTCGTAAGCAAATTTTTCGCTAGGCGCAGTCATGTCTTTTGGCACATCAATGACGACAGGGCCTGGCCGACCAGTCTGGGCAATATAAAATGCCTTTTTTACAATCATTGGAATTTCGCTAGCATGACGTACTTGGAAGCTATGCTTAACGATAGGACGTGACACACCTACCATATCTGTTTCTTGAAAAGCATCTTCACCGATTAGGCTGCTTGGCACCTGACCTGCGATTACAACCATTGGTACAGAATCCATAAAGGCAGTAGCAATAGCTGTCACGGTATTGGTCGCACCAGGGCCCGATGTAGCCAACACGACGCCCGTGTTGCCAGTTACTCGCGAATAAGCATCGGCCATGTGGCCCGCTGCTTGCTCATGACGTACTAAGATGTGCTCAATATTTTCTTGCTGAAACAGCGCATCATAAATGTGTAAGACCGCGCCACCTGGATAGCCAAAGATGTATTCGACACCTTCGTCAGTCAGTGCTTGCACCAGCATTTCAGCGCCCGATAGCATCACAGGCTGTGCACTACCTTCTGCAAGACGTTGTTGCTTTTGTTCAAAATTTTTGGCGGCATTACCCGTTTGGGTATGTCCCGTCATGTTCGGACTTTGCGTGGTTTGCGTCACTGTCATCACCTTTTTTTGCGGCGAGAATTTGCGGGATTCTATGAGCAAAAATAATTACTTACCGTCGTTATTTTTACTTACTGAATGATCGCTAATTCTTGTCCATATCAAGAATATCTGCCTAATAAGTTTAATTAACACTGTCTCATAGGACAATACTAATCAAACACAGCAGTGTATTTTAGGTCAGCTTTGTGATGGATGTTTATCGATATACAGTGACAAGATGCGAGTGCATCTATAAAAGAAGACGCTTATTATTGAGATTCGATACTAGCAAGTACCTATTGTGACTTTATTCGTGTGACTTTATTTGTACAGATGCATCGATATACACAAGCAAAAAAACTTCATAACCAATGCTAAATTATAAGATCTTTAGAACTTACAATCGGCTTTGGGGAAATCTCTCAACGGCGTACTATATCGCTTTTGATACAACTGCTAAAAACACATTTAGCACATTTCAAATAATAAGTTTATCTTAGTCATTGTAGACAGATAAGTCCGGAGACAATGTATCGCTATCAATAGTGGGCGTTGTGCCACTATGCTTGCTATATCATTATCACAAAGGAAATAAAACTGCGTAAGCTACCGATAAGTAACTCGTAGTTTTCTTTCTCAAGTGCCACGGCAACATCGTAAAAGCCGCTCACTGACCAATCAACTGCTATTATATTCGATGGTTTACGAGTTATTGTCAAGAAAAACTTCTAAAGCCTATCCCAAACTATTAGTTATTAAACAATATACATTGATAAGTATTATTTGCTAGAATCGATAGTCGATACATTATTACTACCAATAAAACGTTCAAGTGTTATATTTACACCCATATACATTTGATTTTTATTAAATAAGAGGATTGCTACTATGGCATATGCGTCTAAGATATATACCGCTGCCAAACTGTTGATGAGTACTGCGTGTATGCTAATGCTGTCCATGAATGCTAGTCAGGCCATTCAAGTTTATAAATCTATTGGGGCACATGGTGAAGTAAAATATAGCCAACATGCGCCACAAGTCGGCAAAAATATTGAACTGATTGAGTTTCGTAGTGACGGCAGACAGAACAATGCAGGACAAATGGCAGGAAAAACAGATCCTAACCAAAGCAGCAATGCTCAAACGGCAGAAGAACAACGAGTAGCAGCACTTGAAGCACGTATTAAAGAACAAGAAGCTCAGGCTAATGCTCAACGCTGCCAATCACTACGTAACAATTTAACTAACCTTAATGTCGGCGGCCGTATCTATGAAATGGATGCCAACGGTAAACGTCAATACCTAGATGGTCGTGAGATTGAGCTTAAGCGCGAGCGCGTACAGCAAGCAATTACTCAGTATTGCTCCAACCCTTCTACCTAGTCAGACCTCTTGAAAGCAAATATCAAACTATTATAAGCTGCATGACGTGACGAATGGCTGCTGGCATATCTTGAGCTTGTAGCCCTCGTTGCCCTACTAGCAATATACTGGTGTCGCTATTCGCTTGATTTACTAATACATCTCCTGCAAACCCATGTATAAGAACCGCTTGATGTAAGCTACGCGCCTCTACTGATAAATCCTGCTGTGACAATAGTCCAGCGATCACCCCAGATAACACATCACCCATGCCAGCGGTTGCCATGCCAGCATTCCCTACATCACATATGTATACGTTTTCTCCTCCCTTTTCTTGCTCTAGCACTAATGATCCTGCCCCCTTTAATACCCAGTCACCACCATACGTTGCAGCACACTCTTTTATAGCTTGCAGTCTATTGGACTCAATCTCACTTACTTTTTGCTCAAGCAATCTAGCTGCTTCCCCACTATGCGGCGTCAAGCAAACCCGATGATTAGTACTATATTCTCGTAGCTCTGTTATTAGCTCATGATTATCCGTATACAGCGCTGCCAAGTGATAAAGTCCATCTGCATCGATCACAATTGATTTTTCATTCTCTATAGCAGCCTGTACATAATCAATAAATAATGCTTTGGCTTTTTCGTCGCGGCCAAGTCCCATCCCAATGGCAACGACACTAGCCTGCTTAATCAGACCTTTTACGCCGCTTGCGTCATGTAAATTAATAGTCATAGCATCTGGCAATGAGGTCAATAGTGACCCATGAAAAGCCTCATGGCAGGCAACAGTTATTTTACCAGCACCTGTCGCCATCGTACTGGCCGCAGACAGTATGGCAGCACCGCCCATACCTTGAGAGCCATCAACGCGATTTCCACCAATGACTAGCACATGACCATAGCTACCTTTGTAGCTGTTTTGGCGACGCGCCTTCATACTATGCGCAGCTGTCAGCAGCGTGGCAACTGGCTCAAATGATTGAATGGTATTTTTTTTAGGTATCATATGATGGCTAGCTGTTTGCTGACATGCCTTTTGATAAGGTATCAATGGTATGTCGACTACGTCTCCGCTATAGTCTGTACCATCTTTAGTATGCAGACCAAACTTGCGTGCAATCAAACATAGAGTCACGTCAGCTTGTATTGCTATGCGATCGAACACCTCACCAGTAGAGGCCACTAACCCACTCGGAACATCAACTGCAATTGCTAGTGCGTTATTTTGCTGAGTAAAGTTATTAAAAGCTTTAATAGCTGCTTTGTAGGCTCCCTCTGGTGCACGATCTAAGCCAATACCAAATAATGCATCGATATAGACATCAGCTGGTAAGTCTTTCCTATTTGAATCATCGTGACTAACAATCTCTTCAAATCGCTGATAGTGACAGCTGCTCGCTAAAGCTATCTGTAATGCCTTTGTCGCGTCAGTTATATTGCTACTATCGCTATCTTTATTGTTAGAAGTTTTAGAAGTTACTGATTGATCATCGATAACAAAATCATTTTCACCAAAACCAACCGTTATTACTTCTACTTGCCAGCCAACTTGCTGTAAATAATGAGCGATGAGCCAGCCATCACCACCATTGTTACCTTTCCCTACCCAGATACTTGCTCGACGTGGATGAGCACTACGGTGATAAATGTTAGTGTTGGTAGAATGGCTGGCACTGACGGTTTTTCGCTCATAAATCTGCTCTATTTGCTGTGTCATTTGCCAAGCAGCTTGTTTCATCAAACCAAAACTATTGTACCCCTCTGCAAACCAAGCCTGTTCCATCGCATAAATCTGCTTACTACTATATAGCGCAATAGGTTTTGTATTTTTTATAGGTGACAAATTGGTATTATTTCTCATAACTTATCCTTGGTGTTTCTACTCATTTTTTATTTTATCTAAATTTGGTTGCTCATTTCTCATATCAGCTTAGCAAAAGCTTATCTCGACTTATGTATCAATATGAATATGAGTTTATTTTCTTTTATACTTGCACTCATTGCTCACTGGCTTATCATAGCGGTATTTACATTATCTCTGATTGTCAGATATGAATAATCTGATTAAAACAAACGAGAAAACCATCTAATAAGCACCTACTATCTATGCCTACTGATAAAAACAAAATCACCATTACGAACCCAACTGTATTTGCAACCACAGCTGATGTTAAGCAGTGGATTACAGCACAAGCACAAGCACTAGGATTTGCTGATTGTGGCTTTTTATCTGTGCATCATCCTTTGTTTACTCAGCAAATTGAACAGCTAAAAAAGTGGCTAGATAAAGGTTATGAGGGTCAACTGCAGTTTATGCACAATAATCATGATCTGCGCGCTCATCCTGATCAGCTAGTCGAAGGCGCAAAGACCATCATCAGCGTACGTATGGACTATCTAACCCAAGCGCCAACGCCGCGCGCTGTCACTGATAACGATCATCCCAATAAAGGCATCATCGCGCGTTATGCAAGAGGGCGTGACTACCATAAAACGATGCGTAGTCGTTTAAAGCAATTGGCTTTAAAGATCGAAACAATGCTTCCTGAATGGCAACATTTGGAGATCGGTTCAGAAAAAGAATTTGTGTTTAGACCTTTTAGCGATTCGGCGCCTATCTTTGAGCGGCCTATTGCAGATGCTGCGGGTCTCGGTTGGACAGGTAAACATACATTACTTATAAATAAGCAAGCTGGCTCATTTTTTGTGCTTGGTGAGCTATTTTTGAGCCTTGAACTGCCTGACGATAAACCAGTCAAGGAGCATTGCGGTAGTTGTAGCGCTTGTATCGACATATGCCCTACTCAAGCAATTGTGGCGCCCCATGAGCTCAACGCCTCTGCTTGTATCTCCTATTTGACTATCGAACATGATGGTGTCATCGATACCAAATATAGACGCGCGATAGGCAATCGGGTCTTTGGCTGTGATGATTGCCAGTTAATCTGTCCATGGAATCGTTATGCCAACCTTACGACTGTTGATGACTTCGCACCAAGGCATGGATTAGATAATAGTAGCTTGCTTGAACTATGGCAGTGGCAAGAAGCCGACTTTATGAAGAACACTCAAGGTAGCCCGCTAAGACGCACCGGCTATATGAATTTTTTACGTAATATCGCTATCGGACTTGGCAATGCTAATGCCAGCTTAGAAGTGGTCAAACAATTAAAATCTAAATTGACCTTACATAATGACATGCTAGATGAGCATATCGAATGGGCTTTAACTGCGCAGCATAGTAAGCTAGGCTCAACCAATTAACCAATTAACCAATTAACCAATTAACCAATTAACCAATTAACCAATTAACCAATTATTTTATGACTATCAAATATTCCTGAGATAAAGTGTTTATTTGAAGTGTACAACATAAAAAAAGCCTCTTAATAATAAGAGGCTTTTTCATTAGAATGTCATATTTAAAATATTATTGTTCTATACGCTTCTTCTAGAATTATGGCTTCGGAATACGTAATACTTGACCTGGATAGATTTTATCTGGATCAGATAACATTGGCTTGTTTGCTTCGAATATCTTCATATAATCGCCAGATGAACCATACACTTCTTTAGCGATTTTAGATAAACTGTCACCAGATTTTACCGTATACATTGTAGATTCAGGTGCATCTTCTTCGATATCGATGTTATCAATAACTTTTGCAACGTTTTGCACGTTACCGATAGCGATAATTGCTTTTTCACGATCAGCTTGAGTTTTAGCGTTACCACTAATTTCTGCAGTATCTGTAGAACCATTATATTTAATTTTTAGGTTACTGATATTGAGGTTCTGCTGCTGAATACGGCGCAATAGAATATTAGCAACTGATTGTGCACTCGGCTCACTGCTTTGTACTGGTGTATTAGCATCTGCTTTCGTTTCTGTCTTAGCATCATGCTTTTCGTCATCACGGTTAAAAATCTTATCACCGATATCTTTTGCAAAGCTAAACATACCCATATATCTACTCCTTGAAATATTATTATTTGTCATTCTTTTAATGAAATACGCAATCAAACGATATTTTAAATGTCTAACTGGCGTCTTTTTCTACGGCTTACTATTATGAGTATAGATAAAAGGAGTCGATGTAGATAGTAATAGTATGTTGAGTAATGTTGAATTGACGTAGTCAATGTTAAATTCGATTGCTACGTTTAAAAATAATAATCACGCGCCCATAAAAAAACCGCCTATCTAATCAGATAAGCGGCATTATAAATCTGCTAAATAAGTAGCAGATTATAGTTGGGCTTGTACGTAATCGATTGCTTTTTGAACAGTAGTCAATTCTGCAGAATCTTCATCAGGAATAGTGATACCAAAATCACTTTCAAATGACATAACCAATTCAACTAGGTCTAAAGAATCTGCACCTAGGTCTTCCATGAATGAAGCATCGTTGTTGATGTCTTCAACATTCATACCTAGTTGCTCAGCTACTGCTGCTTTTACTCTTAGCTCGATATCATTACTCATGTAGATCACTCCGTTATCATCTATTATTTTTAATAAACTGCTATATCGCCTTATTTAACGCTATAGCATGGTATATAAAATGCGTTTGCCAGACCAGCAATGCTGTCTGAGTACTCTATGACATGTTATACAGTCTGTCTGATGTCTAATAAAGCCCTGCTATCATACAGGGCTTTGACTCAAAAGTATCCGTCATTATAGCACCCTTTATTATAGTTTACACTCGTTCACACAGTTTTTTATTATAACTATGTAACGCTCGTATATTGACTACATATACATGCCACCATTGACAGGAATAACAGCGCCTGTGATATAGCTAGCCTCGTCGCTAGCCAAGAAATGTACCGCTGCAGCGATGTCCTCTGGCTGACCAAGACGACTGATAGGCACAGCATCTAACATAGAGTTCAATAGGCGCTCATCAAGCTCATCTGTCATATCTGTTTCGATCAAGCCTGGTGCCACGCAGTTGATGGTTACTTGGCGTGAACCAATCTCACGTGCGAGCGTACGGCTAAACCCTTCTACGCCAGCTTTGGTCGCCGCGTAGTTAGATTGGCCCGCATTGCCCATTTGAGCGACGACAGAGGTGATGTTAATAATGCGGCCACGGCGTGCTTTCATCATACCGCGTACGGCACGTTTACTCATGCGATATACCGATGTCAAATTGGTATCGATAACATTTTCCCAATCTTCATCTTTCATGCGCATCAGTAGGCCATCTTGAGTGATACCAGCATTGTTAACCAATACTTGTACCGCACCATAGACGCTTTCAATCTCTTCAAACAGTTTGTCAATTTGAGCAGTATCACGTACGTCTAAAACACGACCAATACCACCAGTATCATGCAGGTAGTCATCGATAAGCTCAGCGCCTTTTTCAGTGGTCGCAGTTCCAATGACAAAATGTCCTTCTTTAGCAAAACGCTTGGCCACTGCCTTGCCAATACCTCGGCTGGCGCCAGTTACTAATGTAATCGTACGGCTCATGATAACACCTCCAATAATTTTTCTAGACGGGCAGGCTTGTCAGTAGGATAGCTGGCGATTGGCTGCGCCTGACGCTTCGCCAAATTGCTCAGTACATTACCACTGCCGCATTCGATTAAGATATTAATTTGCTTATCAGCTAACTCTTGCATGGTTTTTGACCACAATACTGGCTCACTCAGCTGTTCAGTCAATGCTTGCTTGATTCCAACCGCACTGGTTTCAACGCGTGCATAGCGATTTTGTATAACAGGAATGGTTGCCTGATCAAACTTGATACCCGCTAATATCTCAGCCAATGCATTGCTGGCAGGTTCCATAAGTGCGCAATGAGATGGCACACTCACTTTTAGAGGAACAGATTTCTTGCCAGTATTTTTGACTTTATCAATAACAGCATTAACACCAGCAGCGTTACCCGAGATAACCACTTGTCCTGGACTATTGAAATTGGCTGCACCGACTACCGCATCTTCGACGTGTTCGGTTGCTTGCTCACACAAGTTTTCGACTCGGTTATCTTCTAGTCCTAGTACTGCAGCCATAGCAGTATCGACACCTACAACGGCCTCTTGCATCAACTGACCGCGCTTATGTACTAAAGTGACTGCATCACCCAGCGATATCACATTGGCAGCACACAGGGCACTGTACTCGCCTAGAGAGTGACCAGCTAAATAACAAGGCGTCTCTTCTATTTTTTGTTGTAGGACACGCCAAATAGCAATACTAGCTGTCAAAAGCGCAGGCTGAGTATATTGGGTTTGATTGAGTTTTTCTTCGTCCTGACAGATTGCCCACAAATCCTCACCAAGCGCATCACTCGCTTCGGTAAATGTATCACGTATCTCTGGATAGATTTCAGCAAGCTCGCTCGTCATCGCGACTGCTTGAGATCCTTGTCCAGGAAAAATGACCGCGATACGAGCGGGTTGCTTTTTTACCATATCGGGTACAGAAGCCATAACCAATATTCCTTATCTGATTAGAAATATCCCTAAAAACAATGGGGGGTATTATATTATTAGATGTTATACAAAGCCGCTACTTCAAGTATTTATGTAAGAAAACGGATTGTCAGTAAACTATACACTGACAGACACTATTATCATAGCGGATGCAAACCAAACAGCAAGAGTAACGCTGCCCAAATTAAAGGAGCAGATTATATCAGCACATTTTTAAATCTACTAAAAATAACAAGCGAATTAAGCAATAAGTCTAGTTATAAATAACAAAAAGCCAAGTTATCCAGCCACATAATATATGATAGCGAAATAACTTGGCTTTTTTTAGCTCAAAGCTTATTGACTAATAATAACTAGGCAAAAACAATAATAGTCACCAGTACTATTATCATCTTCGCCTAAGCTATCATAGAGCCAATGTCTTAGGCGTCTTGGCTGACTTTGAACAGTTGACGACCACGGTAGAAACCATCTTTAGTCATGTGATGACGACGATGTTTTTCACCAGTAGTAGCATCTACGCTTAGTTCAGCAATTTCCATACGGTGATGTGAACGGCGCATGTCACGACGAGAACGGCTTTTACGACTTTTTTGAACAGCCATGATATAGCTCCTATACTTAAAAGGGATAAGCTTGAAATTCAGCTTAAGTCGATACTGACAGAGGCTATATAATCACAACAACCTAAGTCTTAAGCATCATTAGTTAAATAGATTGCCACTCACATAAAGCACTGACCAAGGCTGAATTTTATAAAAAATTTACCCAGTCAGTTTCTATCAGCAAGCAACAGGTTGCTCGAATGCAATAAACCGGACATTATACGCATGTTTATTAAATTAATAAAGCCCTGCCTCGCACTCTTCTGTACAAAGCTGATAAAAGGTTTTTTAAATGCATCGAGTAGATAATTTTGGCGCTTATAGTTTGCCTTTTAGCGAAGCTAAAGCAGCAAAAGGATTTTCACCTTCCTCTTCTTCTGGTATTTCACCAAACTGCTCAACAGACATCTCACAATCGTCGTGCTTTGGTGCCATTGGTGTTTTGAGCAAGATCTCGTCTTCTACCAATTTCTTAAATGGTAGCAGACGCTCTGGAGATTGCTCGGTGACGATTTCATCCAGTAATAAATAATCTTGTTCATCTTTGACTAGGCGAACCTGGCTATCGTTTTCGAGTAGCGCGATGTCATAATCATCAGACAAGTCTATAGCGATTGGTTGTAAACAGCGCTGACAAGTTAGCCAAACATCACCTGTCAAAGTAAATGCTAAATGCAAGACGTTGTTACGACGATACAAGTTAGCGTTGAGCTGTATATCTGACTGCTCATGTTCAGTGCTCAGAGTAGTAGCAAGACGATAAAACGAGCTTGGTTTTACCTCTCCTGACCATTCATAAACAGTGTCTGCCCACTTATCTAAAGAAATATGCTCAGGCATGCCAGTAGATACAGGCGCTTTTTTATTGTCAGCGTGAAGTGCTGACGGTTTAGTTTCTGGAGTGCTTGACATGCGCGGCCTCATTCATAAAAACGGTGTATAATATTGCCTGCCATACTAACGGAAAGTGCCATATTCTGCTAGCGCTAGTATGTTAAGATTTTTTGATAGTAAATTTGTTTAAGCTCTTTTACTACTTACCTTTTTACCTAAAGTTTTTTGTCTTTAGTATTTATTAAGTCAATGTCTTCTCTATGAATCTATCCGATAATAAAATTAATTTTTCTGATTTACTTTCTCCTACTGAAGCAAGTTCGTTGCTACAACAACTTATTCAACTAGGGAGTCATACTAAAAATGTTCCTAATAATAGACTGTGCCTCGATAAAGACGAGGATTTAAACGAATTAAGAAGTCAGTGGCAAGAGTTGTCTATTACTCAATTTGACAATACTCACACAGCAGAATTGGTAGTTGATGGCGAACGATTAGCTACCGATTGGCTCATACAGTTATTTAATACTTTATTCGCTGATCAGCAAGTTATATTGGTTCGTAGTGATGGAGAACCCGAGTATTTTCCAGCTCAAAATGATAAACCTGCCAGAATTGAGTTCGCTCATGGCTTTTTTGCCAGTGCTTTACATGAAATTCACACATCTCCTTATAGGTTGACATGCTAGAAACCTCTTATTCTAATAGTGTACATCGCTATATTATTTGTAGGCATCTAAATTAAAACTATCACTTCGGTGATTATTACAACCTATCAGAACAAATCACTTTTACCTATCCAAAAGATAATGGTCGTTCTATCAATTAGGTATCATAACAATTAAGTTTTTCAGGTATCTTTCACATCTTCAGAAGCATTCTTTCTAATATCATCCTATCTAAGCTATAAACGCGGACATGATGCGCTTCGCTACGTCTATCTATTAATGGTTACTTTTGATCAATCGTACCATCCTCTAATCCAGTAGATTTTATCTATGTCAGATAGGTAGAAGTAAAAGTAGTTTTCTGCTATTCATGTTTATCATTAACGTCTTTGCACATAGTATTGTCAGTTGCAAGATATCGAATCATATGAACACGGATATAATGATGGTAATATTAAAGCACGCGAGTGTAGATAGAAGCAGACCCAAGGATGTAATTCACCACGGTGATATTAGGTCTTAATGCTTATCTATTCACTAAGCGAATAAGCTGACTAGCTATAGCATTATTATGTTTGTGGGCAGAATAGTTATTCTTTATTTCGGAGATGGCTGGACGAGAGTTAGTGATACTGGACTAGTAATCTTACATAGGTGAAATGATTTGATAAATATGATTGAATAGCACAATTAATTATGTTTCATCTTTCGATACTGGCTGTGAAAAGCAATACTATAATAGCTTAGCAACGTCGGGCTCAAACTATAAGAGCTAATTATCTTCGAGCGCTATCTTAGTATAGTGAGCATGTAGCAAAGCTTTTACTTCCTTGCTAGTTGCAATTTTACCTTCCTCAAAGTCTTGAAAGATGTGCTGAGTATCTGGGTTAATAGGAATATTATCGACTGCGAAGCTGCCCAAAGTATCAAAGTTAATGCGGCGGCGCTTTTCTATTTCTTGTTTGCTAACGAGGATAGGACGATCATCGGTAATCGATGCTTCAAATTTAGAATCTTCCATACTAGCTCCTATCAGTAGTAATAAAATTGTTCAGCAAGTCAGATAGTCTTCTATCTAGACAATCTTTCTCTCATTGCTATGTCTTATTCGGCTGATTTAATTGTATTAGTGATTTAGACATCGGTAAATCATGATTGTTTAATATCAAGAGCTATTGTGACTGAATAATTCGTACTTCTAGCATCTCCTAGAGTTGCGTAACTTACTTGCTCTAAAGTTTTTTGGGACCTATATGGGCTGAATAGCTCATCAAGAGTATGGTGAAAACCACCATCATCTACTGCAAATACATAATCAAAAAATATTTTGGCCATTGCAGACTGAGGGTGGCTAGCATCGCGAAAAGATTTATTGTGACTCCAACTACCACTGTATATTTTATTGAATACTCTCTCTATATTACCAGAAACAGAATTTGAAGCATGTTTTCGAGTAATACCTGGTTTTTGCACGTATGCAGCAGCATTTTCCACAGACTTCCAAATGATATAATGCATGGTTGATACAGAGCATTCAGCTAAACATGATCTGAGAATACTAATTAGCTTTTCGCCAATAGGCGGTGCTAGATAGTTCAATCTTGACCTAGTAATCAGGTAGCTTAAACACTCTCCTAGCTGTAACTTTTCACACCAGTTCTTAAATTGATCATTCGCTACTAGAGCACTGGTATTTTTCTGAGATTTAGCGTTTATCAAGATTTTAGTAAGATTCTCAATACTATAAGCAAACTCAAAGATCGCTTGATAGAAATCTATCTCTAGCTCTTTTTCTTCGTTGATAGTTACGTATTCGTAGCTATTTTCAGAAGCGAGTATGAGCAGATTTCGGTTAAAAAGATGCTGTAGTATCTCTTCATCTAATTTAGAGAACGGTGATAAAGGTAATGATAAATTGTCACGTAGAGAGACTGTATTCCTTATATTATCTGCCCCTAGGCTCTCTACAGTCGCTGCGAGTAGAAGTTTATCCACATCGTTAAGCTCAGTGACTGAAGGAATACTGCTTAATTGAATGCTTCGGCATTGATTGATGTACTCTAGAGCGGTCTGTCTCTTTTCTTCTGCTAAACGGTCTTGTTTAAGACGATACTCTAAGTACTCTTGATCCATTCTTTTTTCAAGCGCCGCCCTGCAATCATCACACCGCCATCTAATAAGATCCAATCGAGTTAGCTGTGAGCGAGTATAGCAAATCTTAGTTGTACCGCAGTCTATGCATTGGCAGTCTAGTACGACAAGATGAGCATTTATTTTAACGATACTAGGTATATCCTGATGCTTAACATCAAACTCTTGACCTATTTCTTTACAGGTATATATAAAACCACTTCGTTTATCGCCTTCTCTTAACCAGTACCTCTCACAGATCAGCTTATTAGTTTCTGTTATATCTGGCTGATACTCTAGTTTTGTTTTCATACTCACCTCATAATACCGACTATATCCCGTGGATATTATAGCCCACCACTGTGAGTATTGCTATTTTTAGCAGTGGTTGGTGAGATGAAGACAGATGAACGCATGATAGCCTTTGGAAAGCGTATCCGTGATGTGCGCAGAAGCAAAGGAATATCTCAAGAAGTGCTGGCAGAGATGGCAGATATTGATCGAAGTTATATGGGAAATATCGAGCGTGGAGAGAAGAATGTCACTCTCAAAAAGGCCTATGATATTTGCGATGCATTGGATATAGATATTAAGGATCTAGTCTAAATTGTTCGATTCATAATAATATGATAGTTAACTATAGTCAGTCTAGAATAAAAGAGATACAACCCATATCATGAAACAGCTTAGGTAGATTATTCTCCATCCAGCCTTGACGTAGAAATTTTGCCTGTGCCCACTTCTTTTCAATGGGATTTAGATCAGGGCTGTAGGGTGGCAACCAAAGAATACGAGAGACCATCCCAGATTCTGTGTAACTGACGTTTAGATTAAATACTTACACAAAATTTAGGAAGGTCTCTGAAAATTAACCACCTGACACAACTCGTCACCTACTAACAGATCTTGGCGGTCATAAAAGTTGCCCCAACGCTTATAATTATTATCCGTTCTCGACTCAGGGTTATAAGTAATGGCGATGTAGGTTTGAATTTTATTAGTGTCCTAAATTAGTTGACCACCACCAGATTCTTATCAAAGACTTCATCATCTATTATTCGCCAAACGGCAACTTGCTGATGGTCTTTGGTGGTGACTAGATTTAAAGTTTGTTCAATCATTGCTTGAGGTCTCATATCCTTATGATGTTTATTTGCTTCAAACCCAGTTACTTTACACTTAGCGGTTTAATTAAGCTACTTACTTGAGCTATTTGCTTCAGTTATTAGGCTTGGCTACTTACTCAACTTCAATATTCTAAAGGCGCCCTGAATAACTAAAGCAAATACGATGCTACCAATAATCAAATCAGGCGTACTAGAGTGTAACCAATTAACCAAAATCCCTGCAACAATTACCCCTAAATTGATAATCACATCGTTTGAAGTGAAAATCATACTGGCTTGCATATGGGCTTCTTCTCCTTCTTTGCTTTTCGATTTTTGTAGTAAATAGAGGCAAATCAAGTTTGCAATTAGCGCAAGAATCGATATGACTATCATGGTAGAAAAGTCAGGTAACTGCTCATTGCCAAAGAAACGTCTTAGTACTTCTAAAAAACCAAGAATCGCTAGCGTAATTTGAAAATATCCGGCAATTCTAGCAATCCGTTTTTTCTTAATGACCGTTCCACCGACCGCAAATAAGCTAATTCCGTACACCAAGCTATCTGCTAACATATCTAAGCTGTCGGCGACCAACCCCATCGAACGAGAAATCAGTCCCGTGCTCATTTCAATAATAAAGAAAGCAAAGTTAATGACCAGCACTATCCATAGTAGCTTTCTTTGCTCAGCATCTTTTTTGTGACTAGAGTCAGCATCAATTTTAAAATTATTGTTGGGATCAGAGGGGTCAATGGTTTCGGTCGAGAGTAGGGTGTCTCCTAATTTTAGGTCATGAATAGCAGTCTCTATCCCTTCTATATTGTCATGATGAAACACAGTTAATTGACGGTTAGGAATGTCGAACTCAAGATGTTCAATATTCGAGTGGCCCTCTAATTTCATTCGGATTAGGTTTTCCTCCGAAGGGCAGTCCATCTTCGATATTTTAAAAGTTGTTTTATTCATAGTTACATTTATATCCGGGTGGTGGTTCAAAAAGTAGGCTGAAAAAAAACAGGCTGAGAAATTGATAAATAGTGAAATGCAAATGACACTATACATCAAATGCCCAGCCTGTCTAAGTAACATTACCTTCCAGTTCACATTTTATAAACATACTCAAGTATAAAAAGTATTTTTCCGTATAGAGTGAATACGACGCTAGTTCATTTTGTTTGTGATAATCGGCATCAATGTGCTTATTTATTACGCTTACTTTCTAAAAATATCATGTCAATTATAATCAATGCGACACCGACACAGACACCTATATCTGCAACATTGAAAAGAGGATAATTCCAGACATCAGCATAATGCACATGGATAAAGTCAACCACTTTACCAATTCTTAAACGATCGATTAAGTTGCCAATCGCACCACCAAGCATTAAGGCCAACCCCATAGATAATAGCTTGGCTGCACGTGGCGCTTTGATTAAATAAACCGTTAAAAAGATAGCCATTACAAAAGCTACGCCTGAGAAAAACCATTTCTGCCAACCGCCAGCGTTGGCTAAAAAGCTAAATGCTGCCCCATAGTTATAAGCGAGTGTCCAGTTGAGAAATGGTTCAATGACCGGTACGGGGTCATTGAACGCTAATGTGGTTTGGGCCAACCACTTAGTCCATTGATCAAGTATTAATACCATTATCGCCAACAAATACCAGATAAAAGCGCGACTGCCATTGGCAACCATTTTTGGTATTTTGTCCAACTTATCTTTAGGTGTTATTGAGTTGCCTGAAGTCACGTACATAGCTTTAGGCGTATGATTTATGGTTTTAGAGTCAATCGATTGATGAGTACTACTCACAGCTATAGGTACCTTCTTGTCAGCAATATTAGTACTAGCCGATTCAACGCTATTCAATTTAGTACTATCTAATCTGTCGGTAGATTCAGTCATAGTTGTTTCCTTTATCTATGTTTATACAATGAACAATGTTAAACGTATATGTTTTTGGTATACGATTATTAATCGCGCCACTTTCATAAACGGCTCCACTTACCGCTCTGGTATTATGAAACTTACGGTAATAATTTTTTATTAGGGAATCTGTTGATTGATTTCAACATTAACCTGAGTCTGTTCAACGCTAATCATTATAGGATTACCCGATAAGTCGCCTGATTCTGCTATGGCATTACCGCTATGACTAATACGAGCAACGACTGCTAACTGAGTTTTGTCACTACGAGCTGAATTTAACGTGCGATCTGGCATCATCGCATCAAGATTGCTTAAGCGGATACTAGCCTCACCTTGCTTGATAATACTAATGGGTAAACGTTTGGCGGCAAACGGAGGGCCCCCTTTCACATCACGTATCGCTACAAACAACACATCATCAGCTTTCACTAACGGTAATAAATTAGCGTTAATTTTCACTGTCACGTCAATACCTTCTAGCGCTTGCTTTTCTTGCGTGCTAACGTAGTTGCTTAACTCATCTAAGCTTGCTAAAGCTTTAGTATGATCACCTGGTTTGGCCACAATGCTGCCTTGTAAGCGTTTAATCCAACCTTGCGCTTGGGCAAAGTTACTACCACGTGCCTCACCCATTGCCATTAGCATCTGCGCACCTTCATGCTGTGGATTTTTGGCAAGGACATCTTGTAATACACGGCGGCTACTGGCATCAAGCTGACCTTTATTGGCAAAAAAGCTAATCTGCGCATAAGTGGTCGCAATCTCTTCATTGTCTGGTGACAGACGGTAAGCGCGTGACAAAGCTTCAATCGCTGAGTCGGTAGCTTCAAGCGATAAAAACAGCTCTGACAAACGCATCCAGCGATCAGGATCATCGGCATGACGATAAACGTTGGTCTGCATCGCGCTGATAAGCTGCTGGCCGTTTTCGATTGCCCATACAGGTGGCTGATCGATTTTGCCAGTCAACAAGTCATCAGCGACTTTTCCGACCTTGTCTTCGGCCGTCCACAGATCAAACACAGGCGTTCGGTCACCCACCATCAGATACGCCAGCGCAGCCAATACAGGCACCCAAACCATGAGGATCAAGCGGCTTTTGATACCAGGGGTGACCATCGGCGTGACTTCACGCTGGGCATCCAATAGCTGACGCTCCAGTTCCAGCTTTTGATTTTGATAATGGCTATTATTAATAGTACCGCTGTCTTTATCTGTTTGTAGCTCAGCTAAACGTTCGCGAAATACTGCAACATTAATATCTAGCAGTTGATTGTCTATTGGTTTGGACTGCAAACGCGGTGCTCGTAGCCATGGCATAATAGCAATTAGCGCAAATATAAGAGCAATCAGCAAGCTTAGAGCTACAAATAAGCCAAAAGTAGAAAATAGAGTCATTTTTTGTCCTCTATGCTAGTAATATCGTGGTCGACATTCTCAGCTTGCGATAATAGACGATCAAGCTCAGCCTTTTCCGCAGAGGTCAAGGCAGCAGTACTGTTCACTGTAACGCCGTTTTGGCCACGGGCGACAACTTGGCGGCGTTTACTTTGCCAAAACCACCCTATCAATAATACGATCAGTAGCAATGGCGGAAAAAACCATAAAATCCATGTCGATGGACGTACAGGCGGCTTGTAGCTGATAAAATCGCCGTAGCGCTCTTGCATATAATCCCGGATTTCCGCATCACTACGTCTGTCTTTAATCAAATCATAGACTTTTTGCTTTAAGTCTTGGGCAATCGGCGCATCAGAACCTGCCAAGTTTTGGTTTTGGCATTTCGGGCAACGTAGCTCTTCGATTAGCCCTCGATATTGGGCTTCTTGTTGTGCAGAGTCAAAATCATATACCTCTATCGCCGCAT
The DNA here is from genome assembly GCF_014770435.1 of Psychrobacter sp. 28M-43. Lineage (NCBI taxonomy): Bacteria > Pseudomonadati > Pseudomonadota > Gammaproteobacteria > Moraxellales > Moraxellaceae > Psychrobacter > Psychrobacter noctis. The sequence goes on along the minus strand of NZ_CP061739.1, from coordinate 662,363 downwards.
AGCTGGTCACACTTAGGAGACAGGCAAGTATTAAGCTCGCTACTTTTATCGTAACGGCCTTTATTGAACGGGCTATCATTTGCACACCTCTTCAACCTGAATCGCATCTGGACTGACGTTATTATCATTGGCATCATTGAGTACCGTTAAGCAAGGCTCAATACGATCTTGCCAGTTACTCTCGTTAATCTCACCAACAATGTGCTGGCGAATAACGCCTTCACCATCGACAGTGAAAGTCTCAGGCGCACCCGTCAACCCTAAGTCCAAGGCAAACTGGCCGGACAAATCCTGAATAGACATCGAAAAGGGATCACCGCCTCGGTTGAGATAGCTGAGCGCATCACCGATATCGTCTTTATAATTCACGCCAACCAGATTGACACCACGCTCCTCTAGCTGCATCAAAAAAGGATGCTCAATAACGCAAGTTGGGCACCAAGAGCCCCAAATATTCATCAAAAAGGGCTCATCAGGTAAGTTGTCATTGGTCATGATCCGACTGGTATCGGACAACAATGGCAGCTCAAACGCTGGTACTGGGCGTTCAAGCGCGGTATTGGTTACGATTTCAGTCGGCTGCCCCAAACGAAAATAAAGCATAACCATAACAGCAGCAAAGATGATCAGCGGGATCAAAAACCATATTCTAATTTGGCTTTTTTTCATTGTTCGATTACCTTTTGTTTCAGGGGGTTGCTCGGAAAAATGATTAGACTTAGTCATTTTGCTTCTCCCCTATTAGTGTCGTGTTATTAGTAGTGCTTTTAACATCTAAATCAGTAACCGTCGTAAAGCCTGACTTACTCGCTGCAATTTGTGCAGGGGTCTTGGATGTTTTGAGACGATAGCGCCTATCAAGCATACTCAGCAGACCACCCAATGCCATAATAATAGCGCCGAGCCATATCCAACGAATTAATGGTTTTACATAAATCCTTAATGCCCATTGGTTACTACCATCGGCAATAGGTTCGCCCAGTGCGACATAAACATCGCGCATAAGACTGGGGTCAATAGCAGCTTCAGTTGTTGGCATCGTGCTGATAATATAAGTACGCTTTTCTGGAGTCAGTTTCGCCACTTCACGACCGTCTTTGGATACCACCACTTGCGCTTGCGTTGCATCAAAGTTACTACCCTTTATTTCAAAAAATTCAGTTACTTCAAAATCGTAACCTTGAACATTGACTGTATCGCCAATACCCATTGCTACGTCACGCTCAATACTCAGGCTACTAGTAAAGGCTATGCCAATGACAGCAACCAATACGCCAATATGAGCAGTCTGTTGACCCCAATAGCTCAGACGCAACTGCCGCAAACCGTTAAAAAGATTAGGCGCATTCTTAGTTTTATCTTTAAAATCAACTGCCATCCATAGCAGTGCCCAAAAGCTAACGGCTAAAGTCACACCAATATTAAGCATAGACGATGGATTAACAAAGTAAGTAATAATGGCGGCTAATACTAAGCTACTAACGGCGATGACCATGCCTATACCCAGTAGTGGACGGGTGTCTTTTTTCCAGCGAATATTTGAGCCCATACCCATAGCTATTAATAACAGCCACGTTAAAGGTACAAATAATGCATTAAAATAAGGAGGGCCAACGGACACTTGTCCTAAACCAAAGGCATCAGCGATAATAGGGTAAAGGGTGCCGAGCAGCACCACTAAGGTTGCAATCAAAATGATGGCGTTGTTGATCACTAAAAAGGACTCACGTGAAATCAGCTGATATTGACTTTCAACGGTTAAACGCCAACCTCGAACGGCAAACATTAATAGACCACTACCGATGATAATGCCAAGAATAGCTAAGATAACCAAACCACGCGTCGGATCAGCGGCAAACGAATGCACTGAGGTAAGGACTCCAGAGCGTACCAGGAACGTGCCAAGCAAGCTTAAGGCAAAGGCGAAAATAGCCAGCATAATGGTCCATGCTTTAAACACCCCGCGCTTTTCAGTGACTGCTAATGAATGCAGCAATGCTAAGCCGACAAGCCAAGGCATAAACGAGGCATTCTCTACCGGATCCCAAAACCACCAACCGCCCCAGCCAAGCTCGTAGTAGGCCCACCACGAGCCCAGTGCAATACCAATGGTCAAAAACCCCCAAGCCGCGAGCGCCCATGGACGTGACCAGCGTGTCCAAGCAGCATCTAAACGCCCTTCCCACAATGCCGCCATACAAAATGCAAAAGGTACTACCATACCCACATAGCCCATATATAACATGGGCGGATGAATAATCAGACCGAAATCTTGTAGGACAGGATTTAAATCAGCGCCATCGACCGCTAGATTGGGTAAGGTACGCTCAAACGGTGACGAGGTAAATATCAGCATCGTTAGCATCATTAACTGTACACCGGCCAAAATAACTAATACCCGCGCACGCATTGATAACGGCAAGCCGCGACTAAAGTATGATACCAGTGCACACCATGTGGCCATGATGGTCATCCATAGCAGCAAAGAGCCCTCGTGTCCGCCCCATGTCGCCGATAACTTATAGTACCAAGGCAACAGCGTATTGGAATGCTGCGCGACGTAACTGAGGCTAAAATCATTATAATAAAAACCTGCTATCAAAGCGCCAAATGACGTTATCATGGCGGCAAACTGTGCCCAAGCTAAGCTAGGGGCTAGTCGTTGCCAAGCAACTTGGTTATGAATAACACCAATAGTTGGCAGAATTACCTGCAATAACGCCAATACAAAAGCGGTAAGCAAGGCAAAATAGCCCAATTCTGTAATCAACATACGGTCTAACCTTATTTACTCTAATGCGGTTGCAGTTTACTGTGGCGGTGGAATTTTTATTATTAGAACCCACCCCCGAAATCTGCTGCTATCTCTAGTTTTTAATTGATTTCGAAGGGTTTTATTTAACTACTTTAGGCGGATTTACCAGTGGAGGCGCTCCCTTAAAGCGCAGTAAACGTAACGCATTAAGAGTAACGAGCACTGTTGCTCCAGCATCAGCTAGAACCGCAATCCATAGTCCAGTAATGCCGAATACGGTCGTGATCAGAAAGACGCCTTTGAGACCCAAAGCGAAAATGACGTTCTGATGAATGTTGCGCATGGTGGCACGTGAAAGTGCGATGAGATGAGCCATATCCGTAACACGACTTTTTAATAATGCGATATCGGCCGTCTCAATGGCCACATCGGTACCACCACCCATCGCGATGCCAACATCGGCAGTTGCTAGCGCTGGCGCATCGTTAATACCATCACCAACCATCGCTATTTTGCGGTTGTTCTTCATCTCGTTAAGCAGGCGCAGTTTGTCCTCAGGCAACAGCTCAGCTTCCCATTCCACGTCTAAATTACTGGCAAGTGCTTGAGCGGTTAAGCGGTTGTCGCCTGTTAGCATGACGGAGCGCACACCCATCGCTTTGAGCTGAGCCACACCTTCATGAGCGTCGTCTCGTAATTCGTCTCTTAGCGCGATTAATCCAAGCACTTCACGGTTTTGCTCATCGAAAAGAACAGAGACGGTCTTACCCTCATTTTGCAGCGCCTCAATTTGCGCCTGTTGTGTGGATGAAATCAATGCCTCATCGGCTGCGTAAACAGGCGAACCGATAGCTAGCGCGCGCTCCGCGACAGTTGCGTGTACCGCTTTACCCGCAGTAGCAGAAGCTTTGGAAGCCACAGGTATAACAACTTTAGCGGCTTCAGCATGGCTGACAATGGCTTCAGCAAGTGGGTGACTAGAACCAGTCTCCACACTGGCAAAAAGTGCCAATATCTCATCTTGACCTTGAGAATTCTGACCTTGAATACTTGAGTCCTCTTGTGTAAAGGCAACAACATCGGTCACGCGTGGTTTGCCTTCAGTTAAAGTGCCTGTCTTGTCAAAAGCGACCGTCTTCACTTGGCCGATAGTTTCTAAAGCACTACCGCCTTTGATCAGCAAGCCACGGCGCGCACCAACAGCAAGACCAGAGGCGATGGCAGCGGGTGTTGATAGTACAAGAGCACAGGGACAGGCAATCAGCAACAGTGCTAGACCGCGATACAACCAAGTCGACCAATCTCCACCCATGGCTAACGGTGGAATGATAATAATTAGTGCGGCAATAGCCATCACTGCCGGTGTGTAATAGCGACTGAATTTCTCAATAAAACGGGCAGTGGGTGCTTTGGAGGCTTGGGCTTGCTCTACCAGCTCAATAATGCGCGAAATGGTGTTATCGGCGGCTGTCTTTTCTACGCGCACTTGGAGCACACCATCGATGTTAATTGACCCTGCAAATACATTGTCACCCATCGTCTTGGCAACAGGAACAGACTCTCCCGTCACGGGCGAATCATCAAGGCTGGACGCACCTTGAACAATGGAACCATCAGCAGATACCCTATCTCCAGGACGCACCAGCACAAGGTCATTCACTTGTAATGAAGTCGCTGGAACGTTACGCTGCCCACCTTGAGCATCAAGTAAAATTGCACTTTTCGGAACCAGCGATGATAAGGCTCTGATGCCAGCGCGAGCGCGATCAGCAGCGATACTCTCAAACAGTTCACCGATTGAGAACAAAAAGACAACTGCTGCGGCCTCTTCAGCTTCACCAATGATAAGTGCGCCAAGCACGGCGACGGACATCAGCGTTTCAATTGAAAAGAATGAACCTGTTTTAGCCAGTGCTAAGGCTTTGCGCGCAAATGGAAAAACGCCTACAATCACAGCGATGGCAAACACCCATATCCCATAAGCGGGCAACAGTAGTGACAGTGCATAAGCGCTGCCCATCAAAATACCGAGGCCAACAACCTGTTTGCCTTTTTGAGTTTGCCACCATTGCTTATCCTGCGGAGCCATCTGATTGTCGCTGTCAATATCAATAGCCGATACAGTTTGTTGACCAGTATTGGCAGAGATGCCGAACCCTAGGCTTTTGATTGTTTTTTCGATATCACTAGCCTGAGTCGGCGCACCAGGGGCTAAATTTAGCTCTAGCGTTTCTGTAGCGAAATTCAGCTGAACATCAGAAACCCCAGGCATACGTTTCAAAGCTGTTTCAATCTTGCCGATGCAACTGGCACAGTCCATACCTTCAATATGATATTTCATAATAATTTACCCTTTGAATAATGATATTATGAACCCTATAGTGGCTTTAGAGTCAAGGTTATTTATCTACAGTTTCGTAATTTTAATTTCTCTAGCGCTAGTCTTTACAGCCACTTTAATTATTTAAATCATAGAGGTTGTTATGACAATCAAAATTGGTGAGCTCGCTAAACGCACAGGTGCCACAGTAGAAACCATTCGCTATTATGAAAAAGAGCGTTTATTACCCGAGCCTTTTCGTAGCGAAGGGAATTATCGTTTATATAATGAAGAGCACATTGAGCGTCTACAATTTATCCTACATTGCCGTACGCTCGATATGGCTTTAGATGATGTGCGAATCTTACTTGAATACTGGGAGTCGCCTGACAAGGACTGCGGCGATGTGAATAACTTGCTAGATGAGCACATTCATGCTGTGGAAATACGAATGGAAGAACTGATGCACTTAAAGCATCACTTGACCGTTTTGCGCCAGAAATGTGCAAGTAGTGCACCAGCGTCATCATGTGGCATTTTAAACGCGCTTGTCGATAACTCCTGTCATGAGTAATGATATCAGTAGTGTTCATTTCTGACGGATCAAATCATGAAAGGTTAAATACGCCCTGATGTTAAGCACAAAAAAACCCAGCAATGATATTAAGATCACTAGGGCGTGTTGAACATTGGGTATAAATTAATGGCAAAAAAAATAGCGAACGGTTAATCTTTAAGTTCTCACACAAAAAAGATATCGTTCGCTATGCCTCGCACTATGCTCAAAGATGAACACTGGACAAGACTGAAACCTATATTACTAGAACTTAATATCTATGACAAAGGAAATCTTAGACAAACGGTTGAAGGCGTGCTTTATCGCATGCGTGTTGGCTGTCCTTGGTGCGACTTACCCGAGTGTTTTGGCAAGCCCAATACCATCTATAAAGCTTACCAGCGCTGGTTTCGTAGTAATAAGCTGATTACGCTGTTTGCTTTATTAATCAAAGACGCAGACCTTGAGTGGGTCTTCATTGATGGTACTCATATTAAAGCGCATCAGCACAGCAGTGGTGGCAATGAGAACCTACAATCCATTAGTAAAAGTGTGGCAGGACGCGCGACCAAGATTCACTTGGCAGTAGATGCGCATGGCAATCCGATTACCTTTATCTTGTCAGATGGCACGACCCACGATGTTAAAGTCGCACCTGACTTAGTAGACAAAGTTAATTTGAGCAACACAGAGGTTTTATGTGCCGATAAAGGCTATGATTCTGATGCACTACGAGCGCATATTGAACAAGCAGGGACACGGGATAACATCCCTCGAAAACGAAATACTCAGTCTTCTAACGACCATATGGACTGGGACTTATATAAAGCGAGGCATCTAGTAGAAAATGCTTTCGCCAAACTAAAACAGTATAGGGCGGTTGCCACCAGGTTTGATAAGCTCAAGCAAAGTTATGAAAATACGGTCGCTCTTGCTTGTGCTTATATCTGGCTCAAATTATGAATGTTCAACACGCCCTAGTCAGTTCAAAATAACATGGTGATAAATTGAAGAGTGCTACTGGAATGAATGTTGCGCAGCCTCTGTAATAACAGCATGCAAGGAAAATTTATACCAGTAGCACGATGTCATTTTTGCAGTGAATCGACTATAGCTTACTGGCTGCATTTTTACCTCGTCGTTACAGCTTCTAATACTCGACTATGTTAGATTTATCATTAATCCTTGAAGTTATTTACCATAAGTCTTAATAAATTTGAGTAACGTTATGAGTCAAGAAGATGCCAGTCATAAGCAAAATAAGCATTTGCCTCCAAGTGAGCCTATTGATGTCTATAAAAACAACGATAGTAACTATACTGCTGGCAATCAAGACGCTCATGATCATGACACTCACCTAGAGCAAAACACCGCACCAAGAGATACCAAAGGCTATCAGCGTACGTTACTGATTAGCTTTGTGATCATCACAGGCTATATGTTTATCGAGGCGATTGGTGGCTTACTGACAGGCAGCTTGGCGTTACTCTCTGATGCAGGACACATGCTCAGCGACGCCATCGCCCTTGGTGCGACGTTGATGGCATTTAAAATCGGCGAAAAAGCCGCCACCCATCAAAAGACCTTTGGCTATAAACGCTTTGAGATTATCGTGGCCACCGTCAATGGTGCGACGCTAGTAATTATCGCCTTGATGATTTTTTATGAAGCGATCAAACGCCTTAACTCACCGCCTGAGATTGCTACCCAAGGTATGCTAATCGTCGCCACCATCGGTATGCTGGTTAATATCTTGGTCGCTTGGCTGATGCATCGTGGTAGTAGCGGCAGCGATGGACACACCCACAGCCATGGAGCAAATGCAGACAAAGTAAATAAAGAAAAAGCAAATAAAAGCAATGATTCCAAAGAGCCTGTCAACCTCAATATGCAAAGCGCTTACTTGCATGTATTAAGTGATTTGATGGGCTCTGTCGCCGCGATCATCGCCGCTTTACTGATGATGGGGTTTGGCTGGGTTTGGGCCGATGCCGCAGCGTCGGTGATCGTCGCGGTACTTATCTTAGTAAGTGGTTACCGCGTTGTACGTGATTCGGTACATGTCTTGATGGAGGGCACGCCAGAAGGCATATCGCTGGTAGATGTGGAAGACAAGCTGCTTGCCCATCCACAAGTAAAACAAGTCCACGACCTGCATATTTGGAGCATCACCAGCGGGCTAAATGCGCTATCTTGCCATGTGATGGTCGATGGGGATATGAGAATCTCGGATGCCAGCGTATTGATTGCCAATCTTGAGCAAGGGTTGCTTGCGCTTGGTATTCATCACGCCACCATTCAGGTTGAAAGCTTGTCACACCCGCAGACCAGCGCCCATAGCGATGCATTGGTCTGCGACATATCAGAGCAGCAAAGCTCTGCGAATAACCATATCGGGCACAGTCACTAGTCACTAGGGCGTGTTGAACCTTCAACCATGGCACTGACAGAGACTATTTGTGAATGTTCAACACGCCCTACTGGGTTGGAGGAAATAACAACTATGTTGTGCTGACTTAGAAAGTCTTATTTATCATTCATAGCAAGGTAGATATTACGATCTGATGCGGATGCGTCATCCACGTATTTTGAATCGCGCCATGTCGTATAAGCATAGACACCACTGTATGGGCTGATGCTGTTCTGACGGAAGTCAGAAATCCAATTTGTACCATCGAAAATTTGAATATGGCCATGTGGACGCTTTGATGAGCGATCATAGACAATAACATCACCTACTTGGGTTGGCATATCATTGCTGATTTTGCTGAAACCTGCTTTCTCAAGTGTGCCACGAGTAGCGTACTGATAGGCTGAAGGATTTGGAGTGAACTCATAACCAGCTGATTGTAGTGCTTTACGTACGTAACGGGCACAATATCCAGAGCTGCCAGATAAAGCCACTTTTGAGGCGCGAGCAGCAGCGATAGCGGGGGCTGAATTGCTGTCAGGAACCTTATTGACTTGCTGCTGTTGTTTTTCAGCGTATAAGCGGCTGTTTAATGATGAAAGCTGATTCTCTTTTTGCTTGGCCTGCGCACTTAGGTTGCTAATTGCTTGACTAATTTCATCATTATTAGAAACATAAGCACCACTTTTGGTGCTATAGATGTTTTTTGATGAACCGTAGTTTGATGCCACAGAAGTATTGGTGATGGTATTATTTGTTTGAGAGATTGTGATAGCAGCACCACTCGTTTGTGCTATGCCCATACCCAGTACTGACAAAATCAATAAAGCCTGTTTCATAAATCTAATACCTACGGTTAATTCAAAATCGTCTGTTATCAACAACAGCGCAGTCAATTAAATCTCAATAACTCAAGTATATATATGTCATAGTGACTGATACTTCTGCTGCATATTATTCATATAAAAAATGATTATTGGCGATCACAGCTCATTGAAGTCTTACGAAGCTGTTACAAATCAAGCTGCTGACCAAAACACAAAGCCGACTTTAGCATAGGTTGTTTAGCCTGTCATTCCCCTTAAAAACCCCAAAAATACTTTTTTGATGTCGAAAAAATTGCTAATATCCCACATTTTACAATGTAAGTTTGTGTAACATGTACAGAATATAGCTGACTAGATTGACCACAATTTCTACTGTTTTATAAGCAAAAAAACGTCTGAGGGTTAAATCTATAATTTAGATTTAACCCTCAGACGTTTTTCTATTGGATGAAGTAATTACCCTATATAGGGTCTAACTAATTATTAAGATAATATAATAATTTATAATATTAATATAGATGCTAATTCCCTACTAGCTTATGTAATATTACGTAATTGTTTCGATACATCCTGTATATTCTTGTATTAACCCTTAGTCATTTATCTATTTTAAGGGTTAATAACCGATAAATTCGCTTACATTGTCATCAAAAGTTACAAATTCAAAGTTATTTTTAATTTTAAAGTCGCAATAGCTAATGAATTTTTTGATGAAGAATCATTTTATAAGCAATAGAACAGTCTTATACCTACCTCATTTACTTTTAACGCTAACACTATAATCAAAGTATTCTTAACTGCTAACACACTATAATTGCTGCTCTACCGATTCAATATCAGCATAAACTTGGGTTGTCCCGTCTTTATTGAGCTGCATAACCTGATAGGGCATGAATTTATTTTGATACTCCATACCTGGGCTACCAATAGGCATGCCAGGTACGGCAAGACCCATAGCTTGTACTGGCGGATTTTCTAAAAACTGCGCCATATATTTAGCGGGTACATGACCTTCAAAGACGTAACCATCCGTAGTGACTACAGTATGGCAAGAACGCATTTCATTTGGAACGCTGTAGCGCTCTTTAAATACGGCTAAGTCCGCAACATCTTGCGCGGTTGCACTTAGACCATTATCTTCTGCATGACTTATCCATTCTTTACAGCAGCCGCAATTGGCATCTTTATAGACAGTGGCTGATACGTTTTTTAGTAAGTCTGGTTTACTTACTGATGTCATCATAGAATTATTTATAACGTTTGGTTCAGCTGTCTTTGGAACAGCCAAAACATCTTCAGTTGATGCCGATGTTGTGCTTGCATCAGATACGCCACTACTCGGTTGGCTACAAGCAAATAGTGATGAGGCAGCCAGTAATAATAACGTACTACGCAACCCCTTAGACAGATAACGATTGCATATAAGACTGGATTTTATTTTTAAGGGGGGCATAGTGCTTTCTCATGTACTGTAGGTATTGTGAGCTATAGAAGATCAAGTAACACTTCATATCGTTTGGTAATGTAGCATAATAACCCATTAAACGGAGTACATAAATTCATCCATTGAGCAGTGCAGGCTGGTATCATAAGCAGTTTTTATTTTAAAATACTGCCTGTAGTATTAACGGCTCTATCTAAGTTTTGGATTTTGATTAAAAATTCAAAACTCATAATTTTGGATAATTTGCGATGCGCCTGTCTACTATTAATCTACAAAAGCGTTTGAGTACTCACTTAAATCAATTACCGCTATGGTTTACGCTAGTAGCAGCATGGCTTGCAGGGGCTATTTTTTTATTTGCGCTAGCGCCTCATGGGTTCTGGCCGCTAGCAATAGTGTCACCAGCGATTTTATATGCGCTGTTGGTACCAAATATGAGTGGTCGTCGCGCTTTTATTATCGGTGAAGCTTACGGTATGGGGCTATGGTGCGTCGGCGGCTTTTGGCTCTATACTGCCATCCATGATTATAGCGATACTCCAACGTGGCTCGCATTGATTATGATTGGATTGATGGGTCTCGGTATGGGACTGTTTCATGGATTTTTAGCACTAGTCTTTAACCGTATGGTAGGCAAACAACCCTTTTCATTTGCTGCTCTTTGGGTGCTACAAGAATGGTTAAAAACTTGGTTATTCACAGGCTTTCCGTGGCTATTTGTTGGTTATGCATTTACTGAAGAGTATTGGTTATCGTCCTTAGCACCCGTTGCTGGTGTTTTTGCCGTCTCTTTTGTTGCCATACTATTGGCTGCAAGTTTAGTAGAGCTACTGCTTCGACGCAGTAGTTATGCCGTCGTTTCTGTACTGTTATTAGCCATTAGCACATCATTATGGCTGGTCAATCCGCAATGGACAAAACCTAAGGGCACACCTGATCTGTCAGTGTCATTGATTCAAGGTAATATTTCACAAGATATAAAGTGGCTGACGCAATATCAAGTAGAAACGCTAAAGATTTATGCGAAGTTAACGCGCACTGAGTGGGGACGTGATGTGGTGGTGTGGCCTGAATCATCTATTCCGATGTTTCAGGATGAGGCTGCGGGCTTTATTAGTGAAATGATAGAAATGGCCAATGCGACCAATACGACATGGATAACTGGTATCCCTTATAAGGATAAAGCGGCATTCAATGCCAGTACGGATAAGTATCCCCCATTTTACAATAGCGTGATTGCTCGAGGTGTAGAAGCGGAAGGCCTATACAAGAAGCAGCGTCTAGTGCCTTTTGGAGAGTATATTCCATTTGAAGGCGTGCTCGATATTTTCCCAAGTTTGGCCGGTAGTCAGGATATTAAGAACTATAGTCGTGGTAGTGATCAGCAGTCACCTCTAAAGGTGCGTGGACACAATATAGGGACGGCTATCTGTTATGAGGTAGCTTATCCAGATACCACGCGTAAAAATGCCATCGATACTGAATTTTTGTTGACCGTCTCTAACGATGCCTGGTTTGGCACTTCAGCAGGACCATTGCAACATTTGCAAATGGTACAAATGCGCGCGCTTGAGAACGGGCGCTGGTTTATTCGAGCGACCAATACTGGTGTTACCGCTATCATTAACCATAAAGGTCGTATTGTAAAACGCGCACCGCAGTTTGAGCGTACTGTACTACGTGGTGAGATACAGGCACGGGTTGGTAACACGCCCTTTATGCTTATGGGAAATTATCCTATCTTGATAATAATAACCTTGTTATTACTACTAAGCTATTTTGGCAAAGGTCTAACCACACTTAGAAGACGAGGGTAATAGTAAACTTAATCATAATAATTTAATCAGTGTAAGTTTTTTATTTTTTCTAGGTAACGTCCTAACGCACGTAAATATAAAAGTTTTAAACTATTGACCCCTGCCGTCAAATCCGTATACATAAACTTGGGAGATTTTAATTACGCAGCCTGACGATAATAATCAAACCACACCTGTCTTGGCGATTGATAGCCCAAACCCTTTTGAATCCTCGTCTGATTGTAGTACAGCTCGATATAACTGATAATATCATTGATGGCTGTGAACCTTGTTTTATAGTCTTGATGATATACCAGCTCATTCTTTAATGTGCCCCAGAAGCTTTCTATCGGAGCGTTATCGAAACAGTTGCCTTTGCCGCTCATTGAGCCTATAAATTGATGCTGCTTAATGGTCTTGTGGTAGGCGTGACTGCAATACTGACTGCCTCTGTCTGAATGAACGATTAGCCCTTTGCTTGGACGTTTATTCTTGATGGCCATATTTAGTGCTTTGCAAACTAAATCTGCGGTCATACGCTTGTTAATAGCGTAACCGACAAGCTCTTTGGTGTATAAGTCTTTGACCCCTGCTAAGTACAGCCAACCCTCATTCGTCCAGATATAGGTGATGTCGCTGACCCACGACTCGTTAGGGCGCTTAGCATCAAACTTCTGATCCAGTACGTTTGGATAGACCAGCTTGTTGTGATTGGAGTCGGTGGTGACTTTAAAGCGCTTATGACGACGACATTTAATGCCGTGTTGCTCTTTGATGCTTCTTACCATATACAGGCTAATGTTATGGCCTTGCTCGCTTAGATGAGCATGCAGTCGATCTGCGCCATAACGTTCTTTCGTTTCATTGTGAGCCGCTTTAACCAGTAATTCAGACTGGTTGCGATGTATCTGTTGGTCGCTGAGATCACGACTTAGCCAGTCGTAATAGCTTTATGGCTTAACCCTTAACACACGGCACATAGTGGTGATGCGAAAGAGGAACTGGTTGTCTTTGATAAAGGCGTACCTGACTAACTGTTTCTCGCGAAGTACGCCGTCGCCAACTCGAGCATAGCTCTCCCCTTGCGTCGGGGCGAAGCAGTGCTTCGCTTTATCCCTCCTCATTTAGTATTTCGCGTTCCTCTTCGGCAACTTTAAGCTGTCGCTTTAGGCGTTTTACCTCTTCAAGCGCACTCATAAGTTCAGGGTCATACTGCTTTGTTCCTACAAGCTTGCCTTGATTAGCTTTGTTCTGCCAGTTGGATAGCGTTTGCATGGCGATGCCAAGTTGCTTTGCGGTCGCTGAGATATTGCCATTATTGTCTGATATCTTCTTGACGGCCTCGGCTTTAAATTCGTCACTGTAGGTTCTTACTTTCTTGGTCATGGTAAACTCCTGTCAATACGCTTAGTTTACCAAGTTTATCTCTACGGTTTCTTCAGCATAGCTCACCATGATTTTGTATCCCTTAATAGTATATTGTAGTATGTTGTATATAATATAACCCCAGTTCGGGATAAGGGCTCAAAAAAAAAATAAAAAAAGAAGTCCGAAGTTGCTAAAGTAAGTTTACCAAGACAAACTTCACAACAAGGACTTCTTACATGGACAACCTAACCGAACTATACTGCCATATTGACGACTTTTATCAGCAATTCAAACCTGAGTTTGACGCTCATTTAATCGCAACGGGACACCAAAGGTTAAGAGCATGCCAGATAAGTGTAGCAGAGATTATGACCATCTTGATACTGTTTCATCAATTACGTTATCGACAGTTTAAGGCGTTTTACTACCATCACATGCTTGGCATGATGAAACGGGAGTTTCCAAATCTGCCGAGCTACTCGCGATTTATAGAGCTTATACCGCGCAGTATCATACCACTGTGCAGCTACTTGCAAAGCATGATGGGCGACTGTACGGGTATCAGCTATATTGATTCAACCAAGATAGCAGTTTGTCATAACAAGCGTATCTACCGTCATAAAGTCTTTAAGGGACTTGCAACCCGAGGCAAAAGCAGCATGGGCTGGTTCTATGGCTTTAAGCTGCACGCCATTATCAATCATAAGGGCGAGCTTGTATCTGTTAAAGTCACTGCGGGTAATACGGATGACAGAGTGCCTGTTAAGGATATGGCAACGCCGTTATTTGGTAAGCTGTTTGGTGATAGAGGATACATCAGTAAAGCACTAAACGCGTGGCTCACAAAACACAGTGATACTAGGCTGATAACGAAACTTCGGCGTAATATGAAACCCCAATTACTTGAGCCTATGGATGAGGCACTACTCAATCATCGCTCTTTGGTTGAAACGGTGTTTGGGGAGCTTAAAAACTTGTGTCAGATTGAGCATTCACGCCATCGTAGTGTCACGGGGTTTATCACAAACTTGCTGTCAGGTTTAATTGCTTATTGCTGGTTTCCCTATAAACCCACCATCAAAAATATGCCTCAGCAGGGACAGGTAGCAACATTGTAAATAGTATCAATGAGTTATAATGTGGCTTATCCCGAACTGGGGTTGTAAATAGACAAGTCCATACAGACAGTGAATTGGTCAATTCGAATATTGGAAATAATAGGTAGCCCTTCATGTCCCTTAAGAGCGCAGAAAAGTCTCCGTCATTAACGCAAAATAAATCGTCGAAAAAATCTTATCTGTTGGCGTTCGCTTTCAGCGCGGGTTCATTATTGACAGGGCTAGCAGCGACTGGGCTGACGGCCGTGCCAGTGGCATCGCAAGCGGCAGGATTGGGCGATTTATTTAGCAGTGATAAAAGCGCGACCCAACCGAAATTTTTGCCTGTTGATGAAGCGTTTCAGGTCAGTAGCAGTAGTAAACCTGTCAATAATGGCACGCGCTTAGCCATTAACTTTGACATTACGCCTGAGCACTATGTTTATAAAGACCAAATTAAGCTAACGTTGCCTGCTGGCGTGAGCGCTGCACCTTTTAGCTTTAGCCAAAAGCCTATCTCCATAGATGATCCGACCTTTGGTCAAGTATTGGTCTTTGACCAAGCCAATATGGTTGCTAGCACCGTTTTGAGCAGTAGTAATGGCAAGGCGATAAATAATGCCGCTGTAACGATAGGTTGGCAAGGCTGTGCCAAAGCAGGACTTTGTTATCCACCGGAGAAAATAAAAACCACGGTCAAAATTGCTGCGTCACAATCGGCAGCCAATAGTTCAAGTAGCACTGCTACAGTTTCTGCGAGCAATAACAGCAATGCAGAAACTGCGCAAGCATCTACAGAGGCGACTGATACTGATCGTCTTGCTACAGAGCAAACTACGCCAGATGACGAGGTGATTGATTACGCTTTGTTAGATGATGAAGCATTAGATGCAGAGCTTGGTACTAGCAATACCATCTCTGGTGCCGATGAAGAAGTTGTAGGCGACAATGTCACAAGTAATATGCCAGCAAACGATAGCGCTACAACTGCAACAAACAATACCGTTGTCGTTGATAACGCCATTAATAGTGACCCTTTTGGCTTAGCTTCGCATCCGTGGTTGGCATTGGTGTTATTGTTCTTGGCAGGGTTGGTCTTGGCATTGACGCCATGCGTGTTACCGATGCTACCGATTGTTGCCAATATCGTCGCGCGTGAAGACAATCCAACGGTAAAACGCGGTGTTATTTTAACGACCAGCTACGCTATTGGTGTTGCCATCGCTTATGGTATTTTAGGCGCGGTCATTGCGGTATTTGGCGAATCGTTAGGCATTATCGGTTGGCTACAAAATCCGATTATTTTAATTGGGTTTGCCATCGTTTTTGTCTTATTAGCCCTTTATATGTTGGGCGTATTTAGCATTCGTCTGCCGAGATTTATCAGTAGTAAAATGCAGGGTCTAAGCCAAGCGGGGGATAGCAAACTTGGTAGTACGGGTGGCAGTTTAATTGCGGGATTCTTATCGGCGCTCGTGGTATCGCCATGCGTTTCGGCACCCTTATTTGGGGCGCTGCTTGCTGTATCAACGATTGGAAGTCCGCTCCTTGGCTTTGCCGCTTTATTTATGCTCGGTTTTGGTTTATCGGCGCCGCTTATCTTAATTGGCGCGACCCAAGGTAAAATCATGCCAAAAGCAGGCGAGTGGATGAATTGGGTCAAGCAGGGCTTTGCTTTGTTGCTTTTTGCCGTGGCATTGTTATTAATTGAACGCGTCTTTATCTCGCCTGTGATGCTGATGGTTTGGGCGCTGTGGTTTATGGTCGTGGCGATGTGGGCGTGGAGCTGGCTAGGCAAAGGTCGGATGCTGACCCAAGCGCTAGGCTTAATCGCTGGTATTTGGGCGACGTGTTTAATCGTCGGCGCCGCATTGGGCAATGACGACAGCTTGCATCCGCTCGCGTCATTAAGCGCCGCGCCGGTGATGCAGACGACTGCTGATCAACCAGCCATGAGTAATGCAACAGATAAAACTGTTACTACGCTTGCTGAGTTAGATGCCATTGTCGCCGCCAATCCTAAAGTGCTGGTCGATGTCACCGCCGAATGGTGTATTGCATGCCGGATTATGGAGAAAAACTTATTTCATAATCGCCCTGCGCAAATGCAAGATTGGCAATTGGTCAGACTTGATATCACGGAGACTACGGCTGATTCAAAAGCAATCTTAGCGCGTTATAAACTATTTGGTCCGCCAGCATTGCTGTATTATCAAGACGGGCAATTGGTCAATCAGCAAGTGGGTGAAATCGGGCGCGCAGCGTTTGAGCAAACCTTAACCGCGCTAAATTAATCGTTTAAATGTAGATAAATTCCACATCATTTCTACCCATTAAAAAGACAACGTCCTTTGATAATAGGACGTTGTCTTTTTCAATCTTACTAAATAGCCTTTTTAACATAGACGCTAAATCCTTGGTTTAGCATTATTTATTACTACTTACCTTATTATTTACATCAGTATTTGCTCGCAATAACGCTAGTATAGTGCCCTTATTTTCATTACAATAAAGCAACATTGCTAAAGGCGCATTACCACGAGTAATGGCTACCTTGCACGTCCATATTTATTGATTTTCTTTAGGGCGTGTCATCAATTAAGCCAAACGACACAAGAAACTAAGTGAATGGCACTAAGGAAATGACTGGCTAACTTATCATAGCGAGTGGCAATCGCACGATACTGCTTAATCTTGGCAAAGAAGTTCTCTATTAGGTGCCTCGCTTTATAAAGCTCTTTATCGAAGTCTCTTGGCTGCAGCCGATGACACTTAGATGGTATAACTGCATTACCTTGCACTGCTTTAATCGGTTCAATAACGCGGGCATCAGCATCGTAAGCTTTATCGGCAAGCCACGTTTGGCTAATACTGACATCAAGCAATTCATCTGAGCCACACAGGTCATGAGCTGCCCCACCTGTTAGATAAAAGCCAGTAGGATTGCCTAATGCATCTGTTCGAGTATGTATTTTAGTCTTCAGTCCACCTTTGCTGCGTCCAATGGCTTGATCCCTTTTTTTCCAGCACTGTGCTGGTGGGCTTTAACAATCGTGGCATCTAGCATGGCATATTCGTCATCGGATTGTTCAGAGAGTTGATTAAAAACCTGCTTCCATACGCCTTTTTTTGACCAGCGACTAAAACGAGTATGAATCACTCTGAAGTCGCCAAAGCGTTCAGGTAGGTCACGCCAAGGTATGCCGGTCTTGTAACGGTACAGAACCGCTTCTACGAACAAGCGGTTATCCTTTGCAGTAACACCAACGTCACTTGGTTTACCAGGTAGAATGTCTTTAATTCTCTCCCATTGGTCATCACGTAGGGCATGTCGTCTTGTCATAGTCATTGAGCTCAAATTCCTAAATACGATCTAAGTATAGCTTATTCTGAAATATCTATGCTAATTGATGACACGCCCTAGTATGGCATACTTATTTTATCTCAAATTACTTTATAGATATTTTAGATAAAATCTCATGTCCACTAATATAAAGTTCATTAGACATGCACATCTCACTCCATCCTTTCCAGTAACTATTAGCTTTCTTTGAATACATTGACCTATCCCAAATATCTTCAATCCAAGAATTGTGACGATACTTATCAATTACTTTGATCGGATTTTGTTTGGCCCAAATTAATTCGTTAAAGTCTGGTTCTGAAACTATTGCTCCTCTGATCTTTGAGATATGGTACTTACAAAGATACTTTAATGTTAAGGATAGGAGCGCTCTGTCTTCAGAGCCACCTATACCTACTTTGTCACTGACATGCACACGAGAGTCTAGAACCAAACCATGCCAACTATCGTAATGCTTGATAATAACTAGTTCACCGTTTTCAGTATTGTTCCGAGCAAACCAGACCAACTTAACCTCATCTTCATTATTACCTTTTAATAAGCTTCTAGCATTCTCTTCAATATCATAACCAAACTCAAATGTTTCTTTTGCGAAAGGCCTTCCTTCATCATGAACGAGCCAATTCTTTTGGCATCCAAAGTATGTGGCTAATTTTTCTAATTCGTTAAACGATGGCTCTTTTCGCCCTTCAAACCAATCCTCAGTAACGCCCACACTATTGTATCCCAGGGCCTCAGCAACTCTAGAAATACTTGGGGTATGAAAACTATCAGTTGCCTTAGCTTCACTCAAGAGGAAATTTAGTTTGCCAGATAGTAGATTTAAGCGATCGCTACGTAAATGAGCATCAAAAAAACTCTTTAAATCGTCGATAGCTTCGATATAACTTCCTTCTTGACCTTCAAAAGATTTTTCTAGTCGATACTGTGCCTCGGCATTAATTGAACGTCCACTAACTTTTGAGGCATCGGAGATCAGGGCTTTCAATTCAGTAGGAATTCTTAAATTAAACTGCACATTTTTTGACATTTTAAAGCCCAAATAGAATATTGAATTTAAAACAAATAATATTACCATAAGGAACTTGCGGCAATGATAGCATAATGCTATCATATTATGTAACAAACCCTAAAGAGGTAAATACATGTCAAATCAGAAGGTTCAGATGAACGTCCGGGTACCTAAAGAACTTAAGAATTTTGCCATAAATGATGCAAAGAACCAGTTCCATTCGTTATCTCAATATATAGAAAAGCTTATGTTTAAAGCCAAAGAACTCAGTGAACTAGAAAAGAGATGAAACCTTCTCTTAAAGACCTTTTTGACTCTAATGCAAAAGTAATTTATCTAAGACGGTTTAGATTGCAGAATGCAAATTGGTCAAAGACTGCTCAGGCTAATGATTACGATTACACTTTTAGCTCTTTAGCTAACTCAGATTATCACTTCAGAATGCCTGTTATCATTCAATCAGATGGTTTACCTTGGAAAATAGGTAACCTATATCTCATGGGACAACTAGACACTCCTGCGCTTTCAAATATGAAAACGTTATCCGCAAGAGCTATCCACCTAAAATACTATCTACAGTACCTAGAACATAGTAACCAACACTTTTTAGACTTACCTACCCAGTATCAGCAAAGAGTTCCTCGCAAATTCAAAGCTTTTTTACAGGCTGTAATAGAACAGCACGACTTTAGCTCTCAATACATTAATAACATTCTGTCCTCTGTTGCTCATTTCTATAATTATATACAGCATCAATCATTCGTATCTCAGTCTGATATAGAGAATAAGCCCTTTAGAGAAAGGAAGGTTTCTATACCTATTCATAATAATGTAGGAATAATGAGGAATATTAGTGTTATTACAAATGATCTCAAGCTAAGAAGCAGCAGAAAACCCTTACCATCACTAGGTAAGTTGAGAGATGGAGGCAGTCTGCGTCCTTTAAGCTCTGAAGAACAAGAAATTATTTTCAGGGCATTTGATAAAAACTATGCGTCAATAGAGTTAGAGCTAATGATAAGAATAGCTCTCGGAACAGGAGCTAGACAACAAAGCGTATGCACTCTCTCTATTGCTTGTATCAAAACTGCTCTCCACTACTTAGAACAAAATGCTGATTCAAATTATGCCGTGATAAATACTGGATATAAATACAGAACAGATTCAAAGGGTGGGCGACTAAACCGCTTAATGTTTTCACGTAACCTAATTGATCATTTAGCAACATATATAGATTGCGAAAGAGCGGAACATAGAAGACAAAATATAAACAGCTTTTATGCAAATACTGACGATAACTATGTGTTTTTAACTCGAACTGGAAACCCCTATTTAACTGCTGAAAGAGAAATTATAGATCGTAATCGTAACAACCCTAAACCAGTTTGGAACACTGAAGCGCCCGTTATGGTACCTAAAAACGGCCAATCTTTAAGAAATGAATTAAAAAAATTCATTTCCAAGGTTCAAAAATTTGAACCAAGTCTTCAAAATTTTTCATTCCATGATTTGCGTGCTACCTATGGGATGAATATCGTAAGAAACCTTAGAGCTAAGGAATACCCTGATTCTAAGATATTTGATCATGTCAGACAAAGGTTAAACCATAGAAGCCTAACAACCACTGAGGCCTATCTAAAATTCGACTCGGAAGTAAAAGAATTCAATGATATACAAGATACGTTCGGCGTAACATTTGATAAGGGCGAATATAATGTCTAATTCTTTCAATGACAGGCAGCTTATTGAGATAAGCACTAAGCAAATAGAAGATATCGTTGATCCTCAATACACAGTAATTGTAGGTTCAAGAGCTGATGGTGTGTCCTTTAAAGTCGATATTGGTAGAGTCTGCTATACCAATAGAGAGAACGATTCTGGTCATTCCCGAGATAAAACTAAGAGCTATATTACGGGCCTAGTTGATGAATCAACATTGTCTATAGAACGTGTAGAATGGTTGAGAAGGTACCTTAGGGAAATCCTTCAAAAAGGGTTGAGAGATGAAACGGTGCGAGGTTACCTTCATAATTTAAGATATTTTTTTGATTTTTGTGATTTTGAAGGCTCTAAGCCTCTTACTTTAGATGATTTAGCATCTAATTATAAATATTATCAAATTAATCTCTATCAAAAGGCGCGTTTAAGTGGTGCAAAATCTATAAGCACTACAACTCTTTATGACAAGCTAAATACTGCAAGAGATTTCATAAAAATCGCTTATAACTTATCTGATATCGATATACTTAGTATTATTCCCAAGCATCGTCATATGGGGCATAACAGTAAAGAAAGAGACTCCTCATTAGAAGACTTCAAAAACTTCTTACAAACCTGCATTACATACTTTAATGAATTCTCATACGCCATATTAAATAAAATCTACCCTATACCTATTACTTTAGCAAAATCATCAAGTAATGATTATTATTGGGATTCAACTAGAAAATATGGCATAAAGAAACTACCTAATTGCTTCTACAATAGTGGTGAACCCTTACCCTTTAATGAGGTAAAAAATGCTTTATCAAATTATTATAATTGTGAGCATACTAAGAAAGATTTCTATAAAAACACATTAATAAACAACAGAAATACATGGATCAATGAGAATTTAGACTCTAGAAAAATTTATGCTTATAACCTATGTACATATTGCTTTTATTACATTTACCTTTCTTTCACTGCTGCTAATATACAACCCACACTTGATTTGAAAATATCTGATTTAAATTTGGAAAACCTTGGCTTATCAACTTTTGCTAAAAAACATAAATATCGAGCAGGTAGACAGATTGAATTTTCCGCTCCTTCTCACTTAAAACGTTATCTCATACAGTATTTGAAACTTAGAGAGTGGGTTGATAACCTTCATCTTCCTGGAGACTGTCAAGAATACTTGTTTATGCGTATTGGAGAACATCGTCAATTAAAGCGTTTTGCACGTAGCTCTGTCAGTTCTATTGACGACAATACTCCACTTTTTAAAGGGGTTAAAAGGGTTACTGCTAGAGACATTAGAAACCTATGTGCGGAATACTACATAAAACATTCTAAAGGAAATTTGTCATTAGTAGCTAGGAAGTTGAATAACTCTTTAACTACAGTAGCTAAATCTTACACTTCGATCGATATTGAGTCTCAAGCAATAGAGATGAATCATTATCACGAAAAAATGATTACCGCAGTTCTTAGGTCTAATCGAACTAATGAACAAACTATATCTATCAAGACTTCAACTAACTATGATACGGAGAAAATACCAGCAGGATCTTGTTCTAACCTATCAGATAATGATCCTGTTAAGGCATTGGGCTTTAATAATGAAGCCCCCAACCCTTCCTGTGCTACATTTGAAAGTTGTTTGTTCTGTGAATTTTTTGCAATTCATATAGATTTTGAAGATATACATAAACTATTAAGTTTGAAGGAGGCTCTACTAAAGTCTTCTATGATTCGTGATGATCCTGAATATCATCTTCTCTCTATAGAACCATCACTATTTAGAATTGACGAGATTATCAATATTCTTAAAGGAAAAGATAATAGAGTAATTGAACTCGTTGATGATGCTGAACAAAAAATAAAAATGCAAATTTATAATGAGTATTGGGATGAGCATATAAATTTTCTCACTGTAGCCTCAGAATCTAACAGAAAAAGCTTAAGTTTATGACCAAGACAATGATGCGTGAACCCCTCGTTAAAGAGATACAACCAATATCTAAAGACCTAATCGAAAACCCATCATCTGGTTTGATTGTAACGCTTTCCAAGAGTGGAGATGCTTTATCATTATTCTCTGATGATATTTGGGACTATAGTGCTACTAGCAATTCACATAGAACTATTAATTTTAGAACTAAAATTCGGAACCTATCCTCATCTATTAATACCGACGGCAAAAAATTCAAATCAGCAGTTAAGTTTTTGAAGGTATTTACTCTCAATTGGAATTGTGAGATGAATGGATGTTCTATGTCAAAATTGAATAGTGATATAGTCGCTATATCCTTCCTAATTAGTTACTGTGTAAACAATAATATTGACTTTAATAATATATTTACTGACAGTAGTGCAATCGACTTCCTAGTAACTAATAGTTCGACGGAGAAACAAATAGGTTTGCATTTAGGCAAGATACAAAGATTTATTGATACAGCATCTGTTTTAAATCAAAGTAATTTTTGGTGTAACATGCAACCTTCAAAAGAATTTTCAAGCAAACTAAGAAAGACTAGAAAATCTTTCCCTGAGACTTCTCAAAGTCTTCAAACCATGATCATTCCTTCACGTATTTATCAGAACCTGCTAAAAGATACCATTGAAAGTTTGCAGGTTTTTAATAAGCACGCTGAGCAGATCTCATATGTTTTTTCTGCACGTACTAAAGTAAGAGATGAAGCATTAAGATTAGATCAGAGTGTACCTATGAGTAAGCTTACTAAATCACAAAAAAGCTTAATCAGATTTTATTGGCAAACTGCTTTGAAGACAGATACAAAGCTAACTAAGATTTTAGCAGAATTAACAGATTTAAACATCATCAAGAATGCTAATTGGTTAAGTTTAACAATCAGCTTAGGTCAAATACAGATGAAAAGCGCTTTTGTTATAGCTGCGTTTACAGGTATGCGTAAAAATGAATTACTATCTATCCCTTTCAACGGGCTAAGACATATTCATTCCGATACTGGGAATATACCTGTAGTATGGTCAACTACAACAAAATTGGAAAGTAATGGAGTACCAAGATTTACAAAATGGGTAACAGGTTCAATTGTTGAAGAAGCTTTTGAAGCAGCTAAATTTATCACTCAAGGAGCTTTGAACTGGTCTGCTAATAAGAGTCAGGTGGCAGAAGATGAGAGTAAGTTACCGTTGTTTTTTTCAATTGAAAATGGGAAATCTGGAAAGCCTCATCCGCATTTTGATTATGCAACAACTGCCTTAAATAGCAACCTCATTCAAAAAATAATGTCATCAGAGCACTTATTAATTTCAGAACAAGACTTAAAGGAAGTCAGTCAATTTTTATACGGCGATGAAATATCTAATAATATTAAATTAGGTAAGCCTTGGCCTTTAGGCTTTCATCAGTTTAGACGCTCCTTAGCCGTGTATGCTGCTTCTAGTGGTTATGTTTCATATCCTACTCTTAAATCCCAGCTAAAACATATAAGCATGATGATGACAGTCTATTACACGGACTCAAACTCTAGAGCGATAAATATTTTAGGCAACGGCCCTGAAGTCAAAGCTATGCAAAAGGAATGGCAGGAGGCCCAAGCAAGAGTAGAGTCAGATAATTTGCATGAATTGTTAGATAGCAGGGTGACACTAACTGGTGCAGCTGGTAAAAATCTACAAAAAAGAAAAGTAGAGAATAAGCTTCCTAAGTTCTTAGATAATAGAAATAGTACTAAGAAAGCAGTCAAAAATGGCAAAATTCGTTATCGATCTACTTTAGTTGGCGGATGTATGTCTATTAAACCTTGTGATAAAGGTGCTGGTGTATTGGCATCTGCTTGTATTAGCTGTGAAAATGCGGTGTTTTCACCAGAATCCAAAAGTATTTTGCTACAAACTAAAGATTTTTATAAGTCTCAACTCACTTTAGATATTCCAAAGCGTGTTCATCATGAATACGAAGTGAGTATTAAAAAAATAGACAGTCTTCTTTCAGTATTAGAAGTAAATCAAGAGAAATAACATGAAAACTAGCCAGGCAGAACAGGCTTATTGGGATGCTTTGAATCGTCTACAAGATGGTACAGCCAAAATTGTCAATACAAAGTCATCACGGTTTAAGTTTACTAGAGACGCTGTAGGTAGAGAGGCAGGTAAAGGAAAAGGGTATGTCCGTAATGAGAGATATCCAGAACTTTGCGAAGCAATAACAAAAGCGGAAGAAGAACGCAAAAATCGTGCTCAAGAAAAACCTAATACTTCTACTAAGTTAAAACATGAAAAAGAGCTCAAAATCAAAGCTAATTTGAAATACGACATGATAAAAGAAGAATATGACATTATAATGCAAGATTATCTTAACATTCTAAGACAGAATTTTGAACTTCAAAGAGAGTTAGCAGATTCTCCACATATAAGATTAGTGAAAAGATCTAATAAATAGCTTAATCTTGTTCCTGTTTAGCTCAAATACAATCTATGAATAAAGCCTCTCTAAAGCTTTATTTCTCATATTACGGCTATTAAGATGCCTTAAAAGTATTCCTATGAATGACGATCATTTGTGTAACAAACTAAAAATTTTATTTGAACATCTTTTTCCTACTCTAACCATAATTGGTGGAGTAGATGAACCCTACTATGAAGCGCCAAAAGCAGATACAAATGCGAAGATCTTTTTTAAAGAAAACTACCCAAGAAGCCTATTACATGAAATTGCTCATTACTGTTTGGCAGGGCAAAAACGACGCAAATTAGATGACTATGGTTACTGGTATACTGAATGTGGTAGAACAAGTGAAGAGCAAGAGCTATTTCAATTGGTTGAAGCAAGACCTCAAGGCTTAGAAAAGGCTATGTGTGAAGCTATAGGTATACATTTTTCACCTAGCTTTGATGATTTTTCAGGTCGACCGATATCAGAGGTGTTTCTAAAAAACTTAGAAGTTAATTATCAAGAGATGATTACGAATCCTCCTCCTACGGCTAGAATAGCTTTAGAAACATTAATGCATACAGATTTTTCTACGTTAAGGGATAATTAGTTTATTAACTACATATTGCAAATTCATACTTACTTAATTTTAAAATTTCAAAGCAGTCATGTGAAGTATATTCATCAGGCTACTATTCAGCCGATGATAACTATAGTAAATATTCTAGCCTTCCCAATTTTATTGAAAAAACAAAGAATATCTACTAAGAGAAGAACCAACAAAAAGTCCCGATCTATTCATCAAAAATAAAATATTGATATGTCTCGATTGTATATACACGGCTAATATAAGCTTCTTAGTGCTTTGAAAAGTGATAATTCCAATGACTCACTTAATGTACAATATCTCCTTTTATGAGGAATATTGTACATTTTTTTATCAAGAAGCTGATTTTACATCATTACAATTACTTCTTTATCAATCAATAACTTAGTAATGTACATTTATAGTTAAGAGTTTACTAGAAATCAGCCATTGGTGCGTAGCTGGTGACGCTCGTAGACAACTATCTGACTTTGGCTACTGGTATGCTCCAGATGGACGATCAGCGGCTCAGCAACAAGCATTTGAGCGTGTAGAAATCAAACCTCAAGCATTGGAGTGTCTATTCACCTTGGCGTGTGGACGAAATTTCCAAGTCTCACAAGATAACTTGTTTGCCGACTTCGACACCAGTAGTAGCACCTTTGCTATTGATGTCTATCAGCAAGTCCAAAGCTATATAGCAAAACCTCATACTTTGCCGCGTGACGCTAAGACTTTACTGACTGCGTTACTTAGCGCTTGCATTTCTCCATCTGAAATCAACGTTTAATTCAAATTACTAAGCGTCCCTACTTATTAACGATTTTCTACGGTTGGTAACGCCTTGCCACTA
The DNA here is from genome assembly GCF_014770435.1 of Psychrobacter sp. 28M-43. Lineage (NCBI taxonomy): Bacteria > Pseudomonadati > Pseudomonadota > Gammaproteobacteria > Moraxellales > Moraxellaceae > Psychrobacter > Psychrobacter noctis. Next base: position 635,851 of record NZ_CP061739.1, on the reverse strand, counting down.
AACTTATATCTACTTTGAGCTATACTGATAACTGAAGTGGTATTTTGAAGATATCGATCTGCTTTAGTTCTAGAATAGTTTTTCTAATATATTTAGTAATTGAACTAAATCTAATTAATGAAAATTTGTCTCAATTAAAAACCAATAATTATAAAATAAGGAACCACTATGGAAGTCTTCTATATTCATCCAGACAATCCGCAGCCACGTCTCATTGAGCAAGCCGCTGACCTATTACGCAGAGATCAATTAATCATTTACCCAACTGATACCAGTTACGCTTTTGGTTGCCGTTTGGGTGCAAAGGATGCGCTAGCGAAGCTTAAGCAAATCCGTGAACTCGATGATAAGCATCAATTTACCTTACTATGCCGCGACCTAAGCGAAATTGCCAATTATGCAACAGTTGATAATGTGCAATTTAAACAGCTGAAAGCCCACACCCCTGCCCCAATTACTTTTATTCTTACTGCCACCAAAGACGTACCTAAGAAACTGGCGCATGCAAAGAAAAAGACCATTGGTATTCGTGTGCCTAGCAACCCCATTGCTCAAGCATTATTAGAAGCGATGGATGAACCTATCTTAACCAGCTCACTGATTTTGCCTAATCGGGACGATATTTTGGATGATCCGTTTGAGATTGAAGACTTACTAGGCAATCAAATCGACGGACTGATCAATGCAGGTATAAAGACGACCAAGCTTACTACTATCGTAGATATGACTAGCAGCGTTCCTGAAGTTATCAGGCAAGGTGCGGCTGATGTCGATTCGTTATTACTCTAAACAGCTAGTTATTGTTCTAAATAGCCAGTTATTGCCCTAAACAACTAATAGTATATTTAGTCAAATTTAAGACAAAAAAAAGCTCCAATTGCATTGGAGCTTTTTTATGGAATATGTCTTAGGTGTAAAACTAGTCACGATCAACCAATTCTACATAAGCCATTGGCGCATTGTCACCATCACGGTAACCGCATTTTACGATACGCAAATAACCACCTGGACGCGTCTGGTAACGAGGACCTAACGTGCCAAATAATTTGCCTACCATAGCTTTGCTACGCATACGGCTGAATGCTAAACGACGGTTAGCAACGCTGTCTTCTTTAGCCATAGTGATCAATGGCTCGGCAACGCGACGTAGTTCTTTAGCTTTTGGTAAAGTTGTTTTGATCAGTTCATGCTCAAATAATGAGTTAGTCATGTTCTGAAACATTGCCTTACGATGACTGCCGGTACGACCCAGCTTGACTCCACTCTTACGATGGCGCATAGTCAAAAATCCTTAAAGTTTAACGGCTACGATAAGAAAAGCGATCATCAACACGTAAATCAGCTGGTGGCCAGTTATCTAGGCGCATACCGAGCTCTAAATCTTTAGACGCTAATACGTCCTTGATTTCTGTTAATGATTTCTTACCAAGATTTGGGGTTTTTAGAAGTTCAGTCTCTGAACGCTGTACCAAATCACCGATATAGTAAATGTTTTCAGCTTTCAAGCAGTTGGCTGAGCGAACCGTTAGTTCAAGATCGTCCACAGGGCGTAATAGCACCGGATCAACCTCTTCTTTCTCTTTCACAGGCTCAGGCGCTTCTTCAGCTTCTAGGTCAACAAAGATAGAAATCTGTTGTTGTAAAATAGTGGCTGCTTTACGAATTGCTTCTTCTGGATCTATAGTGCCATTAGTTTCAAGCTCAATGATAAGACGATCAAGATCAGTACGCTGCTCTACACGAGCGTTCTCAACCTGATAAGCAACACGAAGCACAGGACTAAAACTTGCATCAAGCTTTAAGCGTCCAATTGCTTTAGTATCACCATCTTCACGGCGCTGGTTTGCTGGCTCATATCCACGACCCATCACTACACGCAAACGCATCTTAAGATGACCACGATCGCTCAATGTACCCAAGACCAATTCTGGATTGATGATGTCAACATTGTGCGGCAACGCGATGTCTGCAGCAGTAATAGTGCCTGGACCTTGTTTATCCAAGGTCAAAAATACTTCATTTTGGTCATGAAGCGTAATTGCTAAGCCTTTTAGGTTCAAAAGCAAATCAAGTACGTCTTCTTGCAAGCCTTCAAGCGTTGAGTATTCATGGTCAACACCATCAATCTCAGCTTCAATGACTGCAGCACCAGGTAATGAAGATAACAAGATGCGACGCAGAGCATTACCTAGGGTATGCCCAAAGCCGCGTTCTAACGGTTCGAGCGTGACTTTCGCAATCGTTTCGTTAACCGTATCCACATTAATGGCATTCGGCGTTAGAAACTCAGTTGCATTTAGCATCATGATGTCACCTCGATTTATTAAACTGGTTTAATTAACGTTAATTGCTCAATGCCATTTTCATAACATTGAGCATTACGTCATTACTTAGAGTATAGCTCAACGATCAAGCTTTCGTTGATTTCAGCAGGTAGATCAATACGATCAGGCGCATGTTTAAACGTGCCTTGTAGTTTGCTGTGGTCAACATCAAGCCATTCTGGAATACCACGTTGTGTCGCTAATTCGATAGCGTTTTTAATACGTAGTTGTTCGCGAGATTTCTCTTGGATAGCGATGACATCACCATCTTGAAGCTGAATTGAAGGAATGTTCACACGAACAAACTCATCACGGCCAGCTTTTTTTACCATAACAGTACGATGACTGACTAGCTGACGTGCTTCTGCGCGAGTTGAGCCAAAGCCCATGCGATATACAACGTTATCTAGACGGCTCTCAAGCATTGCTAGTAGGTTTTCACCAGTAGCGCCACGCTTACGAGCAGCTTCTTTATAGTAGTTCGCGAATTGACGCTCTAGTACACCATAAATACGCTTAACTTTTTGCTTTTCACGCAACTGTAGAGCATATTCTGAGGTCTTGTTACGGCTTACGCCATGCTGACCTGGTGGACGACCAGCTTTCTTCGTTTTTACGTCATACGGTTTAACGCCAGACTTAAGGCCTAAATCCGTACCTTCACGACGTGATAATTTCAGTTTTGGTCCAATATAGCGGGCCATTGTTATGTCTCCTATAAGCTTTTAGTATAAAAAGCTTCGTCTTTAATATTAGACGCGGCGCTTTTTCGGCGCACGGCAACCATTGTGTGGGATTGGGGTTACATCAGAGATGCTGTTAACTTTATAACCCAATGCACCTAGTGCTCTTACCGCAGACTCACGACCCGGTCCTGGTCCTTTGACCAAAACATCGATATTCTTAACACCATATTCTTGGGCCGCTTTACCAGCGACTTCAGCTGCAACCTGAGCTGCAAATGGTGTAGATTTACGTGAACCACGGAAGCCTTGTCCACCTGAAGTGGCCCAAGCCAATGCATTACCTTGACGATCGGTAATCGTAACAATGGTGTTATTAAAAGACGCATGGATATGGGCAATGCCCTCCGATACTGAACGACGAGCCACCTTTTTGCGACTGCGAGTGTCTTTTGCCATCTTTTAGCTTCCTAAGTTAATTATCTTTTGAGAGGGCGTGTCGGACCCTTACGAGTACGAGCGTTGTTCTTGGTGTTCTGACCTCTAACTGGTAGGTTACGACGATGACGGATGCCACGGTAACAACCAAGATCAACTAAACGCTTGATGTTCATTGAAACTTCACGACGAAGGTCACCTTCAGTCATGTAGTTTGCAACTTGTGCACGGATAGCATCTAACTGTGTATCATCTAACTGACTGACTTTAGTAGTAGGGGCGATGCCAACTGCTTCTAAGATTTTCTGAGCAGTGGTACGACCTACACCAAAGATGTAAGTTAGTGAAATAACAGCATGCTTATTATCCGGAATGTTTACGCCGGCAATACGAGCCATTGATTTCTCTCCATTAAAGAAAAATAAGCGTTATCTAGCGATAAGGCTTTACTCTTCAGATTTGTTGCTGTTAATACTAGAGCTTTTATAGTCATTATCGATGTTTTGACTATAAGTCTGCTCATCGATTCTATTATAAAAGATTTTGTATAAACACGGCAAGTGGCGGATGATATCGCATCCGCCGTTATTTTTCAAGTATTAATTTAATTAGCAGCGAAAACTAGAGGTTTTCTAATACTAAATATTAACCTTGACGTTGCTTGTGGCGAGGTTCTGCTGTACAAATAATATGTACACGGCCTTTACGGCGCACAACTTTACAGCTACCACAAATCTTTTTAACTGATGCTTGAACTTTCATAGCATGCTCCTTGAAATATCGTACCGCTCATTTAAGGTTGAGTGGGCGATTGAATTAACGTCTGATCATGATATTGATGGGTCATCAAATGCGCTTGAATCTGCGAGATGAAGTCCATTACCACAACCACCATAATCAGTAAAGACGTACCACCGAGTTGAAACGGCACACCAAACGATGACTGGACGACCATTGGCATTAAACAAATAACCGTCATATACATCGCGCCAATAAAGGTCAGTCGGTTTAATACATGATCGAGGTAACGCTGAGTTTGTTGTCCTGGGCGAATACCTGGGATATACGCACCACTACGTTTAAGGTTCTCTGCTACTTCACGCGGACTAAATACTAATGCCGTATAAAAATAACAAAAGAAGATAATCATTGCGCCAAACAGTACTAAATATAGCGGCTGTCCTGGAGACAACACCAATGCCATATTTTGAAGTATTTTCTGTACAAAGGTAGGATCAGTCGATTGACCAACCCACTGCCCTAAACTTGCAGGAAACAATAACAAAGAACTGGCAAAAATAGCTGGGATAACCCCTGCCATATTTAGCTTAAGCGGCAAATGTGATTGCTGCTGAGCGTAAATTTTGCGGCCTTGTTGCTGTTTTTGTGCATAGTTCACAGGAACACGGCGTTGAGCACGTTCAATATAAACGATACCCGCAGTAACCGCGATACCTAGCAGTACAAAAATAAATAGCACAATCAAGTTCATCTGACCTTGATTGACCTGTTCAATAGACTGCGAAATCATACCTGGCGTACCAGCCACAATACTCGCAAAAATGAGCATTGAAATACCATTACCTACGCCGCGCTCTGTAATCTGCTCACCAAGCCACATTAAGAACATTGCGCCTGCTACCAAAGAAGTAACAGCTGGAATATAAAAGGTAAGACCAGTAGATAAAGTAAGGTTTTGGCTGATTAAGCCGGCACACATTCCTAATGACTGTACTAGGGCTAAAGCAAGCGTTCCCTGACGGGTATACTTGTTTAACTTGCGTCGTCCCGCTTCACCTTCTTTTTTGAGGGCTTCAAGCGATGGCAATACTGCAGACATCATCTGTACGATAATCGATGCTGAGATATATGGCATAATGCCAAGCGCCATGATAGACATACGCTCTAGCGCACCACCTGAGAACATATTAAACATGCTCAGAATGGTGTTTTCGTTGCGCGAAAACAGATCAGCCAAGTTAACTGGGTTGATACCCGGAACTGGAATATGTGACCCTAAACGATAAACAATCAATGCGCCGATTAAAAATAATAAACGCGTCCATAGCTCATCATACTTACGTATAAATGCGAATGGATTAAGCGGTATACCAGCCGATGACATTGATTGTTTTGACACGTTACTACTCCTCGATGCTACCACCAGCAGCTTCGATAGCTTGCTTAGCACCTTTAGTCACTTTAATACCTTTGAAAGTATAAGCTTTAGTGACTTCGCCTGATAGCATTACACGAGCACGTTTCATATCGTGACGGATAAGGTTAGCAGCTTTAAGTGTTTCAAGGCTAACTACATCGCCTTCAATTTTATTCAGTTCAGAAAGACGTACTTCAGCAGTCTTCATAGCCAGTTTACTGGTAAAACCAAATTTTGGTAGACGACGATATAGAGGCATCTGACCACCTTCAAATCCTGAGCGAATGCTAGAACCTGAACGAGATTTCTGACCTTTTACACCACGACCACCAGTCTTACCAAGACCTGAACCGATACCACGACCACGACGCTGGGCAGTTTTCTTTGCGCCAACACCTGGTGATAATTCATTTAATCTAAGACCCATTACGCTTCCTCCACTTTTACCATGTAGTTAACGCGATTGACCATACCACGAGTCGAAGGAGTATCTTCTACTACTACAGTATGATTAATACGGCGTAAACCCAATCCTTTCAAGCTCGCTTTGTGGCTCTTTAGGCGATGGGCACCCGATTTAAATTGAGTGACTTTCATTTTTTTCATCGTAACTCACCTAGTCTAAGTTAACCCAAGATTTCGTCTACAGATTTACCACGTTTAGCTGCCATCTTCTCTGGAGTTGACATATCACGTAAACCGTTAAACGTTGCGCGAACAACGTTAGCAGTATTGGTAGAACCATAACATTTAGTCAAAACATCTTTGACACCAGCAACTTCTAATACAGCACGCATTGCGCCACCAGCGATTACGCCAGTACCTTCAGATGCAGGTTGCATATAGACTTTACTAGCACCATGACGTGCTTTGATTGGATGATGCAAAGTTGCATCATTTAGCTCAACAGTAATCATATTACGTTTGGCAGCTTCTAGTGCTTTTTGGATAGCAGCTGGCACTTCACGTGCTTTACCGCGACCAAAACCTACACGACCATTGCCATCGCCCACTACAGTTAATGCAGTGAAAGAGAAAATACGACCACCTTTAACAACTTTCGCTACGCGATCAACGGTAACTAAGCGTTCTACTAGACCGTCAGTCTGTTCATTTTTATCATTTTTATCATTTCTAGCCATGATTAAAACTCCAATCCGTTTTCGCGAGCAGCTTCTGCTAAAGCTTTAACTCGACCATGATATTTGAAACCACTACGGTCAAAGGCAACTTTAGTAATGCCAGCTGCTTTTGCGCGTTCTGCGATCATTTGGCCTACAGACGTTGCTGAATCAGCATTACCAGTCGCGCCTGAACGCAAGCTGCTGTCTAAGGTAGATGCCTGAGCAATCACTTCACCACCATTTGGAGAGATAATCTGGGCATAAATATGTTTTGACGTGCGGTTAACCGTTAAGCGATGAACGCCTAAGAAACGGATATGCGCGCGTGTTTTCTTAGCTCGACGCAGACGAGCTGCTTTTTTATCAAACATTTCAACTCACCTTATTTTTTCTTAGCTTCTTTGCGAATCACATGCTCGTCACTATAACGAATACCTTTACCTTTGTAAGGCTCAGGTGGGCGGAAACCACGGATGTTGGCGGCTGCTTGACCAAGCTGCTGTTTATTGTTTGATTTCAAAACAATTTCAGTTTGCGTTGGCGTTTCAGCTGATACACCTTCAGGTAACGTATACTCTACTGGATGAGAATAACCAACGTTCAAGGTTACTTTGTTACCAGTAACTTGCGCGCGATAACCAACACCAATCAACTGAAGACGTCTTTCAAAGCCTTCGTTTACGCCAGTAACATAGTTGTTAACAAGAGCGCGCATGGTGCCAGTGTGCATCATAGCTTCTTTTGAATCGACTGTAGGTGAGAAAATGATAGCATCATCTTCCTGTTTCAGCTCGACCAATTCATGCAGGCGTAAAGACATAGAACCGTTCTTGCCTTTAACTTCGACCTGCCGATCGTTCAAAGTAACGCTTACGCCGTTTGGCAGCGTCACTGGGGCTTTAGCCACACGAGACATAGGAATATTCCTTAAAAAATTTAACTTCTTTATATTAGCGAAAAAACTAACAGGCTAAAAAGCGTGTTAGTTTAGCATAGTTGACTGTGTTAGACATCTATCAATTCGAAATAATTTAATATTACTCAATCAATAGAAGCCTAACAACCATCAAATAGACTTCATCGTCGTATAGCTTACGCTACAAATGCGACGATTTCACCACCGATACCAGCAGCGCGTGCAGCACGATCGCTCATGATACCTTGGCTAGTAGATACGATGGCAACACCCATACCTTGCTTAACAGTAGGGATAGCGTCTTTACCGCGGAACTGGCGTAAACCAGGACGGCTGTAACGTTGGATAGTTTCGATGACAGCACGGCCTTCGAAATATTTCAATTCAATAGTAAGGGTTGCTTTGTTGTTTTCTTGCTCAGTAACAACGGCGCTCGCCACATAACCTTCGCTAACTAGCAAATCAGCAATTGATTTACGTAATTTAGAGCTCGGCATTGCTACCGATACTTTGTTAGCCATTTGTGCGTTACGGATACGGGTTAGCATATCCCCAACGGTATCTTGCATACTCATATAGTTACTCCTTACCAGCTTGCTTTACGAACACCAGGCACATCGCCTTGCATGACACGCTCACGCAGCATATTGCGTGATAAGCCAAACTTGCGGAAGTAACCGTGAGGACGACCGGTGATAGCACAACGATTACGCAGACGTACTGGTGATGAGTTGCGTGGAAGAGCTTGTAGCTCTAACATCGCTTCCATACGAGTTTCGTCACTTGCAGTCATATCACTGATAGTTTCTTTTAGCTTGATACGCTTTTCAGCATATTTAGCAACCATTTTTTCGCGCTTCAATTCGCGGTTAATCATGCTCTTCTTTGCCATAACGTCTTTACCTTATTTAAATGGGAAGCCGAATGCTTTAAGCAACGCACGACCTTCTTCATCAGATTGAGCTGACGTGGTGATTGTCACATCCATACCACGGATACGATCAATCTTGTCAAAATCTACTTCTGGGAATACGATTTGTTCTTTGATACCCAATGAGTAGTTACCACGTCCGTCAAAGGCTTTAGGTGAAAAACCGCGGAAATCACGAATACGAGGAATTGCAATGGCAACGAGACGATCTAAAAATTCGTACATTTGCTCACCGCGTAGCGTTACTTTACAGCCAATTGGCCATTCTTCACGAATCTTAAAGCCAGCAACTGATTTACGCGCTTTGGTGACAACAGGTTTTTGACCAGCAATCGCGGTCATATCAGCTACAGCACCTTCCAACAATTTCTTGTCTTGAGACGCGCCGCCTACACCCATGTTAAGTGTGATTTTAGTGATTTTAGGCACTTGCATCACATTTGCCAAACCAAGCTCTTCTTTGATTTGCTGCTTTAGTTCATCGTTATATAAAGATTTTAATCTTGCCATTACCATTACACCCTTAGTGTCTTACGCAGTCGCCACTACTTCACCGCTTGAACGATAGACGCGTTGTTTCTTGCCGTCTTCGCCAAACTGATAAGTAATACGGTCTGCTTTTTGGGTTTGCGCATTTAAGATTGCGACATTTGAGATATGCAGAAAAGCTTCTTGCTTAAGAATGCCACCTTCAACGCCAGTTGCCTGATTTGGCTTCTGATGTTTGGTAACAATATTAATGCCTTCAACTTTAATACGATCGTTTTTTACAGCTTGTACAGTACCTTGCTTGCCTTTGTCTTTCCCAGCAATCACGATAACTGTATCGCCTTTACGTAATTTTGACATGGATTACCTCACAATACTTCTGGTGCTAGTGATACAATTTTCATAAACTGATCACCACGTAGTTCACGAGTTACCGGTCCAAAAATACGAGTTGCAATCGGCGCTTTGTTTTGATTCAACAATACCGCAGCATTGTCGTCAAAACGTAACACAGAACCATCTGGACGACGAACGCCTTTTTTGGTACGTACAACTACTGCATTCATCACGTCGCCTTTTTTAACACGACCACGAGGAATGGCTTCTTTAACCGTTACTTTAATAATGTCGCCAACTGATGCATAACGACGATGAGAACCACCCAGTACTTTAATGCACTGAACTCGCCTTGCACCGCTATTATCTGCAACTTCCAGCATTGACTCAACCTGAATCATAGCGTTACTCCACACGTATGAGCAATAAAAACCAGTTGCTGCCGCTAGCACAGAATGAGTAGGACGGCATTTTAATATAAATAACCGCGACTTACTCTTAATGTGAGTGATATACGCTCGGCGCAATCAGCATCCTTAAAAAGGCGGCTATTTTAACAGCTTCTGGCTTTTAATGCAATTTACTTAGATTTTTTCTACTTTTTCAACCACATCAACTAAAGTCCAAGACTTAGTTTTTGAGATTGGACGCGTTTCTTTGATGCGGACAAGGTCGCCTTGTTGGCAAACGTTATTCTCATCATGAGCTTTGATTTTCGTAGAACGACGAAGCTGCTTGCCATACAAAGGATGACGAACCAGACGCTCAATCAAAACTGTGATGGACTTGTCCATCTTGTCGCTGACAACTCGTCCTGTCAATACGCTAGCATTGGTAGCTGTTTGATTGTTATCGCTCATGAGTCGCCTCGTTGTTTCTCGTTAATCAAAGTCTGAAGCTGGGCAATCGTACGACGATTGGCTCTAACTTCATGGGTATTACCCAACTGACCAGTTGCTTTAGCCATACGAATACGGAAAGCATCAAGTTGCTTTTCATCAAGTAACTGGGTCAGTTCTTCTAATGATTTATCACGTAATTCACTGATCTTCATTACATTATCGTCCGCTTAACAATGGTAGTTTTAAAGGGCAATTTTGCTGCAGCGAGCGTTAATGCATCACGAGCAAGCTCTTCAGATACCCCTTCAATTTCATATAGCACTTTACCAGGTTTGATTTCGCATACCCAATATTCTACTGGACCTTTACCTTTACCCATACGTACTTCTAATGGTTTGTTGGTAATTGGTTTGTCAGGGAATACACGAATCCAAATCTTACCGCCACGCTTAATTTTACGAGTGATGGTACGACGTGCTGCTTCGATTTGACGAGCTGTCATACGACCACGCGTCAATGATTTTAGACCAATTTGTCCGAATGCAACGGTGCTTCCACGATGAGCTAGCCCAGTGTTACGACCTTTGTGCATTTTACGAAACTTGGTACGTTTTGGCTGTAACATAGTTTAACCTCTGTCTGAGTTTCGACGGTTTCCACGACCACGGCGTTTTGGCGCACGAGTCTGCTCTTCTTTGACGGGATTATATACACTGTTCATACCGTCAAGGATTTCGCCACGGAAAATCCAAACTTTAACACCGATGGTGCCGTAAGTTGTCTCTGCACGAATTGACGAGTAGTCAATATCAGCACGGAGTGTATGCAATGGCACACGACCTTCACGGTACCATTCACTACGAGCAATCTCAGCACCGCCTAGACGGCCAGACAGCTCAACCTTGATACCTTTAGCACCAGAACGCATGCTGTTCTGTACCGCGCGTTTCATCGCACGACGGAACATAACACGACGCTCAAGCTGGCTACCGATGCCGTCTGCTACCAAACGTGCATCAAGGTCAGGTGATGTGATTTCTTCAATGTTGACCTGAGCAGGTACGCCCATAATTTTGGTCAATTCTTTTTGAAGTCTTTCGATATCTTCGCCTTTCTTACCGATAACAATACCAGGACGCGCAGTGGCGATGGTAATCTTAGCAGCGCCAGTAGGACGCTCGATCATGATGTTGCTGATCATAGCGTTGTCTAGCTTTTTGCGTAGATATTCACGAACTTGAATGTCGTTGATTAGGTATTCTGAGTATTGTTTAGGGTTAGCATACCAGTTTGCGTTATGCTTTTTTACAACACCAAGACGAATTCCGATTGGATGTACTTTTTGACCCATAACTTATTCTCCTACCTTTATAGTGATGTGACAAGTACGCTTGCTGATACGATCAGCACGGCCTTTGGCACGTGGTAGGATACGTTTTAGCGTAATGCCTTCATCAACATAGATAGTAGCGACTTTTAGGTCGTCAATATCTAAGCCGTGATTATGTTCGGCATTGGCGATGGCTGAGTTAAGGCATTTCTTAACAAATACAGCGCCTTTTTTATTGCTATACGTTAGGATATCCAAAGCACGCTCAATAGATTTGCCACGAACTTCATCAGCAACGAGTCTAACTTTTTGTGCCGATATGGCGGCACCGCGTAATTTTGCAGTTACTTCCATGGTAAGCACCTTATCTCTTAGCTTTTTTGTCAATGCCGTGACCACGATACGTACGAGTCGGGGCAAATTCACCTAGTTTATGACCAACCATCTGCTCGCTCACGATAACCGGTACATGAGTACGGCCGTTGTGAACAGATAAAGTTAGGCCAACCATTTGTGGCAGAATCATCGAGCGGCGCGACCAAGTCTTAATTGGCTTGCGTGAGTTGGTGTCTAATGCATTCTCAACTTTAGCAAACAAGTGCGCGTCTATGAATGGACCTTTTTTCAATGAACGAGGCATGAAATTCTTCCTTTATTTCTTCTTGGCGCGACGGCGGATGATCATGTTGTCAGTACGCTTATTGTGACGCGTTTTAAGTCCTTTAGACTTCTGACCCCAAGGGCTGGTTGGATGGCGACCTTTGTTACGACCTTCACCACCACCGTGTGGGTGATCAACCGGGTTCATAGCGACACCACGAACAGAAGGACGAACACCACGCCAACGTGAAGCACCGGCTTTACCAAGTGATTTCAAGTTGTTTTCAGTGTTAGAAACTTCACCAATAACAGCGCGGCAATTTACGTGTACACGGCGAGTTTCGCCAGAACGCATACGTAGAATAGCATAAACACCGTCACGACCTAGTAACTGAACGCTAGCACCCGCAGAACGAGCCATCTGTGCACCTTTACCGATTTTAAGCTCGATATTGTGAATCACAGTACCCAATGGGATGTTTTTTAGCGGTAAGCAGTTACCTGGACGAATTGGAGAAGTCTCGCCTGACATTACTGTATCACCAACTACTTGCTTCTTAGCAGCGATAATGTAACGACGTTCGCCATCAGCATACTTAAGTAGAGCAATATGAGCAGTACGGTTAGGATCGTATTCGATACGCTCTACCGTTGCGGGGATATTGTCTTTAGTACGTTTGAAATCGATAATGCGATAATGTTGCTTATGACCACCGCCAATGTGACGAGTAGTAATGCGGCCATTATTGTTACGACCACCTGACTTGCTTTTTGATTCTAGAAGTGCTGCAAACGGACGACCTTTGTACAGGTGTGGATGCACTACTTTTTCAACAAAACGACGGCCTGGTGATGTTGGCTTTGCTCTTACGATAGGCATGAGTGTAATCCTTATTCGTTATTCGCTGTTTCACTAGTAGAATCAGTAGTATTCGCTACTTCTTCACCAGCATCAGCCATTTGTACATCTTGACCAGCTTTTAAGGTAACATAGGCTTTTTTGTAGTCGTTACGACGGCCGATGCTTTTACCAAAACGCTTTGTCTTACCTTTAACATTCAAAGTGTTTACTTTAGTGACTTCAACACCTTCAAACATCAACTCAACTGCTTTCTTGACTTCAAGCTTAGTAGCATTAGAATCAATTTTAAATACCTGCACACCAAGTGAGTCGCCAAGCATTTGAGATTTTTCTGAGAATACAGGCCCTCTTAAGACCTGATAAAGTCTTGCGTTATTCATGCTAGTGCTTCCTCAAATTGTTTCGCAGCTTCAACTGACATGATCACTTTATCAAATGCGATCAAGCTCACTGGGTCCACTTCATTTGTACCAAGTACATTGACATGTGGAATGTTGCGAGCAGCTAAGTATAAGTTTTCATCAACTTCTTTAGTAACGATTAGTGCACGAGGTGCATTCAAATCGTTCAACTTAGCAATCAGTTCTTTGGTTTTCGGCCCAGAAACGCTCAACTCTTCTACCAAAATCAGACGCTCTTGACGAATCAATTCTGCTAGGATGCACTGCATCGCACCGCGATACATTTTACGGTTTACTTTCTGTGACCAATCTTGTGGTTTTGCAGCGAATGCACGACCACCTGAACGCCAGATTGGGCTACGAATAGAACCCGCACGAGCGCGACCAGTACCTTTTTGGCGCCATGGCTTAATACCACCGCCAGAAACTTCGGCACGTGTTTTTTGTGCGCGTGTACCTTGGCGAGCACCAGCTAAATAAGCGGTGACGACTTGATGCACTAGTGCTTCGTTGAATTCACGACCAAATGCCGTATCAGAAAGCTCAACCGCCGCACCTGTAACTGTTTTTAAATCCACGTTAATCCCCTTGCTTAGGCTTTGACTGACGGACGTACGATAACATCGCCACCGGTGGCACCTGGGATAGCACCCTTGATGACAAGTAACCCTTTTTCGGCATCAACCGAAATCACTTCTAGGCCCTGAACGGTAACACGTTTGTTACCCATCTGACCCGCCATCTTCTTGCCTTTGAATACTTTACCTGGTGACTGGTTTTGACCAGTTGAACCATGCGCACGATGAGACACTGAGTTACCATGAGTAGCATCTTGCATACTAAAGTTGTGACGCTTAACAGGGCCTTGGAAACCTTTACCTTTGCTCTGTCCTGTCACATCAACCATCTGACCTTGTTCGAACAAGTCAGCTAGAATCTCGCCACCAATCTCACGACCTTCAAGATCGCTTTCGTTGGCACGGAATTCCCAAACACCACGGCCAGCTTTAACACCAGCTTTAGCGAAGTGACCCTTTTGTGCAGCTGTTACGCGGCTGTCACGACGAGTACCTGTGGTAATTTGGATGGCTTGATAACCATCTACATCAGTATTTTTTACTTGAGTAATGCGGTTTGCATCGACCTCAACAACTGTTACAGGGATAGATGCGCCTGTTTCAGTGAAGACACGGGTCATGCCGCACTTTTTACCGACTAAACCGATCGCCATTTTAGACCTCTTTATATCTTATATTAATGGGTTGGGTGTTTAATGTGCATTAACCCAAAGCAATTTGAACGTCAACACCCGCCGCTAAATCTAATTTCATTAGCGCATCCACAGTTTTGTCAGTTGGCTGAACGATATCAACCATACGCTTATGAGTACGGATTTCGTACTGGTCACGAGCGTCTTTGTTAACGTGTGGTGAGGTTAGAACGTTGAAGCGCTCAATGCGAGTCGGCAACGGTACAGGACCACAAACTTGCGCACCGGTGCGCTTTGCAGTATCAACAATCTCTTGTGCAGATTGATCAATCAGACGATGATCAAAAGACTTAAGACGGATACGGATTCTCTGGTTAGCCATGCCAGCAAGCTCCTAATATGTGCCTTTGTCATTCTTGCGTCGCAAGACCATGATCAAAAGCAGTTTGGTTAAATATTCACTTAAAGCGGCCTTCTGTTCTTAACCAGAATGAGTTCTTTATCCGAACTTATAGCGTGCCAAAAGCAAAATAGTTTAAAGCCCCGCCAACCCTCCTATTAATTGGAAAGTAGCAAAGGCATAATGAAATAGTGCTAGAAACGATGCTCTAGCTGTAATAGCGCCAGCTTTTTTTATTCAGCTGCGCATATATAATTCAGTGGTGTATATTATACATAGTATTTTAGGTATTGCAAGAGCAATCTCTAGTATCATTAGAGATGCTCTTTCTTGTACTAGCCACTAATCACACAAATATTTTCATCTAAAATTATTATTTGTTTTAAATAATATTAATCTAAAACAATATCATACTGCTCTTGAGTGTATAGATTCTCTACATCAAAAGTAATCACCCTACCTAGTAGATACTCTAAATCAGCCACTGTGTCTGACTCTGTTGTGAGTAGTAAATCAATGACTGCCGCATGAGCCACCACTGTGAACTTTTTAGGAGAGTTATAAGTGCGAGCGCAGCGCATAATTTCTCGGAAAATCTCAAAACAGACCGTCTCTGCCGTCTTGACGAACCCACGACCTTGACAAGTTGAGCACGGCTCACAAAGCTGCTGGCCCAACGATTCACGCGTGCGCTTGCGTGTCATCTCTACTAGTCCAAGCTCACTGACCTGCGTAATCTTGGTTTTTGCATAATCTTGAGTAAGCTGCGCCTGCAAGCTCTCTAGCACGTCATCTTTATGCTGTTGCTCAAGCATATCGATAAAATCTAGAATAATAATGCCGCCTAGATTACGTAAGCGCAACTGTCGAGCGATAGCATGTGTGGCTTCTAGATTAGTCTTATAGACCGTATCCTCTAATGAGCGACCGCCCACAAAAGAACCTGTATTAACATCAATCGTCGTCATGGCTTCGGTCTGATCAATAATCAGATAACCGCCAGACTTGAGATCGACACGGCGCTTTAATGCATCACGTAAGTCATCCTCGACACGGTGTACATCGAATAACGACTGCTCAGCGGTGTAGTGCACGATTCGATCATAAACGAATGGAACAAACTCTTTGGCAAAGTATCTGACTTGCTCATAAATTTGCGTATTATCAATGATAACTTTTTCGGTATCAGCGTGAACCAAGTCACGTATAGAACGTAATGGTAGTGACAGTTCTTGATAGATCAGCTCTGAGCTCTGATGATGATTAATCTCTTGGCGACGAGCACAGATGGTACGCCATAGCTGCAATAGATAATAGATGTCCTCTTCTAGCTTATCGACGGGCACACGCTCAGCAGCGGTACGGGCAATAAGACCACCCTTGAGATTGACCGTCTGCATCAGGCTACTAAGTTCGGTCTTTAATCGGCTACGCTCTTCTTCACCATCGATACGCTGCGATATACCAATATGATCACTCGATGGCAAATATACTAGATAACGTGATGGCAGTGAGATGTTGGTCGTTAGACGAGCACCTTTACTTCCTAACTGGTCTTTGGTTACCTGTACCAAAATACGCTGACTTTCATGCAGACGATGCTGAATCAATGTTTTAGACGCTGGTACGATCTCTGTACTTTGCGCACTGACAATAGGCGGTGTCACAGCCAAGCTATCAGCAGCATTGGTAGTCGCATCGTCCTCATTTATCTCGTGCTTAGTGGCCTTAGCTGCTTTGTTTTTTTCTACAACGGGTCGTGGTTCACGCTGCATATCATTAACATGCAAAAATGCTGTCCGCGATTGACCAATATCCACAAATGCTGCCTGCATGCCAGGAAGGACACGTACGACCGTTCCCAGATAGATATTGCCGACCAACCCCAGTTTGTGATGTCGTTCAATATAAATCTCGCCCAAAATACCATTGTCTAAAACCGCAACACGGGATTCCATTGGACTAATATTAATCAGCAGCTCTTCGGACATAGTTTTTTCTCTTATCTCTCAGCTTTCTTATTAGACGGTCATCGCCTATTAGATTGACAGTGTAACAAATGCGACTTGCTCTTGCCCATTACCCTACCGTGTCATTATGTGCATATCCCATTATAACGGGTTGACTGTGTCCATACTGCCTTCTGTCATTTCTTTGATTAGTGCCAGCGTTTGTGCCAGTGGCAGACCAACGACATTGGTATAGCTGCCATTGATGCGACTGACCCAAGCAGCACCCAGTCCTTGAATGCCGTACCCACCCGCTTTATCAGCAGGTTCGCCACTATCCCAATAGTCGCTCATCATCTGTGTCGTCAGTGGTATAAAAGTCACTTCCGTACGCTCAGTGATTCGCTGCTGATTAATAATTTGCAAGAACTGTGTAGGTTCTGAGGGGTTTGTCTCTGCTTTGGGCAATAGCTGTACTTGAGTCGCTTGGACGGCAGTCCATACTTCGTGGACGTTATCAGACATACGCTGCCACATACTATATGCGTGCTCGCGATCGACGGGTTTGACCAATACTGTCTTACCATCTGACAGCACGCCAATGGTATCAGAAGTCAAAATAATAAACGGTGAGGTGAGGCTATCGTGATCCGCTTGAGATGTATCGCTCAATTGTTGTGTCGCGGCATCGGCTTTGGTTTCGACCATGCGTTCGATATAGTCTGTTGGCGACTCATTATCTAACGGCGTCTCATCAATATCTACACTTAAGATAGTAAAGTCTAGTTGCGCTCTTTCTAGTAGCTCACGACGACGCGGAGAGCCAGATGCCAAAACGATATCCATCGATTTTCTCTTCATTTATAAATTTATGATGTGTGTGGTTGTACAGTATTGTATACAGAGCAAGCTAAGCGGTTAATCAGAGTAACAGCTATAGCTAGTGATTCATTAACGCGAAAACTTGCGCAAAGCAAACAGTACGAGTGGCCAGCTGATGATACTCATAAACAATGACAAAGCAGACTGGGCAACAAAGACGTTTTGAATAAACATCTGTAGTATCCATAGATTTAACTGAAAGACAATCAGCCCTAGACTAGCAATTAACCACGCACTAACAGTATTCAACTGTCTGACGTAGATACTAGTAATTTTAATAACCAGTGCAACCACAACAGCGGCGAACGCTTGCTGCCCTAAATGGGTATCCATCAATAAATCAGCAATTAGCCCAACCGTAAATGCAGTAAAAATGCCGACATAGCGCGGCTGAAACAGCAACCAATAAATCAGCACCATGATCATGACCATGGGACGCAATGTGGCCATGCTTGGGCTTAGTGGATAGACATTGAGTGATGATGCAGCGATGAAACTCAGAACAATCACAACTATCAATAGTACCGTGGCATTCTCAGAATCAGGATACGACATGGGTACTTACCTTAGCGAGTGTTTGATGGTTGCTGTTATATTGTTGATTGGATATTGGCAAGGTGAATACCATAAATGGAAAGCTTTAAAACATTAATAAGCCAGCTAATTAGCCGTCAATACTGTGGCTTACGTCGTTATCTATGGAGCACTAGCAGCAGCATTGTTCTCATTTAACAGCTTGTCTTGAAGTATTAAAACATAGGCATTATCGATAAAGTTGGCTGCTGGAGTAACTTCGATCGTTCTAAAGTTGTCGGTTTGCTCATCTTTGACATGCGCGATACGCCCTACTCGATAGCCTGCCGGAATACGACCGCCCAATCCTGACGACACTAGCTCATCACCTACTCGCACATCCGATGTTTTGAAGACGTAATTGAGACTTAATGAAGATGGGATACCTTGGCCTGTGACGATTGCACGCTGACCAGTACGCTTAACAGTAACCGCAACTGACTGCTGCTCATCTGTAATCAATAACAGACGGCTAGTATTCGGGTAGACATTGATAATCTGTCCTAATACACCGTCTTCATCGATGACCGTTTGCCCAACTTGTACGCCGTCTTGCTCACCTTTATTAAGCACGACAATCTGTCTGAGCAAATTGGTATCTGTACCGATGACTTGCGCCAAATTAAGATCGAACTGCTCAGGCTTGGTGGTAGATAAGATACCTTGCAGACGTGCGTTCTGTGCCAAAATATAATCTTGCTGTTGTAGCTTGGCATGCGCGTGTATCAATTGCGACTTTAGCTGCATGTTTTCGCGACGCAGTGCTTCTTTTGATTGTAGACTACCGCCTGCCCAATGCTTGGCATAGCTTGGTAATAGAGACAGCTCATAGATTGGCTGCATGGCGGCATGACTGGTGCTACGTACTGGCTTGAACCAATCAGAGTTTTTGCTATCAAACCACATCAAAATTAAGGCTGCTATCAATACAATAACAGTCTTACGAAGTGATAACGGCTGGCGAGCAAAAATACTTGGAGTCATAAGTCGTCTGATTTAAGGATTCTAAAATGAACAATAGCACTTATTTACAGCATGAGTGTTTATCGAGGATATTGGGTTCTAGCACAAATGAATGCAATTAAAGGTAGCACAATCGGCTACCTTTAATTTTATATATAGTCAATTTTCTATAAATTGGATACGGTGTCAGTCACGCTCAGCCTAATACTTGTAGTACTTTCGCTTGCCTTCCTTATATCCAAATTATATTAAACCGACTATATTTATAGTTTCATTATTCACATACATCATCATATATTGCCAAGACTATATAGCAATTAAGGATAAAGATGAATTAAACAAAAATCATGTTTAAACTTTTGTTATTGATGAAATCAAGCGCGATACCACCACCGCGACTAACGCAGGTTAGTGGGTCTTCTGCTACCGTCACTGGCAAACCGGTCTCTTGCGAGATAAGTTTGTCTAAGTCACGTAATAGCGCGCCGCCGCCTGTCAATACGATGCCACGCTCAGCGATGTCTGATGACAACTCTGGCGGAGTCTGCTCAAGTGCTACTTTTACAGCGCTAACAATACCGCTCAATGGATCAGTCAACGCTTTTTGCACTTCTTCTGAATTGACAGTAAAGGTCTTTGGCACACCTTCTGCCATGCTACGACCACGAACTTCTACTTCTAGTTGGCTGTCTTCATTCAATGCAGAACCGACTTCTTTTTTGATGCGCTCAGCAGTGGTCTCACCGATGACACAACCATGCGTACGGCGTACATGAGTGATGATCGCTTCATCAAACATATCGCCACCGATACGAATTGACTCAGCATATACGCAACCAGACAGTGCAATAACAGCAATCTCAGTTGTCCCACCACCGATGTCCACCACCATAGAACCACTGGCTTCATGAACTGGCATACCAGCACCGATAGCCGCAGCCATAGGCTCTTCTAGCAATAGTACTTTGCTCGCACCTGCTGATGATACTGCCTCACGAATCGCCTTACGCTCAACCAAGGTAGACTTACATGGTACACAAACCACGACGTTAGGCTGTGCCATAAAACGCTTGGCTTTTACTTTAGCGATAAAGTGCTTAAGCATTTTTTGCGTCACTTCAAAATCAGCAATCACACCGTCTTTTAACGGGCGAATCGCTGTGATGTTCGCAGGCGTACGACCTAGCATCTGCTTGGCATCGATACCAACAGCGGCGACGGTCGGGTTCTGAGTACGATTGCTTCGTAACGCGACCACCGTAGGCTCGTCAAGCACGACGCCTTTATTAGGAATAAAAATTAGGGTGTTCGCAGTACCGAGGTCGATAGCGATATTATTTGATAAAAATCCAAACAGGTTCATGACTAATATATCCAGCGTCTTACGAATGAGGCGAATGAGATTGACTGAGGTGTTACTCGTCAGTATTGAGCAGGTCGTCGTTAAACATTACTTGTGGCAACAGTTAATCATCCCAACAAGTCAAAATCCAAGCAATAATGATGAAATGAAAAAACTGAGCTAAATTATACCGATTTAGCTCAAAAAAAACATAGATATTTGCATCAGTAAGTAAGGATTTTTGTCTTAGACGCCAAAAGTTGTTACAAAGTTTGAAATAGTAGTGAATATCATTCAACTCAATGAAACATCATTTAATCTGATAACTAACAAGGCTCTACAGGCAGATGAATGTTTTGCTTAATAGCAGATGCATACTGTAACGTATTTTAGAAGCTAATTGGAGAGCAATTGAGGAACAATGATGAATTATGGGGTCAGTTTTGCAATTCTCTGTAAATCATTGTGTCTGAATTGGCATTATGGCTCGGCTAGCACCATATCTTATTTAATATTACGTCTTTATCAATTCAGCCTCTTGGTTGAGATTGTGCATCAATCAAGCGTCATGCTCTGTAAACTTGAGTCAGATGCTTTATAATAAGCCCACTTACTATTTGTTTATATTTTAATTGTCTCTATTTTAGCGCTTACGTATTTTCGTTTTCGTAATCAACTACTCTAACAAAAACTGTCCTTAACTGGAGAAACTATGTCTCAGCAGCCAGCAACGTCTGACAGCAACGTCAGCCGTGAAGAAATCCTAGAAGTTGCCAACCTTGCCCGCCTAGGTGTCGATGAAAGTACAGCCGATAGCTATGCTGATGATATCAGTAAAGTATTAAAACTGATGAATACGCTATCTAACGTTGATACCACAGACATCAAGCCATTAGCCAATATCCATGAAGCTTGCCAAGAGTTGCGTGCTGATGTGGCAAAACACGACATCAATCGTGAGCGTAATCAGTCAGTCGCACCTGCCGTAGAAGAAGGCTTGTATCTAGTGCCTCAGGTGATTGAATAATAGTGGCTGAGTAATACAATCACGCATTTGCCATTACCTCATTTTATTTTATGCTATTAACATTTTGACGGACGACACCTTATGTCTGAACTTCATTTATTAAGTACCGAGCAGCTCATCACTGGCTTGCAAAACAAACAATTTAGCAGCGCGGAATTAACCGAGCATTACATCAAGCGTATCGACGCGCTAGACAGCAAGATTAACAGCTTTATCACTCATACTTCTGAGACAGCACGCGCACAAGCGAAAGCGGCAGACGAGATGCGTGCTCAGGGAGATCAGCGTCCACTACTTGGTGTACCAATGGCGCACAAAGATATCTTTTGTACCCAAGGCGTACTGACCACTTGTGGCTCTAAGATGCTACATAACTTTGTCTCACCATATGACGCGACTATCGTTTCTAATATCGACAAAGCTGGCATGATTAGCTTAGGTAAACTCAATATGGATGAGTTTGCGATGGGCTCAGACAACAGTAGCTCTTACTACGGCACCGTACAGAATCCTTGGAACTTAGAGCGCGTTCCTGGTGGCTCGTCAGGTGGTAGTGCTGCTGCTGTTGCTGCTGGTTTTGTTCCTGTTGCTACCGGTAGTGATACGGGTGGCTCTATTCGCCAGCCTGCTTCATTCTGTGGTCTAACGGGTATCAAACCTACTTATGGCCGTGTGTCACGCTTTGGTATGATTGCCTACGCCTCAAGTCTAGATCAAGCGGGTAGTATGGGACGCAGCGCGAAAGATTGCGCTTATTTGCTACAGCCAATGATTGGTCATGATCCGCGCGATGCAACTTCTATCAAGTACGAGATGCCTGACTACGTACAAGACATCAATGATGCCCAAGCTGCTGCTAGTGATAAGCCATTTTCTGGCCTTCGTATTGGTGTGGCCAAAGAATACTTCGGCGCAGGGCTTGATAGCGAAGTTGAGCAAGCAGCACGTGCTGCGCTCAAAAAATACGAAGAGCTGGGCGCAACGATTGTAGAAGTGAACATCACTGATCCTGAGATCACGCTTGCTACTTACTATATGTTGGCACCTGCAGAAGCCTCATCAAACCTGTCACGCTTCGATGGCGTACGTTTTGGCTATCGCTGTGAGAACCCAACGGATCTGATTGATCTATATACACGTTCACGCTCTGAAGGCTTTGGCCCTGAAGTACAGCGCCGTATCTTGACAGGGACTTATGCGCTATCGGCTGGCTACTTTGATGCTTACTATACTAAAGCACAGAAGATTCGCCGTTTGATCGTCAAAGACTTCGACGAAGCATTTGCTAGCTGTGATGTGATTGCTAGCCCGACTGCACCGACTGCGGCTTATAAGCTTAGTGAAGACCTAGATCCTGCAACGATGTATTTAGGTGACGTTTATACCATCGCGGTCAACCTAGCAGGTCTACCTGCCCTCAGTCAGCCAGTTGGTTTGACGACAGAAGGCCTACCTATTGGCTTACAATTAATCGGTAAGCACTGGCAAGAGAGTCAACTGCTCACGACTGCGCACCTGTTCCAGCAGCATACTGATCATCACCTACAACACTCTACCATCGCAAAGGAGACGGTATAATGAGTACAGCTACTACTGATAACAATGCTGTCCGTGAGCACGCCGTGCGTAAAGAGCTATTTGTCGATGGCTATGAAGTGGTCATCGGTATCGAGATTCACTGCCAGCTAAATACGGAAAGTAAAATTTTCTCAAGTGCGCCGACTGACTTTGGTCATGAGCCAAACAGCCAAGCAAGTATCGTCGATTTGGGTTTGCCTGGCGTATTGCCAGTGCTAAATGCTGGCGTGGTCGATCGTGCGCTAAAGTTCGGTATCGGTGTCAATGCTGAGCTGGGTCTGTTTAATACGTTTGACCGTAAAAACTACTTTTACCCTGATTTGCCTAAAGGCTATCAAATCACCCAGATGGCTAATCCTATCGTGGGTGAAGGCTATATCGATGTCGTCGTCAACGAAGGCGAAAAGAACGAATACCCTAAACGTATGGGTATCACTCGCGCGCATCTAGAAGAAGATGCGGGTAAATCTGTACATGACGCAGTCGATGGTATGACAGGTGTAGATTTGAACCGTGCAGGTACACCACTAATCGAAATCGTTTCTGAGCCAGACATGCGCTCAGCCCACGAAGCACTTGCTTATATCAAAGCCATCCATCAGCTAGTCACGTGGCTAGGTATCTCAGACGCAGTAATGGCCGAAGGCTCATTCCGCTGTGACTGCAACGTCTCTGTGCGCAAGCCAGGTGCTGATCTTGGTACACGTACTGAGCTAAAGAACCTAAACTCGTTCCGCTTTATCGAGCGTGCTATCAATCGTGAAATCGAACGTCAAATCGATATCCTAGAAGATGGCGGCAAAGTCGTTCAAGCGACGATGCTATATGATCCAGAGCGTGATGAAACGCGTACCATGCGTACCAAAGAAGACGCCAACGACTATCGCTACTTCCCTGATCCTGACCTGCTGCCTGTCCGTATCGAGCAGCATACGGTTGATGCGATCAAAGCAGCGATGCCAGAATTACCAGTCGCTCGTCGCGCACGCTTTGAAGAAGCGCTTGGTCTGTCAGAATACGACGCTCGTATCTTGACTGGTAGTCGTCAAATTGCCGACTACTTCGAAGATGTGGTAGCTGAAATCGGTCAGCAAGATGCCAAAATGGCTGGCAACTGGGTCATGGGCGACTTGCTCGGCGCCCTGAACAAAGATGACACAGACATCATCGACTCCCCTATCAGCGCCAAACAATTGGCTGGCATGCTCAAGCGTATCAAAGATGACACGCTATCTGGCAAACTGGCTAAGAAAGTCTTTAGTGCCCTATATGAGCGCGAAGGCGGCGATGGTGATGATGCAGCAGATAAAATCATCAAAGACAAAGGCCTCAAGCAAGAAACCGATACTGGCGCTATCAAAGCGATGGTCGAAGAAGTCATCGCAAAAAATGAAGCGATGGTAGAAGAATATCGCGGCGGTAAAGAAAAAGCCTTTAATGGTCTGGTCGGTCAGGTCATGAAAGCCAGTCGCGGTAGTGCTAACCCACAGCAAGTGAACCAAATTCTAAAAGAATTATTGGGCTAACATTGGCTGCTAAGCGATTATACTGACTATGCTCGGCAGAATAATATTGTAGATTTTGGCTGCTAGAAATAGCCCTTGCAATATACATAATTTTGCGTAAAATAGTCAGTCACTCGGGGCGTAGCGCAGTCTGGTAGCGCACTACACTGGGGGTGTAGTGGTCGCAGGTTCAAATCCTGCCGTTCCGACCAAACATAGCAGTAATAGAGAAAAGCCAATCATTGTTTTCAATGGTTGGCTTTTTTTTGTGCTGTTCTAAATCTTAAACTATAGATTTCTTACAGAATAGCTCATCAAAAATTCCTATTGATTGCTCTTACTTTATTATGTTGTACAAAGATAATAGTTCAGCAATAATCATAGACCTAATTAAGTTAATCTAACTTATATGCATAAACTAGTAGGCATCTTAATGTTCAGACAACACAATATGTTCGATAGCTTTAAACAAAGTTTTACCATGTTAGTATCAATGCTGATGCTCCTATTTTTATTTCATATACTCATTAATTATATAGTAGACAATATCAATTGTTTAAACTGTTTTTTAGGTACTAATCTAGCTTTTTGGGTTCAAACAACTCTAATTGGATTTTCTGCTTTCTTCGCTTACTTAGCATTTAGATCTCATGAAAAAACATCTAGACAAAGAGCCACTATTGACCTGATGCTAGCACAGAATTCAGATTCTAATTATCAAACAATGCGAGACGACTTTGCAAAGCTCAGAGCAGACAAAGCAGATTTAACGACACAGTTGAATGATAATCCTATTTCTAGACGTGAAGATAATAGACCTATAATGGCTGTATTAAACCAATATGAATTTATATCTACAGGTATACGAGAGAAGGCTTTAGATGAGAAAATATATAGAAGTGTATATAGAGGGATATTGATAAGAGATTATGAGTTTATGACCCCATGGCTTACTCAGTTGAGAAGTTTAGAAAGCAATCCTAAAATTGGTGAGGAATTTGAAAGACTAGCGCTGAAATGGAAGAAAGAAAGTGTAAGAAGTAAAAACCTATAACTATTATCGTTTTTCTGATGCTAACTACCATTAACTCAGTAATACACAGACCTCTTATCAAAATTACTCAGTTGATTATTAAAGATAGACACTTTAGATTTAACACACTCAAGACTAAACGAAATTAATTTTTTATTATCCTGCGTTAATCACTTCAACCCTAGCCGATACTCGTACCCTATAGACTTTTATAAAGCAAGCCGTTAGGGTAAATGCTACACTTTCACACTGGTTTATCCTATGTCCGAGCTTGTCAATCAGCCCATATCTAATCGCCGTATAGATAATGCACCTTGGGAACGTTACCGCCGACCCTATGTGCGTGATTTAGCTTATGTACTGGCATGTCCCAATGTTTTGACACAGTGGCTAGACTTTACGCCGCACCAGAATACACATACGGTTGCCGTGCATAGCGCACAATTTTGGCAGACACAGTTTGAAGCGTCTGAGCAACGATTAGCAGAGCTAGATACCACTGCCGCTTATCAAGATCTGACTCGTTATTTACTCAAACGCCCTAGCCCCAATCGTCTAGGTTTTCATTTTGAAGGCTTACTGTCATTTTGGTTAGAGGATGGATTTGCACGCAAGCTACATCCGTATGAGATACTGGCTAGCAATGTGCAGCTCTATAATGGCAAGCAGACGACTGGTGAGCTTGATTTGATCTTGTATAACCATGCAGAACAGCTGGTTGAACATTGGGAACTGGCGATCAAATTCTTTATGGGATCAGCACCGTTTGAACCTGTGAACTGGGTTGGGATTAACTCTAATGATAATCTACAACGCAAGATGACGCACATGCAAACCAAGCAGTTCCGAGCGGTGTGGGTAGATACAGAAAACCATGGACAGGTAAAAATCGATAAGCGTTATGGCGTGATTAAGGGCCGATTCTTTTTACCGATTAATACAAATGATTGTGGTAATCATGATTGGCCATATTGGCTAACGCCGAGTTTTCCAATACATGAATGGTGCGATAAGAGGGACATGGCAGGTCTTGCAACGATTGACACTACAGATTTGCGAGCCGCGCATTATATTGAATGGTTCACCAAGCGCGACTTTTATGATGAGCGAAATGCTTATAATGGTCATCAGCAGCCGATAGTTTGGTCAGATAGCGAACTACCTAAAACAGGTTTATATTTTGAAGGTAATCGACCAATCGTTATTTACCCAAGGCAATCAGACCAGATCGATGAATAAATTTAGCTAACCTAAAGTTTTAAAATTAAGCTACTTAGATAATGTTTTGGCCTTAATAATCGAACATCTTTCACAGAATGCTTAATAGCTCTCAATCACTTGCATTAGCTCATATCTAAGCATGTCGGCACTCGGCATACGCTCAGCGTGGAAGCGCACCATCGCAATACCTGCACTGGCAAGCGCTTTGTCTTTTTTGTCATCCGCTTTTTGGCGGGCTTTGCTACTATGTGTCCAGTCATCAAGCTCGATAGCGACCAATGTAGTCTGAGCATCGACATCCACAATCACATAGTCAACGCTCTGACGGCAAATACGATTGAACCAAAAGCTACGCTCTGATGTCTCGCTACTATTGGCTTCAATGATCCGTGATAATTGTACTTGAACAAATATATGATACTCCGGCAGCGCATTTTTTAACTTATTAAAAAATATCACTTCCGTATCAGTCATAATCGGCATCGGCGCAAATGGCCAAATAGCCAACTCATCACCGCGCACAGGTTTTGGATCAGGCTCAACGACGGGGCGCTTCGTCAGTAGTGTTGGTAGCAGCTTCGGTAACGTAATCAGCCCCAAAAACCCAACGGCCAATATTAAGAATATAACACCAAACGACATGGTTCTACCTTATACAGTATGAGAGTGATGGGCTAATTGTCATTATTGATAGCAATTAATAATGCGCCAATCACGACAAGGCAACCTATATAGGCTGACAGGTTATACAACAACGGATTATAAAAATGGCGCTCATCTTAACTAAGGCTACGCCAATCAGCAATCTATAAAACAAAAAACACGACAGTATTTGTCGTGTTTTTATATAGAGTAGATAAAAGCCGAATCCAGACCGTTAGAAACGCTCTAGCTTAACGCCAGTAAAGCACCCAAGCACTGGTTGTATTTACCTTAGGATCACTATTGATTTTATCTTTTAGTGCCAATGCTGCGACTTTGCCACGTTCAGGCCCAACCACAACACGCACTCCACGACTAGTCGCACTGGTCTTGACTTGATAACCTGCTGCTCGGAACTTTTTCGCTAACTCATCCGCTTTGGCTTGGTCATTTGCTAGAGCCACTTGCACCCCAAAGCTACCTTTAGCGTCTGTTTCTTTGACTTCTTTACGCGCTTCACTCAGTTTTTGCTGCGCTTCACGTTTTGCATCGGCAGATTTCTTCGCCAGCGCTTCTTCTTGTTGACGCTTCTTCTCACGCGCTTGTTCAGCGGCAGCCGCTTCACGCTCCAGACGCTGTACCTGTTTGCTCGATGGGATGGTGATACTTTGACCCAGTTGTAGCGCTGCTGATGGTGATAAGTTGTTGGCTTGAGCCAATACTTCTACAGGCATATTATATTGTCTTGCTAGCTTGATAAGTCCATCGCCTTTCTTGATTTGGTATTCAGAAGGCGATTTTGGTGGCTCGTTTTTAGCCGCTTCAGCTGCTTCTCTTTTTCTCTCAGCCGCTGCTTGGGCTTCAGCCTGCTTTTTTGCTTCGGCTAGTTTCTCTGCCTCCGCTTGTTTTTTGCTCTCAGCAAGTTTTTTAGCAGCCGCTTGCTCTTTTATAGCAGCTTGCCTTTGAGCTTCTTGTTGCTCTTGAACCGCTTTTTGCTTCTCGGCTTCGCTAGACTTTGTAGTATCAGTAGCAGACTGACTCTCCGTACGAGGCTGAACGGTCAGATCTGTAGTAACGTCTTTTGTAGACTCTGTACTGCTGGTGTCATCAATAGCTGGCGCACTATTATCAACATATTGCTGGCTCTCAGCACGTGCCTTGGCCAATGCTTCTGCTTCTGCAACTTCCTGCTCTGTCAAAAACTCTTTTGCACGTTTTTCTTGCTCTGCAACGCGGGCTGCACGCTCTTTTTGCTTTTGCGCAAGGATACGTTTTTCTGTTTCGATATCAGTTGTGAGCGGCTGCGGAGACTCTTGCTCCGAGCTTAGTTTGTCAACCATCGCTGACATCGGCTCTGGTTGATCGCTATCACCAATCTGTTGCACCATGGCGTATAGCATCACGCTACCGCCGATAATCATCCCAATGCCCAATAAGGCTTGTCTCGAAAAGTTCATCCGTTTACGTCTCTTAGTTGGTAATAAGGTTGATTGAGCGGCGCAGCGACTATCTCAAAGCAGTATATCAAATCGCTTTAATCATGATCTCTTACCGCCAGTTACTGTCAGTTAATGCCATCAGTGTTCAAAATTTGTGCCGACCATCTTATACTGGTCTGGCAAATCATTTTGATTATAAAGCATATTTTTCATGCTGTCTGCTATCAGGCTACGACTAAGATTAACATTAAACAGGCACTACTTTAACTTAAATTGTCATACGCTAAGGGCACTTAACGCTTCCCCAATCGTATGAAACGAGCCACATACGACGATAAGGTCTTGCGGCTGGCTCGCCTCTATCACTGCATGGGTCGCTGTATGCAAACTATCGAACTCATATATATTGGTGCTATCAACATATTTGGCCAATACACCTTGCAGCTGCTCAGTAGTCGCGGCACGAGGATAATCGATTTCAGCGATAAACCAGTCACTAATCGGTAAGCCTGCTTGAGTTAAGCGCTGCACAACCTTATCAATATCTTTATCACCTAACATAGAAAATAGCATTTTTATCTTTGGTGTAAGGATATCTGTTGAGCTATCTTGATTATTTTGCTTAGCTACGTGCTGCTGCCAAAATGGTAATAGCTGCGCTAATAAGAACTCAACGCCTTGCTCATTATGCGCCACATCAAATAACCAATGGCGGCTATGGCTCTCACGATAATCGAAACGACCTGCCAACTTGACAGTTTGTAGCGCTTGCTCAATCGCATTGATCTCAACATCTAATGGACTTGCTAATACGGCTGATAGTGCATTGGCCGTGTTAGTCAACGATAGCGCAGGACGTGGTAACTGTAAGGTAACCGCTGCATTACTATATTGCCAAGTCGTTGAATCAATATCGCGGTAGCTAAAATCTTGTCCAATCTGATAACAAGTTGCCTGCTGGGTATCGATAGCGTGTTGCACGCTAGCTGGCATCTCAGTAGCACCATAAATCAGAGGAATGCCTTTGCGCAAGATGCCTGCTTTTTCGCGACCAATATCCTCGACATTGTCACCCAACCAGTCAACGTGATCGATACCAATATTGGTAATGACTGCCATGTCAGGATCAATAATATTGACCACATCTAGGCGTCCACCCAACCCTACTTCTAATACCCACACGTCACAGTCTGCTTCAGCGAATATCAATAGCGCTGCTAATGTGGTCATCTCAAAGAACGACAACGTCAAATCACACTGTAAGCGTGCCGCCTCTACTTTGCTAAAAGCCTCAATCAGCGTCTGGTCGCTGACCATCTCGCCATTGATACGTACACGCTCGTTGAAGGCACTAAGATGTGGCGACTGATATAGTGCCGTCTTATAACCTGCGGCTTTACACATTTCGGCGATGACAGCGGTTGTAGAACCTTTGCCATTGGTACCTGCCACAGTAAATACATAAGCGTCATCTTTGGCTGACTGCACCACGCCTAACGCTTCTGCGACAGGCAATACACGTGACAATCCCATATCAATTGCAGATACATGAATCTGCTGCATATAATCGAGCCATTCAGTTAGGCTAGCACTTTCATTAGGACTATGGGCGTTGGGGCTGCGAAGGTCAGAGGCTAAAAGGTCAGACATGAATAAAACCTATATAAAATTTAATAAAAGATAAAAATATATGTGTTGGCTAAAACCAAAAATAGCATTTACCGTGCAATGACGATAAATGCTATTAGAGGGTCTTGCACATGCAGTAGATGTTAGCATGCAGCTAAGTCATTATGCACTCAATAAATGATTCGTTATACTGAGTCATTTACCTTATCGAGCATCTCATTTTACTGAGCATCTACATTTGGGACGCGGCATAGTTTTGCAAGCAGACGATAGATTGTATCAATTAGCTGATGACGATGTACTACTTCATCCACTACGCCATGCTCTAATAAGAACTCAGCGCGTTGGAATGGCTCTTCTAACGTCTCACGTACAGTCTGTTCGATCACGCGCTTACCAGCGAAACCGATCATCGCTTTCGGTTCTGCTAGATGAATATCACCCAGCATCGCCAGTGATGCAGTTACGCCGCCGTACACCGGATTGGTCAATACCACAATATAAGGAATCCCAGCGATTCTTAGACGCTCAATCGCTGCTGCCGTGCGTGCCATTTGCATCAATGACAATAGACCTTCTTGCATGCGTGCACCGCCAGAAGCAGCAAAGCAAACCAAAGGTACTTTTTGCTCTAGCGCTTTTTCAGCTGCTTGAACGAAACGATCGCCAACGACTGAACCCATTGACCCGCCCATAAAACGGAAGTCAAAAGCACAGGCGACGATATCCAGGTTACGCAGTTTGCCATACATAGCAACCAACGCCTCAGACTCACCTGTTTTTTCTTGTGCTTCACTCATACGCGCAGGATATGGCTTACTATCCACAAAGCTTAATGGATCTTTTGCCGTAAACTCTTGTCCTGTCTCGCCGTCTACTTGATCAAGCAACCAGTTCAAGCGCTCACGAGCACTCATCGGTAAATGATGATCACAATGTGGGCACACATAACAGTTAAAAATCAGCGCCGTGTTGGTAATCATTGAATGACAATTACTACACTTAGTTGACGGTTCAGTCTCTACCGCAGACAGTGGCGCAGTCAAATGCTGCTTGATGCCTGGAATAGGACGGTTAAACCATGACTGCCTATCCGTATTGCTGTTTGGCGCGGCTTTAGCAGTATTGTTATCGGGTTTTGTTATTGTATCAGTCATATTATTTGCCATCATAAAAGGCTTATTGACAAGTTTGCTCATTCGCTTGTCATTGAGAGTTTAATGGTTGTCTAAACAAAGCGTCTAATACAGTCATAACATGAGCAATCATGCGACATACTGATAAATAAATCTCGTATGTCGGTAATTTGATTATGCGCTTGTTGATAGATAATATATTTGCCAATCAAAATGACAAATAAATCACTGCTATCAGACACCATATAATAGTGATGTTAGTTTACACTCGTAAACTAATTTTAGCAAAGTCATTTAGTATTGTCTTCACGTAAAGCTTTTAAGTAAAGTCTTAGGTAAACAATAGCTGCAATTTGACTTTGCCATTTCAAATAACTATTTCTTCAAATAACTATTTCTTCAAATAACTATTTCTTCAAGTAACAGCAATATGAAAGCAATAGCTATTAAGCGCTTAAGCTGTCTAACGCTTCACGTAGCTCATCCATTTTTGCCATGATATTCTGCTGTGCATTTGCAACCGCGGCGGCATCGTTGGCATCAATATCGGCAAAATTCTGTACCAAGGCACTACCGACGATAACACCATCTGCATGAGTACCGATCGCTTTTGCAGAGGCACCATCACGGATACCAAAGCCGACGCATACTGGCAAGTCTGTTTCTGCCTTGATTGCTTGTACTTGAGTTGCGACATCGTCAGTATCTAGCGTGGCTGAACCAGTCACACCTTTTAGTGACACATAATAAATATAGCCGCCACAATGAGTCAACACTTGCTCACGGCGCTCAGGCAAAGTTGTTGGCGATAGCAAGAAAATCTCATTCATCGAATGATCGGTCAAATGCTGAGTGAAACTGCCCGCTTCTGCTGGCGGCAAATCTACCATCAATAGACCATCAACGCCTGACTGCTCGCATAGCGCGACAAAGTTGTCATAGCCGATGATTTCAACAGGATTTAGATAACCCATCAGAATAATTGGCGTTTGCGTATCTGTTTGACGGAACTCTGCGACCATTTTTAGCGCATCACGAGTACTTGTACCTGCTGCTAACGCACGCTCGCCAGCCAATGCCACAGTTGGACCATCGGCCATTGGGTCAGAGAATGGTAAGCCGACTTCGATCATATCAGCGCCGTGTTTCACTAAGTCGTGCAACAGACCTACCGTAGTGGTCGGATTAGGATCGCCTGCCATGACATAAGGAATCAAGGCTTTTTTATTTTGTGATTTTAAGGTTTCAAAGGTACTTTCAATTCTGGTCATAGTGGTCTCTTAATTGTTATAAACTGGCTTGTTTGACCTTTCGTTTAATAATCCATATTGAACAATAAAAGGTCAAACAATTTTTCTTATAAAGAAAAATCTAGTAACTTATAAATTTGATAACTTATAAAGATACTCGTTACTACAACTCAATCCCTTCTGCTTTCATCACTGAATGCAGATCCTTGTCACCGCGACCTGACATATTAACGATGATCGTTTGGTCAGGAGTCATGGTTTTAGCCAGTTTCAATGCATAAGCGACGGCATGAGCAGTTTCAAGCGCAGGAATGATGCCTTCTTTGCGAGTTGCTTCATGGAAGCCTTCTAGCGCCTCTTTATCCGTACAGCCGACATATTCAACACGCTTCATGTCTTTTAGGAAGCTATGCTCTGGGCCGACACCAGGATAATCAAGACCCGCTGAGATAGAATGCGTCTCTTGAATCTGGCCATCATCATCTGCCATTAGGTAAGTACGGTTACCATGTAGCACGCCGATACGACCAGCAGCCAATGGTGCTGAATGACGACCTGACTCGATACCATCGCCTGTCGCTTCGACACCATACATTTTAACGTCAGTATCGTTTAGGAAGTCAAAGAACAAACCAATAGCATTTGAGCCACCACCGACACACGCAACCAAGGCATCTGGCATTTTGCCTGTTTTTTCTAGATGCTGAATACGTGCTTCTTTACCGATAATCGCTTGGAAATCACGAACCAACAGCGGATAAGGATGCGGGCCTGCCACAGTACCGATAATGTAATAGGTGCTATCCACATTGGTCACCCAGTCACGCATGGCTTCGTTCATTGCGTCTTTGAGCGTGCGTGAGCCAGAAGTGACGGGCACAACTGTCGCGCCAAGCAAGCGCATACGATAGACGTTCATTTTTTGACGCTCGACATCGTCAGCACCCATATAGACGA
This sequence comes from Psychrobacter sp. 28M-43, assembly GCF_014770435.1. Lineage (NCBI taxonomy): Bacteria > Pseudomonadati > Pseudomonadota > Gammaproteobacteria > Moraxellales > Moraxellaceae > Psychrobacter > Psychrobacter noctis. The sequence continues at coordinate 601,681 of NZ_CP061739.1, read as the reverse complement.
TACATTCTAGGCCTAAGCGTGCGGCAATTGTCGCCGTCGCTACGCCATGCTGTCCTGCACCAGTCTCAGCGATGATACGTTTTTTGCCGCACATCTTGGCAAGCAGTGCCTGACCAATGGTGTTATTTACTTTATGCGCGCCTGTATGGTTTAGGTCTTCACGCTTAAAGTAAATTTGCGCACCGCCAATCTCATCGCTCAAACGCTTAGCATGATATAGCGGCGTTGGACGACCGACATAATTGACCAAATCGTTGTGATACTCTTCCCAGAATGCTGGGTCTGCTTTTACTTTGGTATAAAGCGTTTCTAGCTCTTCTAGAGCAGCCATTAGCGTCTCAGAGACAAAACGCCCCCCATGTACACCAAAATGACCGCGCGCATCAGGATACTGGTTGAAGTCCTGTACGTTTTCAGGATTGGTAAAAGTATTAACCGATTGTGCGGTAGCAGATAAATCTTTGTTCTCGACATGACTCATGATAATTCCTACTGTAATAAGTGGTATTTTTTAGATAACTTTAGATAAATAGAGAAAAAATAATAAAAGGGATAACAATCTAATAAGATTTAAGCAGAAAAATCGGAATAACGATCAACTAAGCAGATTACGTATCGCAAATAGCTAGATACACACCCACTTAGATGACGCCAGTGACCGTAGCGTTTTGCCATCGATCGCGTTTGACCGCTTTCATAAAGGCACGCATTTTGGCAGCGTCTTTTTTACCTTTATCAACCTCGATACCACCGCTCACATCGACGCCATAAATAGGTAAATCTAATGTAGCGGCAACATTGTCGGCATCGAGCCCGCCAGCCAGAACGATTGGTAGTGCGCTGTCATGTGGAATGAGACTCCAATCAAAACGTGCGCCTGTACCGCCATACTTATGCTGATGATAAGCATCCAGTAAAATACTACTGGCACCTGCGGTCGCAAATTGATTAATTTGGGCGCGAACGCTATCGAGACTGTCTTGCTCTGTATTGATACGCAATGCTTTGATCCAGCGTTTATTGATCACGCCTGCCAGCTGTTGGCACTGCTCAGGCGTTTCATCACCGTGGAACTGAATAATATCAAAAGAGACGTTGTTTGCTAATTTGATCAGCTCATCTTTGGGCATATTGACTACCAGTGCCACCACGCTGACAAAAGCAGGTACGGCAGCACTCAGAGTTTGCGCCTGCTCTATCGTGACTGCACGTGGACTTGGTGGATAAAACACCAAACCCACTGCATCTGCACCTAACTGTGCAGCAGTCTGTATATCATTAAGCTGAGTAAACCCGCAAAACTTAACGTGCATTTTGTGACCTTGCGTTTCATGGTACTGAATATGACGCCGATTATAGCGGCATCAGATAGGTTCAAGCCAAAGATAAATCGTTAGATGTGATGAGGTTTTGTTAACCAAACGGCAAAGCCATTGCATCCAAAAACTTATCCTAGCATACTTTTATCCTTAGTTTTGTTTATGATTGCGATTGATTAATATAGGGATACTTTGATGTCTAAGACTGCACAGACAGCCGCTACTAATACTAATACTAATACTAATACTAATACTAATACTAATACTGACGAGAATGCTACTAGCAAAAATCCACCGCATTACTTGATGTGGTTTCGTCGTGACCTACGCATTCATGACAATATCGCTTTAGCAGCGCTTTGTGAACGTGCAAAGGAAGACAACGCTTCAGTGTCTGCCGTATACTTTTTGACGCCTGAGCAGTGGCAAGCACACGATGTGTCCCTTGTACAAGTCGATCATATTGCCCGTGCGCTACCTATTCTAGCAAAGGGCTTGCAATCAAAACTGAACATCACTTTAACAGTACAGCTCTGTCCAAGCTTTGCTGACTGTATAGAAGCGCTCACGACTTTATGCAATGATAATGAAATTAGCTGCATCATGGCCAATCACGAGTACGAAGGTAATGAGATTGATCGTGATGAGCAATTAAGCAAACAACTTGCAAAAGACGATATCGAGTTCGTCCGCTGGCATGACCAGTGCATTTTGCCACCGCAAAGCATCACGACCAATGATGGCGATAGCATGTATAAGGTCTTCACCCCATTTTATAAAAAATGGCGACATACATTGGACGTCAGCACCATCCAAATGCATGAAGCACCCGCAGTGGTTAGCGATTATAAAATCAAACTACCATCATCGCAAACGTTTGCCAATACAATCGACGATATCAAAGCACTAAGTGAGAAAATACTCAGTGACTATCAGCAGACATTAGAAAAGAACGACTCGTTGCAGCATATCGATATGACAGCTCAGCTTGATCAAGCAAGAGACGCTTATCCTGCAGGTGAGTCTGCCGCTTGCCAGCGTCTAAAGGCATTCGTCGATGATGATATCAATGATTACGATGTGAGCCGTGATGTCCCCCATCTGCACGCAACCAGTCAGCTATCGGCTTATCTCACTATAGGCTCTATCAGCCCTAGGTTCTGCTATCTACAGGCGAGCAAAGCACAAGAAAAGCTACACGGCAATGACGGTGATAATGAAGACATCAATCGCTGGATAAGTGAGTTTGCGTGGCGAGACTTTTATCGTCATGTGCTAGTAGAAAAACCAAACCTGATCCGTCATAAGGCTTATAAAGAAGATACTGACACTAAGGTTAATTGGTCATATGACAATGATGATTTTGAGACATGGTGCACTGGCAAAACAGGCGTGCCATTAGTCGATGCAGCAATGCGTTGCCTAAATGCGACAGGGTTTATGCACAATCGTCTGCGCATGGTCACCGCGATGTTTTTGACCAAAGACTTGTTGATTGATTGGCGCTTGGGTGAGCGCTACTTTATGCAGCAGCTGATAGATGGGGATTTTGCGTCCAATAACGGCGGCTGGCAATGGAGCGCATCGACAGGTACTGACTCAGCGCCCTACTTCCGCATTATGAACCCCTTTAGCCAAGCCAATACGCATGATCCTAAAGCTCTGTTTATTAAGACTTGGCTACCAGAGTTAAAGGACATTCCTAATAGCATATTGCACAACGAAGATAAGATGCGTAAAGAACTGGCAAAAGGTGGTAAGTTTGCCGATATCGATTACCCTGCGCCGATGGTTGAGCATAAATCAGTACGCAAGTTAGCTATCGCCGAATTTAAAAAAGAAGCTTAATTTTAGAAAACAACCAGCAGACTAGCTATTGGTAGTGACTGGCAATTGACATGCACCTGCACCCTGAGTGGTAACCGTCACTACCGCTCCCGTGAGTGCAAACAGCTGCTGCAACTGGGTTTGCGCATTTTGCAATGCCATATTCATGACATCACCTCGGCAGGCACGCTCAAGCACTTCTTTTTTTGCCATGGTCTGTGCTTGTGCCAATATCTTAGGGTCGACTTGCATCATGCCAAAAGCCCCTGTCTGCCAGTCATAAATATCAATATCATCTAGATATACTGAAAATATCTCTGTAGGCGGCAAAGTAATATTGATTTGCGGCATAGTGGCAGCTGGTGAGTTGGTGTCAGCTACTTGCTCTTCATCCACATTAGCTGGAGCAGGTTGCACTACTTGTACCATCTCAGGTGTCAGTGCACTCAGATCAACGCCTGCTTCTACGCGACCATGAGCGATAAACAATGCCTTTTGCTCGTCTTGCCACAGTTTCATCCAGCTCCCAGGTCGCTCGCTCGTAATCACTGTATCGACACTGAATGCGACAGTATGTAAGCGATTTAACTGCTGAATTTGCGTAACCACCCCTTCGCGAGTAATAGTTTCTATCGGCGCTTCTTCTGGTTTGTTTTGCGCGCTATAAATAGCAAAGACAATCGCTGCTAGACCGATGAGTAATATCACCCACGACATTGTCGCAATAGGACGTTTCGCAGGCTTTTGAGTGGCATTAGCGTTATTCATATCAGGATTATCCATAGAAGCTACCTTTATAATGTTGCATCGTTTGGTAAGGCTAAAAGCGTTGTAAAAACGGAGCAGATGCTTATTCTATAAATGCGACTATTGTGCAGTAACTTCAAGTAATGGCTACCATTCCTCTACATAACTTTATCCATAAACCTCTACACAATCATCTCAATAAACTGTCTCTAAAATAAGCAGTGCTTTCGCTATAAAATCATACGAATAGCTCAATTATTTACCCCTTATTGAAGCCTTTGTGTCACGTTCGGTCTGAAAAGACAAAAAGTCATTGCGTCTTAGGCGAACTTTACCTAACATAGTCAGATTGTATGAATAAAATGTCATTCTTAAAGCATTTATCAGGGTTTTAACCTGAATATATCGCATTTTTGGCATATTGATACATCAAATCAAATTTGCCTCTCTTTTATGAGAGTGGTTTTTACTGATGTGCTTTGTATATAAGCAGGTTGGTAACTAGGAAATACCCTAGATTATTGCTAAGTGATAAAGGTAAGCTTGCGGCGGCAATGAAACGATTAGCCATACGCTCAACATCCTACTATTTCTTATTTTTTTATCGTTGATAAGGTTACGCTTTATTTATGAAAGCCAGTCAATTTTTATTTGCCACACTAAAAGAAACCCCAAGTGACGCCGACATCGCCTCAAGCCAATTGATGGTGCGTGCTGGTCTTATCCGCAAGATTGCTTCTGGATTGTATATTTGGTTGCCTATGGGTCTGCGCGTCTTACAAAAGGTCGAACGCATTGTTCGTGAAGAGATGCAAAATGTCGGCGCACAAGAAGTGCTTATGCCGATGACTCAGCCTGCTGAACTTTGGCAGACGACCGGACGTTTTGATGATTATGGTCCTGAGCTATTACGCTTCAAAGACCGTCATGATCGCGACTTTGTACTTGGTCCAACGCATGAAGAAGTCATTACCAATCTAGCACAAGGCGAGCTACGTAGTTATAAACAGCTACCGATTACCTTCTTTCAGATTCAAGGTAAGTTCCGTGATGAGATTCGTCCACGCTTCGGTGTGATGCGCGCACGTGAATTCACCATGAAAGATGCTTACTCTTTCCATGTGGATCAAGCCTCATTGGCCAAAACTTACCATGATATGTATGACGCTTATACACGCATCTTTACCCGCTTGGGCTTAGATTTCCGTGCGGTACAAGCAGATACAGGCTCTATCGGTGGCTTTGCTTCACATGAGTTCCATGTATTGGCAGATAGCGGCGAAGACGATATTGCGTTTTCGGACTCATCTGACTATGCAGCCAACGTAGAGCTAGCAGAATCTGTCAGCACTGCTGAGCGTCAACCACCGAAAATGGAGCGTGAAGACGTTCTAACTGAAGGCATGACCAGCTGTAAAATGGTTGCTGAACACTTGGACATCCCGTTAGAAACGACGGTTAAAACCTTGATCGTTCATGGTCATACTGAGAATGATGAGCCACAACTGATTGCTATCGTATTGCGCGGCGATCACCAGCTCAACACTATCAAAGCTGAGAAAATCGAAGAAGCTAACGTACCATTGACGTTAGCTTCTGACGAAGAGCTAAAGGCGGCAGGCCTGCACAAAGGTTATATCGGCGTTAATTTAGATATGCCTGTATTCGTTGATCGTTCAGCAGCTGCGTTGTCAGATTTTGTTTGCGGTGCCAATGAAGTGAACAAACATACTATCGGTATGAACTGGGCACGTGACACTCGCATTACTCGCATCGTTGATGTGCGCAATGTACAAGAAGGCGACCCGTCTCCTGATGGTAAAGGCAGCCTAAAAATCAAACGCGGTATCGAAGTCGGTCATATCTTCCAGTTGGGTGATAAATACTCACAAGCGATGAACTGTACAGTTTCTGGCGAAGATGGCAAACCTGTCACCTTGATGATGGGCTGTTATGGTATTGGTGTGAGCCGTATCATCGCTGCTGCTATCGAGCAGAACAACGATGAAAACGGTATCATGTGGCCGAAGACGCCAACGGTTAATGATTCAATCGCTCCTTTTGAAGTCGCCATCATCCCGATGAAGTCTAAAGAAGAGACGGTCATGCAGACGGCAACCGCTCTGTATGAAGAGTTAAAAGCTCAAGGTATCAACGTACTACTGGACGATCGTAATGAGCGCCCAGGCGTTAAGTTTGCTGATCTTGAGTTGATTGGTATACCGCATCGTATCGTCGTCTCTGATCGCAACTTGGCGGAAGACAAGTATGAGTACGTCAATCGCCGTGAAGCTGAAAAACAAATGCTGAGCCGTGAAGAAGTCATGGCAAAAGTAAGCGGTAAATAGTCTTGTAGATAAAGACTATACAACAAAAAGCGCCTATCTCACATGATGAGATAGGCGCTTTTTTATGGGCTTAAAAACTATTTAACATTGTATTTTTAGCGAGAACTTACTGGCGGATTAAACGGCTTGGCTTAGGCAATAAACGAATATCACTAACACGGCAAGGATTGATATCAATACCACCGCGGCGCGTATACCACGCCCGCACCATTAGTTCACTTGGCTGATAGTATTGGCTCAAATCAGCAAATATCTGCTCTACACACTGCTCATGGAAACCATTGTGCTGACGGAAGCTCAATATATAACGCAGCATATTTGCATTATTAAAAGGCTTATCAGTTGTAATCGATACGGCCAACGTGCCCCAATCTGGTTGATTGGTCACTGGGCAATTACTACGCAGTAGATTGGAATAAAAGGTATATGGCTGCGTACCATTACTTGCCACGCTTTCATCGCTAGCCCCTACTTCGTTTTCACTCAGCAACGACGCATCAGGACGTTCAGTTAATGCAACTTTATCCGTGTTGCCTGCCAATGCTTCATCAATACAAACACCCTCAGGCTGAGCAATCAATAACGCTGTCTCGTTACCATTTAAATCATCGTTTAGACCAAATAACGCTACCTGTACATCTGCTTGCAAACAAGCTGACAAGTCTTTCGCAATCAACGCTTGTACATCATTCCAACTGGCAAACTCGGTAAAGTTAATACTATTCAAGTATAGCTTGAGCGACTTTGATTCTACGATAAACGGTGAGCTAGCAGGAATGCTAAAGCGCGCGATAGCCACTTGCGAGATACCTTGCGGATTTAACCAAGATATCTCAAAAGCCTGCCACCAATCGACACCGACTGTTAACTTGTCGTCTTGCCAACCAATCGCATCACGTCCCATGCTGCGCGCAATCGGATATAGCGTCTCTGGGCTATACTCAGTTGGATAGTCTGTGGTTTGCTCACCCAAGATACCGTGAATACTCATCTGTCTTCCTAATATTAAACCGTTTAAAATTTGCTCTAAATAATAATATGCTTAGCGAATAATACACACTACAAACGTACACGTGAACCGTTACTTAGCAAGCGATAAGCAATGGTATAAAATATCGCACAGAACACAAAAATAGCCGCCATCGAATACCAAACGTTGACATCAGAGTAGCCAAGAATACCGTAACGGAATGAGTTGACCATATAGACGATAGGATTCAATAGCGAAACATTTTGCCAAAATGGCGATAAATTCTCCATCGAATAAAACACACCACCAAGATAGGTCAATGGCGTCAGTACAAAGCTTGGGATAATAGAGATATCATCAAACGAGCGTGCAAATACCGCATTGATAAAGCCGCCTAATGAAAACAAGATAGACGTGCCAAGTACCGTAAATATAGTCACAAATAAATGCTCGATACCAAGATCAGTAAAGAACAGCGCCACTATCGAGACAATCACACCGATGGCCAGACCACGGAAGATACCACCACTGATATAACCCATCAAAATAGCATGCTTAGATACGGGTGAGACCAAAAGCTCTTCGATACTAGACGTGAACTTAGCACTAAAGAAGCTTGAGACGACGTTAGAGTAACTGTTGGTAATGATCGACATCATGATCAAACCAGGCACGATAAACTGCATGTAAGGCACGCCGCCCATCTCACCCACACGCGAGCCAATCATCTTACCAAAGATGACAAAGTACAAGCTCATCGTGATAACGGGTGGTAGTAATGTCTGTGGCCAGATACGTAAAATACGGCGCACTTCTTTGAACCAAATAGTACGAAATGCAATCCACTTCTTACTCAATGACATTGTTTTATTATGATCGATTAGTTCCTGACTCATAATCCCGCCTCCTTCATGCTATCTGCACTCTGAATGTTTTTGTCTACCAAGCGCATAAATAACTCTTCTAGTCGGTTGGCTTTATTGCGCATACTCGCCACACTGATACCTTTCTCAGATAGCTGATCAAAGACACCGTTTAGTGACTCACCTTCTGTCAAGGTAACTTCTAGCGTTTGCTCATCTGGTTGCGAGACCCCTGTAACTCCTGTTAGAGCCAACTGCTCAGTGAGCGGCGTATCCAAATCAAATACAAACGTCTCTACCGACAACTGCGCCAGTAGCTCTTTCATTTCCGTATTGATACGAATTTCACCGTGATCCAAGATCGCAATGCGTTTACACAATTGCTCAGCTTCTTCGAGATAATGAGTCGTCAGAATAATAGTGGTGTTTTCTTCGATATTAATCTGCTGCATGAATTCCCACATTGAGCGGCGTAGCTCGATATCGACACCCGCTGTTGGCTCATCAAGAATCAATAATTTTGGCTTATGAATCAATGCTCGCGCAATCATCAGACGACGTTTCATACCGCCAGATAGTTCACGTGATTTGCTATCGCGTTTATCCCATAGTCCCAACGCTGTTAATAGTCTCTTTGCGCGTGGTTTGGCTTCTTTTGCTGGAATGCCAAAATAACCCGCTTGCGTAATCAAGATATCTTCGACTTTTTCGAACATATTAAAGTTAAATTCTTGCGGTACAACACCAAGGTATTGCTTGGCAATCGAAGGGTTCTCTAATAGGTCTGTGCCGAAAATATGAACGCTACCGGTGGTTGGCTTAAACAATGAGCTAATAATACCAATCATGGTAGATTTGCCTGCGCCGTTTGGCCCAAGTAACGCAAAGAAACCACCTTGTGGTACCGTTAAATCAACCCCTTTTAATGCCGAAAACCCATTGTCGTAGGTTTTGGATAGGTTTTTTATGGAGAGTGCTGGTGCATCAGACATGAAGACCTCTTTATTTGTTATCAATTTATATAAAATGCGATTTTAGAATAATAGGCCGTGTTGAACATTCGACTATCATTATCATATAGGCAAAAGCCGTATAAGAATGTTCAACACACTCTACTATCTAAAGGTGACAATGTACGGTAATAAACGAACTAATCTCATAAAATGAGGCTACTCATGGCGAATTTCAACTGCCTTATATTCGAAGTACCATATTAATAATACTCATCATGAAAAAGCGCCTATCTCATCACTGAAATAGGCGCTTTATAGATATATATCGTAAAAGCTTGAAAGGTAATCAACAAAGATTAGCTTGCTTCTGCGACCATATAATCTACGGCATTTTGAACTTCTTCATCAGGAATATCCGCGCCACCTTTGGCAGGCATCGCATTAAAACCATTGATAGCATGGGTATATAGCGTATCTTTACCTTTTGCGATACGTGGCCCCCAAGCGCCAGCATCACCAAAGATAGGAGAGCCTAGCAAGCCAGCAGCATGACAGGTATGACATACAGCGTTATATACCGCTTTACCATCACGAGGGCCATCGCCAGCAGCTGGGCCAGATGAGCGTGCCGTTACATCACAAACTTCATCATCTTCAAAACAGATATTGGCAACAGGCTGGATACGCGCAATCAGATTAGGATACAAAGCAATTAGCTTTTGCACTTGCGGCGTATCTTGTGGAATTGGCTCTTCATCAGCGGCAGGCGCTGCTGCTGCAGTTTCTTCGCCTTCTGCTGGAGCGGCTTCGTCAGTAGGCGCAGCACCATCTGTCGTATCTGCAGCAGCTTGGGTATCGTCACCTAGCGTTTCAGGAGCAGCGTCTACGACCTCTTGGCCTTCTGCTACGTCTGACGCAGTTACAGGAGTGTCTACAACATCTTCAGCTTGGCTCACCGCGATACTAGCGATTCCTAGAATGGCTGCTGCCGATAACATAACTACTTTTCTCATTCGTCACGTTCTCTTATTACGTATACAAGTACTAGCACGGCTCGGACATTCTGTCTGTCCTCCTTTGACGACCTCTAAGTCCTCAATAGCAGACAGCCATCCCGCGTGCCAGCGCACTTGCAATCGGTGATTATAAATATGAATTCTCCCCAACATTATAAGGGAAAAGGCAGGTAAATTGCCATGCTTGTTTAATGACTTGGCTGTTTTTTCTTAAAAAACCTCAATCGCGACTGTCATTTATTGGCTTTATGCTTTTTATTTGTTAGACTAAGCGGTCTTTATTTCTAAACACCTTATGCTAATTATCATGCGCATCTAAGCGTGACAGTCAGACATATCGTTATCGTATGCGCTCGTAGCTCAGTTGGATAGAGTATCGGTCTCCGAAGCCGAGGGTCGTGGGTTCGATTCCCGCCGAGCGCACCAATTATACTGTTTACAATCTCGCTCTACCCTTCCCTTAGTACTATCTTAAACTACCTATAATAATTAAACCTACATATCAAAATGTTTGCGTTTTTTCTGTGCTTGTATACTTCTGAGGCTCTCACCTATATAGAATTTACTCTGCATCCTGTAGATTGGCAGTCAATTGAGCACGGCTGGGTATACGGTGATAATTAATCACTGGCACATCACCCAAACGTCGCTGACCCTCAGCAATCTTTTTATCAATCGTAATCATTGCAATTTTTTTGTCTTGTTTGCTAACGAGTAAATGATTTGCCTTACGTGTGACTCGATAATGAGCAAAATGCTGTTTTAATATCGCTGATGTTTTTTGCAGCGCATCATTCGGTGTCGCATTTTTTGATTTTGCGCCATTATGCTTTTCGCCTGCTTTTGCACCTCGCGATTTTGCCACGAACCATAAAACTGCGATGACAGCGAACAATATGACAAGCCACCAAATTCCGTCTATCATAAGTAAAAATATCCATTATTAGCAAGGGTTGGCTCATGTTAGCAGAATTATCACCAGCGTTAATAGCAGAAGTAAAACTTGCAGCACAACTGCTGGCATCCAAAAAGCGTATTTGCATTTTGACTGGGGCTGGCATTTCAGCAGAAAGCGGCATCCCAACGTTTCGAGATAAACAGACAGGACTGTGGGAGAACTACGGTGTCGAAGACTTGGCCACCCCTGAAGCGTTTACTCGTGATCCAAAGCTGGTGTGGTCATGGTATCAGTGGCGTCGAAAAATGGTCGCAGACAAAGCACCAAATCCTGCCCATCATGCGTTGGCTCAGTGGCAGTATCATGCGCAAACCTCCGATCAGCAGGTGACACTCATCACCCAAAATGTCGATGATTTGCACGAGCAAGCGGGTAGCGCAGTGACTCACCTGCATGGTCATCTGTGGCGCAACCGCTGTGGTCAGTGTGAGATACCTTATCAAGATAAATCGAGAGCGGCATACGACAATCAAGGCACCATGAGTTTTGATGAATCACTGCTTAGCTGTCCGCATTGCGACGGTTATATTAGACCAGATATTGTTTGGTTTGGCGAAGCTCTACCTGTGCAGGCATGGCACACTGCCGAAGAAGCTGCAGCTAATTGCGAAGTGTTTATCAGTATCGGCACCTCAAGCTTGGTTTATCCTGCTGCTGGATTGGCACAACTAGCCAAACAAAATGGCGCGCAAGTTATTGAGATAAACCCTGACCCAACGCCAAATACTATCGTCGATATCACATTAGCAGAAAAAGCAGGAATCGTTTTGCCACTGCTTATAACAGAGATTACGGCTTTATAATTGCTACTACTTATAGATATTGCTGAATGAATGAGTGATAGACAATAAAAAAGGCTTAACGATTTATAGAAACCGTTAAGCCTTTACTATTAAAAACAAACTCGTTGCAGCTTATTTCAATGCAAGCTCAACTCTCGCTAAGTAAGCTTCTTTTAACTCATCACTGATAAATGCCGATTTAAACGAGTTTTTTACCAAAGTAATAACATCGTCTTCCGTAATCGGTAGATTCTCATATAGATTGATGAAGTTTTGATTCACGTAGCCTTTGAAATACGCTGGATCATCTGAGTTAACGCTGATATTTAGACCGTAATCTAAAAGCTCTTTAATATTGTGCTCTTTATAAGTCTCAAAGACCTTTAGCTCGATATTTGAGTTCGGGCAAACCGTCAATGGCATTTGCTCATCTTTGAGTCTTTGCATCAATTCTGGGCTTTTTATAGACTGCACACCATGATCGATTCTATTGATATTCAACAAGTCTAACGCTTCGTAGATGTACGAGAAGTCTGCTTCTTCGCCTGCATGAGCGACCAACTTAAAGCCTTCTTCTTTGGCTTTTTGGAAGACTTCTTTGAATTTCGATGGTGGGTTACCCAATTCTGATGAATCAAGGCCAACACCGATGATGTCATCTTTATACTCTAGTGCTTGCTCTAATGTCTCAAACGCTTCTTCTTGCGATAAATGACGCAAGAAACACATGATGATGCATGACGTGATACCGTATTTTGCTTTGGCATCTGCCAGCGCTTCTTTGATACCTGTGATGACCGCTTCAAAAGGCACGCCGCGTTCGGTATGCGTCTGCGGATCAAAGAATATCTCTGTGTGAATGACATTATCTTCGACACATCTAAGAATATATTCCCACGTCAAATCATAGAAATCATCTTTGGTCAGTAAAACATTTGCGCCGGCATAGTAAATATCTAAAAAACTTTGAAGATTGTTAAAGTTATAGGCGGCGCGCACGTCTTCTACGCTGTCATAAGGTATCTCTACATTGTTCTTTTTGGCCAGTCTAAACATCAGCTCAGGCTCTAGCGAACCTTCAATATGTAGATGAAGTTCAGCTTTCGGTAGTTTCTTTATTAATTCAATCATAGTATTCCAGTAATGGTGTTATCGAGACGAGCCCTAGTGAATGTTCTACAGTAGGATAATTAAACTGTATATATAAGGCATTATCTGTCCCAGAAGAGTCATTTTAACACTAAAAGCATATCACCTAAAACAACACCCTTTGACCGTATAGATAAGCTACTTATAAAAGCAACCTTCTTAACAAAACCGTATAAGGCGCAAACTACTTTAAAAATACCACTGTATCAGACAGCTCATTGCCTTCTGGATCATGCTCTAAATGATAATACTGACGTAGTACCTGCCCCACTTCATCCAACAAATCAGCCAAGCTCTCTTCTGTCTTTTGGGTAGCGATACCAGATACTGCCTTTTCGCACATTGCATTCCATACCGTTGGACTCACATGGGCACTGATACCTCGGTCTGCGACAATCTCTAGTTTACGCTCGCATATATTGACATAGATCAAGACGCCCGTATTTTCTTCCGTGTCCCAGACGCGATATTCGCTAAACAAATCAATTGCACGCTCACGGCAGTTCATGCGATAAGCTTCTTGGATAGGCAGATGGTTTTCTACAATTAAGAACACCTCACCACGATGTCCACGCTCAGCTCTTGTAACAGCATCTGTTAGGCGTGCCTTGGATTCTGTTGTCAGCCACTTACTATGTAATAAAGGGACGAACAAAACTTGACGCCACCAGCGGGCAAAACTGGGGTTTGAAGCGTTGTCTTCTACCATTATATTATTTCCTCAAGTACGTCGTTTTCGATGGTTATGTAGAGTTTATCTTGTTTGCGTATGTGGAATACTTACCACGAGCCACCTGCGCCGCCGCCGCCGAAACCACCGCCGCCGCCGCCAAAGCCGCCTCCTCCGAAACCACCACCGCCAAAGCCGCCTCCACTACCGCCGCCCATACCCGGTAAGAAAATCATGCCGCCTCTGCGCCCACCTTTACCGCCGCCGCCTTTTCCACCGCCACCGCCGCGTGAGATCAAAAACATCCAGATGAATATTGCCATAATCAGCGTCATAAAGAAGCCGCCACCTAAGGCTATCGAACCTGCAAAAAACCCGCCAGCGGTAATAATAGAACCAAATACTCGGCCCAATATATTAGTAATAAAGCTACCAAAAATCATCGCCATGATAAATAAGAAAATAGGTGATGGCAGCTCGTCTGAGCTTTGCTGTGCAGTACGTTCTGCGGCTTGTGCATCAGCACGGGCTAAGACTTCAGGATCAGCAGTTAAGCGTGTTTTAAGCGCTTCAACGCCAGCGACTATCCCTGCACCATAGTTATTTTGCTTAAATAACGGCGTGATATCTTCTCGAATGACACGGTTGACTGCCGCATCTGGTAAGACACCTTCTAGTCCATAACCCGTTAGGATATACATATCACGATCATTAACAGCGACCACAATTAGCAGACCATCATCGATAGCTTCATCACCCAACTCCCACTTTTCAGCAACTTGCAAGGCATAATCAAATATTGGTACGCCATTGGTAGTTGGTACGATAACCACCGCTGCTTGTGCTAATCCCTGCTGATAAATACTTCTAAGCTGCGCCTCTAGACGTAGCTTCTCTTGAGGATTTAAGATATTGGCCTGATCAACGACTGGTTCATTGAGTATCAACTTATCAGCGTCAACACCTTCGGCACTGGAGCGTACAGGTGGCTGAGCGGTTGTTTGGGCATTGGCTGTATCATTTGCTGTGCTTTGGTTATCTGCGTTTTGATTGATAGCGTCGTTGCCGAGCACTGCCCCATTAATAGCATCGTTATTTAATACAGCATCATTGATTGCTTCGTTAGACTCGCCTGCTTTAGCAACGGCCACCAACTCTTCGACACTACGGTTTTGCAGATCCGAGGTGCTATCTGTCGCCACCGCTGTATCATTGGGTGCAGCGTACAATGCAGGCACGCTGACGACACCTAACGTAAACAGTAATGCTGATAAGATTGCTTTTGAATTATTCATCTAATCTATACCACCTCAGATAACATCTTTACCAATTGATAGACTCTAACTAATCATCATTGAACTATTAGCTAAATGAACAGAGCTGCCTATGCTGCTCTGTCGTCACATTAACTCTAAATTTTATTCAGCTGACTTTTCTGCAGAGTCGCCAAAATCAACACTTGGTGCGGTTGAAATTGCCTCTTCATTGGCCACACTAAAGTTGGGCTTAGTATCCATACCAAATACTTTTGCAGTGATGTTGGTTGGGAACTGACGTACCGTTGTGTTGTATCCCTGCACTTCTTGGATATAGCGGTTACGAGCCACAGCAATACGGTTCTCAGTACCTTCTAACTGCGCTTGCAAATCCTGAAACAGTGCATCTGATTTTAGATCAGGATAACGCTCAGACACTGCCATCAAACGTGACAACGCCCCCGTCATCTGCTCTTGCGCTGCTGCATAACGCTCCATCGCTTCTGGGTCATTAAGCACTTCTGGCGTTACCGTGATACCACCCGCACGTGAGCGAGCTTCTGCCACTTGAGTGAAGACTTCTTGCTCTTGCTCGGCATACTGCTGTACGACTTTGACTAAGTTTGGCACCAAATCAGAACGGCGCTGATACTGGTTAACCACTTCTGACCATGAAGCAGTGACCTGCTCATCTTGTGCTTGCAGGTTATTGTAGCCACAGCCGCTTAGACCAACTGTAGAAGTTGTCAATAAAGCGGCTAGCAACATCGGCTTCATAATAGATTTACGCGTCATTGTTGATTCTCCTAATAATGATAAATAACAAATATCCAGTACCACGTTTTTAATATTTTTAAGTTTTCTTGGTATTCATACGGCAGTCATGCACTTTATATACTGTATATCTGCGCATTACTCTATCAGCATGATATCAAAAGAAGTTGTCCTAATGATGGCGTTATATACGGCTTTTTACAATTGGTCGTTACCAAAACACAACCGCATAGCGTTAACGATAACGCGTTTTTATCATGATAGATATAGAGCAAAAATCTAGCAGTCTAGCGCTATCAGAATAAATGTTATGTAAGTACAAACAATTATTTATATATAATCCAAATCTTGCTAATGTATCAGCCAAATAAAATACGAATATATCTACCGTCTATAAAGAAATTTCTAGTAATTAGTACAAAAATATGGCAAATTGCAGTTACGTAGCCGTACGGTTTGAATACATTTGGTAGTGGACTTATAGTTTGATTAGTATTAGCGAGTTGTTAATTTCTTAATAAAAACATCAATTAACTGTCAAATTATCGCTAAATACTGTCAATTCGCCATACCAGTCATGTATTCATTCAAGACAGCTCATAGTAAGTTGAATGCCATCATGGTGATGGATATTTAATTATATAACCGCCTGTTTTATCCGCCGGTCAACTTATGATTCATCTGATATCTAACATGATGATAGAAGACCGCAGTAGTTGAGGTTGTAGAATAATAGTAAACGCAGCTGATATTTATATTGTCAGTGATAAGCGCTATGCAAATAGTCCGTATTACTGATGAAATACGCGGGTAAATACAGACAACTACAGTCCATTCTTGGTGGCCAAGCACATGAGACTTAGACAATAAATAAGTCGATGCAGAGACTTTAACTGCTTAACTTAAATAAGTAAGTTAACCAGTTAGTTTACTCCTAGCAAACAGTGCCACCTTGAGACAGTACTAGGAACATAAATATGGAAGGTTTAGTTAACTTAGTAAATGGAATTATCTGGAGCCCAGCGCTGATTTATCTCTGCTTGGGTGCCGGTCTGTTCTATTCCATTATGACGCGCTTTGTACAAGTACGTCTATTCGGTGAGATGATCAAACTCCTATTCACTGGTAAATCTAGTGCACAGGGTATCTCATCATTTCAGGCACTTGCCGTCTCACTCGCCGGTCGTGTGGGTATGGGTAACATCGCTGGGGTAGCTGCTGCTATCGGCTTCGGTGGCCCAGGTGCCGTTTTCTGGATGTGGATCGTAGCCTTCCTAGGCGCATCTACAGCCTATGTCGAATCTACTCTTGCTCAAATTTATAAAGAAAAAGATGTGGTAACTGGCGAATATCGCGGTGGCCCAGCTTATTACTTTGAACGTGCCCTTGGTCAAAAGTGGTACGGCATCCTCTTCGCAATCGCTTCTATTTTATCATGTGGTATGTTCTTACCCGGTGTACAGGCGAACGGTGTTATCAGTGCATTTGCACAGGTAATGGGCGAAGGTACGATCATGAACGTTGCAGGCCTAGAAGTTGGCTCTATGCGTTTGGTCGGCTTGGCTATCATCTTAGTCGTGCTAGGTATCATCATCTTCGGTGGTATTAAGCGTATTGCAACCTTCACTGAGTTTGCAGTACCTTTCATGGCATTAGGTTATATTGCCCTAGCGCTAATCATCATGTTCAGCAACTTCAGCTTGATTCCAGATGTGTTTGGTATGATTGTTGGTGATGCATTCACTGCACAAGCAGGTTTTGGTGCTGCTATCGGTTGGGGTGTAAAACGTGGTATTTACTCTAACGAAGCTGGTCAGGGTACGGGTCCTCACGCTGCTGCTGCTGCTGAAGTTGAGCATCCATCACAGCAGGGTCTAGTTCAGGCATTCTCAGTATATGTTGATACATTACTAGTATGTTCTGCTACTGCATTCATGATCTTATCTACTGGTATGTACAACATTCAAGGTACGCTACCAGATGGTCAATTCATCGTACAGAACGTTGCTGCTACTACTGAAATCAATGCTCCTGCGTTCACGCAAATGGCAATGGAATCTGTATACGGTACGTTTGGTAATGCCTTTATCGCAATCGCTGTATTCTTCTTTGCCTTTACAACAATTCTGGCTTACTACTACATCGCTGAAGTAAACGTGGCTTACTTAACACGCTTCCTTGGTCGTAGTGCGAACAGAACTGGTCTATTCCTAGTGAAAGTTCTTATCATGGCGATGGTTGCTTATGGTGGTCTAAACTCAGCTGGTTATATTTGGGCAATCGGTGATATCGGTGTTGGTCTTATGGCTTGGCTTAACATTGTTGGTATTCTTGTCATCTTCATCGTGGCTCGTCCAACCCTTACTATGCTTAAAGACTATGAAGCTCAGCGCAAAGCTGGCGTAACTCGCTATAGCTTTGATCCTGCTAAATTCGGTATCAAAAACGCACCGTATTGGGAAGAGCGTCATCTGGCACAGCAAAAAAGCATGAACTCTGATCCATTACGTAAAGATAAAGTGTAAATCAATTTAATAAGATTGCTACTTAATCTTATTGAATAAAAAAAAGCCCGAGACCATGTTCTCGGGCTTTTTTGTTTGGTTAATTTTATACACTGCTACAGAATAGCTTACCGAAAAAATATCAAAATTCACGTTCATACGAGCTGATCTAATAAGCTGATTCAACACCTTAAAATCACCCTTTTATCTTTTAAAGTTAACCTGTATTTTAAGTAATGTATGACGGTCACTTTATCTTTTGCCTGTCTTCTTTATAAAGCTTACTTCTTTACGGAGCTTGTTTTGGTATTTTATAACCTTATTTTAATTATGTCGTCGTACCAGTATAGGTAAGCCACAGTTCCCCTATTTTTAATTCATAGACGTAAAAAAGCCTAGCACGATGGCTAGGCTTCCTTTAACTAACTTGTAGATTCAAGACCTACAAACTAAGAAATAGCTTATTCAGGCATTAGTACTGCATCGATAGTGTGGACCACACCATTGGTTGCCATGATATCTGTACCAGTGATATTTGCTGTATTACCAGTAGCATCAGTAATCACATTGTCTTCACTGATAGTAATGGTTTTACCGTTCGCTGTTTCGATCTCAGTACCGTATGGGATATCAGCCGCTTTAACTTCCATTGCTAGTACATGGTAAGGAAGAACCGTTTTTAGCAAGTCTGTATTGGCCAATAACTCTTCTTTAGTCACGCCTAGTTTTTCTAGTACTGGCGCAAACGCATCATCAGTTGGAGCAAATACAGTATGCTTGGTTTCTTCCATTAGCATAGTATCAAGACCAGCAGCCTGTAGCGCAGCGGTTAAGATAGTTAAGTTTTCGTTTTCTGCTGCGATTTCAGCAATAGTTTGAGTCGCTTCCATATCCATTTCGGCCATTGGCTCTGCTTCAACAGCTTCTGTCTCAGCAACTGGCTCAACTGCCATCTCTTCAGTGGCTTCTGGTTCAGTTGGCTCTGCAACAGTTTCAGTATCGTTACACGCTGCTAGTGACATGGCTGCGGTTACAACTGCGATAGATAACAAGTTCTTCTTTAACATAGGTAATTCCTTTTTGGATAAATAATTGATTAAGGGATTTATTTAAATTAATAACTTTCGATAAATATAATGGCGACCAATGATTAATAAATTTATCAATTACTTAGTCATATTATTTAGGCCGTTATATTGATAGTTCTCAGTCTAACTGTTTAATTTTTAAATGGTATTTACTTAAGTAGCAACACTGTATCAATCACGTATATAGCATTGTTTGCTTGTATATCAGTTATTGCGATGTTCAAGACAAAATGCTGTTGATTAACTACTTTTAGATGTCTGTTTTAAAATTTAAACCTAAACAGAAACTTATATAGATAAAGCTCTAAAGTCTAAAACAGCCATTGTCTGATAATGAAATCATCACAAACAATGGCTGCTTAGTCTTATAGTAAATACAGTTGGTATGCCTCAGTTAATACTTATTTAGGCAACAATACTCTATCGATTACATGGACGACACCATTGTTGGCAGCGATGTCAGTCTTCACGATGTTTGTTGTGCGACCGTTTTCATCCATTAGTTTGCCTTCTTTGGTCACCATTAGCGTGTCTTTGCTAGCAGTCATTACGTTACCAGGCTTCACATCTTTGGCATACATAGCCATATCACCAGCGACTACGTGATAACCCAATACTTTGGTTAATAATGGCTTATTGGCAAATAACTGTGCTTTGGTCATACCTGTTTCTTGCAATGCTTGCATAAAGGCAGCATTGGTTGGAGCAAATACCGTATAGTGAGCATTAGGATCAGACAACATATCGGCTAGGCCTGCTGCTTGTACCGCTTCTACCAATACTGAAAAATCAGGGTTGCTTTGGGCAATTTGTACAACATTCATCTTAGCCATACTCTGACTGTGCATCGGTGCTTTCATATCACCTGTCTTCGCTGGCATCATATTATTACAAGCACTCAGACCTGCGATTGAGATAGCCAATGTACCGATGGTGGCAATTTTAGTAAGTTTCATAACATTTTCCTTAATGATTTAAATTTCTTTGACGTTGGTATTGTTTCAACTATGATATTACTGTCTTACAGATCATCTTGCCTGCTAATGCCATTTGCTCACCATAGTGTACTGCTAACACTAATACTCTTACTCTTAGTACCAGTTATTGCTAATAAATGAGCCTGTATTTATAAGTAGGACTTACTAAGACCTTGTATTTCTGAAATTAAATTAACATGTAAGCAATCTTTATCAACCTGCCTTTGCGCAATTTTTTGTGGTATGGGTGTAAATTCTGTCTGACTTCTGAGCATTCCCGTTGGCTTTCATTTGCAAAAGAAAAGCTTTATGTAACCCCTTAGCGAAATGATATTCATTTGTGCGTATCTGCTTTATGAAATAGACTCTAATACCTTGCTTTGTTACTTAGCTCCCCTCTTATTTATCTATTGCCAAAGAGGAATATGCAGTATCCCTTTGTAGCAAACTTTTCATGCTAAAATAATGCAAATTTGCGGCCCTCTTAATGAGACTCTGCACGCTACTGGTTTGTTATTCCTTCTTTTTTTAATAATTACGATATAAGCAGCACACCTATGATTCCAACGACGACCTCACCAAACGATTCTCATACCGATACCGCCTCTAGTTCCTCATCCGCTAATGACTTTATATTAACGCCACCTGCTGTATTTCCATTTAAAGAGCAGCAGCTAACCGCTCGTGCACGTATCACTGAGCAGATGGCATCACGCATTTTGATGTTAGACGGTGCCATGGGTACGCAGATTCAGACCTATAAGCTAGAAGAAGCGGATTATCGTGGTGAGCGTTTTGCTGATATCGACCAAGATGTACGCGGCAACAACGACCTACTGGTACTGACTCAGCCGCACATGATTAAAGACATTCATCACGATCATCTGTTAGCGGGCGCTGATATCATCGAGACCAATACCTTTAATGGTACGCGTCTGTCGATGGCTGACTATGACATGCAGTACCTAGTGCCAGAACTGAATAGGACGGCGGCCAAGATTGCTCGAGAAGCTGCTGATGAATTTACCGCAAAAACGCCTGAAAAACCGCGCTTCGTTGCGGGTGTCGTGGGCCCGACGTCACGTACGTGTTCGCTATCGCCTGATGTCAATGATCCTGCGTTTCGTAATATTACCTTTGATGAGTTGGTACTCAACTACCGTGAAGCGACCTTATGCCTGATAGAAGGCGGCGTCGATATCATCTTGATTGAGACAATTTTTGATACGCTAAATGCCAAAGCGGCGATATTTGCGATCACTGGTGTGTTCGACGATATTGGCTTTGAATTGCCAATTATGATTTCGGGTACGATTACCGACGCGTCAGGTCGCACGCTATCTGGTCAAACGGCCGAGGCATTTTATAACTCTATCCGCCATGCCAAGCCTCTATCTGTTGGCTTTAACTGTGCGCTAGGTGCTGATGCGCTGCGTCCACATATTCAGACATTGTCAAACATCGCTGATACTTACGTCTCTGCGCATCCAAACGCTGGTCTGCCCAATGAGTTTGGTGAGTATGATGAAACCGCTGAAGAAACGGCTGCCCTACTCGAAGGGTTTGCCAAAGCAGGTATCCTAAATATCGTGGGCGGCTGCTGTGGTACGACGCCTGAGCATATCCGTCAAATTGCTAAAGTCGTGGCGAATTATCCACCGCGTGTTATTCCTGAGATAGCGCCTGCCTGCCGACTATCAGGTCTAGAGCCATTTACCATCAATTCTGATAGCTTGTTTGTCAATGTCGGTGAGCGTACCAACGTCACAGGCTCTAAAAAATTCCTACGCTTGATTAAAACCGAAGCCTATACCGAAGCACTCGATGTCGCGCGCGATCAGGTCGAAGGCGGCGCGCAGATCGTCGATATCAATATGGATGAAGGCATGCTCGACTCCAAGCAGGCAATGATTCACTTCGTCAACTTGGTCTCAGGCGAGCCAGACATTAGCCGTGTACCATTGATGATCGACTCATCTAAATGGGACATTATCGAAGAAGGTCTGAAACGTACGCAGGGTAAATCGGTCGTCAACTCTATCTCATTAAAAGAAGGTCATGCTGAGTTCGTTGAACGTGCCAAATTATGCATGCGTTATGGTGCTGCGATTATCGTTATGGCATTCGATGAAGACGGACAGGCTGACACTTACGAGCGCAAGATTGAGATATCTAAGCGCAGCTATGATGTATTAGTCAACGAAGTGGGCTTCCCATCAGAAGATATTATCTTTGACCCAAATATCTTTGCCGTCGCCACAGGTATCACCGAGCATAACAACTACGGTGCTGACTTTATCAATGCCACACGTTGGATTACGGAAAACCTACCGAACGCCATGGTCTCAGGCGGCGTATCCAACGTCTCGTTTAGTTTCCGCGGTAACCCAATCCGTGAAGCGATTAACTCCGTATTCTTATACCACGCGATCAAAAACGGTCTGACCATGGGTATCGTCAACCCAGCCATGCTTGAGCTGTACGATGATATTCCAAAGGAAGCCCGTGACGCTATCGAAGACGTCATGCTCAACCGCAATCAAGGTGAAACTGGTCAAGATGCGACTGAACGTCTAATGACCGTCGCTGAAAATTACCAAGATGGCGGCAAGAAAAAAGACAGTACTATCGATATGAGCTGGCGCGAAGGTACAGTAGAAGAACGTATCGCCCATGCACTGGTCAAAGGCGTGACGACTTTTATCGAAGCGGACACCAAAGAAGCATGGGAGAAATACCCCAAACCGCTAGAAGTCATCGAAGGGCCACTGATGGACGGTATGAATATCGTCGGTGACCTATTTGGTGCAGGTAAAATGTTCCTACCGCAAGTCGTAAAATCTGCTCGCGTGATGAAGCAATCTGTCGCATGGTTAAACCCATATATCGAAGCGGAAAAAGTCGAAGGCGAAGTCAAAGGTAAAATCCTAATGGCAACCGTCAAAGGCGATGTACATGATATCGGCAAAAACATCGTCGGTGTGGTGCTTGGCTGTAATGGCTATGATATCGTCGATCTAGGCGTCATGGTGCCATGTGAAAAAATCCTCGATACTGCCATCGCAGAGAAAGTTGATATCATCGGTCTGTCTGGTCTAATTACTCCAAGTCTCGATGAGATGGTCTATGTCGCCAAGCAAATGCAAGAGCGCGGCATGACACTACCATTAATGATCGGCGGTGCAACGACGTCGAAAGCGCATACTGCTGTCAAGGTCGAGCCACAATATCAAAACGACGGCGTCATCTATGTATCGGACGCTTCGCGCTCAGTCGGCGTGGTGACCAAATTGCTATCAAAAGAGCATCGTCACGCACTCATCGATGAGACACGTGAAGAATATATTAAAGTGCGTGAGCGTCTGGCTAAGCGTCAACCAAAAGCCGCCAAAGTCACCTATGCCGAATCGGTCAAGATTGGCTTTCAGTATGATTGGGAAACCTATGTGCCACCAGTGCCAAATAAGCTAGGACAAGTCATATTGGATGACTATCCAATCGCCAACTTGCTGCCTTATATTGACTGGACACCATTCTTCATCTCTTGGGGTCTGACCGGTAAATACCCAAAAATATTGCAAGATGATGTGGTCGGTGAAGCAGCTCGTGATCTGTTTGAAAATGCCGAAGAGTTACTACAAAAGATGATTGATGAGAAATCGATCGTAGCCAAAGGGGTGTTTAAACTCATGCCTGCTCGCCGCACTGGCGCAGACACCGTGACTGTATATGATAATGACCCACAAAATGGTGGCAGCCCAGCGTATCAGTTTGAGCATTTACGTCAGCAAAGCGACAAGGCAAGTGGTAAGCCAAACTTTAGCTTGGCAGACTTTATCTCGCCATCAGAGACGCATACCGATCACTTAGGCGGCTTTACCGTCTCAATCGTCGGTACAGAAGCGCTTGCTGAGCAATATAAAGCAGCAGGCGATGACTATAATGCCATCATGGTACAGGCACTGTCTGACCGCTTAGCTGAAGCCTTTGCCGAGCATCTACATGAGCTCATCCGTAAAGAGTACTGGGGCTATCAGCCGACCGAGTCACTCACCAATGATGAGATGATTAAAGAAAAATATGTCGGCATCCGCCCTGCACCTGGATACCCTGCTTGCCCTGAGCATACTGAAAAAGGCAAATTGTTCGACTGGCTTGGTACGGTCGATGCAATCGGTACGACGTTGACCGAAAGCTATGCGATGTGGCCTGCATCATCGGTCAGCGGATTCTATTACTCACATCCTGATAGTGAGTATTTCAACGTCGGAAAAATCAGTCGTGATCAGTTAGAGAGTTATGCTGATCGTAAAGGTTGGGATATGAAAACGGCTGAGAAGTGGTTAAATCCAAATTTATAGTCGATTGGCTAATGCAATTATAAAAACCTGATAGTTATTTTTTGGCTTACTCATTTAATATGGGTAAGCCATTTTTTATGGCATTCTATTTTGCCTACCCTCAGCAAACTTATCGCTACGTTCATAGCAAAATACTTTTATCATTTACTGACAAGAACCATGCTAGATTATTGTCTACTTTATTATTTTGAGACAGGCTATGAATCAGATTGCATTACTTTCTAGTTGGATTGGCAAAACTTTTGCAATTTGGGCATTGGTCAGTGCTGTTTTGGGATTTATTTTTCCTGAATTTTTTGCCTCGTTGGCTTTTTTGATCGTTCCTATACTTGGCATCATTATGTTTGGGATGGGCATGACGCTCAAAACGGAAGATTTCCTAGAGATTGTCAAACGCCCCAAGCCTGTACTGGTTGGACTATTAGCACAATTCACGCTCATGCCTTTGATCGCTTACCTATTAACGGTCATTTTCAACCTTGATCCTTTAATAGCAGTCGGCGTTATTTTGGTTGGTTGTTGCCCGGGTGGTACTTCTAGTAATGTGATTACGTTCTTAGCCAAAGGTGATGTTGCATTGAGTGTGGCGATTACCTCTATATCTACCCTGCTTGCGCCTTTTTTGACCCCGATTCTATTAAATGTATTTGCTGGTCAGCTGATCGATATCGACCTAGCCAGTATGATGATGACCATTACGAAAATCGTTATCTTGCCCATATTACTGGGTGTTATCTTTCATAAGTTTTTGGGTAAAAAAATCGAGTTCGTCACCGAGGTATTGCCGATGATATCGGTATTGGGTATCTCAATTATCATCGCGGCAGTGGTCGCCGTGTCTAAAGCAACCATCTTAGATAGTGGTGCGATCGTCTTTATAGTCGTTGCTCTACATAATATGCTGGGTTATACCTTAGGATATGGAATCGCGCGCTTGTCTGGATTTACGGAAAAACAGCGCCGCGCCATTATGGTGGAAGTGGGTATGCAAAACTCTGGTCTGGGCGCTGCCCTTGCGGCAACTTATTTCAATCCTGTCGCAGCCTTACCTAGTGCAATATTTAGTGTATGGCATAACTTTAGTGGTGCGTTGGTTGCTAATATTTTTGCTAAGCGGGATGCTAAGTAGATGGGGATTTATTGCTTGTATCTTAGTATAAGTGGTTTAATATCGGTAAAATAAGCCGTGATCGGTTGAAGAGTTATACTGAGCGTAAAGGCTGGGATATGAAGACTGCTGAGAAATGGTTAAATCCGAATTTGTAATTTACATTGATATATTCATAAGAAAAGACGCTTCGCATTTTGGGAAGCGTCTTTTTAAAAAGGAAAATTAAATATACGAACCATGTCAACCTAATGGCTTTTCTGGTGGAGTAAACAACATATCATCAAGCATACGACCAAGAGTCGTCTGCACAAAGGCATTATGTTTACCGTTTTTACTATGTTCTTTTTCTAAATCGCTATGGTCAATTAAGCTTTCATCTACTCGAAAATTCCACATATATCCTAAATTTCTTTCTGTGATCTTCGTAGGGTTTTCATATAAAGGTCTCAAGACTGTTGTGTAATAACGAGACTCGTTATTTCTAGATTGTTTATTTAAGTACAAATGGCGCGTAGCACATACGACTTCTTCCCCAACTCTCACAGGTATCTCAAACCAAGGCTTTTCATTATTCAGAATTTGTTCTTCATTAATGAAATTACATT
Organism: Psychrobacter sp. 28M-43; assembly: GCF_014770435.1. Classification (NCBI taxonomy): domain Bacteria; kingdom Pseudomonadati; phylum Pseudomonadota; class Gammaproteobacteria; order Moraxellales; family Moraxellaceae; genus Psychrobacter; species Psychrobacter noctis. Next base: position 575,403 of record NZ_CP061739.1, on the reverse strand, counting down.
CAGCATTCTTATCTATCTTGTTATGAACAGTAACCTCATGAGAAAGATAAGGCATATAATGACCTATAGTATCATTCACCCCTGAGTAAGGCTTACCACTTAGATCTTGTAAGAGGAAACGGGCGTTTGGGAATATTTTTTTGACAGTATCATCATCTTTAGAAGTTAGATTTATCCATAGAGGTCGCTGTAAATTCTCCCCAAGTCCAGGCATGTCACTGTATATTTCATCAAATGCATCTGCACCTATTGCTGGGTTAAGATTAACAAGTAGTGACTGTCTTCCTAAAGGCCAGTCAGCAATAGATTTTGTATTGGCTAGATCATCCATGAATGCTTGAGACAATAACCTACTACCGAAAGAGTGTGCCATAATCAATGAATAGCCTGAGTGAGCACTTTTTTCAACGTAATTAACTAAATCTACTAAGTCGTCTCGTACTTCTCCTTCCTTACCAATAAAATCAGCTGCACGAGCTCTATCAAGTGGTGTTAAAAGTGCTGTAGGAGTAAATTTATACTTAGCACCGCGCCAACCTACATAGACCCCAATCACGTCCATTTCTGGATATTGATAGCTGCGCCTAGCAAGTAGATATGGAAAAGCGGTCGTATCAAAACTTGATTTTTTATTCGAAGTGTCCGCATTATTATGCCAACCATGAACATATACTACTAGATAAACTGGCTTATCTGAAGTGTCTATAGCATGCTTGATAATATCTAACTGTCTATTGCCTTCAAATTTTTTACCCTCTTCATCGTACTCTAAATAAAATGAGTTAAAAGAAGTTCGATTGATTTGATCTGTGTCAGTAATCACAACTTCTTCGCTAGTAAACACTGACCAGCCATTTTTAACAACCATGTTAGTGACTGGATTGATTTTTACGTCCAATTCTGCTTTAGAACAAGCAGTATCATCAGCGCATTTGATTTTATGATAGGCTTGATCAGGGATAGTCGCACAGGAACTTAAAATAAAGCAGCAAAAACAAGCGAATATGTATTTCATAATAAACATCCTTGTATTTATTTTACTGACATAAATTATAAGTTCCTTGTAATGCAGTAAGTTATATCGGATATATAAAAAGAACCTATAACGCAAAATCATATAATATTCAATATATGACATATATTAATATACAAAACTTTTACCAAGAGTTAAAGCTCATATTTCATTAATATGATTGTCTAATTAGTAGTTTATTCGTAAGCTCTTAATGTTAATCACTTTTCCCTTTACTCCTTCTACACCGCTCAGAACAATAAATCACCTGCTCCCAATCTTTCTCCCACTTCTTACGCCACGTAAATGGGTGCTGGCAGACAGGGCAAGTTTTTTGCGGTAAGTTTACTTTCTTATGTGCCATCATCTGCTCCTTTGTTCCTATATAGCTCTGTTTACTTATTAACGACTACTTATCTTCTTTTTGATGATCTAGCCCTTCATATTTTTTAACACGGCGGCATTGGTCTGAGCAATAGACCATGCTCTCCCAGTTTTTATCAAGCTTCTTAGTCCAACTAAACTCACGCTCGCAGACAGGGCAAAGTTTTTTGCGAACGTTCTTCTTTTTATGCGCCATACATTTTCATCCTCAGATTTATCTTATTTTTGAATTAAATATTAGAATTTCGATATACGTTTAATACATTAACGTCCCCATATCGGTGAGCGCACGACTCCACCATTTTGTCCACTAATGGCATAGTTGGTATTGCCTGACAGCGAATGGATAACTAGACTACCACTAGATTGGCCTGCTGCTTGCCCGCCCACACTCAAGCGGCGAGTTGGATAGACGGCATAATTGCCAGAGGGAGATAGACGTGCGGGTTCATCAAGCCCTGTTTCTGCCAAGTTGACCACTTGCCCAGTCGTCAAGGTCATGACAGCCGCTTTACGACCATTTAGATAAGCCATACGCTGACCATCTAAGCTAAGCTGAGGACTGGCCACATACCCATTTGTTGATACAGCTGTCGCATTGCCCGTAGCGAAGTCATAACGATAAATTCGCGGTCTTCCAGCACGGACTTTATCACTGGTATAGACAAAGCTCTTGCCATCAGCAGCATAACTGGGCTGTACCTCTGTACTTGGCAGGGTCGTTAACTGCTGAGTATTGCCATCACTCAGACGCATCTTATAAATATCAGCATTACCACCGACCGTAGAGCTATAAAGCAAATCTTGACCATCGGGTGAGAATGACGCTGACATATTACTGCCTTCAGCATTCACCACTAGGTTGCGCGTATTGCTACTACGATCATAAATATAAATTTTGGGATGCTCACGCGGGGCTTGTTTGCTATAGGCAAGCAGCTGTCCGTTTGCCGACCATGCTGGCGCATAGATATAGCCATTAAGCTGATCGATGAGCTGACGATCGCTACCGTCAGGACGGATACTATAGAGTGACGATACTTTTGCCGTACCTACGCCCTGCTCTTCTATGTAGGCAATGTATCCTCGGCGATCAATAGCTGGCATACGTGCAGTCAGCGGATTGGTCTCGACTGTACTGGTTGGCTTTTTTACTGAGGTATTAGGTAATGTCTGACAGCCAGTGAGGACGGTAACTATAGCTATCGTAGTAATGACTTTTATGGTTTCAAACATAGCGTGGTATCCAATAGATCCTAATGATAAAAGTATTGTGAATAATTAAAAAACTATCGTCACTGTTGCCGACTCAAAGCCATAGCTAGTATCTCACGATATCAAAGGTATTATAGGGTTATTGCTCTAGTGTAGTCTAAACTGAGTCAAACTTTGGATAAAAAAATGCCCCACTTAATAGCGAGGCATTTTGCGTTTCAAGAAGAGTAGCTTTAAATGAGCAATTTTAAATGAGTAACTTCAGACAAGTAACTCTAATTGCTTAAGTTCACGAACCAGTCAAACTTTTTACTCAATCATTAAGCTACTTCGCAACGGCTTTAAAATAAGCGACTTGATCATCGTTTTTAATGGTCAAGATCGGCACATTGTTGGCATTCTTACTAAGGCTATACTTACCTTGTACAGTGGCTAAGGCAGCAGTATCAAAGCTGGCTTGCGGTTCAGGACATGCCATCATAGTACTGATGCCGTTTTTAATCTCGACTTCACCATTTGCGACGCTATATCCAGCACCCATGCTATTACAGGTATTCATAAATGCCACGTAATCTCTACCGTTATCATTCATGAAATTTAACGTTAACGGCTTGGCTGGGTCAAAAAATAATTGCGTTACTTTATCACCATTACTGCGTTTGGCATCAACGAGCTGCCAGTTGTGTGCTTGCAAGACATCTGCAGTGATTGGTTGGTTAACTGGCGCAGGCAAGTTCGTCGTCTGACAACCCGCAGCAAGTGTACCAACTGCCAATGTCACGGCCATCATTACTTTAGTCATATTCTTCATTTCAACTCCTCGCTTTATTACACCCGATACTTTTACTAGACACCCTATCTGCATGAGCCATCAGCTCTAATAGAAAGGCGATAAGCTCTAATAAACATAGTAAAAGCTCAGATTTATTATGATTCATTTATTGTTTTATTTAATGCTCTAAACAATGGCAATATTGTGCATGACTCACAGGGAGGTGTCATCATAAACTGGGTAGTTATTCGGAATGCATTTTGTACTACTTTGCAAATATCTGACTACTTGCTCTTGCCAGTAGTTAAGTGAGCTGCTAACTATATCCATCCGTATCAACGATGGTTATTGATTGTTATTAATGATAGCTAGTGACAGTAATTATTGACGGTCATTAGGGATTATTCACAGCTTGCTGACGTTGCAATGCTGCATAACCATCCAGACGCTTACGCTCAGTGTCATTAAATAGTTGCTGTTCAAGCTGATTTATCTGAATTTGCGCTTGGGCGGCATCGACACCTTGACTTAATAAGCGATTCTTTTGAGTTTCATACTGGGTGAAGCGTTGGTCAAAATTAGCGTCTTCTTGATCTACTTGTGCCAGCCTTTCTGCTGCTGGTGCGCCTACTAGCTCTCGGCGCATATTATATAACTCCTCGGGCGTTGCGCCGCGAGCTTTCATCTGTTCAGTGCGAGTCATCAACTCGCTAATATTGGCTTGTTGCATGATATTGCTTTTAGTAGCATTCTCTGGCAATCGACTAATATAGTCCTGACGGGCAGCTTGTTTCTGTGCGTCAGACATTTGCTTATTTTGGTCAATTCTGACCATCTCTATACTATAACTATCGTAATCATCCTCTGCGCCAAAAAATGCTGTAATGGTTGGCTTGTCAAAGTACTGCTGTCGTAGATTAGCGATGTCTTGTTTTTGTTGGGCAACTGCGTTCAAGTCCAACTCACCATTTTTGGTCGCTTGTAATTGCAGATTACCATAACGCTTTTCTATCTCAGGAAGTGCTTTAAGATAAGCAACATATCGATTAAAAATAGTGACCGCTTGGCTAGCGGCAGGCTCTGGTGTGTGATGACGAATATAACTCTCCACACGGGCAAATATAACCGCTTCTTCTTCCTCACCCAGGGCAGATAAAAAATAATCGAACAAACGCCGCAGACCTTCAGTGACGACTAACTGTTTATTTTCATCGATGATGATTTCACCATCAATTTGGGTACCCTTTAATGAGCGTGGTAAATTTTCTAGTCCTGTGACAGATTGAGACTGGCTGGGTGTCGTTGTAGCTTTCACGACTTGTCCCGCAGCCAACTCAGTTGTCACTGACTCGATATTCTCATTATCAGAGACGGACGATTTGATTGAAGTTGAATTTACATCGTTGCTATCAGGCTTGAACCATAAAATAACCGCCGCTGTGGCAATGATAACCACGGCGATGATAGCAATTGTTGCATAGACTGGACGGCGGTTATTTGACATAAACGATATTTCTCAATCAATGAGCATTCTTGTTTTGTAGTTCAGCTTATAGGTTGGCGTTTTTCAGACGGTTTACCTGGGTGCGATAGATGGATTTTGGCTCAGACTCTCCCCATGCCGTCAAACCCAAGACTTGATCAGCGGAATCCAAATGGTTCATTCTATAATTATCACGAATTACATAGCCAAGACGACTTGAGCAAGCAGATACCAATCCATCATTAGACTCACCTGCAAATGGTACGCCCGTTGCGGCCAATAGATAATCGCTAGGATCAAGTGCGCTCGTTATTTGCCCAACGCCGCTAAACGAATAATACTTGATGCCATTGACTGCCGTACTAGTCGGCTGACCACAGTAGTTTTTTGGCATTGCTGCAGGAAATTTGGCATTGAACTTAGCAGCACCATCGGTCGATAGAGCCACGAGCGCTTGCCAGCCATCTTGTTGTTGAATTTGATTGAAACTGATACCAGAACCAATATCTGTAAAGCCACCAATCAGATTAAACACGCCTGATACTAGCTGGGTGGTGACATTAGATGGCTGTCCAGAAGTATTATTTGGTTCAAGGACATTTTTCACAAAATCAGCGGTTTTTGATCCTTGTTCTGGGCTTGATACTGCGGTTACTGAAGCCACGTACTTTGGCGCGACGCCAGCGACATAACGGATATCTATACCTCCCTGACTGTGTCCAAATAAATTAACTTTAGACTCACCTGAGATCGCGGCAATGGTCTTGACCTGTTGTAGCAGTTGCTCACCTCGAACTTCGCTGTTATTGACCGCTGACGTTTTGGTGGTATATACCTCTGAGCCACCTTTCATCAAGTCTTCTGGAATCCCATTAAAATAGTCAATGACTCCAAATAGCGTTGTGAAGCCGCCAAGCCCGTGTGCTAAGACGACTGGATATTGAGTTTTAGTGTAACTAGAAGTGAAGTATTTACTGTCCACCAACTTGCAACCGTTAGCATTGGCACAATTATAGTATTGTCCTGCAGCTTGAGCAGAAGTGGTTTGCATGGTCATTAGAAGCACACTAGCACTGATTGAACCCAGTATCGGTAACAATGTCCTCGGTGTGAGAGCTGCACGAATGTACAAAGAAAGCGTCATAACAACATCCTTGTTATCATTGATTTGGTTATTTTTACTGCACAACTACAGTAAAAATTGCTGCTAATTCCGTTAGCAGGCAAAATTACATTACTTATATATCCTGCAACATTCAACTAATTTGTCAAAATATGAATATATCAGTCTGACTAATGAGTCATATAAGCCCTCACCATGCTGTAAAGCAATTATTATCAATGATAATGATAGGTACACTATCACTTAACGTAAAAGTGTCACTAGTATGTTTATGGTATAATCTATCCACAATGAACCCATAATTATAAGATATACGATGATGACTAAAAAATCCCTTATCCAGTCTCCAGAAGCCATAGAAAAAATGCGTGTGGCCGGTAAACTCGCTAGTGATGTGCTTGTCATGCTCGACGAGCATGTCAAAGTGGGCGTCAGTACCGAAGCGCTCAATCAGATCGCCCATGACTATATTGTTAATGTGCAGCAGGCTATCCCTGCCCCACTTAACTATAATGGTTTTCCAAAATCTATCTGTACCTCAGTCAACCATGTTGTCTGTCATGGTATCCCAACTGAAAGCAAGCTGCTAAAAGATGGTGATATTATCAACATCGATGTGACTGTTATCAAAGACGGTTACTATGGCGATACCTCAAAAATGTGGATCGTCGGCAACGGCTCTATCATGGCACAGCGTATTTGCAAAGTGGCACAAGACGCCCTTTATGCGGGTATGAGCGTGGTCAAAAACGGTGCACGCCTAGGTGATGTCGGTGCTGCTATTCAGGCCGTTGTCGAGCCTGAGCGCTTCAGTATCGTTCGCGAGTTCTGTGGTCATGGTATCAGTGACGAATTCCACCATGAGCCACAAGTCATGCACTATGGCAAAAAGGGCACTGGTTTTGAGCTAAAAACAGGTATGACGTTTACCATCGAACCTATGATTAACCAAGGCACGTGGCAAACTAAGATTTTGCCTGATGAGTGGACGGCGATTACTAAAGACCGCAAATTGTCTGCTCAATGGGAGCACACCATGGTCGTAACAGATAATGGTTGTGAGGTATTTACTACTCGCCCTGAAGAAGATTTAAGTTTTTTGACGCAGTAGTACAATCAAAGATCGCTTAGGCGGTCTTTTTTTTGGTCTTTAATTAGGGCATATTGAGTATTGTGCTTATAGGCGCTTTGTCTTTATACTCAGATGACCTGATAACTTCTATTGATATATTTATCAGCACCTTTATTGATAATTGCTATTGGTGACTTTTATTAGCCATCGGCATATTAGATGCCTAATAGCGCTCAGCTCGAACGTTCTATTTCTAAACTCTTAACTGGATAACACTCATGTTTAATTGTGATATCGCCTCTGTTGATTTGACGCCTTTACCGATACTACCAAGTGAGGTGGCGACAGACTCATCCCCACTGTCAGCCAAAAATGTGACAGACAAGAATCTACTTGGCATTCCTGAATGGTTGGCCCAGATCAACGACGATATCAGCCGCTCACTAGAACGTGGTACCAATATTCGTCAGTTGGTTGCAGCGCGTGCTTGCGCTATCGATAGCCTATTGATAGCGTTGTTTAAATGGTTTGAGTTAGATAAAACTGATTTGGCGTTTTTTGCGACTGGTGGCTACGGGCGCGGTGAGCTATCGCTTTATTCAGACATCGATATTTTGCTCCTGTCTCCTGGTGAAATAGGTGCTGATGCCAGTAGTAAAATCGACAAACTGGTCGCTCTACTATGGGACATAGGACTAGAGCCTGCTCTCTCCGTACGTAGTGTTAATGATGCGCTAGAGGCCGCGCTTGATCATACGATTGCTAGTGCTCAGCTAGAGGCTCGACTCCTAATCGGTAACGAAGCATTGCAAGACATGCCCGCTCAAATCGTTAATAAACAGTGGTCTCCGCGCGCATTTTTTGATGTGAAAATGGAAGAATCCAAAGCGCGTTACTTGCAGCACAATGCCACCGAATACAACCTTGAACCCAATATCAAAACAGCACCAGGCGGGCTACGTGATATCCATATTATCGGCTGGGTCACCAAGCGTTATTTTCGCGTGAGCAAGCTATATGATTTAGTGCAACAGAATTTTTTGACCGAAAAAGAGTTTGATGAGTTGAGCTTTGCCGAAGGGTACTTATGGCAAATTCGTCATTACTTACATGTACTGACTGGCCGTAACGAAAACAAGCTGTTATTCGACTATCAGCGTGAGATTGCTCAGCTAATGGGCTACGAGACCCAGCCTGATGACCAGCCTAATGCTGCGGTCGAACGGTTTATGCGCGACTACTATCGCTGTGCGATGCAGATATCAACGCTGTCTGAGATGCTGACCAATCATTATTACGAAACGATCATAGAGCCGCAGCTGCCTGACGATGAACGGCCAAAAAAACAGCCTATAAATGCGCGATTCAACCGTATTGGTAACCAGATTGCCATCGCACATCATCGAGTTTTTGCACAGCACCCAGATTCTATCTTAGAGATGTTTTTATTGATGGGTCAGCATGGCATCGATAAAGTTCGCACCCATACTTTGCGCGCACTCAAAATTGCCGCACGCGGCATCGATCAGATATATAGAGACAACCCTACTCACAAAGCGTTGTTTTTATCGAATCTAAAAGAACAAAACTACCTATTTCATCGTCTACGTACCATGAATCGCTATGGAGTATTGGGTAACTATATTCCTGCTTTTGCGCAAGTCACTGGCCTTATGCAGTATGACTTGTTCCATCGTTATACAGTAGATGCGCATACCTTGTTTTTGATTAGAATTTTACACCGATTTACAGATCCGACATTTCACGAAGAGTTTCCACTGGTCAGCTCTATCTTTCAGCGTATCGAGCGTAAAGAGATTTTGGTGCTGGCAGCCATGTTCCATGATATTGCTAAGGGCCGTGGCGGCGATCATAGTGAGCTTGGTCAAACCGAATCAATTGAGTTTTGTTTATCGCATGGTATGAGCTTGGCGGATGCGAACTTAGTAGGCTGGCTCACGCGCTATCACCTTCTTATGTCGATTACTGCACAGAAAAAAGATATCTCAGACCCTGAGGTGGTGACTATTTTCTCTGATCTCATCGGTAACGTGACTCATCTAAACCATCTGTATGTACTGACGGTGGCTGATATGAATGCGACCAACCCACAGCTATGGAACAGCTGGCGGGCGACCCTCATGAAACAGCTATACTCACAAACTCGGCGCATCTTGCGCGCTGATATCGATGCGCCCACCAATCGTCAAGATATGATTAGCGCCACACGCAAGCAAGCGTTGACGATGCTAGATAATGTCAATAACCAACATATGAACCGCGATGAAGTATTGCGTCTATGGGATGACTTGGGCGATGAGTATTTCTTGCGAGAGATTGCAGAAGATATCTTATGGCATACTGAAGCTATTTTGAATCATCCACCGATTGGATTGGCTTCTAATGCTGACAGTCCGCCGTTGGTCGTTTTGCGTGAACATCGCGAATTGGCACTTGATGCGGTACAGGTATTTGTTTACACCCAAGATCAGATGAACCTGTTTGCCGTCACCATGGCGGTATTTGATCAGATGAATCTAGATGTTTTAGATGCACGTATTATCACAGCGACCCGTGACTTTGCTTTGGATTCTTATGTATTGCTAGATCCTAGTGGCACATTGCTGGTCGATGAGGAGAGCCAACAAGAGCTAAAACAACGCTTAATCGACTCGTTCAAAGATCCTACCGTACTTAAACTGACGAATAAGCGTATGCCGCGTCAGCTAAGACACTTTGAAGTGAAAACGGTGATTAACTTTGAGTTTAATGAAGCATCAGATCAGCACATCATGAGCTTAGAAACGCTTGATCAGCCAGGGCTACTGGCGCGAGTTGGGCAAGTGTTTTTGCAAGAGCAAATCGAAGTACATGCTGCGCGTATTACTACTCTAGGTGAGCGTGCTGAGGATATGTTTTATATCAGTGATCAAAACGATAAGCCACTCTCACCTGATAGACTGGAAGCATTAAAGGCAGCTCTGTTAGCCAGTCTTACCGTTCAGAAAGAGCATAATAGCGTAATATATTTTTGATACGGCTAGATAGTTTTGGTTAGCCATTATTTTGAATATTAACTAGCAAAAGTAGTCTGATAGTCATCATAGAAGTACGTTTTATAACGTACTTCTATAGGTTATCTCGCTGGCATGTTCGTTCAATTCATCGTCAGCAAGCTCTGGCGGCAAAACACCTACTTCAGGTGGCTGCTGCTCCATGATTAATCGTCCAGCATCGACTTCTTTTTGTAGCAAACACTGCAAGCTTGCTAGGTGAAACTGTCCATCTAGATAATCATCTAAGGCTTCTAAAGAAATAGGCGATTTGGCATGTACATCAGGATACAGGCTATCCTCTGCCAAAATAATCATCTCGTTGAGCGCCTCTTCGCGCATCAGCTCGTCGTTGTCTATTTTGCGCTGAAGTTTGTTTTCCAACTGGCCTTTAGCAGCAAGGGCGCTGACAAAAAATATGGTCTGTATTACAAACAAAGAAACGTATTGCCATAGCGGTAATGAAATACCAAATATATTATTGAGCAGCATCAAGGCCATTGCCACTACCACGTAGCCGACCAATTGCCACAATAGCCACATAATGAGGCTGTTTTCACCATACCAAAACATTTTCTTTTCTTGACGCTCGATCAGTTGCTGGCGCGCTTGCCACCAGCTCTGTTCACGCTCTTTGAGCAGTTTATACAGGTTAGAGCGCTGTAAATTGTTATCAAGTTTTTCATTATTGATATCTTTAGCGATGAGATCATCATTATTTAGCACACTAGACATATCAAACTATCCTTAAAACGATCTACCACTTTTGTGAATAGTCATTTTTTATATTGTTATAGGTTATAAATATGAAAGGTTCAAAAGACTTTTTGGCGACTACCTATTTGGTAGTCATACAATGAATAGCTTACGCTTGGTAAATGCCTATTCACGATATAAGAAGAAAAGGACAAAAAATTAGAGAAGTGCTACACTGCTCTAATGTAAATTTTCTTTATAACTTTATTATTAATTGTCTATTATAGTTATCACACTTATGAATCACAACTTAAAGCATCTATATCCTTATCCATTCGCAAAGATGGCAACCTTGCTTGCCGATAGCAAGCCTGCCAACGGTTACAGTGAAATAAAGCTCGGTATTGGTGAGCCAAAACATGAGCCCCCTGCATTTGTGCTGGACGTCCTACGCGAAAACTTGGACAAAATAAGTCGTTATCCAACCACAAACGGTATGTTTGAGCTACGTCAAACTATCGCCCACTGGTTAGAGAAGCGGTTTTTTCTTAATCACGTCGATGCTAATACTCAAGTATTACCAGTAATGGGCACACGAGAAGCGATTTTTAGCTTTGTACAAGCGGTCGTTGATCATGATGTAGCTGACACAGAGAGCAATGCTCCAGCGTCTAATGCATCGCCTACGGTTGTCATGCCCAACCCGTTTTATCAGATATATGAAGGTGCAGCGATACTGGCACAGGCAACGCCTTACTTTGTCCCTTGTACATCAGATAATGACTACAAAGGTGACTTTCGCGCGGTACCAAAAGACGTCTGGACGCGTACGCAGCTATTGTTTGTCTGTAGTCCAAACAATCCAACAGGCGCCGTCATGACAATGGATGATTGGGAATACCTCATTCGCCTATCAGATCAGTACGGTTTTATTATTGCCAGTGACGAGTGTTATAGCGAGCTGTATTTTGATACAGCACCGATTGGATTGCTTCAAGCTTGTGCTGCCCTTGGTCGCCGTGATTTTAAAAACTGTATCGTGTTCCACTCTCTATCCAAACGTTCCAACCTGCCTGGTTTACGCTCTGGATTTGTGGCTGGTGATGCCAAAATTCTGCAGGCTTATTTGCAATATCGTACTTATCAAGGTTGTGCGATGCCGATACCTCATCAGCTGGCCTCTATCGCTGCGTGGCAAGACGAAAAACACGTCGCTCATAATCGAGCGCTATATCAAGAGAAGTTTGCCCTATGGATGTCTGAGCTTGGGGAATTGCTAGAGTTACGTATGCCTGATGCTGGGTTCTACTTCTGGGTCAAAGTACCTGAGCAGTTCGATGGTGATGATGAAATCTTTGTCAAAGCGTTGTATGAGCAAGCCAATATTCATGCATTGGCAGGACGCTATTTGTCACGTGAAGTTGATGGTCATAATCCTGGACAAGGTTATGTGCGTATCGCTCTGGTCGCGAGTGTCGATGAGAGCCGAGAATCAATCAGTCGTATCCGCAAATTATTAGGTGCTTAAAGCTAATTAGAAAAATCTACTGTAGCTGGAATAAATGTCACAATATTAAAAAGCCTCAAATAACCACAATATAAATAGGGTTATTGGAGGCTTTTTGTTTTATTAATGCTATAGTAAAGTCTCTACCGAAAATATGCCATCAAGGATGATGCCATGCCCCATCTTGATTTTAGCCAACCGCCCTTTGATGTACTGAGCTTAGCTGAGCGTCAAAGCATTAGGAAAAACACCCAAATACGCTACCTTGCCAAAAACGAAGGCTTGCCTGCAGAGGAACTGCAATGTCTGTATGTGGTCATCAAAGGGCAAATCGAGCAATCATTAGATGGTGAGTTTGTCGCGTCCTATGTAGGTAGCAATCACGCTGACGGTCTGAACAATAATGATTGGTTTGATAGTCGCCGCCTGCCTGAGTCACTTGCCAAGGATAATCAGCTAGAGCCTGAAAGTACGTCCATACAGCCCTATCAATTCCGAGCTAATGAAGAGACGTTACTGCTCCAAGTCGCTGGCACCGCTATTGATAAAATCAGCGCGCAAAATCATTTGGTACGGCAAATGCTATCAGACAAGCTGCCTGAACGATTAAAAGCATTGCGCCAACGACGTCATAATAAAACGCTAGATCCTGCCAGCTATACCAACCAACAAGAAGTACAGCAAATCATGCTGCAACCAGTGATAGATGTTCATCTATTACCAGTCCATATCGTCGATGCCAATGATAGCTTGTACGAAGCGGCCCGCATCATGACCAAAGCTGGATTGAAACATGTACTGGTCAGACCGCTACATGGCTTAGATAGTTTGGATGGCTTAGATGACTTAGATAGTTCAAATGATTTAGATAGCTCACAAACAGCGCAACTTGAGACAAGATTACTTTTAGGGATTTTGACCGATACTGATATCTGCCGCGCGGTGAGTGACAGACAAGATCCAGCTATTACTCCTTGCCAGCGCTATGCTAATTTTAATCTGCGAACCATCAAAGCCAGTGATGAGATTGGCGATGCGCTGCTGACCATGACTCGCTATCGTATTCATAGACTGCCAGTCATTGATAAGAGTGGCGATGTCGTCGGTGTGCTTGGGCAAAGCGATATGCTCGCTCACATAGGCCATCATTCACAGCTCATTAGTATTCAAATCGAACAGGCGCAGGACTTATCAAGCCTAGATACCGCTGTTGAGCTGATCGGTCGCTATATTCGAGCACAGCATCACAATGGTGTCAAAATCGGCAATATCAGTCGTATGGTACAGACGCTAAATGCGCAGGTATTTACCAAACTATGGCAGCTAATCGTACCTGATGAAGTGATGGCCAATACTTGCCTGATCGTTATGGGTTCAGAAGGGCGCGGTGAGCAAATTATGCGTACCGATCAAGACAACGCGCTCATCATTCGTGATGGCTATACGCATCCTGACCTAGCACAGTTTGCTGATACTTTTAATAGCCATTTAGCAACGCTTGGCTACCCACTGTGTGATGGCAATATTATGATGACCAATCCTATGTGGCGACAACCGCTCAAGCCATTCACTGCACAAATTAACCTATGGTTTAGAAATTCAGATCCGATGCATGGTATTTACTTGTCTGCGATACTAGATGCTGAATACGTCTGCGGCGATGAGTCACTGCTTACTCAAGTACGTCAGCACTTAGAACTTGCTCATCAACAAGCAGACCCTATGTTTGTCAGGCAGTTTGCCCGGGCAGCGCTACAGTTTGGCGATGTTAATCAATGGTGGCAAAAGTTTGTCCCTTTACTAGGTGGTAAATCAGCATCATCCGATATTGACCTAAAAAAAGCTGGTATCTTTCCCTTGGTGCATGGTGTCCGTACCTTAGCATTAGAGAACAATGTGCTCGATGTGCCTAGTACCAAAGCGCGTTTAAAGGCTCTGGTACAGGTTGATGCTATGACCCAAGAGCGCGCCGATACTTTGCTTGAAGCCTTAGAGTTTTTTATGGCGCAGCGCTTATCTGTGGCGCTCTCAACCGACGATAAGCATGCACGGCAAGTAGATCCAACGACTTTGACTGCACTTGAACGTGACCTACTCAAAGAGTGTCTGGCCGTGGTCAAAAGCTTTAAGAATCAATTGCGTCAACACTATCAGTTAGAAATCGCATAAATGTGGCAGTCTTAATACAGAGGCTCCATGGATAGAAAAATTCTATAAATACAAAAATAGCATATATGGATGAGCAACCGATATGAGCTGGTTACAGCAGTTATCTTGCGCTTGGCAAAAGACGCAATTGCAGCGTCCAGAGCTGGTCTCAATGTTTACGACACCTTCGGCTGAGCAGTGGGTGGCGATTGACTGCGAGATGACAGGACTGAACCCCAAGAAGCATCACCTGCTGTCTGTAGCAGCGATACATATTAATGGCAATACCATCGACACGGGTAATGGCATGCATTTGGTTTGCAGACCTCCTGTAATGCCAGACCGCGACACTATTGTTATTCATGGCTTGCGTACCGCCGATGTTGAGCATGGCATGAGTTACTATGACATGTTGGCACTGCTGCTACCATTCATAGGCAATCGACCAATCGTTGGATTCTGCACACAGCTAGACATGGCTTTTTTAAATCCTTTGGTCAAACGCTATATGGGAACCTCGCTACCAAACGAAGTCATAGATTTGCGTCATCTGTACAGTCGGCGTATCAGTGGTCACACCCAAGGGCTTTCTGGCCAAGCTCAACATCTGAATCGTATCCTAGCCCATTACAACATTCCTGAACTGGGCGCGCACGATGCTTATAACGATGCTGTCATGACGGCGATGGCTTTTTTGCATGTGCGTTAGCAGCAAACCATGCTCTCAGTTCAATCGATAGTTAGAGTTAGTTATCTCAATAAGGGCGTCGTTATCGCAAAGGAGTGTCCTCATTTCGAAAATGGTGATAAAAATGAAGTAAATGGCAGTCAAACAAGGAAAGGAGTACAGATAATATCGAGATATCAGCCAGCTACTTGACGCAGTTTGGCAAAGGTTTAGCCATTTTTAGCGCGTTTACAGTTTACTGCTCAGATTGATGACATGCCCTAAAATTGTACTGCTGACATCGTGTGCGAAAACAGCAACTCATGTTACCATAGGCTGTTTTTGCCACCTGATGAAAGATGCTCATGCGATACCCTTCTAAACGCCGTCATTACTCTACTGCTGCAACCAAAATCACCACGCTTTGTCGTCATTTGCGACCGCTAAACCAACCTAATAAACGTCTATCTAGGTTAGCGTTATTGGCAGCGGTTATAGTCGCACCGATACATGCACAAGCCGTGTTGCCAGCAGCCATTCAAAAAGCCTTGGCACGTGCCGACCTAACAGAAGCGGATATCAGCATCGTGATTACACCTGTAGGTAACAAGACTGCCAGCCGTCTGCCTACTCCTATTCAAGTCATTGATAGTGATGAACCTGACAGCCAATCTGCATCTACTATAGTATCTGAACACCCAGTTACTAACGCCTCTACGGATACAAGTACCAGCGATCCGAGCCATCAGAGCGCCTTAGTTACCATAGAGCAGCGCACCATTGAGAAGCACGAGCAAAAAATACATGCTTATACCGATGACCCTTATACTTATCAGAGCGTAGAGAGCATTCCAACGGTTATCCCTGACGAACCTCAGCATACACTTGATCAGAATGCCAAAGCCCAAGATACGGCAAGCAATAATAAAACCTCTATAAAGATTTCATTTTCGCCTTTGCTAGATCACCAGTCTGACATCCCTCGTACGCCTGCCAGCACCATGAAACTCGTGCCTAGCTTTATCGCTTTGGACACTTTAGGGGCAGATTTTGTGTGGCATACACGGGTTTATCACACAGGTATTGTCATCGGCAACCGTCTACATGGTGACTTGATTATTCAAGGAAGTGGCGACCCGAAAATGACCCACGAGCGCTTACAGCAGTTACTGTATAAAGTGCAAGCATCAGGTATTCGTCATATCGATGGTGACATCATCATCGACAGCGCAGTTTTTAACAATGTTAGTAAAGATCCTGCCGCCTTTGATAACTCACCGCTACGTCCCTATAACGCTAGCCCAGATGGGTTTTTGGTCAACTTTAGCACCATTGGTATCAAAACTCACCCTCAAGATAATGGTCAAGCAAGCGTGACCTATAAGCCGCGGTTAGCCAACTATCAGCTGCCTGCTACAATCAATACCCGTGCAGCCAGTTGTGGGCAAGCAAGCTATAGCCTAGCGCCGCAGTGGCAAAACACGCAGCTTGTGTTAAATGCCAGTCTGCCAGAGAGCTGCGGTGAGCATGTCTTTTACGTGGCATATCCCAATGCCAAAGAGTTTGCCGCACACGTTATCGCTGCCAAATGGCAAGCGCTGGGGAATACTTTGAGTGGGCAGGTAATTTCGCAAGAAACCCCTTACGATATGATCAAGACAATAAAACGAGCGCACGGACTTACGGCTATCGCGATGTCGCCTCTACCTATGGTCAGCTATCCGTCATTGAATTTAACGGAGCAGATCCATGACATTAATCACTTTTCGAACAATGTCATGGCTGAGCAAGTGGCGCTATCTATAGGCGCTTATGATAAAGAAAGGCTGACTCAAGCAGTACCTGCTAGCACAACTGCGACTAGTCCAAGCAGTCATGAAGCCAGTGCTAGTAACGAGATGGATAATAAAGTAGCGGCTGTTAAATCTAGTGGCAAAAAGGCTGATAGCTTATATCAGTTTGGCAAACCTGCTACAACAGATTACCCTGCAGCCTTACAAACCATCAATCAATGGTGGCAAACCAATCTCAGTACGCCGCCGCCCCATTTGACCAATGGCTCAGGACTTTGCCGTGAGTGTACTATCACCGCCGCCAACCTAAGCGAGCTACTGACTTATGCTTATAGTCGACCAAATTTTGAAGCCTATGTCGACTCGTTAGGGGTCGCTGGGGTTAGTGGCACTATTGCCGCCCACAGCGATCGCTTGCCTGAATCAGCAGCAACTGGTCGCGCATGGATAAAGACTGGCACGTTAAATAACGTCACCTCAATGGCAGGTTACGTCAAAGGGCTGTCAGGACAAGATTATGTTGTCGTCGGTATAATCAATACCGATCAAGCATTAAATCCTTATGCCGCGCGACCTGTGTTAGATGCCATGCTCGACTGGACAGCGCAGCGTTGATATTTTAATTAACGCTTTAAGTCGACTTATTATCAATAATCTATTTTTTACCTTTATAAAGGTTAGCTTATGTCACGCCAGACAACCAGTCTCAACAAACCTCAGACGCTTATACAAGTGCAGCCCAAACTGGCACGATATGTCGGTTTTTTTGCGATTGGATACACGCTCGCCAGTACCATATTTATGATGATACAGACCAAACTTGCGCTCAATCCACAATTGGTCATGGTGGTTTCTATTATCGTGGGTGCTTATATCGCTGTCAGTAAATTTATCAAACATCAGAAGCGAGCATTAGCGCGAGATGAGATTAATAAGTTGATGTTTGGTGGGGTTGTGATTGTCTGGATGCTGACGGTCATTTATTTTTCAGCCATCTGGTTTTGGCTGTTTGATACGATAAGCCGTGAGGTATTGTTTGAGATGGCAATGCAGCGTCCACTGCCCCTGCTTTCATCACTAATGCTAATGCTGGTTCTCACTCTAGTCAGTGCGCGAATCAGTCTATGGTCTATCAATCGATTATTAGACCCTATACGCAAATCAACGTAAGTACAAACCATCATCTACAAGGTGCTACAAAGTTTTCCCCTGCTAATGCGTAAAATCCGTTAGGCTAAGTTTAGGGTGTGTCATTATTTTAAGAATAGTACTAAAAATGAGACAAAGTAAGGCGCGCCCTAGTAAGTAGTATTTTAGCGATGACTTGTTTTACCTTTATAATAGGAGCGAACATTATGGACATGATCTTTTTTGACAACATAGACAAGCTTGGTCGTATTGTTTTGACGACTGTTATGGTTTACGTGTTGATCGTGACAGTTACCAAAGTCTCTGGCAAACGCTCAACATCGCAGCTCAACAACTTCGATTGGATCGTGACGGTCATGATCGGCTCGTTGGGTGCCAGTACAATTTTGCTCAAAGACATTCCCTTTGTTGAAGGGGTGTCGTCGATTTTAGTGCTGTACCTATTGCAATTTGTGGTGACCAAATATGCGTCTGTTTCACCGCAATTTAGTAACTTTATTTTATCAGAGCCGCGTATCGTTTTTTATCAAGGGCAGTTTTTGCCAGATGCCATGCGTGATGAGCGCTTGACGCGTCAAGAAATCGAATGTGCCATGCGTTCTGAAGGGATTAATAGTTTTGATGATGTCGAAGCTATTGTTTTTGAGTCTGATGCAAAATTGACTGTTATTCCAAAGCCAAGCCAAGCGGACGATCAAAGCGCAAGTAGCAACGTATCAGAGACGATTAACCCTCTGATGTAAATTGCAGACAATAAAGAACGAACGATACAACTATTAAGAACACGCTCTAGTAAGCTTGAATTCAATTATCGAGATGGTAAGCATTATGAAAGTAAGGATTTTGACCGTTGGCAATAAAATGCCTAGCTGGGTACAGACGGGTTTTGACGAATATTACAAACGCATTCAACCAATGCTAAGCACAGAAATTGTCGAAATTGCGGCAGCCAAGCGGGCGAAAAACCCTTCAGATGCCAATTTGGCGCAGTACCGTGAGCAGGAAGGTCAGGCTATATTAGCTGCTCATAATGCATCGAGCCGCGAGCAATTATGGGTATTAGATGTCAAAGGCAAGATGATTTCGACAGAAGGATTGGCTGATAAGCTCGCTGATGGCATGCTGCAAGGCGATGATATTGCCTTGGTCATTGGCGGTGCAGATGGTGTCTCGCCAGAAGTATTGGCAAAGGCCGATGCAAAATTATCACTATCAGCACTGACATTGCCGCATCCGCTAGTGCGCGTCGTACTTATGGAACAATTGTATCGCGCGATGAGTATCAACAACAACCACCCTTATCACCGTGGTAATTAAATAAAATACTGAGCTATTTTTTCGATTTAAAACATTGACCCTAAAGTAGATTGAAAAACTGGCGCACGCCCTAATAAATGCAACATGAAATATCCAAAACGTGCGACACCCAACGCCTCTAAGCCCTCTCATCAACGTGATGACCATCATAGTGTGCAGACGCCTATCACAGCGGCTGCCGCATGGGGAAATACATCTGATGTAGCGACGAATACATCTAAGCTACCAGCGCTCTTTATCTCGCATGGCGCACCTACGCTTGCAATTGAGCAGTCTGCGACGACCAGTGCACTGGCACGTATCGGTCAAAACTTACCTAAGCCACGTGCCATTGTCATTATGTCAGCGCATTGGCAGTCAGCAAAGCTAGAGATTAGCAGCAATCCACAGCCAAAGACGTGGCATGACTTTTCAGGATTTTCGCCTGAACTTTATGACATTCAGTATCCTGCTACAGGCCAGCCTGCACTGGCTGAGACACTTGCTCAGCAGCTGACCGCACGTGGCATTACTTGTAGTGTCAACCCAGTACGTGCCTGTGATCATGGTGTGTGGGCGCCGCTTAGACATCTGTATCCAGAAGCCGATGTGCCTATCATACAGATATCACTACCACAGCATTATGACAGTATTGCCTGCTATCAGTTAGGGGCACAGTTAGCACATCTACGTGATGAGCAAATTCTCGTCATTGGCTCAGGTAACATTACGCATAATTTGCAAGCATTGCGCTGGGAAGCCGACAGCATCGATCAAGCAGCCAAAGCGTTTAAACAATGGTTGTTGCAGCAACTCAAAATAGATATCCCCACGGCGCTCGACTGGCAGCAGTACCCAAATTATAAGGACATTCATCCAAGTGATGAGCACTTGCTACCGCTGTTTTTTGCATTAGGTACTGGTCAACGCATCTCTGTCGTTCATCAAAGTATGGCTCATCATAGTTTGGGTATGGATATTTATCGCTTTGATTGAGTGTTATTAATCCAAACTATAGCTTAACCCTACTTCTCAAAAGCGTGTTTGGTAAATAAACCTGCACGCTCCATCTCGCCCGCCACACTGAATAATGTCGCTTCATCATTCATACGCCCGATTAACTGCATACCAATTGGCAGACCCTTTTTGCTCATACCAACGGGTACTGACATCGCGGGTAACCCCGTAACATTACCCAATAACGTAAAACCCATCTTACCTAATACAGGTGCGCTGAGCTTTTCTATCATGCCTGAGCTAAAGGCATATCTACCCATATTAAAGCCCTTGTTAAGCACCTCGGTGCTACGCATCATCATCTCATCCATACGACTGGGCGGTAGTACACCATGCTTTACCGCAGGCGTAGGTACAGTCGGGCACAAAATCATATCGTAGTCTTCTAGCAATAGACCCGTCTGATACTGGCTATGATGCCAGCCATGTTTGGCGTGTGCTAAATCAACCGCTGACAATGAGCGCCCAAGCAGTGCCATATTATAAGTTTGCGGTTCTAAGTTTTTGACGTGATCAGCACCAAACTCACGCTCGATATTATCAATCGTAAATGCTGTATGCGCGCAGACTACAACGATAAAGTCATGCCAAAACTGCTCGATATTGATTTTTGGCTCGGCTAGTACTACTTCATGACCCATAGACTCTAATTGCTTAGCTGTTTGCTCAAGTACCGCCAGCACTTCTTTGTCCACTGTCGTATTGGCTATCAAAGGCTGCTGATGCAAAGCGATTTTTAGCTTTCGCGGTGCACGCATTGCCGCTTGCAAAAAAGTACCGTCTGGTGGAGCTATAACATAAGGCGCTCCAATCTCTGCTCCACTAATAGCATCTAGCATCGCTGCACTATCGCGTACTGAACGCGTAATCACATGGTCAGCGACTGCGCCCTCCCAGCCTTCACCAAGATTAGGGCCCATTGGATTACGTCCACGGCTTGGCTTTAACCCAAACGTACCGCACCAAGCAGATGGAAAACGTATCGAGCCGCCACCATCACCGCCGCCTGCCATCGGTACAATACCGCTCGCAACTGCTGCTGCACTACCACCTGACGAGCCGCCAGAACTGTAGCCTTTTTTAAAAGGATTGTGAGTAGCACCATGCGCTTTTGGCTCAGTGGTGATAATCAGACCAAACTCAGGCGTATTAGTCTTGCCGAAGGTATTAACGCCTGTCGCTTTCATCCGTTTGACGATTTCGCTGTCTTTTTCCGAAATGATATTGACGCTGCGACTGCCCATCGTAATGGGTTCGTCGGCGAAGCTAAATGATAAATCTTTTAGCAGATACGGCACGCCAGTAAATACACCTGAAGGTAAACCTGCCTGCGCAGCATTGTAAGCACGCTCATCAAATCGATGTACAATGGCATTTAGCTTAGGGTTGATTTGATTGGCTTGATGGACAGCAGCGTCTAGTAATTCCTTTGCGCTGACCTCACCTGAATTGACTAATGCTGCTAAGCCGAGCCCATCATACTGAGTATATTCTTTAAACATAACTAACCTTCCTTGGAGAGTAATTTTATTAAGACTATGTAGCACGCATACTTTCTAAAACTAATGACTATTTTTTCATAAACTCCTGTCAGTTTAGTATAAAAAACCGTGCCTGATATTTGATAAACGGACTCGTTAGTCATCTGGTCGATTTCGCTAGTTAGTAAGCTAGTATACGAATCTACACTTCGCGCCCTAGAGCATATTGAACAATAAGAGCTTACTTCTAAACCCACAATTTATAAAAGCATTATTAAGTTTCTTCCATAAAAAAACGAGCCAATTTCATGACTCGCTTTTTCGTTATCAACTTAACAATTAATCCTACATCAATAGTTCACGCTTGCCACTTTTGCCCATCGAGCTGACCAATCCAGCTTCTTCCATAGAGTCGACAATACGAGCGGCACGGTTATAGCCGATACTAAATTTACGCTGAATGCTTGAGGCAGACACCTTACGTGTTTCCATGATAAAGGCCACGGCATCATCATATAAATCATCATCTTCACCAGAGGCATTGGCTGTACTACCACCGCCTGGGCTAGACAATTCAAAGTTGCCTGCCATATTATCAATATAATCAGGCGCGCCGCGCTCACGCCACGCATCACAGACACGATTGACTTCTTCGTCACTGACGTAGGCACCATGTACACGATCCGGCTCAATCTGCCCTGGCCCTAAGAACAACATATCGCCGTTACCCAGCATGTCCTCAGCACCGCCACTATCTAGAATCGTACGTGAATCGACTTTTGAGTTGACTCGTAGTGCTGCACGCACTGGAATGTTGGCTTTAATCAGGCCTGTAATAACATCTACTGATGGACGCTGAGTCGCTAGCATTAAATGAATACCAGCAGCACGCGATTTTTGCGCCAAACGTGTGATGAGCTCTTCGGCCTGTTTACCAACCTGCATAATCATATCAGCAAACTCATCCGCGACAATGACAATCATTGGTAAGGTTTTTAGCTTGGGTGCTTGGCTAATACTTACGCTGTCATTTGGACGCCATAGAGGATCGAGCATGGGATTACCTGATTTTTCCGCCGCGATGACCTTCTTGTTGAACTCATTGAGCTTACGAACCTTTAGCAAGCTCATTAGCTGATAGCGACGTTCCATCTCCGCCACACACCATGACAAGGCACTGGCCGCTTCCGTCATATCGGTGACTACTGGCGTTAGTAAATGCGGAATATCGTTATAGTTGGCAAGCTCTAACTGCTTTGGATCAATCAAAATAAGACGAAGCTCATTGGGCGTATATTTGAGTAGCATCGATAGTAGCATCGAGTTGACCAATACTGACTTACCAGAGCCCGTGGTACCAGCAACCAGCATATGCGGCGCACGTGCAAGGTCAGTAATGATTGGATTACCACCGATGTCTTTACCCATCGCCATGCTAATCTGCGCTTTCGGGTCTTTGAACGTTTCAGTATTGAGCAATTCAATCAAACGTACCATTTCACGTTTCTTGTTCGGCACTTCGATACCGATGTACGGTTTACCCGGAATCACTTCGACCACACGCAAAGACGCCATGGAGAGTGAGCGCGCCAAGTCACGCGAAATCCCTGTCACCTTACTGGCTTTGACACCAGCCGCCAGCTCCACTTCAAAACGAGTGACCACAGGCCCTGGAATCGCATTGACCACCGAGGCTTTGACATTGAATTCTTGTAGTTTAATTTCCAATAACTCAGACAATTGCTCAAGCTCAGCAATCGTATAACTGGGCTTGCGGTCAGGATCAGGCTTGTCTAATATCGACACCTCTGGAATAGGCGTTAGACTGCTGCGATAAGCGGCGGTTTGCATCGAGCGTGACTTTTGGCTAAAGGCTGCATCATCACTGATATGCGGCATAACTGGCACAGTCATATCGTCAGAAAGACTGTCATCGTCTGGCATCATATCAGTGATATGGTTGCTGCTATCTCCTTCTGGAACAGCAAAACTGACGGATGGTTTGGCAGGCGTTATAGGTTGCATGCTAGCAACAGGACTGGCCGCCTCCACAGTAGGTGCTGCTTTTGGATTGGCAGGAGGCGTATTGGTTGGTGTCATGTCTGAAACGTCTGACAAATCTGACAAATCTGACAATGCAGGCTCAGTCTCTACTGTTACCGGAGCAACTTCAGGCTCAGAGACTACTGCTGTCTTTTCAGTATGTGGCAACTCTACAGGCGTATCAGACAGTTGATTGGCTGAATCCTGTACAAAACTAATAGGCTCTTCTACGATAGGTTCTGGAGTCTTCTCTTGCACTACCAGCTCAGCTGCTACAGTTTCCTGAATAGGCGTAGAGTCTTCAGACGTTCCTACGATAGACTCTGTAGGTTCTGATATATCAGCATGCTCTGCCAACCATGCTTCTGCCAACTTATCTACTTCTGCAGTCTCATTTGTCGCAGAGATTTTAGGCTCAGCAGGTTCAATGAGTGGCTGACTGGCTAAATCGCTATGCACTGACTCAAAAATTGATGACTGAGCTAATGATTCTTTATCATGTATATCTGGTTGAGCAACCGCTTCCATCGTTGTAGTCGTCACAGTAGTAGGCACTGATTTCTCTAACGATGCTGTGGCACTAGTACCCGTTTGGGAATAGTTAGGTACAGGCATAGCCGAACTGTCCGTGCTATTGGCACTGTAAGCCATCTGCTCACTTGCTAGTAAGTCATCGACCGTATTGGCATCATTCCATGCAAAGCTTGGCTCAACTTTGCGAGCAACAGGTGCGGTCAAGTTTGAAACTAATGGCTGGACTGTACTATTAACCGTATTATCAGTAGAGTTATTAAGCGAGCCTGTATCGGTATCTACCTGCTCACCTTTTGAGCTATTAGGTGTCGCCGCTGCTTTTGCTGCGATAACGGAGGCTTTGACACTATCTGCCAATCCTGATGTTGCCAAAAAGTCTGACAATACACTACCGAAACGTCCGCTACTGCTGACGTCTTGAGTACCGCTAGTATTTTCAGCAGACTGTAACTCAAGTGGCAGCTGCTCATGCTCTACTTTTTTATCTACCGACTCATCTAAGTTTTGGCTATCACCTTGTAATGCAATACTCGGTTCAGTAGCGTCGATAGTATCCTGACTTTTTACACCTGAGCCAAGCCATGATAGTGCACGAACCTTTTGATATATCGTCATCCAATGGATATTAAAGGCAAACGTAGCAGTAATCACAACGAATACTGCCAAGAAAACCACACTCCCCCACTGCGATAGCAGCTGTGCCAAACGCGCCTGTAACTCTAGCCCGATGATACCACCAGCGACACCTTCGAGGCCGATTGCGTCAGGGTTCGTGACTTGCTGAACTAAAGAGACCAATTGTGCAAATAATGCGCTAGCACTTAATAGCAAAAACACATAAGCGACCAATCGCATGAGCCAAAACGTTGGCTTGTTTTCCCACCAAATCAAGATAGATTCATAAACCACAAATGCCAAAAACCACCAAGCACCAAACCCAAAAAAGCTATAAAGCAAATCGGATAACCATGCGCCTGCCTCGCCGCCCATATTATTAATCGTGGTCATATCACTACTGATGTGCGACCAGCTAGGATCGTTGCCTGTATAAGTCATCAAAATGACAAACAGATAAACGGCCAGTATTAACCCAAGGAGGGTAAACATTCCCTTTTTTAAATACTCAATAAGCGGTGCTGATATCACGTAAGATCTGCCTTGTTATTAATACTAAATGGTCGCCAATGCATGACTAAGCCTAATCATGCTGACATAAAGTGTTGACATAAATGTACCGAGCGAAGTGTTTGTTTGGCATGTGCCGATCATAGAGCCTTAAAACAACCGTTATCGCTTGGCTCCTACTACACTTGGCATAACTTCTTATAATAACAAATACATAGGTGCAGTGGCGACAGTCTTATCAAGAAAGCGTGTAAGAAAGTGAATCAGTAGACACTTTGCGTAAGAAAACAGCTGGTTAGCGAAACAATAGTGGCAAAACATGGCTAACTGTACTGCCTAAATTCTATAAAATAGTCTCTGTTTTTGCACTTATGTTCCAAAGTTATTTATTCTTTGATTCTAATGATACCTGTGTTTGTTTTAGCAAACTTGCACTTTGTGCGCTGTGCCCTTATGTTATTATCACACAGCAATTAGAAGAAGCATATTCGTAGTCACTTTTGATATTCCTCTTTTATTATATTTATAACTTACATTTTTAATTCGTATATTTAGCAAGGAACAACTCATGGCAACTGACACTACTGCTCCACGTCACGAAAAGCTCATTATTTTAGGATCAGGCCCTGCTGGCTACTCTGCCGCAGTCTATGCAGCACGCGCTAACCTTAAGCCAGTTATGGTTACTGGTATGGAAGTCGGTGGACAATTAACCACCACTACCGAAGTCGACAACTGGCCAGGTGATGCGCATGATTTGACAGGTCCTGCACTGATGGAACGGATGAAAGCGCATGCAGAGCGCTTCGGTACTGAATTGGTCTACGATCACATCAACGAAGTAAACCTAAACGAGCGTCCTTTTCAATTGACAGGTAACAACGGTAGCTATACTTGTGATGCACTCATTATCTCAACTGGTGCCTCTGCACAGTACTTGGGGCTAGAATCAGAAACCAAGTTCAGAGGTCTTGGTGTATCAGCCTGTGCCACTTGTGATGGTTTCTTTTATAAGAACCAAAAAGTTGCGGTGATTGGTGGTGGTAATACAGCGGTTGAAGAAGCTTTGTACTTATCTAACATTGCGTCTGAAGTGACCTTAGTGCATCGCCGTGACAGCCTACGCTCTGAAAAAATCCTACAAGACAAGCTATTTGAAAAAGCCAAAAATGGTAATGTCAAAATCGAATGGAACCATCAAGTAAAAGAAGTGGTCGGTGATGACATGGGCGTCAATGGCGTCGTTATCGAATCTATGATTGATGGCAGTACCAAACAACTAGATACAATGGGTATGTTTGTCGCTATTGGTCATAAGCCAAATACTGACTTGTTCAAAGGTCAGTTGGATATGAAAGATGGCTATCTAATCGTTAATAGTGGCTTGAATGGTAATGCTACTCAGACCAGTATTGAAGGTGTGTTTGCCGCAGGTGACGTAGCTGATCATGTTTACCGCCAAGCTATCACTTCTGCTGGCACTGGCTGTATGGCTGCGTTGGATGCTGAAAAGTACTTGGATGCATTGGGCGAAACCGTCGCTCGTGACCACACTTACGATTCAACCCTAACTGCAGATAAAGAAGCCTAAATGTGCAACTTTACTCAACAGAACAATAAACACATTACGCCTGAGACTTTAAAAAGTCTTGGGCGTTATGACTTTCCTGATCCCATTTCTATCGATCCTGATGGTATTGGTATCGTCGCTATTGGCGGTGACCTAGCACCTGAAACGCTAATATCAGCCTATGCTCAGGGGCTATTTCCTTGGTTTAACGAAGATGAGCCTATTGCTTGGTGGTGTCCCGAGCCGCGTTGTGTGATCATCCCCTCTGCCTATCAACCAAGCAAGTCTCTACGCAAGCAAGCAAATCGCGAACGTTGGCAAGTGACGCTTAATCAAGCTTTTGACGATGTCATACATGCCTGTAGCTTACCGCGTAGCGATGGCCTTAATGACAATCAGCCTGAAGGTGAGCATACTTGGATTCATGATGAGATGATCGAAGCTTATACCAAACTGCATGCGCAAGGCTTTGCTCATAGCATAGAAGTTTGGGACGAAGCAGGTCAACTGATTGGCGGATTGTACGGGTTAAAAATAAACGGCATCTATTTTGGTGAATCAATGTTTCATCGAGCGTCTAATGCATCAAAGCTAGCGTTTTGGGGTCTGATGCGCCTATGTGAGCAAAGTGATGTCGCACTCGTTGACTGTCAGCTACCGAATGATCATTTGATGAGCTTAGGTGCGACTACCTTACCGCGTGCTGACTTTCTAACTCAGTTAGACAACTTGATAGGCAGCCAGTCTGTGCCATGGCAAAAGCACTCTCATAAACCGTTAGCCGTATCGCTACTGGATAGCGAATCGCCGTGGCAACTAGAGTTATGATTATCATAGCGAAAAAATAAGAGGTTATTATGGCACTTGATACATCGTTTCTATTGATTGGAGAGCTAGCAGCAAAGGCCAATACGACCAAAGATACGGTTCGCCATTACGAGCAATTAGGCCTGCTAAAATCTCGCAAGCGTCAGGCAGGCTCACGTTTATATACCGAATTTCATCCAGAGTGTATCGAACGCATAGAGCTGATCAAAAGTGCGCAAGCTATTGGCTTCACCCTTACTGAAATCAAAAACAGCTTAAATGATTATTATGATGGTCACTTGGATATTGATTCGCAGCTTTTACTCACTCAGCAAAAATTAGAACAAGTTAAAAAACAACAAGCTAATATCAGCATAATGGTTGAGCTACTGAGCGAACGCTTGGATATTTTAGGTCGAATGAAAGCAGATAGTGATTATCAGCTTGATGTAGAAGTCTGTAAAAAGAAAATTCCTTTGCAATAAAGCTTAAATCTTAAATCTTAGTTAATTCTGTTTTTATATCGTAGCCGTTATAGCCACCTTAACTAGAATTACTTATTTTTTATTAAGATTTATTTTCTTCGTTAAATATAAGTATGCTGCATGATTAATGCATCGACTGCTGGTTTATGTGGCATTTTATAATAGCCTTTGCGCTTATGAATAATATTGAATGCCTGTTGCTCGTATAACGCTATCGCCGCTGTATTGTCTGCACGTACTTCTAACAAAAGACTCTCTACCTGATTGAGCTGTAACAGTTCATGCAGTTTATTCAATACCTGCGAAGCAATGCCTTGTCGTTGGTGCTCTGGATCAGTTCCGATACGCAACACCTCTGCTTGCTCAAAAGTCATTTGATATAAGCAATAGCCAACTATCTCACGATGAGAGACATCCTCCTCTTTCGCTTG
The DNA here is from genome assembly GCF_014770435.1 of Psychrobacter sp. 28M-43. Classification (NCBI taxonomy): domain Bacteria; kingdom Pseudomonadati; phylum Pseudomonadota; class Gammaproteobacteria; order Moraxellales; family Moraxellaceae; genus Psychrobacter; species Psychrobacter noctis. The sequence continues at coordinate 546,540 of NZ_CP061739.1, read as the reverse complement.
ATCGTAAGCAATCAGCAGACGAATACTGTCTTGTTCAAGTAATTCAGTCAATGCTCTCTGATTCCAAGCATCATCTGGTTGCACTATGGTTTCTATATTGGCAACAGTTTGAATGACATTTTCGAGTTCTACTGCATTCGTTGGTAGTGCTTCTATCGCAAACATGATGTTCCTTTTACGCTTATTGTTAGGCTGTTTTTATTATTATATTACGCTTAGATAATACATGTAGAGCTTGCCACACGCTTATTTATGTAGTCCTGTACTTATACAATCAACTTTCCTCCACAAAAAAAGGCCACCCTAAATAGGATGGCCTTTTTTATGACTAATTCATAAGCTCATTGCTGAGACTTAAGTCTTAGTTCAATACGTTAGCAACAACACCAGCGCCTACAGTACGGCCGCCTTCACGAATTGCGAAGCGAAGACCTTTGTCCATAGCGATTGGATGGATAAGCTCTACGCCCATCTCAACGTTATCACCAGGCATTACCATTTCAGTACCGTCTTGTAATTGGATTGCGCCAGTTACGTCAGTAGTACGGAAGTAGAACTGTGGACGATAGCCGTTTAGGAATGGTGTGTGACGACCACCCTCTTCTTTTGACAATACATATACTTCAGCGTCAAACTTGGTGTGAGGAGTGATTGAACCTGGCTTAGCTAGTACTTGACCACGTTGTACGTCTTCACGCTTAGTACCACGTAGTAGTACGCCACAGTTTTCGCCTGCACGACCTTCGTCAAGCAGTTTACGGAACATCTCTACACCAGTACAGGTGGTTTTTTGAGTGTCACGGATACCAACGATTTCGATCTCGTCGCCAACTTTAACGATACCAGATTCAACACGGCCTGTTACTACAGTACCACGACCTGAGATTGAGAATACGTCTTCGATTGGCATTAGGAATGCTTTGTCGATGTCACGCTCTGGCTCTGGGATATAAGTGTCTAGTACGTTTAGTAGTTCTACAACAGCTGGTTGGCCGTATTTTTCTTCTGAGCCTTTTAGGGCTTCAGTAGCAGAACCTTTAACGATAGGAGTGTCATCGCCTGGGAAGTCATAGTCGTTCAATAATTCACGAACTTCCATTTCTACTAGCTCTAACAATTCTTCGTCATCAACCATGTCACATTTGTTCATGAATACGATGATGTACGGTACGCCAACCTGACGTGAAAGCAAGATGTGCTCACGAGTCTGTGGCATTGGGCCGTCAGTTGCAGATACGACTAGGATTGCGCCGTCCATCTGTGCCGCACCAGTGATCATGTTTTTAACATAATCGGCGTGACCTGGGCAATCTACGTGTGCGTAGTGACGGCTGTCTGTGTCATATTCTACGTGTGAGGTGTTGATTGTGATACCACGTGCTTTTTCTTCTGGTGCTGAGTCAATAGACGCGTAGTCTTTGGCTTCGCCACCAGAGGTGATTGCAGCTACGGTTGCGATTGCAGCGGTAAGGGTTGTTTTACCATGGTCAACGTGTCCGATTGTACCGACGTTGACGTGTGGCTTGTTACGTTCAAACTTGGCCTTTGCCATGGGTATTTCCTCTTTTTTTGGTGAATGATCAATAAAAAGCTGTTTAATGGCTCATAATAGAATTAAATCATCATAAACCTAGCTATCAACCGCACGAACCACTGCTTAAACAATGCTCCGAACTAATTCTTGTATCCGTTATTATACGCTGACTTGTCTTAAATAGTCATACATCTCTCAATCGAAATCAATTTCTCTCTAACTAGTAGATACAAAGCTCGATTGATTATAACCTTTCTTATAACCGTATAATTATCTTGATATGCAAGGTCGCGATATTAGCTGACCGACATCATCAAACAATCCGTAAAATCCGTTAACATATGGAACAGCAATCCAGCTCCAATGATATTAAAAGGCTTACGAAGAAAGAGCAAAATAAAATACACTAGCATCGCATAATAAGTATGTAACGGATGAAAATTAATGCTACATCTATTTGCCTGAAATATTGGGTTTGCTACCAGATGATCTATATCAACCAACATGGTCGCAAGCAAAATCAGATATGCTTTTTTCCACTCTTTTCTAAAAAACGCAATCGCGATAAAAAGAGGAAAACCAAAATGCAAAAAATAATGTATTAACGTCTGCATACTGACCTATTAGTTTTAGTCTTCTCTATATAAGACCATCAAAACCAATATTTATTAATATACTGACAGCACTAAAAGGCAACACCTCAGTGTCACCTTTGAATCATTGTCTACCGCACTACTGTTATATATTTCAATATTCTATAATTTCGATATCGACGCAAAGTTATATAAATAGCAAAACAAGCATAAAAGGCATAAACAATAAATGGAGCTCATATCGAGAATTGAACTCGAGACCTCTCCCTTACCAAGGGAGTGCTCTACCGCTGAGCTATATGAGCGTATATTGAAACCTTTGAACTGCACTAAAAAAAATATCACGATGCAGCAATAATTACTGACTCTCGTGATGATTTATTGTTATGCTTTGCGATGGTGTATATATGGAGCGGGTGGCGGGAATCGAACCCGCGTCATTAGCTTGGAAGGCTAAGGTGTTACCATTATACCACACCCGCATTTACTCTTATTCAGGATAACTCTAATCGAGAGTTATGAGATATAGAGAGTATGCTTGGCGCTATGACAAACTTTAGAAAATATGGTGGTGGGGGAAGGATTCGAACCTTCGAAGCTTTCGCGACAGATTTACAGTCTGTTGGGTTTGACCGCTCCCCAACCCCACCTTAGGTTGCTTTGAACAAAAATGACTTACATTTAAGACAAATTCATAAAAAGCTACTTTAAGAGAGATGGTGCCGACTGCCGGGATCGAACTGGCGACCTACTGATTACAAGTCAGTTGCTCTACCAACTGAGCTAAGTCGGCTTGTTCTCTTAAAGTGGTGGCTATTCTATCAAATTTTTTGAGATGCGCAAGTACTTTTTCATCTTTTTTTAAATTAATTTGATATAAATATTTAAGTCACTGATTAAGCTGGTTTTTTTATAAATAAAAATATGGCAATAAATTGGCTTTTTACTTGCAGCCTTTATTTTTGCCACATCACTGGCTATTTAATTAGCGAATACGCAAGCCATTACAGGCCATTTCTACCGCTTTTATTAGGGCCAATGCTTTTTTATTGGTTTCATCCCATTCTTTTTCTGGTACAGAATCAGCAACAACCCCTGCTCCGGCTTGAATATGTATCTCAGCACGGCGCATCACCGCAGTACGGATAGCAATGGCCGTGTCCATATTACCATTCCAACCTAAATAACCAACTGAGCCACCAAATACCGTTCGACGTACTGGTTCTATCTCATCGATAATTTGCATGGCGCGGATTTTGGGTGTGCCCGATAGCGTACCAGCTGGGAAAGTGGCACAAAATACATCTAGTGCATCTTTGTCAGCTCGTATCGTACCCTCAACATTAGATGCGATATGCATCACTTGTGAGTAGCGCTCTATAAACATCTTTTCTGTGACTTTGACACTGCCATACTCGCAAACGCGGCCAATATCATTGCGACCCAAATCAATGAGCATCAGATGCTCGGCCGTTTCCTTCTCATCATTTAGCAGCTCTTGCTCAAGCGCTAGGTCTTCAGCCTCATCTCGGCCACGTTGCCGCGTCCCTGCCAGCGGCCTTACCGTCACCTTGCCATTTTCGATACGGGATAGGATTTCAGGAGAAGCACCGATAATATCAAAGCGTTTGTGATCATCGAGTGTATAGCCATGCACCAAAAACAGATATGGTGATGGGTTTAGGTAGCGAAGCGCACGATAGACGGCTAGAGAGTCGCCTGTATAGTCCGCTGTCAAACGCTGCGCTGGCACTACCTGCATGACGTCACCTGCGGCAATGTAATCCTTTATTTTATTGACATCGCTACAGTATTTTTCGGCACCTGTTTGCGATATAAATTTAGGCGTAGGCATTACAGGTGCTCGCAGGTTTGATGGCTCTGCTAGCTTTTCCTCGATTTGTTCTAGCTCACGAATAGCTGAACTGTAGCCATCCTCAGACTGGCAATCAGCATAGACGATGATTGACAGCGTATTCTCTAAATTATCAAATACAATAACGCTCATCGAAAGCATCAGCCACATATCTGGCATCGACATTGGATTGGGCGCATCAGATAAGCCGACACTTGGCTCAATAACACGTACCATATCGTAGCCAAAGTAACCGACTAGACCGCCGCTAAAGCTCGGCATGGTCAGCACATCTTCAGCAGTTGGCATTTGATACTGCTCCATCAGCTCACGCAGGTAATCAAAAGGATTCTCTACTGCCTCTGTATCGATATGATCGTTTCGTTTGGTCGTCATATTGCCATCAGCGTACTGCAAAATCAGATCACTACCCAATCCAATCATGGAGTATCGCGCCCAGCGCTCACCGCCTACCACAGACTCAAACAGATAGGCAGAGCCATTTAGATCACGTACTTTGGAGAATACAGATACGGGAGTCTGCGCATCCATCAGACGCTTTTTTACTAGCGGTGCGTGACTAAAGCCCCTATCTCTAAAAGCTTGGTATTCTTCAAAAGTCATCATAATAGCGCTCTCTAAGCAGCTTATAGGCAATAATAAAACTATAAGCTGCTCTATAAAATATAGCGCCAATATTCGCTAAAATATCGACGCTATAATGAGTCATTTGTTTAAAAAATGGTAAGCACAACAAGGCTCTCTATCAAAAATTACGACAAAGACCTAGTGTGTATTTGAATTATGCACCGCCCATATTAAACAACCATAAGGCCAAACCGATAATTAGAATGGTCACAAATACCCATATAAACCAGCCGCCGCTCGCTTTTTTCTCTACATGACCTGCATGAGCAGGGTTGCTGATTTCTTGATCCATCGCATTATTGCCTTCGGTACCAAGATCGCGCGGCTGCCCTAAATTAGCCGTGCCTGAAAACTGTGCACTAGCTGCTTGTTTGGCTTTTAAAACTTCAGGGTCAGCTTCTTCTTGTAACTCTGTTTTTGTAGTTTTGTCGTGTTCGTCTTGGACTGCTGGCTCTTCATGCACTGCTGGCTCTTCATGCACTGCTGGCTCTTCTACCACTGGCGCGCTATCAGCAGATGCTGTCTGTGATGACTCTGTAGTTGTCACAGCTTCTGTTTCAGTTGCCGTAGGTACAGATGCGTCAGCTACTACTTCTGTAGCAACTGGCGTTTCTTCTACTGGCGTAGGCGATGCCGCATCCGCGTCAGACAGTACTTCATCAATCCCTGTTTTTTTGACAACTGGCTCTGTAGCAACGGCTTGTTCAGTAGCCGGTTCTTCAACAACTGGTTCAACGGTTTCATACGTAGAAGTGACTGAGTCTTCGATCATATCTGAGCCGGTATCTACAGGTGAAGGTTCTACAGGTACAGTATCATCCGTAGCAGGTAACATTTCTTCGATACCAGTTTCTTTGATCACTGGCTCATTGACTGTTTGCTCTATGATCGGATCTTCTTCAATCAGAGCTTCTTTGCTCGGACTTTCTTCAAGAACGCTTTCTTCAACTATTTGCTCTTCAGTCACAGGCTCACTAGCAGGATTTTCTAGCACAGTAGCCATGTCAGCATTCTCATGTGTATCTGCTACTGGCTCTTCTGTGGTCACTGGCGCTAGCGTTTCACTCTCTGACGTCGTCACAGGTGCAGTAGTTGCCTGTACTTGAAAGCTAAAGCTTGCAAAGCCAAGCATATCGTCTGCCTTTAAATGACTAGATTCATTACCTGCAATACGTTGCTCATTGATAAACGTACCATTAGAAGAGTCTAAGTCCTTCACATACAGCTGACCATCTAACACACTGAGCACCGCGTGATTGCGAGAAACCTGTTTGCTACCTAGCACTACGTCGTTATCACTACCACGACCTATAGATAAGCTATCACTAACTGTCAGTGTTAGGTCACCTAGCGCTTCGGTCAATGCATTTAGCTGCCAAGTTGTACTTGCTGCCGTATTCATACTATCTGTCTCGTTTGTCATGTTATAACTCCTTATTTTTCTATTGAATATCCAATGATGCTAAAAATAATAACTCTAAAATATTACTGCCACTTCATGATAAGTATTGTCGCTATTTCTTTAATAGAATTTGCCTAGTACAGTTTATTAAGTACTTTCCTCAAACACCATACAGTATTTACTTTGGTATAAAGTGAGGTTTTATAACTTTATCAAGCTTGCTATAGGGGATATTAAGGACAGGCATACCGTAAGCATATGGACCAATAGAATAATGCTGATAACGAATGCTAACGCCCGTGTCTGTTAAGGTCACATTATCGCTTAACGTAAATGGCCAGTTTTTCTCATAACTACTCACGTCTTCGGCAACCGTTTTAACCCATCCTTTATAAGCATCATAGGCCAGCGCCTCAAAACGAGGTTTTTTACCTGAGATAAGCATGTCGTCAAGCGTGACCTGCTTTTTGGTACTTGGGTCAAATACTAGGTACTCGCTATAAGGCATGCCATGTGCACCGCCAGTATAGACATAGGAGCTAATCTCAAACAGTTCAAAATCATCGACATGACCTAGATAATTGGGCGCTACCATCAGATTATAACCCCATGACACATCATCAGGCATATCTTGGAATTGCGAACTCACAAAGCTATCAAGAGCAGCCGTAACTTCTTTTCCACTGCTTTTACCCTTGATAGGTGCTGACTCTGTCATCTGACTATTGACGACTAAGTTATCGATACGGGCATTGGCAATCTCATCTATCCAGTTTTGACTGCTTTTGAGATACTTAACCTCAATCTCTGGACAGTTATCACGCTTGTCACACGTCTCTTGTATATTACTGGGTAGCTGATACGGTAGATATTCCGTGCTGCTAATGAAACTTCCTGCATTGACCGACATACTAACGACACTTAACAATAGGCTGCCAGTCAACATAGCAATTGAACGTCTCTGGCTTATCTTTATCGAAAATAGATCAGCCGATATAGATTTATCATCAGTTTGAGTCGTAGTGTGCATATGTCCTCTTCTACAAATATAAAATGCCATTCAATATTCTACCGTAACAATTGCAATGTATTGTAGGAAGACTGTTCACGTTTTTGAGGTGATGTAAGCAAACGATTATCTAACTCTTACTATTTGAGTCATAAATACAGGCAATAAAAAAGACACGGCTGGCGTGTCTTAATCAATAAACGATATAAGCGTATAAATAAATTTAATGTTCGCGAGTGCTACTAAAAGTCACTTCTGGATAGCGGTCTTGCATCAGCTGTAGATTGACACGTGATGGCGCAAGATAGGTTAGATAACCGCCCCCATCTAATGATAATTGGTCATGGGCTTTTTTCTTGAACTTCGCCAATGCTACTTCATCATCGCAATGAATCCAGCGTACCGTAGCTATCGATACTGGCTCAAAGGTACATTGAACTTTGTACTCTTCTTTTAGACGATGCGCGACTACTTCGAACTGTAGGACACCGACCGCACCCAATACCAAGTCATTATTAATCTGCGGCATAAAGACCTGCGTTGCACCCTCTTCGCTTAACTGTTGAAGACCTTTTTGCAATGCTTTTGATTTAAGCGGATCTTTTAGAACTACACGGCGGAACAGTTCAGGGGCGAAATGCGGAATACCTGTAAAGCTTAACTCTTCGCCTTCAGTGAAGCTGTCACCGATAGAGATGGTGCCATGGTTGTGCAAGCCAATGATATCACCCGGATAAGCTTCTTCTAGCGCCTCACGGTCACCTGCTAAAAAGGTCAGAGCATCAGCAATACGTACGTCTTTCCCCAGACGCACGTGCTTCATTTTCATGCCCTTTTCGTACTTACCAGAGCACACTCGCAAGAACGCAATACGGTCACGGTGACGCGGGTCCATATTGGCCTGAATCTTAAAGACGAAGCCCGTAAAATCTGTCTCGGTGGCTGATACTTCACGCTCAGTCGTTGGATGGGCTTTTGGCGGCGGTGCATATTTGACCAAGGTATCAAGTACCATGTTTACCCCAAAGTTACCCAATGCCGTGCCAAACAATACTGGCGTCATCTCACCCGCTAAAAACGCGTCAACGCTGAACTCTTCTAGTGCCATCTGTACCAGCTCAAGTGACTCTTCGAAAGCGTCAAACATCAGTTGTCCTAGACGCTCACGGATATCTGGATAATCGTAGCCTTCTCTGGTCTCAGAGACCGTCATCTTACCGCCGTTGCCTTTTTCATAAAAGTAAGTTTTATTTTCAGTCAAATGATAGACACCGATGAAGTCTTGACCCATACCGATAGGCCAAGTCACTGGGATACATTTGATTTTCAACACTGCTTCGATTTCGCTAAGTAACTCAAGCGGCTCACGAATCTGACGATCTAGCTTGTTGACGAATGAGATGATAGGCGTATCGCGCATACGACATACTTCCATCAGCTTGATGGTTCGTTCCTCTACACCTTTTGCACCATCGACCATCATCAGCGCACTATCCACTGCGGTCAAAGTGCGGTAGGTATCTTCACTAAAGTCGGCGTGACCTGGGGTATCTAGTAGGTTGACCATATGGTCTTTATACGGAAACTGCATGACAGACGTCGTGATCGAGATACCACGCTCTTGCTCCATGCTCATCCAATCTGAGGTTGCATGACGATCCGTCTTACGGCCTTTTACTTCGCCCACTACCTGAATCGCTTGACCCCATAACAGGAGTTTTTCGGTCATGGTGGTTTTACCAGCATCGGGATGCGAGATAATGGCAAAGGTGCGGCGCTTAGCAACTTCTTTGTTTAATTTCTTTGGATCTACGCTCATAATTTTCAGCTTCAACAGTTATGTGATTTAGAAGTGACTCTAAATAAATAAAATAAATAATGGGCGTATTGTAGCGGATTTAGCATCAGGGTGCAGAATTAGCGTATAAAAAAACACGCCCCGTTATTTAAACGAAGCGTGTTTTTTGGCTTTCTAATTGCGATTATCATGCTTGAGTAGCACGACTAATAGCCACCAATCCATCTCAATAGTAGCGTTCGATTTGCTCAGCCAAGAAGTCGCCAGCCACCTCATTGACGATTGTACAATCAACTACGTCAAAACGGCTGTCTGTGTTTGGGTCGGTGCTACCTTTGGCGACATAGTTTGCTTCATAAACGTCCTTTCCGTACTCAACACCGCTATATTCATAAGCAGGCTGATCATCGTACTCAAAAAACATGACTTGTGCGGCTTGCTGCTGATTGCCTATGCCCACTCCGAACTGAGAGGTTCTATGATCTCTATCCGCACTAAAGCGGGTTTTGGCCACTTCAATCCACCTCTCTATTGAGGCATATCCAGTCTTGTTTTTCTCATTAAATGCCAAAAACGAGCGCTCACTGGTTACCACAGGGATATAACAAACCGACCCTTCAGGAAAAGCAACATTGGTCGGAATTTCAGAATAATTGTTTAAGTCGGTAATAATACCGTATTTATTGTTCACGTTTGTACTAGCAACATAGCTGTTAGCACGCAGCCCTGATAAGTTAAGCGTCTTATAAGTGGTTTGGTAGTCTAGCTGATTATTGGTGTTTTTTTCATAGATGGGGCGTTTGACCGTCCGATTATTAACCTCGATGTCTTTATTTTCAAGTCGACCCTCGAAGTCATCTGCCAGCACAGTTCTGTCTAAATCGTTCAGGCTTTGGTTGCTATAACTGTTGATGAGATTGGTTGTTTTGATCTCGCGCGCACCAGTACGATACGTTTCATCAATTCGTGCAATTGCTGTAGCATTGGCTTTGCTATCATAACTATTAGCAAAGCTTGTCAATGTAATCTCGCTACTAGCCGTCCCATAAGCGCCGTCTTCTTCCTCGCATCCTATCAAAGCAAGCGTCGTCAAAAAGCAAACACTAGGTATCGCAATCCATCTATTCATCAAACAATGTCCTTATGATTCAGATCTCTGTTATCTATACTGATAACGTATATATGGCTCATTACCGCTATTGTACCTCTTTGACGACTGTACGATAAGCTTGTAAATATAAAAACGAATAAAACTGTGCTCGAAATCTCATTTACAAACTAGCAGTATATATTTACTCTCTATGCACTGAGCTGCGTGAGCGATTTGTTATGCTAGGTTTCATATTAAGATTTACCACTTAAATATAAACATAAAAACTTACAACAAAGGATATGTCATGAAATCTCTATACTCTACCAAATCTACTGTTACTGGCGGCCGCATGGGTACAGCAACCTTAAGCGATAGTGATCTTGAAATCAACATGGTACCACCAGGCGCTAATGAAAAAGGTAATAACCCTGAGCAATTACTCGCTATGGGTTATGGTGCTTGTTTTGATGGCGCTTTAGGCGTAGTCAAAAAAATGGAAAGCGCAACATTTGGCTCAACTGTTGAGACCTCTGTAGACCTATTACAAGGTGACAATCACGAATATAAGCTTGCCGTAAAAATTCACGTCATCGCTGATAATACAGACCTATCTGCTGACGAGATTCAAAAATTGGTCGAAAAAGCGCATGAAGTATGCCCATATTCGAAAGCAACCAGCGGTAACATCGATGTCGAAGTCTCTTCAGAAGTAAAGTAATGCATTCAGAGATTCCTTATCAACTATTTAATAACAAATAATTGATAGTCATCAGACATTAAAAGAACTCAGATTATCTGGGTTCTTTTTTTTGTCTTTAGCAATTTATTTGTCCTAGACATGAGATATCGAAAACTCCAATATAGATTTCAATAAGAAAGAACACGATAGAACATCTCGTAACGGTTAAGCAGTTCGGCATGCGCTGATTTTATCGTTATAATAAGCGTATATATTTTTATCTAATAGCTGATAAGTGACTTTTATGACTGATGACATAGCTGACAATACCACCGATAATGACCACAACTCTCACCAAGCGCTTGACCCAAAAGCATTACCGAACTTCGATACCATGCCTAACGTGGCGCTGATGGATACCAGTCATGTAGACAAAGATCAGCCGCCTTTTATTTTGGTTGATGGCTCCTATTATCTGTTCCGCACTTATCACGCCCTACCAAAAACCATGCAAAACTCGCAGGGCCTAATCACCAATGCGATACGCGGTACACTCAACGCGCTACTCAAGCTGATGCGTCGCTATCACCCTACCCATATGGCTGTCTGCTTCGATACCAAATCACCGACTTTTCGCCATCATATGTCTGCTGACTATAAGGCTGCTCGTCCACCCATCGATGTCGAGCTGGTAGAGCAAATTCCTTATATTCATCGTTTAGTCACCGCATTAGGCATTCCACTGTTGCGTATTGAGGGTGCAGAAGCGGATGATATTATCGGTACACTTGCCCATCGCGCTGTCGAGCAAGGTCATCATGTGGTCATCTCGACGGGTGATAAAGACATGATGCAGCTGGTCAACGACTGCGTGATACTGGAAGACAGCTTTACGGGCAAAGTCACGGATACACCAGCGGTAATCGATAAATTCGGTATTAACCCAAACCAAATGATCGATTTCTTAACGCTAATGGGTGATGCCTCTGACGGTATTAAAGGCGTACCTGGTATCGGTAAAAAGACCGCTAAAGACCTACTCGTTGAGTATGGTGATATCGAAAATATGCTCAAACATATTGGCTTTATCAAAGGTCGCGGGGCGAAAGGTCTGATTGAACACGCCGACGATATTCCTTTTAACAGAAAGCTAGCCACCATCGTCACTAACTTAGCCATCGGTCAAGATTGGAATGACCTAAAAATCAATACTGACCCTTGTGCTCATATAAATGAATTGCGTGACTTATATAATGAGCTTGAGTTTAGAAATGAGCTGGCATCGCTTGATCATCCAAACCACCCTGCCAATGGCTCTAAAAGTGTTGCTGATAGCCAAGCCGATACGGAGTCACAGGCACAGGTGGCAAAATCGCTCCAATCAACCAAGAGCGACAACATCAAAGACAGCACTAACCATGATAAAGCGTGGCACACTGTACTCGATGAGCCAGCGTTTGATAGCTTGGTCGAATTGTTAGAAGCTGCTCCGCATTTTGTCATTGATACCGAAACTACGAGCGTTCATTGGCGTGATGCACAAATCGTTGGTTTATCTTTCGCGTTGCAAGCACATGAGGCGTATTACATTCCGCTTACGCATAGCCTAGAAGGTGATGAGCTAATAACCAAGCAGCTTGATCGCGATACGGTATTAGCTCGCTTGAAACCTATACTAGAGAATCCAAATATCGGTAAAATCGGTCAGCATCTAAAGTACGATGCGCATATCCTCGCTCACTATGATATCGATCTAGTTGGCGCCATACATGAGCAGCCAAATAACTGGGCAATGGACACCATGCTTGCCAGCTACGTTATCAATGCGGCAGCTACTCGCCATGGTATGGATGATTTGGCACGTCATTATTTGCAAACGCAAACCATCAGCTTTGAAGATGTAGCAGGTAAAGGCGCTAAGCAAGTTACCTTTGACCAAGTGGCTATCGATATCGCAAGCGACTATGCTTGTGAAGATGCCGACATCACCTATCAATTATTTGACGTGTTCAGCGTTGAGCTGGCTAACGATGCCAATAATGCCAAATTACTACACGAGCTAGAGATTCCAACGGCAGAGATACTTTGCCAAATGGAAGCGCATGGTATTTTGATTAAACGTTCATTCTTAAACGAGCTGTCAAAACGCTTTGATGAAGAAATTATCGCCCTAGAAAAACGTGCTTATGAAGTGGCAGGTGAAGAATTTAACTTAGGCTCTCCTAAGCAGCTCGGTGAGATGCTGTTTGAAAAGCTAGGCGTTGCTGGTGGCAAAAAAACCAAGTCTGGTCAATACTCGACTGGTGAGGCGGTACTATCAAAAATCGATCATCCATTGGTCGATATTACGCTAGAGTATCGTGGATTATCTAAGCTCAAAAGTACTTATACCGATGCGCTGGATAATGTCGCAGATAGCGAAACCGATCGTGTGCACACTAGCTACCATCAGGCATTAACGAGCACTGGGCGTTTGTCCTCAACAGATCCTAACTTACAAAACATCCCGATTCGTACTGCGACTGGTCGCCTCATTCGTCAAGCCTTTATCGCACCAGAAGGTCGCGTTATTTTGGCTGCGGATTATTCACAAATTGAATTACGTTTAATGGCGCACTTCTCAGGTGATAAAAACCTAACCTACGCCTTTAACGAAGGATTAGATATTCATGCGGCTACCGCTGCTGAAGTACTTGATAAGGATGTCGCAGACGTCACCTCGACCGAACGTCGTAATGCTAAAGCTATTAACTTTGGTCTGTTATACGGGATGAGTGCCTTTGGACTTGCTAAGCAGCTACAGATGAGCCGCGGCGAGGCACAAGACTATATCGATATGTACTTTGAGCGTTATCCAGGCGTCAAAAACTATATGATCAATACGCGTGCAAGCGCTTATGAGCAAGGTTATGTCGAGACGATATTGGGCCGTAAGCTCTATACGCCTGATATCAATCACAGCAATCGTATGGTCAAGCAAGGTGCTGAGCGCGCGGCGATTAACGCCCCACTACAAGGCTCTGCTGCTGATCTAATCAAGCTTGCTATGATTGCCGTTGATAAAGTGCTGCCAAAAGAACAAGCCAAAATGCTGCTACAGGTTCACGATGAACTGGTGTTCGAAGTGGATGCCGATAAAGTAGACGAAGTTAGCCAGCTAATTACTGATGCTATGCAAGATGTCTTGACGACTACGGCAGTAGATAAAGGCTGGAATGTCGACTTTGCAGTGCCTTTATTAGTCGAGACTGATAGTGGTCAAAACTGGGATGAAGCGCATTAATCACTCACTGCCATTTAATCAAGCATGTAAGATATGATTATTCATGTACCTTACAGATATGACAGTTTTTAATAACCAATACTACAATAAGTCATTATATATTGTTTATATTAACAATCACTTATGACCAGTTAGTTATATTTCATAACAGTAATATCTAGGTGCGGGGTTTATAATAGCTCATCTGTTAAACCCTAACTATTCGATATTTTTGCTTTAAAGTGAGCCTTTGGGCTCACTTTTTTGTTTTTAACACATTCTTTTTGATACGCAGGAGCCAGTTATTTTGAGTTCAGATGGCATCATTGAAATCCCTGGCATTATACTTTTGATAATATGCCTATTGCGCAGTTCACAATATGTTATGAAAAGTCATGTCAAACAAATTAAGGCTTTTTGGCTAGCAGCCGTACTTATATTTGTCTCTGTCATTCGTCGAGAGTTGAACTATCTACCAGACTTACTGGTTCCAAGCGACTTTTCGATGCTTGGTCAGTCTTATGACTGGTGGGAGGACAGCGTCCTTACCGTTATCTATCTCGTCGCGCTTGGTTTGCTGGTCTACTCAAGGCATTACCTATGGGCAGTGCTAAAAAACGTGCCAGTTTCGCTCTATCTTAGCGTTACTGTACTGGCTATCGTGCAATACATGGGCGAGAACGCTATTATGTTCCCGCATACATTTGGTGAAATTGTCGAAGAGCTGGCTGAGACTGCCATTTATGGTATCGCCTTGACCTATTTATGGCAATTTAAACTGGCTAACTATCAGTCGTATCTGGTTCAGAAGTTAAATTATAAGTTTGACCACGCCAATAATTAACACTATAAGTTTAATTTTTTATGTAGCAATCTGGCTACCTTATAGAGACTTAGCACGAATTTTATAAACAATTACGGCTACTCATCTTGAGTAGCCGTTTTGCGTTCTAGTCATCGTCTTACATTTTTTGAACATCCTGTCACACCTTACTACTAGTGAAAAGTTGAATAAGCGTACAAACTGAGAAGCATATTATCTACATTGCAATGAGCAATGCTTTGACAAGCCAGCGCGATATTTTTACTTCTAATGATGGCGACATCTAATAACTACAACAAGGAATTATTCATGGAAAACTCAAAAAACCCACTACCAGAAGAGATGGATCATATTGACGGTAATCGTCGTGACAATAATAACAACGTCGATAACTTAGATAACAATAATCAGGATGAGCAAGACAACCAATTGGTCGATTTGGACAATCCTATGCTGCATACTATTGATAACGATGATGTGATTGATAATAGTGCGGGATTTAATAACTCAGAAGTCGGTAGTGATGCGACCCAAGGGCTGACACCTGCGCATCGTCAAAATATCGATGAGTCACGTGTCGATGAGATTTTGGTTCAGGACAACCTTGATGACAGCGATTATCCAGATGCCATGGATATTGTTGATAGAGAAGCGGCCGAACGTAGCAACGATGATGATTTTTAGAACTTAACATAACTGTTAATACAATTTTTAGTCATAAAAAAGCACGCTTAACTATATTAAGCGTGCTTTTTTTATTCTACTATTCTACTATTCAACTTACTGAAACAGCGACTTTCGACTGTCTAAACCCAGCCATCTAGCGTGCCAGCCCAACCTTTTACTAGAGGCAAGCTCAACGCTTCGAGCAACTCAATATGTGTCTCATCAAGGTTTAGTGCAGGAATATAATGATACTCTTGCCCGCCAGCATTAAGGAAGTTATCACGGTTTTCAATGGCTAGCTCCTCTAGTGTCTCTAGACAATCTGCTGAAAACGCCGGACTAATTACCTGTACCGAGCGCACACCTGACTGACCCCAATCTTCCAACACCACATCGGTATACGGCTTGACCCACTCTTGCTTGCCAAAGCGTGATTGGAAACTAATAATCCACTCATCTTCTGTCAGGCCAAGCTCATGCGCCACTTGCGCAGCCGTACATTTACAGCGTTTAGGATAAGGATCGCCTTTATCAGCATAAGGCTGCGGGATACCATGAAAACTAAACATCAACTTTTCAGGCTTGCCATGTTTCTCTTGAAAACGGCGAATAGAGTTGGCCAATGCTTGAATATATAGTGGATGGGCAAAGTAGTCTTTAACAATCGTATAATTTGGCAAGTTACGTTGCTTGAGCGTCCACTTCGTCAGCGCATCATATACCGCACCGCCTGAAGAAGCCGAATACTGCGGAAACAACGGCAGAATGACAAAGTGATCGACCCCTTCTCCACGTAGCGCATCCATCACATCAGGTAAACCAGGATTACCATAGCTCATCGCAGGATGCACAGAGACACGAAATGGCGCCACACTATCAGTCAAACGTGGTTCCAATAGCTCAACTTGGCTTTTTAGTATCTTACGAATCGGTGAATCACCTTCCCAAATGCTCGCGTAAGCCTTTGCTACGCGCTTAGGACGACTGGGTAAGACAAATAGATTCAGAATAATAGCCCATAGAAATTTGGGAATCTCAATCACTCGTGGGTCTGACAAAAACTGTTTGAGGTAGCGACGTACGGCAGGGGCCGTTGGCTCATCTGGGGTACCAAGATTCACTAACAAAACGGCAATACGTGGGGGCAATTTAGGTTTCATAGCAGCACTTTATTAGCAGTAAGTTATTAAGGGTGAGGTCAAAATAATAAGAGACGATACTGTTAAGACACAGTTGAATAGACACCTCATTAGTGTAGCATTTTATCTATTAATGACGCGGGCTAAAAGCGCACCTATACAATTTGATACGCAGTTGCTATTTATTAACTCTTGATTACTTGATGCTGGCGGCTTACTCGTTATTCATTTCTAGCGCACCTTCTATAAAAACTATGATCGATGCGCTCGAAAGGCGCGCTCGATGGTTGTACTCCAACGCGCATCACCATACAATAGGCAGGCCCAGTTTATAAAAACCGTGTAGGTAAAATAGCCTGTTAGCAACGTGCCATTTTGCTTTTATTTTATTGATGATTGTAGTCTTGCGAGGTAGCTTTGAACGCACGCTCTGATAATACCAATGACCAGCATCCTGATTCACAACCTCACCCTAATAGCTCAGCCAATACCGACAGTGCTGTAGGGTCTGTGGGTGTCGTTACGCCCCAGAATTTTCATTTTGCTGAGCCCTTAACGTTAGAATGCAACCGTACCCTGCCCTCGTTTGACTTGATGGTAGAGACTTACGGTACGCTCAATAGCGAAAAATCAAATGCGATTCTGATTTGCCACGCGTTATCGGGTAATCACCATGCAGCTGGCTTCCATAGCGCTGATGACAAAAAAGCAGGCTGGTGGGACAATATGATTGGCCCTAATAAAGCGATTGATACCAATCAGTTCTATGTGGTCTGTGTCAATAATATCGGCAGCTGTTTTGGTTCAACAGGGCCTACCACTATTAACCCTGATAGCGTTGGTTCGGATAATGTTGGTTCGGACAGCCTTGATGCAAATAGCAGCGATGAGCCACAAGTGTATGGCCCTGATTTCCCGCTGATCACCATCAAAGACTGGGTAAAAACCCAAGCAATGCTCTCAGATCGTTTAGGGATCGATGTTTGGCACGCCATTGTCGGTGGCTCAATGGGCGGTATGCAAGCGCTACAATGGTCTGTTGATTATCCAGAGCGATTAAAGCGCTGTGTGGTCATCGCCAGTACGCCAAAGCTATCTGCTCAAAATATCGCCTTTAACGAAGTGGCGCGTCAATCTATATTATCCGATCCTGACTTTAAAGACGGGCGCTATATACAAGAAGGCACTTACCCTCGTCGCGGGCTGATATTGGCGCGTATGGTTGGCCATATTACCTATTTAACTGATGACGCGATGAAAGCCAAGTTTGGCCGTGATTTAAAATCAGGTAAATTCATGTATGGCTACGATGTCGAGTTTCAGGTCGAAAGCTACCTACGCTATCAAGGCGAGCGCTTTAGTGAAAATTTCGATGCTAATACCTATCTGCTTATGACCAAAGCCTTAGATTACTTTGATCCGACGCGCGACTATCCATCAACGGTAGCAAAAGATACTACAGAGTCGGCAGTACAAATAGAAGACTCAATCGCGGCGTCAGTTGAGTCTAGCAAAGCCAGTGCACAGAGTGAGTTAGAAGATGCGGTCACGACGATTGAAGATATTGAATCTGATCGTCAACAAGAGCTTTCTGCGCTTAAAGCTGCCTTTGCTCATACACAATGCCAGTATCTAGTCGTGTCATTTACCACTGACTGGCGCTTTGCACCTGAGCGCTCGCAAGAGATTGTCGATGCACTGATGGCCACTGGCAAACCAGTCAGCTATATCAATATTGACGCGCCGCACGGACATGACTCATTCTTGTTTGATATTCCTCGCTACATGGGTGCGGTTAAAGGGTTTTTGACTGCGCCATTTATTACCCCTAGCCGCTCAGCCATAGGAGAACGCTCATGAGAATGGATCACCAATTGGCAGAGCGCTGGATTGCGCCGCAAGCACATGTACTGGACTTAGGTTGTGGTAATGGCGAGCTGCTTGCCCACTTACAGCAAAAACTAGGCGTGACAGGTTACGGACTAGAGATTGATGAAGACAAAATCAATGAGGCGATTGGTAATGGTCTATCGATTGTCGAGCAGGATCTCAACGATGGTTTAGCGCGTTTTGCTGATAACAGCTTTGACACGGTTGTCATGGCACGTGCCCTACAAGCAGTAAAAGCACCTGACGAGTTGTTGCTTGATATGCTGAGAGTTGCCCGTGAAGCAGTCATCACCTTTCCTAACTTTGCGCATTGGCAAAACCGCATTCATTTAGGGCTTAAAGGTATGATGCCTGTCTCTGAAGCACTGCCTTACGAATGGTACAACACACCAAACATTCATCTATGTACTTTCAAAGATTTTGAACTGTTATGTGCGCAGCATGATATTCATATTATTAATCGTTTTGCGGTTAGTGATTCTGAAAAAGGTCATACACCTTTGATGAAGGCATTAATTAGGCAAGCGCCGAACTTGTTAGCAGACGTCGCTATCTACCGAGTGACCAAAAAATAACCGTTAAATTATCAGCTGTCTTGAGATCTTAGAGACTGCTAAACAGTGCTGTACGTGTTGGTATTAACCTTAATAGATTGTTAACTTAATATAATTTTTTAGTAACTGCCTGATTTTGTTAAGGACAATCAGGTACAAACGTCTATGAGACCTTGTAATTAGTATTTGAGTTTCGTAAGTTTGGGTGTTAAGCTAGCAAAATATTGTCAGCCACCCCACTATTACAACCGTTTGTCTAATCGGTTAGGGTGAAATCTCTGATTTAGAGATGACAACCCCCTTTTGCTAATGATTAGGTAAGTTCATATCGCAAGATTTCACCTAATTGTTATCGCCGTCTGACTGTCTTTAGCGAGACAATGTTTAGCGGTACAATTTTTTTTGCTTATTAACTGCCTAATTTTGGAGCTGCTATGAAATTATTAAAAGCTGCGTTGTTTACTGCATTATTTTCTTGTGCTGGTTTAGCCAATGCTGAGTTAATATCAAACGTACCGCTTGATACCTCACGTTTTGAGCTTATGCCTGTGAGCGAGTTGTCTAGTCGTGCCGCCCAAGGTAACGATCACGCTCAGTTCTATTTGGCCAAGCGTTTGCAAAAAGGTGAAGGTATTGCGCAAAATACCCAACAAGCAATCCAGTGGTATACCAAAGCCGCTCAGCAAGGCGTTGCCCCTGCTCAGTTGAACCTTGCCATCATGTATTTGCGCGGTGAAGGTGTACAGCCTAACTTACAGCAAGCCCGTTTGTGGTTAGAAAAAGCTGCAATGCGTGGCGATAACCGTGCCAGCTACACGCTTGCGCTATTAGATGAAAAGCAAAAAAATCTGGTTGATGCCTATAAATGGTATGACTTGGCTGCCCGTGATGGCATGCTAGACGAAAAAGTCCGTAACAAGGCACGTGGTAAAATTGGTCAGTTGGCATTAAACTTATCAAGTGATGACATCGCCAGTGCTCGTAGCAAAGCGGATACTTGGTTTCAGAGTAAGTAATATCTAGTTTTCGTATTACGAATTGAATATAAAAAAAGCTCAGTATTTTACTGGGCTTTTTTGTTTTCTATAACAGCAAGCCAAGCAATACAAACTATTCAAAACTCTAGCAAAATTTGCTACACTACGCGCGCATTAATCAATTCCACAATTGAGATAATGTTATACGCCTATCTACTTTTTTATTATCATTGCACTAGGTTTGCGACCTAGCCAGCAGGAGAAAGACATGAGCATCAACAAAGAAACCGCGATAACTGACAACAATTCAGCCCCTGTATACGATAGTGTGACTAATAATATCGTCGTTGCCGCACTATATAAGTTCACGCGCTTTGCTGATTTTGAGCAATATCGTGAGTCTATCCTAAACACTATGCTCGATAACGATGTAAAAGGCACGTTGTTACTTGCCAGCGAAGGCATTAACGGTACGATTTCTGGTACGCGTCAAGCTATCGATACCGTACTTGACTACCTGCGCAGTATTGAGGCGATTGGTACGTTTACCTTCAAAGAGTCCTATACTGACGCACAGCCTTTTTATCGCACTAAGGTAAAGCTAAAAAAAGAAATCGTTACCATGGGTGTCGAGAATATCGATCCATTGGAATCCGTTGGTCGCTATGTAAAACCAAGCGAGTGGAATGCGTTGATCTCAGATCCCGAAGTCACCTTGATCGACACGCGTAACGACTATGAAGTGCAAATTGGTACTTTCCAAAACGCGGTCAATCCGAACACTGAAACGTTCCGCGAGTTTCCAGAATACGTCTCAAAAGAGCTTGATCCAACCAAGCATAAAAAAGTGGCGATGTTCTGTACAGGTGGTATCCGCTGCGAAAAATCTACTGCCTATTTACGCGAGCAAGGGTTTGAAGAGGTCTATCATTTAGAAGGCGGCATCCTAAAATACCTTGAAGAAGTCCCTGCCAGTGACTCTATGTGGCAAGGCGACTGCTTTGTTTTTGACAACCGTGTGTCAGTAAACCATAACTTAGAAAAAGGCAGCTACGAGCAGTGTTTTGCTTGCCGTATGCCGATTACTGTCGATGAGATGCAAAGCCCTGCCTATATCAAAGGCGAGTCATGCCCACACTGTATCGACAAAGCGACCGACGAGCAAAAAGCCCGTTTCCGTGAGCGTGAGCACCAAATGCAGCTAGCCAAGAAGCGTGGTGAAGCCCATATTGGTAGTGATGTAATGGATGTAATCGAAAAGCGTAAAGCCGCTAAGACGGAAGCTCGTTTACAAGCGGAAGCTGCAAACAATACTAAAGCGAACTAAACTTAGTATTAGTACAATAAAAAAGAAGTGAAATAAAAAAGAGAGGCTCTAATCAATAGAACCTCTCTTTTTTTATGACAAATCTTCAATGCGTATCAAAACTAATAGCACCGATATAGTTAATCCAATTTGAAAGCGGATTGACTATATTAGAATAAGATACGTACGCGGATAGTCTCTTCTACATCTTTTAATTGGTCTAGTGCAGCGGTCGAATCATTGTAATCGACATCCATCACTAGATAACCAACATCACCTTCTGTCATCAGGCTCTGTGCTAGGATGTTGATGCCAGCTTCAGCAAATAGGCGGTTAATCTGAGACAGTACGCCTGGCACGTTTTTGTGAATATGTAGCAGACGATGCGAGTTTTCTTTGAACGGAATAGAAACTTCTGGGAAGTTCACAGCCGTCGCCGTATCACCTTGGTCAGAGTATCTAACAAACTTATCTGCTACTTCCAGTCCGATATTGGCCTGTGCTTCTTGTGTTGAACCACCGATATGCGGCGTCAAAATCACATTATCAAACTTACGTAGTGGGGACTCAAATTCTTCGTCAGCTGATTTTGGCTCTTTCGGGAACACATCGATAGCTGCGCCCAAGATTTTACCAGACTCAAGCGCATCCGCTAGATCATCAATCTCAACACACGTACCGCGAGCCGCATTGATAAAGTAACTGCCTTCTTTCATCTGAGCGAACTGCTCAGCTTTCATCATATAGCGAGTGCTTGGTACATCAGGTACATGCAATGTCACGATATCAGCCGTTGACAGTAGCTCTTCTAAGCTACCAACTTGTACCGCGTTGCCTAGTGGCAATTTGGTCACAGCATCATGATAAATGACTTTCATACCGAAGCTTTCTGCTAAGACAGACAGTTGCGACCCGATAGAACCATAACCGACGATACCGATAGTCTTGCCACGCACTTCGTGTGAGTTAGTCGCAGACTTGCCCCAGCCGCCGCGATGTACAGTTGCATTCTTTTCAGGAATACCGCGATACAGCATGATGGCTTCTGCCAATACTAGCTCAGCTACCGAACGGGTGTTCGAGAATGGCGCGTTAAAGACAGGAATACCAAGATCACGAGCGGCGTCTAGATCTACTTGGTTGGTACCAATACAAAAGCAACCAATGCCGATAAGCTTGTGCGCGTGCTCAAGTACTTCACGCGTCAACTGAGTGCGCGAACGAATACCGATAAAGTGCGCATCTTTGATCTTTTCGATCAGCTCGTCTTGATCTAAAGCGTGACTGATATTCTCGATGTTGTGGTAACCAGCGCCTTCTAGTACTTTTAGGGCATTGTCATGTAGACCTTCAAGCAATAAAAACCGGATTTTGTCTTTTTGTAGTGATAACGCCATATGAGAACTGTCCTATAATTGTTTTATAAGATTACCTGTTGGATAATCTATGATGGATGAAACGAAAACAGTCCCGATATCTTACACAAAATTTGAGGTCGATGTTAGCAGATTAGATGAATTATTGGTTATCAAGCCTGAAAATTTTTTATGCTATAGTGAATTATTCTGTTTGAAACCGCTCAAATCAATTATTTATTACTTACCTCTTCTTATAGGTAAAAATTATCATCTACTTATTACCTCTACGAGCTGACTCATCACTGAATTTATAGTTATTTCACTATATAATAAGCAGTCCCAGCATCGTGCTTACGCCAATATTGAGATTTGACCATGACGCCAACTACCGCTCAGAACACATCCGAAACCAATACCGTGCAAACCATCTTGAGCACGCTTACTGATACCCATAATTTCGACCCAACCCAAATCAAAACCGATGCTGAGAGTCTAGAGCATTGGGGTAAAGACTGGACCAAGCATTTTGCCCCTGCTGCTGCTGCCATCGTCTTTCCAAAGACCACTGAACAAGTACAGACTATCGTCCTCCTGGCCAATGAGCACAACGTCGTCCTAACCCCAAGCGGTGGTCGTACTGGTTTATCTGCTGGTGCCGTGGCTGCTAATGGCGAAATCGTGGTCAGCATGGATAAAATGAATCAAATTGGACAGTTCTATCCTGCCGATCGAATAGTTGAAGTCGAAGCCGGTGTGGTCACTCAGCAGTTGCAAGAATTCGCTGAATCAAAAGACCTATACTACCCTGTCGACTTTGCCTCAGCAGGCTCTAGTCAAATCGGCGGCAACATCGGCACCAACGCAGGCGGTATCAAAGTCATTCGCTATGGCATGACTCGTCAGTGGATCATGGGTCTGACTGTCGTCACTGGTAAAGGTGACATCTTGCAGCTGAATCGCGGCATGGTAAAGAATGCTACTGGTTATGACTTGCGCCAATTGTTCATCGGTAGTGAAGGCACACTTGGCCTTGTCACTCATGCGCAAATCAAACTTGAACGTCAGCCACAAGACTTAAACGTCATGGTGCTTGGCATGGACAGCTTTAACGATGTGATGAATGTACTCTCTGCCTTTCAAGCACAAATTGATTTGACCGCTTTTGAGTTCTTTGACGATGTAGCGATTGATAAGCTAATGGCACATGGTCAAGTACAAGAGCCGTTTGAATCACGTACCAAGTTCTATACATTACTAGAGTTTGAAGCGCCTTATGAGCCAATCATGGACAAAGCCATGGCCATATTTGAGCATTGTATGGAGCAAGGTTGGGTCGTCGATGGTGTCATGAGTCAGAGCTTGGCACAGGCCGAAGAGCTGTGGAAGCTACGTGAGTATATCTCAGAGACTATCTCAGTATTCACGCCTTATAAAAACGATGTGTCTGTGCTTATCAGCCATGTACCGACCTTTATCGAAGAGATTGATCATATTGTCAGCAGTAACTATCCTGACTTTGAAGTCTGTTGGTTCGGTCATATCGGCGATGGTAATTTGCATCTCAACATCTTAAAGCCTGAGAATATGAGCAAAGATGATTTCTTTGCTGAGTGTCAGGTTGTCAATAAATATGTGTTTGAGACGGTACAAAAATATGGCGGTTCGGTGTCTGCTGAGCATGGGGTTGGTATGACGAAGAAGCCGTATCTGCACTATAGCCGCAGTGAGACTGAGATTGAATACTTAAAAGAAGTTAAAAAGGTCTTCGATCCAAACAATATCATGAACCGCGGTAAGATTTTTGATATGTGATGAGCACTCTAAACGCTTAACCCAAATAAAAAGACGCTAAACCGAAAGGCTAGCGTCTTTTTTATTGCTTTATAATTCGCAAAAACTACGATTTATAAATATAACAGTATCAATGCGACGACCAGTAGTATGCTCAAAAACCCTTGAATAATCAGAAACGCCTGATGCGGTGCCGCGATATGACGCACCATATTACCCAATGCATTATAAGTAATACCTGCCGCCTTAATATGGGGTGGACTATCAAAAGTTTTGATGATCTGCAAGAACTGCTCGGTCCGATCAGATGACCAGCCGTGCGGCGCAAATGGTAAAAATGGAGATAATTGTACGGCCTGTTTCTTGGTCGCGGGTGACCATAACCAACGCTCCAAAAACAGCAAGCGCATACGCCAGTCGGCAAAGCTGCGATGATTGATGACTTGTAATAGCAACACTTCTACATTCTTATGACGACTATCGACAAAGATACGCTCTTGCAGATTAAATACGTCTGACTTTTTACCTTCGATACATTGCAGGAAGTGACCATTGCCGTAGCATAGCGTGCCTGTGATGTTATGCTGCTGATTGTAGTTACGTGCGTGACCTTCTACTTCATCAAAAATAGAGGTGCTCAGACGCGAGCCAAGAGTCAGCGTACTGACATAAACCAATTGAACCAAAGCGGAGTCATCTATGTCATCCCACTTCATGATTCTATTGGTATGATTTAAAGGCATAATAAAATAATCCTAAGAAGCCGATGAGATACGGCTAAACGAAACAAGCAACACAATACTATGCCTGAGTTGAACCAAAAAATTGACTCACAAAAACGTAGCAAATATTTACTACGTGAGACTGTTATTACCGTTACAGCTTGCTATGATAACAAGCAAAACAAAAGGTGCTGATAGATATTATTTAGATTCTATATTGAGATAATAAATAGCAAGACAGTCGTAGTTACAATGATAATGCAAAGTTATGCGCTTATCGGTATTCACAAACCTAATAGATATAAAGCGATATAGAATGCGGCGTTCGCTATCCTTTAGCCCTCTAAGTTAGCCAAAAACAGTACTAAATATAATGAGTAAAACGGTCTAAGATATCAACATAACCTATTGTAAATACGGCAATAAATTATTGTAACGACAATATCTTCCTATTGGAATGTTTTTATTACTTTTTTGCACAAAAATCGGCACACCAATGTGCTATTACCCCATTATTTGATCACACTACATTCAATAGCTATTTAAAACAGGAAACTTATGAGTAAGATGGAAAAACTAGATGACTTTCACCTCACGATTGCTGAGATTAAGAAAAAAGATTACCCACAATTAAAAGCCTTGATGGATCGTGTCTATGTAAACTTGGGTGGCGCGTGGTCAAAGACAACCATTCATACTTTGATTGACGCTTTTCCAGAAGGCCAGATTGCCTTGTTTGATCATGATCAGCTGATTGGTATCGTGCTCTCTATGCGCGTTGACTATGCCAAATTTTCGAACCCGCACACTTATGACGATTTGATTGGGCAAAAAGAAATCATCAGAGACAATCCAGAAGGTGATGCCATTTATGGTTTGGATGCACTCATCGACCCTGATTATCGCGGCTACCGTCTCGGTCGTCGTCTGTATGATGCACGCAAGGAGTTATGCCGACAGTTAAATTTCCGCGCTATCTTAGCCGGCGGACGCATACCTAATTACCATAACCATAAAGATCTGACTCCAGGCGAATATATTGATGCCGTTGAAAGCCGTGAAATTCACGATTCGGCTTTGTCGTTCCAGCTATCTAATGGCTTTATCGTTAAACGTATTTTGACTGCTTATCTACCAGATGATAAGCAATCAAAGGGCTTTGCTACCTTGCTTGAGTGGGCAAACATCTATTATGAGCCTAAAGACTATAAGCCTAACACTCGCAAGTCTGAAGTGCGTATCGGTGGTATTCAGTGGCAGATGCGTGAAGTCGAATCACCTGAAGAATTACTGCAACAGGTTGAGTTCTTTGTCGATATCATGGCTGACTACAACTCAGACTTTGCTTGCTTACCTGAGTTTTTCAATGCGCCATTGATGGGTCTGTGCGAAGAAACCGATCAAAATATTGCCATTCGATTTTTGGCGGGTTATACCGAGTGGTTCAAAAATGAAATCTCGCATTTAGCCGTCAGTTATAACGTCAACGTCATTACCGGTTCGATGCCGTTACTGGACGAAGACGATACCTTGTATAACGTCAGCTATTTATGCCGCCGCGATGGTACCGTTGAAGAGCAACGCAAAATTCATATTACTCCGCATGAGCGTAGCGCTTGGGTAATCGAAGGTGGCGATGAAGTCAAAGTATTCGACACAGATGCGGGTCGTATCGGCATCTTGGTCTGCTATGATGTTGAGTTCCCTGAGCTTGCACGTTTAATGGCACTTGATGACATGGATATCTTATTCGTGCCCTTCTGGACTGACACCAAAAACGGCTATCTACGTGTCCGCCATTGTGCACAAGCCCGTGCTATCGAAAACGAATGCTATGTGATGATTTGTGGTTCAGTGGGCAACTTACCGCAAGTTGAGAGCTTAGATATTCAATACGCTCAGTCATCGATTTTTTCACCGTCAGATTTTGCGTTCCCGCATGATGCGATCATGGCAGAAACCACTGCCAACACGGAGATGGTATTCTTCTCTGATGTAAACTTAGACAAGCTCACTCACGTTCGTCATGAAGGCTCAGTACATAACTTAATCGACCGCCGTGATGATTTGTTCAGCTTAAAATGGAAGCGCAAAGCTAAAGTGCCAGCGAGTAAGTTGAGTGATGAGCAGCGCCGCGAAAATTCAGGCAGCGTGCTGATTGGCGACCCATTACAAAACCGAGCACAAAAGCCATAATAGGTTGACGTAGTACACTTATAGTAGACTTTATAAATAATACGGCTGATTTTCAGCCGTTTATTTTTATCTACTGTCTACTCTTTGTGCAATGATCATATAGGCAATCACGATAAGATAAGTAGTAACGATAAGCCATTATTTGAAAATAACTGAAAACAATATGCAAACCAAAAAGCGGATGTCATGACGACTGATATTGAGCAAACAGAAGTAAAACCAAAGAAGCAGCCGAAGCCGAAGATAGTTTCGATAATTAAAACGATAATGTTATACGGTCTCATGTTTGTCGTGATCTATAGCGTGGTCAATTGGTGGCGACAGCCTGTCATGCCTGCCAATCCTCAGTTGCAACTGATCGATTACCAAGGACAAACTATCGATCTAGCAGCGATGAGTCATGAGCAGCCTACGCTGGTATACTTTTGGGGTACGTGGTGTTCAGTCTGCAGCTTTACCTCGCCCACCATCAATAAACTAGCAGCAGATAACTATCTCGTGGTCACTGTTGCCGTACAGTCAGGCTCAAACCAAGAGCTACGCAGCTACCTCGATCAACATCAGTTTGATTTCACCACCATAAATGATCAACAAGGTGATATCTTTGCGGATTGGCAAGGACAAGTCACACCGTCTTATGTGGTATTAGAGAATGGTGAGATGACACAAGGGCTAACAGGGATTCAACCATTATGGTCATTGAAACTGCGCTTATGGTTAGCATCTGTTTTTTAGCAGTTGAGCCGTACTTTATGTTTCAATAAATCATTATTTAAAGAGCTTATAGCTATGTCTTCACCAATGATATATGACACAGATAAACGATTGATATTGGACAAAATTGGGCTGACCTCGCACAGCTCTTTTTACCCTACCCTTTTTGTCATATAATAGCTGCCGATCTAAATCTTTTTTTGAATTATTTTTGCTAGCATATTTTGTGTTGCAATCGTCTCGTTACCATTTATTATTGACGTAACTATTTACCGACTAATGAGCGATAATGGGTATTTATTGACATGATGGTTGATAAACCGACTATGATGAGCAATATACCTACTATTAGTAATTAAGCATTATCAATACCGCGTAACCCTCAGTACTATATTGAAATACACTGAACATCGAGCCTTGTATCCGGTTTTGAACCGACACACAAACCTACCTTTTAAAAAGATACCTTCTATGACTGATAAAAGCACTGACACACCAAGCCAAGATTACAAAGACACGCTGAACCTTGCGGATACGCCATTTGCAATGCGCGCAAACCTTGCCAAACGCGAGCCAGATTGGTTAGCTGCTTGGGAAGCGGATGACGTGTACGGTAAAATTCGTCAGGCGCGTGCTGGTGCAACCAAATATATTTTGCACGATGGCCCTCCATACGCCAACGGTCAGATTCACTTGGGTCACGCAGTCAATAAAGTACTAAAAGATATTATTGTAAAATCAAAAACCTTGTCAGGATTTGATGCGCCTTATGTCCCTGGTTGGGATTGTCATGGTCTGCCAATCGAACAAAAAGTCGAAGCCAAGGTCGGTAAAGTTGGTCAAAAGGTTTCTGCTACTGAATTCCGTGGTCTATGCCGCGAATATGCGAGTACTCAGATTGAACTGCAAAAGGCAGACTTCAAGCGCTTAGGTGTGTTTGGTGATTGGGACAACCCTTATCTGACCATGAACTTCCATCAAGAAGCCAACATCGTGCGTGCACTTGCCAAAATCTATGACAATGGTCATGTGACTCGCGGTATGAAGCCGGTCAACTGGTGCTTGGACTGTAGTTCTGCCCTAGCAGAAGCTGAAGTAGAATATCAAGACAAAGTCTCTGACGCGATCTATGTCAGCTTTGATGTGCTCGGTACGGACAAAGTAGCCGCATTGGCAGATATCGCAGATAACATCGCTGCTGTTATTTGGACTACCACGCCGTGGACGCTACCTGCTAACCAAGCTATTTCAGTACATCCAGAGCATAACTATAGCGTGGTCGCTACTGAAAAAGGCAACCTACTACTCGCAGCGGATCTTGTAGAAACTGCTCTAAACGAACTTAAATTAGAAAATAACGGCATCTTAGCAACTGTATCAGGCAGCGAGCTTGAAGGCCTACATGCCCAGCATCCACTAATTGCAGACCGTCAAGTGCCACTCATCTTGGGCGACCATGTAACTACTGATAGTGGTACTGGTCTGGTACATACTGCACCTGGTCACGGTTTAGACGATTATATCGTTGGTCTAAAATACAACTTACCAGTAGAAAATCCAGTAAGCGGTACAGGCGTTTATTTAGATAGCGCTGCTGTATTTGCCGGCGAGCACATCTATAAAGCCAATCCAAAAATCATCGCTGCACTACATGACAATGGCCATCTAATCAGCCATACCAAAATTGAGCACAGCTATCCGCATTGCTGGCGTCATAAGTCACCAATTATTTTCCGTGCTACGCCTCAATGGTTTATCAATATGGAAACCAAAGGCTTACGTGCTCGCGCGCTTGCTGATATTCCATCGGTAAGTTGGACGCCAGCGTGGGGACAAAACCGTATCGAATCAATGATGACAGGTCGTCCTGATTGGTGTATCTCGCGTCAGCGTACGTGGGGCGTGCCGATTACTTTCTTTACGCACAAAGAAACAGGCGAGCTGCATCCAAACACACTTGAGTTAATGGAAACTGCAGCGCAAAAAATCAATGAAGGCGGCGTAGAAGCTTGGTTTGATGCTAGCTGTGAAGACTTCTTAGGTAGTGAAGCCGCTGACTATGACAAAGCAACTGATACGTTAGACGTTTGGTTTGACTCAGGCACGACGCATTTTGCGGTACTGGATCAACGTGATGAATTGACCAATCCAGCTGATATGTATCTAGAAGGTTCTGATCAGCATCGCGGTTGGTTCCAGACTTCACTGCTGACGTCGGAAGCGATGTATGAGCGTCCACCGTTTAAGCAAGTATTGACGCATGGTTTTGTGGTTGATGAGAACGGTCGCAAGATGAGTAAGTCACTTGGCAATATCATCACCCCGCAAGAAGAAATCAATAAAACAGGCGCGGATATGCTGCGTCTATGGATTGCATCGAGTGACTATCGTTATGAGATGAGCGCAGGTAAGACGGTCTTTAAAGGTGCGATCGATATGTATCGCCGTATCCGTAATACCTTACGTTTCTTGCTTGCCAATACCGATGACTTCAATCCAGCGACCGACAGCATTGATATCAACGAATTGGTTAGCCTTGATAAATTCATTATTGAACGTGCGCAAACCGTACAAGCGCAAATCATTAGCGCTTACGATGCAATGGACTTTCACCAAGTCACTCAGCACGTGACAGCATTTTGCTCGCAAGATTTGGGTAGCTTCTATCTAGATATCATCAAGGATCGCCAGTACACCACGCAGGCAGATGGTCAGCCTCGTCGCTCTGCGCAGACGGCTATTTACCATATTACTCATGCGCTGATTCGCTGGATTACACCAATCCTATCATTCACGGCGCAAGAGGCTTGGGAAGTGCTGAACCAACGTGATGCGGATAAAGGCGGCTATGTATTTACTCAAGAATGGTATGAGTTCCCAGCGTTTGAGCTAAGTGCTATAAGCAACGATGACTGGCAGCGTATTATGTTCGCAAAAGACATGGTGAACAAACATATCGAAACTGCACGTGGCGAA
Organism: Psychrobacter sp. 28M-43; assembly: GCF_014770435.1. Taxonomy (NCBI): domain Bacteria; kingdom Pseudomonadati; phylum Pseudomonadota; class Gammaproteobacteria; order Moraxellales; family Moraxellaceae; genus Psychrobacter; species Psychrobacter noctis. The sequence goes on along the minus strand of NZ_CP061739.1, from coordinate 515,555 downwards.
AAAATCATCAATGCCAACTTGTCTGCAGACGTGAGCCTATACGCTGACGGTGCGATGCATGAGAGCTTAGCTAAACTAGGTGAAGAGCTTCGTTTTGTACTAATTACTAGTAACGCTGCGCTAAAGCCAATGAGCGAAGCGCCTGCTGATAGCATCACACAGACAGATGAAGCGACCGACACCAATACCGAAGAATCTGTAGATTTAGTAGTACAAGTAAGCGCGGCTACTGGTACTAAGTGCGTACGCTGCTGGCACATTCGTGATGACATCGGTACAGATAGCGCACACCCTGAACTATGCGCGCGCTGCGTGACCAATGTCAGTGGCGATGGCGAGGTACGTCACTATGCCTAACCCAACTGATTCGTCTGAAAGCCAGCATGACCAGCAGCCGCAGGTTGAGATTGACCATTCACCTAAGCCTGCTCATGCAACCACGGGTAGCTCGACTACACCTAGAAGTCGCCTGACCAAGTCAACAAATAGGACACCAAAGCTGGTGGCCAATGGTAGTCGTGCTTTTGTATGGTATATATTGGCATTGGTTATCGTCGTTATCGATCAGTGGACTAAATGGTTGGCAGAAACTAAGCTGACCTTTCATGATCCAGTGCCTGTGATTGAGCCATTTCTCAATTGGACATTGGCTTATAACTACGGCGCGGCATTTAGCTTTTTGGCAGATGCTGGCGGTTGGCAGAAGTGGTTTTTTTCAGGACTGGCATTGCTCATGTCGCTGTTTCTAATCATTTATCTGATTAAAGCACCTCGCAAAGCCACACTGTTATCTTTCGGCCTAGCCTTAGTATTGGGCGGTGCAGTTGGTAATTTAATCGACCGCTTATTACATGGTCATGTGATTGATTTTATCCATGTGCATTATGCCGATGTTTGGCATTATCCGATTTTTAATATCGCGGATATCGGTATTTCTATTGGTGTATTATTGATTGTCATCGATATGCTGTTTTTGGAAAAAAAGCGTGAAGCTAGATAGCAGTATCTAAACTAAAATATGCCATCATAAAAAAGTCCCACTATAGCTATCTATAGTGGAACTTTTGATTTATCTATATTATAAAGTACCAAAATCACTCTCATTATTTATGATTTGATAAGTTATCCAGCCCTGTATATTTGTTTACCAACAATGATTAGATTTACCTTTTCATCTGAGTCGACTAATTTATCTGGATAGTCTTTATTTAAGCTGTGTAGTCGCAGCATGTTACCTGTTTCTATAAATATCTGTTTAAACATAGAATACTTGCCATTCAATATTACGGCGTATATATCACCATCTCTTATGACGGTATCATCTGTGGCAATTCCCACTCTATCTTTAATGTTTATATATGGCTGCATACTATCATCAATCGCAAAAGTCATTCTAAAACAATCAACGCTTATACCTTTGCTTTTAAAGTAGTTAGCTTGGAAAAAATGTATATCCTTAATGTCTTCAAAATCACAACTATTGTTTTCTTCATTAAAGAAAAAGGACTTGTAAACTGGTATCTCAATTAAACCATCAACTATTTCTTTAGAAAAATTACTCACTGTTTCCTGAACTAAGCTATTGTGTTCATGGTCTAACCAGTTAGGAGGTTTATTAAAAAACGCTTCTATCTTACTTGCAGTTTCGTCACCAATAGCTTTGATAGGATTCTTACCTATATAGTGGCCTAGTAATGCATAATTGATCTTTGTGCCTTGTGATAGATCCATCCTTTTTGTTTTATATTGCTGCATAAGTCTTCTGACGTTCTCGCGTCTAATGTCTTCGATACTAGTAAATAGTTTAGACACTTATATCTCCGTTAATTTTATTTCCGTAAAACCCATTTTTAGAGAAATCCTTTCAAAGTCTCTAACCCACCACCTGCCAATAAAAACAGTAATCCTGCCATGTTCACAACAACCGTCAAATAATAAGTCACTCGAAACTCGGGTTTTTGTGATTTGTGACGCAGATGCGTCTGAGCCAATAGCGCGCCTACCCAACCGCCAAGCGCGCTTAGTATATGCAGTGTAGACTCAGGCGTACGCCAGTCGCCACTTTGCGCAGCAGCCTTGTCTTTGGCATACATGCCATAAGTAATAATCCCTAGCAAGACGTACCAGCCGACCACTAGCCAGCTCAGTTTATCTGTCGCTGCTAATAAAACTAAGACACCATAAAAAGCCAGTCCAAGAAACGAGCGTTTCTTTTGGCCCGCTTCAAACTCTGCCTGATGGCTACGTTTCTGATTGCGCTGACGGATCTGCTGATTTTTTTGTGCCATTTTTTGCTGCACAAACCCAAGCTCTTGTACTTGCTTGGCTCGCTTGCGTCCCTCCGCATCCTGTCCAATGCTAAAGACCACTGCCTCACCGATATTAGGACGGCGCTGAGCCTTAAACTCACTCACATGAAAGAAAATAGACTCGCCCGCTTCAGTTTCAATAAAGCCAAACCCTTTATCGTCCTGCCATTTTTTGACAGTGCCTTGTTGTTTATTCACTATCGACACCTCATATCTTTTAGAATTGCCAATTATAGTACACCATCTGCGTTACATTATTGACGCTTACATCTGGCCTTAGATGGCTTATTATTTCTTACACTATAGTACTGCAATTAAAGAGACTGTAATCAAACGCATTATTTTCTATTCTTTTATTCTAGCAACCGATGGCTTTTTATTATGACTCAATCTCAATTTATTAACCCAAACGAAGACACTCGTATCGCTCACGGCAGCCTTGTTAAGCTACACTTTGAAGTTTCACTAGAGAACGGCACCATCATCGACTCAACTTTTAATCGTGATACACCTGTGTCTTTGACTATTGGTGATGAGAGCTTGTTACCTGGTTTTGAGCAAGTACTGATGAATCTACGCGCCGGTGACACTCGTACCGCACACCTTGAGCCAGAGCAAGCATTTGGTGAGTGGAATCCTGAAAACATCCAACACTTTAGCCGTACTCAGTTTGCGCTAGTCGCTGACAATCCAGAGATTGGCATGATGGTTGAGTTCGAAGACAAAGGTAAAAACACGCTGCCCGGTACGATCAGTGCCATCGATGAAGACCAAGTCGAAGTAGACTTTAACCACCCACTGGCAGGACAAGACGTATTATTCAAAGTGAAAATCTTTAAAGTCACACCACCTGGCGTCACAGGTATCAAATTGATGTAGCCGTTTAAAAACTAACAAAAACTCGTTATACATTAACTAAGATAAAAGCTAGCAACGATAAAATTTGATATTGATAAAAGTTAATATCGATAAAAACAGTCAAAAGGGAGACTTATATGCAGTATCAAACGTTACCGCAACTCAATGAAAAAGTATCTAAAATCTGTCTAGGCACGATGACATGGGGACAGCAAAATACTGAGTCCGAAGCACATGAGCAAATGGACATGGCGCTCAGTGAAGGTGTGAATTTTTGGGATACCGCCGAGATGTACCCGTCACCGCCAGATAAAGACAAACAAGGTGATACCGAGCGCTTTATGGGCACTTGGTTTAATAAAACCAAACAGCGTGATAAAGTCATTCTCGCTAGTAAAATATCGCCAATGAACTTTTTGCGTGACGGACAAACGCGCTTTAATGCCGATCACATCAGCAGTGCTATCGATGGTAATTTGGAACGTCTACAGACAGACTATATCGATATCTATCAGCTGCATTGGCCTGAACGCCAAGCCAACTTCTTTGGTCAGCGCGGCTATGATGAAGAGATGGCTTCACAGTCATTATACGATTTAACGCCATTTTTAGAGACCATTCAAGCGTTGAACGATGAAATCAAAAAAGGCCGTATTCGTGCTTATGGCCTATCGAATGATACCGCGTGGGGACTCATGCGCTATCTATGGGAAGCAGATAAAAACGGCCTAATTCCACCACTTACCGTGCAAAACCCATATAGCCTATTGAATCGTTTATACGAAGTCGGTATGGCTGAAATTGCCCATCGTGAAAACGTTGGTCTACTGGCGTATTCTCCGCTTGGTTTTGGTGTATTGTCTGGCAAATACCTTGATGGTAAACGTCCAACTGGCGCACGCCTCACCATGTATGATCGTTTCGGTCGTTATGTGAATGAGCAAGCCAAATCAGCGACTGAACAATATGCCAAGATAGCTGCTGATGCAGGTTTGGACATGGCGCAGATGTCATTAGCTTTTGTAAACTCTCGTCACTTTGTCACCAGTAACATCATTGGGGCAACGACGACCGAGCAACTCAAATCAAACATCGACAGTGTCAATGTAGAGCTAACAGCAGATGTATTAGAAGCCATTGAAGCGGTGCACACACAGCAGCCTAATCCATCGCCATAGTTGGTCTTTTATGGAGACTTGATGTTAATAGAGCCTGCTGAATAAATAATATTATGTGTGCTCTATTAAATTTCCTATAGAAAAGGGCGCAAATCGTTTCGATTTGCGCCCTTTTATTGACTGGCTGAGATTAGCTACACTAGCTCAACTCTAAATAGTTCAACTCTAAGTTAATCAGTCTTCAACTGGTGTGCTAAGAACTCTTGAATGTAGATCGGCTAATCCTTCGTTCATGCGTGCTTGCAATAAATTGGTCAGCTCGCTTTTGTTACGACCTTCTGGATCTATCGGCGCAAGTGGCAACACATAAGCGGTCACGTTTTTGCTATCGAGCACTTTCTTCATGCTTTCTTTCATCGTCAGCTTACCATAGTATGGCAATGCGTCGCTTAATGTGCCGTCTTTATTGACATAAGCGATGATAATCGGTCTGATAGGCACATCAGCATCTATGGCTGCTTGCAGCAATGTTCCATGAATGCGCTTTACTTTTTTACCACTGGTGGTGGTTGCCTCAGGGAAGAAGATAATCGAAAATCCTTTGGCTAAAAAGTCAGCAATCTGCGCCGATACTGAACTTGCATCACCGGAGCCGCGCTCAATGAAAAGCGTCCCTGCGGCATGAGCAAGTTTGCCAAATACAGGCCATTCACCGATCTCAGCCTTGGATAAAAAGAACGCTGGGCTCACAGTACCAACGACAGGAATATCCATCCATGACACGTGATTCGATACCCATAAGCCATGGAACTGCTCTACAGGTTCCACTTCTACCACTTTTACCCCAAAAGAGCCTGCCATCTTGCGGCAGAATGTCTGGATATAACGTGGTAGGGTTTCGCGTGGTGGCTGCTTAAATGCACCGATACGCTTTGCCGCGCGTATGCCGCCGACCATGGTCGTGGTCATACCAGCAACCTGTCTACCTCGGCTCAACTGTCGTCTGAGTGAAAAGCTTGATTTAGCTTGGCTCATCTTCGCCCTCATGATTAAATAACGGGTGTTTAATAGTCAAAAAACGAGCTCAGTATAACAAAGTTCGCACACTCAGTGATAGCTTGTTCACTCAGTGAGTGCTGACTTTTATACAAACGGGTAATAAAGCAGATTTATAAAAAATTATCCGTAGCAAATGCTGTAACATAAAACCATCGCTAATTATGCTAATACGCTTTAATATCAAGTGATAAGGCCATATATAGATAATCATATGAACGCTACGTTGAAGCTTCTTGAGCTGATTATGGCGAGACATTTACTTTATTAAATAGGTGATACTCTTTGGATTATTTTGAAAGACATGAAGGTGGCGAACGCGCCATTTTAGTACATTTAGACATCCGCCAAATTCAAGATCCTGACGATCTTAGTGAATTTGAGCTGTTGGCTGATTCAGCAGGTGCCGATCGTTTGGCACTAGTCACTGGATCACGCTCGCGCCCTGACGCCAAATACTTCGTTGGTAGCGGAAAAGCAGAAGAAATCGCAGAACTAGTGCGCGAACACGAAGCCGATATCGTACTGTTTAACCACAGCTTGTCGCCGTCACAAGAGCGTAATATCGAAGCGCTAGTGAAGTGCCGCGTGTTGGATCGTACTGGTTTAATTTTGGACATTTTTGCGCAGCGCGCTCGTACTTACGAAGGTAAGCTGCAAGTAGAGCTGGCTCAGCTTAACCATCTATCAACGCGTCTGGTACGTGGTTGGACGCATTTGGAACGTCAAAAAGGTGGTATTGGTCTGCGTGGACCGGGTGAGACTCAGCTTGAGACCGATCGCCGTCTACTACAGACTCGCGTCAATCAGCTAAAGAGCAAGCTAGAAAAAGTCCGTCAGACCCGTGCGCAAGGCCGCGCTCGTCGCCAAAAATCAGACGTACCGACAATCTCATTGGTCGGCTATACCAATGCGGGCAAGTCTACTTTGTTCAATCGTTTGGTCGATGAGAACATCTACGCTGCTGACAAACTATTTGCGACGCTAGACCCTACTCTACGCCGTCTAGACTGGCAGGGAGTTGGTCGTGTCGTCTTAGTCGATACGGTTGGTTTTGTCCGTCATCTGCCGCATGAGTTAGTTGAGTCTTTTCATGCAACCTTAGAGGAAACGCTAGAAGCAGACTTGTTATTGCATGTCATCGATTCCTCTAGCGAAGACATGCACGAGCAGATACAGGCGGTCAAAGAAGTATTGGCAGAAATCGATAACGATGTACCTGTGCTCAATGTCTACAACAAGATTGATTTGACTGATGAGCCTGCACATATCGGCTATGCTAGCGAAGGTCAGCCAAACCGCGTCTATGTTTCTTCTAGACAGAGTCTCGGCATGGAAGAGCTAACGCTTGCCGTACAGCAATTGCTGACAGGTAAACTGACGACGTTTGATTTGACCTTGCCGTATGATGCTGGACAGTTCAAAAACACTCTATATGAACTGGGTGTTATTGAAGAAGAAAGCTACGACGATACTGGTCGTGAATGTCTGACGATTCGTTTGCCAAGTGACCGTCTAAGACAGCTACTAGGTCAAGCCAATTTGAAACCTATCGATGTGTTGCCACTTGCACAAGCAACACTGCTTATCCCGGTACTCGAAGAGTTTGAGAAAGTTGATGACGTTGAAGAGCCGACTATGACAGAGGCTGAAGAAAAAGCATTTGACGAGTTTGATGCATTACATTCAGAAACAGCTGATTCAGAAAAATAATCGTTGTTTCTGTATAATAAGAGCTATTGTTAAAGTGAGTCATTTGCGGCAGTAATTGAATGAACGTTTGATTCATACTGTTCGACCACAGACCCTTGTATAGTACGTTAAAATAGAATAGACGATATCCATTGATATCGTCTATTTTTTTTGGATATGACCAGTCACGGTGCATAGGCTTTATTAGTTGCCTCACTCTCTATATAATCGCCTGTTATACATTCAACAAATATTGATAGATAGCGTTAATCTCTCGAAAGTGAATCATTGCTACCATCAGTATGTATAGCATCATTTTCTACGTTGTGTTCTTGGTGCGATCATATATTTTGTTTTGTACACCATCCATTTATATCTGACTTGGCCAGAATTGCTTATGAAGCCTGCTCACTCTCCCCATCTCCCACTATGGCTTGCGTTAATTCTAACGTTGACCATGGTCATCGTTGTTCGAGAAACGGCGGTTGTTCTCTGTCAAATGGCAGGCATCGAAAAAGCGGCCAATATTGTCGGCTTGGTTGCGATGTTTGTCATTTTGATGGCGTGGCGACTGCTCAAGGGGTTACCGAGCTGGCTCACACAGGCCAGTAATACGTTACTAGTCGATAGTGGTTTTGCCTTCTTACCAGTTTCCGCTGGTGCAGGCTTGTTGCTATTTGCTCTAGGAGATGAGCTATTGGGTGTGATGATAACGATGATCGTTAGTACGCTCATACCACTGTGGGGACTAGCATTATTGGCCAATCGTTGGCTCAATCACGCTGCAAATACTGATAGTACGACTACCACTGAGCAAAAGGGACAGCCGTGAGCTGCGGAGAGATATTATGACTTTTGACAGCGTATTTATGGCAACCCTAGCCGCAATATTATTGACATTAGCAGCACATGTAATTGCACGTGTATTGGCACGTAAACTATCATGGCTACCGATGGTCATTACCGCACTTGTTCTAGTACTTGTTTTCCTATTTGTACTGCAGTGGGATTACAACAACTATTACAGCGCGGCAAAACCTGTATTTGACCATCTGTTGGGATATGTGACAGTACTTCTGGCTGTGCCATTGGCGGCGATGAATTTCAAAGGCTTACCAGTTAAAAAACTCACCTTAATTGTCGCTATCGCTAGCGTCGTTGGCGCATTACTGCCTATGTCATTAGCTTACTTATTTTCGCTCAGCCATGAGACCCTATTGGCCTTCGCTACCCGCTCTGTTACAACGCCGATTGGCCTGAGTGTCGCAGATTTAATCAAAGCACCATTGGCAATGGCTAACCTAATTATCATCGTCTCAGGATTGATAGGTGGTACGGTCGCTCGCTTTTTGTTCCGCGGTATCAATGATGACCGTGCCAAAGGTCTAGCACTAGGTTTAGCAGCTCATGCGTTTGGTACTGTAGAGGCATGGCAGATCAGTCATACAGCAGGACGTTATGCCGCATTTGGCTTGGCAGTGAATGGGTTGGTTACTGCAGTTTGGGTACCTATCTTTATCAGTGTTATCGGTATCTAGTCATCACTAAAAGTCTACCTAAACTATTCTTATATTTTTAAAAACCTAACCATTAATAGGCTTATCTACTGTTGATTTCAGATTAAAGATTACCTCGACTATTCAAATGTCATTATTATTTCTTAAAAAATTGAGACACTTTATTTGTCTAAACCTACAAACTCAAAAAGCCCACTACAAATGGCTCATTAAGTCATTTAGAAAAGTTAGTATATTGATTTATCTACGATTATTTAATAATAAAAATCTGATTTTACAACTTAGTTTGTCAATCTGATGCGCCAAAAAGTTATTATATGTTATAGTAAGCAACTATTATTTTTTGTATCTATTGCAAGTGGTTCCTTATTGAAAGTGATAATTGCTCAGCTGCTGTCCTCACAGTAGGCTAAATAATTCTGCAAAATCAGTAACCGCTTAAGCGCCTAAATCAACGCATATGTAGGCAAAATAATTTGCTGTTATTCGATAAAAAGTGATTTTACTATGATAAATACGGCTACTTTGATGACTCGCTGCTTATCTCCCCTTTTACTAAGTGCCATTGCTCTTTCGACCTTTTCTGTCGCTGCCAATGCAGGCAACATGTATATTTATAAAGACAAAGGTGGACAAGTACTGTTGACCAACGTCAATCCTAGTGGAAATTTTGATAAGTTTACGAAAAAAGTAAAAGTAACTTATTATAAAGACTCTAAGATGTATGACGGAAGCAGCGATAGCTATGGTAGCAGTGCCGCTAGCAACAGCGGAAGTCGCAACTCTTACGACAGCTACATTCGTGCGTCCGCTGAGCGCAACGGTGTGGACCCTGCCCTAATGAAAGCGATGATGCATACCGAATCAGCTTTTAATCCAAACGCACGCTCACCAGTAGGCGCACAAGGCCTTATGCAGTTGATGCCAGCGACTGCGCGCCGTTTCAATGTCAGCAATCCTTGGAACCCTGCAGATAATATCGAAGGATCAGCCAAATATATCGCGTGGCTTATGCGCCGCTTCAACAATAATGTCGAACATGCTGTCGCAGGCTACAATGCGGGCGAAGGCAATGTCGATAAATATGGTGGCATCCCTCCGTTCAAAGAAACACGCAACTATGTTCAAAGAGTGATGAGCCGTTATCATAGCTTGTATAAGAACGATGCAGGACTGTTTGGTGCGAGTATCAGTGCTAACAATCAAACCAGTAGCACCAGTACAAGTAGTGGCTTACAAAATGTCAGTTATGGCACCAGCAGCAATGTGAATAGTGCCAGCTATGCCAACTCAGCCTATGCAGCTTTACGCTAAGCCAGTTACCTAAAAGCCAGACATAAAAAAGCCCATTAACAAATTAATGGGCCTTTTTATGTCTGGCTGCTTTATATCGTGAGGCATTAAGATTAATAAAGCCAAACTATGAGCCACAATTAAGGACTCACAGCCTGATCCAACATTATTTGGTACTTACTTGTTAGCAGCCTGAGTTGCAGCAACTTCAGCAGCGAAGTCTTCTTGCTTCTTCTCGATGCCTTCACCAACTTCTAGACGTTTGAAGCCAAGTACTTTTACGCCTTCAGCTTTTAGGACTTCGCCAACTTTCTTGTCGTTGTCCATAACGTATGGCTGACGTAGTAAAGTTACTTCGTCTAGGTACTTACGTAGGCCACCTTCGATCATTTTTTCAACGATATTGTCAGGCTTGCCAGACTCACGAGCTTTTGCTTCGATGATGTCTTTTTCGCGTGCCAATACGTCAGCAGCAACATCTTCGTCATCTACAGCAACAGGGTTGAATGCAGCGATATGCATAGCAAGGTTTTTACCAGTGTCAGCGTCGCCACCTTCAAAAGATACAACTACACCGATGCGCAGACCATGACGGTATGCAGCGATGTTAGCACCTTCAAGAGTTTCAACACGGCGAATCTGGATGTTTTCACCGATTTTCTGTACTAGTGATACACGTGCTTCTTCAACAGTCTGACCTTCGCCATAAGACAATTCAGAGATAGCAGCAACGTCAGTTACGTTGTTTTCTAATGCAAGGTTAGCAACTTTTTCTGCAAATGCAGTGAAGCTGTCATCTTTTGCAACGAAATCAGTCTGGCAGTTAACTTCTAACAAGAATGCTTTGTTTTCGCCTTGAGCGATGATGATAGCGCCGTCAGCTGCGATGTTACCCGCTTTTTTAGCTGCTTTAGCTTGACCAGATTTACGTAGGTTATCAATGGCAACTTCAACATCACCGTTTGATTCTTCTAACGCTTTTTTACATTCCATCATGCCAAGACCAGTACGGTCACGCAATTCTTTTACCATTTTGGCAGATACTTTTACTTCTGTCATAAGAGTCACCTTAGTATAGTTATGTATAGGAGTGCTATATTTCTAAATGCTGTATTTCTATTCGATATCTTAGTATTACTTAAAATCTAGCAGACAGCTCGTTTTGAACGATTACTAATATAGCCATAGATGATGTCAAACAAATAACATCTCTACAATATAGCGATATGACCAGTAGGAACGATAATACTCGCCCAATAGCTACTCGCTCTACGAATGGCATTATTAATAAGGCTTTATTCAATAACAAGGCATGACGAGTAAAACTACATCATGCCTATTATGAGCTTATACGCTGTTCAAAACATTATATGGATGCTGATAGATACACTATCAAGACATCCTTACAAAGTTAAACTTTTCAAGTCAGCTACTTATTCTGCTGGAGTTGCTGCAGCTTCTTCTGCAGCTGGCGCTTCTTCAGTTGCAGCAGGTGCTTGCTCAGCTTTACCACCAGCTTGAGTTTGTGCGTATTCTTTACCAGCGATGATAGCATCAGCCATAGAAGTTACGTACAAAGTCACAGCACGGATAGCATCATCGTTAGCTGGGATGATGTAATCAACGTTGTCTGGGCTAGAGTTAGTATCAACGATACCGATAACTGGGATACCCAAGTTCTTGGCTTCTTTAATAGCGATAGCTTCGTGATCTACGTCTACTACAAAGATAGCGTCAGGTAGGCCGCCCATATCTTTGATACCACCTAGTGAACGCTCAAGTTTTTCCATATCGCGAGTACGCTCTAGCGCTTCACGCTTAGTCAGCTTAGCGAAAGTACCATCTTCTGCTTGCTTTTCTAGCTCTTTTAGACGGTTGATTGACTGACGTAGAGTTTTCCAGTTAGTCAACATACCACCTAACCAGCGATGGTCAACGTATGGCATGCCAGCGCGAGCTGCTTGCTCACGTACGATACCGCTTGCAGCGCGTTTAGTACCAACAAATAATACTTTGTTTTTCTTAGCAGCTAGGCCGTTTACGTAAGTCAACGCTTCGTTGAACGCTTTTACGGTGTGCTCTAAGTTGATGATATGGATTTTGTTACGTGCGCCAAAGATGTATGGACCCATTTTTGGGTTCCAAAAACGTGTTTGGTGACCAAAGTGAGCGCCTGCTTGTAGTAAGTCGCGCATTTCGATTTTGGTTGGATTCTTTGTAGCCATGAGAATATATCCTATTGGTTGGGTTATGCCTCCACATCACAAAAACAGCCTATTTAGCGACACGCATCTGCTACCGGTTAGTTTTCATTAGTAAAGCACTAACAGATCACAAATTAATCAAGTCGCCAAACACCCAGCAATTTTTTGCCATGATGTGTGTGTCATTGGTTGGTTTAAAAAAAGAAGCTATCGCTAGATTGAAGCAAATGCCCGAATCTAAACTATAAAGTGAATTATAAAAAATAGCTGCGCTGTATTTTATCACATAACGTCTTGAAATCTCCAGCAGTTTATTCGTAGTGTATCAATAAGATAAAAACAAAATATGGCGATAATAAAACAAAAAAAAGCGACGCAATTGCATCGCTTTTTTCATAATTATCTTTTTAATAGCTACTTTCAAGCAAGGTTAATGCTGTCGCTCTTTTATAGTTATCACTCGTTTAGAGGATTGACTATAACTTATGCAATGCAAATACCGATGACCGCTTTGTAACCACGCCACGTAAATGGTGTGATATAACTTTGACGATCTTTAGGCAAATAAGACACGCTTGGCGCACTCTCCACAATGTGCGGCGGAGAGATAATAAACTCTGAACCAAACTCTGTACGAGCATTACCTGAGATTGTATTGGCCATTTCACCCAACAAATCTTTCATCATGGTGATTGAAGAGTCAGGCTCGCCCATCACTTTGATGACTTCTCGCAACATAACGCTTGGTGCACTGACATAGACGCAGCCCTCTAAAGGCCCTGATATCTTGATAACACCGCTATAATCAAAGCCAATCGCGCTTTTGTTGTTGTTCAAGTAAGGGGTATCAATTGACACTTCTGAGCCATCGATTTGCGCAAAAAACGCATTAATCGAGCTTAGAAACACACCCAATTTTTCTACTTTAACCATAATATATTAATATCCATCTGTATTACGTGGCAGCATTAGTCTTGCAAACAAACCACAATCTCGCCTACTTGAGAATGCCAAGTGATGGGGATGATAAAAGAACGCTCATCGTTCGGCAACACAATACTTTGCGGCGCACCTTTGAACACAAATGGTACAGAGATATGAAACTCTGAGCCAAACTCTTTGCGTGCATTGCCTGCAATTGTATTGGCCACTTCCCCAGCCAGATCTACATAGTTCTCTTCACTTTTATCGGTTTCGCCCATGCTGTCTAATATTGAAGACAGCAAGTCACGCGTCGCCGAAAAATACACCACCCCTTTTTGGCCACCAGATATACCAATCACGCCCGTATAATCGTGGACTTTTGGCTGTTTGTTTTCTAGTAAGTAAGGGGTATCAGCAATAAGCTCTTCTCCCCCAAACTGGTCAAAATAATTACTAATAATACTTAAAAAAATCTGTAGCTTTTGCTCTTTCATAATGACATCTGCTTTGGTCGATGAATGGTATTAGTCTTGCATCAGCTCATACAAAGACTCTACAAGCTCCTCTTCCGAAAAAGGCTTGCACAAAAATCCGCTAGCACCTAACGACAGTGCTTCAATGCCGGTGGCTTTGTCAGATAACGCTGATACCACTAAAATGCGTACTTCAGGATCAATCGCGATGATTTTTTCAATACACTCTAGCCCATCCATCTGTGGCATGGTTAGGTCCATGGTGATCACATCAGGACGATGGACGTTAAACTTTTCGATGGCTTGAACACCGCTAGTCGCTGTCGCAACCAACATGAACTTTCCTGAATCGTATGCGCGCTGAATACGGTTTCTAATAATATTTGAATCATCAACAATCATTAACTTATGCATAACTTATCTACTACCTTTAATGAAGTGCTTGTCGTCCCTGACAATATAATTACTATTTTAATTAAGCTTTAGGTAAAGTAATGACAAACCGTGTCATCTGACCTAGCTCGCTATTTACATTAAGCTTGCCATCATACTCTTTTACTTTTGCCTTGATGATATCAAGTCCAACACCGCGACCACCGTCTTCATCTGCGTGCTCTTTAGTAGAGAATCCAGAAGAGAACAGCTGTTTGAGCAAGTCACCTTTACTAAGCTGATTTGCCTCTTCCGTACCGAAACGACCTTCTTGAATCAGTTTATTACGGATGCTGTCATAGTTGACGCCTTGTCCGTCGTCTTGCACAACCAACATAAAGTTTGAACCGTTGTCTTGCACTTCCAAATCTATGGTCCCAACGTCAGTTTTGCCAGCAGTGTGACGCACACTTGGCGACTCGATACCATGGACCACCGCATTACGTAACAACTGGATACTGATTTCTTTGATTGGCTTTGCAAGATGCGCTGGAATACTGGTTTGGGTTAGCGTCGTACTTTTTAGCTGTACTCGCTTGCCTTGTCTTGCAGCAATCTCTTTTGTGAATCCATTGTAAAAAGACAATAAATCGTCATCTGCTTCATTGTCTAAGTCGATATCTAGCCCACCATCAAAATCAGCATTGCTAGCTGCATGGTCTGCTACTGGATTTTGAGTAGCGACTGGTGCTTGTACGGTTGACGACTTAGCTGCTGTCGGTGCTGAGCGGTTGATACGCTCACCCAACGTCGCAATCGTGTTCGATAAGCTGAGTAAGTCATCCAAATGTACCGCCAATGGTAAGAAATCATTACCAGACAACTGACCTTGGTTTTGTAATGCATGCAACTTGTCTTCAGCATCAGAAGCAATCTTAGTAAAGCTGTGTAGTTTTAGTGCTGAGGCTTCACCTTTTAAACTGTGCATTTCACGATAAATAGCTTTCAATTTGCCTTCAAGCTCATACTGCGAGCTACCAGGATTTTTCAAGATATTATTCATCTTCTCGATATGCGCTTGGGTATTACCAATAAACTCATTAATAATCTTTGGATTTACATTCAAGATAGTCGTTAACATCTCAATCTGCATATCGTTTTGTGAACGCTCTTTTTCTAGGCGCTGTTCTAAGTAGACTGCATCTGATACATCGTTAACGTTGACCAAGATACGAGCAATGTCTTTATTGTCATAAACACGTGAGAATTTAAAATCCAAGAAGCGATTATCAAGACTCTTGTCGTCAGATAAGTTATGTAGCATGACCTTGTTTAACGGGTTAAGTGAATCTACCAGCTTTTCTTTAACGCGAGGGTTATAGAGCTGTTCAATAAACTGCTGTGTGGTCTTGAGGTCTTTATCAGAGATACGACCACGCAAGACATTGGTAAAGTTTTCCCCTGCCAAGCTATCAGAGCCGATGATATTGTTCAGCGCGCGAGAATGCTGTTGACCAATATTCAAGTCCTTATCAAGTAGGAAAAGACCCGTGTTTACTGTTTCCATAATTTCTTGCGTTTCTTGGCGAGCGGCAAGTGCTTCAGCATCCGTTTCACGTAGACGACGTACAAAGAAGAATACGAAGATTAGGAAGTAGGTAAAGATAGCGGCAACACCAAGTACCTGAATAAGACGAATGGTAGTTGCTTGACGCTTTGTTTCTTCGTAAACTTCATTAGTCAGCTCATCAAGCGCATCGTTCATACTCAAGCTAGAAGTTTTTGCCTGTTCATATGCTAATGCCAACTCGTCTGAAGAATCTATCCGAATATCACCAGCACCTTCAAGGTAATTTGCAATTAGTGGTTTTAGCTCACTCCAATCTTGCTGCGCTCTTTCTAAGGCTGCCAATTCAGTTGATGTTTTAATACTTGGAATTTTATGAGCATTTCCAGAATCGTCAATGTACTCCGAACCTTCGCGCATACTAGAAAGCAATTGATCAATACCTTGGGTATTATTGTCTAGTCTCTCTCTTACACGCTTCTGGTGAGGAGAATTAATATGTTCACCAATACTACCTTGTAAGTCGAACAAGTCTTTGATGATAGCTTGAGCATTATTAGCTGTTTTATTAGATATATTTACCAATGTGGTGTTGCGTTCAAGAACACTTGAAGTATAAAACGTAAATGCAAGCAGTATCCCAATCAATGCCAAGAAGGCAGCAATCGACAAGATCAAACCACGATAACGCGAGTTACCGTTTTGAGTTGATATAGTCATAGCATAGTCCTTTCAATGTATAGATAAATTTATATTTATGGTTGTTTAAAAATAATACGTTCCATAACTACTACGCTTAGGGTTACTGCAACATTTCCTGTTGCTGCAAAGATGCTTTTGTCAAATCTGTACCAAACCATTTAGTCGTTAACTTTGCGTAAGTACCGTCTTCTTTTAACCCTTTTAACCCTGTATTCACTTTTTTCAGCAGGTCAGGCTGAGCTTTATCTACTAGAAATACTTTGCGAGCACCGTCCGCTCTAATGCTTTCATAGTCAAAGTATTGTGGCTGCAAACTGGGTAGATCATTCAATGTATAACGGAGTACACCAGAATCATCTACGACAGCATCGACCTTGTCTTGTGCCATCGCTTCTACCGCTGCAAATGTAGTCGGATATTGCTCTAAAGAACCTAATTTATATTTACCTTGTGCGAAGTATTCATAAGGTTCTGAACTGGTCAATACACCTACTCTTAAAGTACCTAAATCATCTAATGACTTAATATTTAATGACTCGTCTAAATATACAAGGCTAGTAGGAAGAGGCGCATAAGCATCTGAAAGCAAATATTTGCTAGCACGCTCGCTACTGTAAGTAAGACCTGCTGCTACCATGTCTCGACTTTTATTGTCCAAGTTATCAAACAATCCTTCCCAAGGATCATTATAAACTTCAACTTTAAAACCTTGATTTTCACCAATATATTGCATCAGTTCTATATCGAAGCCTGTTACATTTCCATATTCATCTTTAAATTCATAAGGAGCATAATTAGCTTCAGTACCGACCTTAATAACTGGAGCCGTATCAGGCAAATTACTTACAAAGCTATCTGTGTCTTCCTTTACTGGTGTGCTTACACTTTCTTGAGTAGTAGAATTACCGCAGCCGAATAGGCCAATACCCAAAAGAATCGGTAACGCTCGATATAACTGCATCATAATCTATCCTTGAAACTTCACGTTGTTTTACATTTTAATGAATGACAATCTAGCAAGGTTTAGCAATGTATATACATATTCACTTACAGAAAGTTACGTTAGATAATACTTACCTAATTTTACGTTTGCAATAATTATGTTTGGACATTATTTAAGGTAAGCTATATATAGCAAAGGCTGCATATAACCATAAATAATATATACTCGTTTATAATCAATAAATTCCATCATATAAAATGTCTATAAAATCTAATTTTGCTCTGAATAAAAATAAATAGAGCGCACAAAAAAGCACTCATACGCTGTGAACATATGAGTGCTTTTTTAAAATACAGTTAACTTAAAATAGAGACGCTGTTACTCTGCGTCGTCCAAATTAAGGTTACGATCAATTTTCCAAATCAGGAAAGAACCGAAACTCATTAGTGAAAACAGGGCAATACCGACCTTGAGGACAGGGTTGACTGGAAACAAGTTCAATAACAAACCGCCAAAGATACCGACTGAAAACATTAGCGAGCCTTGTAGTGCGCTTGCCATACCAGCACGGCGTTTCTGAAAAGCGAGCGCAATTGCAGAAGCATTGGGCTGGGTCAGACCTAATCCTGCGATACAAAAGAAAATACAAGCCAGCACCAGTGGCAACCAAGCATCTGTCCCTAAAAGTAAACCAATCACGAATAGCAAACCCGCAGAGATAACCTGCATCATCGCCCCAAAGCGTAAAATACTTAGTATTCGAAAGCGATTGGTAAGCCATTGGTTTAACTGAGTCAAACCTACGAAACCCGCCGCATTCATTCCGAACAACCAAGCGAAATGTGTTGCTGAGACGCCATAAGTATCCATGATTAGCTCTGAAGCCGAGCTGATATAGACAAACATCGCTCCCATTAACAATCCGCCACCAATTGCTGGATAGTTAAAAGTCGGGTCTTTTAATAAGTCCCAATATTGACTGAGCACTTCCCTTGCAGGACGTACGTTACGATTTTCTTCGGTCAAAGTTTCGAAAAAGAAAAACTTGGTAAGTAGCAAGTTTAGAGCGCCAAATGCGGCTAAGAACCAAAAGATAGAGTGCCAATCAAAAAACTGTAAGAATAGCGCGCCAAGCGATGGTGCTAATATGGGTGCTAAGCCCATCACTAAAATCATGATGGAAAAAGCTTTTGCCGTTTGTTTGGCAGTGAGGCGATCTCGAATTGCTGCACGAGTAACTACTGCACCGACGCACGCGCCCAATGCTTGTAAAGTACGGCCTGCAAACAGTACGTACTCATTATCAGTAGTCGCACAAAGGATAGAAGCGATAACATACAGCGTCATACCTATATATAAAGGTTTGACACGGCCGACACGATCACTGAATGGTCCGTAAAATAGCTGTCCAAATACCAAGCCTAAAAAGTATGCAGGGACAGAGTTGGCCATAAAGGCCGTTGAAACACCGAAATCATCGGCCATCGATGGCAATGCTGGCAGATACATATCAATTGATAATGGGCCTACCGCAACCATCAGCCCAAGCATCATAATCCATGCAACAGGCAAATCAGCAGAGCGCACTCGCTCAGAAGCGATAGGTTTGTTTGGAAGGGAGGGTTTTGAAGCAGACATATTTAGACCGTTTTATATAGTGGCTATTATTTTTGATATTTTATTTTTCGACATTTAATTACTTGCACGTGTTGTTAGGTAGGCTTTCGTCATTTTACTGGCTTATCCAGTAATCAAAACAGATACCTTTAACAACAATAGTGCATCTTTACCCACATCGGTGCAAGCAGACAATGCTATATCGTGCTATCTGCTTGCATTTCAATGGCTATAAGATAATAGCGAAACAACCGCTAATAATTAAACTTGTCAAAAGAACTTATCAAAATATGTCTGGTTTTCTTAGGTAGCAACCTCTTCTATTAAAGCGAGTCAAATAAAAAACAGAACTAGCAAAGTTGCTAGTGGAAAAAATTTAACGGAATTGACGTTTGCCAAATAAGGTGCTGGCCTGCTTGGCTTTTCTGAGGGCAAGCTTACGATTACGACCAAGCATCATTTTAAGCTGCCATGCTTTTTCTTTATACAAAGTCTTGGCAGGTTGATCATACATCGCATTTATCACGCGTTTACTTGCTAGTACCGCATCAGGAGAGCGCTCTGCGAATTCGGCAGCAAGTTTTTGTGCTTGTTCAAGAGGCGCTTCACTACAATGACTAATCAAGCCTAACTCTTTGCCTTCATTAGCATCGATGATACGAGCGCTCATGGCGAGCTCTTTTAGAGTATCTTCTCGTAGGACCCCAAATGCTGATTGGGTCAGCCCCATGTCTGGCACTAACCCCCATTTAGCTTCCATAATAGATAACTGACAATCAGGGTGACTGACACGTATGTCACAAGCCAACGCCAACTGTAACCCAGCGCCGATACAGTATCCCTCTAACACCGCTATGACAGGTACTGGTAGATCACGCCATACCAAGCACACCCGTTGGAACGCACTTTGCCATGGCTTAATCAGCTCCCAAAGCGCAAATGCTGTGTTCTTTGGATGATTTAAGTCTCCTAAATCAATCCCTGCGCAAAACGTTCCTTCTGCCCCATTTAGAATGACAGCGCGTATGGTTCTGTCCTTGCTAATACGACCTGCCAGCTTAATCAACTCATTGATTACCTGAAAGCTCATGGCATTTTTTTTATGTGGACGATTTAAGGTAACCGTCAGTATGTTGTCTGTAATACTAACTTGTAAGGTCTCATACTGATAACTTGCAATCGCGTTCATAACAATCCTTATTAATGAATAAAACAAATATGGTTCTAATATTCACAATATTAGCAGGCTTGTCTTTGTTGTACCGTAGTAATAACTGACTGCCACGATACTATAGTCAGTTACATATACAGCAGACACAGACTGTCTAGCTGATAGCGATAAGCAAATTTAACGAGGTTACTTATCGCTCTCTGAACCTGAATGATTCTGACTGCTTTACCTTACCCTCAACTTATATCATTTTCCACGTCATGTCATTTTCGCTCAAGCGATGATAGTTAAGCTGAGGATAAGAAGATAAATCTACCTTTTGCAGGTTGTCTAGCGCCGTTAACAATGCCTCATAATAGGGCTCAATCATTGCAAACTGCACAGGTGTCGTATGCTGTACATTCAGCAAGCACTTATCTTCCAAATCTTGGCTAGCCTGACGCAGTTGCGGTACACCTGTATATCGACTCCCACCCAATATACGATGGGCAATTTGTGCCAACATATTACGGTCATGCGCTTCCCATGCCTGAATAAGCGCCTGTTTTTCATCATTGATAGTATCGATCATCATGATAATCAGCTTGGCCGCCAATTCAGGTTTGTTCGCTGAACGAGTGAGTGCATCTTGCCAATCCAAAATGTTTGAGGTATCACTTTTGCTTATATTGTTGTTACTAAGGTCATTATTGATTTGCTCGTGTAAAGCTGAGTTAGCGTTAGCTGTCCCATCTTGAGAACTACTGTCTTGAATGCTTCTATCTGGAGAGTTGTCGATAGATTTTGTTGGTGATTGTAGTAGTGGCGACTGACCTTGTTTTTGTAGACGTAAGCTTTCATAGCGCGGCTGAATATCACGCGCAGTATCTCGTCTATAGCCTTCACGAGGCTGACTATCGCGCAGATAGTCATCACGGATTTTTTTCAGGGATAGTGGACGGGTAATTTTTGGCTCGCTACTGACAGAAGTGCTGTTACGATCTACCCCGTCTCCTCTTATTATTGGATAAGTAGCGGTTGAGTCATCTGAAGACATACCTGAACTGGCTTGAGACTCTTTATTATTTACCTTGTTAGAGAGCAAGTCGTTCGATAAATCATTATCGTTAATTGAGTAACCACGCAGTGAGTCAATAGTAGTTAGCTCAGCCTCTGATGAGTCGGTACCCTTTACGTTAGCACCTTGTACATTAGCATCTTGTAAATTATCACTCTGCAAATCAGAATGTTGTAAACCAAAGCTCTGCAAATCTGTATCAGGCAGCGCGGTCAATTGTGGTGTCGTACTCTTGCGACCAAGCCATTTCTGTAGCACCTGTAATAACTGAGGTTGGCTAATAGGTTTGCCGACATAGTCATTGATACCGCTGGCTATAAGTTTGTCACGTTCATCTGCTAACCCGTGAGCTGTCAGAGCGATAATAGGGATACGACTATCCGCATTTTCGATATTTCGAATCTGCTTAGCCGCCTCATGACCTGACATACGCGGCATTTGAATATCCATAAATATCAAATCAATATTGTCTTTGTCTTGAGTAGCCGCCTTATCGTCAGCGCTCGTGTCCTCATGATAGAACGCGCTATTTGTTTTCTTATTTATTTCATCACGTGTTTCTGCTTTAGAGAGTTGCGTTTTATTCGATAGGCTTTGCTTATCGCTCTTGGCAGTTTTGATGTTTTTGGTTTGCTGTTTACTGATAATCTCGATAGCATCAAACCCACTGCTCGCCGTGACTACCTGAATACCCAGCTCGCTCAATAAAGCATCAAGCACTAATAAATTAGGCAAATGGTCATCAACTGCCAGCACTGTGACCCCTTTCCAACGTGGTTCCTGCAGGCTTTGCGGCGTACTACGGCTTTGAGTATCGAGCATCGCATACAGCTGTCTTTTGTCTAATGGTTCATACAATATATTGGCATGATAGCGGTTGAGTAGTGCTTGATCGGCCGCCACTTGATAGCCAAACACAGCAAGCTTACCTTGATAATGCAGACGAATTTGCTTAAGGAGCGCCATCATATCGTCTTGCGTGTCATCATCAACGATGACCCAATCCCAATAGTTGCCGTGCTCTTTTAGTGACTCCAGTACACCCGGTAATGAGTTTGCTTGAGTCAACTTAATTGGTAAATACTGTAAGCTGGCCTTTAGTACTTGTATCGAAGCAGTATGATTGATCCAAACCAGTACATTAAACTCATCGGTCTCGCTTGCCAGTGGCGCTAATACTGGTAATTCAATCGTCTGCCCTGTGGCTGCCTCTAGCACATCGACATGGGCCGGCATGCGAAACCAAAATGTCGCACCTTGGTTGGCAATATTTTCTTGAGCATTATCATGAAATCCAATATCACCACCCATCAAGCGCGTTAACTGTTTGGAAATGACCAGACCCAACCCTGTACCGCCATACTGACGCGTGATTGATGGATCGCCTTGGCTAAAGCTTTGGAACAGCATTTTCTGATCTGCAAGAGAAATACCTTTGCCGCTATCTTGCACACTAATCATCAGATAATTATCACGGTGGTCATCTAAGCTCACACGCACCACCACATCACCACTATCCGTAAACTTAATGGCATTACCAACGATATTGGTCAATACTTGTTTAAGACGTAACGCATCGCCATTGATACGCATCGGCACATCATTGTAAAACAGCACCGCCATGCGTAAACCCTTCTCCGCAGAGACAGGAGATAGCATATCGACTACATCATAAATGGTGTCATAGAGATCGAACTCATGGCGATCCAATACCAGCTTGCCTGCCTCAATTTTAGAAAAATCTAAGACATCATTTACCAAAGCAAGCAAATGGGCTGATGACTTACGTATGGTCTGTACATACAAATCCTGCTCAGGATTAAGCTCGCCATGACGTGCCAGCAAATTAATAAAGCCATCGATACTGTTCAATGGTGTACGCAATTCATGACTGATATTGGCTAAAAACGCAGATTTTGCTTGGCTGGTTGAAATCGCTGCATCACGTGCATTTCGAATAGAGATGTTTTGCATCTCCATCTCATCAAATGCCAACCGTAAATCATCTTCAGTTTGTTCGGCATGGTCTTTGAGCTCTTGAAAGCTTCTATGTAAGCGGCGTAACGTTCTGACTAAATCTTGCTGTAATAGATTCAGTTCACCATCTGACTCAACGGGTACAGGTTGGTATAAATTATCGACATGGGTACGTTGCAACTGCAAACGCAGCTCATAAATAGGGGCAATCCAACGTTTCGAATAGATATTTAGGCTCAGTAGTAGAATCAGGATAGTAAATAAACCAGTAATCACTAACGCCATCGCAATACGGTAGCGTGCAATATAGAGCGGCTCATTATCCATATCGACGAGCAGCCACAACGTTTGCCCTTCAAATTCTCCCAATACACTGCCATACGCTGTGCCTACAGGCGTTGGGCGTTGTGACAAAAAGCTTGCGGAATCACTGATTAGCGGCCATTCTTCATTGAGGCCATAACCGACTGTTGCTAATATTTGATTGCCTTCATTAATAATAGCAATGCGCTGTACATGCTGCTCGGACTGCATACGTCCAAGCTTATCTTGGATACCCTCTAGCGTCGTCATCGCCGCTTGCTGGGTCCTCTCAGCACTACTCCCTACTTGTTGGCGCTCTTGTTCTAGCAGCTCAGGAATCAGTTCAGCTATGACTGGTGTGTAGCGAATAAGTACCGCTTCGGCCAATACTTCTTGCTCCGAGTCGCTTGCACGCATGGTTTCGTGAAATACCAAAATGCCGCCTACTGCTGCCAACACACAGATAGGCAAAAACACCAGTATGATCAGCTGACCATAAGCACTACTGGTATCGAAACGTTTTTTATATGCCATGCTAGGTCTACTCTCTACTAAGGTTCTTGCCGTGAATTTTCGTAATAATGTCAGTATTCGTGATACTTGTAGCGTGTCGTATCAGAGCATCTGGGTAAGGCGCTATTTTTAATGAAGCTATTAATCGTTAATAAAGTAACTGATTTTGACGAGGCAACTACTATACAGCTCAAGATTATCTTAACAGGATTCTCTAAGTTCTGGTTAGGCATTCCATGGGATGAATAACGTTATAATTAGAGTACCAACCACTCTGTGTCAAAGAAAATATGGCTTTAAGCGAACAGTCCCATTTTTGCAACCTTCAACGTAACATTAACATTGACCTGATACAGTGACTATTAATCCTTGATGCGATAAGCGCAGCTGAAAACAAAATGATATAATAAAGCCACTTTTTATTTACCACAATATATCGCTCATAGTCATAACATATGAGAGCGCACTCTAATGCCTTTCGTTTTTAGCTCGCTTATCACCGTAAACCTATAACCCAAGCGACTGTCTAAAATTATGATCAAACAATAAAAACAGTGCTTCCATCAAAAATAAGCCATTAAAAACATATTCAAAAAATAGAAAAGGATACTTTATGTCCACTACGGCCATGTCAAATGCTAACTTTATTACTCAAATCACTACCCTCGCTGATTGCGTTGGTCAAACGCCACTGGTAAAACTTCAACGTCTGCCTGAGCAAGAGCACATTGCCAATGGCGCCACAGTATTAGCTAAGCTTGAAGGTAATAATCCAGCGGGTTCTGTAAAGGATCGTCCTGCTTTTAATATGATTTATCAAGCAGAACAACGCGGTGACATTAAGCCTGGCGATATGTTGATTGAAGCCACTAGTGGCAATACTGGTATTGCATTGGCCATGGTCGCTGCGATGCGTGGCTACCCGATAACGTTGCTGATGCCAACCAACTCTACCCAAGAACGTAAAGATGCCATGATTGCTTATGGCGCAACGCTGATTGAAGTAGACGAAGGTATGGAAGCTGCGCGTGATTTGGCATTACAGATGCAAGCAGAGGGCAAAGGGGTTGTATTGGATCAGTTTAATAATCCTGATAATAGTCAAGCAC
Organism: Psychrobacter sp. 28M-43; assembly: GCF_014770435.1. Lineage (NCBI taxonomy): Bacteria > Pseudomonadati > Pseudomonadota > Gammaproteobacteria > Moraxellales > Moraxellaceae > Psychrobacter > Psychrobacter noctis. The sequence continues at coordinate 490,780 of NZ_CP061739.1, read as the reverse complement.
ATTACCTGACTACAGGCCCTGAGCTATGGGCACAGACAGAAGGTAAAATTACGCATTTTATAAGTTCAATGGGCACGACAGGTACGATTACTGGTGTATCACGTTACTTAAAAGAGCAAAATCCAGACGTCAAAATCATCGGACTACAGCCTGACGAAGAAGCTTCGATTGCTGGTATTCGCCGTTGGCCAGCGGCTTATATGCCAGGTATTTTTGATGCAGACTTGATTGATGAAGTGATGGATATCGATCAGCGTATTGCCGAAGTATATATGCGTAAATTGGCGAAAACTGAAGGTATTTTTGCTGGGGTATCTTCGGGCGCAGCTGCATGGGCAGCGACCCAAGTGGCAAAAGAAAATCCTAATGCTGTTATTGCTTTCATCGTCTGCGATAGAGGCGATCGTTATTTATCAACGGGTTTATATAACGTTGACGATAGCAATACGGATAACAGCAGCGCAGAAGTTAATTAATGCATAAGAAATACCATTTAGTACCGTTAATTTAAAAGAAGTGCAGAGCAGCCAAGTGCAGATGTAATACTTCAAGCTAGGTTAGCGCTGTCATTCTTTTACAATGAATTAACTATAAGCTCATAAATAGTCAGGATTATCTATGTCACAAGCGCTACCATCCGACCCTATATTAGTTTTCGATATCGAGACTGTCGCCGATGTCGATGCAGCACGCCGTATTTATCCGCAATTGGCCGATCTTAATGATGCGGATGCGTTAAGTGCGCTGACAGCGATACGTACACAAGAGGCAGGGCATGATTTCATGCGCTTGCCACTACAGCGTATCGTCTGTATCTCAGCTCTGTATATCAAAGATGGTAAGTTATCGCTATTTTCTTTGACTGCCGATAAATTTAGTGAAAAAGAAATCCTAGCCAAATTCTTTAGAGCATTTAACGACATTGAGACATTGCCGCAACTTATTAGTTGGAATGGCTCGGGCTTTGACATACCTGTACTGATATATCGTGCCATGCAATATGATTTGTCAGCACCATGGCTGTTCGAAGAAGGCGAACGTATTAAAAACATGCGCTTTGATAATTATGTTAATCGCTTTCATACGCGTCATCTAGACTTGATGGATCGGTTTAGCCAGTACGGTGCTAGCCGCCGCGAAGCGATGGATATCGTCGCAAGTTTGTACGGATTACCCGGTAAAACTGATGTAGATGGCAGCATGGTCGGTGCGCTTGTTAGTAGCGGTGACTGGCAGACCCTATCTATATACTGTGAGTCTGATGTTATGAACACTTGGCTTATTTATTTACGCTGGTTACGTCTAACAGGACAATTGTCTTCACAAGATTTTGATGCTTGGCAGCAGCAGAGCTATGACTATCTAGCAAAGTATACCCAAGCTGACGGTAGTCCGCGACATCAAGAGTTTATCGCTGACTGGTCATCGGCACCTGAATTATAGAATTCGCATTATTAGTAGTTTTTATTCCCCTCTTCTAGTTATTTATTATTAAGGCAGGTTTATGCAACCCACCGATTCAAAAACATCTACAGCATCTGATATGGCAGCGCAAAACAGTAACGCTCAAACGAATGAAGCTCAAACAAACGACACCCAAACGATTGTCATTCCGCCGAGTAAGAAAAAATCAAAGCCATCATCAAAGACACGTCGTCGCCTAAAAGACGCAGAGCCAATTCCATTTAATATTGATGGCTTGTCACATGATGGTCGCGGTGTTGCTGTCTATGGTAATGGTTTTGATGTTGCGGAAGGTCATGCTGAAGATAAGCACGGCAAAAAAATCTTTGTTAGCTTTGCTCTACCAGGTGAAAGCGCCTTAGTAAAAATAACCAACAGCCGTGCTAGCTTTGAAGAAGGCGATGCCATTAGTATTACCGCCAACCCAAACCCTGAACGTGCTGTACCACCCTGCCCGCATTTCGGTACTTGCGGCGGTTGTAACTTGCAGCACTGGCAGCCAGATGGTCAAATAAACTTTAAACAGTCAGTACTGGCTGAAATGCTAATGCATCAAGCCAATGCAGAACCTGACAATTGGCTGGCCCCTGTGGTTGGTGATCGTCTTGGTTATCGTACCAAAGCACGTTTGGGCGTGCGCTATGTTGTCAAAAAAGAAACCGCGCTTGTCGGCTTCCGCGAGCGTTCAAGTAACTTCTTAGCAGAGCTAAATGAGTGTCATATCTTAGATCCGCGTATTGGTTTCGAGATTGAAAACCTAAAAACGCTTATTAGCACTTTAGAGAGCCGTGACAAGATTGCTCAGCTTGAGCTTGCAATGGGTGAGCAACTGCCAGAACTACCTGATGGCAATCAGCCAGTTGCGCTCATCGTACGTAATTTAGAACCGTTGTCAGACGCTGATATAGACAAACTAAAAGTGTTTTTCGCGGCGCGTAATTGGCAGCTATATTTGCAGTCGAAAGGTGTTGATAGCATCCAACGTATTGCGTTGACAGACGCTGATGATTTGAGCGAGCAATTTGGTCGTTTATACTATCAATTGCCAGAGTATGATCTGACTTTTGAATTTATCCCTACTGACTTTACTCAAGTAAATTTATCCGTAAACCGTCAGATGACCAAGCTTGCCTGTGACTTGTTGGACTTAAAAGCAGGCGAACGCGTACTAGATTTATTCAGTGGTTTGGGTAACTTTAGTTTGCCACTAGCGCGTCTCGTTGGCGAGACAGGCTCAGTAGTCGGTGTCGAAGGCAGTGAGGCCATGACCGCACGTGCTGCTGACAACGCTCGTCGCAACGGTATCAACAATACTGAGTTTTATAGTCAAGATTTAACTCAAGACTGTACTGATAAGCCATGGGCCAACCAAGGTTTTGATGCACTTTTGATTGATCCACCGCGCTCTGGTGCTTGGGAGATTATGCAATATTTGCCAAAATTTAATGCTGAGCGCATTGTTTATGTCTCTTGTAATCCAGCGACCCTTGCCCGTGATACAAAAGCATTGTTAGAACAAGGCTATCGTCTGACTCATGCTGGCGTGATGGATATGTTCTGTCATACGGGTCACGTTGAATCTATCGCTCGCTTTGAAAAAGTAGCGGTTTAACACTATTAATCTTCAAAAATGATTAATAGTTAATAACAACTGATAGTTAAACCTAATTAAAGAGACAATTAAGCGTTATTACAATTATCTAAGTTAACCCAAAGCTTTGATAAGTTTGTGCTAATAAATAGCCATTATTTAGCGTAATTGACCACAGCCATACAGAGGCTCGCTTGATTTGTCACTTTAAAATGAGATAATAGTAAACAATCTTCCTATGTTTTTGATGATGTTTCCAATCGCTACATAGCAAGCATTTGCACTCATAGCTTTATATATTTTACGCGCATTTTATAGCTGCTAAAAATAACATTTTTAGCAGTTGTATTGGTTTATAGCTGACACTTTATGGATCGTTAATTCAGAGTGTGTGCATAGTAGATGAGGTTATAATCAATTCAAAATAGCTAAGAGGAGTCGGCTATGGTAAAAATTCGTGAAGGATTACCGCTGGTGGATGGACAAACCACGCAGGCCGATAGTGCAACACTTGCGGCGCAACTGGTGGCGAGCCAACGCTCTCACCAGTCAGCCAATAGTTATGCTCAAATTCCCCTCGACATCAAATACCAGTTGGCAACCCACAAGCTACATACTACTTTTGATCGCTCAGCCGCACACACTTATCATTTGCATGACCCTCATACTGAAGACGAGTATTTAGATGATACCAATACGCTATCAAACAAAGAGCTTGAGGCGGTCGACTTAGACCAAGCCAATATCGACGTACCTACTTGGCTAGATAATGTGGCCAAACGTATTGGACAAGAGTCAGTACCCAACCTAAGTGCAGCTTGCGAGTTTATTCGCAGTCATATGAATACCAGTGAATCTGAGCGTTCAGGTGCCTATGTGACAGGTATTGGTATGACTGATATTTTGACCTATCTTTATCAAGATGAAGACGCATTGGTCGCGGCCATGCTGTATCGCAGTGCGCGCAAATCAATTATTAGTCTCGCTGAAGTTGAAAAAAACTTTGGTCCAGATATTTTGACGCTTGTTAAAGATACCCTTGCAATGGGTAAGCTGTCGGAGATTATTGAGAGCAACAAGCGCTTAGAAGACCATTTCGTCAATAATCAACGTGATCAGCTATCAAATATTTATAGCATGCTCATCTCTGTTACTAACGATGTGCGCGTGGTACTCATCAAATTGGCTGAACGTACTTTCGCCATGCGTGAATTGACTTTTTCTAATCAAGAACGTCAAACGCGTGTCGCACGTGAAGTCATGACTATTTATGCGCCATTAGCCCATCGCTTAGGTATTGCACAGCTGAAATGGGAGCTCGAAGACTTAGCTTTCCGTTATCTTGCGCCTGATCGCTATAAAGAAATTGCTAAGCTGCTGTCAGAAAAACGTAGCGAACGTGAGTCCTATATTCAGCGCGTACAAGACAAATTAAATGAATCATTAGCAGACGCCAGTATCGAAGGCGAAGTATCTGGGCGCGTCAAACATATCTACTCTATTTATCGAAAAATGAAGCTCAAAGGCTTATCTTTCGATCAGCTTTATGACATTCGTGCCTTGCGCGTCTTGGTCAATAGCCCTTCTGACTGCTATCATGTTTTAGGCCTAGTACATGGCTTATGGCGTTATATTCCTGAGCAGTTTGACGATTATATTACTAACCCTAAATCTAATGGCTATCGCTCACTACATACGGCTGTAATCGCAGAAAACAAGTCACTGGAAGTCCAAATTCGTACTCATGAGATGCACTTTGAGGCAGAGCTTGGCATGTGTGCGCACGTTAATTACAAAGAAGGACTAAAGAACAAAAAAGACAATTATCTGAATCAAAGAATCAGCTCACTACGCCAATTATTATCTATTAATAATGAGACACGTAATCAGCCACGCTCAGCTGTGGTAGCGGGCGAAGAGATAGACGATATCGAGTTTGACGAAGAAGAACAACTTGTTGATTTTGATGAGCTAGAACGTATTTATATCTTTAGCCGTGACGGTGATATTACTGAGCTACCAAAAGGCGCGACCGTTCTCGATTTTGCCTACTATGTGCATACTCAAGTTGGCAACCGTGCGCAGGCTGCCCGTGTCAATCAGCGCTATGTGCCACTGACGTATCAGTTAAAAACAGGTGAGCAAGTTGAGATTATCACTAAGGCGTCGCGTGAGCCCAATCGTGATTGGTTAGTAGCATCGCTAGGTTATATCCATACCAATCGGGCCCGTTCAAAACTGCGCCAATGGTTTAATAAGCAAGACCGTGATAAGAATATTGAAATAGGTCGCCAAATGCTCAGTAAAGAGCTTGAGCGCCTATCTGTTCACCCTAACAGTATTGATCTAAACGACTATATTCAGCATTTTCATGTCAATACGACCGACGATATTATCGTGGGTCTGGTGACAGGTGATATTGGCCTGAATCAGTTGACCAGTCATATTTCTCGTCAGTTGCATCTAGAGCCTGAGATACCACCCGAGAGCTTTGTACCGCATGTAGATAACCGAGATACAGGTAAGCTCGATGCGTATAAAATCCATATCGATGGTTTGGATAATATTGAAATCAATTTGGCAGGTTGTTGCCACCCTGTGCATGGCGAACCGATAGCTGGCTACATCACTTTATCGCGTGGCGTTAGCGTGCATAATCGAGGCTGCCCAGAGTACTTACGTCTGGTCGAGCGTGACCCTGAGCGCAAGATAGAAGCCGCGTGGCAAGTGCAGACGGGTCGTTATCAGCCCGTTGATATTCATGTCGAAGCATATGACCGACGCGGTTTGCTACGTGATTTGACACAGATAATTGATAAAGAAAACGTCAATATTCGCCAAGTTCAAACGTTAAGCAATGACGACAATATTGCTTTTTTAAAGTTCCATATTGAAGTTTCAGGCTTGGCACATCTGTCTAAGTTGCTCGCAAAATTAGAGCAGCAACATGGTATTTTGCACGCGCGCCGTGCAGTCGTGTAAATAAAACCTTAAGCCAGTCGTTGTTTATTCCACAATAGAGTTGTCAAAAAATACTATGCCTGAATTACCTGAAGTAGAAACCACTAAAGCCAGTCTTGCTCCATTATTGGGGCAACAAGTAGTTGATGTTAAAGTATTTCAGCCAAAGCTGCGATGGATGATGCCAGATAACTTAGACGATCTAATTCATTACACGTTAGAGAGTGTTGAGCGCCGAGCAAAGTATCTGATTCTTAATTTTCTGCCAGTAGATGCACAGAATAACGCTTCCATGTCAGCCAGCAAAGTTGAACCACGTCAGCTTCTTATTCACTTAGGAATGTCAGGTAGCTTACAACAGCATAGCTATGGTACTGATAAGCGCAAACATGATCATCTGGTCGTCATTTTTAATGATACTGATAATAAAAAGTCTCAGCTACACTACTATGATCCAAGACGTTTTGGTTCAGTACTATGGCATAAGAATTACGGTAGTAAACTACTAGATCATCTAGGTCCTGAGCCGCTTTCAAAAGATTTTACCGCAGACTATTTGTACAGCTTAATCCAGCGTATAGATTTATCTAGCCAGGATAGCAATGAGTCATCGTCAGATGATACTAAAACGAATAAGCGACTAAAACCTATTACCCGAGTGATTAAATCTGTCATTATGGAACAAGAAGTCGTGGTCGGTGTTGGCAATATCTATGCGACTGAAAGTCTGTACTTGTCCGGAATCCACCCTGCTACACCAGCCAATCAAATTTCATACGATCAGACTGTTATTTTAGTTAATCATATTAAAGAAATTTTAAAGAAAGCGATAAAATTGGGCGGATCAACACTACGAGATTTCACAGTAGCCAGTGGTCAGACTGGTTACTTTCAGCAAACCTTAAATGTGTATGGTAGACAAGGCGAAAGCTGCCTACATTGCAGCACGACGCTAGAGAACATCAAGCTTACTGGTAGAGCCAGTGTTTATTGTCCAAATTGTCAGCCGTTAAAATAGTTAATAACTGATACCTGTTTGCTTGAGGTATATTTAGATTAAATGAGGCTAATATCTAGACAGAGTATTTATTTTTAAAAGTATTATATATTGCTAAAGCTATCACTAGATTATTCTCATTTTTGTTGCTTATTAGCGCGCATCTTGCTTTAATAGTGCTAGCGCTTACATAAATAGTGCGTATCATTTATTTTTCTGTAATATTTAGCCTAACTATTGTTGCCGCAAGATTTCTGTGTGGAAATAGCAGCAGCCATTAATCATACTATTATGAGTTTCAGGATATCGTTATGACTGTTAAAGCAAAAACTCAACGCACAGTTAAGCAGAGATTTTTTACTGCATTGGCAATTTTAGGATTGGTAGCTGCGACTATTCAGCCTACTTTTGCAGCTATAGAAATTGATGAAACTGATTTCGGGCCTTCATACGAAACGATAGTAGTTGATACGATTGTTGGTAAACCATTGCAACTTGTGAATGCTGTAGCTGGTACGGCAGCTTATATCGTAAGCCTACCTTTCTCACTTATTGGTGGTAATGCAGATCAAGCACAGCAGAAGCTATTTGTTGAACCTTGGGATGCGATGGGACGTTGTTTAGGCTGTACAGTTGCAGAAGACAATTATTACAAATCTCAAGTTGTTGATAATAACGTGGTACGTATCGTTGTCGATCAACCATCAGAGATTCTGATTAATACTAATGACTATGTAGTGGTCACTCCATAACCATTTGCTTTTAGTAGGCGCATCAAATAGTTTATAAAAAATGACTGTGACTATTTCATAGCAAAAAGGCTAACGAGAAGTTAGCCTTTTTTATTGTTGAATAATTGATAATTTATTTCGTAATACTAGTATTACTTAATTTTGCACTGATTTCACGCAGCAACTTCACTTCCTCTGTTGGCTCTTCTACTGCTTCTTCTATAACTTCCTCTACTTCTTCAGCACGGCGCATTTTATTAACACCTCTAACCATCATAAAGATGATGAAAGCTAAGATTAGAAAGTTAATAAGTACGGTAATAAAACTACCGTAAGCCAATACAGGTACACCTGCTTCTTTAAGCGCATCATAAGTCATAGCAATACCATCAGGTGCATCGCCTAAAACTAAGAACATATTCTCAAAATTAATCTCGCCACCAAAAATAAAAGCGACAATCGGCATAATAATATCATCTACCAAAGATTTTGTGATGGTGGCAAAAGCCCCGCCGATGATGACACCGACTGCCAAATCCATCACGTTACCTTTGACAGCGAACTCTTTAAACTCTGAAACCATACTCATTGTTTTTTCCTCAAAATTTATCTATAAACAAATAGATATTTATATAATTAGTGTCACATCTAGCTTTTATGCTGACAATTGAATACATTAATGCCACTATTCATTCTGTCTGTATTTTTTCAAGATTACAACACAAAAAAAAGCAGTATAAAGTGAACCACTAATAGTTCACCTTATACTGCTCATTTTTGAATCACTCAGTGCCCGTAGAAACTACTGACACTAAGTGTTCGCGTCAAACATCAATATTATGAATTACTAAGTAACTCACTGATTGATATTAAGCACCTTTCTTACCACGGCCATGACGCTTACGCTCACTTTCAGTCAAGTAGCGCTTACGAATACGTACCGCTTTTGGCGTTACTTCGACTAGCTCATCGTCTTGAATAAATTCAAGCGCTTGCTCAAGAGTGAATTTCACTGCTGGCGTCAACGTCAATGCTTCGTCAGTACCACTAGCACGTACGTTGGTTAGCTGTTTAGCAGTCGTTGGGTTAACAGTCATATCATCGTTACGAGAGTTAAGACCAACAATCATACCTTCATAAACTTCAAGCTGTGGCTCAGCAAACAACTTACCACGTTTCTGTAGGTTAAATAGAGCAAAACCTAGGCAAGTACCATTTGCCATAGAAACCAATACGCCGTTAGAACGACCACCAACATCACCGATCTTCTGTGGACCGTAATGTGAGAAGCTCGAGGTCATGATACCACTACCTGAAGTCAGGGTTAGGAACTCAGAACGGAAACCGATCAAGCCACGCGCTGGTATGGTCGCCTCGATACGCATACGGCCTTTACCGTCCAACTCCATATTAGTCATCTCGCCTTTGCGTAGACCAACTTGCTCCATGATAGAACCTTGATGCTCTTCTTCGATATCGAAGACAACGTTTTCATACGGCTCTTGTAGCTTACCATCAACTTCTTTAACGATAACTTCTGGGCCAGAAACACCTAGCTCAAAACCTTCACGGCGCATGTTTTCGATAAGTACTGATAAATGAAGCTCACCACGGCCTGATACTTTAAATTTGTCAGGAGACTCAGTGTCTTCTACACGCAATGCTACGTTGTGAATCAATTCACGCTCAAGACGCTCACGAATGTTACGTGAAGTCACAAACTTACCTTCACGACCAGCAAATGGTGAATTGTTTACTTGGAAGTTCATAGATACTGTAGGTTGATCTACCGTTAATGCTGGTAGTGCTTCAACGTTGTTAGGATCACAAATAGTATCAGAGATGTTTAGCGCATCGATACCTGTGATACAAACGATATCACCGGCTTGTGCATCTTCAACGTCAATACGGTCAAGACCATGGTAGCCCATGATTTTTAAGATACGGCCGTTACGCGTTTTGCCATGCTTATCAATAACAGTTACTGGCGTGTTAAGTTTAACTTTACCACGCTGAATACGGCCAATACCGATTACACCAACAAAGCTGTTGTAGTCAAGGCTTGAGATTTGCATACGGAACGGAGCGTCAGCATCAACCTGTGGAGGCTGAACAACGTCAACGATAGTTTTGAACAATGGGGTCATGTCGTCAGCTAAATCATCTGCTTCTAGACCTGCGATACCATTCAATGCTGAAGCATAAACAACTGGGAAATCAAGCTGCTCATCGTTTGCACCCAGGTTGTCAAACAAATCAAAGATTTGATCCATTACCCAGTCAGGACGTGAGCCAGGACGATCGATTTTGTTAATAACAACGATCGGCTTTAGACCTTGTTCGAATGCTTTTTGCGTCACAAAACGAGTCTGAGGCATTGGGCCATCAACAGCGTCAACAACCAAAAGTACGCAGTCAACCATAGACATTACACGCTCAACTTCACCACCGAAATCGGCGTGACCTGGGGTGTCAACAATGTTGATACGGTATTCAGTTTCTGAAGTTTTATCTGTCCAGCGGATAGCTGTGTTTTTAGCCAAAATGGTAATACCACGTTCTTGCTCAATATCACCTGAGTCCATTGCACGCTCAGCAATGTTTGCACGGTCGCCAAAAGTACCAGACTGATGTAATAACTTATCAACCAAAGTTGTCTTACCGTGGTCAACGTGGGCAATAATTGCAATGTTACGCAGGTGTTTGATATCGTTCGCCATATAAAATGCTCGTTTCGTCTTAAAAAAATGCAGTAGCAGTAAGCGCTGCTGAATAAACTTTCATCATCAATCAGATAGATATTGAGTCTAAGATGATGCAAAAAAGAATGCTATCAAATAAAAAAGTTCAATACAATCAAATATCTATACTGACGAATTCATCATACAGATTGCTATGCTAATGTACATACTGTTAATTTACAGAATGTTTGGGTGGCTAGTATAACATTATTGATTCATAAATTTATGTAATAACTCACTTTTCTCAATACATAAATAAAAAAAAGCCACCCATTGGGTGGCTTTTTTTGTAACTGTATATTTAACTATACGGTTATTTTGCTAATACTTACTGAACAACCATATCTTTAGTTTGTTCAACAGTCATTGTTTTGTCACCAGTGATGATGGCATAAACACGACGGTTCATAGCACGACCTTCTTCAGTGTCGTTTGAAGCGATTGGGTTGTCATAACCATAGCCTACAGTTGATAGACGGTTTGGAGCAATACCGAATTCGTTAGTTAGCATAGATTTAACAGCAACGGCACGAGCTTCAGATAGACGTTGGTTATAACGTGCTGAAGGACCAGTCTTAGAAGCATGACCTTCTACACGAGCGGTAGAGTTAGGATACTCACGCATCTTCTCTGCTACTTTAGCGATTTCTGGCTTGTACTGGTTTTTGATAGCTGACTTGTCGTTATCAAAGAATACACGTAGTTCCATTTTCAGTTCGTCAGTAATGTCTACTGGTACTGGGCAACCGCGCTCATCAACTACTACGTTCATTGGAGTGCCTGGGCATGCATCGATGCTATCAGGTACACCATCACCGTCAGAATCAAGATCAGCTTCAACAACAACTACTGGAGTGTTATCAACTACTGGCTCTTGCATAGGTGGTACTGCTACTGTAGGTGCTAGATGGCCACCTAGTACTACTTCTAGACCGGCCAAAGCCATGCCTTCCCACCAGTTGTTGTCAAAGTTATGAATCGCACGAGCTTCACCACGTAGGCTTAGCGCGTCATTAATGCGATACATAGCACCTAGACCTAGGTTACCGATAGTATCTGTAGAGTTTGCAACTCTGTCACCAGCACGATTTTCAATGTCAAGCTTTGAACGGCCCGCACCAACTAATACATAAGGCTTCAATGCATTATCAGTGTAACCAGTAAATTCTTCAGTACCAATCAAGAAGTTACCAGAAATCATTTCTTGCTCTGCATCAAAAGAATCAGAACCATCTTGGCCAATAGCATCAGTATTTGAAACACCATATTCTACTTGAAACTGAGTAGAAGGAGTAAGCTCGATACCTAGCGCAGCGCCAGTATATAAACCATCTTCTTTATAAAAGCTATTATCATCCTGATTGCTTTGTAATAATTCAGCTTGATCATCATCAGCACCTTCACTGTAATGATAACCTAGTAATAATGGGCTGATAGTAACACCAGCGTTAGCTGCTAAAGGAGCCGCTGTTACAGCGAACAGAGCTAGAGCGATTTTATTCAATTTCATGGACTTCCTCCAAAGGATAATTTTAGTGATGCATTAAGCAAAACCGATTCTCAAGACGTACTAAGATAGACATCTCTTACGCATTTTAAGTTACAAAGCAAAACCAATTAAGGAGTAGCTTAGCGATTATTAATTCAGTTTACAACTTTTTTCGTTAACGAGCTACACATTATTACACGATAATGTTGTAACTAAAACACAATAAACAGTCTAAGTTACCCAGAACTAACACACCTTACGCTTCTTATCTTTTACACATCAGTTTGCGATAGATGAATAGTCTATTGATAGCTATTTTCTTGAAGCATTTTATTACAATTAGAATTTTTTCTCTATTGCTAATGTCATTCTTTCACTAATTGAAACATTTTTTGACAGTCGCTATATATTACATATATATTGTAAAAAACCAATATTCTTCTGAAAATCAAGTAATTATCAATTGCATCTTTCTCATATACAGTTAAGTCAGAGAAGGTTTAAAGAATTTGGACAATTGGTGTGCTTGAAAGATAGTTGATACAAGGATGTATGAGACGTTGTTTTTTACTTGAATGACAAATAGCTATAGGATGTAGCGCTTTATGAACTTATTTAATGAGGTACTGGCCAGTTATAGAAGAATATTCATTTTTACCTTTTGTTTGCCTATTTGCAGAAAAAGCAGGTATGGGATTGATAATTTCTTAGCTATTGCATCTAGGTTATTCAATAAACTATTGAAGTTAGTCAGTTATAGGAAATCATCCCTTCAGAACAATAATATTCTCAGTGCTAAGCAGTCAAACGGCTTTACTCTCGTTGAGCTAACTTTGACGACAATGGTATTGGGGATTATCGCAGCTATTGCAGCGCCAAGTATCTTAACGCACTTAGCACGAATGGAGGCGCAACGGGTCAAGCATCAGTTAGAGAACACTTTATCCTTAGCAAAGGCCGAAAGTTATATAAGTCGACAGGATGTCTTAGTTTGTTTATCGAATGATGCACAGCAATGTCATAGGAACAGTGATAAAACGCTTCTACTATTCGTAGATAAAAACAACAACAAGCATTTTGATCCTCAAGTAGACACCTTATTAACTCAGCAATCTTTAGACCTGAAATATAGTACGGTGAAATTAAGAGTTGGCGGTAGGCGTCACTATACTAAATTTTGGGGTGATAGCGGCAGACCTCGAGGACACTTCGGTCATATAAAATACTGCCCTACCTCTTCTTATAACAAGTCAATGTACCAAATCTCTTTCAACCAATCCGGTATCGTCAAACATAAACTTAACGTAGACCATCCTACGAAATGTAATGGGTAATAGATGCCGTATATGCAAACCTATTTATGCATGGCCTCTTTCATCATTATCACTGCACTCTCTAATCCTACAAATACGGCATCTGCAATAAGTGCATGACCAATATTTAACTCATATATACCATCAATCTTTGCAATGGCATTAACATTGTCACACGTTAAACCATGACCTGCGTTGATAAGCAATTTATCGTCTAGGCTCTGTGCTGTAGCTACTGCATGTTCAATTCTTTTAAGTTCAGCCAACTGTGCGTCAGTATCATTTGCTAAGCCTGCTTCGGCATAAGCACCAGTATGCAATTCTATCGCGTCTGCACCACACTCTATCGCGGCTGCAATCTGCTTGTCATCAGGATCAATGAATAAGGAAACCTTAATATTAGAGTCTTGTAGCTTATGAACATACTCTTTTAGAGACGTGACTTGCCCTGCAACATCAAGACCACCTTCTGTCGTTAACTCTGCACGCTTTTCAGGTACTAGACATACCCAAAAAGGTTTAACTTCGCAGGCAATTGCAAGCATCTCATCCGTTGCTGCCATCTCTAGGTTCATTCTCGTCGACAACTGGCCTGCCATTTCATAAACATCCGCATCTTGTATATGACGACGATCTTCACGTAGATGTATAGTGATACCGTCTGCCCCTGCCTTTTCGCACAGTAATGCAGCAGCCAAAGGACTTGGATAACTTACACCGCGCGCTTGACGCAATGTTGCCACGTGATCAATATTCACGCCTAACAAAGGTTTTTTTGAATTGTTTTCAGATGAGGTAGATACAGAGATACTCATAAAAAATCCTTCGGGCAATTAAGCCTAACTTATATAGTTTATAATACGATGATAGTTGAGAATGCAGTTATTGATAACGTTGCTGCTGCTGCCATAACAGACGGCTTTGTAGTGGCTGATAATCAAGCAAATGATCAATAAGATGTCGATGTAGTTTTGACCAATGGCTCAGCGTTTGCTCAGTAATACCTAAACGTGCCATTTCTATGATATCCGCACCCTTAAAAACAGTCTGTCCAGACTCACTGGCTAAATGCTCAGACTCTTCATTATGTACTAATACAGGGAGCAAACCGACATCCGGTAAAAAGCGGTAAGTACAATCATACTCGATGGGATCTTCAACGTTGTCATGCGTTAACGTTAAAGTGAATCCTAATTCAGTAAATAGATACTGCTCAAACTGACGTAGACAGAGGCGAAGCTCGCTATTATTTAGAGGTTGTTTGAGTTGTTGTAGACTGATTTGATAATGCTGCCACAATACTGGCATTGGGTCTTCAGTAGGTAACAGCCGCCACAGAATTTCGTTTATATATAGTGCGGCATATTGATGTTGACCGCTGATATTGGCGTAAGGTACGGCCTCTAAGACAGCAGGTGTACTATCTTTTTGAACACTGTCTTTTTGAACACTGTCAGCTTGAGTATTATCTTGCGAAGCAATATTAATTTGACTAAAGGTTTTTAGATCACGTTTACCAGTAGCAAAAAGCTGTAACGGCATAAATAGTGGCGCGCCTTTTTTCCCAACACCATGTATCACACCGTGTTGTTGAGAAAAAAGATAATACAAAGCGCGTTTTTCCTGATAAGGACGCTGATGCAATAAATACCCGACGAGCGCTTCATTACGCATTTTTTATTACCTAAATAGCTAAAAGGCAGACAGTGCTTTTGAAGCGTTCGTTCTTAACCGCTATCAATAGCCCAAACTGGTCAACGCACGCTCATCATCAGACCAGCCACGTTTCACTTTAACCCACAAAGTTAACATAATTTTTTTACCGAACAACTGCTCCATATCTTTACGAGCATCCATACCAACTTGTTTGATACGCTGACCTTTGTCACCGATAACGATGGCTTTTTGACCACCGCGTTCAACATAGATAGTCGCATCGATGAAAGTACAAGCTTTGCGTGGACGCCCTGTTTTTGGATCAGTATGTGCAGGTTCGTCTTTAAACTCATCAATCTGTACGGTTAAATCATATGGCACTTCATCACCCGCACTACGCATGATTTTTTCGCGAATGATTTCACTTGCCAAAAATCGCTCAGAACGATCTGTGATTTGTTCTGTATCGTAAATAGGCGCAGCGACTGGTAAATGTGAGGCAATCACTTCTTGCAAACGATCTAAGTTTTGATTTTTTAGTGCAGATACAGGAACGATATCAGCAAAATCGAAACTATCGTTGAAAGTTTCGATAAGTGGTAGCACGCTGCCTTTATCTTTTAGAGTATCTGACTTATTGATAACCAAGACGACCGTTAAATTGGTCTCTCCAAGCTTTTGTAAGGTCAATAAATCATCGTCACGCCATTGATCTGAATCAACAACAAACAGTACTAAATCTACATCTACTAACGCCGATACCGCCGCTTTATTCATACGTTCATTGATAGCACGTACTTCGTTACGGTGAATACCTGGTGTATCAACAAACACCGCTTGCATTTCATGATTTGACAAAATGCCATGAATACGATGACGGGTAGTTTGCGGTTTACGTGAAGTGATAGACAGCTTTTGACCCAACAAGTGGTTCATCAAAGTTGATTTACCAACATTTGGACGTCCAACAATGGCCACATAACCTGCTCTAAAATCATCAGCCATACGAGCATTGCCACTCGGTGCAAAAAATTCTTCAATAGCCATATCATTGTCTAATGCCATATCTTCTGCATCAGTAGCATGAATCTCTTCAGTAACTTCGATATTATTTTGGCTTAAATCAATATCTGTATTTTCACCCGAATTTTGAGTGCTGTCTTCATTGTTTGATGGCAAATCAGTATGATTGCTCATAAGTTAATCCTATAGGGTTTGTGACTAGCCGAACAGTCTTTGATGGTAAATTTATTTAGTCACCATTAAAAACGGGCTAGAAACATTTAAAGTTTTAAAATAAATAATATGTGAGGTAGTTTTAATATATGTTTTGCAAGCTACAACCAATCTAAGCTAATATTCTGCATCTAAAAATGCATTAATAGACATCTGCTATATACGTTTTTTGGCAGAACCTGGCAATTTATGCAATTGGTTAATCATAAGCTCTGCTGCTTTCTGTTCAGCAATACGGCGGCTCTCACCAGATTCAGTAATATCAGGGCAGTTATTGATATTAACATGGCAACGTACAACGAAAATTTGATGCGGTGCATTACCACGCGTTTCCATGAGCTCGTAATTAGGCAAGTCAAACTGTTTAGATTGTAGCCACTCTTGTAACCGACTCTTGGCGTCCTTTAGCGCTTTTTGGTCATTGACATTATCAATCAAATCACCATACCAAGAGAGAACACACTTACGAGTAATATCCATATCCTGACTATCTAAATAGATAGCACCAATCAGAGACTCTACAGCATCGGCCAGTATAGAAGCACGATTGCGACCGCCACCTTTGCGCTCACCTACTCCTAATATAAGATGGTTAGACAGCTCTAAGTTTTGAGCGATAATTACCAACGATTCTTGACGCACCAGTGTTGCACGCATACGCGTTAAGCGCCCTTCATTTTGACTAGGATAACGATGATATAAAGCTTCACCCACAATCATCCCTAACAGTGCATCACCTAAAAACTCTAGGCGCTCATAGTTTTTTTTGCTATCAAATGAGCGATGCGTTAACGCAAGTTTAGGTAGGCTCAAGTCATTAAACTCGTAGCCTAACTTACGCGTTAATACTGCTAACCGCTGAATGAATTCAGAGCTAACAACAAGCGTGTCAACAGACGTACTATTTTTTTGGGAAGTAGAAGCCGCTTGGGAATGGTGCAAAGTTGGTTTCATGCGAGGTTTGTGGTTATCCCTTCTGCTTGACAGATTTAGTTTAATAATATCATTTGATATATTTTATGAAATAATGAATGTGCTATGTCGTACTATTGCGACTTACTCTGCTGTTGCCATTTCGACGTCACCCTCGAAACGGTTAATAATATCAACATTGCTAAAAAAGTTGTTAGTTATTGCATATTCTTTATGAATAGCCAATTGACCTGTTTTTTTATCAGTAAAGATAAATACCTCTTCCGCTTTAGTATCGTAATCTGCGTTAATTGATAACTGTTTGTTGACACGTTCAACGAACTGCTTGGCTGTTTCGTTATTATTATTCGCTTCTTTTAGCTGTGCACTTAATACCTTAGTCAGTTGATAGTCACCAATCTGAGCCGGTACGATGGCTACTGTCAACTTAGTCGCGATACCTAAAAGCATAATAATGAGAACAACATTCGTCACACTGGCGCCGCGCTGCATAGCCAAACCAGATAATTGCTGCATTATGATATCCTTCTAAAGATAAACGACTATTTTGAATAAGTGTATAAATAATAAATAGCTATTAATTATTTAGCAACGATATTAGCATAAAACCATTATCAACAAATCAACCTCTAGACAATCTCATAATCTTAATTAATAGTACCATTACGCTCAAAGGTCGGTAGGTTAAGACCAGGTGGTTTATGCATCCAAATATAAACAGCCTTACCTGCTAGGTTTTCATCCGGAACGAATCCCCAAAATCTACCATCTGCACTGCGATCGCGATTATCACCCATCACAAAATACTGATCTTCTGGCACGTTAATGCGCCACTCAGTACCCTCTGACTCAACCACCTCTGGTGATTGTTGCTGCAAAAATGGCGCGTATTGTGAACTGTTCATGCCGTCTAAATAGCGCACGAGGTGCTTATTGTCACCTTGTACTTCTTCAAAATATTGTGCTGTGTCTTCTTCTTGTTGACCCATTGCAGAAGCACTCTCTTCAGTCAACACTTGCCCTGGACCAATTTGCCCGGGTAAATATAGCTGTGAAGTCAATTCAGCATTTGCCGCGAAATCTACAGACTTAGTCTCAATAGGTACGTCATTGATAGACAGCGTGCCTTGACTATAACTTACGGTATCACCAGGCAAACCGATAACGCGCTTAATATAATAAATGCTCGGGTTTTCAGGGTAGCGAAACACCGCCACATCACCATGCTCAGGTTCACCAGTATCTAGCACCTTATTATAGGTTAACGGCAAGCGCACGCCATATGCATACTTATTGACAGCAATAAAATCACCTGTATATAGCGTCGGTACCATAGACGATGATGGAATATTAAATGGCTCAATTAAAAATGAGCGTACTATCAATACCACTGCTAACACAGGGAAAAAGTCATAAGCCCAGCGAACTAGTAAGCCTTCTTGACCTCGACCACGAGTTTTGCGCTGTTTGAGCGCTAGCTTATCTAACAGCCAAACAATTCCTAGGACTATAGTTAACGGCACTAAAATTAAATTAAAATCAAAATCCATACCAAATTGCCTATTAACGAGCGGCTTATCTAACACCTTTACGATAAGACTCACTACATTTGACTGTTATCTACAATGACTATCTTAGGTTACGTTTAGCGATTAGCTATCAACTTGCAACACAGCTAAGAAGGCTTCTTGTGGAATTTCAACATTACCTACTTGCTTCATACGTTTTTTACCAGCCTTTTGCTTAGACAGTAGCTTTTTCTTACGTGACACATCGCCACCATAGCATTTTGCTAATACGTCTTTACGCATGGCTTTTACCGTACTACGACCAATGATTTGGCTACCGATAGCCGCTTGAATGGCAACATCAAACATTTGACGCGGAATCAGCTCTTTCATCTTCGTAACTAGAGCATTACCACGATAACGTGATTGGGTTTCGTGCACGATCATCGCTAAGGCATCAACTTTATCGCCATTGATTAGTACATCAACTCTCACCAACTTATCGGCTTGATAACGTTCAAAGTTATAATCTAGCGATGCAAAACCACGTGAGACTGACTTTAGGCGATCAAAGAAATCCATGACCACTTCGCCCATTGGGATATCAAATATCAGCTGTACTTGTCGACCCATAAAACGCATATCAACCTGAACGCCACGACGCTCAATACATAGCGTCATTACATTGCCTAAGAATTCTTGCGGTACTAAAATCTGACAGCGGGCAATTGGCTCACGGAACTCTTCAATATTGTTTGGCTCAGGTAGATGTGATGGATTATCTACATAGATTACATCGCCGTTCTTTTTCTCAATTTCGTAAATAACTGAAGGCGCTGTAGTAATCAAATCTAGATCATATTCACGCTCTAGACGCTCTTGGATAATCTCCATGTGCAGCATACCCAAGAAGCCACAGCGGAAACCAAAGCCAAGCGCATCCGACGTATCTGGCTCAAAAAACAGCGAAGCATCGTTAATTTGCAGTTTTTGCAAAGCTTCACGGAATTTTTCAAAATCACTCGAATCCACTGGGAACATACCAGAATAGACTTGTGGCGTGACTTGTTTAAAGCCTGGGATACGATCCACATCAGGGGTCTTAGCATGAGTGATAGTGTCGCCTACTGGCGCTCCGGCAATATCCTTAATACCCGCAATAACAAAGCCGACTTCCCCTGCTTCTAAAACACCCGTATCTACAGGCTTAGGCGTAAAGACACCAATCGAGCCAACCAGATGCGCCTCTTGAGTCGATTTGATGTATAACTTGTCACCTTTACGTATAGTACCTTCACGCACCCGTACCAATGAGACTACGCCCAAATAATTATCGAACCAAGAGTCAATAATTAGTGCTTGCAGTGGTGCTTCACGATCACCAGTTGGTGCCGGAATAAACTCTACTAGCGCTTCTAGCAGCTTATCAACACCCAGACCAGATTTGGCTGATACTCGCGGTGCATCAACGGCATCGATACCGATAATATCTTCAATTTCTTGAATGACGCGCTCAGGCTCAACTTGCGGTAAATCAATCTTATTTAACACCGCCATGACTTCTAAGCCTTGATCAACGGCTGTATAGCAATTGGCCACTGACTGCGCTTCTACGCCTTGAGCGGCATCAACAACCAATAGCGCACCTTCACAAGCTGCTAATGAACGCGAAACTTCATATGAAAAATCGACGTGACCAGGGGTATCAATAAAGTTAAGCTGATAGCGCTCACCATTTGGATGATCATAAAACAGTGTTACTGACTGTGCTTTAATAGTGATACCGCGCTCACGCTCAATATCCATTGAGTCGAGCACCTGCGCCTGCATCTCGCGATCTTGCAAGGCACCGCACATTTGAATAAAACGATCGGCAAGTGTCGACTTACCATGATCAATGTGGGCAATGATTGAAAAGTTACGAATATTGGCTAATGCAGTCACAAAGCGCCTACTAAATTAAGGGTGATAGAATAATAAAACTAAAAAATAGATACTGTCAGATGCAATTGATAACGTGCTTGTACTTCTTTGAAGGTTAACCGTTATAACAAGCCGATCGGGCTAATATTACCGTCTAAAATCCATAGTCAAGCACATTAACTCTTATGCGTAGACATAAAAGAGTATTCTAGCAGTTTTCCACTGCAAAGTAAGGCGATTTTGTTAGAAGAGATGTGACTTGCAGATGAAATGAAAAAAAACTTAATACTTATAGAGAGTGTCTAGTATATCAAGAACTAATATAAAATCTTGAGAAGATTATTTATTCTAGGCAAAAAAAAACCAATCTCGATAGATTGGTTTTTTTAGTACTGCTATATATGGTGGCGATGAAGAGACTTGAACTCTTGACCTCACGATTATGAGTCATGCGCTCTAACCAGCTGAGCTACATCGCCGTTTTAGGCTGCACATTATGCCCAAGCTGTTGACTGCCGTCAACCCCTAATAAGCATTTTTTGCAAAAAAACGAATTTAATTCAGATTAATTGCAACTATTACTACATCAAACAATAAAAAAGGTTTGGTAAACCGATAAGCCGGGTTCTGTCGTGGACGATCATTCCTCTAGGCGTATCATCGCTAATACGCTCAAGCAACCTACCCGCATCGAACGCGGGCCGCGCCATGCCGATGCCTATTTGGTCTTGCTACGCGTGGAGTTTACCATGCCGTGAACTGTTGCCAGCCACGCGGTGCGCTCTTACCACACCCTTTCACCCTTACCGATAATACCCTAAGATACTAAAGGCGGTCTACTCTCTGCTGCACTGGTCGTCAAGTTACCCTGCCCAGCCGTTAGCTGGCACGCTGCCCTATGTAGCCCGGACTTTCCTCCCCTGCTCATCTGTTGCCAGTGTGCAGCGGCGATCGCCTAGTCTACCAAGCGCACTAGTATAGCAAACTTATGACTGCCTGCGAATGTCTTTTGGATTTATTTTTGTGGACAACATAAATAGGCTAAACAAAATTTGCTGGTAGTGTGTCAATATTACCGACCAGATTATCTTTTAGATACGGTATTTGTAGCCAATGCGCTTCGGGATAATGATTGTCCAAATATTCTCGTAGAAACTCAATAGTACTATTTGCGATTTCAGTATCCGTTTGCTCAGCATCATCATGAATATGATTATAAATTATGCTATGTACTATTAATCCTCGCGATTTTATAGCTTCTAAACTCAGCAAAGTGTGATTGATGCTGCCCAATCGACCAGAGGTGACCAAGACAATAGGATAGCCTTGCTCGGCAATATAATCTAATATCAGTAGATTCTCTGTAATGGGCACAAGCAAACCACCTGCACCTTCTAGTAGTACCAGCTCATACTCAGATTGCAGGCGCTTAGTAGCATTGGTAATCATATCAGGATCAAGTGTTTCCCCTAATAATTTAGTAGCCAGATGAGGAGACGCTGGCTTCTTATAACGATGAGTACAAGTCGTAAAATCGAGATCACATGGCTGTAAAGAAATGTCCATAAGTTGACGATGAGTAATGATATCATCAGCAATATTCATCTCACCATTATTTGGATTAATCGATACGCCCGTTTGCACTAACTTTTGAGTAATGACATTTAAGCCTTGCTGCATAAGCGCTTTGGCAAGCAGTCCAGTAGCATAGGTTTTACCAATATCGGTATCGATACCAGAAACAAATAGAACACTCATCGTTGACCTCGATTTTCTAAATACGTACGCACTACTTTTAGCAGTAATTGGCATAAGGTAGTCAGCTCATCATCAGTAATCACGTAGGGTGGCATGATATACACCAGCTTGCCAAATGGTCTGACCCAGATACCATTATCAATCAACAAAGACTGAAATGTAGACATATCGACCGCTTCATGCAACTCAATGACGGAGACTGCACCCAAACAACGTACCTCGGCAACACCGTCTAATAACGCAGCAGGCGCTAACTGCTGTTCCATAATAGTCTGCATGTTTGCGGTACGTGCTTCGATATCATAAGACATAATCAAATCAATCGATGCACACGCAACTGCACAAGCCAGTGGATTGCCCATAAAGGTTGGGCCATGCATCAGCGCCGGATAGTCACTATTATGGATGGTATCGGCAATCTTTCGGGTACATAACGTTGCGGCAAAAGTCATATAGCCACCCGTCAGCGCCTTGCCAATGGTCATGATATCAGGGCTGATGCCAGCATGTTCACATGCAAACAATTTACCACTGCGCCCAAACCCAGTGGCGATTTCATCCGCAACCAATAGTACATCATGCTCATCGCACAGTTGACGCAGCAATTGCAGATATTCAGGACTATAAAAACGCATCCCGCCTGCACCCTGAATAATTGGCTCAATGATAAAACCTGCCAGCTGCTCACCATACTTGAAAAAAAACTGAGCTAATGATTCACGCTCATCTACTGTCAAGGCGCGATCAAAGCCAAGTGGCGGCGCAGGGACGAAATGCTGCATCGGTAATTGCTTGCCATATAGGCTGTGCATACCATTAACAGGATCACAGACACTCATGGCATGCCACGTGTCTCCGTAATACCCTGAATGGGTTGATGCAAATTGTTGCTTGGTTGGACGCTTGGCAGCTACTTGATACTGCAACGTCATTTTTAGTGCCACTTCTACCGCGATACTGCCACTGTCCGCATAAAAAATTGCATCAAGTCCAGCAGGTACAATGTCGAGCAGTTTTTTACCTAAATCTATCGCCGGCTGATGGGTTAACCCACCAAACATGACATGCGCCATTTTACCCAACTGCTTAGTCAGTGCGTCATTCAGTTTTGGATGGTTATAACCATGAACGCTCGCCCACCATGACGACATACCATCGATCAGGCGCGTGCCATCTTCGGTGATGATATAAATACCTTCAGCACGATCGATTACGATATTAGAATAAGTGGGTGGCAGACTAGCATAAGGGTGCCAAAGATGTTGCTGATCGAAGTCATTTACGACTTGGATGGATTGCGTGGTTGTTGTTTGCGTGGTCATCGTGTTGTCCCTAAAACGTTGTAAACCTAAACGTCATCAATCGCTTATAAATACTCTATTGACCCGTAATACGTTTGTATTTAGATAGCAGGTCGCTTTCAGTTTCAACATGATTGGGATCGTGAGGAATACAGTCAACTGGACAAATCACAACGCATTGTGGCTCGTCAAAATGTCCGACACATTCTGTACATAGATCAGGGTCGATGACATAGATATCATCCCCTTCTGAGATGGCTTCATTGGGGCAAGCAGGCTCGCACACATCACAGTTGATGCACTCATCAGTGATTAATAGTGCCATGAACTGTTCCTTATATTTTTACTCGTATTAGGGCTTGTCCCTAATCCAAACGTTTATCACTAAATGGGCTAAAAATGGTTAAATCTTTGACAAACGGCGTCAAATAACTAATCAATATCTCGATATTGTCTGCACTATTTTTCTTGTTTGCCTGCGATTTATCTAATTTTTATCACTATTTTTAAAATAGGGACATGCCCTATTCCTATATGGCTACTCCTTACTGTTTTAGCAAGTGCTAGCAGCTTATCTTTAATGCAGCGTCTTTTATTTACTATTTAACTTTTTGTCGAATGCTTGCAAAACACAGGGTGGAACGAATTTATTGACGTCACCGCCAAGCTTAGCAATTTCGCGAATCATGGTAGATGAAATAAATGAGTAATTTTGAGATGGGGTCAAAAAAACCGCCTCAAAGTTTTCATCAAGCTCACGATTCATATTGGCTAGCTGAAACTCGTACTCAAAATCTGACATTGCACGCAAGCCACGCAAAACTGCCGTGGCGTTTTTTTCACGCATAAAATCAACAAGCAGCCCTTCAAAACCAATCACAGATACTTGCGGTAAGTCTGCAAATACAGTTTCGACCAAAGCAACACGCTCTTCAAAATTAAACAAGGGTTTTTTATGATGTCCTGAGGCAACCGCGATAACGACCTCATCAAATAGCTTGACAGCGCGTGTGACCAAATCTACATGACCATTGGTAATAGGATCAAAGGTACCAGGGTATAGGATTTTGGTATGTAGCTTTGAGGAATTAGGAGAAATAGAGTGGCTCATAGCATGACTGATATAATCGGTGATATTAGGCCATATGCTAGCAAATTTTGCTCAAACTTAATACTTATCTGCTACATTTGTCCTAACAGCTGATTTACCTTTTCATCAGAGGCTTTGATACAATAGGCAGTTCGACTCATCCATCTCATAATCGAAATAAAAAACAAGACTATTTATTGGATTAGGATGAGGAATTAGTGGGACTGATTAAATAAGGAGCCTGTGTTTTAGGTCATCCTTATGGAGAAATTATGTCAAAAAAATCAAAAAAGCCAGATAATCAGATTTGCGCCAATAAAAAGGCGCGTCATGAGTATTTTATCGAAGAAACCTTTGAGGCAGGACTGGCATTACAAGGTTGGGAAGTCAAAGCCATTCGTGCAGGAAAAATGACCATTACCGAAGCGTATGTCATATTCCGCAATAACGAAGCCTTTTTGTTTGGTGCGCACATTCAGCCATTACTATCGAGCTCGACGCACGTTAGTCCAGACAGTATTCGTACCCGTAAACTGCTGCTGAACCGTCGTGAAATCGAAAAACTATCTGGGGCAATCAATCAGAAAGGTTACGCTTGCGTACCGCTGTCTTGCTACTGGAAAAACTCACTGGTGAAGTGCCAAATTGGCCTAGCATTGGGTAAAAAGCAGCATGACAAACGTAAAACGCTAAAAGATCGTGACTGGGAACGTGATAAACAGCGCGGTTTCAAACAGCATTTAGATTAAGCGTTATTTAATCTATATAAAAAGGACGACTCAATATTTACTGAGCCGTCCTTTTTTGTTATCTACGATATCTATAAATATTACCGTTCAGCTTTAGCTACCAATAACAACTCATACAAGCATTTAGCAATCCATTCTACTATGCCATTTGCTCTTCTAGAGATGCTGCTGTCTTTCTACTAGCCTGACGCAATTGCCTAACACCATGAGCAATCAGACATGCAATACCTAACCAAATTAGACCATAGCTATAGATCATCGCTGACTCAAATGGGTTGCCTAGTACGGTCACTGCCAAAATAAATAGTAGCGCTGGCTCCAAATAGCTCATCATGCCATAGACATTGACTGGTAGCATTTGACTGGCATCAATATTGGTCTTCATTGCCAAGACACTGAGCACACCCAAACCTACCAGCATCATGATAAAGAAACCAGAGCCGCTAACCAATGCCAAACTGCTTGGGGCAAAGAAGAACAAGTAAGCCAGCGCAAAGGGCGCAAATATCGTTAAATCAATCAATAAACCAGTTACTGCGCCAATTCCCTGCAGTCGGCGTAAAATGTAGTAAACAGGATACGTACCGCATACCCATAGCGTCGCCCAAGAGACACTTTGCGTACGGATAACTTCACTACCCACACCCAATGCAGCAAAAGCCACTGCTAACCATTGCAAACGGCTTAATTTTTCGCCAAAGAGGACACAACCAAACACCACCATCATCAGTGGAAATAGGAAGTATCCCATCGCGGTTTGCACACCTTGCCCATTAACTGGCGCCCACATAAATAACCAAAACTGACTGAGAAATATCGGTGTAGGTAGTAGCAGCCAAGCCCACTGCTTAACGCCTTTTAACACTTTTAGTTTATCAATGTGTAATCCTAGACGTCCACTTACCATCAGGTATCCGACCAACGCTGCCCACATCGCGAGCATACGCCAGATAAAAACCTGCGTCCCTGATAATGGCGACAAAAAACTGCTATACGCATAGAGGACGCCAAATAGCATGTTGGACAATACGGCAAAAGACACCCCTAATATCAGAGTGCGTTGTTGTGCGCTACCTGTCGTCCAAATCGCAGGTAGTGGCAAACGTGCAGCAGTCGTTGCTAGCGTATTAGCGAATACATTGGAGAGCATTGAGATAGACATGATAAGCACCGTAGCTATTAATAGATTATTAAAAACCAATTGCTAGCTCTTATTTTGAAGTAGCTCTAGTTGGTATGGTCTATTTTACTAGGGTGCTTTGATATATTATCTCTATATAAATATTTTTATGAATAAAAATATCAAATAAGTATTATATAAATCATTATTTTCTTATATTAGGATTGTTAGTGATAATATTTATAAAAACCGATAAAAAACTCTGCTATTAAGGATATCCTGATATGAGCCATACTTTAGATAATATTGATAAAGCTATTTTGAACTTGCTGCAAGATGATGCGACATTACCGCTCAAAACTGTCGCAGAGCAAGTGCATGTATCTATCGCGACGGCGCAGCGGCGCATACAGGCGCTGATAGATAGTGACGTGATTACCAAACAAGTCGCCATCGTCAATCCTGACAAAGTCGGCTATGGTCTGACAGCAGTAGTAATGATAGAAATGGAGCGCTCTAATACCTCAATGCAGCATCGGTTTGAGCGCCTAATGGATGCGCAATCACGAATCATGAGCTGCTATGAAGTATCGGGCGATTTTGACTTTATGCTCATGGTCAATGCCAAGAATATGAGCGACTATCATCAGTTCACGCGCAGCTTACTGACTTACGAGAACAATGTACGCAATTTCAAAAGCCAGTTTGTGATGAACTTTACCAAGAGTGGAACCAAAATCACGCTAGATTAATTATAATTAATCAGTTTAAGCTGAAGTTGCCTATCATATGACAATGGATGATGAGTAGCTAAGTTGCTTCTAAACCCTTTACGATATCGTTAAACGTTCGATGGAAATTAAATTCTAATAGCTGATTCATAAGCCTATTTTTTAGACAAGGAAGCCTAATCATGACTGACCATACAAACGCTACTAACAAGAATATGAAAGCGTCACTAAAACCATTAAACCCATTAAATTCAAAAAGGTGATAGCAGGCGCTTTGTTTGCCGCGGTACTAGCCAGCTCAGGCTGTGCGACTAGCTCATTGTTAGACAATAGCGGGCATGTCACTACGAATACAACGAAGCAAATACTGTCTGAAGATCAAATTGTTGCTTTTGGTCGTCCTGCGCAGGCGTTACCAAAAATGCCAAACGCGTCAATGGTTATCGTAGGAGAAAAAAACAGCTACGTCCTCACCCAAGGTGGGACAGAAATGGTGAACTTACTGAGTAATCTCACGCAAAAAAATATTCAAGTGGATAACGAAATGAGCTTTCACGTACCCAATAATGATGGGTACTTCCAAGGTGAAATGAAACTGTCTTATGCCAAATTAAAAGATGAATTTGGGCGCTCAGACTATCAGTTCTTTTTGCAAAATAACGGTAAAGAGTGCACCTCAGCGAGCGATCAACGTATCAATGCTCAGCGTTTTTGTTTTAGCGTTCCTGTCAAAGGCGCTATCTATCCGCAAGTTAATAACTTAGGTTTGATTCAGTCAAACTATCGCGCACTGACCAAGCCATATACGGTGAGCTTCTATACACAGACTCAGCAAGATGTCGTCACTCGTAGCGGTCCAAATGGCGCACAAAAGCTAGTATTGCTACCCTTTGCCCTCGCCTTTGACGTGGTTACTTTCCCGCTTCAGTTATTAGATTAAATAGCTAACTATTAGACTACTCATCGTCTAGTATCAAGGTACACCATGAAAGCTACTTTATAAAAGCCCCTTTATATAAGGCACGTTATCGAAAGGTATTGCGTACTCAACCGTAACGTGCCTGCTTCATATCTTAGAATAACTTTTCGACCAGTGTTTTCGGGTAGTTTTGTTTCGCCTTCTCTGCCGCTCGAAACATCATCTCATCTGCTTCGACAGGGCCTGCAACATCACATAAGCATACATAAGCCAGCTGCATCAAATTATTTAACAGATGCTCGTTATCAGGTACAGACGGGCGATTGCCTTCTAAAAACTGACTGATGTTAAGGCTATGCCCTTTGAAGGTGCGCTCTTGCGAAACAGTTTGGTGCATGGTCAGAAATAGGTTGCGACTTTCTGTTTCTGATAGCTGACTGCGCAGTGCTTCTATGACAGTATAAAATGCCAAAACCAACTCAGAGACAGGGACTGGCGCTTTGACTGTTTCATTATGGCTATTGTGATCATTGTGACTGCCAGACTCTACTGTCTGCTGACTATCCGCTTGCAACGTAGCCCAAAAGCCTTTCCTAATATCAGACTTATAAGCTTGCAGCTCAGGATAGCGCCTTGTCGCATCCAAGACGCACTGTTGCATCATTTTTACGGAGACAGTCGAGTATCGCTGCCACTGTGATTTAAGCAGCCGCACCTCTTCAGGATGTAGATAATCGGCAAGCACTTCTGCCATCGCAGTCACAGCTTGGTCTACGGATTGAGTATCAATATTCATCAGCTCTCTCCTATAAATGCCGCTCGGTTAAACTCTTTGAATCAAACATTTGTTTCTGAAACTCAGGGTAACCAAGCTCTGCATGCTCGGTATAATCAAGGCCACGCTGCTCATGTAAGCGGCTTGCTTTTAACCCAAAGCTTAAATCGATCAGCTTATACATCACTAGACCCAGTCCCAGTCCCCAGCCTAATGCCACGCCGACGCCAAGCGCTTGTACGCCAAGCCGCGATAAGTTAAACAAATCTCCTGTATAAAATAATCCTGCAGCGAGCGTACCCCATGCCCCGCCAAAGCCATGTACTGCCACTGCCGAGACCACATCGTCTACTTTGAATTTTAATAGCGCTTGCGCCGATAAGATATACACCACTGAAGCGACCGCACCGATAATAATGGCAAAGACAGGCGTTGTGGTCGCACAACCTGCAGTAATCGATACCAGACCAATCAAGCTGGCATTAACACTATCGCTCAGTAAAATGGCTTTGTTGAGCGATCGGGAGATCAGCATGTAGCTCACCACCGCACTGACTGCTGCGACAAAAGTATTGACTGCGATTAAGCCAATATTGCCAGTGATAGATAAGGTCGATCCAGCATTGAAGCCGAACCAGCCGAACCATAAGATAAATCCACCAAGCGCTAACAACGTCATGTTATGCCCTGCGATGAGTCTTGGCGTACCATCAGGTGCGAAGCGGCCCAACCTTGGACCAATGACTAAGATGCCTGCCAAGGCCAACCAACCACCGATAGAATGCACGACAGTAGACCCAGCAAAATCAATAAAGCCAAGCTCAGCTAGCCAGCCTGTACCACCAAAGTAACCACCCCACACCCAACTAGCAAACACAGGGTAGATAAACAAACAAATCAAACAGGCGGCAACTGCATAACCAATAAAGGAGACGCGCTCTGCCATCGCACCACTAGCAATGGTCACTGCTGTCGCTGCAAACATCATCTGAAAGAACATCAACGCCCAGTCCATATTGGACAACGCGACTGGCATAAAATGATCCGTACCGACAAAGCCTGAATTATTAGTACCCATCATTAGCCCAAAACCAACTAAGTAGAACGCCAGACCACCGATACACATATCGGTATAGTTTTTCATCATCACGTTTACCGCATTCTTTGCGCGTACTGAACCGCTCTCAAGTAGAGCAAAGCCTGCCTGCATAAAGAACACCAATACCCCGCCCCAGATAATCCAAGCGATATTTTGATATTCGAGCAGCTGTGCCACGGTCAATGTGTCAGTCTCAGCGGCTTGAGCGCTACCCATCGTTGCAAACGATAATATACTTAGCATCAGCCTACTACTTAGTGATGATTTTAATAGTTTTGGTAATGTCTTTATCGTGTCCAGTCCAACAGATGATGTTCTCATTTTATCTCCAAACACTTATCTAGCCGTTCAAATTTTATCGGTGCACTATTTTTACTCATTAATGCACACAAATAAGCCCTAATAAGGGTGGAGCAAAACCTGTGCCAAAACCTATCATTAGAAATTGAAGTAAGTCTTAAATGTAAGAAAACAAATGACCAGTATCAGATAAATCAGTATTTTGACTATTACGTTTGCGAGGATGTAGCTATAAATTGAACTAGGGTAGAGAATGATTGTTGGAAGTAAGTTTGATTGAACTGATAATGTGACTGTTCTGTCTAGACTGTTTTTGCCATTATTTTGCTGTGCGGATAGCTTACTTTGCTTGAGTAGTTTATCTCACGCTATCAATAACTTATCGGCAATCTCCCATCATAGAATAGGTCGCATAGTGAAGGCGATTCATGTTAAAATGAGCGCTTTTAAATTCGCCTTTATTATCATTGGGTAATAAGGGCTGTATTTTTAGTGCCATTTTTCTAATTAACAGGTCCGCCCATGTCTGCCGATACCATCGCCCGCACTGCCTTTAAACAAGGCACCA
This sequence comes from Psychrobacter sp. 28M-43, assembly GCF_014770435.1. NCBI lineage: Bacteria > Pseudomonadati > Pseudomonadota > Gammaproteobacteria > Moraxellales > Moraxellaceae > Psychrobacter > Psychrobacter noctis. Next base: position 459,827 of record NZ_CP061739.1, on the reverse strand, counting down.
AGCCACTTTATGATTATGACAAACACTGGGCGAGCTGCTACGAGCCGGCGCCTTATCTGCCGATGAGCCGCAAAGAGATGGACGATCTAGGCTGGGATGCTTGTGACGTCATCATCATCTCAGGTGATGCTTATGTCGATCATCCAAGCTTTGGTATGGCCATCATCGGTCGTCTATTAGAGTCGCAGGGCTTCCGTGTTGGTATCATCGCTCAGCCAGATTGGAAGAGCAAAGACGCCTTTATGGAACTTGGCAAACCTGTCTATGCTTATGGCGTGACCGCGGGCAACATGGACAGCATGATCAACCGCTATACCGCCGACCGTAAAATCCGTAGCGATGATGCTTACTCTCCGGGCAACGTGGCAAACAAACGCCCTGACCGCGCAGCTATCGTCTATAGCCAGCGCTGCCGTGAAGCCTATCCTGATGTGCCTATTATTTTGGGCGGTATTGAAGGTAGCTTACGCCGTATCGCCCATTATGATTACTGGTCAGACAAAGTGCGCCGTAGTATCTTGTTGGATGCGCGTGCTGATGTCTTATTATATGGTAATGCTGAACGTGCGATCGTCGATGTGGTACATGGTCTGTCTAAAGGCTATAGCTTTGAGCAAATGAGCAAATTGCGTGGTACGGCTTATTTATTGACCCCGACTCGTCGTCATTGGCAAGAAGACATGACCGAGGTCGCGAGTAACGATGTCGATACCGTTGGCCGTGTCGATCCAATCATCAACCCTTATGTAATGACCGAAGACGTTGATAGCTGTTCAATTGAGCAGAACAAACCATCGGACTCGCCTGTTGGCCAAGCCATGCCTTCATCTATGTCATCGCAATATCAGGGTTTTGTCGCAGAACCAGTTGCTAATAAAATTATCAACGCTGAACAAGTCGATGAAGAGACGCAAGTGGTACAAATGCGCGGCTTTGATAAGCCAATGACGGCACGTAAGCATAAGCTAAAAATGCCACCACGTGAAAAGACAGTGATTCGTCTGCCTGACTACGAGCATGTCAAATCTGACCCTGTGCTCTATGCCCATGCGAGTCGTATCCTGCATTTAGAGACCAATCCAGGTAATGCCCGTGCGCTTGTACAGCGTCATAGCAGCGGTGCTGGTAACTCGTATACTTCTATCGACGTTTGGCTCAATCCACCACCAGTGCCACTCTCGACAGAAGAGATGGATTATGTGTTTGACTTGCCGTACGCACGGTTGCCGCATCCAAGCTATGGCGATGCGCGCATCCCTGCTTATGACATGATCAAATTTTCGGTCAATATCATGCGCGGCTGTTTTGGTGGTTGTACCTTCTGCTCGATCACTGAGCATGAAGGCCGTATTATCCAAAGCCGTTCAGAAGATTCAATCTTGCGCGAAGTAGAAGCGATTCGTGATACCGCTCCGAACTTTACTGGTGTGATATCTGATCTTGGCGGCCCGACTGCCAACATGTATCGCCTCAGCTGTAAAGATGAAACGATTGAGAAGAACTGCCGTAAGCCGTCTTGTGTCTATCCTGATGTCTGTGAAAACCTAATTACCGATCACAGTAACTTGACCAAGCTATATCGCAAAGCGCGTGATATCAAAGGCGTGAAAAAAATCCTGATTGCTTCAGGCTTGCGTTATGACTTGGCAGTAAAAGATCCTGAATATGTGAAAGAGTTAGTCAGTCATCACGTCGGTGGTTATCTCAAGATTGCGCCTGAGCACTCTGAAGAAGGCGTGCTATCGAAGATGATGAAGCCGGGCATGGGCAGTTATGATCAGTTCAAAGCCATGTTTGAGCAGTTCAGCCAAGAAGCGGGCAAAGAGCAATATCTGATTCCTTACTTCATCGCGGCCCACCCGGGCACCAAAGATGAAGATATGATGAACCTTGCCCTTTGGCTCAAAAGTAATGGCTACCGTGCTGACCAAGTACAGGCGTTTTATCCAAGCCCAATGGCGACCGCGACTACCATGTATCACACGCACAAAGATCCGCTACATAAGGTCAGCCGTGATGAAGGTGACATGGATATCGTCAAGTCTGGCAAGCAGCGCAAACTGCATAAAGCGTTCTTACGCTATCATGATCCAAAAAACTGGGTATTACTACGTAAAGCCCTACAAGACATGGGTCGTAGTGACTTAATTGGTAAAAATCGTGGTTGCTTGATTCCACCATTTAACGCCAGTTTAGAAGGGCGTGATGCCGCGCAAGATACTTATCAGTCAGCGCGCAAAAAGAATAGCCGTGTTGGCAATGACTCAGTGAAGCGTAGTAATGGCTCGTCAAACAACAGTGTGTCAGCTAAAGGTGCAGCGGGTAAAAATGCTGTCGGTAAAAATAGTAAAAAGAAAGTCAGCAAAGGTAATTTCCAAACGCAGCATACTGGTCTACCACCGCGCAAAACCAAGTAGTGTTTATAGCAAGTAATGTTCATAGTATAAAAATACATGCTCTATCTAGAGCGTGTTAAGTAAAAAAAAGCGCCTATCAGTCACTCGTTGATAGGCGCTTTTTTATGCGCTAATTTTATAGTTGCGCATCTCATAATTAATACGACTTACTTTTCACCCTGTCGCAAATTGCAAGTTACATTAGACAGCGGTTGGGTAACGAAGCTAACAGGTAACGAACAATTTCTAACATTGAAATGGTTCGTTTTCGCTACTATAACCCTCATATGCTAAACGCATCATTAAGAACAAGTAAATAACACTAGTAAAAAGCTTTGGAGAGCACTATGAAAATGATAACTAAAATTGCGACCACCCTACCAGTTCTTGCCCTATTGAGCGCTTGTGCGACTACCGCACCAACTACCCCAGATGCAACTGATACGCCAGTTCCAGAAAAAGTAACCGCTGCCTATGATCGTATGGCACCAGCACCATACACCTGTACCGATGACAGCAAAATCATGGCAAAGCAATCTATCAATAAAGAACAAGTGATGCTCAACGCTACCTTGCCAAAAGTAAAATGGGCCGAGCAGCCAATTATTCTAAACGGTAAAGTGAAAGGCGAAGTCGCAAGCTATGTAAATGATTCAAACCCAGAAGTCGTCTATGCATGGCACATGAAAGGTGACAAAGGTATCTTTGCGATGAAGTGGGCTGACGGTAAAGAATACCAAGTAAACTGCCAAATCTAACCAGTTATAGGTATGCTCATATCGTAATAGACAAATAGTCGTAATAGACAAAAAGCAGTCATTAAATAGTGGCTGCTTTTTTATGCGTGTTCGTTTGATACGCGTATAAAGATGGCTATGGAAATCAGCATCAGATAGACGGTTGTATAGTCAGTTCAATATAATCTCGATACAAGGAAACCGAGTGCAAGTTATACATTAGTATGCTTAGCAAGGATGACGATATAGCGGATTTATATAGACTTGACTATATAGTTGATTCAATTTAAAAGTATTACAAGGCAGCCGAGCGCAGTAATCATTGTGATACTGCAAGCGAGGTTAACGCTGTCATTCTTTTATAGAGGATTGGACTATATCAAAACTTGCCATCTAATGTATTTCGCTAGAGAAGCACAAAGAAAGCTGTCAAAATAGCAGATAGAGCAAATCAATCATGACCAACAATCAAAAGGGTAACTCGATGGCAAAGCGTCTGATAAGTATGATGGTAATTGCAACGGCAAGCATGTGGGCGCTGACAGGCTGCGATAACGCTACCGATTCTGTCGATGCCACTGAGCAAACTACGGAGACAGCAGCAGATCCATCTGCACCAGCAGCCGACACCATCGACTGGTCACTGGTAGATAGCGGTGAAAAGCCTGCTGACCCTACCAACTATAAGTATCCATTTGCAATCGATAGTCAAAACGTCCGAGACTATGCAGATTACTTCAAAGTGGACGCTGCGACCGCTCAGCATAACCTGACGGTGAGCATGGCAAGCAACGAAGCATTATCGAAAGCGTTAGATCAGCTCAGCGAAACCTATGTCTCACATGAGCTAACCGACGGCAATGAGATGACGCTTATCATTCATACCACGCCCGATGTCGCTGCTAGTCGTTATGATTATGTGCTGTCTGATGACTTTGCTAAAGGGTTGGTATTACCTATCGTGATTCAACCAGATGGTAAGAAAGGTGATGCAAAGGCGCATGGTGAGATAACAGAATAAACAGGTTTTTCACTTAGCACGTGGCACCATATCATAGCACTGATGGCATTACAGCCGTTATGATATAAATACCCGAATCAGCATATAACCACCCATACCGAACATCATGACGTTTTCGGTTAAGGAGATCACTCCCAGTGGCACATTGCTATCGCCGCCGACGCAGGCGCATTTTAGCTCGCGCTTGTCGATATAGACCGCTTTTATAACAGACACTCCGCCAACTAATCCAATGCTAAAAGCAACGATACCTGCAATCGAATTGAGCCAAGGTTGATCGGCAAGCATAGCAATACCTGCAAACGCTTCTAAAAACGGATAAACATAGGCATAGCGTACTACGCGGCGTGCCAATAAATCATAACCCAAAAATCCCGTGCTAAATCCTTCTAAATCCTCAAGCTTTTTAATCGCTAATACACACATAGACAACGCAACAAACCACATAAGCGCTTGTATCGACAAGGTGCTGACGGCAAAGGCCCAGCATAATGCCAGCGTCATCAGCGCGGTAACAGCAAATATCGCAATAATGGGCGCGTAAGTGGTGTCGTCGTCTGTCTCGAGTTCGTGATTGCCCAAAAATACTTGCAGATCATCATTACCGCCAACACGCTTGCCATCGATAAATGTCTGCGGCGTGGTCTTGACCCCAAGCGTATCTTTGACCAGTGCATTCTCATCTTGGGTGGTGATATGGCGATCAATGATGTCGTAGCCTGCGTGCTTGAGCGCATCGATTGATTTGAGGCCAAACGGACATAGATGGTCTGGCATCACCATACGAAAGATGATGGCAGACTGCCCGCCTTCTTTGCCAATATGCTCGCCTTGTAGGGTATCGATGAGATGTTGTACTTGTTGGCTTTGGCTGTTGTCTATGGTGTCAGTATTAGATTTATTGTTAGTATTGTCTGCCATAACGCGCTCCTTACGTTTTGCTTATTCGCTGCTTGATAACAGTTTTTCTTATGACTGTGACTATTATCTTATAAGCATCGGTAAGGATGATCTGAATCAGTCTTGTTAACTTTGTTAGGTTTAATGATAAGTGGTAGCGTGTGTTTCGGTTCTTATCACACGCTATTACTTTATTACGAAGTCTGGCGGTAAGGATTGTTCGATAGTTCGATTTTGACATCAGTATCGCAAAACAACTTTGCTAAATAAGGCTGATATTGCGTTGCAGCGGGTGCTATATAGATTCTTTAACACTGTCTTTAATATTTATCTCATAATAGACATTTAATTTTTTTAGTAGGTCATTACTATTTACTAATCCAAACCAGTAATCGAATTATATCCAAAATTTAATGGATATTCCGATTCAATTCTCTCTCTTCCGTTTAATTCTTCTATCTCTTCTTGAAAGCTACCATAAGGCTTAGGAATTAGCTTCAAAGATATATTTTTTCTATTCATTGCTTTTTCAATATCATTATCACAATACATAGGTATTTCGATAATAGTATTTCCAAAGCAGATTGTTCCTACATATTCAAAAAAATCTTCTTCTAGTATTTCATTTACAGATGTATTCTTACTTCTATGTAAAATATTTATATAAGGAGAGCTTAAGTTATTGTAAGGCATAAATGTAGAAACTACTTTTATAGGTATTTGATCTGAAATCTTATCCAACTTATTGTCTATTAAAAAATTTCTAATAACCTCAAATTTCATTCTATGTTCTCTAGGTAGTAGACCATATAAAATCTTCATAAGCCCCTTATAAATGTTTATAGGAGTATATTTCGCTACTTTACACACATAAGTAAACTCCTTATCCTCAAATTTCAAATCTAAATTATTATCAACTGGTATGATATAACTATTTTTTTCTTCTGAAAACTCAAACCCATTATCTTCATTCTTGGAATAAGTACTGATATATTTTCTTTTCTTGCCTTTTATTTTACTAAACACTCTGCGAGGTCTTAAATATTCGCTAAGCTCCCTCTCTATGGTGTTGCCAAATTCTGAGTTGCACTGATCACACTCATCGTAATGTAATAAATGCTTATTGCCTAAGAACTCTGGAATTACATGTGGTCTATTTTCAAAACTGACATAAGGCTCACTTTTTAAGCAAAACACACATTTTTTAACACTTCCCTCAAAAGGATAAATATAAGTATCTCTATCTAGACTAAGATAATCCCGATTATCAAATATGGAAACATACTCTTCCATGTTTCCTGCAATTTTTTTAGAGAGTCTTTTATGACTCAGTCTATCACTGACTTTATGCTCACCCTTACTATAGGTTATTGGATAAGAAACCTCAGTCTTATTGTAGCTAGCATATAACTTTTTATATTTACTTATATCAGCATCCATACACTACTCCCCAACCATCGCCAAAAACTCTTCCTCAGCCACAATTTTGACGCCGAGTTTTTCCGCTTTGGTCAGCTTAGATCCAGCCTTATCACCTGCCAGTAGGGCAGTAGTTTTTGCCGAGATGCTGCCCGAGACTTTTGCACCCAACGCTTGAAGCTTGGCTTTGGCTTCATCACGCGCCATGCTATCGAGCGCACCCGTGATGACCCACGTTTGCCCATCAAGCGGTAGTCCTTCTGATGCGACCTGCTCGACCTTATCCCAATAGACGCCAGCTTCAAGCAATGAATTAATCACTTCGATATTGTGCGGTGCACGGAAGAACTTATAAGTCAGCTCGGCAGTGATTTCTCCGACATCTGGCGTTTTTATTAATGTCTCAATACTGGCCGACATTAGACTATCTAAATCACCAAATTGCTGAGCAAAGTTCTGTGCTGTGCCTTCACCAACACCGCGGATGCCAAGTGCATAGATAAAGCGAGCCAATGTCGTATGCTTGCTGGCTTCGATTGCATTGATGATATTTTGTACCGATTTTTCACCCAATTTCTCAAAGGTGACCATCTCATCTGCATGATTGTGCAACTGATAGATATCAGCGACGGTTTTGACCAGACCATGCTCAAAGAAGCTAATCAGCCAACTCGCACCAAGCCCATCGATATCCATGGCACGGCGTGAGACAAAATGAATAAGCGCTTCTTGCTGCTGCGCTGGGCAAAATAGTCCGCCCGTACAGCGTGCCAATGCTTCATCTTCAGGCAGGACGACTGGAGAGTCGCAGACAGGGCAAGTAGAGGGTAGCGTGACTGGCTCGCTATCGGCTGGGCGCTGATCGTGCCAGACACGAGTGACTTTTGGTATGACATCGCCCGCCCGATGGACGCTGACCGTATCGCCTGCGCGCACATCTAAACGCTGAATCTCGCCAAAGTTATGCAAAGTGACATTGCTGACAGTGACGCCGCCGACTTTGACAGGTTCAAGCTTACCGACTGGTGTGATTTGACCCGTACGGCCGACTTGCCACTCGATATCATTGAGACGCGTCATCACCGTTTCGGCAGGGAATTTATAAGCAGTCGCCCAGCGTGGCTCGCGTGATAAGTAGCCAAGCTGCTGCTGTAGAGCAAGGCTATTGACCTTGATGACCATGCCATCAATCTCAAATGGCAGATCGCTACGCCCTTCTATCACTGACTCATAATAGGTCTGCGCGGCGCGTGGATTGGCGACCACTTCTACTGCGCTGACCGTAAACCCAAGCTCGGTAAGCCATGCCAACGCCCCTGACTGAGTGTCGATAGTATCTGGCAAACCTTGATTGACCGAATAGCCATAGAATGCCAGTGGACGACTGGCTGCTATCGCTGGATCTAACTGACGTAAGCTACCAGCAGCGGCATTGCGCGGATTAGCAAAGGTTTTACCTTCGTTCTCTTCTGCCAATCGGTTAAGACGCTCAAACCCTGCCTTAGGCATCAATACTTCACCGCGCACTTCTAACAGTCCAATATCAGCTGCATCGGCTATCCATAGTGGCAAGTTACGAATGGTTTTGGCATTTTGGGTAATATCTTCCCCTGTTTGCCCATCACCGCGCGTGACCGCTTGGACAAATTTACCGTGCTCATACTTCAGTGAGACAGCCAGTCCATCAAGCTTTAGTTCCATCTCGTATTCAGGGTTTTGCTGCGAGTCGCTGAGACGATCATTGACGCGGCGCATAAAATCGCGCAAATCATCATATTCAAAGACGTTGCCTAACGATAGCATCGGAATATCATGCGTGACTTGGGTAAAGGCCGATAGCGGCATATCACCGACTTGATTGATGGGACTGTCTGGCTGCACCAAATCTGGATATTCTTCTTCGATCTCAAGCAACGAGCGACGTAATTGGTCGTATTCGCTGTCTTCTAGAATTGGATTATCGAGCACATAATAGGCATAGTTATGCGTCTTAATCGCTTCAATAAGCGCACGCATTTTTGAGACAATCTCTGCACTATTATTGGTACTACTATCGGTCGGACTAGGCATACTGGATGTCGCAGGAGTTTGGTTTTCTACTTGAGCAGATAGATTTTTAGAATTATTTGATGAGGTAGCGTCAGTCATGGTCGGCGTCTTTTTTGCAATTCAAGATGTCGATATGATAACAAGTTTGTAGGAAGCTCGGTATAGTCAATCCTATATAAATCAGATACTGTGTCAGGCTCGCTCAGTCTACTATCTATGGTTAGCATTTTGCAGAAACTAAAGTCCATTAAAAAAGGCAAATAACGTTAATCGCTATTTGCCCTTTTTATGATTTCTGCTATTAATCAGCTTTTAACTTTCGTAGCTTTTAAGCTGCTAACCCTCATAATCACGAACTTGGTTACGTAGCTGCTGCTTGTATTCAGGCGTGATTGGTTCATTCTCTTCATCCAGCATAATCGCGTCCAGATCACTTGCCATCATATAAGCGATGCTCATCATGCTATCAAAGCTGCGCACGGCTTGTGGATGCGGCAATGACAAGAATACGACGACACCGTTATAGGTGTTGGTCGCGACACTATGCGGATCAAATGGTGCGATACCGCTATCAGTGATGCCCATCATGCTAAACCACAGCATACCCGTACCGTCTTTTTGCTCATAGCGATGGAACATATTCATCGCACCATAGCGTAGGCCGTATTTATCAATCAACGCTAACAGATCACGACCACGGATAATCGCCGCTGGACGGTCACGATATTGGTGCGGCAAGATGGTAATATTGATATTGTCTTTGGCATTGATCAACGGGCCGTTTTGCGCATCATCACCTGACTCTGATAGATGCTGATCCAGTATCGGGCTGTTGTCATCGAAGCTTGGCTCTTCTGCCGTATCAATGGTTGGCATCAGGCTATCGGTCGCTGACATTAGGCTAGAGAACGCATCAGGCTCTTGCTCGATATGCATCTGATCTGCGACTTCTACAAACTCAGCACTATCGGCACGGCGTTGCTCTTCTTGCCAGCGCGCGTAGTCGGCTTCATCGATGACGTCATGATCGTCAGCTGCTACATGGTCACGCTCAGCCGTTAGCTGGGCATCAACGTTGGTATGCGATTGCGTCAATGGCTCTTCTTCAACCACGGCATCCAAGTAGCTACGATCTGGACCGATGCTCGTCTCGCCTGCGACCGTATCATCAAGGTCTGGCTGATCAACGATGTTGCGCTCGTGACGCGGTATGATGGGAATACCATTTTTATCATAATTGACCGCAGCAGCTTCAGTAGCACCGCGGCGCTTAAAGCTACGAATGACCATAAACAGCCCTGCGAGCACGATAAACGCGGCAATGGCAATCAATATAAACTGAATAACGGTCATGATAAATACATCCTAGTATATATAACAAAAGGGAATACACAAACGAGCATAAATGGCAATATTCTAGCATGGCTGACCTATATCGTCACCACATTGTGTACTTTATAACCAGTATGCTGGACTGAGGTCAAGCTTATTTGCATTTATGCCAATTGATTGATTATATTTGCATCACGCTGATTCTCATAGCACTTTTAATGTCGACTATTTCACGCTTAGCTCTCTACGTAACGCGCAGCTTCATCAAGCGATACACTGACTAGTGTAGAAATGCCCGCACTTGGCATGGTAATACCTTTTAGCTCATCAGCAATTTGCATCGTTAATTTATTATGACTGATAAAGATAAACTGCAAATCATCTGCTAGCTCATGGATGAGACTGGTAAAGCGCGCAACGTTTGCATCATCAAGCGGTGCATCGACCTCATCAAGCACACAGAACGGTGCAGGGTGCTGCTTAAATATCGCAAAAATCAAACTCAATGCAGTAAGGGTTTTTTCACCGCCCGATAGTACCGCTAAGCGACTATTACGTTTTCCCTTCGGCTGCGCCATTAAGGTAAGCCCTGCCCGCCACTGTTCTGACTTTGGCGTATTGGCTGGCATCTCGTCAGTGTTCAACGTCAGGCTAGCCTGTCCACCGCCAAAGACCTTGGCAAATAAATTGGCTAGCTCATTATTGACCGCATCAAGCGTCTGCATAAACAGTGTCTTGGTCGTCTCATCAATAGAGGCAATCGCTTCAGTCAATGTCTGCATACTGGCCGCGATATCTGCCGTCTGCTGTGCGAGTGGCTCTAAGCGCTCGTTTACCTCAGCCAACTCTGCGACCGCTGCTAAATTGACTGGCCCAATCTTGCTCAACTGCTGGGTTAACTTAGCTCGCTCGGACTCTAGCTCAGCGATTTTGTCTGGACGGACACGGCGATCATGAGCGATAAAATCTGCTAGCAGGTTTGAGACGCTCATGCTTTGTTGCGGTTGCTCTGCTTGCGCTTTATATTTATAACTTACACGATAGTAGGCATCTAAAGCGCTTTGCGTATGCGCGCTAGCATCCTCTAACCGTGCAGCGCTTAATGCCAACTCAGTAGCATGACGGGCAAGCTCGCTTTGCTGCGTTTGCAATGTATTTTGCAACGTATCAAATGCTGTCTGCTGCTCAGCGTACGTTTGTTTTAATGCCATTAGCGCAGTATCGCGCTCGTTCAATAGCACTTGCTGCTCATCGCGCGTTACCTGTGCAGACTGCAAAGCTGCTTGTAGCTCTGGCAATTTAGCCTGCTGCTTCTCGTGACGCGTCTGTAGACTTTGCTCATTCTCTAACGACTTGTCGTGTTGCTCAGTTGCACGAGCCAGACTACTAACACTATGCTCCAAGCGCATCTCGTATTGCTGAATACGCAGCTGCAATGCTTGCCAAGCATCATCATCAGCTTGACGCGCACGGTTTAGCTCGCTGCGCTCAGCTTGCAGTTGCTGAGTTGTCGCTCGTGCTTCTACTATTTGCGGCGTTAGCGTAGCAATCTCGCTTTCAATGTGCTGTTGTTCTTGCTCAAGCGTCTGTTGCTCTTGTGCCAGTTCTTGCTTTTCCTGCTCAAGCGTTGCTTTATCAGCGTTTAGGCGTTGGCTATCCGCTTGCAAGCGCTCAGCGTTGGCTCGCTCGGTCGTCAGCTGCTGCTGGTATTTATGCTTATCACGGGTTAACTGCTCAGCTTGCGCACGCGTTTCTTCTAGACTAATCATCAGTGCGTCATAATCGCGCTGGTCTTTTGCAATAGATTTTTGCTGATCTTGTATTTTGCTTTCAAACTCATCAAGCAAGTCTTCTAACGCTTGTAGACGCGTACGCTGCTGCAAACGCTGCGTGAGAAATTGACTGCTGCTATCACTTTGACTATCTTGCGCTCCAGCGAATTTGCTTAAATTAATTGTTCCATGACGACTGATCAGCCAACCGTCTGCAGTAAGCAAAATAGTGGATGGCGGTAATGACTTTAATACATCAGTAAGTGTATCAATCTCATGCTGCTCACTGGTTTCAAACTGCGACGTATATATATAACATTGCTGCCATAGCGAGAGTAGCGGCTGAGTAATCAACTGCGATAATGGCAACACTTTATCAATCAAATTTTCTGGCAAGTCGCTGACAAAATCATGGTCACTGATGCTATTTTGCGCAGTAGGCAACCATAGGCTATGACTTGTCTCTATTAGAGCTTTATCGTTTGCACTGGCAGGTGTATTTTGTGCGGTTTGATAAGTCAGTAAGTCTTCAACGTCATGCTCAAGCGCTTGCCATAAGCTATTAGCTTGTTGAGAAATGCCGTTAGCATTATTAATGTCTGATTTCTTGATTTGATTGGCTTGTTTGTTAGCAGCCAGCATATGGCTATCTAGCCACAACGCCAAGATACTATCGAGTAGCGGCGCATGCTCCTGCCCCTTGGCACTTAGCTCAATCTGCTCACGTAGCGTTGCAATTGCTAACGGCTGATGATGTATGCCATCGCTATCTGCATTATCTGTCGCGGTGACTTTCGTATCTGCTGATTGCTGTTGTATAGGTTTCGGATGCAATATCTGATGCAGGGTATCGTATTCGCCTGCCAGTAGCGCATGACGCTTTTCATCATCGCTCAGCTCGCTCTGCTGTGCGCTTAGTCTCTGCTGCAAGCTGTGCGCTTGCGGCTGTATCTCGGACAAGCGTTCATCGACGGCTTCGTATTGACGCTCAACCTGCTGCAACTGTGTGTTTATCTCAGTGACTTGCTGTTCTAGCGCATGACTGAGATCTTGCACACCATCCGTCTTACTCACATCAGTACTGTCAAATGCAGATGGCGCTATAGACTGCTGTAATTGCAGCCACAGGTTTTGCCAGTTTTGCTCGCGGCGTTGCCATTTATCATAGCTTTGCTGATGGCGCTTTTGCGCTTGAGCGTTAATAGCTTGCTGCTGCTCAAGCGAACGGGCTTTATCTTGTAAGCGTGACAGATTGTTTTGCGCTTCATGCCACGCGCGCTGTAGTGGCTGCTCATTGCGCTTATAGTTATCGCGTTTATCTTTCAGCTCAGTCAGCTGCGGGCGTAACGCTTCTAACGCTTGATTCTGCTCAGCTTGTTCAGCGTTGAGCCGTTCGATATCAGCGAGTGATTGGTCACGCTGCTGAGCCAAGCCAGACAGTTGCTGCTCAATAGCGGTCAGCTGTGACTTAGCATCACTTAGCTTATGTTCCGCTTGTTGATAGCCAAGCTGCTGCTGATAATGAGCGCTTTGAGCATCGTCCTTGAGCCATTGCTCTTGATTGATACGAGCAGTGAGCTTGTCTTGCTGAGCTTTGAGCGTGTCGTAATCAGCTTGTAGTGTCGACACCTCAGTAGCACTACGTTCATGCGCTACTTTCTGCTGTTGATGCGTTTGCTTGGCTTGATAAAGCTGCTGGATAGCAAGCTGCTGCTCGATATCAGCCAGTGTTAAGGCGAGCTCTTCGTAACGCTGCGCACTAGCCGCCTGTTTAGACAGTGTTTTCTGTTGGCGTAGTAATTCGCTTTGCATATCGTGTAGACGCGCTAGATTGTCTTTTGTTTTCTCTAACTTCTTTTGTGTTTCTTCACGGCGAGCCTGATAGCGCGAGACACCTGCCGCCTCTTCGATAAACTCACGCAGCTGCACGGGACTAGACTCAACGATGCGCCCAATCATGCCTTGCTCAATCACCGCATAGCTACGTGCACCCAGCCCTGTACCTAAAAACACATCAACCACATCTCGGCGACGGCAACGCGTACCATTGATAAAATAATCTGAGCGGCCATCCTTATTTACCTGACGGCGAACCGATAACTCTTGATACAAGTTAAACTCGTGGCGAATACCAGTCTGCTCATCTTGAGTATGCTCAAAGGTCAGCTCGACACTGGCGACGCTTTTGGCTGTTTTATCTTGCGTACCTGCGAAGATAACATCGCTCATCGCCCCGCCGCGTAACTGCTTGGCAGAGGTTTCGCCCAGTACCCAACGGATGGCATCAATCACATTGGATTTGCCACAGCCGTTTGGCCCGACGATGGCAGTGATACCATGACGAAAAGTAAAAGTGGTTGGATTGGCAAAGGATTTGAAGCCTGCCAGCTTTAGAGATTTTAAACGCATGAAGAGTCAATAAACTTAGCAAAAACAGGCGGCTATTCTACCTGAAATTGTAGTAGGTTTTTAGGGTTAAACGGCTAACTGCATAAACGATTTTGATTCAAGGCTTTGATGGAACCCTCGTAGCAGTTTTTGCTCTACTTGGCAGACGCTATTTTCTGCTAAGTAGTGATTATTAAACTCGATAAAGGCTGACCAAGAGACACTTGCCACTTCTAAATGATCGACTATGTCTAACAGCTCTGGTCTTAGCAAATGCTGATATTTCCTTGGCCGTTTATGACACAGAGCCAGCTCCCGATCTACGAGCGTTTGCTTGTTTTGCTTTAGCGCGTCACCACCGATAAATAACAACAAAAACTTTGCCCCTTTTTCAATAAAGCCTTTTTCTAATAAATGCTCGTACATCAAGCAGTACTTTAGGATTGGGTCTGGGTTTTTCCGACCAGCGAGCTTTAACTCATTCGCTATCAGCACATTCGCCTGATGGTTATAGGCGAGGCTGTCCATGTACATCGCTTTTAGCTCTGTACTGTTTTCAAACATGCCGCTATTACCATGTGTCGACCATGATCCACTTGGCTCGAAGCTAATAAATTTACGATAAAACAAATCCAAGTAGACATCACTGCACAAACTCAAAAAGATATCGAATTCTTTATTTAGATAGTCTTCAGAAAAGAACGTTACGCGACGCACGGCTTCTCTCGCATTACAGATACCCATCGTTTGCGTTGAATACATCTCTAGCTGCTCAGTTTCATTCATTTTTGTATTGAGCTTTTTGATGACTGATTGCTCAATCTCTTCTATATTTTTGTCTTTTAACTCTGGGTGGGCCGCCCACTCAATGATTTGGCGTACGTATTGCTTTTTAGTGATGCCTAAAATACGCTGCGGCTCCCATGCCAAAAACTCTACCATATTAGAGAGACCTGTCGTCCATGATAACTGGTCTTTTAGATGATTCATTGAGCCGAAAACACGGCGGTATTTTTCTGCAGCTTTCATACTAATAATGTCTCACGGTTTGCTTACTAATTTTATAAAAACTCATTATTGCTATAAAACACCCAATCCACTCAACAACAACTGTCCTCCAGCAAATATCAATAATACGCCAAATGCGCGCTTAAGCATCAATGCGGGCAATACATGAGCGAGCTTGGCGCCCACCTTTGCCATCGCAAAGCTGGCGACTGAGATAAACAAAAATCCTGTGACATGGACAAATCCTATCGTGCCCTCGGGCAGATTGACCACGTCTTGACCGAACCAAGCAAAGCCTGCTGCTCCAGCCAGTGCAATTGGTAAACCACGTGCCGCTGACGTGCCGACCGATTGTTTCATCGGCAGCCCTGCCCAGTTCAAGAACGGCACGGTCAAGCTGCCGCCGCCAATACCAAAGATAGAGGACGCCATACCAATGCCAGTACCTGCACCAAACTGGATGCCGGCCGATGGTAACGGTTTACCCACCTGCTCTTTGTTTGAAAAGAACAGCATTTTTAGCGCAACCAATAGCGCACCGAAACCAATGATAGCCTGTAGCGCTTGCCCATCAATCATATCCGCGATACCAGCGCCGACCAAACTACCGATGACCAACCCAAGCGCCATCTTGCGCCATACTTCCCAGCGCACGCCGCCGCGCTTGTTATGTGCCGTCAGTGAGCTGATCGAGGTCACAACGATGGTCGCCAGTGACGTCCCGATGGCCAAATGGGTGATTACTTCTGGCGAAAAGTCATATGCGGTAAAAATCCAAACCAATGCGGGCACGATAATCATGCCACCGCCGACGCCAAACAAGCCCGCGCTGACACCGGCAAACGCGCCTGCAATCACAAACCACACATATAACATCATAGAACGAACCTTTTATAATACTGACTGGCGCTATAGTACTCACTAGCGCTTAGGCGTGCTTAATTGTATTTGCCAAATCTCAACGCGACCTTTATGCTGTTTACTCGGTACTGTCTGACCGCAATAATCGCTCAGTATATCAAAGTTTCCTTTAACCACATCGACTAAACTTATGCCGCCACTCACTAGTTTCTCTACCTACTTATCCGAGCTCAATCACCGTCATGTGGCTAGTAGTGCCTCGACCAATAGCGAGCTGATAGAAGCCTTGCAAAACGGATCGTTAGATGTCGCCACCGTACACGTTTTGACCGCGGAAACCCAAAGCGCAGGTCGTGGTCAGCACGGACGCTCGTGGCAGTCACCGCGCGGCAATGTCTATCTATCGCTATATCATCCCGTGCATATGCCGATCAGTGGTTTACTATCGCTCATCATTGGTCTTGAACTGGCTAAGATGCCTGTCATTCAAACTTTGAACGAGCAACTACAAGCGCAAAAGATGACGCCAATTGGGGTGAAATGGGCAAATGACTTGGGGTTTTATCCCACTCAAGAGGCTCATCTTGTACCATCGAATAACGCCGCTGCAAATCAGCGTACGCTACCCTTTAATAAACTGGCTGGGATTTTAATAGAGCCAGTGACGAAAGCTGGCAGGTTGGTCGGTGTGGTGCTAGGTATTGGCCTAAACGTACAGGCAGCACCAAAGCTCACTACGCAAACGTCAGAGGGCATGAGTTACCAAGCGATTAGCTTACAAGATATTAATGAGAGGCTACCTTTAGAGACACAATCTGCGCGCCTACCAGACCTACCAATGCTCTATCAACAGATGTGCAAAGCATTGATGGCGGCGATGACACGCTTTGAGCACTTGGGCATAGAGCAGCCAACGGGTCATACTTATTACTTAGATAGTTTTTTGGAGCAGTTCGCGATGATGGATGCGCTATCAGGTCTGCGCTTACGCGTCACGCAAGACTATAATAACGAAGAAAAAGTCGTGACGGGAATCGCTTGCGGTGTCGACACACATGGCTGTTTGCAATTGCGCCAAGATAGCGGTAAGATTTCTACGCTTTTTACTGGACGCATCGACGTTATTTATTAGGCTTAGACAACTATATTGATGAACACCATCATTAACGAGCACTATATAAAGGGACTTTTATGCTCTGGCTTGATCTTGGAAATACCCGCCTAAAATACTGGCTAACCGATGATATCGGACAAATAGTCGCGCATGATGCTAAGCAGCACCTGCAAGCACCTGCCGAATTACTTATGGGTCTGACCGATCGTTTTGAGCGTTATGCGCCTGACTTTATTGGTATCTCATCAGTATTGGGTGATAACCTTAATGCCAAAGTATCAGAGACGCTCAGTCGTTTGAATATTCCGTTTGAGTTTGTCCATGTCGATGCGGCGCACGCGCTGATGAAAAGTGCTTACGATGATCAGCAGCTCGGCTGTGATCGTTGGCTACAGATGCTGGGCGCGGTCGATAAGAAAAAACGCCAGTGTGTGATTGGTTGCGGTACAGCGGTGACTATTGATTTGATTGATCATGCTGAGCATTTGGGCGGTTATATTTTCCCCAGTATCTACCTGCAACGTGAGTCACTGTTTTCTGGTACTAAGCAAATCACTATCTCGAACGGTACTTTTGATAGCGTCAGTCAAGGCTTGACCACTCAAGACGCGGTGCATCGCGGTATTTTGCTCTCTATCGTCGGGGCGATTAATGAGATTAGCCATCGTCATCCTAATTTTGAGTTGATTATGACAGGTGGAGATGCAGCCATTATCTCCCAGCATGTTAATCGCCCAGTGCGCTTACGTGATGATTTATTATTAAATGGTTTGGCAAGGTATTTTGATTATCGTAATAAATCGTAGTCGATAATAGGTAACTTAGTAGCACGTTGTCACATTGTTATATTGCCACAAAAAAAGCAGCACGTTTTGAACGTGCTGCTTTTTTATTTTACTATTAGAAAATAGCTAACGTGTTTCTAGTTATTGCCACAATACTTTCTTATTTGGTCTCGTTAAACAGCTCACGACCAACTAGCATACGGCGGATTTCACTGGTGCCTGCGCCAATCTCATACAGCTTAGCATCGCGCCAGTAGCGACCAAGTGGATACTCATTGGTATAGCCATTACCACCAAATATTTGAATACCCTCGCCTGCCATCCACGTCGCTTTTTCGGCACACCATAGAATCACACTGGCGCAATCTTTGCGCACTTCACGACTATGACCCGCACCGCGCGCGTCCAACATATCGAGGTTTTTCCCGACAGTGTATAAGAAGCTACGACCGGCTTGCAGTATCGTATACATGTCCGCAACTTTACCTTGGATAAGCTGGAATTCACCGATCGCTTGACCAAACTGTTTACGATCATGGATATAAGGCACCACATTGTCCATCACTGCCTGCATGATACCGATAGGACCTGCAGCCAATACAGCGCGCTCGTAATCTAAGCCGCTCATCAGTACCTTAACGCCCTCATTTAGACCACCCAAGATATTTTCGCTTGGTACTTTTACATTATTAAAAGTCATCTCGCCAGTATGGCTACCGCGCATGCCGAGCTTGTCTAGCTTTTGCGCGGTACCAAAACCTTCCATACCTTTTTCAACGATAAAGGCCGTCATGCCTTTTGCACCCATCTCAGGATTGGTCTTGGCATAGACCACCATTACGTCCGCATCAGGACCATTGGTAATCCACATCTTGCTACCATTTAAAATATAGCTGCCGTCTTTCTCTTCTGCTTTTAGCTTCATGCTGACGACGTCTGAGCCAGCACCTGTCTCACTCATCGCCAATGCACCGATGAATTCACCGTTGATTAGTTTTGGCAGATATTTCTGCTTTTGTGCCTCAGAGCCGTTACGTTTGATTTGGTTAATACATAGATTAGAATGTGCGCCATAGCTCAGTGCTACCGATGCCGAAGCACGGCTAATCTCTTCCATCGCAACCATATGTGCGACGTAGCCCATGTTAGAGCCGCCGTACTCTTCAGGAACGGTAATGCCATGTAGACCGAGGTCACCCATTTTTTGCCATAGATCCATTGGGAATTCATCACTGCTATCAATCTCAGCAGCACGTGGAGCGATCTCGTTTGCTGCAAATTGCTGTACGACATCACGTAGGGCGTCAATATCTTCGCCAAGTTGAAAATTCAATCCAGGTAAACTCATAACCATTCCTTGTATTTTAATATTTAGTTTTCGAATTTTGATCTGTTTTTTAAAACCATATTATTTTCGATGTCATCTTTGATGTCATAGTCCATTCAATGTGAAAGTATGACAAGGTAACCGAGTGTAGATGTCTATCGAATACTTCAAACGAGGTTAACGCTGTCATACTTCTATAGTGGGTTGACTATCTACTTAAGACTGACGTTTATTAATGGCGTTTATTAATGATAGCACGTGCTACGTTTGAGCCATTTGGTCGCTTTAAAAATTCACTGATACGTTCGCCTGCCACGACCAATTTTTCCAAATCGATACCCGTGCTGATACCCATACCATGCAGCATATACACCACATCTTCGGTCGCGACATTGCCCGTTGCGCCTTTAGCATAAGGACAACCACCTAGGCCAGCGACAGAGGTATCAAATTCACTGACACCCATTTGTAGTGCGGCTAGCGTATTGCTTAGTGCTTGACCATAAGTATCATGAAAATGCCCAGATAGCATAGAGATATCAGCATACTCAAGTGCAGCTTGCAACGCTCGTTGTACTTTGAGCGGCGTACCCACACCGATCGTATCGGCAATGCCAATCTGCTCTGAACCGATCTCAATCAATCGCTTGGTGACATACGCTACTTGACTGGGGTCAATCTCGCCTTCATAGGGACAACCAACCGTACAAGAGATAACGCCACGTACCTTGATGCCTTGTGCTTTTGCTGCCGCAGCCACTGGTGCAAAACGCTCAATACTCTCATCGATACTACAGTTGATATTTTTTTGGCTAAAGGTTTCGCTGGCTGAGCCAAAGATGACGATTTCATCAGGGCGATGTACGATG
The DNA here is from genome assembly GCF_014770435.1 of Psychrobacter sp. 28M-43. Lineage (NCBI taxonomy): Bacteria > Pseudomonadati > Pseudomonadota > Gammaproteobacteria > Moraxellales > Moraxellaceae > Psychrobacter > Psychrobacter noctis. The sequence goes on along the minus strand of NZ_CP061739.1, from coordinate 439,849 downwards.
GCATTTTCAAATCCGCGCATATTGGGCACCAGTACCGAGTAGCAAACGTCCGTCTGCCGCGTCGGTGCTAGTGCGTCGAGCAACGCGCTGTTATCACCCATTTGTGGCACCCACTTTGGCGAGACAAAACTGGTCGCTTCCAATTTTTTGACACCCGCCGAAATCAAATCATTAATGAGCGTTTGCTTAACTTCAGTCGGTACCGTCATGGATTCGTTTTGTAGTCCATCACGTGGACTGACATCAACAATGCTGACATGGCTTGGATACGAATGGCTCATACTTGTCGTCCTTTTTGCTATTTGCCCTTTTATGAGGCTTTTTTATTAGGCTTCGTCAGCTATGCGCTCTCACTATCGATGCGCAGTAGCTCATCACCATCAGCGACCAAGTCACCTGCTGCAAATAATAGCTCTGCCACCACACCATCTGTCGGTGCGGTAATCGTATGTTCGATTTTCATGGCTTCGATAACGGCAAGTGGTTCGCCTTTTTTCACAGTATCACCAACAGCTACTTTGAATGCAACCACTTGTCCTGGCATTGGTGACTTTAAACTGCCAACCGCTGCTGTGTCTTCACCCACATGTGCCATTACGTCGACAAGCCTAATTTCATCACGTCCGCTATCTGTGAATACGTAGACTGTCTCGTTATTTACCCAGCTTTGGGCACTGATACGTGCACCATCTAACCATAAGGTATGATTGTGTGTGTCACTGCTATCATAGCTGATCTGCCCTTCATAAACCGTTTCGGTCTGAGCCGCTACATTGATATTGCTATCATCCTGCGTATTCGCGATTTCTTTACCAATGACGAGCGTAAAACTACTGAGACTATCACCGCCTTTTTTGCTATCAGCACCACTCGCATTATGCCAATTACTGATGCGAGCACTATAAGCCTGCTCATCATAAACCAAGCTAAATGAACGAGTATAATCACTATAAGCACGGAAACCCGTTGGCTTGCTAAACGGATCTGAGCCCTGCATGGTCGCTTCACTCGCAAGCTGCTGCGTAATAGCAGTCACCACAAGCGTCGATAATTCAAGAGGATGCTGGTCAAAAAGCTTATCCTGCTCACGCTCTATCAATGCGGTATCAAGATTGGCTTTGCTAAATGAATCGGTATTTAAAATATAACGTAAGAATGCCACGTTGTTTGGTAGACCAACGATACGCGTCTGTGCCAATGCACGATCTAGTCTCGCCAACGCTTGCTCGCGCGTAGGAGCATGCACGATAAGCTTGGCAATCATAGAATCGTAAAAAGGACTGATCACATCACCCTCACGTACGCCATCATCGATACGCACATCGGTAATATTGAAGGTACTATGCTCAGGCTTTTGATAAGTGAATAAAGTCCCAGTCGCTGGCAAGAAATTGTTGTCAGGGTTTTCAGCACAGATACGCGCCTCAATTGCATGACCGTTGATAGCCAGATCGTCTTGTGATTTTGGCAATGGCTGACCCGCAGCGACCAATAGCTGCCACTCGACCAAATCCACACCAGTGATCGCTTCACTGACCGGATGCTCAACTTGCAAGCGCGTGTTCATCTCCATGAAATAGAAATTCATCGTGCCTTCACGCTGCTCAACGATGAATTCAACCGTACCTGCACCCACGTAATCAACCGCACGTGCTGCTTCGATTGCCGCTGTGCCCATCGCTTCACGCATGGCAGTATCGACACCGGGCGCTGGCGCTTCTTCTAATACTTTTTGATGGCGACGCTGTACTGAGCAATCACGCTCAAATAGATGCACATAATTACCATGCGTATCACCGAATACTTGGATTTCGATATGACGTGGTTTTAGCGCGTATTTTTCAACCAACACTTGATCATTGCCAAAACTGGTAATCGCTTCACGGCGACATGAATCTAACAGGTCAATAAAATCGCTGCTCTTTTCAACGATACGCATGCCTTTGCCGCCGCCACCTGCACTGGCTTTAATCAAGACAGGATAGCCAATGTCATCTGCCTGCTGTTGCAAAAACTGTGCGTCTTGATTGTCACCATGATAGCCCGGTATCAGCGGCACACCAGCTGACTCCATCAAGCGCTTAGACTCAGACTTGCCGCCCATAGCACGGATAGCTTCCGCCGATGGACCGATAAATACTAGACCAGCATCTTGGCAGGCTTGTGCAAAGTCTGCATTTTCGCTTAAAAACCCATATCCTGGGTGAATCGCTTGGGCGCCAGTCTCAAGCGCTATCGCAATAATAGCATCACCTTTGAGATAACTGTCTTTTGGTGCCGAACCACCCAAATAGATAGCCTCATCACAGACAGCCACATGTTTGGCCTCACGATCCGCATCGGAATAAACAGCAACGGTACTGACGCCAAGACGCTTAGCAGTCGCAGCCACTCGGCAAGCAATTTCACCACGGTTGGCGATTAGAATTTTAGAAAACATAACTATCCCTGTGTCTTGTCGTTGTTATTTGACGTCTTGTCTATTTACCCATTTGCCTATCATTGTTCTACTACTAGTTAGTCTGCCATTAGCCAATCAGGTTTACGCTTTTGCAAAAATGCTTGTACCCCCTCGCGGCCTTGCTTTGATGAGCGAATATCAGCGATACCTTTGACCGTGTCAGCAATAAGCTCATCTGTAATAGGTGCACCAGCGACATCGTGTAATAGCTGTTTGCAAGTTTTGACTGCATCTGGACTATTTTTGACGACCTTATTACAGAATGCAGCCACTTCATCAGCTAGCCATTCTTCGCTAACACGCTCATGGATAAAACCTAGCTGACGCGCCTTTTTGGCATCAAATACTTCTGCACTTAAGAAATAACGCTGCGCAGCTCTAGCACCTAGCGCTCGGATAACATAAGGACTGATAGTGGCAGGGGCTAAGCCCAAACGCACTTCACTCAGGCAAAAATTAGCAATTTTGACCGCAATGGCTACGTCGCAAACAGCAACTAAACCCATGCCACCTGCATAAACGTCGCCTTGAATAGCCGCAACTGTTGGCTTAGGGCATTCATAAATAGTCTTAAGCATTTGCGCCAATTTGTCAGCATCCGCTAGATTCTCTTCATAGCTATAATCCGCCATGGCACGCATCCAATTGAGGTCAGCGCCTGCACAAAACGCTTTGCCAGCAGCGGCTAGCACAATGACACGTACCTCATCATCAGCACCAAGCGTACTGAATGCATCGGTTAGCTCGGCTATCATTTCATCGTTAAAGGCATTACGTATCTCAGGACGATTTAACGTCACTGTAGCAACGTGTTGCTCCATTTTAACCAGTAGGCTTTTATAATTTTTATCACTATCTTTTTGCATAACTTTCTCTATATTTTTTATGTAAATACTTAAATAAACTCTTGGTCAATCCATAATGATGTTAGTACAAGGAAAACAACTGTAAATGTACAAACCATACTTCAAATGAAGTTGACGCAGTAGTCGCTTATTATGGGGAGACCTTAGAACTCCTACATTCTAAAGACACCAAACGTCGTCTCTTCAATCGGCGCGTTATACGCAGCGCTTAATCCTAAAGCCAATACACTGCGCGTATCAGCAGGATCAATTACGCCGTCATCCCACATACGTGCGGTGGCATAATACGGATGACCTTGCTCTTCGTACATTTCGCGAATCGGCGCTTTAAATGCCGCTTCGTCCTCATCGCTCCACGCTTCACCTTTGCGATCAAAGTTATCACGTTTGACCGTTGCCAGTACTGATGCAGCTTGCTCGCCGCCCATGACAGAGATACGGGCATTTGGCCACATCCATAAGAAACGCGGGCTATAAGCACGGCCACACATACCGTAGTTACCAGCACCAAACGAACCACCGACGATAACGGTGAATTTTGGTACTTTGGCATTAGCCACCGCCATTACCATCTTGGCACCATGACGAGCGATACCTTCGTTTTCGTATTTGCGGCCAACCATGAAGCCAGTAATATTCTGGAGGAATACTAATGGGATTTTGCGCTTACAGCACAGTTCGATGAAATGCGTCCCTTTTTGCGCTGACTCACTGAATAAGATACCGTTATTGGCAATAATACCAACAGGCATCCCTTCGATATGGGCAAACCCGCACACTAGCGTCGTACCAAAGCGTGCTTTAAACTCATCAAAGGCACTGTCATCAACGATACGGGCGATGATTTCTCTGATATCAAACGGCTTGCGCTTGTCCGTTGGAATCACACCATAGAGTTCTTTGGCATCGTAACGTGGCGGACGCGGTGTGATTTGATTAGGAATATTTTTTGTAGGGCGATTTAGGTGACTGACGATATTACGGGCAATCGATAGTGCGTGCGTATCGTTTTGCGCTAGATGATCGACCACACCTGATAGTCTAGTATGTACATCACCGCCGCCCAAGTCTTCTGCGGTAACCTCTTCACCCGTTGCTGCTTTTACCAGTGGTGGACCACCCAAAAATATCGTACCTTGCTCTTTTACAATAATGGACTCATCGCTCATGGCAGGCACATAGGCACCGCCAGCTGTACAGCTACCCATAACCACAGCAATCTGTGGAATGCCTGCCGCACTCAGATTGGCTTGATTAAAAAAGATACGGCCGAAATGCTCTTTATCAGGGAACACATCATCTTGATTCGGTAAGTTTGCACCACCTGAATCAACCAGATACACACATGGCAGATGATTTTCTTGCGCGATTTCTTGGGCGCGCAGGTGTTTTTTGACCGTCATTGGATAGTACGTGCCGCCTTTTACCGTGGCATCATTACAGACAATCATACATTCGATGCCATTGATACGGCCGATACCTGCAATCACGCCAGCCGCTGGAATCTCTTCGCCATACATATCATGTGCGGCCATCGGAGCCACTTCTAGGAACGGCGTGCCTACATCCAATAAACGCTCGACACGCTCACGTGGTAACAGCTTACCACGCGCTAGATGCTTGGCTCGTGCGCGCGCTGAGCCACCTTGGGCAACTTTACGCAAGTGTACATACAGGTCATCGACTATCTCTTGCATCGCGGCACTGTTTTGCTGAAAATCGCTTGAGTTTGGACTCAGTTTACTGGTTATGATAGCGCTCATGATATCCCTTTTTTCTTATACATAGATAGATACGTAGATGTGAGTAGCTTTTTATATAAATGATACTAACTGCTATTTTTAAGCGTTGCTCACATATAGTCGATTCAATTTAAAAGTAGTACAAGGCAACCGAGTGCAGATGTATGTGTGATACTTCAAGCGAGGTTAACGCTGTAATACTTTTATAATGAAATGAATATGGTTAGTCTTTTGTTTTTTAGAGCAGATAAGTAAGCTTACTACAAACCCAGCTCTTCTTTCATTTGCTCAATGATTTTATATTTTTGAATTTTTCCAGTGATAGTCATTGGATATTCAGTCACAAAGCGATAGTAAGTCGGCACTTTATAATGAGCGATATGCTCGCTACAGAACTCACGCACTTCCTGTTCAGTCAAGCAGCCAGGCTCTTTCGGAATAATCCACGCTGCCAGCACTTCACCATAACGCTCATCTGGTATACCCACGATTTGTACATCACGAATCTTTGGATGACGATAGAGGTAATTTTCAATTTCTACTGGATAGATATTTTCGCCGCCGCGAATCACCATGTCTTTACTACGGCCGACGATTTTGACATAGCCGTCTTCATCCATTGTGGCCAAGTCACCCGTATGCATCCAACCATCTTGGATGGCTTCACGCGTTTTAAAGCGGCTGCCCCAATAGCCTTTCATCACTGAATAGCCTCGTGTAAGCAGCTCACCTGTCTCGCCCAACGGGACAACTTCACCTGTTTCTGTATCAACGACTTTCACCTCAAGCGCAGGCTGTACCAATCCTACCGTCGAGACTTGTTTATCAAGTGGCGTGTGCTCATTGGTCTGGCAAGATACGGGACTGGTCTCTGTCATACCATAGGCAATAGTGACTTCGCTCATATGCATCTTATCGATGACACGGCGCATGACTTCAATCGGACAGCTAGAGCCAGCCATGATGCCAGTACGTAAGGTAGACAAATCAAAGTTTTCAAATTCAGGATGGTCAAGCTCTGCGATAAACATCGTTGGCACGCCGTGCAGACCTGTACACTTCTCTTCTTCGACTGCTTGTAATACGGTTAATGGCTCAAAGCCGTCGTTTGGATATACGATACAACCGCCATGCGTGAGAATCGCTAGATTACCAAGTACCATACCAAAGCAATGATACAAGGGTACTGGAATACATAGCCTATCCTCTTCAGTGAGGTTCATGGCCTCACCGATGAAGTAGCCGTTGTTAAGGATGTTACGATGGCTTAAGGTTGCACCTTTTGGCGTACCTGTCGTGCCACTGGTGAACTGTACATTGATGGCATCGGTGTTCTTAAGCTGAGCTTGGCGCTCGGCAACACGGGGATCGTTGGCATCGCCCTCACTCATCCACGCAGAGAATTTCTGCATAAAGCCGAATGTCTCGTCCGACTCTGGCTCATCAATCCAAATGATACGTTCAATCGTCGGAATCTCAACCAAATCAAGCTGAGTGTAGTCTTTATGGTAAATCTCAGGACATAGCTCACGGATTAAACTGGCATAGTCACTGGTTTTGAAATGACGCATCAGTACGAGCGCTGAGCAGCCTAATTTATTTAGGGCATATTGCAATTCAAAAGTACGGTAGGCAGGATTGATATTAACGAGGATAACGCCGACTTTTGCCGTAGCCAATTGCATGAGCAACCACTCGGCATTGTTGTGCGACCAGATACCGATACGATCACCAATCTCTAGTCCCATCTCAATCATACTACTGGCTAGCTGGTTCACTTGCTGCTGTAGCTCACGATATGTCCAGCGGATATTTTGATGACGAACGACCAATGCTTCGCGCTCAGGATATTTAGAAACAATAGCATCAAAAAAGTCACCGATTGTCGTTTCAATCAGCGGTACATCAGGACCTTTATCATAGCTTTGAGTAAGTGGTGCATTGGCTGAGCGTGCGCCCATATTGATACTAGGAATATTGTTTAAAATAGTGTCGAAATCAACGCGAGTCGAATCGAAATCAGGAGTTTGAGTCATAACGAGTCCTTTCGTTTTACTTTTTATATTATTTATGAATAGCACTTATTAATAGCCTGCGTACAAACCTTCTTCCTTGGGCAGGTCTTACATAGCATTCAGCTACTATAACGCCATCAATGAAAGCCTGTCAACAATATCAATACAGTATGTATCATTTAATTAAACAGCCTGCTTTTCTATTTATTAAAAGGTAGCATAGAATCATGGCAAATATTTGACATAAAAAAGCCAGCCACGTCATAAATAATGGGCTGGCTCAATCATCGATACTGTCTTTTCAAAGAATTGTCTGGAAAGCATCTAATAAAGGGCATTATTTATAAATGATGTCCTTTATTAGTTTTTCGAAAAACGGTATTGCAATCATCATGCTTTAGGAACTGCAGGCGCCTTAATCGTTACCGTTGCGCTAACGGCTTCATTATCATCGATCAAATCCATGATTAGCTCATCATCACTTTCAGTCTTCACTTGCCAATTGCCCGCTGCTTGCGGTACGCCCGTCACCATCACAGAGATGGCTTTGTTCTTAAGGCGAATCATCGGCGGCTTATGATCATAACCGCTGTGCTCGTGACCTAAGATATCATCAGCGATAGTCGCAGCCTGCGCGCGTAATGGCGCAACATAACGACAAGCCACCCCATTGATAGACATACAGTCGCCGATGGCATAGATATTCGCTGCATTGGTACGCAACGTCGCTGCATCCACCACAATACCCGTACGGCGATCGAACTCCACACCAGCCGCCGCAGGTAATTGCTCATCGACTGTCAGACCTGTACTGGCAATCACATGATCTACAATCAGTGGTTCGAGCGACTGAGTATCAGTATTGTCTGCATCCGATGATAACGGTGCATAGTCTACTTGTAGTTTCTCGCCATCTTCGCTGTCATTATTATCATCGTCACTAACACGAGCGACAGCTGATACTTGATAACCACCTAAGAATTGAATACCCTGCGACTCGATTGCTTTGGCGATACGTGCTGTTGCTTTTGCTGGTAGCATCTGCGAAAGCGGTGCATCATTTAAATCAATGAGCGTTACTTTATGACCAGCTTTAAGTAGGTCTTCTGCGATTTCTGTACCCACCATACCAGCACCAACGATCGCAACATGCTGACTACCTGCTGCTAGCTTTTCTTGTAGCTGACTAAAACGCTCGATATGATTGACATGCCAAACCAAATCTTGCGGCAGACTTTTAGGGAAGATAGGATGAGCACCCATCGCTAGCACCATTTTCTCATAGCCGATAGTCGTCAGTGTGTCATCTGACTGCGTAGTAGAGCGCACCTGTACGGTTTGGCTCACTGGATCAATATCTGTCACTTGCGTATTGGCTAACAACGTCACTTCTGCTGTGTTCGCCGCTTCGCTACCAGATGCCCGTACTAAGTCTGATGCTCGTTTGTTTTGGCTGATTGCCATCGTCAACATCGGCTTGTGATAACGGTCGCCACTATCAGCCGTGATTAATGTGATTGGAACCTCTGTGTCTTTGGCACGAATGGCATCAATGACATGCCAGCCTGCCAGTCCTGCACCAATAATAACCACACCTTTTTTTGCTGCTGTGCTCGATGCTACAGATAGGTTTTCTACGCTCATACAAACTCCAAGATGGTTTATGAATTATTTTAATTATCAAAAATATTGACCGCTATTGTATCAGTAAACAGCCATTCACTCACCTATCTAACAATTCACTTAGTCAATATCGAATTCCATGCGATGTGCTGTTGCACGCATGGTTTCACTATCTATTAATTTTTCTATACAGTATAGACTTGCATGGATGCCTGCACTTATCCCCGCTGATGTGACGATATTACCAGTATCATCACTGGCATCTACAAAACGCGTATGCGAGATCACATCGATATCAGGATAGGATGCTAAATTATCCAAGTCCATCCAGTGCGTGGTTGCTGACTTACCAGCTAGCAAACCTGCCTTAGCCAACAGCAACGCTCCTGTACACACTGAAAGCGTCAGCTCTGCCAAACTTGCTTGAGTGATAATCCAGTCAATTACCACCTTATTATATATTTCTGTTTTTTCGGCACCGTAACCACCAGGGATGATTAAGACATCAATGTCTGGATGATTGGCAAAACTATAGTCAGGAATGACTTGCAGACCATTCCTAGCGGATATCGTTGCTTGGTTCTCGGCAATAGTGATAACCTTAAAGTGCTTATCATCACTAGAACTGGCAGCATTTTCAGCCAACGAAAACACCTCAAAAGGCCCTGCAAAATCCAATACTTCTACTTCATTGAACAGTAGTATGCCGACGGTTCGTTTTAGCGTCATATTCAATCCTAATTCAGTTAATAACGTTAAATAAAATTAAATTTATCTATATTATGATTACTATCTTTTCAAATTTGTTTGATTAATCAGATGAGACATTTCATTTGCTTTTGCCGTTTGCGATTTCTCTAATTCGGCGACTATTCCCGCTCTATTTTCAGCGGCTTTATAGTCTCAAAGATCTCTTCTTTGAATTCCTTGTGTGTAGATATCATAAGCCCCAAATCGTTTTTCAAATAGCTATACAAAAAAGGCTAAATACAAAGCGCCCTATTAAAGATAGCGTTTAACCGTCTTTAATAGGGCGCTTTGTATAATTATTAGCAGTGGAAAGAAAAGTAAGCTTTAGAACATGTCTTTATCTTAGAAATACTGCTATAAACAATCGTAAATCAAAGTGTATTTAATGATTTAAAATCTTCGACAAGAACATCTGCGCACGGTCACTTTTCGCGCCTTCAAAAAACTCATCCTTACTACAGTTTTCTACGATATGCCCTTCATCCATAAAGATGATACGATTGGCTACCTGACTGGCAAAGCCCATCTCATGCGTCACACACATCATGGTCATACCATCACGAGTCAGCTCGACCATCACATCTAGCACCTCTTGAATCATCTCAGGATCAAGCGCGGAGGTTGGCTCATCAAACAGCATTGCGACGGGATCCATGGCTAACGCTCGTGCAATCGCAACACGCTGCTGCTGACCACCAGAGAGCTCCGCTGGATATTTCGCCGCTTGTACCGTCAGACCAACACGGTCTAGATAGGCCATCGCTTTTTGTTTGGCCTCAGACTCTTTACGGCCCAACACTTTGATTTGTGCCACAGTCAAATTATCAATAATAGTCAAATGTGGAAACAACTCAAAATGCTGAAACACCATGCCAACACGGCTGCGTAACTTAGGTAGATTAGTCTTTGGGTCACCGACAGAGATGCCATTGACCATGATGTCACCTTTTTGAAAAGGCTCAAGTCCATTAACTGTCTTAATCAAAGTTGATTTACCACTGCCCGATGGACCACAAACAACAACGACATCACCTTTATGTACATGCGCCGTACAGTCAGTCAGTACTTGAAAATCTCCATACCATTTACTGACATTAGATATCTCGATGACCATCTCATCACTAGCATGACCACTATTGGTAACCAGCCCGCCAAAGGCATTTAAGTACGTATCAGCATTGCTCATCACTGGCTCCTAACCACATTATTTTCGATAGTCATTATTTAAAAAAGGTAAATCAAATATTTGAGCTCTCAACACTCAACACTCAACACTCAACACTCAACACTCAACACTCAACACTCAACACTCAACACTCAACACTCAACAGCGCAAGCGATAGATGTATTAAAATAGCTATACTAAAACCGCAAACGCTTCTGTAATTGTTGCACGCCAATAGAAGCACTTAAGCTAATCACAAAGTAGACAGCGCCAGCACCTAGGATATACGGCGTGAGTAAGCCCATTAGCTCACCGCGAACGTAGGCTGCGCGGAAAAAGTCGGTCAAACCAATGGCAAATACCAGTGTCGTATCTTGGAATAAAATAATACATTGCTGCAAAATCAGTGGCAGCATCTTACGAAAGGCTTGTGGCAAGATGACCAGACGCATGGTCTGCCCATAAGTCATGCCGAGCGCTTTTGCCGCATTGACCTGCCCGCTACCAATCGATTGAATACCAGCACGCACCACTTCTGAGAAGTAAGCCGCCTCAAACATCATAAATGCGACCACACAAGAGGCAAATGCCGCATCGAGTTGCAGGTACTTACCCGCTACCCAAAGATAAATCATCGGTACAGCAAAGTAGAACCATAGCAGTACCAGTAGCAGCGGCACGGAGCGAAAGTAATTGACGTATAGTTTAGCTGGAATCTCAAGCGCTTTGATACCTGACAAGCGCATTAATGCCAGTATGGTACCTAAGCTGATACCGCCCAAAATAGCCAAAAACAGCACTTTTAAGGTGGTAAGCATGCCACCCATCAAACCAGGATAGGCTGTTGCCAATTCGGTCATATTCATTTCTGACCTCCCGCAATAAGCCCAGGCACACGCAATTTACGTTCAATCAATCCCATAATAGCGATCAAGGATAAATTGAAAACCAAATAAATAATCGTCGCGTAAGTATATATCTCGATACTATTTTGAGTGTATTCGCTGATGGTTTTGGTTTGGCTAATCAGCTCCATTACCCCCACTAACGAGGCCACAGAAGCGTTTTTGAAACAGTTGGTTAACTCAGAGCTGAGCGGTGGCAAGATAATACGAAATGCCTGCGGTAGCAGTACTTCTTTATAGACTTGTGGAATGCTAAACCCTAACGCGTAGGCCGCATTGATTTGTCCATCTGGTAATGACTCAATACCCGTTCGTACCTGTTCAACGATACGAGCAGCGGTAAATAAGCCCAAACCGATACTGGCTGATAACATGGCTGAAGTATTCGGAGACAAGTCCTTATACCACCATTCTTGTATCGTCGGCGTGAGCCAGCCAGGGGCGATATAAAACCAAAAGAACAGTTGAACAAGCAGTGGAATATTGCGAAAAAATGTCACATAAGCCGTACCGATTGTACGAGCGGTCTTGTTGGGCAAGGTACGCATGATACCGAAGATAGTACCGACGACCATCGCGATGGCCCAAGCGATACTGCCAATTAATAGCAGCCAGCCAAGACCAGTGATCATCCAATGGATATAGAGCTCGTTGCCAATACCAGTCTGCTCAAAGAGCACACCCCAGTTCCAGCTATAATTCATGGTTGTCTCTCCGAGCAACGATTGATAAGCCTATACGTCAAATAAAATTACTGGCTATCTAAACGTATAGGCAAGCTATGTTGAGGGACAATGAGCGTTACTGCGCTGCTGCTTCTTTAGGCTGAGCGCTGTCATGCGGATTGGCAATCAAGGCCTTTAAGTTGTCTGACATCTCAAAGTTTAGATTGACGTTCTTTGGTGGGATTGGGTTCAAGAACCACTTGTCATAAATGCTATTGATTTCGCCTGAACTAAACACATTAGCAAGTGCTTCATCAACCACAGCTTTGAACTCAGGATCATCTTTACGCATCATACAACCATAGATTTCAAACGATTGCGGCGTACCGACGATGACCCACTCATCAGGATTTTTTGCTTTGGCTTTTTCGCCCGCGAGCAATACATCATCCATCATAAAGGCATCAGCGCGACCATTTTCTAGCATTAGGAAGCCTTCGCCATGATCTTTTGCTGAGATGATATTGGTATCCATTTTATTATCATCGTTGTACTGACGGATATAACGCTCTGAAGTCGTGCCTGCTGTCGTTACCAAGGTTTTGCCTTTTAGGTCTTCAAAATCTTGAATGCCAGAATCTTTTTTGGTCAACAGACGCGTACCAATTTCAAAGAAACCGTTTGAGAAAGCGACTTGCTTTTGACGTTCTTCGTTATTGGTGGTTGAGCCACACTCAAAATCTACCGTGCCGTTTTGTACCAATGGGATACGAGTCTGCGAAGTGATTAGGTTATAGCGAACGTTAAGGTCTGGCATGTTTAGCTTCTGCTTAACGGCTTCAACCACTTTCATTTCCAAGTCGTGTGCATAGCCAATCGGCTGATTGGGATCATCAGCGATATAAGAGAAAGGAATAGAGGAATCACGGTGACCGACGACGATGGTGCCAGAATCTTTGATTTTCTGTAGCGTACCATTGGTCGTGGTTTCTGTCGTCGCTGCATCATCTGCTGGCGCATCAGTGCTGGTCTGGCTGCTGTTATTACATCCCGCTAAGCCTAATGCCATAACAGCAGCTAAAGTCAACGGTTTGGAAAATGAGTATGTCATGAAATACATCCTTTTATCGCAAGATTGAGTGAGTGCTTGGACGACATAGGTCTGATTGACCAGACTGCCCCGCATCCGTACGGTTGTTGCTGTTGTTTATCACAATGCAACTTAATGTTACTGTACAACAAATTTGCAGTAGAGGGTGAATTTTTTTTGAGAGAGTACATATTTATGAATATATTTATATTCTAACTATAAAATGTTGGCTCATAGCGGCTATCTACTCAGAGTTTTGTACAAACAGCTGCTTGGTTTTTTAAACCCATTACTGACAATTACTACTCATAATCATCAAAACAGTCTACTAAGTGAGATTGATAAATCGGCAGTAATCCCCATAAAGCAAACAACTTCTCTATACTACAAATGACTTATGACTCAAGATATCCAAGTCCCAAATACGGACAGCCAAACTACTGGCAACCATGGCAGCAACGACATTCGCCAACGTTTCTTTGTTGAAGACTCGCCCGTGCGCGGTGATGTGGTACGCCTATCACGCAGCTACGCGAGTACGATTGCGCAAAAGCCCTACCCTGAAGCCATCAAACGCTTATTGGGTGAGATGCTGACCGCAGCAAGTTTGCTAATCAGTACGGTCAAAATCAACGGTCGCCTGTCTATTCAGTTGCAATCATCAGACAGTGACAGCTTACTAAACTGGGCAATGGCAGAATGCGATCAAGACGGTATCATTCGTGCACTTGCTAGCTGGAAAGGCGAGACGGATGAGCAAGTACAAGCATGGGACAATATGACCCATGCCAAAGAAGCGTTTGCTGAACTTGGTGCGATGGGACAAGGCGTATTGTTTATCAATATTCAGCCTGATGGCGGTGAGCCATACCAAGGTATCGTTGAGCGTAGCCACGACAATCTAGCAAACTGCTTAGCACATTACCAAAAGCAATCGGCACAGATTCCAACGTTAATTAACTTGGCATCTGATGGCCTGCAAGCCGGTGGTATCTTGGTACAAATGCTACCGCGTACTGCTGAAGAAACGTCTGAAGTTGAGCAAAACCAAGATGCGGGTATCGACGATGATTTATGGACACGATTATCTGTATTGACGCGTACGGTAAAAGCAGAAGAGCTAACGACACTGGATGCTAACGAAATCCTTTATCGCTTGTATCACGAAGAAAACATCGTTGCTCCTGAGCCTGCGCCTCTATCATTTGGTTGCACTTGCTCACGCGAGAAGTGCGAGATGGCAATCGAGCAAATCGGCGAAGCAGAAGCGTTAGATATCGTCGAAGAGCAAGGCGGTACATTTGAGATGGATTGTGGATTCTGCGGTGAAGTCTATAAGTTCAACAAAAATGATGTAGCAGCAATATTTGCTGAGTAAGTTTTCTTACTCGCTATAAATCAGTATTTATAAAAAAACCCTCAAGCGTCATGCTTGAGGGTTTTTTTATTTCTAATTGATAAACTTACTAAGCCAGATTGTTTTCTAGTTTCATTGCTATAATTAATTATACATAACTTGATTAAGATGAGCTAAAACAATGAACTATAAGAAGATAGATTGGGCAGTAATTTATACCGTTATATGGATAATTTTTTGGCTAGCTCTTCTAATGAAAGGTTTTGATAATGTTGAAGGATTTGGCGGATTAGGTGCCTTCTTATCAGGAATTTTTGCGCCGCTTGCTCTGCTGTGGTTTTATAAAAGCTATCGAATCCAAAGCAACGAATTAAAATTGCAGCGAGAAGAGCTAGCTTTACAACGTAAAGCATTAGAGCAATCAGTGTTAGCTCAAGAAGGCTCAGAGACAGCTTTAAAGGAACAATCTGAAGCTATGAAAGCTCAACTATCTATTATTGAAAAACAGCTAGAAATTACTGAATATCAGTTCAAGACAGCAATTGAAGAAAAAAATATTAATAGACCCAAGTTTTTTGTAAAAGTAACTGATATACAGCTTGGTCAGATATGTGACAGCAATCTTAATCGTAAGAATATTCAAATCACCATAGAGTATTTAAATAAAAGGGGAAAGGCCGACATTAGAGATATCGAATGTATGGTCTTAAGACAAAACCATATCAACTCCCCAATTGCTAAGTTTTTAGAACAACAACTTTTCATAGTTACATGGAATGCAAATAACCTTACAATCAACTCTAACTTTTCATTACATGATTTGGCACATGAACAAATTATGTTAGGAAACTATGTCCAAGAAGGTAAAGACACAGGTAAACTTGTATATGTAATGAGAAAAATACTAATGGATATATTGATACTTTGCCAGCTTTCAATTTACTACGATTCAATACGTACAGGTATGGGAGTTGAAAAATATAACTTTTATATTTTTAATCAGGCAATAATTCTTTCAAAGAGTAGCACTCAGACTATATCAATGCCGTAATTATTGGATGAAAATTATAAGGCAGAATAGTTTTAAAAAAATAGAACCTACACCGCCACATCTAAACTTCTAGGATAAGAGTGTATGCGCGGACGCCCAGCGTAGTCACTTCGACCATTATCAAGTAGCCATTCAATCACTTGCTCGCGCACCCGTCTACTATGAATCAAGTTCATATGGTTCACACCATAAAATACTGCTTTGTGACCATCTGGCACAAACAAGGCATGCTCAGCGTCATCTTCACCTAAGGCTGAAGCCACCGATACCAAACTGTCTCCTAGCAGATCCGTTACCTTAGAATCATAATGCGTCTCAAGCAAAGCACTGGCGACAAAGTAAGTCTTGATACCACTTGGCAACCGTGCAGGATGGCGAAAGTCTTGTGGCAACATGCTACGTCCTTCTAATGCTTTCCAATCTGCATCCCGAATACTGCCATGACGCAGATCGATAATACCGGCACTGCGCATATCCCCGAGCTTAGCCAGTGAGCCTGCAAACGGCAGCTTGGCAATGATGTCTTGTACATAATTACCGATACGCTCAAGCACTGCCCCATGATGCGGCGAACCTAGCGTGATGAGATTGCCCACGCGTTTTATCCAATCTAGGCGGTCTTGCTCGCCATAAAACAGTGCACTGCGAGAGACCAAACCACCCATACTATGTCCGACCAGATCTATCTGACTGATATTTGGATTGTCATCGACCAGCGCTTGTAGCAATTGAGAGAACTTGCGACCGCTACGTGAGATACGGCGACCTGTATTGTAATCCAAATACAGCACCGTGGTATCAGGCTGGCTGACATGAATGGCCTCGCCTAAATCATTACCTGCTTGTGCTTGCCAGCTTAAATGACTCATACATAGACCATGGCACAAAATAGTGATACGGCCTGATAGCACTTCATTCTGTGGTTTGCCGTCTTGAGTGTATAGCATCATCGGAATGGCGAGCGCATTTTGGTTGTTGACCAGATGATCACCCATGACACCATTGAGCACATTGACCAGTTTTTTTAGTGAGTCCGGTAGTGGCTGCACTGACTTTTGGAGAATCAGGTTTTTGTATATGCGTAGTACAGACGCTAGATTATTACCGACCATTTGCATCACATGACGTATCGTGCCATATATACGTCCAGTAAATCCGCGCGACCATTTATTTAAATGTTTGTCATTGAAACGGCCTAGCGGACGCAGAATAACTTCACGATGAATGGCTTCTACGATTTCTGTAATCTCAACCACACCCATGGTAGCGAGCTGGGCCAATCCTTCAAAAAAATCAGCCAAAGACACAGGTGTTTTGTTGATTTCATCGCTGTCATCCGAATCTGCCAGTAGCTTGACCAGCTCATCCATATCGATGGCTTCGAGTTGGTCGATTTGCTCATATAGATGACTGTGTAGCGGTACACTCGCATCTGGGACAAAATGCGCATCGAGCTCATGATGAGTACGAGTATAGCTGCTATCGTTTTGAGCGTCGCTGTCACTAACACCGTCGTTATAAAACACCTTTGGACTGCTCATAATATTTGCACATTCAGCGAGAAAAGTAATGGTCTATATTATCCTGTAACTGCAGCAAATAGAAGTGAATGGTTTGACTTTAGAGCGCGATGACGACTAGCAGAGCCAGATTACTGATAGACGGTCTATTTAACCATCAAATCAATATGATAACAAAAAATCCCAAGCCTTAACTTGGGATTTTTATGGTTGTGAGCATTTTGGTTGTTTCTATTATCCGCCTATAGCTTATCTATCTATGTCGTGCTATCAGCTGTATCAAATGATTCTGCCAGTATGACATCACCATCCTCGCGAGTAATCATCACAGTCGCTGAGCGAGGTATACTACCACCAGCGACAGCGCCCCACGTATTGCCAGGATGCTGAATATTGATAAACAGCGTCTTAAAATCTGGTGCCATGGTGATACCTGTTACTTCGCATCCTTCAGGACCGACAAAGAATCGTTTAATATTGTCATTGCTAGCAGATGTGCCAACACGGGTTGACTGCCCTGCCGATGTGGTCGTCATCGAGCCATCACTGACCTTACCCGGTAGTGCCGCGAGCAACATACAGCTACTGGTATCGGTATAAGCGCCGTCATCTGTCTGAATCCATAAGACACCGCGCGGGTCAAAATACAGCCCATCAGGTGAAGAAAAGTCATTATTGTCATTTAGCTGAGATAGGTTTTCTGCTGATAAGTCACTTGGCGCACCAAACAAATAAATATCCCACTCAAAGCTCGTTGCAGCATGGTCACCGCCTGCTTCTGCCCAGCGAATGATATGGCCATTGTCATTACCAAGTGCTTTTCCGCTTGATTGATAGCTACGCGGATTGGAGGCTGAGACAGGCTGATCATCACGTACGCCGCGATATTTATTATTGGTCAATGTGACATATACATCGCCCGTCATAGGACTGACCGATACCCATTCAGGTCGATCCATCTTAGTAGCACCAGCAGCATCAGCAGCTGCACGGGCAAAGACCAATACCTCATCTTGTCCATTGAATGGCAGTACACTATTAAAAGCATCCAGTCCGTTTTGACCGTGGACGAGAGCTTTCCACTCACCGCTACCATCTTCATTAAATACTGCCACGTATAGCGTGCCGTCATTCAGATATTTGTCACCTGCTTTTAGTCCGCCGCCGATGTCCGAGTTTGACCACATCGCTTTGGAGACAAACTTATAAATGTACTCCCCTCGGGCGTCATCACCCATGTAGAAGACTACTGGCTTGCCTTGCTCAACAGGAGCGTAAGCACAGTTTTCATGAGCGAATCGGCCCAGTGCAGTGCGTTTCTGCGGTATAGAGTTTTGGTCAAATGGGTCAATTTCAGTAATATAACCAAAAGTGTTAAAGCCGTAGCGATAATCTTCAGCAGCACTGGCACCGACTGCGGTCATATCCCAGCGTGAGAACTCGTCTGCTATTTTGGCATCCTTTGCCTCTGGGGTATGCCATAGATACTCCCAACCTGGGAAGTCCTCCACTGCACCGTAGCGCTCGCGAGCGTAGTTATCACCAGCACTCAATTGACTGGCATCTTGTCCACGGGCAAACACACCCAAGAAGTTCTCTTCGGTAGTCAGATAAGTACCCCACGGTGACAGACCTGCGCCGCAGTTATTATTAATGCCGCGGGTCTGATAGCCTGTTGGATCAAACTTAGTCTTGACCAGAGCAGAGCCTGCCACAGGGCCAGCCAATTGTGCTGTTGTACTACTGGTAATGCGGCGATTGTATTTAGAATCAGGTACCATCTCATAACCCATACCATCTGCACGGCGAGTTAACTCAACCACTGAGACGCCATGACAATTGACTTCACGGCGGACGTCGCTTGCGAGACGGCGGTTTTGAAAAATAGGCGCAGCATCGTTATCTTGAGTGACGTAATAGCCAAATGGGCTAAGCTCACTGCTATTGACGTATTCATGGTTCATGACTAGCAAGCTGTTTTCTGATGCTTTAGCATCGTAAGCGTTACCGTTTTTGCCAAAGAACCACATCCCATCATGGTTGTCACCCATACGCCATTCAAACGACTCTGCTGATTGCTCGCGATTGTCTTTCCAGTCCTCGATACCAGAGTTCAGCGGTGTACCAAGTGGTAATATCATCTCTGCCTTGTAGCCCGCTGCTACGGTCATCGTATCCGCTGTTGAATGCGCGACTGCCTCAAACTTTAAGGTATCAGGACGCTTCAAATCACCTTGTGCAGGGATAGCGGCATTATCGTCATTACCAACAATACTGCTATCGTCGTCTTCACTACAACCGACCAAAGGTAATGCACCAAAAAACGCAGCAGCCGTCAACCCTGTGCCACCTTTTAGGATACTACGGCGGTTCAATCGACGATTGATAATCGTCTGAAAGTCAGTATTATTAGTAGGATTTGAGTCTTCAACCACTTCGTGGGCAAGCGTTCGCTCATTGTTCAATAATGTCATTATCAGTCACCTTGCTATTAGGCTAGATTGGCAGAGAGTTGATCGCGGCTTTATCATTACGACCACAAAAATACGAATTCCGCTTAAGTCTACTCAACCTTTATGACAGCACGCTGAACAATAGGTGACAAACTGATGACAATCGACTGTACTGATGATTATTGAAAAATAGAATGATTAGATAGTTAGCATTGTTTGGCAGTTAGAATTGTTTGGTATTTAGCAAATTTTAGAAATAAATATAAAGGTTTAAAAGCGAAAACCCCAAGCAATTGCTCGGGGTTTTTAATATATATCTGTTATTGTAATCAAGCTTACTGTACTTGTGATACCCACTCATGAGCACCCAGTTTTAGCTTAAGCTGATCGCCTGCTTGCAACACACCAACGCCACTTGGCGTACCAGTCATAATCACATCACCTGCTTGCAAGCTAAAGGCGTGACTGATATTGACCAGCAATTCATAGACAGGGAATAGCATTAAGGCACTATCGCCATCTTGCGTTAATTTATCATTGATAGATAGCTGATACTGTACATTCTGCAGATTGCCAAACGCTTGCGGGTCGACCCAATCAGCAAGGACGCAAGCTCCGTCAAAACACTTAGCACGCTCCCACGGATGACCTTTTTCTTTTAGCTTGCTTTGCAAATCACGCAAGGTCAAATCCAGCCCCAATGTCACGCCACCAATCGCTTGCTGAGCTTGCTCAATCGTCGCCATAGATAAATCAGCTGATAGCTGAATACATAGCTCGGCCTCGTAGTGAGTCTCGCCAAACAGCTCTGGACTTGGGCGAACCACATCACTACGGATAGAGACCACTGAAGACGCAGGTTTCATAAACAGTATCGGCGTGGTTGGTACTTCATTGCCCAACTCTGCAGCATGGGCCGCATAGTTGCGACCGACACAGACAACTTTACCAATAGAAGCACGCAATCTTTCATTATGATTGATAGCGCCCTGCTCGGCATTGACACCAGCTGCAATGGCGTTCGCTAATGACTCGTGTGGCGATTGGCTCATACTAAACTCTCCCTGTAAATGATGGCTATTTTATCAGCTGTCCATACTATATTGTCTACAGTGACTTTGACGATTTTTAGTTGCTAACTGCTAACTGCTAACTGCTAACTGCTAACTATGGAATCGTATTGGTCACGACATCTGGTGGTACATAACTGGCGTGGCGGTTCATACGCTTTTCAAACATTCTAAAGCTAAACAAGATAACCCACGACAGCAATAGATAGACGATACCAGCCGCAAAGAATAGCTCCATCAAGGTATAGGTACGCGCACTAATCGTACGAGCAACACCTGTGATATCCATCAATGCAATAGTCGACGCTAGCGCACTACCCTTTAGCATAAAGATAACTTCGTTACTGTACGCTGGAATCACAATACCAAATGCGCGCGGTAGCGTAACCCGTGTTAGCTTTTGCCATTTTGACATACCAAGCGCATCAGCAGCTTCAAGCTCTCCAATCGGAATCGTCTGAATCGCACCGCGTATAATCTCTGCTAGATAGGCACTGGTATTCAGGGTAAAGGCAATAATGGCACACCAATATGCTTGGCTAAGCACTGGCTCCCATAAGAACGACTCGCGTACGGCCTCAAATTGACCCAAACCGTAATAAATCAGGAATATCTGTACCAGCAGCGGCGTACCACGGAAAAAGAAGATATACAGAAACGGTAGTATCTGTACCATCCAGTTCTTAGACAGTCGTAATAATGCCAAAACCAAACCAAACAGCAATCCAATCACACCTGAAAACAAGACCAGCTGTACGGTCAATACCGCGCCGCCTAGTAAATCAGGGATATGGTCAAAAATGACCTGCCAATTCCAATCCATAGTATCTCTCCTCTACCCTATGGTCGATTGACTGTGAGTGGATTGACGGCTTATCTTTTTGGCATAGCGTGCCGCAGGATTGGCGCGCCACTCAAGCCACATCATAAAGCCAGTAATCAACATGGTCAGACCCAAATAAATAATCGCTGCTGCCATATAAAAGGTAAACGGCTGCTGTGTAGACTGTGCCGCACGCGATGACTGATACATGATGTCCTTGAGACCCACGACCGATACCAATGCGGTATCTTTAAGCAGTACCAGAAATAAATTTCCCAAACCTGGCAAAGCAATCTGCCATACTTGCGGTAAAGTGATGCGATAAAAAGTCTGAAAAGGACGCATACCAATCGCTTGCGCAGCCTCTCGCTGGCCCACTGGAATCTCTTGAATGGACATGCGAAAAATCTCAGTCGCATACGCACCAAAAGCAATAGACAGTGCCATGACACCACCCCAAAAAGCGCTAATCTCGACATAGTCGTTATAGCCGAACTTTTTGAGGATGCTCATCAATAAGATAGAGCCGCCATAATAAATAAAGAGCACCAATAGCAGCTCAGGAATACCGCGCATCGTCGCAGTATAGACAGTCGCAAGTTTACGTAGCAACCAGATATTGGACATCTTTGCGGTTGCGCCGAGCAAGCCTAAAGCCAGACCAATGATCAAACTGGTCACAGCTAGCTGTATGGTGACGGTAGCGCCGCTTAATAAAAGCGCGCCAAATCCTTGTAAGTCAAACACGATTATCCACTCAGTCTCTTTATATTAGCAATTTGCAAAATATGAGTTAAAAGAATCAGCATCAATAGCTGAACGCGGCGAAACACCGTATTTTATACCAAATCAATAGGGATGGTCGGCGTCAAAAAATGACGTCAGAAGAATACGATTAACGCTGCGATAATTGACACAGTAGAAATGAGCGCTGATTTTATCATATTCACTCGCCGTGATGTTAATACTGACGCGTAAAAGCTGCGCCTAAACCGTACTTAAACAGACACTTGCCTCTAGAGACATACAATCAGCCGACTAAATTTGAGCAAAATTGATAGGCTGCTACGATGTATATTCGTTGATATAACGACAAATAAAAAAGGACATCACCATGGTGGCGATATCCTTTAATTAATCAAAACAATATTTTTTGACTGCTATCTTTGACTACTGTTAGCTATTAACTAGCGTTTTCTGTCGCTGGTTGCTCGCTAATAACTGCATCTGTATCTGTGCCTGTATTTGCGTCTTCATCAACTGTGCTCGTTGCAGACGCTGGCACCGCAAAATACTTTTGATTGATTTTATCGTAAGTACCATTAGCTTTTATATTGGCAAGAGACTGATTGATCTTTGCTTGTAGCGGATCGCCTGGGCGTACTGCTATGGCAAAATTATCATTGATATCAATTTCATCACCTTTGAGCGCATATTTGCTACCAGCATTTGAGCTCAGCCATTCTATGGCAGGCAACTTATCAGAAATCATCGCATCGACACGGTTTGAACCAAGATCCAAAAACGCATTGCTCAACGTATCATAAAGCTTCATATCGGCTTTTGGATACGTGTCTTCTAGCCACTGCGATGAAATAGTTGAACGCTGTGCAGCAATAGAATGCGAGTCAATATCGCTGTTGTTACTAGGGTCAAAGCTGCTGTCTTTTTTGGCCAAAAAAACCAAGGCATTGCTAAAGTACGGATCGGTAAAGCTCACCTGCTGCGAACGCTCTGGAGTAACGGACATCGCGGCCACGATTGCATCGTACTTACCTGCTTTTAGACCAGGGATAATACCGTCCCAGTCCTGCGCCACAATCTCACAGGTCACCTGCATATCCGCACAGAGTGCATTTGCTATCTCAACATCAAAACCACCAAGTGTCCCATCAGCATTGGTATAGTTAAAAGGTGCATAGGCCCCTTCTGTACCGATGCGTAATACATCACCTGTAGAGGCTGCCGTTGTTTCGGTAGCCTCTGAATTGGTATCAGCGGCACTCTCTTGGCTATTGCTACAGCCAGCAACAGTAAAGGCCGTCGCTAGTGCAAACAATGACATAGACAGACGACTGGCTACATTAATGTTAGATTTGCCAGTCGTGATACAGATTGGGGCACAATGGTTGCTCATGATCATCCTTGGTTTTTTCTTGAGTAAACAACACGTCTTCAAACAACAGTAGTCAAACTGCTAGATATCGTATTAGTTAGCTGGCGCTTCTTCTTCAGCGACCACTACTTCTTCGACACTATCAGTTGTTGCTACCGCTTTTTGTGCTGCAGCCGTTGAGCTAGTACCAAAATAGCTACCCGTGATTTGATCATAGGTGCCGTTGTCTTTTAGCTCAGCCAATGCTGCATTGAACTTAGCAACTAACGGATCGCCTTTACGGAAAGCAATACCCATTGCGTCATCATTGGTGCTGATTTCTTCACCTTTAACTTCGTAGCCTTTACCTGCGTCTGTTTTTAACCAGTCGATACCTGTGACTTTATCAGACATCATACCGCGCACACGGCCTGAGGTCAGATCTAGATAAGCATTGTCTTGCGTATCATATAACTTGATATCAGCATCTGCGTGCTCGTCTTGTAGGTACTGAGAGGCAACAGTTGAGCGCTGTGAGGCAATTGGTAGACCTGTTAGCGACTCAACGCTTAAGTCATCACCTTTTTTGCCGATCAAGATGATACCGCTATGGAAGTAAGGGTCACTGAAATCAACCACTTCTTTACGCTCAGGCGTGATAGACATACCTGCAATAGCTGCATCAAATTTCTGTGCGTTAAGCCCTGGAATCAAACCATCCCAATCTTGAGAGATGACTTCACACTCAGCTTTCATTTGTGCACATAATGCGTCAACCAGCTCAATCTCGTAACCAATCAGCTTGCCATCTGCATCTGTATAACTGAAAGGCTTATAGCTTGATTCTGTCGCAATTTTGATATTTAAAGGCGCTTCAGTAGCGGTATCAGCTTCAGCATTTTCTGCTGGTTCTGAGCTATTGTTACAACCTGCCAGCATTAGCATTGCTGCGCTAAGCGGTGCTAGCCACAATGCTTTTCTGCTCATTGATGATGTCATTGAAATTGTCATAAGTTTTATTCCTTAATATATTTACCAGCTGTATCGTCAATCACTGCTTGCTGATTTATGCTTATAAACACCGTTTATTTAAAACATGCTTGGTTTTAAGCATTACTCGCATCAAACGTTACTTGTTCTAAGCATAAATCTTCAGTGAGTCATTATTGACCAAAGTTCATCTGCTCAAGACGTGCAAGCTCACCGTTACTACGGATTTCGCTCAATGCTTTGTCAAAGTCAGCTTTGAGTGAGTCACCTTTACGTACAGCAATGGCAATATTGTCATCGTTATCAATTTCATCACCAACGATACCGAAGCCCGCTGCGTTTTCTGCTAGCCATGATTTGGCAGAAACTTTTTCAGCCAATACGGCATCGCTACGACCAGATTTTAGATCTAGATAGGCATTGTCATAGTTGTCATATAACTGAACGGTGTTGCCTTCTTTGCCTTCGTAGTTATCTTGTAGATAAGCACCTGGCGTAGTAGAGCGTTGACCACCAAGCGTTGCGTCTTTAATCGCCATAGGATCAAAACCACCATCCGTGTTGGTTAGCCATACCATTGTATTGGCAAAGTACGGCTCGCTGAAATCAACTTTTTCTTGACGCTCAGCGGTAATAGACATACCTGCAATGACAGCATCATATTTCTGTGCCAATAGACCAGGGATGATACCGTCCCAATCCTGTGCAACGATTTCACATTTGGCTTGCATTTGATCACACAAGGCATTGGCAACATCGATATCAAAACCTGCCAAGCTGCCGTCAGCGTTGGTGTAGTTGAATGGAGGGTAAGCGCCTTCGGTGGCGATACGAATGGTTTTACCAGTGGTTTCTGCTGCAGGGGCGTCAGCGTTGGTATCGGTAGTTTCATCGGCAGGTTGGCTACAAGCGCTCAACATCAATGCAGCAGTAACGGTCATTGATGACCACAATAGGCGAGAATTCGACATCATACGTTCCTTAAATTCTGATGGGTTTTACATAAGTTTTTGACAGGATTTTCTGACTTAGGGTTCTGATATTTTGTTCTCTGACGTCCCTGCCAGACAAGCAATATAGATAGCAGAATAACAGGCAGCCACGAGACATGACGGCCTATAAACCTTTTGATAATACCTGAGTAAAATATCAAAAACAAACGTTTTGCATACTCATAGTTATCATTGGGCAATAAACAGTCAACAATGGTTACGTTACAGTGATTTTACATTTGGTAGGGTAAATGGTGGCAAGCGTATTGCCACCATCTGTATCAGACATGGTACTAGGCAAAAAACTAATAACTAAGTAGGACGGTGCGATGCCATAAAGTCTTTGACGCGCTCAGAGGTAGGGTTATCAAAGACTTGCTCAGGTGTGCCAATTTCTTCAACCACACCTTGATGTAAAAAGACGACTTTGCTTGATACTTCACGGGCAAAGCGCATTTCGTGAGTAACGATAAGCATCGTACGTCCCTCTTCTGCTAGCTCGCGCATTACCGCAAGCACTTCGTTGACCAGTTCAGGATCTAGTGCAGAGGTTGGTTCATCAAATAGTAGAACTTGTGGCTGCATAGCAAGCGCACGAGCAATAGCGACACGCTGACGCTGACCACCAGATAAGTTGGCAGGATAAGCGTCTTTTTTGTCGAGCAGACCTACTTTATCAAGCAGTTTTTCTGCATCGCTAATCGCTTGGTCTTTTTTAATCTTTAAGACCTGCGTTGGCCCTTCGATGATGTTTTGTAGAATTGTCTTATGCGGCCATAGGTTAAAGTTCTGAAAGACAAATCCTACACGAGCGCGCAAGCTTTCTAGCTGCTTTACGTCTGCTGCTTGTAGCTCACCTGATTTGGCAGGTTTTAGCATCAGCTCTTCATTACCGATCAAGATACGACCATGATTTGGGTTTTCTAGAAGATTAATACAACGCAGCAACGTCGACTTACCTGAGCCAGATGAGCCCAAAATAGAGATAACATCGCCATCATAGGCAGTTAGGGATACCCCTTTTAATACCTCTAATGAGCCGTAGCTTTTATGGATGTCTTGTAAGTCTAGGGCGATAGGCCGAGTCGGGTTTTTTGCAGTATCAAGCATGGTTCAGCAGACTTCCAATAAATATGAGTGAAAACACGAATAAAATAAGAGCTATATCTATATATAGTACAAGCATCTAGATGCATTATCGTAATATGCCTGATGAGGCAAAGAGAAAAATGCCATATTGTCTCTTATTACGCAGTAAAAAGGCAAATATTGTATTTAACCAACGGGTTAATCAGTTTTTAGCAAAACACGAATACAAAAAAGCCCAGACTGCATTTATCGCTCTGGGCTTTATTTTATCACTTTAGAATACGAGACGTTGTGTTATCTGATAACTGCCTATTTATAGTATGTAGTTAGTACATTTAATATGTCGCTAATACATTCTATAATGTACGACTAGTACGTCGATACATGCTCTGAGTCTTCAGTCCCATCCATCATATCCGCATCTTCTGCTGTCGCCACTGCCACATCATCGTTATTGGTAACGTCCATACCTTCATCATCGGCACTAGCAACGGCCACATCGTCAGAGTCACTCGCTGTCGCACTTTCTTCTACAGAGGTTTGAGCATCTACAGTAGTATCAGCTTCAGTTTCCATCGGTGTGTCGTCTTTTTTGCTACAAGCGCCTAATGCCAAAGCACCTGCTACCAAGCCAACCGTTAACCAATTTTTATAAGTTGTATTTTTCGTAGCCATGTTCGTTCTCCATCACTCATCATAATAAGATTAAGTACTATCTACTGATAGCCTTGCTGTTTTAATGCTTACTATACTGAGGATATCTCGCAGCTACCTTAGTATTTACAGCGCAATTCTGTTAAAAACACGTAAAGATATAGTGTAGTACTGATAACGCAGCTATCTTAAATAAATACCGCTTAGCACGAGCAATATAACTTTGAATAAGCCCTTACAAGAGCGTTGCAAAGCGGATTCTGTTCACAAAATCATCTTTACTATCGTCTCAATCTGCTCTATGTTAAATAGCATAATGACCTATCGCTATTTCAGTAGGCATTCAAAACTTCTTTTTTTGCGACATTTTTCGCCTTTTTAGGTACTTTTACCTATATAAAATTGGGCGCTTTTAGTTATAAAAAACCTGTATCACATAAGGAAAATAATTTATGAGTCAATCGAACACTACGGATATTACGACCTATATGCAGTCTGTTGGCAAGCAAGCACGAGCCGCTTCTCGCGCACTAGCTGCTGCCAACACTGGCGATAAAAACTCAGCACTCTTGGCCATTCATGATGAGCTGGTCAATGCCAAACAAGACATCTTGGCTGCCAATAAAATCGATATGGACAACGGTCAAAAAAACAATCTTGATAGCGCACTCCTCGACCGCTTGGAGCTAAACGAAGCACGTTTTAACGGTATGCTACAAGGTCTTAAAGACGTCGCTGGCCTTCCTGATCCAATCGGTGAAGTCACTGACATGACTTATCAGCCATCGGGTATTCATTTGGGCAAAATGCGAGTACCACTTGGTGTGGTCGGTATGATTTATGAGTCGCGTCCTAATGTAACGTTAGAAGCTGCCTCACTAGCACTCAAGTCAGGCAATGCTATTATCTTACGTGGCGGTTCTGAAGCATTTGAATCTAACCAAGCCATTGCCAAATGCATTATTAAAGGTCTTAGCCATACTGATCTATCGGAACATAGCGTGCAAGTGCTACAAACGACCGATCGTGCAGCCGTTGGTGAGCTGATTACTATGACTGAATATGTCGATGTCATCGTGCCACGTGGTGGTAAAGGTCTGATTGCACGTATCAGCAACGATGCCAAAGTCCCTGTAATTAAGCATTTAGACGGTAACTGCCATACCTTTATCGATAGTGATGCGGATCCTGAAATTGCGATTAAGGTCAGTGTCAATGCAAAAACACATCGCTACGGTACTTGTAATACGATGGAGACGCTACTGGTCGATGAAACAGTCGCAGATGAGCTATTACCTAAAATAGCAGAAGCCATCGTCGCGGCTGATGACGCAATGCAATTACGCCTTGATGACAAATCACAAGCTATCCTAAATGAAAATGCTAAGCTTGAAAGTCATCTATCAGCTGCCACGGCTGAAGATTGGGATACTGAATATCTAGCTCCTATCCTAGCGGTAAAAGTGGTCTCAGGTATTGATGAGGCAATTGAGCATATCAATACGCACGGCAGTCATCATACAGATGTCATCATCACTGATAACTATACCAAGTCGCAGCGCTTCATCCGTGAAGTTGATTCGGCTAGCGTTATGATTAACGCTTCTAGCCGTTTTGCTGATGGTTTTGAATACGGTCTCGGTGCTGAGATTGGTATCTCAACGGACAAAATCCATGCCCGTGGTCCTGTCGGTCTCGAAGGTCTGACTTCACAAAAATGGATCGTCTACGGTCATGGCGAAACCCGTGCTTAATCATATCAGCATCCACTATCGAAACGAGTAATCAGAAACGTCAGCAATTATGCTGGCGTTTCTTCGTTTGAATCATAAGTATTTTAGTTAAGGCATTTAAATTATAGGGAGCGGTACAACCATGCAAAGTGGCAAGATTAAGCACTGGAACGAAGATAAAGGCTATGGCTTTATCGATGTAGACAATCAAAATGAAGATGTGTTCTTTCATATAAGCAAAGCAAGACTGGCGAAGCCTATAACGGTTGGACAAAGCGTCTACTTTAACAGTGCCCGTAACGACAAAAATCAATTGAGAGCCACTGAAGTGACCTCATCTTCGTTGAGCCTTGACCAAGATACTGCATCAGATGTTCCAAACTATACACCTACTAATACTAATAGCCATCACAGCACTCGTAACTCAAATCGTAGCAATCAAAACAGCAAATCCAATAAAAGAAGCTTAGGCTCTACACTATTTAGCCTGATCGCTATCATCGCTGTCGCTTTTTATTTCTTTGGCGATTTAAATTCGACATTGTTTGCTGATAGCATCGAGTCGACAACGGTGTCGCAAGACGTCACTAATAATACGAACCAAGTCGCCACTGCTGGCATAACGGGTGATGCACAGGTCGATAATACGATTGCGCTTATTCAGCAAGGTGGACCGTTTCCGTATCCAAATAAAGATGGCACGACGTTTTATAACCGTGAAGGCAGACTACCTTCCCAGTCACAAGGCTACTACCGCGAATATACCGTGCCCACCCCTGGTGTCTCTCATCGCGGCGCACGGCGTATCGTCACAGGTGGTAACCCACCTACTGTCTATTACTTGACTATCGACCACTATGATAGCTTTCAAAGACTACAGGTGCCTTAATGTGAAAAAAGCTGATATGAAACAAGCGAATACGGACAAAGCCGATATGAATCGAGACAGTATAAACAAAGCCATCCACTATGTTAATCAAAGCCATGTTAATCAAGGTCACATTAACCAAAACGGTACAGCACTGGGTACTAGCATTCCTGCGCAGGCTGTTACTATAGCCGTAGGTGACACGCTCGAAAAAACTGAGCTATTGACGAGTTTGGCCAAGGCCTGTGACTTCCCTAGTTATTTTTCACACAACTGGGACAGTGCATGGGATTGTCTAACAGACAGTGAGGCAATTCATTTAAGGCTTGATTTGACAGACGTCAAGAGGATAAACACTGAGGACTTCAATGTCTTTAAAAGCATCATTGAGGATGCCTTTAGAGAATTTGGCAAACCACAATTGTGGATCATTGTGCCATCTGAGGATGAAGCTTATGCGTTAGAAAATTAGTCGCTAAAAGCCTATATATTGCAAGCCCGACCGACAATAGTCACCGATAATTATTCGTCATCATAGAAACCTGAATTCGAGATAAAGCCATATTTATCCCGAATTCAGGTTAATTTATTTTATAGAAAGGATTAACCTATGGAGATTACCTTAAACGGTTATTACACCCTGATATTGGCCACCTTAGTGCTGCTACTTGGGCGGTTTTTAGTGCGGAGAGTCAAATTCTTAGAAGACTTTAATATTCCAGAACCGGTTGCTGGCGGTTTGGTCGCGGCGATTGTTGTCTATGCTCTCAATATGGTTTGGGGATATAGTTTTAACTTTCATCAAGGACTACAGACCGCCACCATGTTGATGTTCTTTGCCTCCATCGGTCTGAGCGCTGATTTTAGTCGATTAAAAGCAGGCGGCACACCATTACTAATTTTTACTATCGTTGTTTCAGTGTTTATTGTATTGCAGGACGTCGTTGGTGTGGCCATGGCAAGTGCGTTAGGACTTGATCCTTTGCTCGGTCTAGTGACAGGTTCTATCGCTCTAACTGGTGGTCATGGTACAGCAGGCGCTTGGGGTATTACGTTAGAACAAGACTACGGTGTGGTCGGTGCGACGACACTTGGTATCGCCGTTGCTACTTATGGTTTGGTCGCGGGTGGTATCGTTGGCGGTCCTGTTGCCCGTCGCTTGATTAATCGACTTGGCCTAAAACCAACGCCAGCCAACCCTGATCCTAGCGATATCGAAAAAGTTGCTGGTGCACAATCGTTATATAGCACCAAACATGATGAAGAGTCTGCAGGTAGTAATAAAGATATCTTTGAAAGACCTGATAGCATGCGCTTTATCACCGCTTCTTCTACTATCGAAACCTTGGCACTATTCGCAGGTGCTTTGGCTTTTGCCGATGTAATGGCCATCGTTGCTGAAGGTACATGGTTTGAACTGCCGACGTTCGTATGGGCACTGGCAGGCGGCGTCATCATTCGTAATGTGCTGACGATGGTCTTCAATTTTGATATGTTTGACCGCTCAATTGATGTACTTGGTAATGCATCTTTAAGTCTATTTTTAGCGATGGCATTGTTGTCTTTAAAACTTTGGCAATTGACCGATTTGGCAGGCCCTGTACTAGTCATATTGGTTGTACAGACCATCATTATGATTATCTATGTTTACCTGATTACCTTTAAGATTATGGGTAAAGACTATGACGCAGCTGTATTATCAGCAGGTCATTGTGGTTTTGGTATGGGTGCGACACCGACAGCGATTGCGAACATGCAGGCAGTCACTGATCGCTATCTGCCTTCACCTAAAGCATTTCTAATTGTGCCAATGGTAGGTGCGTTCTTTGTTGATATCGTTAATGCCACGATATTGCAGATATTTACGAAGTTGCCGTTTATGTAGACTGATGCTGTCACAGATCAAAACTTAATAGCTATCTAGTAAATAACAAATGCTGGCCATCGAAAAGCCCGCCAAGATAAGTCTTGGCGGGCTTTTTTAATTATCAAATTATAATAGAGTATTCAATCAAACCCATTATTTATACTTTTTAACTTCACCACTTTTCACACGAGCTATGAAAGAATTAACCTCTCTTTTCACAATTGGCATCAAGAAGTATAGACCGATGATGTTAAAGATAGCCATAGCGAACAGAGCCGCATCTGAGAAGTCGATAACGAAGCTGAACTGTACGATGGTACCGATAACAACGAAGATTAAGAAGATAAGTTTGTATATCATCTCACCGCCTTTACCTTCACCAAAGAGGTAAGTCCAAGCTTTTAGACCATAATATGACCATGAAATCATCGTTGAGAAAGCAAACAACAATACCGCGACAGCTAGGAAATACTGGAAGATAGGCGCCGTTTCCATAAAGGCCGCACGGGTTAGATCCACACCAGTAAGCGCCTGGGTTTGTAAGTTTGCGGCAGTGTTCACCCCAGAGATAGTAATAACAAGCGCCGTCATCGTACAGATAACAACCGTATCAATGAAAGGCTCCAACAGCGCTACTAGACCTTCAGTAGCAGGCTCTTTGGTTTTTACTGCTGAGTGAGCAATAGCGGCTGAACCCACACCCGCCTCGTTAGAGAAAGTTGCACGTTTCAAACCTTGAATCAATGCGCCAATAAAGCCACCAGCCACACCAGCACCAGTGAAGGCACCTGTGAAAATCTCGCCAAATGCAGTGCCGATATGATTAAAGTTAGCAATCAGTACGATTACCGCCATAGTAATGTATAACAAAGCCATAAAAGGTACGACTTTTTCGGTAACGGTTGCGATGCGCGGCATACCACCAATGATAACCATACCGACTAAAAATGCTAAGCCAATACCAAAGAATACACTGTAATCCGTTGGAATGCTAAAAGTAGAGCTCATGACTGCAAAGGCTTGGTTACCTTGGAACATGTTACCGGCACCAAAGGTCGCCAATATACACATAAGGGCAAAACCAACAGCCAGAAACTTACCTAATCCGCCCATACCACGTTCAGCCATACCGCGGCTTAGGTAGTACATAGGGCCACCTGATACGACACCAGACGGTAGTACCGTACGGTATTTGACACCTAACGTACATTCTACAAACTTAGTCGCCATACCAAATAGGCCGACCATAATCATCCAAAAGGTAGCACCTGGTCCACCAATAGCAAGTGCTGCACCAACGCCTGCAATATTACCAAGACCAACAGTACCTGATAACGCAGTAGCTAAGGCTTGAAAGTGGCTGACCTCGCCTTCTTCTTTGTTGGCCGGATTGGGATCGGTATATTTGCCTCTGACAATATCTAGAGACAAGCCTATTTGGCGAAACTGAATAAATCCAAAGTAAAAAGTGAATACGAGTGCGGCAACTAATAACCAACCCACAATGAGCGGGAAGCTGACGTCTCCAAGAGGTACTGAAAAGAAAATAAGGTCGACGAACCAGCCGAATATATTGGCCATAAAGCCATCGAGACCTGCTCCAAATGCTGCTAAACCTGATTGTTCTGCTGCTTGCGCAAGAGTCGTGCTGAGTAATAGCATCGTTGCGACTAAAGATTGTTTTTTCATGTAAATCCCTCTATTGAAAATAATATTTATATAATTATTCAATCAATTACAGCGATACTAATACAAAGTGTAACTATTTATTATAATTTGTATTAGTATTATTACTAAATGTCCAATACTGACTATATACTAATATTTTTGTATAAACAAAGAGATTTACACATTTTTCTTAATTAAACATCAACTTAACTCTTTAAAACCAATAGGAAAGTTTAGTCAAGCTCACTACATTTATCGAAAAATGTCGGTAATAATTTTCAGGTTAAATAGCCAACTTAAATATGATTAAAAGAGCTAAATAGCAGTATCAATACAGGTTTGCGTTAAATGCTCTAATATTTATAAAGAGCAATAACAAAAAAACCGCTAAGCAAAAGCTTAGCGGTTTTTTTTATTACCATTCTAAAGTTTACTGATTTTTAGCATAGACTGGTAATTCTGCACAAATCGCTTCTACTTTAGCGCGTACTTCAGTAGCAACCGCTTCATCACCGCGGCTGTCTAGTACGTCACAGATCCAACCTGCCAACTCGCCCGCTTGTGCTTCGTTGAAACCGCGAGTAGTAATAGCTGGTGTACCGATACGGATACCAGAAGTCACGAATGGTGATTTTGGATCGTTTGGTACAGCGTTTTTGTTGACAGTGATGTGTGCTTCACCAAGCCATTTATCCGCTTCTTTACCCGTCATTTCTTGCTTAACGAGGCTGATCAGCATTAGATGGTTTTCAGTACCACCAGAGATAACTTCATAGCCGCGCTCTTGAACCACTTTTGCCATTGCTTGCGCATTTTTCACTACTTGCTGCTGATACGTTTTGAAGCTATCTTCTAACGCTTCTTTAAAGCAAACCGCTTTTGCAGCGATAACATGCATCAACGGGCCACCTTGGTTGCCTGGGAATACAGCTGAGTTTAGCTTTTTAGCCAGTACTTCATCACGTGCCAAAATCATACCTGAGCGTGGGCCACGTAGGGTTTTGTGCGTCGTCGTCGTGACCACATCAGCGAAAGGTACTGGGTTTGGATAAACACCGCCAGCAACTAAGCCTGCAACGTGTGCCATATCGACCAATAGATACGCGCCTACTTCGTCCGCGATGTCACGGAAACGCTGCCAATCTACTACTTGTGAGTATGCTGAGAAACCCGCAATGATCATTTTTGGCTTATGCTCACGCGCTAGACTCTCTACTTGATCATAATCAATAAGGCCAGTGCCATCTACCAATCCGTACTGTACGGCATTGTAGTTCAAACCTGAAAAGTTGATGTGTGCGCCATGGGTCAAGTGACCACCAGCGTCTAAGCTCATGCCTAGTACAGTGTCATTTGCCTCCAACAATGCTAAAAATACCGCTGAGTTTGCTTGGCTACCAGAATGCGGCTGAACGTTCACATACTCTGCACCGAACAACTCTTTAGCGCGGTCAATGGCCAATTGCTCAACTACGTCCACATGCTCACAACCACCATAGTAACGCTTGCCAGGATAGCCTTCTGCGTATTTATTGGTAAGGTCAGTACCTTGTGCTTCCATCACTGCTTGTGAGCAGTAGTTTTCAGAGGCGATAAGCTCGATATGGTTTTCTTGACGAACGCTTTCTGCGGCCATCGCTTCAGCAAGTACGGGATCAAAATCTTTGATAGAAATATCTTTAAACATAGTGATGTCCTAAGTAGTGACTGTCATTAAAAAACGTCATTGAAAAGAAGCTTATAGCCTGCCCACAATAAAACAACTACTGCGTCAACGTCGCTGAAGTACGCTTGATACCCCTGCACGCTGTTTTTCTGCAGTCTGTTTTATGTTACGACCATTATTGTGAATGGAGTCTATTAGCAAAGATTGAAATAAGAATAAATACAGGCGACTGACCTGTTATTAACTTGACTGATTCGTCAATAAAATCGATGTACATTTGCATCGATATCATCGCGAAAGATTAAGTGTAACATGAAAATTTGTGCTGTGAGCGCAAAAAAACCTCACCTTAAGATGAGGGAATTAAATGACTATATAACACAGATAAATAGCCAATAAAATAAAGGATTTACCCGTTGAGTTTTTTCGCCAATATGCCTTCTTATGTTAACTCAAGCATAAAATATTTTTAAGCGTGGCTAGATATAGTCAATTTAATATGATTTCGATACAAGGAAACCGAGTGCAAGCTATACATTAGTATGCTTAGCGAGGATGACGATGTAGCGGATTTATATAGACTTGACTATATAGTCGATTCAATTTAAAAGTAGTACAAAGCAGCCGAGTGTAGATGTATATCAAATACCTCAAGCGAGGCTAACGCAGTAATACTTTTATAGTAAAGTGGCTATTATAGTGAAGTGATTATAAGAACGCTGGCAGGAACGTTTCACTGATCATTATCTTACGACCATACCAGTCATAACGCGTTTGTCGTTGCCAACCGTCATTCGTATGACTGATAAAACGTTCATTTGGCAAGGTACGGCGACGCTTAAATAACACGTAGCCAATAGGTGTGTTTTTCAGATGCTGCAGACGACGTGACTGACCTTTTAAACTGTTTAAAGGAAAGATGCTCTGTGCTTGCACCCATGGCATGTCATCATTGCCATATAGCTGCACTTCCCTTACCCATGCTTGGATTGGGCGATTTAGCATCATGCCTCGTACACCCAGCTGCTTTTTTTGACCTAAAGTCAGCGAACGATAGCCCTCAAAGCTGCGTTTTACACGCAGCGGCTGCCCTGCCTTCTCTTCTAATATCGCAGTGAGAGAGCCTTCAGCATTTAGCCAAGGTAAGAGTTCAGTAGGAGGTAGGTCATTGGTAAAATTAAAAGAATTGCTGGTCATAGTTTATGGCTAGTATTTTTTATAGGATGTTTGATAGTTAAAAGGTGCTTGCAAATAGAAACAGAGTTCATCAAAGGTGATTACCGTGATGAAGCACTGCTATGAGTCACTACCATCAAATTCAGGCATATTGTCTGCATTAAAAGGCAAAGCTTCAAAGGCCTGCTGACGATACTGCGCCATATGCATCCGATCTCTGACACAAAAATCGCCAATTGCCGGTACAAAACGCGGATCATAGATACGATGGATAGAATGCGTCGTCGTTGGGATAAAACCACGTACCAGCTTATGTTCGCCTTGCGTACCTGGATCAAAAGACATCAATCCTTGCTCAATAGCAAACTCGATACCTTGGTAATAGCATAGCTCAAAATGTAAGCTGTCATATTCACCTAGCGCGCCCCAGTAACGACCATATAAGGTGGCATTATTATCGCCATCAGCCTTATCACCATCAACATTGTCACTATCAGGTCTATCATATAAGAACAAACTACTCGCGATAATCTCACCACTGGCATCGAGTGCTTGCGCAAGCATTATATGCTCAGGCATGCTCGCTGCCAACGCCATAAAAAAATCTATCGTCAAATAAGGCTGTTGTCCGCGTACTGCATAGGTCATCACATAACAATGATAAAAAGCCTTCCAATCAGCATCGCTAATAGTATCACCGCACTTGCGCTGGCAACTAATGCCTTGCTCGGCAACTTTACGGCGCTCAGCCCGAATGGTTTTACGCTTTTTGGCTTTTAAGGTCGTCAAAAAAGCATCAAAATCTGCAAATGGCTTACTGTCATTAAGTAAGTCTTTGTTTTGCCATAAGAACTGGCAACCTTGACGCTCAAATATTGGTAGCTCAATAGTAGCTGATTCTACGCCGCTTTCTTGAGCCGCTATCGCAAGCTCTACATCAATTTCAGTTGGCATAGATGTGGTGGCGATAGAGGCAAGCTCAGGTGTCACAAACAGTCCATGCCAGCTTGAAGCGCCCACTTGTTGAGCAATATCATCAATGCCTGCGATGGCTGTTTTGAGGATATCTCCATTTAATATTTCAC
Organism: Psychrobacter sp. 28M-43; assembly: GCF_014770435.1. Taxonomy (NCBI): domain Bacteria; kingdom Pseudomonadati; phylum Pseudomonadota; class Gammaproteobacteria; order Moraxellales; family Moraxellaceae; genus Psychrobacter; species Psychrobacter noctis. The sequence continues at coordinate 402,410 of NZ_CP061739.1, read as the reverse complement.
CTTTTGCCAACCAAACTCTCTGACCAGTAATCGGTGTATATGGTGCGCTAGTGACCAATCGCGGATAATAATCAACACCATAGCGTGCATAAGCTTCTGCCCAGGCATGATCAAATACAAACTCACCGCGATGATGGCCTTTTATAAATACTGGCATGACGGCCACAGGCTGCAATGTATTTTCTGCCGCACTGTCTACTAAGGTATCGGTGCTATCTTCACTATCGGCACTGTTAGTAGCGCCTGTGACACGATGTACCAAAATAAATATCGGTAGCCACCCTGCCTGCTCACCAATTGCTCCGGTGTCAGTCAGCGCTTGCCAAAAAGCAAATGACATAAAAGGGGTATCTGGCGTACGCCACTCTGTTTGGCTCTGCCAGCTGGTATCATTAATCAGCGCATACTCTAAACTCATATTCACCGTCACTATTATAATCGCGATATATTTATCGATAACCAATCTATTGATGACCTAGACTAGCAAATTTTTACGTCATTGCTGTCACAATTTGCAAAAACTTATCCGCACCCAATAAAAAACCACCAACGATAACGCCGGTGGTTTGTACGACTGCGCTCATGGGCAGTAAGATCAATATAAAACGTCATGAAAAAACAGTAGTTGTATGGAAAAGATGATATCGAAGCCGATGACTGGTAGAATAAGGTTGTTATTAGCTTAGTATAATTCGAAACCATAGGATACGAGCTAAAACAGTATACTTAGTTCATGGTATACGATTGACATCCTATCGGATTTATAGTGGATTGATTATAATGTAGCGTCAGTGATTCACTTTTAGGCAATTTTGCGCCGACCGTTAACGTGTTGCCTTCAAATGCTTTTTTCATGAATATTATTAAAAGAAAATGTCTGACCTGTCTTAAAAATTTCTAAGAAGCTACATATGAAGTACTTGTTCTAACCATATCATGGATTATTGCATAGTATCATTGACGCATATTCAACACTATATTTGAGCTTTATTATTAACTACAGCCTAAAGGAAGATCTAACTAAAATGTCAAAAATTATTTATACAAAAACTGACGAAGCCCCAGCGCTGGCGACTCTGTCGTTCTTACCTATTGTCGAAGCATTCACTAAAACGGCAGGCGTTGAAGTTGAAACCAGCGACATCTCTGTTGCAGCGCGTATATTGGCCGAATTCCCTGAATACTTGACCGAAGAGCAACGTGTTCCTGACAACTTAGCTGAGCTAGGTCGTCTGACTCAAGATCCAAACACCAATATCATCAAACTGCCAAACATCAGTGCTTCTGTACAGCAGTTAAAAGCCGCTATCAAAGAGCTACAGAGCAAAGGCTATGCTATCCCTAACTTCCCAGAAGATCCACAAACTGACGAAGAAAAAGAGCTACGCAAGCGCTATGGCAAAAGCTTAGGCAGTTCAGTGAACCCAGTACTCCGTGAAGGTAACTCAGATCGCCGTGCTCCTAAAGCAGTTAAAAACTATGCACGCAAGCACCCACACTCTATGGGTGAGTGGAAGCAGTGGTCAAGCACGCACGTATCACACATGCATGGCGGCGACTTCTACGATGGCGAGCAATCTATGACATTAGATAAAGCTCGTACGGTACGTATGGAGTTGTTACTTGATGACGGTACTCAAAAAGTATTAAAGCCTAAAATTGCTTTGCTTGATAAAGAAGTCATCGACCTGATGGTCATGAGCAAAAAAGCATTGTTAGAGTTTTATGAGCGTGAAATGGAAGATTGCCGCGAAGCTGGTATCTTATTCTCACTACACGTGAAAGCGACTATGATGAAGGTCTCGCATCCTATCGTCTTTGGTCATGCGGTCAGAATCTACTACAAAGAAGCTTTCGAAAAACATGGCGCATTCTTTGATGAGCTAGGTATTAACGTCAACAACGGTATGGCAGATCTATACGACAAGATCTCAACGCTACCAGCTTCAAAGCGTGAAGAGATTGAGCGTGATTTACATGCATGTCAAGAGCATCGCCCACGTCTGGCGATGGTTGACTCTTCAAAAGGTATCACCAACTTCCATTCACCAAGTGATGTAATCGTTGATGCTTCTATGCCAGCGATGATTCGCTCAGGTGGTAAAATGTGGGGCGCTGATGGCAAAATGTATGACTGTAAAGCGGTCATGCCAGAGTCTACCTTTGCTCGTATTTACCAAGAAATGATCAACTTCTGCAAATGGCATGGTAACTTTGATCCAAAAACAATGGGCACCGTTCCTAACGTTGGCCTAATGGCTCAAAAAGCTGAAGAATATGGCTCGCACGACAAGACTTTTGAGTCTAGCGATGCTGGTATTGCACGTATCGTCGATATTGATACTGATGAAGTATTACTCGAAAAACGTGTTGAGAAAGGTGATATCTGGCGCATGTGTCAGGTTAAAGATGAGCCTATCCAAGACTGGGTAAAACTTGCTGTACGCCGTGCTCGTGAATCAGATACGCCTGTTATCTTTTGGTTAGACCCATACCGTCCACATGAAAACGAGCTAATCAAAAAAGTCAGAACGTATCTAAAAGATCATGATACTACTGGCTTACATATCGAGATTATGTCTCAGGTTCGTGCGATGCGTTATACCCTAGAGCGCGTTGCTCGTGGTCTAGATACTATCTCTGCGACTGGTAACATCCTACGCGATTACCTAACTGACTTGTTCCCTATCCTAGAGCTAGGTACCAGTGCCAAGATGCTATCAGTTGTACCATTAATGAAAGGCGGCGGTTTGTTTGAAACTGGCGCTGGTGGTTCTGCACCGAAGCATGTTGAGCAGCTGACAGAAGAAAACCATCTACGTTGGGATTCACTCGGTGAGTTCTTGGCATTGACGGTATCGTTGGAGCATTTAGCAAACAACGACAACAATGCTAAGGCTCAAATCTTGGCAGACACGCTAGATACAGCAACAGAAAAACTGCTATTAAACGACAAGTCACCATCACGTAAAACTGGCGAGCTCGACAACCGTGGTAGCCACTTCTATCTAGCGATGTACTGGGCAGAAGAGCTTGCAGCGCAAGATAAAGATAGCGAGCTAAAAGCGCAATTTACACCATTCGCGCAAAAACTAAAAGAGAACGAAGAAGCCATCGTTAAAGAACTTAACCAAGCTCAAGGCAAGCCAGTAGATATCAAAGGCTACTACTATGCTGATGAAGAATTGGCTAAGAAAGCAATGCGTCCAAGCGCTTTGTTTAACGAGACATTGGCATCGCTATAATTTTAAGCGATTGCTCTTAAACCATTAAGCCTAATCGCTTTTGGGTTTTATACTCAGAAGCGATCAAGCAGGTTTAAGTCTTAGTAAAAAACACCTCAACCGTCTTCGAACGTTGGGGTGTTTTTTTGTGTTTTCTAAAAGCTTTATAAAAAGTGAAATAAAAAAAGCCACCTATTTATATAGGTGGCTTTTGATACATAGTAATAGAATAGAATACTTAGAGTTTAAGTAGTTTTAGGCTTCCATATGCTTAATAATCGCCTTACCAAACTCCGAAGTACTCAGTAAGGTAGCATCTGGCATCAGACGCTCAAAATCATACGTGACTGTTTTATTGGCAATCGCACCTTGGATACCACTGATAACAAGATCAGCTGCTTCCGTCCAACCCATATCACGAAGCATCATCTCAGCAGACAATATCAATGAGCCTGGATTTACTTTATTCTGACCAGCGTACTTGGGTGCAGTACCGTGCGTCGCTTCATAAACAGCGATCGCGCCGCCTTTATTTGCACCAGGTGCGATACCAATACCGCCTACTTCTGCTGCCAAGGCATCAGAGATATAGTCACCGTTTAAATTGAGTGTCGCTACTACAGAATAATCTGCAGGACGCATCAAAATCTGCTGCAAGAAGGCATCAGCGATGACGTCTTTAATAATAATATCATTACCCGTTTTTGGATTCTTAATAGTCATCCATGGACCGCCATCTAATAACTCTGCACCAAAACGCTCTGCCGCTAGCTCATAGCCCCAATCCTTAAATGCGCCTTCAGTGAACTTCATAATATTACCTTTGTGCACTAGGGTCACATTTGGCAGATCATTATCGATGGCATGCTGAATCGCTTTACGTACTAAGCGCTGTGAGCCTTCTTTTGAGACAGGCTTGATACCGATGCCGCAGTCTTCAGGGAAGCGAATACTGGTCACACCCATCTCATCTCTTAAGAAATTGATAACTTTTTTGGCATCATCACTGCCCGCTTTCCACTCGATACCCGTGTAGATATCTTCTGTGTTTTCCCGGAAGATAACCATATTCGTCAGCTCTGGATGCTGTACTGGGCTTGGTACGCCCTCAAACCAGCGTACTGGGCGTTGACAGACATACAGGTCAAGGTTTTGGCGCACTGCGACGTTTAACGAGCTAAAGCCGCCACCCACTGGTGTGGTCAATGGACCCTTGATACTAATGACGTAGTCTTTTAGAATCTCTAGCGTCTCGCTTGGCAAATAATCGCCGTCATATACTTTCGCTGCTTTTTCACCAAGATAAGTCTCCATCCAAATGATAGACTTCTTGCCGTGATACGCTTTATCAACCGCAGCATTGACTACCTTTATCATGACAGGCGTGATATCTACACCGATTCCATCACCTTCCACAAACGGAATAATCGGATGGTTGGGAACATTTAATGTGAGATCTGCGTTTACGGTCACTTTTTCGCCGTCTCTTGGCACGATAACCTTATCATATGACATAGATGATACTCCTTGGTTGTATGTTGGACGTCGCAAGCGAACTAGACACTTTGTTATGCTAACCGTTTTATTATAGTTGTAACGCGCTGGGCGCTTATCGGTTAAGCAAAGCTTTGATGAGTACGACACTTGCGACATTGATTTAAACAATGTTAAAAATAGCTCGAAGCTAAAAAATTAAAATAAAGACCCAAACAATGATTGTCGCTTGCAAATAGTAGATATTTTTCTATTGAAAATATAAATACCACTATCAGAATGCGGATTTAGGATAACAGCAAATCTATACAAGCGCTGTCCTACTTTTGTAGCAGGTCATGTGGCATACAGCACATTAAATATATCGCCCTTTGTCTTGCCGCTTAATACTAGCTCTGCATCACAAAACATACGCTACAATGATTCATTGTCCATCAAAAACTAGGAAACACCGTTTTATGTCTACTTCTAGTCTCATCTTATTCAATAAGCCTTACGGCGTGCAAAGTCAGTTTAGAGATGATAGTAACAACGACCACACCACCCTATCGCAATACTTTACCGATAAGGCTTTGCGAGTTGCTGGTAGGCTAGATGCCACTTCGGAGGGCTTGCTGATTTTGACTGATGATGGTCGCGTTAATAAAGCAATTACTCATCCGCCAAAAGCCAATGCAGGGCGCAAACAAGGTAAAACTTATTTAGTGCAAGTAGAAGGAATCCCTACGGCTGAGCAACTTAATAAGCTTAAACGTGGCGTGGTTTTAAAAGACGGTAAAACGCTACCTGCTGAGGTCAAGCACGTCAGTGAAGATGAGCTACCGATGGTACTCTGGCAGCGAAATCCGCCAATACGTGAGCGTAAAAGCGTACCGGACTCATGGCTAATGCTGACAATATATGAAGGGAAAAATCGCCAAGTTAGACGCATGACCGCTCATGTCGGTCTGCCTTGTCTGCGTTTGATACGTTGGTCAGTGGCAGGATTTGAGCTAGGTGAGTTAGCTGTTGGGGAGTTTGTACGCGTTCATCTAACTAGCGAACACTGTCGTCAGCTAGGTATTTCTAACTAGTTTAGATGGTTTTAAATTTAGATACTGTTGATTAATTCACACTGTTTGGCTGTTTAGCCCCTAATATAAAGCTCTTACACTAATATATTACGACCTGTTAAACATAGTGTCTCGAATGGGTAAGGTTTATCTGCTAACATTCAGCACGTAATTGATTATGTATAATAGGTATTATCCATTTATCGTTTGGTTTTTTCACAATAGGGATATGTCATGATTGCTTCTCGTCGTTTTCTTTCGTTGATCACTAGCATTTCTGCGGCGCTTGTATTGAGTGCTTGTCAGCCAACGACAGAGGACAGCCAATCAAATCCTGCAGAAGAAACCTCACCGCCAGTAACTGATATGCCACATGCTGAGCATGACGATATGGCAGATGATACTCTAACAAATAACAGCGATAATAGTGTCAGTGATGAGTCTCAAATGAGCGATATGCTCAGAGACTATACGAGATCGATGACTAGAATGCATGATGAGATGATGATTGGTATGGGTTATAACGATCCTGATACCGCTTTCGCTAAAGGCATGTTGGGACATCATCGCGGCGCGGTAGAGATGGCAAAAATAGAGCTCAAGTATGGCACTGACGAAGCGATGCGCCAACTTGCTCAAGACGTCATCACGGCACAGCAAGCTGACATCGATATCTTAAACAAGTGGTTGGCTAGTCATCCTGATGCTGCTAAACCTAAGTCAAATACTGTGGCGATGCAGCAAGCATATGCTAAGAGCATGGAAAATATGCATGGCGAAATGACTTTGGGTGTGTCTGATCCCGTGCCTGATATGGCATTTGCACGCGGCATGCTACCGCATCATATTGCCGCTGTTGACATGGCAAAAGTTCAGCTCGAATATGGGACAGATGAAGAGATGCGTCAGTTGGCGCAAGACGTCATTGATAACCAGCAAACTGAAATTGATGTGATGAAAAACTGGATTGCTGCGCTTGAGGCTGCAAGTAGCAACGAAGACGATAGCTCTGTAGATGAAAATATTGAGCCTAAAACTACCGCTAATAAGAACCCAGATAGCCCAGATAGCCCAGATAATAAAGCGAAACAGCAGTAATCTTATACGTCACCAATCACTGATTGGTTAATCACTTAGGTTGCTTAGACATATCAACAATATTGAAAGTTATTAAAAAACCCTCTTCTAAGCATGAATGCTTGGAAGAGGGTTTTTTATGTGGAAGGGTTTTTCGTATGGAAAGGTATTTGATATAGCATCAAGGCTATCGCTTCATAACATTAAGCCATGTCTCCCAACCTGCCTCACCTTTTAATTGCTCATTATCATTCTCTAAAGTCTTATCTCCTTTTGCTAAGCGTAGGCTTACTTTATGAGGAGGTACTGCTCCAGTCATGCCAGTTGTCTCATCTCGCGGCTTAACTTTGGTTGTCGTTTCGGGTTGAACCTGAACACACATCAGCTCATCACGGCGGAATAAATAACATTCAACAGAATGCACTGTATTAACCAAGGCGGTAAGTTGTTTCGTATCTGCTTTGATGCCGTCAATCGCGATAATAACATCATGCGCTGAAATACCAGCTCTAGCGGCAATACTACCTCGCATCACACGATTGACTTTGAGTCCAGCTGGCGTCTCATTACATCGCATACCCCAAGGCACATGTTTGTCAGCCGTTTCTTTGGTATTCGCCTGTATCTTGACACCATTTGCAACTAGCAACGCTTCAATTGGCAGCTCTTCTACCCCATTGACGTAACGGCGCTCAAAATCTTCCCATTCTGCTAGCGGCATAAACTGCTCAATGACGGAGCCCATATCAGCACTACTGATACCAATCCGCTTACTGTAGTTCTGCTTGGCATGTGTATAAAAAGCTTTGACCACATCAAACAAACGATAACGACCATCACTATGCTTGAGTAAGATTAGATCCAAACATAGAGCTACCAACGCCCCTTTGTTATAGTAGCTGATACCTGCATTGCCTGTATTTTCATCGGTACGATACAGTTTAATCCAAGCATCAAAGCTCGACTCTGCCACGCTTTGATTGCCACGCCCTGGGGTTTGATAGTAGCGATTGATTTGTTCTGCTAGCAGTCGCAGATAATTGGCTTTATCAATCACGCCTGACGCTTGCAACATAAAATCATCGATATAAGACGTAAACCCTTCGAATACCCAAAGTAATGGCGTAAATGCCTCACGTCGTAAATCGACATCGATCATGACATCAGGACGTACCGTCTTCACCCACCATGAATGAAAATACTCGTGACTACACAAGCCTAAAAACCGCTGATAATCTGTACTCGGTAGCTTTGGCTCATTGGCACTTGGCAAATCATTGCGCGGGGTGATAAGGCTAGTAGAGTTGATATGCTCAAGCCCACCATAGTCTTGACCGCTGGCAAAAGTCATAAAGGTATAATCGTCAAATGGCGCATCGCCTAACCAATCTACATAGGTCTGACAAATCTGAGTAATATCCTGCTGCAACCGACCTAGATTGGCATTCTGCTTGCCTGACAGGTAAAAACTATGATGTAGCGTCTGATGCTCATTATCATGAATAATAAAATCAAACTTTTCTTGTTCTGCGATTTCGAATGGATAATCAATCAGCTCGTGATAATTCGATGCCTGTAACTTGTAAATATGCTGACGGTTCGCTTGCTGATTGTCTTTTTGCTGCTGATCAATCTGCAGGTGCGTAGTGTCCAAACCACAGGCCAACAATACTTTGCTACTTTCTTTGTCTGCAAAAAATGTCTCAGGAACGATTAAGCTAACTTGGGCAGGTGCTTGCTCTTGCCCTTCGACGGCTAGCGCAAGCGAAGTAAAATTGCCATAAAGTCGTTGCTGATCGACATAGGCTGTACGCACAGACAAGTCATAGCAATAGACTTCGTACTCGACGATGACCGTCTGCCCTGCTTGCACCGCTGGCAGCTGCCATGTGTTTTTGTCAATTTTCTGCGCGCGATAAGTCGCTGACTGCTCGTCACTATCCGCTTTTTGAGCCTCTAGTACTTGATAATGTACCGCAGTGATGTTTCGAGCAAACTCACGCATTAGATAACTGCCTGGTATCCACGCTGGTAACCAAAGCTGCGGCGCATCGGATACTGCTGTAAAGCTCAGGGATACATCGACCAAATGCTCGTAGAAACGGGCAAAATCAAATTGATAGCTTATGTCAGCTATCGTTTTAGCCTTAGTATCATGATGATTGGTTGAAACATTGCTCGCTGGTTGTTTGGTAGTGGTATTGGCAAATGCAGTCATCGTGTCTCTCATCCTTATTTTTATAATTATGCTAGAAGTCCTGCTCTAAAAAAGCAACTCCTAAACCATGAATAGCCAATAGCTATGCATTAACTATAGAAAATAGCAGTTATTATTGTAAATTGTGGCATTAATTGGCATTTTTTATGTTTTTTGCCTTGAAAGTTATGTGGGCCATCTCAATTAAAGATGCTAACTGCTAAAGTTACTTTAATAAACTGATGATAATTGACTAATGACGTGGCCTTTTGGCTTGCAGATTGGCTTTTTTAGGTTTATTGCAACCGTATTTAATTTTTTACATAGATATATTTAGGATATTTTATGACTACTATCGCAAAAGACACTGCCGTCAAATTCAATTACACACTAAAAGACGACGAAGGCAATATCCTTGACCAGTCACCAGAAGGTCAGCCACTTGCTTATCTACATGGTCACAGCAACATTATCCCAGGCCTAGAAGCACAATTAGAAGGTAAATCTGCTGGCGAAAAAGTTAATGCAGTCGTTGAACCTGCTGATGGCTACGGCGAATACCAAGAGCAAGCAGTACAGCACGTACCACGTGACAACTTCCAAGGCGTTGATGACATTCAGCCTGGTATGCAGTTCCAGTCAGAAGCTGGCGGCCAAGTAATGTTGGTTACCGTAACTGCTGTAAACGATCAAGAAGTTACTGTTGATGCAAACCATCCATTGGCTGGTAAGCGTTTGACATTTGATGTTGAAATTCAAGAAGTACGTGCAGCAACTGAAGACGAACTAAACCATGGCCATGTACATGGTGCAGGTGGCGTTGAGCACTAATCTCTTCTAGAGTATAGTGAAAATAGTTAGATGATAAATTATTAGATTTATCATCTAATCTGAAAGGCCAGTAGCTGATAAGGTTACTGGCCTTTTTTTATGCTTATCTCATGGTAAGTTTTGAATTAATATAAATATAATCAACTTGAATACTATCTATTTAAAAAGTCCGCTATAAAAATTATTAATATCCAGACGTAACAAAGCCGCATAACGACAAGCGTCATGCGGCTTTTATTACCAACCATCCATGTTAGCGTTACGTGATACCTAATCCCGGGGCATCTCATAACTGACAGGCATCCAGCCTTATCATCCTTAATCAGCAAACTACTTATCCCTAGTGCGACCTTTAAGATACCAATCCCTAGTATCAATGAACCGTTTCGTTCAATCGTGCCGTACAGTTATAATCGCAGATTGACCCTTCGTTGGTAAGAGGTCTAAACGTCAATCTATGTAAGCATATGCTTACATAGATTACGTAACGCTATAATAACTTCACATTATAGCTTCTCTTCAGGGCTAAGCATTGTCTTAGGTTCAGCGCTGAGCATAAGGTAAGCTGCCTCATTGATAAACGCTTCATCCTCTGGTAATTCTGGACGTTCAGCTGCTTTCATGCGGCTACGTTCTTCAAACTTTGCGTCCATCGCTGCCTGATAAGTGTTCCAGTTAGAGTACGGACGCTCACCAGTTGCGATAAGGCGCTTGTTTTCTGCTTCTAATGAGCGTTTTTCAATTAGTTGCATTTTAGCTCGGCGACTATTGATATCTAATCGAACAGGTTTCTTTTCATCATCCATGTTACGAATATCATTTAGCGTCGACAGATAAGTAAACTGCGGGTCTTTCTGTTGGCGAATCTTAGACTGCTGATTGAGCGTCGCCAACGTATCACTGGTAAACTTCCCTTCAGGCTTATACGGCGCCGTTCTGATAGTGTCCCAAGGCAATGCTTTTTTCTGAGCTCGCTCGCCAAAGGTTGCATCATCATAGATATTAACTAGCTCAACGTCCGGTACGACACCTTTATTCTGTGTACTACCGCCAGTGACACGATAAAACTTACGCTGAGTTAAGGTGGCAGAGCCTAAAGCTAAGCTATCGAGCTGGATCTGCGCAGAGCCTTTACCAGTTGTCGTACTACCAACCACTAATCCGCGACCATAGTCTTGAATAGCAGCAGCAAAGATTTCACTGGCTGATGCTGATGCTAAATTGGTAATGACCGCCATCTTGCCATCATATAGCTGCTCGCCGCCATCGTTGTCACGATATACTTGAATATTGCCGCGATTATCACGAATCTGTACTAATGGTCCACTTTTGATAAAGAAACCTAACATCTTAGCAACTTCATCCAATGAGCCTCCAGGGTTATTGCGCAAATCAACCACTAGACCATCGATATTTTGTTTATTCAACTCTTTTAGTGCTTTTTCAGTATCGATACTAACGCTACGGTAGTCTTCACCATTACGGCGCGCACGATAGTTTAAGTAAAAGCTTGGTATCTCAAGTACGCCAATACGCTTTGGCGTCTTATCAATATTAGGACGCTGTACTTCTACCACTCGCTGAGTGACGCCTGACTCCTCTTGCTGGATAATATCACGTACTACCGTGACCGTACGGGCGCTAGCATCTGGGGTATTAGGTTGACGTAGTTTCAGTGTGACCGATGTACCGCGTTTTCCGCGAATCAAGCTGACAATTTCACGTGTTGACCAACCAACCACATCCGTCATGGTTTCGCCATCTTTTGCAATACCAACGATCAAATCATTGGGCTTAATCTGACCCGACTTGGCGGCTGGGCCACCATCGACCAAAGTCACAATACGGGTATAGTCCGGATTTTTGCGATCTGGACGAATAGAGACACCAATACCTTCCAACTGAAGACTAGACTGGATTTGCAATTCAGTCGCTTGAATCGGTGCATAGTAATTACTGTGCGGATCATAGGTCAGCATCGCCGTATTTAAGATGGTCTCCATGATTTCATCATCTTTGAGACGCTTAAACTGCTCTTGTTGACGCGACAAACGATTTTGTAAAATCTCATTTGGCGTACGCTCATCGTTGCGTACCAAGTCTTGCCCACGAGTGATATCTGGGTTGCTTAAAAATACTTTCTCTTTGGCTTTTTCATCTTCTTGACCGAGCGTAATGCTCATCAACTGAAACTTTAGCTGACGTTCCCAGTAATCGCGCTGCTCTTTTTTGGTTTTAAAATGACCAAGTTTTTCACGGTCGAGTATGATTGTGTCATTACCTGTCAAATCAATATCTGTTTTGAGCATCTTGGTGGCCATCGCAAAGTACTCATTTGAGCGTTTGCGGTAACGATCAAACACCTCTACCCCTGCAGATAGATCACCTTGCTTTAGGCGAGCGCCAAAATCTTCAGCGTGTTTTTTCTTAAGCTCATCAACATCGGATTGCAAAAACAACGTATGGTTTGGGTCAAGGCTATCGATATACATTGATAGGATTTCGCTACCAGTCTTGCTATCTAAAGGCTGATTAAGATAATGACTGCGATCCAGCAAAGCGGCTACTTGACGGGTGGTGACCTTTTGCTCAGGGGTCTGAACGAAACTTCCCGTATTGGTTTCGGCGACTGCAGTACCGTAGCTTTGAGTTAAAATAATACCGGCGATGCCCACTGACGCTGCACTGAGTAACCACTGTGCTGGTTGTTTTTTCATCATATGTACCTAGTTATTTGAAGTTAATAGTATTGGGTAATTCATCAGAATTAGAAATGCTCGAATCTGTTGTGACCTATAAATGCTGCGCTTTTTATTCTTATACTTTATGTATCATTAAATACTGATATATAGTCAAAAATCAATCAATATTATCATGCGCATAAATACTGAACTGTCTCAAACTGTATAAGCAATCTTACACGCTACACCTGTACATACCAAACTTTCTATCACTTTTATCATACATAGCAATCGAGGGCTATCAACATCGATTTGACGACTAAATCTAATGGCTATTAGCAAATTGATTTGACCCCAATAATCTGCCACATTATGCTCAATTAATAATAGCTGTCATAATAAGACATCTGAACAATGATTGATAAGCGATAAGACAGCCATAGATAGATAATCAGTCACCCTCATAATATAACCATATATAAAATAATAAGGAATACGCGATGTACGGCGTTTTAATGATAGATATCGATAGTACTGCTTTGACCGCTGAAGATGTCAGCTTGATTAAACAAGCACAGGTCGGTGGAGTAATATTGTTTGGTCGTAACGTCACAGATGCGGCCCAAGTCAGAGCACTGTGTGAGGATATACGTTATCACAATCAAGACATACTTATTGGTGTAGACCAAGAAGGTGGACGAGTCGCAAGACTACGTGAAGGCTTCACGCCCCTACCTGCTATGGGACGATTGGGTGAGCTATTCAATCAAGACCCAAGTCAAGCACTTAGCTGCGCCTACGATTGCGGTTATCTAATGGCAGCTGAAGTGCTAGCTGTAGGAATCGATTTGAGCTTTGCACCCGTACTGGATAGAGATGGTATTAGCCAAGTCATCGGTGATCGCAGCTTTCATTATGAGCCGCAAGCCATCACTGCGCTTGCAACACAGTTTATGCGTGGAATGAAAGCAGCTGGTATGGCAACCACTGGTAAACACTTCCCCGGTCATGGTGCCATCGCTCCTGACTCGCACGTATCAGAAGCCATCGATACGCGTAGCTTAGATGAAATCATCAATAGCGATATGCAACCTTTTGCTCAAACGCTACATAGTCTGGACGCTCTTATGCCAGCACATGTGATATTTTCGCAAGTAGACGACAAGCCAGCAGGATTCTCCAAAATTTGGCTACAAGATATCATTCGAGATGAACTTAAATTTGATGGCGTACTATTCTCTGATGATTTATCGATGGCAGGTGCAAAGGCGGCTGGTGATGTCAGTGCTCGCGTAAAAGCGGCCATTAATGCTGGTTGTGATGTTGCTCTCGTGTGCAACGACCGTGTGGCTGCTCATGAGGCGGCTAAAGCTGCGCAAGATCTGCCTTACCCTAACCAGCAACGTATCAAAACCATGCGCGGCAACATCCCAACATGGCAAGGCGATCTTGAATCTACCTGCCAGCAGTTTGAATACTGGCAGCAAGCCAAGCAAAATATTACTCAGACTTTTTTTGATGCGCAAGCTGATGCTCAGACTGCTAAAGAATCAACAGACCCCACTCTGTATAAATAATAGCTTGTTAAGTTGTCATCGAGTAGCATACAAAAAACCGCATCTTATAAAGGTGCGGTTTTTGTCATTTGGCTACTATAGTCTAACTATAATCAAAATAAGAACATGTAGATTAATTGGTTGGGTCTACCGCAGTACCTTGGGTAGCGTCATCGCCATCTGGTAATAAATCATCATTGTTACTATCTAATGGGTTCATATCTGGATCTAGCGAATCACCGTTTATCATCATGCCATCATTTGTACTGACAACTTCGTCATTGACCATAAACTCAATACGGCGATTGCGGAAGCGACCTTGTTCGGTTGAATTGTCCGCGATTGGTTCTGATTCGCCCATGCCTTTGGTAGTTAATTTACTGGCATCAATCCCTTTAGACACTAGATACGCTTTCACTGACTCAGCACGCTCCTGAGACAGCTCCATATTATAGGTATCAGAGGCTTGACTGTCCGTATGACCGACAATCATCAGCTTCATATCAGGTACGTTATTGATGATTTCTGCAGCACGGTCTAGCAGCGCCTTATTGACTTCAGGTATAACCGCTTCGTCTACTTGGAAGTTAATCACCTGAATACTCAAAGCGCGAGCAACATCACGTGGATCTGGGTTTTCCCCTAGATTGGTCATCGCCACATCTGCAGCAGCCAGACTATCATCAATCTCACCTTGCAAGTCTAATGGACCTTCAGCTTGCACGGTCATGGCAGGAGCAGCTGCTTGTAAGTCAGCAACCAACTTATCCAATGCAGCTTTATCAGGAGCATTGACAGTGATGTTATCACCTTTGATAATCATGCTCGCGTTCGGTACATTTTTGATAATTGGTAATATCGTTGCCAGTTGAGCGGATGCTGGCATATCTACTGCAAAATTATCATCAACATCAGCACGGCATTTATTGGCTTCATCACCAAATGCACCAGTCAAAGCATTCATAACATTGGTTTGTAATGTCTCATCACCTACACTCATACGACAAGCATACAGCTCGCTATTTTCACCAGTTGCGATACTTAGTGATGCAGGCTCAATCGCGCCTGCAACCGCTAGTGCCTCATTACCTTGCGCCCCTTGCTGTACTGTAGCCGCTGGCGTTGCTACAGGTTCAGGGTTTTCTTGACAGCCTCTGAGTAGTGCCCAAGCCAATGCACCTAGGATAATCAAACCAATAATAGGTAGCAGCGCTTTCATAAAGCTTTCTTTTGGCTCTTCTTCTTTTTGCAATGGCGCTGTACTGGTGGTATCAGAAATCGGTGTGCTAGCCGTAGTAGAAGTGGCAGCGACTGCACTAGCAGGCAAAACAGTACCTGCCCATGCAGGGATGTGATGCTGGTAACTGTTCAGGTTGTCATTCAAAAATTGCGGAACAGGCGTGGTACCAGCTAAGCTTTTGATCTCATGAAAAGCTAGGGGCGCTGCCATCGCAATCAAACCACGTGAAGCGGTTGCATCGACGTTGTGTTTACCTGCCAGTTCACGAGAAATTTGGTCGCGGTGTGCGCCTTCTGTCCATACACGGTCATAAAAAGCGTTGTCATCGCGGGCGATGTTTTCATTAGCGAAGCGACTAAAAGTATCATTGTCTGCAAGACGAGCAGCAAAAATGGCATAAAACTGCTCTAATAGATTTTTCTTAGCTGGGCTACGGTCATCTTCCAATACGGCTGGGCTGACGGTGCGTGTCAAATGGCTAATAATATCCATAATATGGCTCTCCCCTTAATTTTTATTTATATTATTCGTTCACTCAAAAAGCAGCTGTATCATTCTTTTGTATTAAATCATCATAGTAGTAGTCATGGTGACGATGAATTCATCAAACTACTTTATTTGGTTTTGATTATTATAAAATTCTTAAGCTGCTATTCACAGTCTGTACGTTGTTGTGCAAATGATACAGTAAGTAATGTTTCGGTTGGCACACGTAACTGTAGCTAAATTACATGAAAAGATAGGCCATATAAAAAGACACGCCCTATGAAACAGCGTGCCTTATAAAAACTATCTAACTTGAGCTGGTTCAGCAACGATAACCGTGTTTGCCATCTCATCCACTTCTGAAGGTGAAAAAGGGCCTGGCGGTCTGGTCGTTTGATTATTCGAAGGAAAATTGTTGGGAATATTACTCGCGCCATTGGTAGGCAGATTGTTGGGCGCATTATTAAAGCTATTATTGTTAGGCAAAGGAGTTGGTATCACACGATCTCCAGTAACATCATCTGATGCTTGGTATTCGCCAGAGTTACTATTTACCCCATTATTGTTGTATTGATTATTAATCCCCGCCCCATCATCTACAAACTGATTATTTGCGTTTGCCATGTTGTTCGTAGCATCACCAATGTTGCTATTATCAGGCAACGGCAGTGGCGCTGTACTCTCGACTACCATCGCTGGTACTAAGTTGCGTACTTCTGTGACCAGTTTTTGTAGCAGTATATTGTCTGGCGCCTCCAGAGTGAGACGGTCGTTTTGCACATGTAAACGTGCAAACGGTGTTGATCGTAGCATCGTCAAGACATTGGGCAGTGTCTCCGCAGGCATATTAGCGATTGTGGTTGCTACTCCATCCTGTATGTTTAATTCACAAATACTTGCCTGCTCGCCAAAACTTGTATTAAGTGCCTGTTGCAACGTGCTTTGTAGCGCAGCATCGCCAACGGTCGCACTACAAGTGTACAAATTACCGCCGTTGTCTACACCGACAATAAGCTCAACAGGAGTCGTTGTTGGTACAGGAGGCACGGGTGCTGGCGGTGGTTCAACAGGTGCTGCGGCCACAGGTTCTACTGGTACTTCATTATTGGGTTTCACTAACAATGCCCATGCTGCTAGTGCAAGCGCGGCTAGGGCTACTATTAATAAAAACACACGTATTAGTAGATCATTTCGTTGATTGCGAGTGCGTACTTGTGCATGCTTCAAGTTACTGTTTTCTGCCAAATGGTAGGCTGCTGGATTGGCATGAATAGCATCACTATTGGCAATCGTATCGTTATCTAACGCTTCAGTGTTTGCGCGCTCAGCAGTTGATCTTTGCTCTATACTTTCTGCATCAGTGTTCGTTATTGGTGTGACTATGCCAGTATCTAAAGTAGAATCGTCAAGTCTATTCGATATGTCGTCACTTACTGGCACATGTACTTGCACATGGTCATCATCTGAATTGAAGCTTGTTTGTACTTGCTGATTTATACCTTGATTGGCCGCAATCACAGTGGCTGCCCAGATAGGTAAATATGGACGTAAAGCAGCCTGTTTGTCTTGTAGAAATGCTGGCAAAAACTGCCCATTGGCCAATACTTTTAGCTCACGATATGCCAACGGCGCGGCACTAATTAGTAATTGCTCAGTTGTCTGTTCATCAATGTGATGGGTGGCTGATAATTCTTGGATGATAGTCTTTTGCAGGCTTTTATCTTGCCATATTTGTTCAAATAGAGGGCTTTCATTATTGCTGCTAGTAATTACTTGATCAGTACGCAGCAACTGTGAGTAAACCTGTGGCACAGCTAGGCGCGCGGCCAAAACAGCATAAAACTGCTCAAGTAGACTGACATAGGCGACATTATTGCTGTCATCATTACCCATTACAGCTGGGGTTACCGTTTGTTCTAGCTGGTCAATAATGTTCATAATCCACTGCCTCTATCAGCCTTATTTGAATGTGCAAAAACTAAGCACTTATTTTATTTTTATCTACATCATTTGGAAATGTTACTTTTTTACCTAAGGCCGTACTCGTAACTAGTCTGAGCATTACCTTAGTTATTGGTGTCTTCATTACCATCGCTCTAAAAGTTTCACTTATGTTGCATGGTACACTGCTACATTATTCACTATAACCGCATAAAAAAGCATCGTTTTGTCACACAATAGGTATTCGCATTATCGCAACTGCTGTTAGTATTAGTCTATTGCTAATGGTTAGTACTTAATACGGATCAGACGTCAAACTTACTTTTTAATCAGCCGTAATGCTTAGGCTTTGAATATTGTCATTTGTAGCTTGTCATTTGTAACATTGTCACATATCAGGCACGGCCTAAGGATTTTCCTTTGTTAAACCATACGACGCTTATTATCATTATTACCGTTATTGTCAGCTTATTGGCTTGGCAAAACAAGACGCTATTTAATCGACTGATCTTTTATCCGCCAGCAGTCAACAATGGGCAATGGGATCGCTTTGTGACCCATGGCTTTATCCATGCTGATAGTATGCATTTGCTCTTTAATATGTTTACTTTATATTTCTTTGGGCGTGCTATCGAAGGACTATATCAGCCGTTTTTATTCGGCTACGGTTTTGTGGTTTTTTATGTGTTGGCAATTATCGTTGCCATGATTCCAAGTTACGTGAAAAATAAGAACAACGCCAGTTATTTGAGTTTAGGCGCATCAGGCGGTGTATCGGCTGTGCTATTTGCTTTTATCCTGCTAGCACCGTGGGAGAGAATTTACCTCTTTGCCGTAATTCCTATTCCTGCGATACTATTTGCCGTGGCTTATATATTTTATAGTCTCTATGCTGATCGCCGCGGTGGCTCAAATATCAATCACATGGCTCATATGTGGGGCGGTGCATTTGGCGTTATCGCTACGATTGTTTTGGAACCAAAAGTACTACCGCACTTTATCAATGCGTTACTATCACCAGGATTTTAGACATTTCTACGTATAGTAAAGCTATCACTTTAAACACAGCTATACTCTATAAATACTATTTTGCGCAGGGTACACTTCTACATTTGAGATTTAGTAATACATTATGATTATAGATATTATCGGTGATATACATGGTTATGCAGACAAACTGATCGGTCTGCTGCATCAGTTGGGCTATAAGCATAACGGTCAGCATTTCGTGCCACCGACAGGTCATAGGGCTTTGTTCATTGGTGATTTGATCGATCGTGGTTCGCAGCAACTAGCTACACTGGAAATTGTCTTTGCAATGCTAGATGCCGATGTAGCCGATGCAGTAATGGGCAACCATGAATATAATGCGTTGGCATATGCCACGCGCGATCCTGATAATACTAGCCAGTATTTACGCTCGCACAATGATATCCATAGACGCCAACATGAGGCGTTTCTAGCAGAGATACTATTCGGCTCAGAGCAACATGAGTACTGGTTGCAGCGTCTATACGAAATTCCATTATGGATTGAGACCGACTACGCCTGTTTTGTACATGCTTGCTGGGATACAGATAGCATGGCGATACTAAAGCCCCTTCTGAATGACGATAACTGTCTGACTCCAGCAGGTTTAATCGAAACGGCTAAAGAAGATACCGTTGCCTTTGACGCTTTGGAGCGAGTACTAAAAGGGGTTGAAACAGGCTTACCTGATGGCATTGTGATGGTAGACAAAGAAGGTACCGAGCGTACGCGAGTACGAGTACGTTGGTGGCTAGATGAGCTAAATACACGCACACTTCGTGAAGTGTCTCGTGCTCCATCGTCCGCATTGGCACAAATACCGCCTGATGCGCTGGCTGAAAATATTGACTTTGCGCTAAAAACTCATAAACCTGTGTTCGTCGGACATTATTGGCTCACTGGCACCCCTGAGCCACTCAGTCCACAAGTTGCTTGTACCGACTACTCTGCAGCAGTAGATAGCGGCTATCTAACATGCTATCAACTGGATACCGAACATCCATTACCATTGACGGTCAATCACTTTGTTCAGCATTATCACGATGAAAAACATGTATAAAATCGTGATATCACTGCAATTAGCGCCAGACAAGTATTAAAAGTCAAACTTGACTTTACGAGTGTAGCAAAATTTTTGTATGATGGTCTTTTTGAGGATATCCAATCATGAGCACCACGAATACTGCTGCTAACCAGAACGGTCCAATCACCTCCCCTGCTGGTCAGCCGAAAGTCGGCATTATCATGGGTTCGCAGTCTGACTGGGCGACTATGAGTGCTGCTGCGCAATTGCTTGCAGACTTTGACATTGCTTTTGATTGTGAAGTGGTCTCTGCACACCGTACGCCTGATAGATTATTTGATTATGCCAAAAGCGCAAAAGATAATGGTCTACAAGTGATCATTGCTGGTGCAGGCGGTGCCGCTCATCTGCCGGGTATGTGTGCCAGTCAAACGCCGCTACCTGTCTTTGGTGTCCCCGTAAAGTCATCTATGCTGAGCGGTTGGGATAGTCTACTGTCTATCGTACAAATGCCAAAAGGCGTCGCTGTTGGTACTTTGGCGATTGGTGCTGCTGGTGCTTATAATGCTGCCCTACTTGCAATTCAAGTATTGGCATTGCATGATGATACGATTGCTACCAAGCTCGATCAGATGCGCCAGTCTCAGACTGAGACTATTCTTGCTAGCCCAACACCAGGTATTATCAATCCTTAGGTAAATATAAATCGATAAGCTTTTATATAGCAGCGTCTTTTAGATTGACCGCTTAACAATTGAAGTTATCAATGTATATTTTTAAGCAATTCCGAGTAGAGATAAGGTGCATACAGTGCACCTTTTCCTATTTTCACCCATTGAGTTTTAGATTTTTATATACCAAACACCTTATTCACTTTTATTCAAAGAGCCTGCCATGACTACAGCAAACGCTTATCCTGTTACCCAAACCATTCGTACCATCGGTATTTTAGGCGGTGGTCAGCTTGGTATGATGCTTGCCGAAGCCGCCATGCCATTGGGTTACCAATGCGTATTCTTAGAAGACAATCCAGAATGCCCTGCCAGCTTATACGGTCGTGTCTTTCATAGCGATCAATTAGAAGACTTTATCGCAGCAGCGGATGTCTTTACGTTAGAATTTGAAAACACGCCAACGTCTACTGTTGAGCAATTGGTTAGCTTGTCAAAATCTGGCAGCAAGCAAGGGATGTTCCCACCGCTGATTGCGCTTGATATTGCCCAAGATCGTCTAAAAGAAAAGCAGATGTTCAACACGCTTGATATCGCAACCGTGCCATTTATGGAAGTAAATTCTGAAGCTGAGCTTAAGCACGCTTGTAAAGAATTAGGACTGCCTATCGTTCTAAAAACCAGCCGAGGTGGTTACGATGGCAAAGGACAGTTCGTTATCAAGCAAGACAGTGATATTAAAACTGCTTGGCTAGATTTAAAGGACGCTGTCAGTGGCAAAGGCTCACTCACGCCAACGCCTGCGCCGTTAATTGCTGAAGGTTTTATTAACTTTAGCCGTGAAGTCTCTATCATTGCAGCAAGAGCGCAAAATGGTCAGGTACGCTGTTACGATTTGGTCGAAAATCATCATCACAACGGTATTTTGGCCAAAACTCAAGCGCCTGCTGTTGGCACGAGTCATCTGTTTCAACAAGCAACAGACGCCATTACCAAAGTCATGAACCATTTGGACTATGTCGGCGTTATGGCGCTTGAATTATTCGTCACCAAAGATGCTCGCGGTCACAACGCAATATTGGCGAATGAGATCGCACCACGGGTCCACAACTCTGGACACTGGAGTATCGAAGGCGCTATTACCAGCCAGTTTGAGAACCATATCCGTGCCGTGGTTAATTTGCCATTAGGCGATACAGATAACGTGCATCCTGCGATTATGGTAAATGTGCTGGGTCAATATCCTGATATCAGTGCAGTGTTAAATATCGATGGCGCTCATTATCATAGCTATCATAAGGCTGAGCGTGACGATCGTAAGATTGCTCATATCACCTTGATGCCTAATGACGTGACAGATTTAGAGCCTGCTATGGCAAAACTGGTCGCTATCTTGCCAAACAAGGTTGGTCTAGATAAAGAATATGCAAATGTAGATACTCAGCCTAGTAAAGCAGACGTCGATACTAAGAGTAATGCTAAAAATAGCGCTCAGAACAGTATTCAAAATGATGCCAAAGCTGATGACCTAGACAATAAAGACAGCCTAACTGCTAATCCATCAAAATCTGAGAAGGCCAAAAAATAATGCAGATTTGGGTGGACGCAGACTCGGTGCCATTGATTGCCAAAGACCTAATTATTAAAACGGCTGAACGTACCAAGACCATGGCCATATTTGTGGCCAATCAGCCGATTAAGCTACGCAAGTCGCCCTTACTTGTCATGACAGTCGTGCCATCAGGGTTCGACAAAGCGGATGATTATATCGTCGAGCAGATACAGGCTGGTGACTTGGCTATCACTAGCGACATTCCTTTGGCCAATGACATTTTGGATAAAGGTGGTATGGTATTGACGACGCGCGGCGTGGTCTACGATAAGAACAACATCAAGCAAAAGCTCAATATGCGCGACTTTATGGACACCATGCGCGGTACTGGCGTCCTAGAGTTACAGGAAATGAGCGGTCAGAAACCCTACGGCGATCGAGATAAAAAAGCCTTTGCCGATGGTCTCAATCGCTTGGTTCGTTAGTGCTTTTTATCGTTCTATCTGACGCCTACCCATGCTGCTATCTATTACATGATGCTATCTAAGCGACGTTTGCTTCCTTGCAAACTGTATACACTCTATAACCAAACACTATTCAATCAGCACGCTTTATAACGAAGCGTGCTACCTATCTTTGTTACTCTATATTCGGTTTTTAAGATAAATGAACTTACTGAATAATTTAAACAATAGAATTTAAATAAAAATAGGAATGGTTATGAAAATTTTAGTCGTTGGTGCAAGTGGTCGAGTGGGCGGAGATTTGGTTAAGCAGTTATTGGCTGAGGATCATCAAGTTATTGGCACGACTCGTCAGAAAGAAAAACTATTTGATAATGACAACTATACCCAGCTAGATTTAGACATTACAGCCAGTAAAGAGTCTATTGAAAAACAACTGGATCAGGATATAGAGGCTGTTTACTTTGTAGCAGGATCTGGTGGCAAAAACGTCTTAGAAGTAGATCTGCATGGTGCCGTGAAAACGATGCAAGCGGCACAAGATAAAGGTATTAAACGTTATATTATGCTGAGCTCAGTCTTCTCACTAGAAACTGACAAATGGGATGAAAACCCTGGTATTACAGATCTAAAAGAATACTATATCTCTAAACACTACGCTGATCACTGGTTAGTGAATAACAGTTCGCTTGACTACACTATCGTACAGCCAGGCGCACTAAAAGAACGCGCTGGTACAGGCAAAATCACTATCAACGATACCAGCTCTGGTGAGAATGCAATCGAAGATGTAGCGACAACGCTAGCCGCAGTGCTAACCGCAGATAACACCATAGGCAAAGTCTTCAATCTACACAATGGTGATATCGATATCAATGAAGCAGTTGCTACGGTATAAATAAATTTAGCATTACCAAAATTGGTTGTGAACACTAGATTTTAGAAGCAGCCAATACAAAAGGTCGTTATCGATTCGCCAATATCTAATTGGTAAATCGGCAACGACCTTTTTATTATGTATTTAGATTACAGCTAATCTAAAAGAAGCTCATTCAATTATGCTTGCCCACTGGGAAAAGGAATGACTTCTTCCAAGCTACTTGCACCTGTTACAACCATTAGCAATCTATCCATACCGACTGCGATACCGCTACATGGCATCAAATCATTGGAGGCAGCTAATAGATGTTCATCAATTGGCATTTGAGGTAGAGCATGACGCGCGCGTAATTGATTATCCTGTTCGAAACGGTTGCGCAATGCTTGACCATCTGCTAGTTCATCATAGGCATTGGCAATCTCAATGCCGTTAATGTATAGCTCGAAACGTTTCGCAATTTTATTACCGTCTTTATCCATGGCTGTCTTCGCTAGTGCAGCGGTCGCAGGTGGATACTCTATAATCAATGTCGGCAAATCATGACCTAGGTTTGGCTCTACGGCATGACTGAATAACAAATCTAACCAGCTCTGACGACGGTTTTCTTCGCTGTCTTCAGCATTATTAAAATCAAATCCTGTCAAACCCATATCTTCTGCCACGGCTTGCAATGCAATTAAACTCGCTGTCAACGGATGGATGCCCACGAAGTCCATAAAGGCATCGACATAGCGATAATGACTCATCACAACAGAATGACCATAGAGTGTCTCTAACAACTCATTAAGTTCAGTTGCCA
Source organism: Psychrobacter sp. 28M-43 (assembly GCF_014770435.1). Lineage (NCBI taxonomy): Bacteria > Pseudomonadati > Pseudomonadota > Gammaproteobacteria > Moraxellales > Moraxellaceae > Psychrobacter > Psychrobacter noctis. Next base: position 378,212 of record NZ_CP061739.1, on the reverse strand, counting down.
TCTCGTCCAGACTATAATTAGGTCGATACCATTCAAGCATCGTAAATTCAATATTATGACGCGTGCCTATTTCATTATCACGAAAGACAGGACAAATCTGATAAATAGGTACTTGCCAGCTGGCTAATAAACGCTTCATCGCAAACTCAGGCGAGGTATGCAAATAATAAGTGCGTGGACGGTCTTGATAGGTCACATGAGCTGCTACAGACTGCAAAAAAGTGTCTGTATTACCTGCTTGGGATAATAGCGGTGTTTGCACTTCCAGCACTTGTCGACTGGTAAAAAACCGCCGAATACTACTGATAAATTGCGCGCGTTGTTGTGCCATCGCAAGTGTCATGGTTGGTGCATAGCTAGGCTTAGAATTAATAAGCTGCGAAGAAATGTTGTTTGCTTGAGTCATTGGGCTCTACTGCGACTGATGAATAATTGGTTGCTAAGTATCTTGTTTAATTAAAACTGCCACTCACGGCGCAAGTGGTAATCACGTCTCAGACCGTCAAAGTCAGCACCATTTACTTGCTCATCCACTGCTTTATTTCGCAACGAGGTATCATCCTGCATAATGTCATAAAACTTTGACAGTCTGTCTGGATGTGATTTTAGTTCAGACCATAAGAACATATTTAGCGGTAGCAGATTGGACATAGATTGAGTTGGAGGTATCGATAATTTTTCACACAAGGCATCATAAATGATTTGTGTGCCTCGTAGCTTACCTTCTAGCGTATAGCCAGCGATGTGCGGTGTGGCAATAGTAAGTTTGGATAGTAAGCTTGCTGCAATCTCTGGCTCATGCTCAAACACATCTAGCACCACTTGTCGTCCAGTATGCTCAATGTCTGCTTTAATTGCGCCTTCTTCGATCACAGGCCCGCGCGCACTATTAATTAACATCGTATCGACAGGCATCATTGCTAATGCAGCTGCGTTGATAAGGTGACGTGTTGGGTAATCACTACCTTTAGGATTCGTCGCATTCTTTTCATTTGTCAAAGGTACATGCAGACTGATCACGTCACTTTGGCTAAGTACCTGCTCAAGGCTAGCATTGTTAGTTTTAGAGGCTGGTAACAAGGGATCATAACCTAGCACCTGCCAACCCAAATCATAGGCATATTGAGCAAGTGTACTACCGATATTACCAAGACCAATGATACCTAATGTTAATGACGCTGACTGCTGCCAATACTGCGGACGCAAAGTGAAAACAGCCGTCAATACATATTGAGCCACAGAATGCTTGCTACAACCAGCCGCATTGGCAAAAGTGATATTGCGAGACGCTAGATAATCTTGATCTACATGATCGGTACCAATAGTCGCAGACCCAACAAACTGCACACTGTTATTGTCAACCAATAGCGCTTCATCTACTTTCGTCACAGAGCGTATCAGCAATACATCTGGCTGTACTCTAGCAAGTAGCGCTGCATTAATATCTCGACCAGCGACAGTAATGATATCAACCGTATGCTCAGTCAGCTGACCAAGCGTAACGTCATTAAAAAAATCATTCAGACTGGCGATATTACTGTCCGCTAAAATAGTGATATTTTTAATTGTACTTAATTTATCGATTTTATTATTCGTCGATTCTGCCATATTCTCATTTGTCATTATTCATCATCTCTATCGATAATTTTTTACGTCATATTTGCTAGCGACTTGTTATTCTGGTCCATGCACAGGATCTATCGCACGAGAGTCAGAAAGCATCACCTCCTGCTGAGCAAATATCTCATTCTTATGCTGCGATATCCACTCGCGCCATACTGCAAGCCCGATAGCCAATACGACAGGCCCGATAAACAAACCGACAAAGCCAAACGCTGTTAGACCACCCAGTACACCAATAAAAATAATGATAAAAGGAATTTTGGTCGCGCCGCTAATGACGATAGGACGAATCAAATTATCCACCCAGCTAATCACCAATACACCCCATAGTGCCAAGCCAATACCTTCTGCAGTATGTTCTTGGCTCAACAGCCAAATCGATACACCGCCCCAAACGAATGGTGTGCCAAAGGGAATCAAGGCAATAATAAACGTGACAATGGTCAATAAGATAGGACTTGGTGCACCAGCAAAGTAATAGCCGATACCAGCCAATAAAGCCTGAGCCAACGCCGTCAGTCCGATGCCGTATACCACGGCACGCGTAGTTGTACCCACAGAGTCAATATAACCGTCGATGCGATTGCCGATGATATTGCGCAGCGCTTGACGAATCTGCCGAACCAGACTAGTGCCATCTCGGTAAAAGAAGAAGAGCGTCATTAATGCCATACCGAGTTTGGCCAAACTACTGAACACCACATCGAATGCTATTTTGCCATAATATAAATGCGACTGAACCCAGATGCGAAAAGCTTCTAGCGTCCCTTCTGGGTTTTTATTGATACGCCACAGTACGTCTTTGACTTGCTGACCGATGATAGGCAAGTCTTTGAGGGAGTCAGGCACATCTAAGTAACCTACCTTGATACGATAAATCAGGTTACTAATTAGACTCAAAGCTTCTTGCTGCAAGATAAACACACCGATGACCAGTGGCACGCCTATTATCAGTGAAATGCTCACCGTCATAATAGCGGCACTAAAATCTGGGCTCAGCTTCACCTTTTCATGGAAGAAATTATAGATAGGAAAAGTTACATAGGCCAAAATCGCTGCCCACAGCGCTGGTACAATAAAAAACTGCACCACTTGAAAACACAATACGAATAGCACCACTAGCAACGTAATTGCTAATAAGCGCTGAATAATAAATTCTTTTGTCCAGTTTTCAATCATAGCGTATAAACCAAAAGCGGACAGCAAACGATAATTTTGCTGGCGAGTTTATAAATGTGTGATGAATATCAGCTCTTAGACACTGTCTGTAAGCCATATCCATTAGCGAGAGTTGCGAATCATACAAAAAAGCATTGTGTCGGACTTATATTGCTACAGACTTATAAATTCACATGAAGATTAAGTAATATAACAGTCAAATAGTATGACTGTGTTCAGCTCCATACTACAAATTCATAGCCATTTATTATCATAGACAACACAATAAAAATGCAGTTAGCACACTTTATTATGCAATAAAGCGTGTGAATTATATAACGCGTTGTTGTAATCTTTACTTACAACTTTGTCTATGCAAGCTTACTAGATGACGACGATAATGACTAGCGCATAATGCATGAATTTAGTGTGTAAAAATGATGTATTGAAAACTGCTTTTATGTTCAGCTTTGAAACTGTTATCTTATAAGGGAATCCACTGGTGCGTTCTATTTGTCGCGACAATTGATGTTATACTAAAGCAATTATTTTAAGCTTTTCAGTGTAGTTAAGTTTATTTGCACATATTTATTTACATCGTTGTACAGACATCGAATCCTCTGAGCCAGATTTTAACACCCGCTTATATCGTCTTCTTTTAGACTATCATAAGTTCTAATTTTAGGGTGTCGCTATCACTTAGAGTAAGTTACTTGAGCAAAATCATAAGTCTTTTATAAAGTCTTATACGAGATTTAGACTCAGCATATCAGCTCAATATTTGAGCTTGATATGCCAGAGTGCAGTTTTGAGTTAATTTCGGATTTACTTTGATTTTATTTGAAATCAATACAGACACACCAAATTTTAATAATATATCGATAGGAACAATAACAATGTCAAAAGACACTGATAACCCCAACTCTAACACCTCAAACGAAGCCATTAAGACCAATAAACCACAAGATACTGTCACTTTTGCCTTAGCTCAATCACATTTTTTGGTCGGTGATATCGCAACCAACGTCGAAAAAATGCGTACCCTAGCACTACAAGCACGCGAACAGGGTGCTGACGTAATCGTATTCCCAGAGTTAGCGCTGTTAGGCTACCCTCCACAAGATTTGTTGCTACGTCCAAGCTTATCAGGTCGCGTTAAAAGCGCTTTGTCTACTTTGAGTGATATCGATGATATCGTCATGATTGTCGGCTATCCGCATGTCGATCATCACGGTACTTTTAACTCTGCTGCCATCCTGCATAATGGTCATCAAAAAGGCTTTTATCATAAGCAAATTTTGCCGAATTATGGCGTGTTTGATGAACGTCGCTACTTCGACAAAGGTCGCAATCAAGTTTTATTTGACTATAAAGGCATTACTATTGGTCTGCTTATCTGTGAAGATTTATGGGAAAAAGGTCCTATCTCTGAGCTTAAAAAGCAAGGTGCTGATCTAATCGTAAGCTTAAACGCGTCACCTTTTGAGATTGAAAAGCAAGACAATCGCAAAACCATGCTGGCCAAGCGTAGTCGTGAGAATAAGCTACCTATCGTCTATGTCAACGCAGTGGGCGGGCAAGACGATCTAGTGTTTGATGGTGGCTCTATGGCTGTACAAGCTGACGGTAGCATTGCTCATGAAGCGCCACGCTTTATGAACCAGTTGCTACTGGCTACGTTAGATGTGAAAACTGCTAAGTTTAACGAGCAGACCAAAGCGCCTCTAACCTTGAGCCGTGAATCTGAAATGTATCAGGCGTTAGTCGTCGGTCTACGCGACTATGTCAACCATTCAGGATTCTCTGGCATTATTGTCGGGTTGTCAGGTGGTATTGACTCAGCATTGACACTCTGTATCGCTGTTGACGCGTTAGGCGCTGATAAGGTATACGCAGTCATGATGCCATACGAGTATACCTCTCAAATCAGTCTAGAAGATGCTCAAGCCCAAGCACGTCGCTTAAATGTTTCTTACACCGTCTGCCCTATTTTTGACGCTGTCGAAGGCATCCGTCATACGTTAGCGCCTTTATTCAATAAGTCGCCAGCGGACACGACCGAAGAAAACATCCAAGCGCGCGCTCGCGGTGTTATTTTAATGGCCTTGTCCAATAAATTCGGTCATTTAGTTATTACGACTGGTAACAAGTCAGAATTGGCAGTTGGTTACTCAACGCTATATGGCGACATGGCTGGCGGCTTTGACGTATTAAAAGACGTATACAAGTCTCAAGTATATAAATTGGCAAGCTATCGTAACCGTTTAGAAGATACGCCGGTTATTCCTGAGCGCGTTATCACTCGTCCACCATCGGCTGAATTACGTCCAGATCAAAAAGATCAAGACAGCCTACCTGACTACGATGTGTTAGATGGTATCTTGACGTCATATATCGATGAAGACATGGGCTATCAAGAGATTATTGATAAAGGCTTCGATGCTGAGATGGTCGCTAAAGTTATAAAAATGGTAGACAACAGCGAATACAAACGCTTGCAATCTCCTATCGGCACTAAGATTAGCCATAAAGCTTTCGGACGTGAGCGCCGTTATCCATTGGTTAATAAGTGGTCAATCAAAGGTTAATTACTACACACCTCTCAACTTTCACTATTTATAAGTTGAGAGGTACTAGTTAGCCAGTTTTACAAGATATCGAATTTTTACTATTAGCTGGGTGCTTGCCCAGCTTTTTTGGTTTTTATCCACCAAAAATTTCTACACCTAACCTGATTTTTTCCACACAGTTTCACCAACTATTTTGCCTTAATTATCTTTATTTCTTTTTCGAGTACGTCATGAGTTTGCTAACCGCTAGTGTTTTTCTTCTTTTACTGCTTGCCTTAAGTACCTTTGTCTCTGCTGCTGAGATTGCCATTGCCGCAGGTCGTAAAATCAAGCTCCAAATTATGGCAAAAGAAGGCGATGTTCGCGCACTTGACGTCCTTAATATGCAGGAGCATCCTGGAAGTTTTATTACCGTCGTACAAATAGTGCTAAATGCGGTCGCTATTTCAGCTGGTGCCGTCGGTGAATCAGCCATCAGTCCTTATCTCGAGCAGTTATTAAATAGTGAAACAATAGCATCGGTTATATCATTTGTACTCATCACGAGTTTGTTTTCACTACTTGCCGATCTAATGCCTAGGCGTTTGGCCATGTCAAATGCTGAAACGATAGCAGTACGGCTCGTACGCCCGATGATGCTATTAATATTTATACTAAAGCCCATTATATGGGTGTTCGATGGGGCTGCAAATATCCTGTTTAAACTTTTTGGCATCTCAACCATACGTCAAGATGATATGACACCAGAAGATATTTATGCAGTGATGGATGCAGGTGCTGAAGCAGGTGTATTAAAAAAGCAAGAGCATCACTTGATCGAAAATATCTTTGATATGCAGGAGCGTACCGTCACCTCAGTAATGAACCCTCGAGAAAATATCGTTTACTTTGATACCAAGACAAGTACCGAAGAAGTCGTGAATATCATGATTGAGCAGCCACACAATAAGTTCTTGGTCTGCCATGATGACGATTTAGAACATATCGTTGGTTATGTGGAATCTCGTAGCTTTTTAGCTTTGGTTTTGAACCAACAGGAAGTTAGCCTGACAAACAAGACTCTATTGAAGCCAGCACTTTTCGTGCCTGATACGTTGTCTTTGTTTGAAGTATTAGAGATGTTTAAATCTACTGGCGCTGATTTTGCGGTTATTGTGAATGAATATGCCCTAGTCGTTGGTGTTATCACCTTAAAGGACGTGATGAGCATTGTGATGGGTGAGTTGGTAACGCTAGAGGAACAGCCTATTGTCCAGCGCACTGACAACTCCTGGTTAATCGATGGCATGACCCCTATCGAAGATGTAATTCGTGCATTAGATATCGTCGACCTACCACGCAGTCAAAATTACGAGACTATCAGTGGATTTATGATGTATATGCTCCGAAAAATTCCTAAGAAGACCGATACGATTGAGTATGCCAATTATCGATTTGAGATTATTGCGACTGATAATCTTAAAATCACACAGATGCTAGTAACCAAATTAGAAGATGTCATTTAATTTACTGGCTAGTTAAAGAATGCTTAACTAGCCTACTCATATGGTTTCAAGCACGTTGACCAAAGATAGCAGTGCCGACACGTACCATCGTTGTGCCGTTTTCTATCGCTTCTGCCATATCGCCACTCATACCCATACTAAGCGTATCCCAATTATTTAATTCTGGACAATCGGCTTTGACCTCTTCAAACAACTGCTTAGTTCGAGCAAAGGCATCCGTATTTGCTTTAGCAGGAATAATCATCAAACCTCGCAGTCGTAAGCGCTTATACCCTTTAATCGCTGTTATCAGCTCTGGCAACTGGGCTGGCAAACATCCGGACTTGCTGTCTTCATTATCGATATTTAGTTGGATCAACACATTCAATGGTAACAGGTCAGCTGGTCGTTGGTCATTCAATCGTTTGGCGATGATATCGCGCTCAACCGTTTGCACCCAATCAAAATGCTCTGCAATGTCACGTGTCTTATTACGCTGAATACTACCGATATAATGCCAAACGATACTCTTGCCTACAGGTTGAGATTTAAGATTAGTAATTTTTTCGATGGCTTCTTGTAGATAGTTTTCACCAAAATCACGCTGTCCCTGCTTCGCTAAAGTTGCGATCATATCGGCAGGTTTCGTTTTCGAAACAGCCAGCAGCATAATATTGTCAGCCTGTCTGTCAGCATGATTATACGCTTGCTTCATCTGCTTACTAACTTGTTGCCAGTTATCGATAAGTGTCACTTCATCAATATTGCCATTCATTTCCTTCATGCTCTGCCCTCATTGCTTGATTAATTTTTTGAGATTTTTTCGGCAATTTTTATTATAAAAAAAACATAACTATCCGATCCTTAAAAGTAAATTAGAAATAACTTCTATGAGAGTTATTTTAAAACGATCCAGTTCTGTTTTTTCTTAATTTAGTAGATGGTTAAATACTCACAGTCTTGTTATGATATTGTTACATGCTTTAACATATGCTGCTGATGGTAAAGACATGTACTAGTGAGTCTCTTATCATCCCTTGTTATACTAAGGCTATCGATAAATAGTTTACCACGTACTTTTATAGTGTTTTGTCTTACCTAGACTAAGTGATAGGAATATCAAATTATGGCTGAAAAAAATAATCTTAATATCGAAGACTTGCTGCGCTTTACGGTTAAACATAAGGCATCAGATTTACATATTTCAGCAGGTATGCCGGCCATGATACGTGTCGATGGTGAAATGACACGTATCAATATGCCAGAAATGACCCATCAAGTTGTGCATCAGCTTATTTATGACATTATGAATGATAAGCAACGTGCCGACTTTGAAGAGTTTTTTGAAACGGATTTTTCTTTTGAAATTCCTAATCTAGCACGTTTTCGTGTCAACGCTTTTAATCAAAACCGCGGTGCAGGTGCTGTATTTCGTACCATTCCTTCTAAAGTATTAACGATGGAAGACTTAGGTATGGGCGATGTCTTTAGACGCGTTTCAGACTTTAAGCGTGGTGTGGTATTGGTCACGGGCCCAACAGGCTCAGGTAAATCGACAACACTTGCGGCGATGATTGACTATATTAACGAAAGCCGTAAAGAGCATATTTTAACTATCGAAGACCCGATTGAATTTGTGCATCAATCTAAGAAAAGCTTGATCAACCAGCGTGAAGTACACCGTGATACTTTGGGTTTTGAGCCAGCATTGCGCTCTGCCCTACGTGAGGATCCCGATGTCATCTTAGTTGGTGAGCTACGTGATCTTGAGACTATCCGCTTAGCGTTGACCGCAGCAGAAACTGGCCACTTAGTATTCGGCACCTTGCATACCAGCTCAGCGGCTAAAACGATTGACCGTGTTATTGATGTATTTCCTGCCGCTGAAAAAGATATGATCCGCGCTATGCTATCCGAGTCGTTGCAAGCTGTTATTTCACAGACATTGTTGCGTCGTCAAGTAGGTGGACGTATAGCCGCCCATGAAATCATGATAGGTACCCCTGCTATCCGTAACTTAATACGTGAGAACAAAATTGCCCAAATGTACTCTGCTATCCAAACAGGTGCAGGCGATGGCATGATTACCCTTGATCAGACGTTAAAGAACTTGGTAAGTAAAGGAACTATTAGTAAGGATGTTGCACGTCCTTATGCCAAGCAGCCTGAGGCATTTTTATAGTACTGACAGACAGTATTGACAGATACCATCAAAAATAACAAACAACTCATGGTCTCTGTAATTACTTTCTTACTTTTTATTGACGTTTTTAAAATATGATTTTAATTGGCTTACATCTGGTACAAGTGCGATATGGACATTGATAAACTATTACAGTTAATGATCAGCAAAAATGGCTCTGACCTTTTTATTACTGCTGACGTAGCACCTTCCATGAAAGTGAATGGAAAAATTTTACCTGTCGGTAGAACACCTTTAAGTGCTGAGCAGACCATGAGATTGGTCAAAGGTGTGATGACGCCAAGCCAACGAAAAGAGTTTGAAGAAACCAATGAATGTCAATTTGCCATCTCTGATGAAGCACAGCAAGCTCGCTTTCGAGTCAGTGCATTTGTACAACGCGACATGGCAGGAATGATTTTACGGAAAATTGAAAATAATATTCCAACGGTTGAAGAGTTACGTTTACCGCCAGCGCTAAAAGAATTGGCCATGAAAAAACGCGGTATTATTCTATTAGTTGGCGCAACGGGTACAGGTAAATCCACTACCCTTGCAGCAATGATAGGACATCGCAATCAAAACTCTCATGGTCATATTATTACGATAGAAGACCCTATTGAGTTTGTTCATAAACATCGCGGCTGTATTATTACCCAGCGTGAAGTTGGTATCGATACCCATTCATTTGAAGCAGGCCTAAAAAATACGCTACGCCAAGCACCCGATGTCATCTTAATTGGCGAGATTCGTAACCGTGAAGTCATGAGCTACGCTATCCAGTACGCAGAAACAGGTCATTTAGTATTTGCAACGTTGCACGCAAACAATGCGAACCAAGCAATTGACCGTATTATTCACTTCTTTGAAACTAGTCGCCATAACCAGTTGTTTATGGATTTGTCGTTGAACTTGCGAGCTATTATCGCACAGCAACTTATCCCCACACCTGATGGTAAAGGAAGACGTGCTGCTATCGAAATTTTGCTAAATTCGCAGCTGATCAGTGACTATATCCGTAAAGGGGAGGTCCATGAAATCAAAGATGTGATGACACGTTCACGAGACAGTGGCATGCAAACCTTTGATCAGGCGCTTTTTGATTTGTATGAACAAGGAGAGATAACGTATAAAGAAGCGATCTTACATGCTGACTCTCCTAACGATCTACGCCTCAAAATTAAGCTCAGCAGCAAAAATGGCAAGGCTAATTTAGATGAAGGTGCCGATAGTTTATCGTTAGATGTGAGCTAAATTATTGCGCTTTCTACGCATAATAGACATATAAAAAGAAACCCTCGTTATAAATAACGAGGGTTTTTTACTGTTCAATATCGTAGTACTGGCAGAAATAAGCGTTTTTACTTATACGCTAGACGATTACTTCGCGCTGTCTCTACAGGCTTGATCTGCGCAAATGCCATATAACACAAGAGAATGCCCAGACAGTTTAAAGCCATGTTTTTCTGCTACTTTTAGCTGTTCTTCTTCGATGACTTCATTATGAAACTCTATAATCTTGCCACACACATCACAAACTAGGTGATCGTGATGCTCTTCTTGAGTAATCTCAAATACAGATAGATTGTTTTCAAAGTTATGACGCTCAACAATACCTGCTTGCTCAAACTGTGTTAGGACACGATAGACAGTGGCAAGACCTACGTCTTCACCTTGCTCGATAAGCGCCTTATACACTTCTTCTGCACTCATGTGATGCAGCTCTGCGCTTTCTAATAGCTCTAAAATTTTGATACGAGGTAACGTGACCTTGAGTCCTGCTCTACGTAAATCTTGATTGGTAAAAGAAGCCATAATATCCCTTTTGACTGTGACAGTCTTAACAAATAGAAAATATGAGATAAATAATCAACAAAGATTATTCTTATTTAATATAAAGTAAATTATTAATAATAAAATGATGAAACTTACGCAGACATCTCTCTTATTATTTTCTAAATATCGAGATGCAAGCCTATGAATTTAAAATATAATTAATCTAACTATTCAGATTGTGTTTGGTAAATAATGTCGTAAGTGGTAGGCAATTGCAAGTAAATGACGTATCATTTGTCCAAGATTGTCGGTCAGACTGGTACGACCTAACGCTGGCCACACCTAATTCATTTCTTATGAGTCATCTTACCATGATAAAGACATTAAATTTCCGTCCGTTAAGCCACACAAGCGCATTACGTAAGATCGTTATCACCAGTATGCTTAGCGCTACTGTTGCTATGTCTGGCTGCTCATTATTGAGTGTTTATAAGATTGATTTGCCGCAAGGCACAGCGATTACGCAAACCCAAGCTCAAAAGCTAAAAGTGGGTATGAATCAAAACCAAGTTCTTTATACTCTTGGTAGCCCTGCGATTCGAGATACTCTTGAGCCTAAACGCTGGGATTATATCTATGACTACAAAGCAGGCACTGAAGGTAGCCGTAAGGGCATCGCAGATGTCAAAAACGCTAGCCAGCATTTAGTTATTTATTTTGATGATAATGGTTTGGTCACGCGCATCGAAGGTATTGAGAGTCTACCAGCATCATAGTTAGCGAAACCTATTAGCTTAGATAGTAAACGGTTTAGTTACGAGATTTATTTTTGCGCTGAGACATAGGATCAGCGCTTAAACTGCGATATACCTCGATACGATCAAAAGGCTGTAGCAAATAGCTTAGTGGCTGTTTCTGCGCATAAATCCCTACATGCCAACGTTTCGCAGTTGGCGTGATGATATCTATTACTTGCTCACACCATTCTGCCAGTTCTGGAAATTTCTCAAGCCACCCTGCTTGCGCCAATGCTTCATGCAAACTAGTACCTTGTTTGACCCGCAAAGCTAGATAATGCTGGCGCTGCTCATCTTCAGCATACGCCAGATATATTGTCATTAGATTGGCTTGCGTAGACTGTGGCACGCTGTTGTCACGACCTTCGACTGTTAGCTCAACCACTGCATCACCCAACCTATCAATGCTAGCAGTAATGCTAATGGTACGACTAAACGTATCGCCACTCGCCACAAGTTATAAACTGCTTCATTGCTAAAATTTAACGACTTGCGTAGATGGCTAATCTTCATCTGCCAACCCGCAAATACTGATAATAATAGTACAGCAATGCTACTAATAATGACCAAGATGCCAACTAACCATGCTGTCGGAATCGCAACCACTAGTAATAACGCTACAGCAAAAGTGATTATCAAACTAACCAATAATCCAAACTTATGCGTTAACTGCTGCGTGCTGTAATGTAGCAAGTAACTGGCTACAAATAACACCCCGCCCCAATATAACAGTTGTCCAATCGGCGGTAGCGACATACCACTAGTAAATAAAGCCACTACTCCTATCAGTAGTTGCAATACCCAAATCGGTAACACTAACTTGGTGGCACGGTACTCACGAGTAGCCGCTCTGTTTTTTGTTTGCTGATTGTTGGCTTCTACCGCTGTAACTGTTTGTCTGCTCACCAAGTTCTGACCGAACCAGTATAGTCCTGTACCCGCACCGACACTGACTAAAGCTAACGCGACTGCACGTGCCCATTCCGTCAAACTGACATCAGTCATAGCAAAACCAGCACTTGGTACACCATTTGCGAACCCTAGCAGCAACCCTATTACCATCAAACCCAAACCAATAGGTAGAGGCGTAACACCCAGTAAGCTTAAGAGTACCGCGATGACCATCAGTCCTGCAGCCACTGCGAAGCTAGGCACATCGGGTACGCTATTTAGCTCAGTTAATGCAGACAATATACCCGTACTTGCGCCAGATATAACCAACGCTGCAATCACAATAGAGACTAATGCTGCTAACCAACCAAAGCTGCGCCAGATCGGACTGACATCTGCTTCACGAGTGAGCTTCTGCATACCCGCTAGAGGTCCTTCGACACTGCGATAGGCCAACGCTATCTCAGCGTAAACAACTGGCAGCGCAACCAATACCATGGCTAATAGCCACAACAGCCAAAAGTCAATCTCACCAATTGACGCAGGTGCAAACCAACGAAATAGCAATAACGGTAGTAGCGCCGCGATAAAATAAGAAGCATAACGGATCATCATAATTTCAATCCAAACGATCTAATACCATTCACAAAACTGGGTTAGCAAACAAAACACGTGCAATTACCACGCATGGTAGACTGAACATGTTTGAAAAAGCCAATCGTATTTTGAAAATTGGTATAAAGTGAATAACGATAATTTATAATTATACAGAGCAACGACTGGCTTCTGTAAATGAATTCATCTAAATACTGTCTTAATATAAGGGACAAACAGTTATAAAAAAACCCCGAAATCGGGGTTTAGTCATTCAGATATAATCAATATGCGATTCAGTACTCAGTGGCTCTACTCTATGGCCTTCTATGCAAAGCAAAGCTTGTATCAGATATTGAATTAGTGCGACTCAATTAGTGAATAGCACTTACGTAGTCTGACAAGATACGAATATCACGATCTGATAGTTTAGATGCAACCGTTTGCATCATACCCATCTCGCCTTCTTTGGCTGCATCATTGACTCGTTTTTGATCATCGCTATCGATATCATCAACACGTCCAGCGGCACGGAATAGTTTTAGCTGAGTAGCAATATACTGAGCGTGCTGTCCGCCTAGCTTTGGAAATGCAGCCCAAGTATTACCTGCAGCATCTGGACCATGACAGCCAGCACAGCCAATGACACCGCGCGACTTATCGCCGCCCAAGAATAGCTTAGTTGCTTCTTGGTTGGTTGCAGGATTGCCGTACCCGACGCCCCAAGGCGCTTGACTGGCATAGTAACCTGCTACGTTTGCTAGGTCTTGTTGAGACAGGTTAGCAACTTGTGACTGCATGATACCGTTTTTGCGATAACCTGCTTTAAAGTTGACTAGCTGTTTATATAGGTACTTTACGTTTTGGCCGCCAAGGTTTGGCTGTGCAGGAACAATGCTGACGCCATTAAGACCATGACAAGCGGCACAAACGGTTTCTGCAACTTTTTGACCTGCATTGACGTCATATTCAGGAACAATAATAGCAGCTTGTACGCTGAAACTTGCAACGCATAAGCTGGCAGCAGCGATTAACTTTTTCATTGATACAAATCCTACTAGCTCGGCGTAAGCATTATTTAGAGTGATTGCACTGGTAAGATACCTGATATAGCCGCCTCTTTAATCATGAGAATGGCGTATATTTTGAGGTCTTGGACACAAGCAGTCTGAAAGTACTTACTAACATCAGGGTTTATTTTCGATTATTATAGCAAGACTTTGTATCATTTGCCTACTTAATCATAGTATCCATCAGTTTTCTGGCAACACAATATACAATATGACGCAAAAACAAAAAGCGCAGATAGGTTGTTAGCCTAGCGCTTTATTTTATATGTTTAACTTATATTTATAAGTCGATTATTTGCTCATATACTCGATAAGTTTACGATAGTCGTCATCACTACATTTGTCGCAAAGACCACCTGCTGGCATCTGCGGCATACCACCTTTGACAGACTTAATAAGCGTCGGCATACTTTTTTGTTTAATCAGCTGTTGCCATTTGGCACTATCGCCTTTTTTGATGGCATTTAACGCCCCACTATCGTGACAGGCTGCACATGAGTTATTATAGGTAGTGGCGATATCTGCTGCCCCTGCGCTGCTAATCATAATGCCACTTAATAATAGTGCAGCACTGCTAGCCGTTATAGCGCGATAACTCGTGCTAAGAAGTTTACTGATTGAAAACATAGAGCACCTCCTCGTGATATTTCACGTGTCTCATCAATCGTTCTATTAAACATCCTTCATTAAACATTGTAACAATATATGTCATATAAACATAGAGAATTTGGATATGGCTTTGTTAAAGCTGAGAACTTGTCTTAATGACTGGCCAACTTTAATGTTATCCTACTATTTATATGATGCTAATCGCAGTTATTTCAATAAGTAAGACACGGAATAGTATAGAATAGCCAGTAATATTAAATAGCTACTTTTATGATTTGCACATAACTGTATTAATGAATAATAGCCTTTTAACTTGATTTACCTATTGCTTGACCGCGCCGATGACTTGAATCATCAGCTGACTAAAATTTTATAATCGCATCCAATTTTTTAAGATTAATGAGCCATTTATGAGTACCCCGTTTAACGATGTCGCCGCTGAACATGCCTTGTTCAATACCAAATCTCGTCAGAAAATTCAGCAAACTGAATTTATGATGTCAGCACCTACCTTTCGTCTCTGTCCGCCTGACATGGGATTGGAAGTCGCTTTTGCAGGTCGCTCAAACGCTGGCAAATCATCAGCCATCAACGCCTTAACCAATCAGCGTCAATTGGCTCGCTCGTCTAAGACACCTGGACGCACGCAGATGATTAACTTTTTTAGTATCGGTGATACTGACAGACGTTTGGTCGATTTGCCTGGTTACGGCTACGCAGCTGTTCCGCTAGAGATGAAAAAAGAATGGCAGGTTGAGCTAGAAGAATACTTGGTATCACGCTCAAGCCTTGCAGGTCTGGTACTGATGACAGACATTCGTCATCCGCTTAAGTTTTTTGATGAGCAAATGCTGCACTGGGCAAACGATGGTGAGCTACCAGTACATATTCTGCTAACCAAAGCAGATAAATTAAAGTACGGTGCTTCTAAAAACGCCCTCCTTGAGACTCGTAAACGCCTGAAAAAATTGGGCCTAAACTGTACCATTCAGTTATTTTCAGCCCTCAGAAAAGAAGGTCTCGATGAGCTGGCTGGAATAATGGGCAACTGGTATGAGTATCAGCTTGATGCAGACAAAATCATTGAGTCTTCTTTTGCATTGCTAGAAGGCGCTGAATTAGAAGACGCTATTGAAAAAGAAAGCAGTGAAAAAGAGAGAGTTGATCAAGAAAACAAATAGATATCATCATCTTTAACAAAAAAGGGTTTATCGCTATTACGATAAACCCTTTTTTATTGCCTGTTTATTCACTCATTATCATCGTCGGTATGCTATTAAAATAATAAGAATTATAAAATTAGCTCTACCCGCATAACAAGTCTACTAGCGCTTGTGGAGTATCAACTTGGTAGGTTGGATTTTGCTCCGCAAGCTCTGCACTCATTGCCGTACCATAGTTCACCGCTATACTGGTCATGCCCAATGCTGTTGCCATTTGAATGTCATAGATACTGTCACCGATAAACACAGCATCAGAAACCTGCTGCTGCGTATAATCCAAAATATCGGTCAACATCTGCGGATCAGGTTTGGAGCCTGACTCATCAGCACAACGCGTAATCGCAAAGTAATCATGGCTATCGGAGGCATCTAATACACGATCTAGCCCTTTTCTTTTTTTGCCCGTTGCTACGGCGAGCGTTTTGCTTTGCTGTTGCAAAGTTTGCAACATATGCTCTATCGGTTCAAAGAGCGGCGTACTATGACTGTTAGCAATATAGTACTCTGCATAGGTTTGCTGAATGGCAAGCAACTGCGTATCGTTTGCCTGCGGATATAAAATCTTAATACCATTCATTAAACTCAGACCAATGATGTCTTTTACGGCTTTATCAGTCGTCTCAAACCCGTGTGCTTCGCCAGCCACATGCATAGACTCAACAATCAGGCCGATTGAATCCATTAGCGTGCCGTCCCAATCAAAAATAATTAATGTCTTATCAGACAAATTGTGTTCTGCTGATGGTTGAGCATTTATAACACACTCTGAAGTTGTAGCTGGTTTGGTCATGGGTTTACCTTAATGAATAACAATAATAAATAGCAGATACTAAAACGTCACGGTGGCTTATTCGTAAAAATAAGATATCGTGACGTTTAGGAAAGTACAAAAATAGTTTGGCTTAAGAGTTTATTTTGGAAAACTATTCAGGCAATTTCGTTGTTTCTGGTAACCAATCTGCCATATCGTCTGGCAATGGCGCAGTAATGGTCTTGTAGCCTGGAATGTCTAAGCGCCATGCATGTAGACACAGACGATGGACGCCTGATTTGTCATGAACGTTGTATTTGTCATCACCCAAGATAGCATGACCGATATGCGCTAAATGCACACGAATTTGATGAGTGCGACCTGTCAATGGCTTGGCTTCAATCAAGCTTACTGGCTGACTATTAATCGTAAAGCGATTATGGATAATAATATCAGTCTGGCTTTCTTTCGCTTGTGGGTCTTGGCTATCTACTTTCACTCGGCGCTCACCACTGGCAAGCGTGTAACGTAGCAATGGTGCATTGATACGCTGCTCATTAAGCGCAGGCTGTCCCTTGGCTAGACATAGATAGTGCTTTTGAATGGTCTTGTCTACCAAATGCTGCTGTAACACTTTGAGCGTTGAGCGTTTTTTGGAAATCATCAGTAACCCTGATGTGTCCTTATCAATGCGATGGATTAGCTCTAGGTATTTTTTACCCGTCACTTCACGCATGGCTTCGATAACACCAAAGTCCAAGCCGCTACCGCCATGAACAGCGATACCAGAGGGCTTATTTAGCACTAACAAACCATCATCTTCATAGACCACACGAGCTAGCAAGCTTTTGGCAAACTCAGTGCTAATAATTGGTTTCTCGCGCGTTGCTAGCTCTACAGGGGCAATACGCACGACATCTTCGCGCTGCACTCTATCGTGTGCTTTGCAGCGCTTATTATTAACGCGTACCTCATCTGAGCGAATCATTTTGTAGATATGCGATTTTGGCAAACCTTTTAAACGGTTTAACAAAAAATTATCCAAACGCTGATCGTGTTGATGGCGCGTTACTTCGAGGTAGTTCACCTTACCGAAGTTGCTAATCTCATCGTCAGCGCTTTGTGGGCGTGTTTTGCTATTAAAAATAGCAGGGGCTTCATGGGTAGTAGCGTCGTCAGTCATTTTTGAGTTTGTCATTTTTAGTTAGGTATTTACACAAAGATTTGCTATAGTTTAGCATGTTGAGCGACAATTAAGCAGAGGCGACAGCAATAATCATTGTTGTTACAAATAGTTGACCACCGTTTTATTGCCTGTTAGTTTTCTACTACTTGCCAGTAAAGAGGTTGACACTATTTATCCTGCTGACCTGACACGTTTCATCTGATTTTAGGGCGCGTTATTTATTTAGAGGTATTACTTACCAAATATAGCCCTACAAATTAAAAATACTGTACTGAATGTTATTCGGTACCATAAAATAAATAGTGACACTAAATACCATCGCGTTAATAACACTGATAATAAATCAGCTTATTAACCGATTACAACACAACACTGACTCACTAATTGCATGACAACGACCGTACTCGATAACCAATCATTATCTAATGACTATTTATCTGATGGTTCTTTATGCCAGCATAGTTGAGCAAGTATGGGTAGTTTAGCGTTAGGATCGAAAAGTATATCGATAGCTGCCTAAGTATTGGTGGTCAAACAGATGACGATAACAATGTAAATACGATACCACGCTGACAAGCTGGTCCATTACTCTGTTTGCCAAGTACGCCCCGCTGATAACAAAAGCTGCGACACCTAACCTTGAGACACCCAAGATATTATTGACGTTAGACAAAGAACGATAAACAAAGAGTAACCAATTGCTTCGCCTGAACAAACAACCGCTGAATGACGCCACTATATAGTAGCAATCATGACCGCGATATTATTGTTAGACTTTGATGGATGAATGGCAACAGCACCACGCCTTTTTAATATCAGTATTTTTTAGAGATGTAACTGACCCTCGCCCACGCTTACAACGTGCGCTGAAATCACTACCAATAGAACGTACTGAGAATAAGAGCGCTTTGACTCGCTGACCCAATCATATATGTACCAAGTTTACTGATGATAAAATATAAGTACCATAGCCTTACACCCTATATTACTGATATTAATCTGAGCGCCGCTCATTACTTCAGGTAAAAAAGAAGCCATTGAAAAAGCCCATGTGCTTTATAAACCCACGATTTACGTTCTACCGTTAATGAACATCTACACACGCTAATCACAATATTAGCCACACTTGCCACTATGTCCTAAAGACTGTCTTATCGTTGTCATGCGTACTCATAGGATACAAATATGAAACGCATTTTGATCAACGCCACTCAAAACGAAGAGATTCGTGTCGCCTTATGTAAAGGCAACCACCTGTACGATTTCGACCTAGAAAACCGTACTCGCGAGCAAAAAAAATCTAACATCTATAAAGGTCATGTGACCCGTGTCGAGCCATCGCTCGAAGCAGTATTTGTCGAATACGGTTCTCAGCGTCAAGGCTTTTTGCCAATTCGTGAAATCTCTGCTGAATACCTAAGCGGCAACCCGCGTGACGAAAACATCAAAAAGCTGATCAAAGAAGGCGACGAGCTAATCGTCCAAGTCGAAAAAGAAGAGCGCGGTAATAAAGGCGCTGCCCTATCGACGTATGTGTCATTAGCCGGTCGTTATCTGGTATTGATGCCAAACAACCCTCGCGGCGGTGGTATCTCACGTCAAATCTCGGGCAAACTGCGCGAAGACATGAAGCGCATGCTGAGCAACCTTGATTTACCAAAAGGCATGAGTGTCATCATTCGTACTGCGGGTATTGGTAAAACGCAAGAAGACTTGCAGCACGATTTAAACCACTTGCTCAATATTTGGCAAGCCATTCAAGAACAAAACCAAAAATACCCATCACCGCGCTTGGTTCACCAAGAAGCGGGCGTTGTCACTCGTGCTGTTCGTGATTATCTGCGTGATGATATCGCTGAGATTTGGATTGATAACGAAAACGCTTACATTGAAGCGGCTGGGTTTATCGATGCAGTAATGCCAAAACAAGCCGAAAAGCTACGCAAATATACTGACTATGAGCCGATGTTTTCGCGCTTTAATATTGAAAAACAAATTGAAACCGCTTATCAGCGTGAAGTTCGTCTGCCATCAGGTGGCTCAATCGTTATTGACCAAACAGAAGCACTAGTCTCTATCGACATTAACTCAGCTAAGTCAACCAAGGGTTCAGATGTTGCTGAGACCGCTTACCATACTAACTTAGAAGCAGCCGATGAGATTGCTCGTCAGCTTCGTTTGCGTGATATGGGTGGTTTGATTGTTATTGACTTCATTGACATGAATGACAATAAGCACCAAAAAGAAGTAGAGAAACGTCTAATCGACGCGACCAAATATGACCGTGCGCGCGTTCAATTTGGTGATATCTCTAAGTTTGGTCTAATGGAAATGAGCCGTCAGCGTCTACGTCCTTCATTAGAAGAGTCAACAGGCTATATTTGTCCACGTTGTCACGGCAACGGTATGATTCGTGACTTGCGTTCATTGTCATTATCTATCATGCGTCAAATTGAGCAGATCGCTCTAAAAGAACGCCAAGGTGAAGTACAAGCAGAAGTCCCGACAGACATCGCTGCATTCTTATTAAACGAAAAGCGCGATAGCTTGGTTTATCTTGAGCAAGACAGTGGCACTCGTATCACTATTTTGCCACACGCGCATTTGGAATCACCAAACTTCAAGCTTCATTTCAACCGTGATGGCTTTGCACCATCGAGCTATGAGCGTATCACTGATACTCAGCAACAAGAGCACAGTGACCTTGGCTACAACGTTGACTGGCAGACTGCTGAAAAAGAGCGTCCTGAACAGCAACCTACTCGCCAGCCTCGTAAAACTGCAGATGATAAGCAGAACCGCTCAAACACGCAGCAGAATGCAGCCACGCAAGCGCAGAACGATACGGTAAATCATAGCAATGATCGTCGTAATCATAAAAATACCAACGATGTGTCGCCTGCACATGCACCGCAAGCCAATAAAACCGCTAGTGTTGCCGCTCCAGTAGCGCCGCAGACACAGAGTGTCGAAGCTACTGCTCAGCCAAAAGCCGTCGCGTGGTTATCAAACCTATTTGCTCAAGCACCGCAAGCTACTACGACGCCTAGTGTCAGTAGCCGAGATGCCGCTGAAGCAATCGAAGCGCTAGTAAACACTGGCGCGCAAAGCTTAGGCTCGTTTGGACAAGTTGATAGCAATGCCTTGAATAGTGCCGCTGCAACTGGTGAGCAGCCAACTCAACAAAGCAACAGTCAGAAAAACGACAGCCAACAGTCAGATAACAACGCTAATCGTCAACATACGCGTCGTAATGACAGCGATACTGACGACAGCAGCAATGAAGACAGAAGAAGACGTAAGCCGCGTAAGTCTAGATCTTCTAAACCGCGTCAAAGAAAAGAGACGACTGACGAGACTGCTGGCAACGTAAACAGTAGCTCAGAAAGTACTGGCTCAAACAGTGCTGATGACAAATCGTCTGATACTCAAGACCAAAGACAGCAAGACAAGCGTCAGAACGATAACAGACGCACGAACGATCGCAATCGTAATAACCGCCAAGATAGCAATCAACAGAGCAGCAATCGTAACGCAAGTGAGCGCAGTGATGCTGATAACGAGAACAGCTCTAAAGCAGATGAGCAAACCCGTACTAAGCGCAAATCGCATAGTCAACGCGGCTCACGCGGTAAGCTAGAGCGCGGTGAAACATTAACAGCTGACAGCGTTAAGCATAGCAAACAGCAGAACGCTAGAAATAACGATGCTGCCAATAGCAAAAATCAATCTAACACGCGCCGTAATCAGGACCCTAACGAGGTCATGCTACAGGTCAATGAAGCGCCAACTGAGCTAAAAGCGCCTGAAGTGGTTCATCTATCTTTAGATGATAGCAAAGCCACACAGGCTAAAAATCAGCCTAGCGAGCAGCGAAGCGCAACAAATAACGTAGCAAAAGATGAGCGTTCAAACGAAACAGCTGCTCAAAAACCTACCGATAAGCATAGTAGCAATGAGCAGAACACTGGTAAGCAAAACACCAATGCTCCAAACACTGATAAGAAAAGTGATAATGCAGAAAGTACGGTGGAAGCAAGTGCTAATCAGGTAAATAGTGATAAGCGTGCAAATACTGAACAAGCTAAGGTGCAAAACGATGCTCCTAAGCATGAACAGGCTGCTGAAGAGAAAAAAGCACCTGTAGTTGTAGAAGCTCAATCGACCTCTACGAGTAACACCGAAAGTAAAGCGGAAGCTCCAACATCGGTAACTGCTGACGTAGAAGCAGCTAAAGAAACTCAGACTCCAAAACAGCAGGAAACCAAGACTGCTGAAAATGTGAGTAAGGGCTATGAAGCTCAGAATACTCAGGCTGACAGTAATAGTGCAAGCACAAGTAATGTAAGTAACTCAGCACTTGAGCTAACTCATGAAGCACTATTTGGCGCACGTTACGTGACTGCTGAGAAATTTGGGCAAGCGAGTAACGATCCACGTGTAGTACTCGCTCAGCAAGCCGCTCAAGCGGACAAGCCAGCTGCTACTAATGTGCCAGCAATACGTGGTACGGTTGGTGAGTTTATTCGTGCCACGCTACCAGAGGCGCAAACGCGCTTAGTAGAAGAAGGCATTATCAACTGCTTTATTGCGACTATTGCGTTGCATAATGAGCAGTCTCAGAGTACTGATAATAGCTCTGATGCTGCTAGCCAGAGCTTTGACTTTAGCAACTATGGCTATCAACCATTGGCTGCCGACTACCTTGCACGCTTTGAAGCAATGACCAAAGCGGTCAGACAATTTGCAGCCGCGCAAGGTAAGACAGCCGTTGAGCCACGTGCTATCACTAAGCGTGCTAGCAATGATCCACGTGGTCAGCATCCTGATTATCAAGAACCCACTGTATTGAGCGTACCTGCTGAACAAGCTATCGTCGAGCAAACCGAAACTGATAGTGAAGTCGATGCGCATGACGTTGAAGCGACCGCCCTCGCCAATCAGGCTCAAACTGATGATATCAGTGCTGATAGTGAGCACTTGCTAGAAGTCGAGCGTGCTCAGTCAGAAGCTAAGGATGCAGAAGTCGAAATCTCTACAGAGCAAACTGTCAATGAAGTAGAAGGTGCTGCAGAAAACATAGCTGCAGAGACTGAGCAGACGACTGAATCGGCAGTAGAGGAAGCTACTAAAGAAGCTAGCAAAGAAGACAGTCAGGCAGCTAAGTCTAAGACGACTATAGCCAGCTATAAAAACATGATCGAAAATGTGGCTGAGCAACTGCTACCACAGACCGGTATGTTTAATCTGACTACGCCAAAAGTACCAAAGGCACGCAGTCGTAAGCCTAAGACGGATCATAAGAAGCCGACGCAAGCTGAAAAGCTCGCATCTGATGATACAGACAGCGACAGCTAGTCATATAAGCTCAAATGTAAAAGCCCCAAAGCTATTCGTAGCTTTGGGGCTTTTTATTTTAATACAGTCAAACTTACTTGCTAATTCAAACGAGAGACAATAGAGAGCAGATAAGCTTAATGTGCAGAAGACGCTGTGTCATCTTTACCACGGATTTTACCAATAGTAGTAACAATAGCTACTACAATAGCGCCAACAATCAGTCCGACTAATCCATTTAACAATGACGCGGTTAACCCTTCAAATACCCCAGTAAGATGGGCAATGTCTTCTACACTGTGATGCAAAAAGCCGATACCGTGCACGATGATACCGCCGCCCACCAAGAACATCGCAATCGTGCCCGCTATGGATAAAAACTTCATAAGCTTTGGCGCAGCTGCAAGCATAAACTCGCCAAACTTGCGCTTACTATCACCTGCTTGTGAGTTTTCAATCAAATGCAGACCCGCATCATCAATCTTTACGATGCCTGCAACTAAGCCGTAAATACCGACGGTCACGACAGCAGCCACTATCGAAAGTACGATGCCCTTTTGGACAATATCGCCACCAGCTGCTGTAATTGCGCCTAAAGAGATAACAATAATCTCAGCTGATAAGATAAAGTCTGTACGTATGGCACCTTTGATTTTGTCCTTTTCAAACGCGACCAAATCTACCGACTCATCTGCATTGGCTTTTAAACGGGCATTTTGCTCTTCATCATGAGGCAACAACTTCGGCCAAAACTTGTGAATGACCTTCTCAGCCCCTTCATAACTCAGGTATAACCCTCCGATCATCAATAGCGGAGTAATCAACCACGGTATAAAATAACTGATCAATAGTGCCGCTGGTACTAAAATCACTTTGTTCACGGCAGAGCCTTTGGCTACTGCCCAAATGACGGGGAGCTCACGATTTGGCTTAACCCCTGTGACCTGCTCGGCGTTGAGTGCTAAATCATCACCAACTAAGCCCGCGGTTTTTTTGGCGGCAACTTTGGTCATGACGCTCACATCATCCATTAAGACGCTGATGTCATCGAGTAAGGTTAATAAACTGGCACCTGCCATGTGTGCTCCTTAAAGCAAATTTGTTAAAGTAAGTCGTTCTCAAATGATTTATACAACGCATTTTATATAGATTTTTATAAAAACAATGCGATTAGCCTTAGACTACAAGTTCAAGCAACTATATTAAATAGCACAAATGTATCTTATTTTTTGAATTTATGTTGATAGCCATTCTTTAAAGTTGGCTTCGTTGATACTTCTTGGCAGTCTTCCCTTTGCTATTATTTGGCGTAAATATGGTAATATGAAGGCTATTACTGCCTATCTTTTATTATCAATAAGTTATAAAAACTTCTTCATTGTTAGACCTTTAAAACACTGCCAAGACACATTACTATATAGAAAAGTTTATAGCGTTTTTTATAACGAACTCATGATTAGGCGCGACGCCTATAGGAAACCCGTATGCCGTTCCCCACTGTCAAAAACACCACCTTGCGTAATCCTCTTTCTCGTACCGTTCTATCTCGTTTTATGATGAGTGCGCTGTTAGTTGGTATCGCTGCTGGCTGCTCAAACAATGCCGCTGATGCAACTAGCAATACCAGTGTTGTAAACGCTGCCCAGACAAAATCCACTGCTACTAAGCCCTCAGCTGGTAATGATGCAACCGTGGTGAAGGCATTACAGGCGAACCTAAAAAGCTCTGGTATCGAGGAAACTATCGTTTCAGCCGTACCGACAGATATGGATGGTATTTATTGGGTGACCGCTGAAGGTCTACCTTCTTTCTTTACTGATAAAGCTGGCAAGCATATTATTCAAGGTCAGATTATTGCTGTGGGTAATGCCGCTCCGGTTGATATCAGTGCTGCATTGGTTGCTACGACAGCACAAGAAGCGCTAAAAGCCGTCGATAAAAAAGACATGGTGATTTATCCAGCGAAAGGTGAAACCAAAGCCGTTATTTATGCCTTTACCGACGCAGACTGTGGCTACTGTCGCAAACTACATTCAGAAATGGATGATATCAATGCGCGCGGTATCGAGGTTCGTTATTTGGCATGGCCACGCAGTCAAGAGTCTGTACCAAAGATGGAAGCGATCTGGTGTAGTCAGGATCGTAAAGCGGCGATGGATCAAGCAAAAATCGGTGCTAATGTACAAGCCCCTAGCTGTGCTAACCCTGTACAAGAACATATGGCTCTAGGCTCAAGACTTGGTGTGCGCGGTACGCCGGCGGTGTTTACCGAAACAGGACAACAAGTAGGTGGTTACTTACCTGCAGCAGAATTGGCACAAGCAGTAGGCGCTAATTAATAATGTGAGTTACCAGTATTAGTGACTCATATCAACAACTAATATTGGTAACTAATATTAGTAACCAAGCATAAATGACATATACATATGCCAAACAAGATTGAAGCTACCGCTTTTTTATAATCGTCAGCTGATATAACCTTGATGATGTTGTCTTTATAATCTTAGCCTTTATGACATGAACCTTCAGAACATTGGCTTTTATGAGATTGTATAGACGTCACAATGCCTTGTCGGTATGATACGATAAAGCGCGATGCAAAATGAGCAACACCCTTTTTATTTGAGCTTTTTTTATTCAACTATGATGAAGTAGATAGGCAAGCAGTACAGGCAATGGGCACAGACATTCTGTTTGATGTCGCAGACTCATTTGACACTGTCATCGCTTATACTGACTTCATTGTATTTAACCTCTTGAGGATACTGTGAGTAATTCCATCAAACTAGCGATACTTGGTCTGGGCACCGTCGGAACGGGCGTGATCAATCTGATCAATGACAATTTAAATGAGCTAAAACGCCGTAGCGGACGCGACATTATTATTACCGAAGTCGGTACACGTCGTCAGCGTGATGATATTGATGCCGATATCATGCAAAACAGCGATCTGATGGCAATTGCCGCAAGCGAAAACGTCGATATTGTTATCGAAGTGATTGGTGGTACCACCTTAGCCAAAGACGTAATTATGCAGGCCATTAAAAACGGCAAGCATGTGGTTACGGCAAACAAGGCTCTACTCGCTGAACACGGTAATGAGATTTTTGCTTTCGCTGAAGAAAACAATGTGCATGTTGCTTATGAAGCAGCGGTAGCAGGCGGTATTCCCATTATCAAGGTAATGCGTGAAGCACTGGCTGCCAACAAAATCGACTGGCTCGCGGGTATCATCAACGGTACTGGTAACTTTATCATGACCGAAATGCGTGATAAGGGTCGCCCATTTGCCGACGTATTAAGCGAAGCACAAGAGTTAGGTTATGCAGAAGCAGATCCTACTTTTGATGTTGAAGGTATTGATGCCGCTCATAAATTGGCGCTACTCGCCTCTATCGCTTTTGGTATTCCGCTACAGTTTGATAAAGTCTACTGTGAAGGTATCACTGGTATTACCCTGCAAGACGTGAACTATGCCGAAGAGCTTGGCTACCGTATCAAGCATTTAGGGTTTGCAGTACGCCGCGATAGCGAAAACGATGGTGATGCAGGGGTTGAATTACGCGTACACCCAACACTTATTCCACAAGATGCGCTATTGGCGAACGTCAATGGTGTAAAAAACGCAGTACTAGTTAACTCACATCCACTTGGCCAGACGCTCTATTGCGGCGATGGTGCTGGTGCTGGTGCAACCGCTTCTGCAGTGATGGCCGACGTCATGGATTTGGTTCGTGTACTGGGTAGCAAAGACCGCGACGATCAGAGCAACACTGGACATCATGTCCCGCATTTAGCATTTATCCCTGACCAGCTATCAGACACGCCTATATTGCGCGCTGATCAGATGGTAACTGGATATTATTTACGTGTGCATGCTTATGATAGTCCAGGTGTATTGGCAGATATCACGCGCATCCTAAGTGATGCCGGTATCAACATCGATGCAATCTTGCAAAAGCCTGCGCATAAAGTAGGTCAAGTGCCGGTGATTATTCTGACGCTACCTGTGGTCGAGAGTCAGATGAATCTCGCTATCGAAAAAATTGAAACGTTAGAGACCATTACTGATAAAGTAGTACGCATACGATTAGATGAGCTAGCATAAACCACATACTGAAGAAGACAGATGCTTATAATATAAGCAAAAGCTAGCCAATCGGCATCTGATTTCTTGGTAGATACTTAATCAAAACGCACAACAAGGAATAATAACGATGTCAAATGATGCAATTGTAATCCTAAACGGCGCACGTACACCAATGGGTGGCTTTCAAGGCGCACTAAAAGACATGAGTGCTACCGAGCTGGGCGCCGCCGCTATCAAAGCTGCCGTCGAACGCTCAGGTGTTAGCACTGACAGTGTTGATGAAGTCATTATGGGTTGTATCTTGACGGCAGGTCTGGGTCAAGGCCCTGCCCGTCAAGCCATGCGTAAAGCAGGTCTACCGGATGCGACTGGTGCTGTCACGATCAATAAACTTTGTGGTTCAGGCCTAAAAGCAGTCATGCAAGCGCATGATGGTATCAAAGCGGGTAGCTTCAACGTCGCTGTTGCAGGTGGCATGGAGTCAATGACCAATGCACCGTATATCATGCCAGGTTCACGTGGCGGCTATCGTATGGGTCACAAAGAAGTCAAAGACCATATGTTCTTAGATGGTCTAGAAGATGCCGATACTGGTAAGCTTATGGGTATGTTTGCTCAAGAAATGGCCGATGAAAAAGGCTATACACGTGAGCAAATGGATGAGTTTGCTATTGAGTCGTTGAACCGTGCACTGACTGCTATCAAAGACAACCACTTCAAAGATGAAATCGAGCCTGTTACGTTTGCAACGCGTAAAGGCGAGCAAACTGTTGATACCGATGAACAACCTGCTCTTGCTAACGCTGATCGTATTCCTACTTTGCGTCCAGCATTCGCTAAAGACGGTACCATTACTGCCGCAAATGCTAGTTCAATTTCAGACGGCGCTGCAGCTGTCGTCGTGATGAAAGAGTCACAAGCGAAAGCCGAAGGCCTTGACTATCAAGCTCGTATCGTTGCTACTGCTTCAAACTCACGTCACCCAAGCGAATTCACTATTGCGCCAATCGGTGCCATTGAAAAAGTATTAGCAGGTGCTGGCTGGTCAGTAGATGATGTAGATCTATGGGAAATCAATGAAGCCTTTGCGATGGTTACTATGGCTGCGATGGATGAGCTGAAACTTGACCATGCTAAAGTAAACATCGAAGGCGGTGCATGTGCCCTTGGTCATCCAGTAGGCTGTTCAGGTGCTCGTATTCTGATTACGCTTATCAACTCTCTAAAACGTACTGGTGGCAAAAAAGGTATTGCAACGCTATGTATCGGTGGTGGTGAAGCGGTAGCTGTTGCTATTGAACTTGCTTAAATAAAGTAGGTTTAGCTGACTTAGAGTAAGTCAATTGAGTAATAGCTAGATAGTTATGTTTATTGAGAAACCGCATTGCTAATGGAAATGCGGTTTTTTTGTGTCTGCTTTCTTTCGATGAATGTTGAATATTACTCTGTGTAAAGTCTCGTTAACTTCTACCCCCTCCTATGTTATGCCACTTACAGCCTATTACACGCAATTACTGCAAGTGCACATTTTGCTACCTTGCTCATATATCTCATCAAAAATCACGGTGTTAGGATAGCTACAAGTTGATAGGGAAGCTATTCGTTTGACTTACCTTCAACTGTAATAAATATGGTTCTACTAAAAATTAATAACAACATCAACCATTACATTATAAAAAATAAACTCGCAAAAAAGGAATATAACAATGAGTCAACTAATCCGTTTAAAAGATATTCAAGCTACTCATCAAGACTTAATTGGTGATGACTATTATGACCCAACGCATAAAACTGCTTACGGTATCAATGAAGAAAAAATTGGTAAGATCGAAGGTGCACTAGTAGAAGACACCACTGGTCGTATCCGCTACTTAATAGTAGATGCAGGTGGTTGGTTTAGTTCAAAAGAAGTATTGGTACCAGCAGGCTTAGCCCGTATCGTTGGTGATGATGTCTTCTTTGATAGCTTGACCAAAACACAAGTAGAAGCTATGGAAGTATACGATCACGATTACCAGTACAGCTACAAAGAGCAGTACGAAAGAGATCGTCAAGCATTTACTGCCGATACACTCCCTGTAGAAGATCGTGTTGATATTGCAGATCACTCTTATGACGCACCAAACACACTAGAGTTATTAGAAGAGCGTCTAACGGTGAATAAAGACCGTATTGTTGCTGGTCTAGTAAAAGTGGGTAAACATGTCGTCACTGAAGAGCGTAATGTCGACGTAGATCTAGAAGAAGAACATGCCAATATTCAGCGTACTAGCGTAGATCGTCCAACAGATCGTCGTATTGGCGACCTTGATGCTACTGAAACAGTTGAAGTTGAACTACAAGCTGAACGTGCTCGCGTCAGCAAAGAAACATATGTTTCTGAAGAAGTAAATGTCGGTAAAACGACCGATCACCATACCGAAACCTTGATTGAGACCATTCAACGCGAAGAGCTAGATGTTGATGGCGACGGCAATGTGGTTGACCGTGAAGGTAACTTAGTAGACCGTGATGGTATCACAGCAGAAGATGTACGCCGTGCTCGCGGCATGTAATATGCTAATACGTCATAGTTTAACGACGTAAGTTTCCTATACCGTCAGTTAAATATAATAGTAATAATTAGCTAAACTCATATGTTTAGCCATTAAGATCAGAGCATGTCTCTGGTCTTTTTTGTATTCATAACATGAGCGAATGGTTTATAGTATTCAATGTAGCTAGTTAATATATGTGGTTAATTAACATATAACGTTTGAAATTATTAGAAATTCATCATTTTATAATTATAAAGGAATAATAATGACTACTGAAAATGGAAACAGCCTTTACCAAGATAACTTGGATAAAGAACAAAATATCTCAACGAAGCAGACGAATAATACCGTCAATGTTGGACACTTAGAGCTATTAGAAGAGCGTCCTGTAGTTAACAAAGAACGCTTGGATGTAGGTAAGGTAACCGTTACCAAGCATTCACGTACTAAAACTGTCGAAGTGCCAATTCAGTTGGTAGAAGAATATATTACTATACGTACTGAGTACAATGACGCAGAAAGCCAAGATTTACTCTCTGGTAACTATGATGACAAAGACATATTGCGCCACGTTGAGCCTTCTTTGGATAGCAAAGCCGTAGTGACCATTAATGGTAAGCAAATAGAGATTGGCGATGAACCAATTGATATTGTGCTATCTCGCCAAGTGGCGACCATTACCAAAGACACCTACGCTATCCAAGACATCGAAATTAACAAAAGCACCCATGTACATACTGACAGCATTCAAGTAGAGCTCAAACATGAAGAGTTAGATGTGACTGAAGAAGGTTTGCTGGCTCATGGTTCTGATACATCTCCATTAAAATAAGCGCTGATAGTTTAGTTACTACGAACTTGTATGATTGATAAAGATTATTTCACAACATGAAAAAGCAACGCTATCTTAGCGTTGCTTTTTTAATGCCTATCACTTACTAAATATTGAAGATAAACTACGAAGCTTCATTACACTCGAATGTATTAACATTTGACTCATCTGCACCAGCGGTACGCATGACGCCAGTTTTACGAGCTTCGTGCCCTACGCGCCATTGTGTGAATCCTTGACCACCATCAATTGCGGTCGCCACTTCAAACACTTCAGGATTACTACCTTCATTGGTTTGGTTCAACGTTACTGTACCCATGTCGGTTGCGACAACAACTTGATTGGCATCTTCTTTATAAGTCGCCTCAACTTTTAGTTCAGGTGTACATAGATACGACATCTGCATCACGCCGCTGTTTACTGAAGCGGTGGTATCACCTTCTACTTCGTTAAGTGAAGCGTCTTCGGTATCGACAACGACATCGCTAGGTTCAGCAGGCTCCGCTGACATTGGAACGGACTCTTCTGTATTAGCACCTTCTTCCATTCCCGTCTCTGGCTCTGACTGTTGCTGACAAGCACTAACCGTCAAGGCGCCAGCCAACAAACTTGTTAAAACTACTGAGCTGCGTACTTTTTTTAAGAATTCTACACTCATGACACTCTCCCAAATAAATATGTTAAACACTATAGCGTGTCCATAAATTCACGCCTATGCTGAATTTGTAAGTAATCAATACAAAGTGTTTGTTGGTCTTAATCTAGCAAGTTTTAAGTTTGCATAAGTTATTTAACAGATATGAAAAAGCCCCTATCTACTTAAGATAAGGGCTTTTTCATATAAAGGCTGTCTTTAATAGCAGTTCAATACATAGCTATTAACTTGCCATGACTAACGACTAGATTTTACCATGACACTGCTTGTACTTAAGACCTGAGCCACAAGGACACGCTGCATTACGACTGATATTCATACCTGCATATGGGTTTGGTTCATTAGCATTACTACCGTTACCTGCTATAGCAGCACCAACGCCAGCTGCCGTAGCCCCACTGTTTAGAGTGCGGCTTTGTGGTTGCGGCTGAGCAGCTGAACCACTCGCATTGCTATCCAAGTTATCTACATCGTCATGCTCAAACTGCATTTGCATATGGGCAGCGTTCTCACGTTGCTGAATTTCTAATGCTTCCAGCTCTTCCTTGGTTGGGATATGTACACGTGACAAGTCTTGTACGGTCTCAGACTTAATCGCACCAAGCATCATCTGGAACAATTCAAACGACTCACGCTTATATTCCTGTTCAGGGTTTTTCTGTGCATAACCCCGCAGATGAATCCCTTTACGTAACTGATCCATCTGCGTTAAATGCTCTTTCCAATGCTTATCTAGACTCTGTAACATGAAATGACGCTCAAGCTGAGCGGCGTCTTTTTCACCCATCTGCTCACGGCGACTGTGATAACGATCTATCGCCGTTTGAACGATTTTCTCACGCAGCCCTTCTTCATCCAGACGGCGATCTTCATCCAACCAATCGTTAATTGGCATTGAGATTTTGAATTCGTCTTCTAATTCGTCTTCTAAGCCGTCAATATTCCACTGATCATCAATAGAGCCAGGCGGAATAAACTGATTGATCATCGCGTTATACACTTCATGATGCATCACTTCGATGGCTTCTAATAAGTCCATCTCTGCTAATAAATCATCACGCTGACCATAGATAACTTTACGCTGCTCGTTGGCAACATCATCATACTTCAATAGGTTTTTACGGGCATCAAAATCGCGACTCTCAACTTTACCTTGCGCGTTTTCGATTGATTTGGAGACCATTTTATGTTCGATGGCTTCATCTTCTTTGAGGCCCATCGCACGCATCATATTGACCACGCGATCGCCTGCGAAGATACGCATAAGATCATCTTCAAGCGATAAGAAAAAGCGTGACATACCAGGGTCACCCTGACGACCAGCACGACCACGTAGCTGATTATCGATACGGCGTGACTCATGGCGCTCAGAGCCGATGATATGTAAACCACCAGCTGCTACGACTTGGTCATGTTTGACTTGCCATTGAGATTTTAGACGCTGCATCTCTTCTGGGCTCACCGCATCGATATCTTCGATAAACGACTGCCAGTTACCACCAAGGATAATATCCGTACCACGGCCTGCCATGTTAGTCGCGATCGTGACTGACTTTGGGCTACCTGCCTGTGCAATAATTTCTGCTTCACGCTCATGCTGCTTGGCGTTTAGGACGTTATGCTTAACACCTTCTTGGTCGAGCAAGTAAGACAACTCTTCACTGGCCTCAATCGTCGCTGTACCAACCAGTACTGGCGCGCCTTTGGCTTGAATTTCTTTAATTTCGCGAATGATGCCTTTGTATTTGCCTAACTTGGTTAAGAAAATCTGGTCATCCATATCGATACGAGCAATCGGCTCATGCGTTGGAATGACAATGACATCTAGATCGTAAGTAGATTTGAACTCGGCAGCTTCAGTATCAGCAGTACCCGTCATACCAGACAATTTGTCATATAGACGGAAATAGTTCTGGAATGTCGTGGTTGCAAGCGTTTGGTTTTCTGCTTGGATCTCAACATTTTCTTTCGCTTCTACTGCTTGATGCAAGCCTTCTGACCAGCGACGACCAGGCATAGTACGACCTGTATTTTCATCAACGATGACCACTTCGCCTTCATCCACGATATAGTGAACGTTTTTGACAAATACGTGATGCGCACGAATGGCCGCTTGAACGTGAGCCAAAAGTGGCAAACGACTTGGGCTATACAAGCTTTCGTTCTCACCCAGCTCACCGACTTCGATTAAGAAGCGCTCGATTTTCTCGTAGCCTTTTTCACTGATCTCAATCTGGCGATTTTTTTCATCAATCCAAAAGTCTTCTTCTTCGTTATTCTTGTTCGCTTCTTCGTCTTTTGAACGGATTAGCACAGGAATAATCGTATTAATCAGCGCATACATGCGTGATGAATCTTCAGCTTGACCCGAAATAATAAGCGGCGTACGAGCCTCATCAATCAAGATCGAATCAATTTCATCGATAATACAAAAGTTTAGCGGGCGCTGTTTTTTCTCAGCAAGGCTAAAGACCATGTTATCGCGCAGATAATCGAAGCCGTATTCGTTATTGGTACCATAGGTAATGTCGGCTTGATAAGCTTCGATTTTTTCTTGTGGTGGCTGCTGTGAGTAAATCACACCAACAGTCATACCCAAAAACCCAAACAACGGGCGGTTTAGTTCAGCATCACGCGCAGCCAAATAATCGTTGACCGTGACCAGATGAACCCCTTTACCGCTGATAGCATTTAGGTACATGGCCAAGGTTCCCATTAGGGTTTTACCTTCACCAGTTTTCATCTCAGCGATTTTACCTTCGTGCAAGGTGATACCACCGATCAGCTGCACGTCATAGTGACGCATGCCGTTGACACGTAATGATGCTTCGCGGCAGACAGCAAATGCTTCTGGCAATAACGCATCTAAGCTTTCGCCTTTTTGATGTCTGGCTTTAAATTCTTCAGTTTTTTGTTGTAGTTGCTCATCAGACAGGGCTTGTATTTCAGCCTCTCGTGCGTTGATCTTGCTGACCACTTTACGCATGCGTTTTAATTCGCGGTCATTTTTGGTGCCAACCACACTGCCTATAATCTTTGATAACATAATTTTTTGACCTATGGAATATTCGATAATTAGTGCGCATTAGCCAAAGCTTAGCTCTCTGCCTTGTCATCACCCGACTAAGTACTACCTAATTTAGTATCGCCCAATTAAGTGTGCCGTCATTATATATGGTTATGACGCTGATGGATACAAGGGCAGCGAGTAGATATTTGCCACAGTAAAAACCTAGTAGGACGTGTTAAAATAGCGAATACCTTGTTAAATTTCTTAGCTTTTTCAGCGACTTTATTTGTTTGTCGCGGTTTGATTTTTATACGTTTGCTACCACTGCATCTTGGCTCAAAATTTGTCGTGGAGCCATTTATCTACAAGTGACTGGCTTATGGATCAAGCCAAAGCTATCTATCAAATTCGTACATAAGACAAATAACCCTTTAGCACCCCTATCATAAAATACCTATTACCACTCATTAAAGCACTATAAGAGACTCTGCATGACCGTAAAACCATCTGGACAAAATCAATCGTCAAATCCTAATCCATCAGAAAAGCCCTTATCAAAACAAGAGACCTCTGACTGCTTAAATATAGGCGATGACGTCTACAATCTAGCAGACCATACGCCGATGATGGTGCAATATCTAACCATGAAAGCCAACTATCCACAAGCATTGCTCTTGTACCGGATGGGTGACTTTTATGAGCTGTTCTTTGACGATGCTAAGCGTGCGGCGCAAATACTAGATATCACACTGACGCGTCGTGGTACGGATAAAGCAGGCAACACGATAGCCATGGCGGGTGTGCCGTTTCATGCAGCCGATAGCTATATGGCACGCTTGATCGCTGCTGGTCAGACAGTGGTTGTATGCGAACAAATTGACGAATCGACAACTGGCAACGCTGATAATAAGTCTAATGTCCCTGCGATGGGCGACAAGCAAAAGAAAGACAAAAGCAAATCTGCTGCTGGTAGCATCATGCGCCGTGAAGTGGTTAAAACGCTTACCGCAGGTACTATTACTGATGATGCATTGATTGCACCCAATCATACGCCGACTGTGGTTGCCATCGATATTGCGACTATGAAAACGCAAGACAATAGCCAGACGTTACAAGCAGCCGTTAGCCAGATGGATTTGGCTGCGGGTACACTGACTACCCAGACACTAATAGCAGACAAAAACGATATCGATAATTTGCAAACTCAAATGCTGACTGTCTTGGCGCGTTTTGCGCCTAGTGAATGCATCATTAGTGAAGCGCTTATTGATAGCGTTGGCGACAGCATTGGAAGCAATGATACAGAGTGGCTACTGTGGTTACGACGAAATCTGGACTGCCCTATTATAGAAGTCGCTGCCAATGACTTTCATTGTGAGCATGCCAGTGACACGCTTTGTCAACAGTTCGAAGTGCAGCGTCTTGACGGGTTGGGCATTCACGAGGCTCCACTTGCGCAAACCAGTTGTGCTGCGCTTATCCACTATGCGCGTCAAACTCAGCAACGCCACGTACCTCAAGTCAACCAACTCATTGTCGAGTATAGTGATGACTACCTAATTATCGATGCTAATAGCCAACAAAACCTTGAGCTATTTACCCCTGTTAGTAGCAACGGTACTCCTTTAATATCTGTGCTAAACCATTGTCAGACTCCGATGGGTAAACGCCTACTTGTGCAGCAAATGAAGCGTCCACTACGTCAACATTCACGTATCAATATGCGTCTAGATGCGATAACTTGTTTGCTAAATCCAGAGAGTGGCGCAATTGAGTCAAACCAAGACTTGAAAGATAGTTTACTAGTTACACGTTTGCGAGAAACGCTGAATACTATTGGCGATATTGAACGAATCAGCAGTCGAATCGGGCTAATGAGCGCCAAACCTCGTGACTTACGCAAGCTTGCCGATGGTATCGCTAGTAGTGCTCAGCTGACTACTCTATTGAAAGCATCGGGTATCAGTTATGAAGACGCCGGCCTGTTACCAATGTTGATGCAGCAATTGCCAGATCAACTGCCTGCTGTTCAATCCGTCGCCGAATTAATCGAACGCGCTATTGTCATTGAACCGCCTGCTCATATCCGCGATGGAGGAATGCTGGCGACGGGCTTTGATGAAGAATTTGATCGCCTTACCCATTTGCATGACAATATTCAATCGACGCTAGACGAGATGGTCGAGCGTGCCCGTCAAGACAATCAATTACCGAGTCTAAAAGTTGGCTTTAATAAAGTTAGCGGCTTCTATTTTGAATTGCCCAAAATGCAGGCGAAGAATGCCCCTGCCCACTTTATCCGTCGACAAACGCTTAAAAGTAGCGAGCGCTTTATCACTGATGAGCTAAAGGAAGTCGAGACAGAATATCTAAGCGCCCAGTCCTTGGCATTAGCGCGTGAAAAGCAGCTGTATCAAGAACTCTTAAATCAATTAAACCAACACTTGGCTGAACTACAACAGCTTAGCGCGGCTATCGCCCAACTAGATGTGCTAAGCAATTGGGCTCATCTTGCCATGATATATAACTGGCAGCGCCCAATCATGGGCCTACATACAAAAGACCAAAACGAATCGGTGGCCAAAAATCAAACCAGCATTGATATTCGTCGAGGTCGTCATGTTGTGGTTGAAGCAGCATTGAATCAAACAAACGCCAACAGTAGGAACGGTAATTCCTTAAGTACAAACCACTTTGTCGCCAATGACTGTGCACTAGGTAGTGATGGGCATCCTGAAAGACTGCTGCTTATTACCGGCCCTAATATGGGTGGTAAATCGACCTATATGCGCCAGACCGCGCTGATTGTACTACTCGCTCATTGCGGCAGCTTTGTGCCAGCAGCTAGTGCTCATATTGGTGATATCGATCGTATTTTTACGCGTATTGGTTCAGCTGATGACTTGGCTGGTGGCAAATCGACCTTTATGGTAGAGATGATTGAGACAGCCAATATCTTAAATCAAGCAACCAATAAATCACTGGTATTAATGGACGAAGTCGGTCGTGGTACTGCCACCACTGATGGTTTGGCCATTGCCCATGCCTGTGTCAATCGCCTAGTCGAAATTGGTTGCCTGACATTATTTGCCACTCACTATTTTGAGCTAACCCAATTAACGAATGATATTGGCAAGCATCATGCTGATATCCGTAATGTCCATGTAGCAGCCAGTGAAGTTGATGGTCAGTTATTGCTATTGCACCAAATTAAAGATGGTGCAGCAAGCTCTAGCTTTGGGCTGCATGTCGCAAAAATGGCTGGTATTCCTACCAAAGTGCTAGAGGATGCTAAGCGCTATTTAGCAGACAACTTACAGTTAGACCATTTAACCGTAGATAAAGCAAAAACTGTTGATGATAAAAATGAATTAGCTAAGTCAGTAAAGGATAAACGGCAAGAGAGCTATAATAATGCTACTCTCAATCAAGAAGTAAGTCATAACGCTCAGATATCGGACACATTAGAAAATCCGAAACAAAATCAGCTATTTAGCTTGCAAGATGAGCTGAGCATGATTGATCCTGATAGTCTAACGCCCAAGCAAGCGCATGATTTACTTTATCATTTGAAGAAAATCATTAGTCATTAAAGGGAATTGTCAAAGCGTAGTAAAGGCGCTAAAATACGCTTTATTTTCCAACTATTCTTTGTAGCCCTTATAGTTGATTTAATTTAAAAGAATTACACTGCAGCTGAGCGCAGAGGTATGAATAATACTTCAGGCAAGGCTGACACAATAATTCTCTTGAAAGCGATTGACTATATCAGCCAATCCAATAACAGGTAGACCTCACTATGACCTTTGTCGTTACAGATAACTGCATTCTTTGCAAATACACCGACTGTGTAGAAGTCTGTCCTGTGGACTGCTTTTATGAAGGCCCAAACTTCCTAGTCATCGATCCTGATGAGTGCATCGACTGCGCGCTATGCGAGCCTGAATGTCCCGCTAATGCGATCTTCTCAGAAGATGAAGTACCGAAAGATCAAGAAATGTTTACTCAGCTAAATGAAGAGCTGGCGCAGAAATGGCCAAACATCACTGAGATGAAAGGGCAAATGCCAGAAGCTGAAAAGTGGGATGGCGTAGAAGGTAAGATTCAGTATTTAGAGAGATAGTTAGCCTTGTACTATTTTTTAATACATTGATAAAGAAATGCAGTTCACAAAAAACCACCTAATAGCAATATGCTGTTAGGTGGTTTTTTACTGGCAATCTTGAGGCAAATAAGACTTTGATATGTCAGCAGATGCTCTACAACTCCAACTACCGTTCAAAGCTCTATCAAGGCTAATTGTCTGTTCTGATAAATAACTCAGATTTTGGATTTTACACTGTATAGCATTGATAGTTACTCCTAAAGGATTAGGTGCAGTGACACTAAACTGACAGTATTTGGTATTGCTTGGCATATTCAATCCATTTGGACTGAAATCTGTTACTCCATCGCCATCATTTATAAGTATTTGATATGGAACTCTAAAGTCATTCATAGTCTGATAAATGACCATGATCTGCGCCTTTCTAACTTGAGTTTGATAACTTACTGTAGCTATGGCTACCAAAATACTTATGATCGCAACAACAATCATTATCTCAATAAGAGTAAATCCAGCTTGAGATTTATATAAGCCATTCGATGTCGATAACATATGATTGTATAACCTATTGGTAATAATCTATTAGTGCAGACATCGTGCCATATTATTATATTAGTAAAATAAATTTGAATTCATAGGGTAAGCTTTCAATATAAAGTCATAGATTTTTAATGTTGATCGAGATTATTAATAATTTCCACACTGTAAGTCGCTTAATTTAAAGCTCTCTTTATACATATAGTTCAACATATCCAGATGCTTTTGTGCGTCACGTTTATAACCATTAAAATACAAAACTTCTGAAAACTTGTATAAGTCATAGTAAATCATATATGTTTTAACCATGTATCGTATCTCTTCAATCTGATAATTATCAAACATAGTGCAAGGATACAAACCAATCCATCTAGCACGACTTTCAAAAGTATCAAAAAAGTGAGGTTGATATGGTAAGCTAAGAACACTTTTTCGCTCATTCATCTCATGTATTTCAGCAGCAACCATATTATCTGGAATATAACTATATTCTCTAACTATATATAAATTTAAACCTACTCCAAATAAAAAAACTAAAATGCAATAAATACCATTTATTTGTATAGCTTCTTTATTTAATGTAAGAAACAAAGCTCCTAACATGAAGCCTACAGGTAATAAAAAATAAGAATAGGATAAAGGAAATTCAAGTAAAGAGTGAATTAAAACGACACATATTGAAACTATCAAACAAGTCTGAGAAGCGTTAACTGACTTTAACAATGCTTTAATGATTATGAATGTACAAAATACTATTATAGTCATTCCAATTGGAATACCACACCATACTATGATGTCTAAAAATATATTATGAAAGCTGGTGGTATAACGTTTTGCATAGCCAACTTCAAAAGTATCATACTGTGCAAAAGAGCTTTGATTCCATCCATATCCCCACAGTGACTGATATTTGATCGCGGCAATACCTTGCTGCCAAATTTGAATACGCTCTAAGATTGAAGATGATCTTTGGGTTATTGCTACTGCTGTCTCTAACTTTAATCCTGAGGCTTTAAGTAGTGGTAATAAGATAGCAACAACAGCAAAATAAACCAATAATAAGCTTTGTTTTTTAAGGCTAAGATTTATGATATCTCTTTTATAAGATACTGCTAAATATAAATATACAAATAATAGAGCAACCCATGCAGTACGCGAGTGGGTCACTGCAATAACAGTTAGAAGTACTAAACTAAATAACAAAAGAGTCTTGCTGTTGAATTTTCTGTTTTCGTAAAAGTACAAGCAAGACATTAGACTTAACAATAGAAAAGTTGCAAGATGGTTAGGCTGTGCCATATTGGCAAATGGACGAGACCGAGCAGGCATGACCCAGTCGATACTCATATCTATGTTAAACCATTGAGCTATAGCGATTATACTAGAAAACAAACCACAGCTTAAAATAATAAAATAAAAATAGTCCAGACTATGCTTATACTTATAAACGCTATTAAAACCTATAACAATAGCTAACCAGAATGATAGTATGTAAATAAAAGACAAAGCGGCTTTATCAAAGAAAAATATTTGACCTAGTGCATACTGCACTATAGGTAACAAACTAATTAAGATAAAAAAAAGTGACATTCTAGGGATAGAAATAGGGTTTTTAGCAAATACAGGTATCAAAAACAAAAGAGATAGAAAAGTAAAATATTCTGAAATAAAGCTATTCCATGGCGGGTAATAAGCTGGATTTAGTATTCCTAATACAAAAAATATCATGCTTGTAATTAGACTTAACTTAACTAGCATACAAATCCCAAATACTAAAAAAGGAAAACAGCATTGCTATTCCCCTTTTTTGATGATTGTTGTAACTTATAATATTAGCTAGGAGTAACAAGACCAACTGTACAAGATTTAGGTGCTGACTCTTCAGGAACATTAGTTGAGCATGTCCACGCACCAATTGCACTGTCTGTATCTCCATCACGAGTCCATTGAATGGTATCACCATTAATGGAAGAAGTACCTACTAAAGTACATGCAATTGTAGATTTGCCAGTCGCTATTACACTAGATGTAATTGCAGAGCAACGGCTAGTCGAACCCTGTATACCAAGATCAGCGGTAGTAAGAGTATCAGAAATACCCTCTGCCAACTTTGCTTCAGCATTAGTTTTCGCTGGTGAAATCTCTGCTAATCCCGCAGCTACTTGTGATTTAGCGGTATAGCCTTGATAAGCAGGAATAGCGATCGCAGCCAAGATACCGATAATAGCGATAACGATCATTAGTTCGATTAGGGTAAAACCTTTTTGAGCGTTCATAGATATGTCCTTTGGAGTAAGACGATAACAAGTCGGTTGATACGCTATTTGGTATCACCATCTGCCATCTATTATAGATATGGAGTTGTTAGTTTGAGTAGTTATTTAATTTACTCATCTAACCTTCGTACTATTATTGTTGCAGGTAACGTGCCAACTTATTATCG
Source organism: Psychrobacter sp. 28M-43 (assembly GCF_014770435.1). NCBI lineage: Bacteria > Pseudomonadati > Pseudomonadota > Gammaproteobacteria > Moraxellales > Moraxellaceae > Psychrobacter > Psychrobacter noctis. Next base: position 336,752 of record NZ_CP061739.1, on the reverse strand, counting down.
TTAACCTAATTATTATTATAAACAATATGTTTTTTATTGATACCTATACTATATAGATGCTTATATTTTTGGTATTTGATAACTATCTGTGTAAATATCACTACTAAATTACTAAAAATTGTCAGTTCATGTAAATTGTAATTATTTACCGTAAGTATGATGACATTTTTTGTCAGTTTATTGTTTAGTAAAACTTAAATATTATTTACTCCATTCATTATCTTTGCCACATTTTTCTGTAGTTCCTATAATTCGGCATTTAATACCTCGGTCATCCAAAGTCAGACTACCATCATTTGCCATACGTCGACCGGTAACTGGTATTGCTATAATAGTCCAATCACGTCCTGCTAATGTACCAGTGCTTGTCGTCCAGTCTACCTCTCCCCACGTTCCTGTACCTGCTGTAACTGTATAAAGCGCCGTTCCCGAATTAGGGAAACTTACACTGCCATTTGTAGCAGGAGTATCCAAAAATATAGACGAGAGTGGTATCCTATCATAGCGCTTATAGTTGACCTTGCTTGACTCAATACGACTGGCAATCTGTTGCATTTCACTCATCATATCCGCACGATTGGTCCTTTCTACATACCCTTGGTAACTAGGATACGCTATAGCTGCCAATACCCCTATGATAGCAACGACGATCATTAACTCTATAAGTGTAAAGCCAGCTTGCTTTGAAAAAGACCCAGAGGATATTGCTGTGCTAACCGACCCATTGATTGTTACCATGTTGTCCCCCCTATCCCGCAATTATTACTCGCAATATCAAAACTTATATTGTTGGCACAGCGTACACCTTGGCTGGTAATCTTAAAGCTGCTCGCACCTGTAAGATCGACTGGTGTCGCCATCATTACCCAGTTTGTAGCACGCGCGCTTCCTTCATGTAATGTACTAAATGTTGGCGTACTACCTGTAGTATGTCCAAGCCTAATAATATAGCGTGGATTATTAGTAGGTTGGTTGATCGCTCCAGTATTATCCGCGATACTATCTGATCGAGGCTTAAAACCTTTATAAGTTAATGCTTTAGCTCGCCATTGCTCAAGTTCGTTAGAGAGTGACAGCATTTTACGCTGTACATCTGCTTCAGCATTACGAATGATATAGGCACGATAGCTCGGTATCGCAATAGCGGCTAAAATACCAACCATAGCTATAACAATCATCAACTCTATAAGAGTAAAGCCTACTTGTTTCGTAGCCTTATGGTTTAATAAATGAGACATATCAATGCTCAATCCAACTGAGTGGATTAATACGTTTGTCAGTATTAAAACCATCTAGAGGACTACAAGTAGGACCCGTACAAGTAGGCGGTACAAGATCACAGTTGCCATTTGGACAAATAAGTGTAGGCGTACAAGAGTTACCTTCACATCGATTAACTAGTCCGCTAAAAATACTAGTATCATTAAACTGAGTTACAATATTATCGACAATCCCTGAACCTGCATTAAACGTAGAGCGACTGGTCAGTACATCATTACCTGTGCCATCTAGGCAAGCACCATAAGGCAAGCAAGTACGTTCACGTTGAGTCTCACCTTTAACACCAGCACTACATGCTTGGATCACTTGTCCTTTGTCAGGGTTGTATGAGGAGGACACTAATACTCCAGCTAATGCATCGGGTTCATTAAACATTTTTATTTTGTAAGGACCAGTAGTTTGTGTCGTCTCGTTTAGCCAAGTGTTAAATGGCATATACCATCCTTGGACCGCATTGTTCTGCATATTTTGCTTAATACCATTTGAACCAATATCTGTAGCTGAGAACGTCAGTTTTTGTAGTTTGTTATTTTCATCTGATGCAACTCCAACCTTGTTTACAGGTGTACGCATGCTAATCGTCGTTGCTGTACCAGTTCCATAATAGAATAAATCGCTACGGGTAACATCCTTATCGATAATATTGTATAGAGCGTCAGGCATATTTCTGGTTGCGGTTACTGGATTACTGCGATCTCCCGTCCCTACTGTTACCATAGCTTGTACGCCACTGGCATTACCTGTTGCATTAGCTGCATCTTTATAAGCATACTTGCCGTTATAGAAAGTAATCAGCGGACGCTCATAAATGCGCGGCGGTGCATCACCAGTACCAACTTGATCACTGACATCTAATATTTTTACTACCCGGTCTACTTTGAAATTATCAGTATCAGCATTGTTATTGATATCTGCTCGCCATACTTGACCACCCAAGTCAGCAAAATAAATATGATCTATTAGACCATCATAATTACGATCTAGAGTTCTAATCTGAGTGACAACACTATGCTTAAGGTCATCTGCCTTCGAGTATTGTAATGAAGCAGAGCGAGAAGTACTGTTACTACCAATACCGCTATTACTTGCCCACCATAATAAGTTACCATTGTTTTTTGAAGTATCTACTTTTTCTTCATTATTGGCTTCGGTTATGACCTCACCTACTTGTACCATATAAATGCTGTTGCCCTGGGCAACGTCTTTATTGCTACATTGAGTATCATCCGGATAACTGGTATCTAACTTAAACGTTGGATTCTCATAGCAAGCATCATAGCCACCAGGTAAAAAGCTAACCATGACACGTTTGCCGCCACTTTTGACATAGCCAAGAGCGGGCTTACCCCATGTTTGCCCCATACGAGCATAGGCTTTTTGGTCGGCAGATGCAGCTGCGCTACTAGTAATAGCACTAACACCATTTTTGACACCACTTATATCTGTACTAAGTTTTTTTAAGCGATTAGCGTAATTCGAACCCACACTATAGATTATTTTAGGACTTTCGAAGTTTGAGACGTCTAACGCATAATACATAGAACCGCCCATCCGCAAACCACCTAATGCAAAGCTTTGATCAGATTCGTAAGTATTGACAGTTGTTGCGGCAGCACCGGTACCTGTAGTAGTAGACTTAGTAGTATAAGAGGCATAAGTTAACCAAGGGGCATCGACACCGTATGGATAACTACCATCTTCTGCAGAACCACTACCAGTGAGTGCTTTAGGTTGCAAATCAAGAATCTGTTTTGGTACAAAAGTAAAGGTTTCTTTGCCCGTACTATCGTCGAGCATATGTAGCGCACCGTCCATAGAGCCATAGATAATATAATCTTTACGCTTGCTGGTATCGAACTTGCCAGTAGCATCAACCGCTACTTCTTTGGTAATAAGCTGCGGTATAGAATGCAAAACACCGCCAATATTCTTTAATGCCTTATTTTGAGTAGACGTGAGCGCTGTGTTATCTTTGATCTTCGCTTCTTCTGGTTCGCTATAACCCATAAAGTTAAGTAGAGCTACTTTCTGCTTATCATTATATGTTGTCGATAAAGAATTAAAGTTTACTGGCTTGTTATTAGCCACTTTCAGATTGACCAGGCTATCACCACTATCGACAAACAAGTTTCTGTTACCTATACCAGTAGTAGCGTTTTCAAATACTTTTTGATAAGCACCACCGATTTGCGGCGCACCGCCATCAGGTCTCGCGGTATCAAGACGACTGGTATCAGTGATTGTATTCCATAAGTCATGAGTGTTTTTTGCAAACAGGCCACTGCTATCAGAAAAGACGAATTTGTTGTCACCACCAAGCAAAGTAGAGTTTTTGACTTTATATTTCTTTAGATTACCTTTCCATAACAATGGTGATTTAGGAATCGGCTCAAGAATAGGTAAGTAGGCGAATTGACGAGATTCTAGCCCCCCTAGACTATCAAGCGGTACCGACATTGTGCCTGCTGATATTGGATCAATTTCCGCAGTACTAACATCCTCAATAAACTTTCTAACACTGTTGGCAATATCTTTTGGCTCTTCGGTGTAATAGAAGCCACCATTACCATAGCCTTCGCCTTTTTCGCCAAGTTTACATAGATTCTTGGCATCTTGACCAATACCGTCAGCATCACATTGATAAACTTCTACCTTCTCCACAACACCACTAGGTCGAGTAATATTTCTAGTGATTTTTCCTTTATCTGTGAGTTGCTTGAATACACTACCAAAGCCAACCGTTGCCGTCGCAATAAGAGTACTTTTAGGGTTGCTTTTGTTATATAAGTTTTTAGAATATTCACCAATACACTCCCATCTAGAAGCTGCCTTGAATGTAGTGCCTGTACTGGTCAAACCAGAGTCACATGAACTGCCCATACTTAACGAGCTACCCGCCAAGCTATTTTCCATCAGGTTAATAGTATCAGTAGTTGATGTATTAGGCTCGCCATCCGTTAGAAAATAAACGCCATACCCATCACACTGATTGGCTTCACCCTTGATAGGAGAATCGTACTTCGATAACTCTGGCTTTACTTTAGTATCATCAGAAGATTGCGAAAAGCCACTTGCTGAATTGGATACGACCTCTCTTGTCTGTGCGCGATAGTAATAAGTTAACGTTCCATTGTCGCTGGATATTGTTATATTTTTACTTGAATCATAAGCTCCTAAGTCGCTCAATTTAAGTTCTGAGAGATCTTTAGCACCACCGTTAGGCCCAATGTTAGATAAATTATTACAGTAGAAATGTGTATTACTATTATACGTAAACGTGGTTGAGCTAACGTTAGAACAATTGTACAAATAGTATTTCTTATTATTATTACTGCGATGCTCTACAGCACCTACTGGTGTATAGACTGTTTCAGTCTCTGTTTTCTGCGTGTTAGTCCCGAGCATATAGGCACCTGCTTCAGCATAGGCATCAGCAGTAGGCGTATTAGTACTGGCACTCAGAGACTTAACTGTCGCAAGTAACTTTCTTCGATTGTCTAAAGTCAAATCTAACACTGGATTAATAATCTTACCGCCATTTTTTCCAGAACTAATATAGAAGCTACCCAGTCCTATTCTATATTTACTTAAATCGACATTCTCACCAAAGGCGGTATTACTCTTCGGGTTGGCAAACATTGGCATAAGCGCCATTTTTAGACGTGACATACGGTCGTAGTATTTTGTAGTGCCTTTTTTTACATAAGTTACATCATACTCATAAGACTCATTTGTTTTTACACCTTTATCATCGTAAAGATCCTGAGTTAGCTTTCCCGAAGTGGTACCATCACTAGAAGAGACAGCTGAATAATCATTGCGAATACTTCTTGTATCCATACTTCCTGAGTTATCGAGCATCATCATAATAGAAGCGTTACCGTAAGTAGCTCCTTGATATATCTCCAGATCCGTCGTATGACCTGCACTACTAGCCATGCAGCCTAATACTACAGTCGATAGTAATTTTAGAGACCAACCTGTAGTAATAGGATGGGCCTTATTAACTTTGATTCTGTTCGGAACTTTCATAATAACCACCCATATACTAATTACTGTTATAAATAAACTGGTACTGTTATATATTGCTACGACAAGTTGAAAAATTATATTCTTAGCTTCCAGATACACAGGTAACGCCAACAGGCTGGTTTATATAAGTCTGCTGTTGCGTTTGATACGGAACACTTAGTGCAGTTAAGCAGCTATCTACAGTATCAGTCCCAGTACGCGGTTGTTTAAAACAACCTGCTATAGAAGTAGTATCTTTGCTCGCAGCATTTCCTAATGGCGCGCTAGATAATGCAGGTATAACCGAAGTTACGTAGCCTATAAAAGTAGTACAGCCAATAGCTGCATTGACCCCTGTTGTAGAAGGTTCAACATCGTTTGACGAGGTACCTGAGCCTTCTTGAGAAAATATACTCGTACTTTCAGGTCGAACAAAAGTCATTTGAGTAATCACGCGACCTTCACTGACATAGTCATTACTATCGTCAGGATTACAATAACCGTTATTTTTAGAGGTCAATAAGGCGTTGTTACGATCCACCTCACTTATTTCAAGGATACTAAATAGCTTAGTACTGCGTGGTCTAACGCAAAAACTGACTTTGTGACCTTCACGTTCGCCACTAGACATATAACCCTTTAGAGTATCATTCTTCTCACGGCTAGCAGCACTCAAGATACGATCCTCTTTTTCAACTTTTAGTAAAGCAGCATCATTGGCCTGAAACAGAAGTTTATTGACTTGGTCGGCTGTTGCCACCTTTAAGTCCGTAGTGCTTTGTCTGACAGCAATCGCCCCTACTATCATAATTAAAATAAGTACTAACAATACTACGATTAATACTGCACCAGTTTGTCTGGATAAACTGGTTGATAATTTAGAATTATTTATAGATTTAGATCTCATCACAACCCCCCTCTAGCATTACGTAATAGCACTGTAGTTTCATAGACATTACGTAAATATGTCGGCCCATTGACAGCAGCACTATTAAGTTTCACATTAGATTTATCAAGAACTGTAAATGCCAACTCACTATTTGTTTGCGGAGTCGCTGTCGGATTGTCTGAACGGGCTAATATACCAATTTGTAGGCTAACGATACGTTTAGCACTAAGGGCTGTTGTAAGGTTTGTAGTGGTGGGAATTGGTATATAGGCAATGTCTAAATTTTGAGGGTCTGTAGCAAAATCTCTACTTGAAGATATACCTAGCTTCGCTCTAAAGTAATCAACGTTAGGTATAATAATAGTACCTGTACCTGCTAGATTATTAGCTGTCCCAGCTGTCTCACCTGGCACGATGTATTCTTTTATATCCATACCAGTTGGGCTTCCAGCAACTGACTCATCATAATCATAAATAGCCGATGCACAAGCCAATCCAGGAGCATTGGGTGTAACTGTAGTATCCATCCGTACAAAGTATCGCTCGATCACATAAAACCCTTCTGGTATTGCAGTACCCTCACAGTCAAAAGTACCAGTTCTATCCGACCTATACTGAATCGTTAACTGATCGCTATTAGTAATACCATCTATGTTACTTATGCTATTGCCAGACGCATTACTTGATAATAAAGCTGCTGGAACAGCCTTACCATTCAATACCAATCCAGATAGATTACCCTGTAACCAACTGACTGGCGTACCAGTACCACTTGGTGCAGTCAGCACTAATCCACCTTGCGGCGTTAAATGATTCATAAAAAACTCATCATAAGCACTGGTTGATTTAGCACCATAGTTCGCTCGTCTTAAATGCTGCTGTATTTGCGAAAAACCAAAGATAGCATTATCTTGAATTTGTGAGCTGGCTTCTTGACGACGACTATTCACCGAGCTGGTATAAAAAATCTGCAATGCAGCAGCTGATATCAATAGACCAAGTACCAAAGCAATCATCAACTCTACTAGCGTAAATCCCTTTACTCTATTAAAAGTTACAGTATGCAAAGTAAGTGTGCTATTACTCGGCACAGCTGATTGTGGATAGTCTCGATGTTGTGGATTCATATTATATTTCCATCATCATACACGTCGCTCTGGCGTAATAATTACCACCAGCCACTACCGTCTTATCTTTATCATCGACCACTCTTTCCGTCAAACAGTCAGTCTCATCATCTGTACCAATAGTAGGTGTCGTTTCCCCCCAAGCTGATATCAAACAATATGAGTACATAATATTAGTGGCTGCATCAGTTCCTATGCCACCAGTATTAGGGCAAGGATGCATCTGTATCTGAAAATCATAACTCTGTAAATCTAACTTGATCCTATAACTTTCGGCTACTGCAAGTTCTGTTGCTGTACAAAGCTTAGTCACTGCTACACCATTTAAGCCACATTGTGTAGTAGGCGCAGTAATAGAAGATGTTTTATTAATTTCGTTTTCATAAGTTTTAATAGAAAAAGGATTTGAATGTATTCTTTCTGCAATGTTTCGCATCATTACCAATGACTGAGAGCGTTCAAAGGATTCATTAGTGACCTTGATAGCTTGTCCTTGCAGTGCACTATAGCCAAGCACCGCGATACTCAGCAATAGCAATGCAATCATAACTTCTATTAGCCCTACACCTACTTGTCTAGACTTAGTAATCATGAGCAGCTTCCGGAGTTTGTAGTACTAATATTGGCAATCTTATTAACACTTACTTGCCTAGGTATAATATTGCTTGAGCCAGTATCGCAAATGGTATACATAATACTTTCATCGCTAGCAATGACCTTGTTTGGTTGAAAGGTAACTGTAGTTATAGCAACTGGAGTACTACCCATAGTCGTGATCGTCACCGTGTTTCTGTCATTTATATTATAAGTAAGTAATGTACCACTGCTATTTTGCACAGTGATCGTTCTAGGATTAGCAGTATTGTTATAAATAACACTAGTATTTTGCCGTTTAATAATACTTTCAGCTTTAGCTTCTTTTAGTGCGCTTTCTATTATGGAAGTAGTCGACTTCACACGCTGATTAGCAAGTTGAGTACTAATACTAGGCGCTGCAATACTCACAATAATGGCAAGAACAGCAATGGTTACCATCAATTCAATTAAGGTAAAACCTGAGCTTACGTTCTTCAGCTTAGGTAGTAGAGTGTTCAAAGATGCATTCACACCGTGTTCCTATTTAAAACTGCGATTATCTGTCTTTTATTTATGGCATATTGATTACGAGTATCTTATATTGTTGCCTTACTACCATGATTTTCTACATATATTTATTTAATAACATGCAATTTTCATTCCACGATATCTAATAAACATCATGTAGAAATGACTACAGGCGCTTTCTGGCCTCCTTCACTCATATATTAGTCCGCCAAAAAACTGCTTAGACATTTAGCTCATAGCAAAAAATTAATATACATATCTATAACAATATAGCGTTAAGGAAATATATTAGCAATAATTAGATATTACTGATAAAGATAAATTGGGTTTAGGATTTGCTGCCATGTGCTAACACATAAGCAGAAATTTGATAACTATCATGGCTGCTATCTTTTGCTGATTTTACAGCTGCAGGTGGAATGAACGCTCGCGCTAATGCTTGTAAGCTTGCACCTGTGGTAGATACATCATCGAATAGTAGTAAGCGTTTTGTAGGAGGCTTTTCGATTAGAGCAAAGGCGTTATCTAAGTTACTAAGACGTTCGGCACGAGACAGCCCTTGCTGACTAACTGTATCGTCAATACGCTTAACGCCTTGCCATAAAGGAATCTGCCAATGTTTAGACAATTGGGCAGATAGAATACTGACAGGATCGAACCCTCGTTTGACCAATCGTTGACTTGTCGTTGGCATAGCAACAATCACGCTGTTATTGCGATGACAACCGTGTGGACGCGGTAATTGACGTATAGCATGCAATAGTAACGGCAATTTCGTCATATCCTCTTGATGCTTAAATGCTCGGATAGCTTGACGTATTGGATACTCGTAGTAAGTAGAGGCTTGGATAGATAGAGATATGCTAGGAGCGATATCAACTTCAAAAGGTCTTGGTAACCAAGTGATATCGTTGTGACAGTGAGCACAAATTAAACCACTGCTCAAATAGCTGTTTGCTTGATGAACGATATTAGTAAGAAAAGAGTGTTTCTTTAAGGCTGTCCGTGTAGGCGGCGCATCCACTATATTATGTAGGCTAGATGGTGCTTGATGGCGCAGTAGTTGAGATTGTGGTGTACTACGATAAATACGGCATAGTTGGCAGCGCATATCCATATACTCTGCCAACCACAGTCCAGTTTGATAAGGTGCTAAGCGGCGCATAAACTATTATTTTTCATAACTTATAATAAAATTTACCTATATTAGAGCCTTTCTCAAATTGATGTCCTTTCTAAATTAAAGCCCTTTCCAATCGTTCAGTACAATACCGAAGCCGATAGAGGTATTTTCATGATTGTAATCAATGATCGACTCACCATAGCCTTGGAATAGCTGAACCATACCATTAACGTTCTCTGAGATAGGATAGATATAGTCGATTTGCGCAGCACCTTTATTGGTACTTGGATTATAGCGCAAGGTACCACTAATGCTCTGATCAGCCGGCAAGTCATACAAGAATTTGATATCACCGTAGCCCATGTAGTCTTCGATATCTGGGTTGTCATCATCGCTATTACTATCACTATTTACGCGAGCCCATAGACGCGGTATGACTGAGAGTCTGCCCCACTCTGCGCCCGCCATGAGATAAGCACGGTTCCATGAGCGTGATAATGGATCATCTTGTCCATTCGAGTGATGCACAGCACCTGCGCCCAGCATACGTAAACGTCCACCAAAAGGTAGATCTGCTGTTACTGGTTGGGTCAGGAATATTTCAGGTTGATAGTCTGTAGCACGGAATGGACGTGAGTTGTCTTCGTTATAAACTTGCCAATGTGATTCTTGAGTATAGCCAAACCATAGGTCAGCACTGGTATCAAACAAATCCTCTGCCACCTTTGTCTTCAAAGATAGTTGGAATTTTAGTTCAGTTTCACGCATCTCGTTAGCAGTTAGAGACTCGGTCTCTTGTGATGGTGTGCTTGGATTTAAATTGGGATCGAAAGTATAAAATAATGGCAACAGATACGTCGGTCGATATGGTCTGACCGTCCAAGTACCACGCTCACTGTTTTTATCTAGGTCGTAAGATAGACTGAGTGGCGAGAATTTTTCGATGTCTGTTTGAGTGACACCGACATTTTCTAAAATCTGTGCCTCGCTATTCGTTTCAGCATCTACTTCTACGTCACCGTTTGCCTTCAATTTGCTGGCTGCTGTTTGCTGATTGGTCATTAAGATGGTATCTGCATCTTCAACTGTAGTCCCACTCATCGCCGTTTGAGACTCAGCCAATATCACTTTTGGATTACCTGAGACCGTACTTTGAAAAGTTTTTGCCAAATCAATTGGTTGTTTGGTTGAGGTATAACTTGGTGTCTTACCTTGTTCAGCTACCTTATCAAAACAAGCAAGGCGAGCAGCACCAGACTGGACTTGAGTACATTCAGAAAACAGCTTGGCTTGCTGAGCAATAAATTCTTTGCTAATTATTGTGCCACTTTGTGTACTCATATCAGAAGATATAGCACTGTTATCGAGACTCTGCGATAGGTCAAGATCCTCATATTCAAACGCAGCTTCAGGTGCTGGCAGCTCGTTATAGGTTTGAGAATCATCAGCAGCTTGTACTTGTATCGCGGTACAACTCAACGCAAGCGCAACTGCAATACGAAGAGGCATATGTGCATTCTGGTAAGACGGCTGTTGGTGACGCTGAGTAATGGTATGGGCAAACATAAGTGTCCTTTATCTAACTAGCATTAGCGCTAGCAGAGTATATGAGGTAATTAATATAGCCATTAGCGTTGTCGCTAAAATAGAATTGACTGAGACTATCAGCTAATCGCAGATATTAGAAGCGGAAAAAATGACAATTGGCGCCCCTGCTGCATTGTTTCTTTATTGTAATGAAAATATAAGTACGATACTAGCTTTATCGACAGTTAAAATAAGCACCTATCAATATAATTACTTATATAACAAATACTTAATAAACATTCCATAGTATGGATTTAATGGCATCAAAAAAGCCAGCATACTTTCTTAGTATACTGGCCTTCTTAACATTCTTAAAAACTTTCGAAATATCACACTGGTTTCTTAAGTGTTCATTGTTAAATATTAGTTGTTCAACGCCGATAATGTTTGCTCAAACTCTGAGCGACCAATCTCACCAACTTGCTGATTTACTAGCTGACCATCAATATAATATAGTAGCGCTGGTGGACCAAAGAGTTGGTAACGAGACAACACGGCTTTTGAGTCTGCTGTCGTCTCAGTGATATCGAGCTTCACTAGTTGCCAATCTTGCATCTGCGCTGGACGATTATGAAACAGGTTCTTGTCCATAATGCGGCACTCAATACACCATTCTGCTGTCAGATCGACAATGACATTCGGATTTGCTGCAACAATGGCATCTAGCTCTACCAGCGTCGTGATCGTTTTATCAGTGGTGCTATCACTATTCACTGGTTGACCAGACGTTGACTGTACCATCATCGGTGCTGCACCCAATGACGCTAATGGATGTAAGCTATCGTCATCACCCAGTGCAGCGCCGACTATTAAACATGCTGCCCAAATACCAGCGATAAGGCTTAATGCTTGGGTCAGCATACGACCTTTACCTAGCCAACTCCATGCCCATGTTGCCACGACCATAAACCATAACGCCCACACCATCAGCATGACTGGCGATATAAACACGCGCTCAATCAATAGCAGTGCCACGGCAAACAGTAGTAAAGCAAAACCTTGCTTGACCCAATTCATCCACTCGCCTGCCTTTGGCATAATCTTGCCTTGAGTAGCACCGATTAAGATAAGCGGCGCTGATAAACCAAAACCTAGCATGAATAAAGCGGCAAAGCCGAGCAAAGGACTACCAATGGTAGAGACCGCCAATAATGCCCCAAATAATGGCGCAGAAACACAAGGTGACACGACTAGCGCTGATAAAAACCCAGCGATCAAACTGCCGCCTGTACTACCAAGCTTACTGTCACCTGCTTGGCTTAGGCCTTGCATCTTTCGACTGATCACTTGTGGTAATCGCACACTGAAAAGACCCAGCATATATAGTGCGAGAAGTATAAAAACAATAGCAAAGCTAATGAGAATAATTGGATTCTGCAGCCAACCAATAATACCTAAAGACTCACCGAATACTGCGATAACAGCACCCAAAATACCATAAGCAGTCGCTACCCCAATCGCGTAACTGGTGGTCAAGATGACACCGCGTTTGACCGTTGGGTTTTGTTCGCGGGCTACAATGTTGGCCACAATAGGTAGCATCGGTAACACACATGGCGTCAAAGCTAAGCCTAAGCCTGCTAAAAATAATAGTACTAATGCCAACCAAGGGTGAGAGGCCAAACCAAAAGGATCGCTATCAACGAAACTGTTGCTCAAGGTACTTTCGCTATTGGCCGTCTCGCCTGTTACGCTGCTATTTGCTGCAGAAATCGTACTCGTCGCTGCACTACTATCTAAAGAATCATACTCTACAGCGCTGTCATCAATGAGATCATAGTCAATAGCACCATCGTCTGTCAGTGCTTGCGCCTCATCAGGCAAAGTATTATCAAGAGCTGTTGAGCTTACTTCCTCTGGTTTCGCCGTAGCACTATTCTCTGAGTCGGTCGAGCTCGCAGTACTCTCACTATCTGCTGATACCTGTGTCGATGCGGCTACAATATTGACAGTCGTATTAATCTTTTCAGGTGGATAGCATAGTCCTGCTTTTGCACAACCTTGCCACCCGACGACGATAGCTCCGTCTTCTATATTCTTGCCACTATCGTTCGTCAGTGTGGTGGTAGCGACCATATTTGCTTGGTCAAATACCAGTACTTTGCCAAATGTTGGATCATCTATCGAATATGGTGTCTGGCTAAAGGTAAAAGGTGCCGCCGTCACGCCAGCGGGTAGCGTAAGTTTGATTTGCTTTTTATAGACGTAATGTTCAGGGGTGATATCGAAATTAATAGATAACCGCGTACCCGATTTAACAGGGGTACTATCTGTACTTACCTGAAACGCTTGATCTACTGGCAAGAACTTTGACTTCGATGAGCTTTCACTACTACCGAAAAGGTCGCCTAACCCTGCCGCTTGTACCGTTGATGTCGTTGATAACCCTGTCAGCAATGAGCCACTAGCGATAGCAAGCGCTAAGATATGGGATTTTTTCGAATGAGTAGATACGCTAGATGATGAGGACTTTGGTGATGTCTTGATGGACATGAATGGCTACCTATTATTACCGATATTTTAATCAATCTGCTCGATATTTATCTGCGTGTCGCAGCAATGTCTATCTTGGTTTTGACTTTTTCTGGTGGATAGCATAGCCCTGCTGTTGCACACCCTTGCCAACCAATAATAATGGGTGCGTTTTTGGCGCCCTTACCATTACTGGTCGTCAGCGTCGTGGTTGCAATGACGCTTCTTTGCGTAAATACAGGAACCTGACCAAAGGTCGGATCATTGATTGATACTGGTGCTTGATTGAAAGTGAACGGTGTAGCGTTTATTCCTTTAGGGAAGCTCAGCGTAAGCTTATCCTTGTAGACATAATGCCCTGGCGTAATTTCGAAACTAATCGACAACCGCGTGCCTTTGGAAGTCGCTTTGGTATTACTGACCACCTGAAAGGCTTCATCCACTGGTAAGAACTTTGATTTTGCCGAGGAGCTATTTTTAAATAAGTCGTTTAGCCCTGCTGCTTGTGCACTGACCGATGTCATTGACAAGACCGTTACTAATGAAGTGCTTGCAACAGTTAGAACCAATTTATAAAGGTTTTTAGAAAAATATTTATTAGACTGTTGGATCAACATAGATGATTACCTTTAATTGCAGTTTGCGATGACTGTTTTGCTGAGCGCCTAGATATATTCATAGCATTGGCTATCAAACTTGTATTGAACAGTAGGCAGTTTATCTACTGATAAAAAATATCAACCAATAAGGGAATATTGGTTGATATTTATAAATTGTTGAAAGTGCATGGATGAACGAATGTTTCATTCTACAAAGCTATATCAGTATCAGAATTTGTTCACTATACGGCTGTTATTAAGCTTTATAGCTGAGCATAAAGATCCGCATCTTGACCTTCACCACCTTGTTGACCATCAGCACCTAATGAAAATAAATCATAAGGTCGCCCTTCACTACCTGGTGCAACATATTGCATCTCATTTTCCCAGCCATCAGTTGGATAGCCACCTTTAATATACCCACCTTCAGGATAGTTTTTTGCATCAGCTGGCGGTGTCGTAAGCGCCTCTAAACCTTGAGCGGTCGTTGGATAGCGCGAGTTATCAACCTTATACATATCTAGCGCATTTGAGACAGTAGCAAGCGCCGTTTCAGTTGTTTTAACACGGGCCTTATCACTTTGACCAACTACTTTTGGTACCACTAATCCAGCAAGAATGGCTAGGATCACAATGACGACCATAATTTCGATAAGAGTGAATCCTGCTTGACCAGACTTTTTTGTCGCACTGCGCTGCATAGCTGAAGAAGCACTCTTATGGTCAGTTACAATATTTGGATGGGATTGCGTATTTTGAATAGCACTTTTTGGCGTCATACTTACTTGGAGTTTGTCAGTCATAGTCATCGCTTTGGTCATCACAGTTATGTAAATAGTAAAAGTGGCGTTCTATTGTGGCTCTCATCAATGATATATCAATGAGCTCTGAAACTATTGTCACTATAAACCATGGTTTTATTTTTATCCAGCGCTGTACCTAGTTTGAATTTGGGTTTGCTATTTTAGCCAAAGCTAAATATTAAATGACACCAACTGTATGACTATTAAACCGTGCTTACTATAGCGCGGCGCTGGTGTTTGCCATAGCAAAAATAGCGTTCGTTCAACAATATACAACAGTAAGCAAACCTTAAGAAAGCTATTCCAAGGTTTAGCAAGTAAGTCAGGTGATATGAATAGAGTAAAAGAGAACTAAATAGAGGTTTTGGAGATAGGAAGCTGTCTGTATGTAAAAAGTATGATAAATCATCGGCTAGCGAATTAACTTAGCCTGCTAAATCGTTCATATTAACGATAGGTAACATAACCGCCATTACAATAATCATAACTACTACGCCCATCAACACCAGCATTAAAGGCTCAAGTAATGATAATAAGGTGCTGATAAAATTGGTTGCTTCTGCTTCCTGCATATTGGCGGCACGGCTCAGCATATTTTCAAGCTCGCCTGAGTTCTCTCCACTTTTTATCATCTGTACCATCATCGGTGGAAAGTAAGTAGATTTCTCTAGCTGGCTAGACAAACTAGAGCCTTCTGTGACCCTATCAGCCGCAGTGATAATGGTGTTTTGGATATGCAAATTGGTCATGACCGCAGCACCGATATGTAATGCCTCAATTAAAGGCACTCCTGAGCGTACTAGTATCGCAAGGGTACTGGCAAAACGCGCGGCATTCAGACCTTTGGACAATCTGGCAAGTATCGGCAATCTAAGCACCACGCTATCAATTGTTAATTTACCTGCTTGCGTTTGGGCAAAACGGTAGAATAAAAATGCGGTACTTGCCAATACCAATAATATTAACCACCACCACTGAGTAATGATATTCGATAGCGTGAGAACGATTTGAGTAATCAAAGGCAGCGCTTGCTCAGACTGTTCAAAGACTTTGACAATTTTGGGCACAACGAAACTCATTAACCCCATAATTACCGCGATTGCCATTACCATCAGGACAATTGGATAGACCATAGCCCCTTGGATTTTCTTTTGGAGAGCAAAACGGTTTTCGGTGTAGTCTGCTAGCTGATTGAGGATAAGGTCGAGGTGACCAGATTTTTCGCCTGCAGCAATCGTAGCGATATATAACGGTGGAAAGCTAGCGGCTTGTTGCAGAGCACGTGCTAAGCTGAGTCCTTCCAAGACATGTGAGCGCACTGCAAGCATCAGAGATTTGATGTGAGTCTTTGGAGATTGCTTAGCAACCGCTGCCAAGGTTTCTTCAAGTGGGATACCTGCTGCCAATAATACAGATAACTGACGTGTCAGCAATGCCAGCTCGTATGCAGACGGTTTTTTGTAGCGATTTTTGCGCTGACTCTGTCTGTCATTGACCGGGTTGACTTCAACGGGTGTCCATTGCTTATCGCGCAACTGCTGGCGAATTTGCCGCGCAGAATCCCCCTCTAGCAAGCCTTTTTGGACAACGCCATGGTCGTCAAGCGCTTTGAAATGATAGGCAGGCATGGCAGCAGATATCCTAAGAGGCTTACAGGTAGACAGTTATAATTTATGACTTAATAGAAATTTATTAATTTGACATGTGACGCTTAAAAAAGTGGCGTTGAGTCATTACTATCAGGCATTAAACCTTGTAATAATAAGACATCTAGATGCTGCTGCTGTAGCTTTTTATCAAAGTCATTAACCTCAGCGATTAGCATTCTTTCAATACGTTTATCACTCGCGAAAACACTCAAGCGCGCACAAATAACGGCCAACTGATAAATGCGTTTTTTGCAATAACCGTCAAGACCTTGTAATAATCTAACCATATGCGGGGTTTCAAGACTGGCGTAATCATAGTCAGCCACGACTTGCTGGCCAAGGGCTGTGACGCCATAAGTAATCGACAAGTGAGCACAATAATAACAGCTGAATAAATAACCAACCACATGACCGATATAATAGCCTCGATCGTAGGTAAAGCTACTCACGCCAAAATGCCCAAGTACATAACTGTTGAGGCTACCTTGGTCACGAATTGGCTTGCCGTGCTTTAACTTACCGACTGTAGCAAAGCACAATGGATTGCGACCATCTTGAGTCGTCAGCTGCCAACCGGCGGGCTGCTGTGCAGGCATATGACGCACGATATCTGCAATAATATCATCGACCACATGCAGCTGCTGCCAGAGTCTTTCGAGCGTATCCGTATCCATCAACCCACGTTTATCAAGCTGCTGCGCAAGTAAATATTGCTGATATTCTGCGAATTGTGGCTTCAGGGTTTGTACTAAGTAAGTAGGACGCGTATTGGCAGATGCCATATATAACAGTCGAGTACGCTCATGCTGAGCACGATAAAGCGCAACACGCTGCGTAGCGATATTGGTTTCTTGAGCCACAGGTTTTGCAGCTACTGTAAGACTATCGGATGACTCAGATATTACTGCTTCAGTTGCTACCGCATCGATACCTGACAAAGTAAACATCGTCAATAATGCCGCCTTATCAGGTGTCTCTACCGGCTCATTTTTCGGCGCATCTTTGCCGACATGCGGGTTCTCTATAGCAGTGTTTTTATCAACATTACTTTCTGTTTTAGCAGTTGCAGCAGCCTCTTGTTGGCCATTGTTTCCTGCATTTAGCTTTGCGGTCGGTTCAGTCATAACATACCATCAGCAGCGAAAATAAACATCGTCTCAATCCTTTTATATGCTTATCGTATAAGGACATATAACGCGCTACAACATCAACGCTTTTGTCTCGACGACTCATCAACCCATAGTACCTGAACACAGACTCATTGTCAGCTGCCCTTAACTAAAATAGCCATAGCAAGTTACCAAGGGCCTTATAGATATGAGTGACTCAACATCTACAAATAACAAGTATTCACAAATTAAAAAAAGCGCCAAGGACATATAGATGACCTTAGCGCTTCTAATCGAGATTCTACTTAAATAACTTAAATAAACAGCAACTGAAGCTATGCAAGATTGTTCTGTCGATACTGCTGACGGTATGCTTTTGGCGAGACACCATACACACGTTTAAACGCCTGACTAAAAGTCGAGTCTGAGGCATAACCCACCATCTCGCTAATACGGCTAATACTGTTTTGCTGTAAACGTAAATAGCGAGCCGCCAATCGTAAGCGGTAATCGATCAGATAAGTCAGTGGTGGCATACCAACGGTGTCTTTGAAACGCTGTGCAAAGCTAGAACGTGACATCCCTGCTACTTCGGCAAGCTGATGAATAGTCCAGCTTTCACTCGGTGCCCCATGCATTGCGGCTAGCGCCTTGGTCAAAAACGGATCCTTCATGGCTTTGAGCCAGTTTTCTGTAGCTTCAGGCAAGCTTTCAATATACACACGCAAACATTCAATCATCATGATGCTTGCCCAATGATTGATTACAGCCGTTTTTCCCATACGCTCACGCTCAGCTTCTAGCGTTAGCAGCTTTATCTCTACATCGATCACTTCAAACCGACCATCAGCATCATTGAGCTCAGGTAATATCGGTGGCAGTACTGACAACAGAGGATTAATCATCTCTTTGTCGTATTTGCATTCGATCAGTATCAAAGATGAATTGGGGTCTCCATCACCATCGATATCAAGTGTACGCTCAGTGCAATTGCTCAATAGTTCATCAAGCGACTCAGCAACATCGCCATGGTGATTAAGTGCGTAACTCACATGCTTGTGCGCATTCGGAATCATAATCATGTCGCCAGCGCGAGCTTCCCGTAGACCATTACCGACATCGATGCAAAAACCGCCAGACATTACTAAGTAAAATAAAATGGTGTCTTTTCTAGTAATAGAATAAGACCAATTGCCAGTGCCATTTAGACGGTAATACTTAGTCTCAAATAAATGCACGTTTTGCAGCAATACACTCAGTGCGTCCATCAATCAATTCCTCAATAATGCAGATTAATAACGATTCATCTTAAAAAAATAATAGTATTCTTAATAACAAGTTCTGTCGGTTTGCTCTATGCCAATGCGTGCTCCA
Source organism: Psychrobacter sp. 28M-43 (assembly GCF_014770435.1). NCBI lineage: Bacteria > Pseudomonadati > Pseudomonadota > Gammaproteobacteria > Moraxellales > Moraxellaceae > Psychrobacter > Psychrobacter noctis. The sequence goes on along the minus strand of NZ_CP061739.1, from coordinate 317,624 downwards.
ATAAATAATTTTTATTAAGTACGATGGATGTGATAACACTTGAGCATAATGCATCATTTAAAACGTCATGTCTATTTACTTATTAGAATTACTAAACAATAATAGAGGAGACACAGTCACGCTAGGCCTCAAGGAAAACCTACAGGAAATGTTGATAAGAATTTGGAGGATTATCTAGTATTGAAGGTGCTATCAAACTCAATCTGTTTAATATTATAAAGATAATATAGAGATAAAATCGAATAGGCATAAAAAAATCGCCATCAAGGGCGAGTGCTATTACTGATATATTTTTAGATTAAGAGATATGATTTGTATGTAGATATATACAAAATAAAATATGGGGCGACTGATGGGACTCGAACCCACGACAACCGAGATCACAACCCGGGGCTCTACCAACTGAGCTACAACCGCCATAACTATTGCCAAAGAATAGGCAAGATTTGCAGGCTAAATGGTGCGCCTGGCAGGATTCGAACCTGCGGCCACCTCCTTAGAAGGGAGATGCTCTATCCAGCTGAGCTACAGGCGCTCTTAGAGGACTTTTATATACTAAGCTTACTTTACGATATATTTTACTATATCAGAAACTAAACCGTTATACATAAAAAAAAGCCTGTAAGGCTCTTAAAATAGATGGTCGGAGTGATAGGATTCGAACCTACGACCCTCTGGTCCCAAACCAGATGCGCTACCAAACTGCGCCACACTCCGAAATTCTCTATTATCACGATAGTTTGTCAATCAACTCGTTGTTGGCAATGCCGCTAACTTGTTAATGTTCCTCGCTATCGAGGTGCACATATTAAGGGGTAAAGGCGATTGTGTCAACACCTATTTTCGATTAATTTCAAATAATCGCTAATTTTTTTAAAATTACGTCAATTTCACCAAAATAACGGTAGCAAGACCCTTTTCTTATTTACCTATCAATTAGTCAGTCATTCGCGCTGTCATTGATAACGATATTAAGCTTTGTCCAAATGTGGCAGTACTTCACCGTTGAGTGTACCTGTCAAAACATCAAACGGCATTAACCATAAATGGGCATCAATTGATTCATTGTTTTTAATATCATCGCTACTGTCGCTATCATTACTACCATAATGCGTTTGCTGCTTAAGCACCACTGGCTGTCTATCACTACCTAGCACTGGGTAAACCAACCAGACCTGCCTTGCCAAGTAAGCTTGTGCATAGCTAGTCAATTGATAAGCATCGCTCGCACTAATCGCAGCGGCATGCGGTAAATACTTCCACTTAATATCGATGACATGACTGTAGCAACCTTTGCTTTTGTCTTTGGCTTTAGTTTGACTAGCTGCTGTATCGTTCTGGTTTTGACAATCATCAGAGACGGTTTCAAATATCAGCAAATCAGGCCGTATAGATAAGCATGCTAGTCCTTCAGCATCATTTAGCCAGACACTCTGGGTTTGATAAAAAGGACGGTAATTACTACTAATCTGCTGAAACATCGATGCGATACGCTGACTTGCCCATTGCTCAAAAGCTTGATTCATATCAATCAATAAACACAATCTTAGCTGAGAGCAATTTTGTCTATTTGGATCAATACCATTACCTGTCGCAGCTGTCGTCTGTTTCAATAGCCAATATGCCAAGTCTACTAACTGCTGCGCGGCGTGCAATTTTTGCTTTTGGAGTGGTTGAACGTCTAGCTGACGCTTTGCTTGAGCATATATTAACGCTATCTGCTGCATTTCGCGGTTGTTTAGCGTAGACACCTGCTGCCATGGCTGCAACAATTTTGAAGAAACAAACTGGGGCAATAAAGGCATCAAGTAAACCAATGCACTCTTAATCAACCGATTGACCAACATGTCGTGACTTAATACGCTACTTTCACAGATAAACTTATGCGGTTGCATACTATTATGACGCAGTTGCTCTTTGATGAGCAGTCGACCTTGCAGGGATGCCTGATTTTCAATCTGAGCCTGATAATGCTTGGTTGGTTGATAATCCATTAAACGCTGCAAAAACTGCTCAATCAGCCAATCTGATATAGGCAATACTTTTGACGGTAAAGGAGTAGACTGGGAACTAAACTGACCGAAGTTTTTCGTATTGGGTAGCTTACGATTGTTATGCGCATCAAGATGAATTAAATCCGATAGCATACCCTGTACCCAATGACGGGTCTGGACGATATCATTGGTCTGAGTAGACTGATTTAGCTTTGGCAATATCTCAAGCGTTATACCACTGGGTAGTAGAATAATCCCAATATAGTGCCCAACCTTAAGCTGCCATTGGCCTCGCTTACGCTTGATAGTAAATACTGCAAACTCTTGCGCCATGAGCCAATCGAAGTCAGACCTGTGCAAAAAATCATGCACGGTCAGACGTTGATGCTCAAACACGGTGATAACATTCATAGTAGCGACACTACTGTTAGGGATGCGAGTCTGGCGACTGTTTGCCCTAATAGCGTGTTGCTTGGCGTAATATTGATTATTCGTTATCACTGAACGGTCACCCTGCTAGTACAAACGCTGATAGATAGCAGCATGATTAAACTCACCATCCCTAGCGATTAGATCGGCATTGATAGTATAACTATTCATACTCATAGACTGATCAAGAAAAGAACCCTGCCCTGCAAACATTTGGTGTTCAGCGGAAGCATTATTTTGGTTGCCCATCGGATTATATAAGTCGTCATTCATCAATGCTTGACTGTCCTGTACGAACTGCTTGCTCGTCGGTTGCTGCTCATCTCTAAAGATATACTGCAGCACCGTAATTTGACCACCCGCAGCTTGAGCCAATTGAGGAATAATTTGTTCAACGAGAGCCGTTTGTAATTGTTCTAACTGAGTGACTGCGAATAAAAAAGCATGTCCCAACTGCGCTTCTACTCCCAGTGTCTGCACGATACGTCTATTTAAACCTATTAGTAATTTGCTCAAATCTATCGCACCTGCTTCTAAGTCTTCAGACAGTCCAGTGTCGGTGTCATTGCTACCATAAATTGTCGATAGTAAATTAGGCTGCGGTGGACAATCCATAAAGCGAAAACGTCGACGTAATGCCATATCAAGTGGTGCTAAAGAATGGTCTTGGGTATTCATAGTGGCATAAATATCGACATTGGCAGGCACACTAAAGGCACGTCCAGAATATGCCAAACTTACTGTCATCGCATTTGGCTTGCCCGCTCGTTTATCAGGCTCTATCAAACTGAGAAGCTCGCCAAACACCCGTGACACGTTAGCACGGTTAATCTCATCAATCAGCATGGCATAACGCTGCTGAGGGTCACGAGCTGCGCGTTGACACAGCTTTAAAAACGCTCCGTCTTGCACCGCGTAACTCATTTGAGTTTGATTAGAAGGGCTGTTATTTGCTTGAGCAGCGCCATTCATGACAGGGCGTATACCTTCTACAAACTCTTCATAACCGTAGGCTTGATGGAAGCTCACCATACTAAAACGTTGCTGACCGATGTTTTTATTTTGATGGGCTTGGTTGTCACGCTGTGCCTGCTGAAACTCAGCTAATTGCTGCGATAAATCTTCTAGTAGCACCATACTCTCTGGCAATAAATACCATGCCCCACTATTGTCTTTATCAAAATAAGCTTGGCTAGCGCGGTTATCAAAACTGACTGTTTGAGAGTTCGTAGGACTATGTCTGCGTAACTCTAACCAAGCTGTACTATCTAGATTTTTATCACGTGAGTTCTGAGCAGCTTTGGTCATAAAAAAAGGATGATCAATAATTTCTCGTACCTTTAACAAATCCTGTTGTTCAGCACGTAGATCTAAAAACACCAGACACAATACTTCGCGCCAGCTTAGACCTTGCAGCAGCTGTTCTAATAAGTCCTCATTTTCAGTCTTGGGTAGATAGTCGGTATATTGCTTCGCGATTTGCAGTAATCTATAGGTTTTACCTGTACCAGCAACGCCCGTATAAATAATATTGGTCGGTTCATGAGCAGACATATCAGGCATAACGTTATCCAGCGGCATTGAAAACAGGTTTAAAACAGACATGCTAACATTTTGTCATTATAACGTGGCTGTCTATTGGCATGGTAACTATAGTTAACCCTCTATAAATTAGATAGGGTGTCAGTCTAACTTAGTCTACTACTTGTAGTACTGTCCCTCGGCTTCCTTGTATCCAAATTATATTGAACTGACTATACCAATCACTTAATAATACCAATGCCCAAATGATAGTGATATATAAGATAGCTAGGCTGCTTTAAGTGGCGATCTAAACTAATGACATAACCTAGCAACATAGCCACGCTACTATAGTTTTGTAAGCGCAGCAGTTCATGCTAATAATAGTAGGAAGGCAATGGTTGATGTACCATAGTATTTGTAGCGACTTTCATTATCTATATTTGTGTCGCTATCATAAAAAGCCATGCTAAGAATGTCATTCAACTCATTTACGTTAAGGAATTTTGTATGTCAGGATTATTAAAAAAGCTACCCGCCAAGTTGACCAATAAACTGCCAGCCAAAGTATCTGACAGCACAAAACCTTCAGTTGAGAAATCCAGTAGCACGCTAAAACCAATTAGCAATCAATTTACCAAACTGTTATCCGTCACCAAATATCTGCCTGCTGGTGCACGTTCAAGTATTTTATCTAAAGCCTTTGGCAAGGTCGTTCCCTATGTCGGCACGACCGGCATTTATTATGAGACGGTAGAACCAAACCAAGTCGTCGTTAGTTTAAACAACAATAAAGCCGTCCAAAACCATATCGGCTCTATCCATGCAGTCGCCATCACATTACTGGCTGAGACGGCTACGGGGTTTATTTTGGGTTTAAACTTGCCCTCTGATCGCATTCTGCTGATTAAATCTTACTCGGTAAACTTTCATCGTCCAATCAAAAAAGGTCAAATTGCTGCTATTGCAAGCTTGTCTGACGAACAGCGTTTGGATATCCTAAACACGCAAAAAGGTGAGATGATTATTCCTTGTGTCATCAAAGATCGTGAATCTGATAGTGATCGTGACCCAATTGTGGTTGAGATGACCTGGGCATGGATACCAAAAGCGGAACTAGAGGCACGCCGCCAAGGTAAAGCGTCTGAAAAAGTTGCAGAAGATGACACTAAAACCGAGGCACCAATCGAAGAAAACGATGCATTATCTACTCAAAATAATAGTACTGATAAGTAGTTAGTAAAAATTGATAACAAACCCAATGAGGAAACAGTATGTCGAAACTTAGTACTTGCCTATCTACGCTAGCGCTAGCCACTCTGTGCTCATTGGGTTTTGCTCATAGCGCTAATGCCAATACAACGACAGCTGTCAGCGTTGCTAAGTCTGGGCCTACTTTCTTGGGCGATGGCGGTACTTATCCTTTTTCAGAAGCTGTACGCGTGGGCAATACATTGTATATGTCGGGACAAATTGGCTTTAAAGATGGCAAACTGGTCAAAGGCGGTATCAAAGCTGAAACCAAGCAAGTGCTATATAATATCCATAGCACGCTATTAAAGTACGGCTACCGAAAGTCTGATATCGTTAAATGTATGGTCATGCTGACTGATATGGATGACTTTGATGACTTCAACAAAGTCTACAAGGCTGAGATGATAAAGCCTTATCCTGTACGCTCAGCTTTTGGTGTATCAGAATTGGCTGCTGGAGCAAGCGTTGAGGTTGAGTGTATGGCTGCCAAATAATAGCGGCTAAAAACTCTAAAGCTCCACAACTAGAAAAATATTAAAATAACTGGCTATTCACACCAGTTGTTTTTTATTTGCTATACCAGTATCTAGTTCGCAAATTTATACCAATATTGTCTCGTCCGTTAAGGCGCTCTCTTTCGTCACTCGCAGCACTTCTTCCAATGTCGTACGCCCTTCTATGACTTTACGTAAACCATCTGCACGTATCGATGGTGTTTGCTGGCGCGCATACTCTTCCAGCTCATACTCAGCCGTATTGCTATGAATCATACGGCGCAATGTATCGTCGATTGGCACGACTTCATAGATAGCAGTACGTCCTTTAAATCCTGACTGATTACATTTATCGCAGCCAACTGGCTTGGGCAAACGAATCGACTCACTTGCTATCTCTTTGGCATCACGTTTCAGCGTTGTCCCAATCCCAATTTCGGTAAACAGCTTGGCTTGCTCGGTATCAGCAGCCTGCCAGCTTTGACAATGTGAACATAAGGTACGTACCAAACGCTGCGCTACTACGCCAATAAGTGACGAGGACAACAGAAACGGCTCAACACCCATGTCCTGTAAGCGAGTGACCGCGCCGATAGCAGTGTTGGTATGCAGCGTCGATAATACCAAATGCCCTGTCAAAGAAGCCTGTACGGCAATTTCTGCTGTCTCTAAATCACGAATTTCACCAACCATCACCACATCGGGATCTTGACGCAACATCGCGCGCAAACTTTTAGCAAATGTCATGTCTACTTTGTTATTGACCTGCGTCTGCCCGATACCATCAAGCTGAAACTCAATCGGATCTTCAGCAGTCAAGATATTGCGAGTTTGATCATTTAAATCGGTCAATGCAGAATATAACGTCGTGGTTTTACCCGAACCAGTCGGCCCTGTCACCAAAATAATGCCATGCGGACGATGGATTAAGCGTTTTAGCTCAGTATAGTCATTATCAGACAGCCCCAAATACGTCATATTCAAACGGCCAGCTTGCTTGTCTAATAGACGCATCACCACACGCTCACCAAAGCTTGATGGTAAGGTCGATACACGCACATCGACTTCTCGCCCTGCCAGTCTTAAACTGATACGACCATCTTGCGGCACCCGCTTTTCGGCGATGTCTAATTTAGCCATTACTTTAATACGCGAGACCAACAATGGAGCTAGTTGGCGTTTTGGTGTGATAATTTCTTTTAGCTCACCATCGACTCGGAAACGGACAACCAAACGCTTTTCAAAGGTTTCGATATGAATGTCTGAGGCGCTTAAACGGATGGCTTCGGACAACAATGCATTAATCAAACGAATGATAGGTGCATCGTCTTGTTGATCCATCAGGTCTTCAGTTTCAGGGACGCTATCTGCCAAGCTATCGAGATCAGGGTGGTCTTCAAGTCCAGCAGCAATATGCTGCGATTCTCCTGTATTGCCAGCATAAGCGGCGTTCATACGTTTTTCAAAATCATCCGCGCTAACACTTTCGTAAGTGGGTACACCGCGAACGCCTTGCTGCTGTAAAAACCGTACCGCTTCATTAATCGCTGACAACGGAGTCGCTTTGGTGAGTACCAATGTTGGCGGCAATTCCGGATCTATCGCAAGTATGGCCAAAATCTGATGGCGTTTCGCAAAGCTGTATGGCAACTGCATCATAAAGACGGCCCAATAAGTGAGGAGAGGATAAGAAGTACGCACGTCAAGACATGATGGATGCCTTGTCCTTAACAGTTCGAATCAAAAAAGACTGCCAGTAAGGTTGCATGAGTTTGTTATAATAGCATTTTGTTTTAGACGGGTATTATTTTATGTGACTGGCGCTTTATACCTATCGCCCAGCACATATTATTACTATCAGAGTTAGCATATCATGCCTTTTTTTGCAGACCGCTTGCCATTGTCTATTACACCTTTTAGATTACTCATCATATTTTGTCTGTCCCCTTCTCCCGCTCGATATTAGGATTTTCCGTTATGTCAGAGAACGTTAGCACTACTCATCCAACACCACTTTTACAAGATACCTTTACTGTCGGTAGCCGTACCTTTTCTTCACGTCTGCTAGTCGGTACTGGTAAGTATAAAGACATGACAGAGACTGGAGAAGCTATTGCTGCTTCAGCAGCCGAGATCGTGACCGTTGCTATTCGCCGTGTCAATATTGGACAAAATAGTGATGAGCCTAACTTATTAGATGTGATTTCACCTGATAAACATACAATACTACCGAATACTGCTGGCTGCTTTGACGCCGAAACAGCCATTCGCACTTGTAAGCTTGCTCGCGAGTTATTGGGTGGGCATAATTTGGTTAAGCTTGAGGTATTGGGTGATGAGAAAACCTTATATCCAAACGTTATGGAAACTTTAAAAGCCGCCAAAGTATTGATCGATGATGGTTTTGAAGTGATGGTTTATACGTCAGATGACCCTATCGTCGCACAAGAGTTAGAAAGCATGGGCTGTGTCGCCATTATGCCGCTTGGCAGCTTGATTGGTTCAGGACTTGGTCTACTCAATCGTCATACACTTAGCTTAATAATCGAAAACGCTAAAGTACCCGTATTGGTTGACGCTGGTGTCGGCACTGCCTCTGATGCTGCACTTGCAATGGAGCTTGGTTGTGATGGCGTACTGATGAACTCAGCCATTGCCAATGCACAAAATCCTGTGATGATGGCGCATGCAATGAAACATGCTATGTGGGCAGGTCGTGCGGCATTTTTGGCAGGTCGTATGCCGATGCGCAAAATGGCCACGGCCAGCTCGCCACAAACAGGCTATTTCTTTCAATAAACTAAAGTATAAATGACATATCATAATAGAGCGTGTTGAGTATTTACGTATAGTGCTGTCAGTGCTATGGTTGATTGCTTAACACGCTCTATAAAATAATAAAAAATGTTATTTGATTGAATATTTACTTATCATAACTTCACATAACACTTATCGTTATAAAAGGATTTATTATGCGACTTCTCACAGCAGTCGACCAGTTGTTTCTACTTCTTGAGTCGCGTAAACAGCCCATGCACGTTGGTGGACTGTTTGTATTTGAATTACCAGACAATGCGGATAGCGATTTTGTCTATCAATTGGTAAAACAAATGCAAGAGTCTGATGTGCCGCCCAGCTTTCCTTTTAATCAGGTACTTGAGCATTTAGCCTTTTGGAAAAAAGACAAAGATTTTGATGTTGAGCATCATTTGCATCATGTCGCGCTACCAAGTCCTGGACGCGTACGTGAACTATTGATGTACGTCTCAAGAGAACATGGACGTTTATTAGATCGTGCCATGCCTTTGTGGGAATGTCATGTCATCGAAGGTATCCAGCCAGAAATCGAAGGTGGACCTGAACGTTTTGCGTGGTATTTTAAGATTCATCACTCTTTGGTTGATGGCATCGCAGCGATGCGTTTGGTTCAAAAGTCCTTATCTCAATCGCCAACCGAACCAGTTACTCTCCCTGTCTGGTCGCTGATGGCACGCCATCGCAACCAAGTAAACGCTATACTGCCTGCCGAACGATCTATCAGGGGCATCATAAAAGAGCAGATATCTACCATCAAACCTGTATTTACAGAACTGCTAGATAATGTAAAAAACTACGGTGATGAAGGGTACGTCGGTACTTTTGACGCCCCAATGAGTATCTTGAATAAACGTATATCAGCCTCACGGCGTATAGCCGCACAATCTTATGATATAAAGCGGTTTAACGATATTGCTGAAAGGCTCAAAATTAGTAGAAACGATGTGGTACTGGCAGTCTGTGCAGGTGCTATTCGCCGTTATCTAATCTCAATGGATGCGCTACCGAGCAAACCATTGATTGCTTTTGTACCGATGTCACTGCGTACAGATAACAGTATCTCGGGCAACCAGCTGTCATTTGTACTGGCAAACTTGGGTACGCATTTGGACAATCCACTGCGCAGAATAGAGCTTATCCATCGTAGTATGAATAACGGCAAACGTCGCTTTCGCCGCATGAACCAAGCGCAGGTCATTAACTACAGTATTGTCTCATACGCGTGGCAAGGCATTAATTTGGCGACAGGATTGTTTCCTAGAAAGCAGGCATTTAACCTGATTATCTCTAACGTACCTGGTTCTGAAAAACCGCTGTACTGGAATGGCGCACGTCTGCAATCGCTGTACCCTGCTTCTATCGTCTTTAATGGTCAAGCGATGAATATCACTTTAGCCAGTTATTTAGATAAGATTGAGTTTGGTATTACCGCTTGTAGCAAAGCATTACCACGTGTACAAGATATGCTAATGCTGATAGAAGAAGAGTTGCAACTGCTAGAAACTACCAGTAAAGAGCTAGCATTCAAAGGCATTACTGTCGAAGATAAAAATGACAATAAGGGTAATGATAAAACAAAAAAGCTGGCTCCATAATGGAACCAGCTTTTTTCGTTCATACTCAATCTAGATATTACTTGAATTTAAATCTTGCAAGCGCTAAACGTTAATACCATTAAGGTTAACGTTTAGATTGCGTCACCCCAGATTGGTACAACTGTTTGCATCAATGGCTTGAGCAATTTCACATTACAAGCGAAGATAGAGCCTGATGTCATAGAGTTGTGCGCGCCAGTATGATCAACCACCACACCGCGTGCTTCAGTTACGATAAGCTCGCCCGCAGCGATGTCCCAAGGCTTGATAGACATCTCAAAATAACCGTCAAAACGACCAGCAGCAACATAGCACAAATCAAGCGCAGCTGAACCCATACGACGTACCTGACCACCTGCCTCAGATATCTTCTGTAAGCTCTCAAAGTGCTGTTTAGCATAAGAGATAACTTCGCCATTGCGCTTACGCTCAAGCGGATGTCCTGTCGTAAAGAAACCGCCATCAATGGTTTTACGCTCGCTCACTTGCATACGGCGATTGTTCAAGCGCGCGCCTTTACCACGGCTCGCTGAGAACATCTCATCACGTACTGGATCATAGATCACACCATGTTGGGTAACACCTTTATGCTGGACTGCGATGGATACGCAGAACTGCGGTACACCATGAACGAAGTTCTTAGTGCCGTCTAGTGGATCGATAATCCAGCACCAGTCAGCATCTTCGCCGCGACCTTCTTGCATACCAAACTCTTCACCCAAGAATGAATGATTAGGATAGCTGGCTTTTAGCGTCTCAATCGTGAGCTCTTCGCTAAAGCGATCAATGCGGGTAACCAAACCATCAAGTCCTTTAGACTCAATATCTAACTCGATTTTGTGGCGGTTTTGATGCGCATATAAAATCTCTTTACCAACTTTTTCAGCAGTACGCGCTGCGATGACGACCATGGGTTCCATAAATAACCTATTTGCTTGATGAATGAATATAAAAAATAAGACTAACTCTGTGCCCACAACATGCCAAACAGCCGCCGCATCACACCACATCTATGCGATTAAAAACGTGTCTTTTATAAACGAAAACTTATAAAAGACACCCGCATTATACTAAAATTGTTCGATAAAAACGAAAAAACCGTCACGCTGACCAATCCAGTACTTTGGCGATCATCTAAACTGCGCAAGTTGTAAAAAAGTTAGCACCTGCGGCTAACAGGCGTTTGCTCTGTTTAAGGAGCTTATATCGGTTTTAATTAACACATTTTTAGCGCATTAACTTTATAAATAATATTGTAACGCTAGAAACATTGCTTACGATAAGAGCGTTTTAAGCTGTTTAGTCACGCCCTCGACATCTAGACCACAGTCAGCCAATTGCTCTGCTTGAGAGCCGTGAGCAATAAAGCGGTCAGGAATACCGATATTAGCAATAGCTGGACGATTTCTCTTAAAGGCAGCCGATTCATTGAGCAAATATTCATTCACTGCACTACCTGCGCCGCCCATAATCATGTGCTCTTCTAGGGTTGCTATATGAGTGACCCCTTGCGCTAATAACGTCTCAAGCATTGCTGTGTCTAGCGGTTTTACCCAGCGCATATTGACCACCTGTATTTGGCAATCTAACACTGCATCGTTATTTATTAAGCTTTCTGCGGCTTGCTGAACAGTTGCTACCATCGTACCAAAGGCCAATAATGCCAATTTGTAAGGCGCATCAGTTTTACCTAATACTGACTCGACAACCGCTTCTCCAACTTTATAAGTTTGGGCTGGCTGCTCAATATCAGCACCTGTGCCTGTACCACGTGGATAACGTACCGCCGTGCAGCCTGAATATTCATAGCAAGTGTTGAGCAAATGGTAGCATTCGTTCTCATCTTTTGGCGCTGCAATCACCATATTAGGCACACAACGCAAGAATCCAAAATCAAACACGCCAGCATGCGTGGCACCATCTTCACCGACTAGGCCCGCTCGATCGATGGCAAACATCACATCGAGATTCTGTAAGGCCACGTCATGAATCAGCTGATCATATCCACGCTGCAAGAACGTTGAATAAATCGCAACAATAGGTTTGACACCCTGAGTTGCCATCCCAGCCGCTAGCGTGACAGCATGTTGCTCAGCAATGGCCACATCAAAGAAACGCTCTGGAAAGTGACGAGCAAAGTCCGTCATCCCTGAGCCTTCTTCCATGGCAGGGGTGACAGCTAACAGCTTATCGTCCTCGGCCGCTTTATCACATAAGAACTGGCCAAACACTTGCGAATATTTTAACGCTGGCTTTGTGCTTAGTTGTTTCGTTGGCTGCTCTATGGAGTCAGCTTTAGACTCTTCATGCTCTTTATGATTTTCGACTGGCAATTTACTGATTGCGTGATAGCCCACTGGATCTAACTCTGCTGGCGCAAACCCTTTACCCTTAGTCGTATAGATATGTACCAATACCGGGCCTTTTACTTGCTTCGCCAGTGACAATACGCGCAGTAGCTCAGGAATATTATGCCCATCAAATGGACCAAAATAGGTAAAACCAATCGCTTTGAATAAGTTGTCTTCTAGCTGTGGCACATCGCGCATCTCTTTATGACGCTTGCGGCGATCGAACGCTTGCATATCAGGACGGTGGCAGAGTACAGGCTCGCCTGACTCAGAGATATCTACTTGATAACCTGACTCCCAAAGCATAGCTAAATGTCGTGAAAATCCACCAATAGAGCAAGATATCGACATATCATTATCGTTTAGAATGACCAGCAAATCAGCATCTTGCTGTACTGCGTCATTCATGGCTTCAAATGCCATACCGCCTGTCATTGCACCATCACCAATGATGCAAGCAACCGTTTGCTCGCGGCCTTGATAACGCAGGGCGAGGCTCATGCCCAGACCAGCTGAAATAGAAGTCGATGAATGCCCAACGCCAAATGTATCGTAGACAGATTCTGCGCGCTCAGGAAATGCCGTCAAACCGTCTTTAGATCTGATAGTACCTAGCTGCTCACGGCGACCTGTCAGCACTTTATGAGCATAGGCTTGATGACCCACGTCCCAGACGATTTGATCTTGCGGCGTATCTAACAAATAGTGCAATACTATGGTCAGCTCAACCACGCCTAAATTGGCACCAAAATGCCCACCGCTTTGACCAGCTGAATACAATAGAAAAAGGCGCAATTCATCAGCCAGCGTAATAAGCTTGGCAGCCGAAAGTCTACTAAGGTCAGTAGGTGTATCAATTACATCAAGCAATGGCGTATGAGGACGCACACGTGGAATCACAGTATAGGTCTGCTGTAAGCTCGATAACTGAGCAGCAGAATCCAGCACTGATGTAGATAGGGACTGAGACTTTGGAGAATGAGGTGACTGCTGCATAAACTGTACGATACCTACCAATCTGCTGACAAGACGTGTCTTTAAAATATAGCGGTGACTATAATCAAAAGACGTCAATAATACCTACATCATTATTGATGTAATCGACCATATAATTATTCATGCAACTTTCGTATTTGTATAGCTGCGCTACTTACGACAGTACACACGCTAGCACAATAGACTGCGCGTCAATACCAACGTTTTGATATCAAACTATTGATGCTTTCATACTATTGACAACTGAGGGGTGACATTATGCCCTATTATTTTGCATCAATAGCGGATGTTAGTGACGACATAGTAATGTAAGGGTAAAGACTTGTCACTGTATCCGTCAAAATAGTATGGCATAATAGCATTTTTTTTTAATTGTCGCTTTAATCATCGTGCGTCGTCTGTGAACTTTGTGTGTTTTTATAAAAAATACAATGAGCACGCTGTCTTTATGAACAGGGTATACTGGTATCATCTTAGTATTAGCAGTAAAGTTTAGGTGACATGCTCATCTCAACTAATAGTTATCTCGAAAACAGTAGTTATCTCGAACAGTAACCGGCTCAAACAGCGCTCATCTCGAACAGCAATAACACACTTTTCACCGCCACGACTTTAGGCTTATGTAGGACAGCAATGTCATATCAATTTATCACTAGTGCCAAATTACCCACTCGTCACGGCGAGTTTGATATTCATATCTTTGAAAATAGCGAAGGTCAAGAGCATGTCATGCTGACCGTTGGTCTAGCTGTGGTCGATCAACAGACAGACGATATCGCTAACCAACCTTTAGACAACATGATACTGAACCAAAAGAACGAATCGATAGCGAAGCAAGTGCCGCTCATTCGTATTCATTCTGAATGTCTGACAGGCGACGCGTTTAGCTCATTGAAATGCGACTGCGGTCCACAGCTCAATACTGCTATGCAAGCTATCCAAGAGTCAGGTTGCGGTGCGATTTTGTATTTGCGTCAAGAAGGCCGCGGTATTGGTTTGACCAATAAGATTCGTGCGTACGCCCTCCAAGATCAGGGGCATGATACGTTGGATGCAAACCTTATGTTGGGCTTGCCTGCCGATGCGCGTATCTATGATATGTGTGGTCCGATGCTTGCCCATATCGGGGTCGACGCTGTCAGGCTCATCACCAACAATCCAAACAAAGTCGCTTATCTGACTGAGCATGGTATTGATGTTGTCGAACGGGTTCCATTGTTGGTCGGTGTCAATGATATGAATGCGGAATATCTAGCAACCAAACGTGATCGCATGGGCCACTTGTTTGATAAAAATATCAATCTTGATATAGACGCTTCTCTCGATACAGACCTTAATACCGCCATACACCTGAATAAATAGATATCTTATGAGTATTACAAATACAAATAACGAAACAGACTTATCAACGGTAGCGTCAGTGACGACGCCAACCAATAACGACATCATGCGAGTGCGTGAATTTTTGGTTGATTTACAGGCACGTATCTGTGAATCGCTAGAAGCACAAGAGTGTGATGGTAGTACTAATAACAACGAGTATGCGACCTTTGTACCTGATGACTGGGAACGTCCTGAAGGTGGCGGCGGTCGGTCGTGCGTATTGGCAGATGGCGAGGTCATCGAAAAAGCGGGCGTCATGTTTAGCCATATTCATGTACATAACCTCCCCGCCTCTGCGACCGCGCGTCACCCTAATATCGCTGGACGTAAAGCGCAGGCAATGGGCGTATCACTGGTTGTCCATCCCAGAAATCCAAACGTGCCTACGAGCCATGCTAATGTGCGTTTATTCGTAGCAGAAGCGGAAGGTGAAGCTCCTATCTGGTGGTTTGGTGGTGGTTTTGACTTAACACCATTCTATCCAGTACTCGCTGATTGTGTACACTGGCATCAAGTCTGTCATGACTTGTGTGCGCCTTTTGGGGACAATATTTACGCTGATTTTAAACAGTGGTGTGATGAGTATTTCCATCTACGCCATCGTGATGAGCAGCGCGGCATTGGCGGCTTGTTTTATGATGATGTCAGTACTGAAAGTCGCGGCTGGGACTTTGAGACTTGCTTTAACTTTATGAAAGCAGTTGGCAACGGTTATCTTGACGGTATCATGCCAATTTTTGAACAACGTAAAAATACGCCTTATACTGAAGCGCAGCGCGAGTTTCAACTCTATCGCCGTGGTCGCTACGTCGAATACAACCTGGTCTACGATCGTGGCACGCTATTTGGGCTACAGAGTAACGGACGTATCGAATCCATCCTAGTCAGTATGCCACCGCTTGCAAGCTGGCATTATCGTTTTGAGCCTGCTGAAGGAACGCCTGAATTTGAGTTGACCGATTATTATCTAAAACCACGTGATTGGTTGGCACTGTAGTTTCCGTAAATATCACAGCATTCATATTTTTGGAAAATATTAAAAAGGTCAGCCTCTATTCGCTGGCCTTTTTTATTGTCGGTACCATCCAAATGAGCCATTTTCACTTCATTATCGTACAGAAATATGTTGTTTAACTACCATGTAATCACCGCAACCAACCATAACCAAGTTAAGGTATGCTTATTTAAAATATTACGAGGATATAACAACTATATAATTCCCATCGCCCAGATAACCGTTACAATAGAAGACGTTCTTTATTAGCAACTGTGCTCAAAAGAATTTTAGGCAGTATTTTGTATAACTATATTTTAAGTCAAAGCGAGCGTTTGTAATCACGCTTACTATTAGCCAAGTTTAAAGGAGTAAGTCATATGGCACAGGTTCATACCAACAAATCTTTCAAATCTCTGTTTAGCGTTACTTTGATGGCGGCTGCACTGGGTCTAACGGCCTGTAGCACTTCAACAGGATCTAACCCTGACGTGCAAGCGCGTCAAGACACTATGAAAAACTGGGGCGATGCAATGGGCGTCATGGGTGATATGGCAAAAGCACCTGACACATTTGATGCCGATGTATTTAAAGAGCAAGCGGCGTTCCTGGCAGAAGATGCCGCCAAGCCTTGGAGTCATTTTGAAGACCCAGAAGCGGTAGGTAATGCTACCGAAGCGGTTTGGTCTAATGCTGATGGCTTCAGTGCTGAAGCTGAAAACTTTCAAAAAGTTACTGCTGAGCTAAACGCCGCCGCCCAAAATGCCACTAGCATGGACGATGTTAAGCCTGCCTTTGGACAAGTTGGTGCAAGCTGTAAATCATGCCATACCGACTTTAGAGCAAAAGACGAATAAGCCTTTATATTTATCGCAAGTAGACACGTAAAAAAAACCGCCATATAGTTTGATGTGGCGGTTTTTTAGTTTTCTAAGTATTATTAGATATCACATTTTTGACACTAATTAAATATTTCACCGAGCGCACTACTCTGCCACTGTTTTATTCACGTCCAAAATGTCTTGCTGCTCGTTCATTTTATTAACGATTGCACTTACTGAAGGATCACTCAAATCGATCGTACGTATTGGGAATGGAATATTTACGCCCGCTGCATCCAATGAGTTTTTGATACCTACAATTACTTGATGAATCGAGGCAACCTTATTGGCTTGCGTACCATCTTCGATAAACCAACGTACCATGAGATCAATAGACGAACCACCAAAACCAGTAGCAATCACGCTTGGTGTTGCTTTCTTTGAGACGCTCTCTATCTTGTCTAATGCTTTTATAATCTCAGCTTTGGCCGCTTCGATGTCATCTTCATAACCAATACCAACTGCGACTTGTAGACGGCGCTGCTTATAAGCGGTATTGACGGTCAATGCTGAAGTATAAAGATCTGAATTTGGAATCACCACTTGCCGACCATCATAAGTTCTGATGGTGGTTGCACGGATTTTGATATCTTCGACCGTTCCTTCATAGTCGCCTGAAACGATTTGATCACCGATACGAAACGGCTCTGAAATCAGGAGCAAGATACCAGAAAGCAAATTTTGGAAGATATCCTTAAAAGCAAAACCGATAGCCACCGAACCAATACCAAGCGCGCCAATCAGCTTAGCAGGGGTGAACCCTGGTACTGCAATAACCATCGCTATCATAAAACCAATAAAGAAAATGAGCGCCCCACCTACCCGCTGAAACACTTTGACCAAGTTCTGATGCCGACTACGGCTGCCTAATAATTTGTGAACGATTTTTTTGAAGACAATCGATAAAAACCAAAAAATTAGGATAACGATAATTGATGCGACAAAGTATGGGATGCGTTCAACAAAGCCAACCCATATCTCATTTGCCGAACCAAGAATGCTTTGGTAGGTCAATCCATCTGTCGTCGTAGACTGCGCAGCTGTCTCAGCACTCAGTGTCGTGTCTGCCTCAGAGGTAGGCATATGGGTGATACTCCTTTATTCTATTTATTTCTATTAACGCACTTATCTTAATAGGTGCTGTCATTCTGACAATTAGCCCATCAAATCGGCCTGTACGATTTCGATCCAGTAGCCATCTATATCTTTGATAAAGGCAATATTTTTCATGCTGCCGTCTTCTGGACGCTTTTTAAATTCGACGTCATTTTTATCAAACCAAGCAACCGCTTCATCCAAACTTGGAACGCTAAAACAAATATGACCAAAACCTTGCGGGTCTTGATTGCCGTCATGATAGCTAAAGTCAGCTTTTGTCTCGGTGCCGTAGTTATGCGTCAACTCTAAAATACCACGCTGACGGAAAGCAAAAATTTCTAGATCATCGCCAGTTGGCAAGTTTTCGCGCTCGCTTTCGGTCAATTTAGCCAAAAAGTATAAGTCAAACCCCATTTCAGGGAACTTCTTAACAGCAAGCAGCGTCATACCCAAGACACCAGTGTAAAACTCTAATGATTTAACAGGGTCTTTGACACGCAACATGGTGTGGTTAAAAGTAAAACCGGTCGTCTGTGATGAGATTGGCTGAACACCATCAGTATTAACGCTGCTAGCAGGTTGGTCTATTGCGTCGTTATTGTTGTTAGATGAAGTAGACATAATTATCCTAATATAATTCAAAAAATAAATGTATAAACACGCAAATCACAATTATCGTAATTTGCGTCGTTCTCTTATCATAATAAAAAATGGCGAAATAACTGATAGGGTTTTGTAAGAATATGAGCAAGGTGTGTTTGTCTGTATACCCTACCCTAACTAGCTAGTTGTCTGAAGCTATCTAAAACTGACTAACTATCTAAAAAACGCACTTTTCCTGTCTCAAGATCATACTCAGCACCGACTACCAATAGCTGACCACTATTGGTTAAGTCCTCTAATGCACGTGAGCCATGCTTTAGCTGACTGACAGACATACGTACGTTAGCGCGGATAGAGCGATCGACCAGCTCGTCTGCATCGACGTCTTGACCATTGGCAGTTGCCAATTCGTGCAAGTTATAAACGCTTGGGCGAATACGATCAACGATAGATTGCAAGTTAGGTGAATAGTTCTGTTCAGGATTAATCAATGTCTCGACGCAAGCCGTGACAGCGCCGCATTTTGAATGTCCAAGTACCACGACCAATTGCGTACCAAAAGCTTCGGCTGCAAACTCGATTGAACCAATCTGTGATGGTGCAACGACGTTACCCGCGACTCGTATAACAAACAAATCTCCCAAACCTTGATCAAAAACAATCTCAACTGGTACTCGTGCATCTGAGCAACCCAAAATAATGGCCAATGGATTTTGATCCTTGACCAACTCTGGACGGCGCTGCATGTACTCATCGGTACTGGTGAGGCTATCAACGTAGCGTGCATTACCTGCTTTTAAAAGCTCAAGCGCTTCTTGACCTGTGGTTGGACGTATATCGGTAGGCATGAGAGATCCTTTATCATCAATAATATTAGAGTTATAAGCTGTTTTGCATACATGTATTCAAGCACAGATCGACTAATTATCGTCAAACTATCAGGCTAGTCATGTTTGTCAGCCATAACGTGATTGTATAGCAATAAAAATCAAAAAACGGTAAAAAAATTTGTCTAAATATCGCTAGGTGAATGTAGTCACATCTAAAAATACAGCTGTATATATCGCTGCTACGATAGTATGACTCGCGTAACTTATAACGAACTTGCACTGACTTATATCAAGGGTTTGTTATAATACGCAGCACTCAGGCAGCATTCAGACAGTAATCAAATCGTGCTTACGCTCATGCCAATCCTTATAATGACAGCCAGTTACCTTGGCAGCTGTATACAGCTATTGGACGCTCAGGAACAGATATTATGACCGATTTATCTCAAAATACGCATAACACCTCTGCGTCACCTCATGATGATCAGGTGCTGCTGCAACTGACTGGTCTAAAAAAAACCTATGATCAAACCGAAGTCCTAAAAGACATCAACCTTGATATCAAACATGGTGAGTTTTTGACGCTACTTGGCCCATCAGGCTGTGGTAAGACAACATTACTACGCTTGATTGCAGGCTTTGAGCAGCCGAACGCTGGGGCGATATATTTGGATGGCTTACAGATGGCAGGCTTGCCCGCTGATAAACGTCCGGTAAATACCGTATTTCAGCAATATGCGCTGTTCCCTCACATGAGCGTGGCCCAAAACGTAGCTTATGGCCTAAAGCTAAAAAAAATCCCAAAAGATGAAATCCAAAGACGTGTCAGCGAGATGCTAGCGATGGTACAGCTAGAGCATCTGGCCAACCGCAAGCCGCAAGATTTGTCTGGTGGTCAGCAGCAGCGAGTTGCGATTGCACGTGCGGTGATTAACCGCCCTAAACTGCTATTGCTCGATGAGCCATTATCCGCACTCGATCACAAACTGCGCCTGCAAATGCAATCTGAGCTAAAGCGTCTACAACGTGAGCTTGGCATTACCTTTGTCTTCGTGACCCATGATCAAGAAGAAGCGCTGTCGATGTCAGACCGTATTGCCGTAATGAAAGACGGCACGTTCCAGCAAATCGGTACGCCTATCGAGATCTATGAAACCCCTGCCAACCTATTTACTGCAAAATTTATCGGCGAGACCAATTTATTTAGAGCTGAGGTTAAAGATGTTCATCCAGACCAGCCAGATCGCGATGGCAAGGTAACCAACGGACGCATCGAGGTCGAAGTCTGTGAAGCGCAAGCGCAAGCAGGGCCGACCACCTTACGCAACTTACGTCGTCCTAATTTCGCCAATGACGTGCAAGTGGGCGATATCGTCAATTTACTACTTCGCCCCGAAGACTTACGAATATATGATCCAAAAGACAATGAACATAGCGGACTGTTAGGCCGTGTCATCGAGAGTAACTATAAAGGTAGCACCTTAGATTCGATTATCGAACTGGCAAATGGTCATATCATTAAGGCGTCTGAGTTCTTTGATGAAGATGACCCGAGCTTTGATTACAAATTAAATGAAGGTGTCAAAGTCTCATGGGTAGATGGCTGGGAGTGGGTATTGCCAGAAGACTCTGTAACTATGCCAGACATAACTGCACAAAAGGATGGTAGCTGATGGCCCGCAACCACTTAGGCAGTAAAAGCCCGTTTCGTACCGCTATGCTTTGGTTAATCTGGGGTTGGCTACTGATATTTGCACTATTACCAAATATCCTAGTCATCGCTGTCAGTTTTTTGACCCGTGATAGTAGTGCCTTTATCAGCTTGCCAGTCAGTATCGACAGCTATGTGCGGATGATTGACCCATTGTATTTTAAGGTATTTGTCCACTCATTATGGATGGCAGGTATCACAACGGTTATCTGTCTACTGCTTGGCTACCCTTTTGCATGGCTGGTTTCTAAGACGAAAGTGCGTTGGCAACCGCTGCTGATGCTACTACTGATACTGCCATTTTGGACCAACTCTTTGGTACGGACGTATGCATTAAAGCTGCTCTTTGCTAACAATGGTTTGATTAATAAATCGCTATTAGCCATCGGCGTAATCGATACCCCTATCGATATTTTATATACCCAAGGCGCAGTGATCGCAGGACTAACTTACTTGTTATTCCCGTTTATGGTACTGCCACTATATGCCGTATTTACCGACTTGCGTAATGACATGCTATTGGCTTCGCAGGATTTGGGTGCAACTAGAGCACAGACCTTTTGGCATGTAGTACTGCCATTAACGACACCTGGGATTATCTCTGGTGTACTGCTCGTGCTATTGCCTGCAATGGGCATGTTTTATGTGGCAGATATCTTGGGTGGCTCTCGTAATTTATTGGTCGGTAATATCATTAAAAACCAATTTTTGGATGCACGTGATTGGCCCTTTGGCGCAGCAGCCAGCGTATTACTGACACTAGCGATGGCGGTATTATTACTTGCTTACCGTGCTAGTAGTCGCCGCATTGGCAAAACTGACTTTAACGAGGTGGCCTAATGTCTTATAGCTCACCGAACACAAAAACTCGTCCGCTTAAGATTGGTAGTATCGCTGCCAAAGGCTATCTCGGACTGATTTATACCCTGTTATACCTGCCAATCATTGTCTTGGTGGTGATGTCCTTTAACAAATCAAAAATTGGCTATAACTGGGGCGGTTTTAGCTTAAAGTGGTACGAATCACTATTCAATAACCAAGCGATGCTCGATGCATTTTGGCATTCTATTGTCTTGGGATTGGTGGCGGCCACTGTCTCGACTTTGATAGGCACACTCACTGCCCTAGCCTTACATCGTTATAATTTTCGCGGTAAAGGCTTACTAAATGGGCTGCTGTTTGTACTGATGATGTCGCCTGAGATTGTACTCGCTATCTCATTACTAGCACTGTTCTTACTGATTGGTTTGCAACTGGGCTTTGTCTCATTGCTATTGGCTCACATTACTTTTTGCTTGCCCTTTGTTGTGATTACCGTCTTTGCACGATTAAGCAGTTTAGATGAGCGATTGATGGAAGCGGCACGCGACTTGGGTGCTAACGAATCAACCATGGTGCGCACCGTATTGATTCCCGTTATCTTGCCTGCGGTCATGGCAGGTTGGTTGCTAGCTTTCACTTTATCGCTAGATGATGTAGTGGTGTCGACCTTTGTCACGGGACCTAGCTATGAGATTTTACCGCTGCGTATTTATTCTATGGTACGCGTAGGACTCAAGCCCGAAGTCAACGCCATTGGTACGTTATTGCTAGTTGCTTCATTAGTATTGGTCGTTATCTCACAGTTACTGTTACGCAAACGCTAGCTGTGGAGGGCTCATTAGGGCATGTTTGATATTCGACCATGGCACTGACAGAGACTATTTGTGAATATCAAACATGCTTTAATCATACGCTATGAATGAAAATCAGCAACATATGTACTATAATGAATTTTTCTCACCTTAGCGGTTAGGTTATATTATGCTTGAGCTTCGTCATCTTAATACGTTAACCGCGCTACGGGCGCATGGTTCACTTGCAGCAGCGGCGGATGAGCTACACGTTACTGCCTCGGCCGTTTCGCATCAATTAAAAGAGCTTGAGAACTATTACGACATCAGTTTAGTCAATCGTCGGACGCGACCGCTTAGTTTTACGCCCGCAGGTAAAGCAGTACTGGCATTGGCAGACAATATCCTACCGCAAGTTACTCGCACCAAATCTAACCTTAAACGCTTAGCGCACGGTCAAGCAGGTAGATTACGCCTAGCATCAGAGTGCCACAGCTGCTTTGATTGGCTCATGCCGATACTGAACCACTATCGCCGTGAATGGTCGGATGTAGAGCTAGACTTTGCCACAGGGTTTGAGCCTGAGCCGCATCATCTACTCATGGAAGGTGATATTGATCTGCTTATCACTACCAGTGATTTACCGCTCGATGGTATCAGCTATCAGCCATTGTTTGAATATGAGAGTCGTTTGGTACTTTCACCAACACATGATTTAGCTACTCAAAAATTTATTGACCCCAATGATTTGATTAATGAGACATTGATTGCCTATCCCGTAGAAGCCAAACGCCTCGATATCATTGCTAATTTTATGACGCCAGCACAAGTAAGCTTTGAGAGTGTTCGTACGACAGAGCTGACCGCGATGCTGATTCAGTTGGTCGCTAGTGAACGCGGTGTCGCAGCATTGCCTGATTGGGTGGTTGCTGAATACGAGAAAAAAGGGTGGGTCGTCTCGCGGCCACTAGGAGAAGGTGTGCATTGTCAGCTGTACGCCGCAACGCGTACCTCAAGTAAAGATACGGCGTATATGCAGGGATTTGCGAGCTTATTGGAAGGGATAGTGAAGCCGTTGTAGTTTCATTACTAATCACTTTTTTATAGTGATGAAATATTATTCACCTTTTCATATCGTAATGAATATTATGGTAAACATAAACCCAATAATGGTTCCCTAGTGAGGACTTGAATGTTTGGCTGTAGGCTAATGGTATTAGTATCTTGAGCTATTTAGGTAGTCACGATGTACTTGGTAATGTACACAAAGTGAGTTTTTCAAGATTCAATCGAATTGTTCTTAATTATCTTAAACAATTTAACAGGCCATTTGTATGAACATTTTATTCGATGAAGCTTCAGCTGCTCTTAAAGAAGTTAGAGTGTTAGCAGATGAAGAGTCTAGGAAAGTAATGAGTCAGTTTGTTAGCTCATTTCCGATACGAACTAGTGGTAACGGAGGAATTGACTGGAACAAGGTTGATAAAAAAGTGCTACTAAACTGTATAGAAGAAATTAAAAATCAAATAAATCTCACACTAGCAGATAACTGTTTTATTATCTGGAATGATGCAGCACACCCGATTCTAGAGACTACTGTTGAAAGGATAGTAAATGCTTTTGACGACGTTACAGCTGTAAGTTTTGATACATGGATATTCATCCCAAAAAACAATAATGTAATTGAAAGTACTCCCTCCGGCTTAAGAATGAGTACGTTTTTTTAGGGTTTATCTGCGTATTCTATACGTGATCGGTGCGCTATACAGGCATCGAACTGCTTACCGTATAACCAAAGATGAATGGATAAAAAAACTAATGTCTACTATAGAAAAAAAGCTGAACCAAGCAGAAATTTTTTACCAAAACTATGAACCAGAGCTAGCTCTTGATATCTTAAATGAAGTAATTTCTGATAGTAATTCAACAGATAGTGAAATAGCGGAGGCTTTAAACCTAAAAGGAATAACTGTAGATCTTGCTCCATATCTTTCGGAAGATAAAGAAAACTACTCTGGACTGATTTTTTTCCAAAAAGCTTTGGAATACGCCCCTTGTAATACTAGTATTCTATTCAACGTACTCAATTCATTTTCTTGTATAGACATGATGCAAGACTATACTCAAAAAAACAAAAGTGCTTTTATATGCGCTTATGATGTCTTGAATAATGACCTGTATGATTCTTTAAACGAAGAGTCCAAAAGTAATTTGCATAAATTGTCTTCTAAATATCATGAATTTCAAGAGGAACGCTTTTAGGGTATACCCTAACGAAACCAGCTAACTCACTCGACAAACCTATTAATAGACCACTCAAAACAGACTGCTATCATGGAACCACTTATAACAGACTTTTAAACGATTAATATCTATCAACGCCTACAAAACTAGCTTAAAGAAATAAAAGCCCAGCGCGGTTGCCAGTAACGTTAGCCCAACATGCAAACCGATGAGCGCTAAACCTGCTAGCAACCGCCCGTCATGAATAAAGCCAAATACCTCTGCACTAAACGTACTAAAGGTAGTTAACCCGCCCAAAAAGCCAGTAATCACAAACACGCGTACATGATCAGATAAGTTGCTTCCCATGCGCTCAAACCATACTAGCGCAAGCCCTATCAATAGCCCACCTAGAATATTGGCGCTCAGGGTACCGAGTGGCACCCAACCGTGCAAGGCATTGAAACGCGATAACCAAGCTCGCAGACAAGCACCGAATGCTGCGCCCAAACCGATAGCAAGCCACTGCATAGACTGTCCTTAATTCATATAGACGTGTTGGACCAAATGCTCATTTATACGGCTGGCAATTCTGTCATCGGCCAACGCGGAATACAGCTAACAGCCAAATCATCAGATTGTCCTGCTTGCAAGCGCTCAAAACCTGCGTAAGCAATCATCGCACCATTGTCCGTACATAGCGCAGGCGGTGCATAATGAACCGTCGCATTGATCTTAGCCAGTTCCGCTTCTAACGTCTCGCGCAGATGAGTATTGGCACTGACCCCGCCTGCAATTACTAAGCGGCTCATATCTGCTTGCTTAAGTGCTTTGACACATTTTTTCACTAGCGTGTCGACCACTGCATGCTGAAAACTCGCGGCAATATCAGCACGAATCTGTGGATCACTATCAGCGCCATTACCCGACCCTCCTGAATGTGGCGTATCTTTAATCAGATTATGTACGGCTGTTTTCATACCACTAAACGAAAAGTCTAGACCGCGATGTAGCATTGGTCTTGGTAGTGCATAAGCATCAGGATTACCAGTTTCTGCCAGTTTGGCAATATTAGGGCCGCCAGGATAAGGTAAACCTAGCATCTTAGCCGCTTTATCAAAGCACTCACCCGCCGCATCATCTATCGACTCACCCAATATCTCATACTGCCCTACGCCGTGAGCAGCAATTAGTAACGTATGCCCACCAGATACTAGTAGCGAGACAAAAGGAAATGCCGGAGGGTTCGCGCCCATAAGCGGCGCCAAAAGATGCCCCTCCATATGATGAATACCAATCGCTGGAATATCCAAACCATATGCCAAGCTACGACCAAACAGTGCGCCTGTCATCAATGCACCAATAAGACCAGGTCCTTTAGTATAGGCAATCGCATCGATGTCGCTTTTTTTCATATCACATTGCTCTAGCAGCTCATTCAATAACGGCACGAGCTTACGAATATGATCGCGGCTAGCAAGCTCAGGCACAACGCCACCATAAAGTGCGTGCAGCTCAATTTGTGAGTACAGTACTTGCCCGACCAAACCTTGGTTGTCGCTATTTATTTGCTCACTATCAAAAATCGCCAGCCCCGTCTCATCACAAGAGGTCTCTAAGCCCAATACTTTCATACTTTTGCCTTTATACTTTCGTTTTCGTGCTATTTTTGTCGCACTTTTATCTTACATCATTTTGAAAAATTGGATAACTATAGTCAAAGAACTCTAAAATGAGTACAAGGCAGCCGACTGCAGATTGTACAAGTAGTACATCTAAGGAGGGTAACGCCGTAGCGGTTTAGAGTTCACCGACTATAATACAATCAGCCACACACTATCTTAAACTCGCTTAATACAGCTGTATATTCTCAGACTGGCATGACAAAAAATGTGCATAAAAAAACCGTCATTGTCAGTCACAATGACGGCCAGTTTAGCAAATTTCAATAGCTGACATACTCTATATATACCGTATCAGCTTACCGACGCTAGCATATAATCAACAGCCGCTTTAACTTGTGCTTCGGTCACACCATTTACTGCTTGCGCTGGCATTTTATTAAAGCCTTTAGCCGAGTGCATATATAGTGTTTCTTTGTCTTTGGTTAGACGAGCTGTCCAAGCCGCTGTATCACCATACTTTGGCGCATCGAGCAAACCTGCAGCATGACAAACCTGACAGTTTGATTCATATAGTTTGGCACCTGCATCTGCGGCCAACACTTCAGGCTCAGAATCAGTTTCAGGTGTTGCCACTGCGTCATCTACTATGTCAGCAGACTCTGTTGCTGATTTTGGTTCTGTTTCTGGATCAACTACAGACTCAGGCGTCGTGCCTTCGGTTTCTGATACAGCTTTCTCTTCTATAGCGGTAGCAGGTTCATCGGCTACTGCAGACTCTTCCGTAGCTGTGTTATCACCGCTACAAGCACTCACAGCAAATACCACACTCATGCTGATCACAGACAATTTCAGCTTGTTCATATACGGTTGTATATCAATCATGGTTTTACCCTTACTTAGTCAGTCTGCAATCAATTAGTGATGCGCTATATCAGCTTAAATTACTTACGTATACGACCAACGACTGTTTAATAGTCCATTGAGCTAATAGTCCATTGACCACTAAATTACTCAGCAGTGGCTGCAGCCGTATCGTCAGTAGCCGCCATATCAGCACTGTCAGTAGGAGCAGCTGCTGTATCCGCACTATCGGTAGCTGCTACTTCTGCAGTATCAGCCGTTCCTGCTTCAGCAGTAGCTGTACCGTCAGCTTCTGTACCAGCTGCATCAGTCGCTGGCATTGGTGCTGTCTCTGGGAATTCCATATCTTCTGCTTCAGGCGCGTTTTCGCGTGCCAACTCAGCCGCTTCATCCACCATATCGATAGCCAGCACTTCTTCATGCTCTTCGCCGCCACTACAAGCGCTCACGCTCACACCTAAAGCTACGATAAGTGCCATGCTTAATGCCGTGTTAAATACTGTTTTTTTCATTCCAACATCCTCAATAAAATACACACAAAACGGTTCATAGGCTTACTAGGGTCTATTGACCTTTCAAATTTGGTGCTGGCCGTCACTATTTTTTAGACAATATGCAGTGAAATTGTTGAAGCCTAGTCATTCTAGGTTAAATTATTTCGCCATATATTGGCAAAAAAGAGTACTGCCCTCCACTCGAGCACAGCTCTTGCCTTGCGAACGGGCAAAGCAGTGTTTTGCTCGATCCGTTCTCAAGGCTGATGCTAAAATTACCCCAACCGTTGTTGAAAACCTAGCTAAGGTCTCGACATTATCGTCGGTTTTCGCCTAGTTTGGTGTAACTTTAGCCATCAGCAGCCCTAATATTTGAATGTTCAATAGACCCTATAATATGGGAATTATCATAGCATAAACTCCAATCAAACCGTTATAGACGGTAGGGGTTTTTTATTGATAAAGCGTTGTATGTATGTCGAATTCATAGTTTGAGAGCCAAATTCAAATAGCCATCTAATTGAACAACCTATCGGCAATAAATGCTTAAAATCATTGACTTTGTTGGTATTTTTTATTAAAATACTTGCCCTTACGCTAATGCGTGAGAATTGTCCTAGTTTGAGCTGATGCCTGTAATCTTGAGATATTACGGCTAAATACTAATACACAGCCAAACTAATGCCCTTATATCTCATCCTAATCGAGGAGTCTTCATGCCTGCAGTTAAGGTTAAAGAAAACGAACCAGTTGATATCGCTATCCGTCGTTTCAAACGTGCTTGTGAAAAAGCTGGTGTATTATCAGACGTACGTAAGCGTGAGTTTTATGAAAAACCAACGCAAGTACGTAAGCGTAAAAAAGCTGCTGCCGTAAAGCGTTATAAGAAGAAGTTACAACGCGAAACTATTCGTACCACTCGTATGTACTAATCAGTAATCTGATTAGTTAAGTACAAGCGCTACACTAACGCCACTGTTATCAATTGATATCAGTGGCGTTTTTTATGCTACAATTTTTGTTATTACTGCTGACATAATTTTTTATTAAAACCACTATCAGCAGGTTTGGTTCTAAAAATTTAACAAACGACCTCTAACGAATAGCATTTAACAGATCGATAAGGATAATAGCAGTGAGCCAACTTAAACAGACGTTATCAGACAATATCAAAGTTTCAATGAAAGCTCGTGAGCTTGAGCGCGTTAAAGTACTGCGCAATGTACAGTCAGTAGTGAAACAAATCGAAATTGACCGTCAAACAGAACTTGATGATGCCCAAGTATTAGAAGTTTTACAAAAACAGCTAAAACAGCGTCAAGAGTCACTAACTATCTTTACAGAAAATGGCCGTGATGACTTAGCCACCAAAGAGCAGTTTGAGATTGATATCATCAACGAGTTTATGCCGCAGCAAATGAATCAAGACGAGATCATGGCATTGGTAAATGCTGAAATCGCTGAGCAAGGTGCTACGTCTATGCGTGATATGGGTAGCGTCATGGGTGTTTTGAAGAATAAAACAGCTGGCCGTGCTGATCCTGCTTTGATTTCTAAAATGGTCAAAGACGCGCTACAAGGCTAGCACTTGCTATTGATTGGCAGGCTAATCTGTACAAATAACCGCTTAAGGCTTAAAGTCTTTGGCGGTTTTTATTGCTTTGAGTTCTGCATTAATATTGGCCAATAACGGACGCGCACTATTGGCTTGTTCCGTGGTTTGCAGATTTTCCGTCAACTGTTTGGCCTGTGTCAAAGAGGTCAGCGCACTCTCATAGCGTCCATTCCATAGCTGATCATAACTGCGATAGCGCAATGCATTAATCGTCGCGATATTGGCTAACTGTGGTGAGGTGGTGGTCTTAGCAAGTTTTTCATTGGCGAGTTGCAAGCTTTGCCATGCATAACGATCGCTTGGCTGCTGCTCTGTTAGTGGTTTCAACAGCGCTTGAGCTTTTATCGGCTGATTGCTATTAGTCAGCGCTTCGGCCAGATAAAGACGTAAATCGCGGCGCTCAGGATATAGGCGCTGTTGGCTCTCTAAGACATCTACGGTTTGTTGCCACTTACCTTGTTCACTCAATAACTGACTGTGGGTAATCGACAATAGGGGCTCTAAATTTTGACGCTGCGTGCTTGATAACGCATTTATCTCGGCAAATACCTTATTAGCATCTGTAAAGCGTTGCTGCTCTCCATACCAATGCATTAGCGCAAGTTTGGCCCCGAGACTGTTTTTAGCGGCCGTTGTCAGTGTGACTTCGGATGCATGTTTACCAGTCACTTGCACACGCCAATACAACAAATCAAACAATGCTTGATGGCGCTGCTGCTGGCTCAATGAGAGCGCTGGATACTGCTGAGCGCGACTTTGTGACTCGCTCAACCGCTCATTACTCAGAGGATGTGAGCGTACAAAGCTCGGTAAAAATTGATTCTCAACTTGGTTCAACTGACTCTGCTGATTCATCGTGGCAAAGAACCGTGGCATCGCCCGAGGATCATAACCCGCTTGGGTCATAATCTGCATCCCAACTCGGTCAGCCTCGCGTTCATTACTACGGCTAAAGGCCATGCTGCTATTCATAGAGGCTGTCTGACTGCCCATCATCACAGCCGCAGCGGCATCACCATCGACAGCTGAGGCAGCAATCGCAGCTAGCATACCGCCTAGCTGCATCAGCAAGGCTTTTTTACGTTCGTCAGCGCCGCTTTCATAGTGCCGTTGACTGATATGCGCAACTTCATGCGCGACGACGCTTGCCAGCTCATCCATGCTACTAGCTGACAGTATCGTTCCAGTATTGATACCGATTACGCCACCAGGCGCTGCAAAAGCATTGATACTAGGGTTATCAATGATAACAACGCCAAGTGGTGCTTGCTGACGAGCTTGGGCATTGAGACGCCATGTCATGTCTTTTATCGTTTCTTGTACCCAAGGATCATGTTCCATTCTGACACGGCCATTGATATTCTGTAATGACCACTCGCCAAGCATTTTGTTTTGATATTGCTCAGCAAAGCTCAATCCTTGTCCGCGCAAATTTGGTAGCTCTAGCGTTTGCGGATCTGTGACTTGCCACGAGCTATCAGCAAATGGCAGCGTTTGACTCTCTTGACTATGTGCACCGCTAGCCATGGCTAGTAGCATCATTGACAGCCCTACCTTGATACTATTTGGCAAAGCTACACTCATAAAATGACGTTTACCTTTTTGCTTAGACAACATAAGTGGCAAGCCTGCAGAATTTGTGGGTATTAAAGAGCTGTTGCTGTCAGGTCGCTTCGTTCTATGAGCGTGGTACAAGTGCATATCCTATAAGATAATTGACGATCATCTTTTCGACTATACGAGCTTGTTTATCCAAGGTCAATTCTACAATGAACTTAACTACCAATAACTTAGCCACCCGTCACGATTGCGCAACATGGCTGTGTAATTATTCATTGGGCTATTATTTATGCAGTAAGTTTCAAACGTATAACTATTAATCGGGCAATTGCTAATCGTGCAACTCTTGGTTATGTGATTCTAGTGAACCGAACACAGCGTTGATTATATTCAACTGCAACTATACATTGTCTATTTGGTATAATAAGCAATAATGATAGTAGGTTTATATGACTGTGATGGCGACCTCATAATTTATGATTGATGGATTATGTTCGTACTCGATATCAAAGCCTATTGGTAATAGAACAAATTAAAATATAGATATCTACAAGGTTTAAGTTATGCCCGCTGCTAGTGAATTAGTCATCGAACGTGTATCGCACTCTATACAGTTATCAGCGAATTTGACTGATGCACAGCAGAACGACATTGCGAGTTTACTAGAGCTGCTACCGACTGAAAGTCATAATTCAGATGATTTAGCTACAGCACAATCTGGACTAAATATAAAAGGTTTTGTTGATGGACGCGGTCTCGCATGCCCGATGCCACTATTAAAAACTAAAGTGGCATTACGTGACGTAACAGTTGGTGATTCGTTATATGTGGTTGCAACCGACCCTAATTCGCAAGCTGATATCACAGCGTTTTGTCGACAAAGTCAGCAATTACAGGCGGCAGATTGTTTAGAGCTAGTGGTCAATGAAGTTACTGACCACTCGTCAGTTGATGGCACATCATTACAGCGTTTCGCTACAATATATCACTTCATCATTACCAAAACTGATAGCAACTAAGCGCTGCTATCCTTTACAATTAAATCATAAAGATTTTTATCTGACTATTTGCTTAACTATTTAACCAAGGTCAAGAATATGGCTAATACTTCTACTGATGCTGTAAATACAAATAAAAAAGATGGCTCAGCTCCTATAAAAAATGATGCACGCGATGCTGCATTAAAGGCCGCTGCTCAGCGACCACCCTATGACGCGAGTGCATTGGGCAATACTAGTACGCGCGACTTAGTACCAGCTATGCCAACTCACCTGTCAGCGCCAGGGGTCAATTTGGGTGCGTATATCAATACTGTCCATCAAATCCCTATTTTGACGCCGGTACAAGAGCAAGAGTTGGCGCATCGCTATTATGATGAAGGTGATGTCGAAGCCGCTCGTCTACTGGTAATGTCGCATCTACGTTTTGTAATTCATATCGCACGTAGCTACTCGGGTTACGGATTGCCACAAGCGGATTTAATCCAAGAAGGTAACTTAGGATTAATGAAAGCAGTTAAACGTTTTGACCCAAATAAAGGCGTACGTTTGGTATCCTTTGCTGTGCATTGGATCAAAGCTGAAATTCATGAGTTTGTGATTCGCAACTGGCGTATCGTCAAGGTTGCGACCACCAAGGCTCATCGTAAACTGTTCTTTAACTTGCGTAGCCTTAAGAAGACCAATAATCAGCTGACACTAGAAGAAGCGGATGCTATTGCTAATGACTTGAATGTCACACGCAAGCAAGTGTTAGAGATGGAGTCACGTCTAACCTCTTATGACGCTTCGTTTGAGGCGCAGTCAAGCGACGACGATGATGGTCGCTACGCCCCTCAGCTATTTTTGGAAGATGGTATTGATCCAGCTGAGCAGTTAGAAGAAGCGGATTGGGAAGAAAATAACTCATCAGCACTCATCGCTGCGATGGGTACCTTAGATGAGCGTTCGCGTGATATCGTCGAACAGCGCTGGTTGTCTGAGCAAAAATCCACCTTGCATGAGTTAGCTGCGGTTTACTCTATCTCAGCTGAGCGAGTCCGTCAGATCGAGAAAAATGCCATGGACAAGATTCGTGATGCGATGACCATTGACAGTGTGATTCTGCCAGATGATATTCAGTAGCCTTAAGATGATACGAGTTGTTCAATGTTAAATTGGATCGGTATTGCAGCAATTAATATGGCTATCGCCGTGGCCTTAGGTGCATTTGGTGCGCATGGTTTAGAAGGTCATGTCAGCATGCAGCAGCTCGAGTGGTGGCATACGGCAACGCTATATTTGTTTGTACATGCGCTTGGATTATTGCTTGTGGGTTTACTGATTCGTTTGAGAGATATTACTCAGACGACCGCTTGGTTACTACAAATTGGTATTATCATTTTCGCTGGTAGTTTGTATGCCATGACGCTTGGTGCACCGCGTTGGTTCGGTGCGATTACGCCTATTGGCGGTGTTCTTATGATTGCAGGTTGGCTATGGTTTGCCGTTTCCGCCTTTCGATTGAAGGACCCAGTTAGCTGAGCTACTCGATAGTTATTGTTATTTTTAGCTCTTTGCATCAGCTGCAACGAACTATCAGTAATAAAGCAAAAGATACGCAATGAATAGCAGATAAACAGGAATTTTAAAATATTAGGGAGTATTTAATATGAGCACCATTAGTGTCAATGGTAAAAGCTTGCAAACCACTCATCAGACTGTGCAACTAGTTATCAATGAACTTGGTCTTAGCCAAGGTCGTTACGCTGTAGAAGTAGACGGCGAGTTGATGCCAAAAAGCGAGCTTGCTCAACTACGTATTGTAGAAGGTATGAATATAGAAGTAGTACAAGCCGTCGGCGGTGGTTAATAGTATTTAGACAGATAAGCTTGAGCTGACAGCTAGTTCATTTTCGTTCTAAGTTTACCAATGCTAAAAAAGACCTCAACGTATTACACGTTAGAGGTCTTTTTTTATGTCAACTACAAACCAATGCAGTAGCTACTTATAAATTTTTTATTCTCTTAGTCTACTTTCACTAGCTTGTAACGATAGTGTTCAAAGTTTTAAACTCGAACTATGCTGCTGGTACTGCTTCTGCAGGGGTTAGATCCTGATAGCGACTATCGCGTCCTGCACCCTGAGTCTTTTTGCGCTCCTGACGGGTTTTATACTTACGTACTTGTCTATCTAGCTTGTCTGCCATCTCGTTAATGGCTTTATACATATCATCTTCATACGCTTGGACAAACATTTCTTGACCCGAGACACGCATAATTGCTTCAGCTTTATGGCTCTTTTTACCGCCGTCGCTAGCACCGCTATTGTCTAACGATAAAATCACTTGAATACTTTGTATCTGATCGAAGTGACGCTCTACTTTTTCAAGCTTCTCGCGTACTGCTGTGTCCATAGCTTCTGTAACGCTGATATGATGACCACTGATAGAAACATTCATATTGTTGTCCTTTTATTTGTAACTTACAATCAACAGATGAGGTAGCATTCTTGCTCTTGTCATCCTGCCTTACCACTAACTATACCAATGCCTCTAGTAATGTGTCGACGTATCCTTTTATCGTCTCCTTTATTAGTTGTAAATAAATACTATAAATCGGCATTTGGTGTTCATTGTTGGTATGACTCTAATTTGTCATGAAAATCGCTCAGTAGCAAGCCGTTAAATTGTAATTAAGTGTAACAATAACTATTATTTCTATTTGGTTTCTATATAATCAAAAAATTTTATTTTTTATATCTGTATTGCACTATACAGACAGGTAGCCATTAAGCTTATAGAAAAACGAGCTTAGATAATTAGTATTTCTGTTTGCGCTGAGTAGACGAGCCAATATTCATTGCTTCACGATATTTGGCAACGGTTCTTCTGGCTATATCGATACCATCTGCTAACAGCTCATCTTTGATACGACTGTCTGATAATGGTTTTTTGGGATCTTCGTCAGCGATGAGCTTTTTAATCATGGCACTGATAGCGGTCGATGAGATATCTCCGTCAGCACTACTTACGTGAGATGAGAAGAAGTGTTTCAAAGAAAACAACCCTTGCGGCGTCAAGATAGTTTTACTGGTGGTAAGGCGTGAGACCGTAGACTCATGCAAGTCAACTTCTTCAGCAATGGCCTTTAATATCAGAGGTTGCATGGCGGTTGCACCATGCTGCAGGAACTCTTGTTGATAGCGTACAATGCTGGTTGCTACTTTAAGTAGATTTTGATTGCGCTCTTCGATACTACGAATAAACAGTCGAGCATCAGTAAGGTTTTCGCGCAGATATTGATTGTCAGGGCTGTCATCGCCGCGCTTGACTAAGTTGGCATATTCTTGGTTTACGCGTAGTTTTGGTAAGGTGTCTGGATTAAGGCGTACATACCAGCCATCCTCTTCTACTTCAGAGTTACTTGTCGCCTTATTGTTTCTAACAGGTGTGACCAACACATCTGGAATATCGTAGCTCTCAGGCGGCTGGGCATAGTCAGGCTGGCTAGACTGAAACAGCAGCCCTGGCGAAGCATTTAAGGTACGTAGTAGCGTAAGCGCAGGTGTGATGTATTCTGGTGCAAGCCCTGTGCGTTCAGTCAGTGCTTTAATATTATTACTGACTAAATGCTCGCTCGCTGATAGCAACGCTCGAGCTTCTTGTAGATATTCGGTGTGGGCATCTAGCTTAGATAGCTGAATCGATAAGCACTCGCTTAAATGACGCGCCCCTACGCCAACTGGATCACAGGACTGGATGATACGTAATACCGTCAAGACCTCTTCTTTTTCAACGCGCTCATCCCATTGATAGAAACTTGCCATCGTATCAAAGCTCTGCAGTAGCTCATCTATATCAATTCGAATAAAGCCCATATCATCCATGGAGTCTATTAAATATTCTGCAATCAGCGTATCGGCCTCTGATAAACGCTTAAAGTTCAGCTGCCAGCGCACATGATCTTGAATGGTGGACGAAGTACCGCCTTGGTAACTATCAAAATCTTCATCACCCCTACTATTGCCAGAGCCCGCTGCGGTAGAAGCATAGTTACCCGTGTCAAAGCTACCTATATCAAAGCTATCAGCATCTGAACTGCCGTAGCTATCTACATCTATTGCACTATCATCGATATTAGGCTGTTGTAATTTATCTAAACTATCACTGAAGCTATCGCTACTATCGCCGCTGTACTCTGTACTGGTAGTAGGTACTGATTCGAATGAGTCACTGCTACTTTGATTCCAGCTATCAAGCGTCAACGGCTCGCTCCACTCCTCTATTTCATCGTCACCACTGTCGTATTCGTCATCGTTTTCGATACGTTCAAGTAATGGATTACTATCTAGCTTTGCCTGAACCTCTTGTGCGAGCTCAAGACTAGAGAGCTGCAGCAATTTTATGGCTTGCTGCATTTGCGGGGTTAGCTTTTGTGAGTTGCTCAGCGTGGTCGCCAATCCGAACGACATACTCATGGGCGGCTTATTGCACTCCGATCTTAGTGATATTGTGTTTATTCTGTCAGTAAAGGTAACGACATAAATCTTATTAGGACATGACGATAGCATTTTTTGCCACAATTTTGCTATGATAATTTATGTTTTGTCCGGATACGTTTGGTTTGCTATCGCTAGTAAACTATCATCTTGGCAAGGATGAGCAACCCATAAATACGAGCAGTCTGCTCATTACCGCGAAAATATTATAATAAATAAATTACGGTAAATGGCCAATACAGCTCACACCCAATAGGAATATTGTCATGAATTCAAGTAACCATCAACTTAACGTCGCTGCTATTCAAATGAACAGTCAGCAGAATATTGAGGATAATCTAGCAGATATCAAAGCCGCTATCACAGACGCACAAGCTCAAGGTGCTGAGCTTGTTGTATTGCCTGAGAACTGCTGTAGTATGGGACAGCAATCTGCTACTGCTGAGCGTTTTGACGAATTATCAGCGACGATATCAGATTACGCACGCACTGCTGGTATCCATGTACTAGCAGGCTCATTACCTTGCTATTATCGTCCTGATGGTACTGTCGTTCCTGATGGTAGATTGCGCCAAGTGAGCCAGCTGTTTGCACCAGATGGCACCCGTGTCGCACGCTACGATAAGATTCATCTGTTTACTGCAACTGTGGCCGATAAGCATGGCAGCTATAACGAAGCTGCAACCTTTGAACCGGGTACGCAGACCGTAGTTGCGCCACTAGCAGTAGGCAGTACAGTCTATCAACTCGGCATGATGGTATGTTTTGATTTGCGCTTCCCAGCATTGGCGCAGCGTCTGCGACAAGCAGGTGCTGAACTGTTGAGTGCACCCTCTGCGTTTACATACTTAACTGGGCAAGCACACTGGTCGCTGCTGTTACGAGCGCGTGCTCTAGATAGTCAATGTATGGTCATTGGCGCAGCGCAAGGTGGTGATCATCTCTACAAAGATGGTAGTACCCGTCAAACATGGGGACATGCAGCTATTACAGCGTTTGATAGTAGTGTTATCGCAATCTATGACGATAGCGAGTTGGATAAACAATATGCCATCGTCATGGCGTCATTAGACAAGCAAGCGCAAGAGCAAGGCCGCCAAAAACTACCTATCTTTGATTGCCATCGTTTGGCGTAAATTGTGAAATTCAGTGGATTTCGTGCCTAATTGCTAAGGCAATTCTTCATTTTGAGCATGAGTTGCTCGTGGATGCGCGCGATCATAAACCTGCGTTAATTTTGCAAAATCAACGTGAGTATAAATTTGCGTGGTGCTAATATCACTATGCCCGAGCATCTCTTGTACAGCGCGCAAGTCACCACTGCCTGACAGCATATGTGATGCAAAACAATGACGCAATAAATGGGGATACATGTTTTGGGCAATACCTGCGCGGGTGGCAGCGACTTTTAAACGCTGCTGCACTGCCCGTGTTGATAATCTGGTGCCAAGCTTTTCACTGATGAACAATGCGCTATCCATCTGCTCTACCCAAAGGTTACGATGCGGCAGGTAGCGACTAATCGCTTCTGCAGCCTTTATCCCTAATGGTACTAGGCGTGTTTTATTACCCTTACCCGTGACGCGTACCCGTAACTCAGACAAGTCTACATCTGCCATATCGAGTGCAACCAACTCGCCAACTCGCAAGCCACTACTATAGAGCAGTTCAAACATAGCTTTGTCACGTAACCATAAGCGCGCTTGCTCTGGTGTATCAGGAATCTCTTGATCGAGTAGCTGAGTCAGTAAATCGACATCAGCGATAGAAGGCAGCGGTCTAGGACTACGCTTAAGCTGATAGCCAGTGGTTGGGTTGATACGTGCTAGCGCTTCTTCAATCATCCAACCATAAAAATGCCGAATCGCAGACAACTCTTGCTGGACACTGGCAAGCGCCAACTTATCTTCATCAAGACGTTGACTGATGTGCTGGGCCAGTTGCCGTTTATCACAGCGTGTCCACGTTAGACGCTTCCCACGCAAAAATAACGCCAGTTGATTTAAACCAGCGAAATAAGCGGTCAGAGTATGCGGCGAATGGTTGCGCACAGACAATGTATTGAGCCAACAATGCACAGGTGCGAGTAGCTCTCGTAAGGCAGCGTCTGACTCTATATTGGCGGCCAGCTCAGTAGATAGCCAAGGTGCTGAGCTCGCCGCCTGAGTGTCTTTATCAGTAGACATAACCATATTAGAACCATCCTTGGCATTTATACGACTGGCCTAACAACAGTTATCAGCCTTCAGCATTGGGTTTAAGGCCTGCTTGTGCCATTAGGCCATCTGGACTAAATACACCTTCGTAGACGAAAGCGGTCGGACCCGTCATCGTAACTGAATAGCCTGGCTGCCATTTGATAATCATGCTACCACCGTATAGCTGTGCGCGAACTTCCTCACCCTCATCAAGCCAGCCTTCACGTATACCAACGGCTACTGCTGCACACGCGCCCGTACCACAAGCTTGCGTCTCACCCACTCCGCGCTCGTACACACGTAGACGAATGTGGCGCTGATTCATTACTTGCATAAAGCCTACATTGACGCGGTCTGGAAATGCAGGATGCGATTCAATTGCTTTGCCCAAAGTCTCGACATCAGCATCGAGTACGTCATCGACTTTTATCACAGCGTGCGGGTTACCCATATTGGCAACGTACAGCTGTACAGGCGTACCATTTACATCAAGATGATAGGTGTTTTGAATTTTGGTCGTCGCTCTTGGGCTAAACGGAATCTCATCTGGCTCAAATTTAGGCTTGCCCATATCGACATCTACCCAACCGTAACGATCAGTAGTCAGGGAAATAATACCGCTGGCCGTCTCAACGCGTAGACGCTGCTTAAATGACAGTTTACGTGCCTGCACAAAACGTGCGAAACAACGCGCGCCATTGCCGCATTGTTCGACTTCGGTGCCATCAGTATTAAAGATACGATAACTGAAATCGACATCAGGGCGCATGGGTGGCTCGACTACGAGCAGCTGATCAAAACCAATGCCTAGGTGACGATCGCCCAATAACTGCACCAAATCCTTGGTCAAATCTAAGCGCTGGGTCACTAAATCAATGACCATGAAATCATTACCCAACCCATGCATTTTAGTAAACTCTATTAGCATATCTTTGATGTCCTATCCTATTTTTATGTATGCCTTATATTAGCACGCTGTCAGATACAATCATAATAATACCAATCCCAAAAAATACGAGCAGCGGTGTCAAACTTGTTTAGTCTACAGTGAGTAGTACTTACACTCGTTTTCCTTGCTACTCTAATTTTTGTGAATGGTGTTGCCTTCAACTAAAGGCATGCCTTTAATTAAGAATCAGCTTTAATTAAAAAACGCTTTCCTCAAAATCCAGTCATAAAAAAACCCATTGTCATTATCACAATGGGTTCTCTTCAACCATCAAATACGGCGATAGTTTTGGCTCGTCTTTAATCGCCTTACTGCGCCTGCCACAATGCTTCTTCTGCATATAATGCTTCAATCGTTTCGCGCTTGCGAATAAGCTGATGACTATCGCCAGACACCATCACTTCGCTAGCACGCGGGCGTGAGTTATAATTACTACTCATGGTAAAACCGTAAGCACCTGCGCCCGTAATGGCCAGTACATCACCTGTGGCCAATGATAGTAGGCGGTCTTTTGCCAAGAAATCACCCGTCTCGCAAATCGCGCCAACGATATCCCACGGCTGCGTACCATCCGTATCGATACCAGCACTAGGTAACACACTTGGAATCACGGCCATTTCAGCTTGATATAAAGCAGGACGAATCAAGTCATTCATAGCGGCATCAACGATCGCAAAGTTTTTATGCTCAGTTGGCTTGAGTACGTCAACTTGAGTCAATAGCACACCAGCGTTGGCAACGATACTACGACCTGGCTCAAAAAACACAGTCAAGCCAAGCTCGCTAAGTTTTGGCAATAACGCTTGGGCAAACTCATCGATAGATACAGGCGTCTCATCGATATAGCGCACACCTAAACCGCCGCCCAAATCGATATGCTGTAACTCAACACCTGCGTCACGCAGGCTATGTATCAGCTCAATAACTTTATCTAATGCTGCAACAAATGGCTCTACTTCAGTCAACTGCGAGCCAATATGACAATCAACACCAACGATGTTGATATGTGATAAATCAGCCGCTTGCTGATAAACCGCTAGTGCGTCTTCATGAGTGATACCGAACTTGTTGTCTTTAAGACCTGTTGAGATATACGGATGGGTTTTGGCATCGACGTTAGGGTTGACGCGTAACGAGATTGGCGCAGGCTTATCAAGTGACTTTGCGACGTCATTGATTAAAGTCAGCTCGCTGATAGACTCAACATTGAAGCAGCCAATACCTTGAGTCAGCGCATATTCGATATCACTATACGTTTTGCCAACGCCTGAGAATACCACCCGTGATGCTGCACCACCTGCCGCCAACACACGCATTAGCTCACCGCGAGAGACAATGTCAAACCCAGCGCCTGCCTGTGCCAAGACACCAAGCACGGCAAGGTTAGAGTTTGCTTTTACGGCATAGCATACCTGATGATTCAGACTGGCAAAGCTATCAGTATAAGCTTGATAAACATCCAATATTGCCTGCTTTGAATACACGTAGCATGGTGTGCCATATTGTTTTGCCAACTCATCGATACTGACCTGCTCCATATACAGTACATCGTCGCGATAGCTTAGCGCTGGCAAGTGAGCACTCAACGCTTTCGGGTCAACATACAACCCTTGCTCAGTTTGGATAGTAACGGATTCGCCAGTAGCAGAATCGATTAAGTCAGCAGGTAGTTCAGAATGACTCATATAAACATCTCTAATATAATCAGATTATCAAGGGTGAAAATTAAATTTAGGTAGCAAAACTCTAAAGTTATGTAGCCAATCAGGTAGTAAAGAATCGACAGTTAGTTAAACTGTTAATTAAAAAGCACCTAACCGCTATCCATTGGCTCAGCTTAACAACTATTAGCCTAGTAATTAATAGCTTAGCAATTAATAGTCGTTGGGATCAGTACTAGGCTCAGGTAGTACCATTTGCTCTTCTAGGTAGCGGTTTTTTTGATAGTTATCATCGTCGATGCCGGCAAAGGCTGCGTCTTGTGGATGGCTAGTACTATCCAGTACAGACGCACTGCCCTCTATCGTTTGACTACTAGAGTCTGCCAGATATAGATCGCCTTTTTGCCCGCAGCCTGACAATCCTAGCATAACCACACTGCCAATAAATAAAGTGGCGACAGCCTGACGACTGGTACGAGCGAACGAGCTAGCATGCTTGGCTGCTGAGGGGCTGTGTATAGTAGACATATAATAGATAACCTGTGAGCTTACGACGGCATAATGGCGATAGTAAATCGTGATAAATAAAAAACAAATGGACAGCAAAACCAACAGCGAAAGCACTGTCGTTATGACCATTTTAATCATAGCATTATTACATAAAGCTGTACGGATACTGAATATGATTGGTGAATAAATTTGCGTGATGTTGGATATTTTCTAAAACATTAGTCGAATTTTTATAGTAATATCGTCTGCGAGCTTAGATATGAATGTATGACATATGGGTGGCTCGACAATATTTCTTACAATTTCGTGAGTCATAGTTCTGCTATGTAGCCCATACAAGTTATCCACTTATATTTCTACAACTCACTGAATATAATTGATTTATTCCGTATTTAGCCATTTATTAATCACACATTTTAAACCTTGCCCCTGTCGTGGTGTAGAAACAAAAATGTGTTACATTATATTCCCAGTTTGCGGCGGCAATAGGATGCTAGCCTGAGATGCATACGCATTACCTCATAAGCATGGATGCATAGGACTGTCAGAAATAGTAGCCCAAGTATAAACAAAATCGCCAATATGCTTGCTTGATATGATCAGCATAGATATGGCTGATTTTTATTTACTCGACGGTTATCAACTTCATCAATTCCATATAATAATGACATCATGTCTCAGTGAACTTTACTACAGCAGTTGAGATATCAGCGATGTAGCATTTGATGATAATAAAACAGGACGTGGCAATAGACGTCTTTTTTGTATCGAACGAACGATATAATTGATTTGCCCTTTATAAAAACCAATCTAAGGATAGAGTATGAGCGCCAACCTAAGTACCACTTTTGATGATAAGAACAGTGAAACATCAACCCTAACCAGCCCCACTTTAGTCCTCAACTGCGGTTCGTCTTCTATCAAATACGCGTTGATCAGCGATGACAACTCTACTCGTATCACCGGTCTTGCCGAAAACTTAGGTCTCGATACAGCCCGTATCAAACACACCACGCTAAATGGCGATAAGTTAGAGATCTCTATTCCTGGTGGTAGTCACAAACTCGCCTTACAAAAAATTCTAGAGCTACTAGAGCAATATCATTTCATCGCAGTCGGGCACCGCGTGGTACATGGCGGCCGTGAGTACTCTGAAGCGGTTCGCGTTGATCAGCATGCGCTAGAAGAAGTAAAACGCTTAAAGATACTAGCTCCACTACATAACCCTGCAAATGCTTTGGGTATTGAAGCGGTTCAAGCTATTTATCCTGATATCCCACAAGTTGTGGTATTTGATACCGCCTTTCACCAAACTATGCCACCCGTCGCCTTCCGCTATGCGTTGCCAAAATATCTATACGAAGAGCACAAAATCCGTCGTTATGGCTTCCATGGTACGTCTCATGCCTACGTCTCAGAACGTGCTAGCCAGGTTACTGAAGCAAAAGGTCCTCATGGCTGGATTACTGCGCATCTAGGCAATGGTTGCTCAGCAACTGCCGTATATGATGGCAAAAGTCTCGATACCAGCATGGGTCTGACCCCGCTTGAGGGACTGATGATGGGTACACGTAGCGGCGATGTCGACCCAAGCTTACATATGCATCTGAAACGTCAGCTCGGTATTAGTTTGGAAGAAACGGATAAGATGCTAAATAGCGAAAGCGGTCTGCTTGGTATCTCTGGTCTATCAAATGATTTGCGTACTATTGAGCAAGCCGCGAGCGAAGGCCATAAAGATGCACAGCTCGCCATCGAGATGTTCTGCTACCGCGCTGGTAAATACCTCGCCAGCTTAAGCTGTGCACTGCCTGAATTCACTGGCATTGTATTCACAGGTGGTATCGGCGAAAACTCTGTCACGACGCGCGCAAGTATTTTAGCCGTCATGCGTCATTTCGGTATCAAAATGGACGCTGAAAAGAACGCTGGATTGTACGGTGGCCAAGAAGGCAGCTTCCAAGCAGAAGGTAGCAGTGTCGAGCTGTGGGTTATACCAACAGATGAAGAATACCGCATCGCTCAAGAGACTCGTCAAGCATTGAAATTAGTATAAGCCTATTGATTATAATGCCTAGCGCTTATCGTTCTAGACGCTTATAAAAAGCTGAGAACAAATAAGATAAAGCGCTTGGTGTTTTTATACTGCATTTCTCATGCTGCTCAAAATGACTCGACGTCTAAAATAAAATAAATTGTAGGACACATTATGCAAACCATTTTACTTGTTCCCATTAGTCGCGGTATCGGTGTAACATCAGCCGCGCTAGGGCTAATCCGTGCCTTTGATTATAACGGTATCAAAGCGGGCTTTATGAAGCCGTTTTTGCAAGATGATACGCTAGACAAACAACACAGCTTAGACAGCTCAAGCGCATTGACCATGCACGCATTTGGCTTAAATCCGCCTGATTCTATCAGCCGTCAACACGTCGAGCGCATGCTAGGTGATGACAATCTTGATGACTTGATGGAAGAAGTGATTGCCAATTTTCATACGATCGATGATGGTCATGACGTGATTATCTGTGAAGGTCTGGTGCCAACTACTGAGACCTCTTATGCTTCACAAATCAACCGTGCACTTGCCCATGCGCTCGACGCCAAGATTATATTTGTCAGTACCGCTGACATCAGTAAGCCTGCTTATTTAGCAGACAAACTGGATGTCCATGCTCGTGAGTTTGGCGGTGTCATCGATTCACGAA
The DNA here is from genome assembly GCF_014770435.1 of Psychrobacter sp. 28M-43. Lineage (NCBI taxonomy): Bacteria > Pseudomonadati > Pseudomonadota > Gammaproteobacteria > Moraxellales > Moraxellaceae > Psychrobacter > Psychrobacter noctis. The sequence continues at coordinate 273,178 of NZ_CP061739.1, read as the reverse complement.
CGCTCGGTGTGATATTGATGCGTGTACAAGACGTGCCGAACACCTTTGACAATCAACCTGTCGCACCGGGTGAGGCCGTTGTCAGCTTAGATCCAAACTTCCTGCAAGAGGTTCAACGCTTATCGCCTTCGTTCAATACCGAAGTGTTCCGCCTTATCGGTGTTGTCCCTTTTAGTGACTCGTTGTCTGTGCCGCGCACATGGGATATCGCAACAGAGCTCGATGCAACTTGGCTAAATGTTGGCGAAGCAAAGACACGACGTATCAATCGTATCAGCCTAACCGCTCGTTCAGTGGCGCGCGTCAATGAAGTCTTTAAGCGTGGTACGTTAATGGTCGTGCCCGGCGACCGTGATGACTTACTATTGGCTGCTGGATTGGCCTGTATCAATGGAATTCCATTGGCAGGTCTGGTGTTGACAGGTGGTATCACCCCAAGCGATACAGTTGCTGAGCTTTGGCAATCAGCGCTCAAAACTGGCATCCCTGTCATGAGTGTCGAAAGCGACAGCTACGAGACAGTACAGAGCTTGATGCATATGAGTTCTGAGATTCCAAGTGATGATACAGAACGTGCTGATGAAGTCGCTCGTTATGTGGCAGCGCATTTGGATCTGAGCTGGATTAAAGAATACTTCAGCCGCAATCATGAGCCGCGTCTGTCACCATCAGCGTTTCGCCATCAATTAGTCAAAAAATCACAACACGCCAAAAAACGTATTGTGCTGCCAGAAGGCGCGGAACCACGTACGGTCGAAGCTGCCTGTATCTGTCAAAGTCGTGGTATCGCCAATTGCGTATTACTTGCTAAACGCAGTGACGTTGAGCAAGTAGCCAAAAACCGTGATCTAACGCTACCTGAAGGGTTAGAGATCATCGATCCTGACAATCTAGATATGAGCAAATATATCGCTGCTGTCGTAGATCGTCGTAAAGGCAAAACCACTGCGGAAGTCGCTGCTGAATACCTAAAAGACACGGTCTATCTAGGTACTATCATGCTCCAACTAGACGAAGTCGACGGTCTGGTCTCAGGTGCGATTCATACCACTGCCAATACAGTACGCCCAGCATTCCAGTTGATTAAGACCGCGCCGCAATATTCGCTCGTGTCATCAGTGTTCTTTATGCTACTGCCTGAGCAAGTGGTCGTCTATGGTGATTGTGCGATCAACCCAGACCCTAACGCTGAAGAGCTTGCAGAGATTGCCATTCAATCAGCACAGTCTGCTGCTGCCTTTGGTATCGATCCAAAAGTTGCGATGATCAGCTACTCTACTGGCTCATCAGGCGCAGGCGCGGATGTCGAAAAAGTCGCCCGTGCGACCCAAATCGTTCGCGAGCGCGCACCAGACCTCAAAGTCGACGGCCCACTACAGTATGATGCGGCGTCTGTCATGAGCGTCGGTAAGCAAAAAGCACCTGACTCACCTGTCGCTGGACAAGCCAACGTCTTTATCTTCCCTGACCTCAACACTGGTAACACCACCTATAAAGCAGTACAGCGTAGTGCCAACGTCGTCAGTGTTGGCCCTATGCTACAGGGCTTGAATAAACCCGTGAATGATTTATCACGTGGTGCCTTGGTCGACGATATCGTTTATACCATCGCGTTAACCGCTATCCAAGCGTATAGCGATTTGATTTAATCGCTGTAAGACTCAACCGTTAAAGCCCTATATAAAGCCGACTATCATTATGATGGTCGGTTTTTTATTGGTGCTCTGTGACAGACAGTGGTGACAGATGCTCGTCTGCCCTCTACAATAGCGCTATCATCAAATCATTTAATCTAAAAGGTCAGCTGGTAAAAGAGTAAGGTGCATGAAAGTTTACGTACGCCCTATCTCCTTTTATACATTTATTTATGCCAAATACGAGCAACAGCCCTCAAGAGAAAACACCTGCACCTGCCATTCGTGCCTATCTTGGTGGCTCGTTCGATCCCGTACATAATGGACATTTAGAAGTAGCAATGTCGGTCTATCAGCACCTACTACCAATCGCCAAGCAGCTACAGCGCACACTGCATGTGTCCTTATTACCTAATGCACGCTCGCCATTTAAGACCCAAAGTACAGACCCTAACCATCGTTTAGCGATGTTAAAACTAGCGACGGAAAATACGCTGATACAGATTAATGAGCTGGAGCTGTGGCAAGCGCCGCCTGTCTATACGATCGACAGCGTACGTACATTAAGACAGCGGTATCCTAATGACAGTTTGTTATTTATCATGGGTATGGACAGCGCACATAGTTTGGACAAATGGAAAGATGGATTGCGTCTCACTGACTATGTCAATTTATGGGTATTTAATCGTCAGAGCAGTACCGATGTGAGCGATGGCATTAGCCGAAAATTTTCTGATAGTATTATATCTTCTGAAAACCATACAGCGACCGTACAAGATATTGCTACTCTACAATCGCAATTGCCGTTGTCATTGCAGCCCCATATAACAGACTCACCTATAGAGCTATTAACTCCACCTATTCATCACTCGACAAATAGCTTAAACTCAAATAACACTGATCCGACTAGCCCTGACCCAAATAACACTGACTTGAAAAACGCCATTCAAGGACGCATTTATATAGATCCTCGGCCCATTACTGCAGTATCAAGCACACAAATACGTGAACAACTACAGAAACTAGACGATCAAACAAATAAAATGCCAGTCGCTCAACGGCAAATCGCATCTATAGCATCAATAAATGATATCATTAGCAATACTGAATCTAATCCATTAGCTAAATGGCTAAATCCTGCTGTTTATCAATATATTATCGCCCATCAGCTATATTCTGCTGCTCAATTCCGTTAAAATCGCCTTATCTATGTCATTTTTCCTATCCTGTCTCTATGCGTGACTGACAACATATGATCAGTCGGATAAGACAAATTGACGTTTTACCCCTTTATTTTACATATTTACGATTCAAGAGATTAAAATTTATGACCAACACCATGACTGCAGAACGCCTAACAGAATGCTTGACCCTAGTACAAAGCGCTCTAGATGATATGAAAGCAAAGAACATCACTGTAATGAATGTAGAAGAGTTGACTGACGTAACAGAGCGCATCATCATCGCTGATGGTACCTCAAAGCGTCATGTACGTGCGATGGCTGATAGCGTCGGCGCTGAAGCTAAGCAAGCTGGTTTTATGCCACTTGGTCGTGAAGGCGGCATCGACTCTGATTGGACGTTGATCGATTTGGGCGCAGTTGTCGTCCACATGATGACGCCGCAAGCACGTGAGTTTTATGACCTAGAAGGCCTATGGTCATCACCTGAGCAGTTGGCTGAGCTAGTTGCTACGCCTCGCGAAAAGAAAACTGCGGGCCGTCGTAACAAAAACAAATAAGCTTGTCAGTGACGATATTCGTTCAAAATTAAGAAACGCTCCACCAAAAAGACCAGAATACTTATTCTGGTCTTTTTTTATGTAAATTTTATGGTGATGAACCAGTATAATCAGATACATATCATTGAGTACAGATAAGCTCATTTCATATTAGTATTTATTAGCCGCTAAAATTAAACCGCCAAAGTTAAGCCGCCTTCGCCTATTCATTCTACTTATTAGGAAACCATATGAGCGCAGAATCGAACACGTCATCACCTGAGCAAACCTTAACAGACTTTAACCAAGACTTGCCCCTACATATCGCTACCCTCACTTGTGTTCGCGCTGGTAAGTCTATGCCATTTGCTCGTGAAGAAATGAGCGCCATTGATAAAGCACCTATCAAATCTCCTGTTGCCGTCAACTTTATGGGCTTAACCACTGATGAACAGGCTGACCGTAAGCATCATGGTGGCCCATTTAAGGCCGTGCATCAACTAGCGCCTGCGACGTATGAAAAAATCAATGCAGAGTTCGGTTTAAAGGTTCGCGTCGGTACGCTAGGAGAAAACCTTACGACTGAAGCCGTTAATGGTTTGCCTGAAATGACCGAATCTACGGTTTGTATTGGTGATATTTTTCAATATGGTGGACATTTTGAAAACGGTCAAGACACTAGTAATGATGATGCTAGCGTTCAGTTACGTATCGTCCAGCCGCGACGCCCCTGCTACAAAATCAACGACCAAATTGGCCAATTTACCAAAGTACCAAATATCGCGGCATGGGTCAGCAAGCAAGGTATCTCTGGCTGGTATTTCCAAGTTGTACGTGATGGCATTATAGACGCTGACTTACCCGTAAATTTGATTAAGCGCCCTTATCCGTTTGCGACATTAGAGACGTTATGGCAACTGGCAAACTCAAAAGAAAAGTTTGATGCTAATGTGATTGAACCTTGGCTCGCGATTGACTGTCTAGAGGACAGTTGGAAAAAGGTTCTGGCTAAAAAAATCCAACAGGATTGAAAAGGTAACACTCAACAAAAACCTTTAATATGACTTTTCTATTTATAAAAGATAGCCACTACCCTGCGTAATGGCGTCACAAGGTTTTTCATGTTCTATGTCAGTTCCGTAATAAACACTCTCTTCTTCTCCATCTTTGATCGTGAAGGAGCACTCCATGAGTGAAAAGACAGAAAGTATCAGCTACCTACAAGCGATAGCGATTAGCGTCGGTGCGATTATCGGCTGGGGTGCTTATGTCATGCCAGGCGATTTGTTTTTACCGCAATCACAGCTATTAGGCTCTTCTGTCGCTATTATTATCGGTACTTTAGCCATCTATATGGTTGCACGTGCCTATATTAATTTGCTGACCCAAACGCCAGAGAACGAGTCAGGCGGCATCTATTGGATTGAAAAATACATCAATCGCAAACATGCCTATATTTATGGTTGGGGCGTCACGATAGGCTATATTTCTATTATCGCGCTCAATATATCAGCCGTTGCTTTGCTACTGCGCTATCTGTTACCTAGCGGCTTACAATTAGGCTATCTGTATACGATTGCTGGTTGGGAAGTCTACGCCAGTGAAGTGTTCTTATGCAGCGCGGCTATTGTTTTGTTCAGTTATATCAACCTAAAAGGCGTACGAGTCGGCGCAAAAATCCAACTCTATATCGCCCTCTTTATGATTCTATCAGTCACCGCGCTGTTTTTTGCATCGCTTTGGATGACACCAACGACCCAAACGTTTTTGCCAACTGATATGTCTAGCAGTTCTATCACCAGTCTGGCATGGTTACCTATCTTGGCCGTTATGCCGTGGGCGTATGTCGGTTTTGAGACCACACCGCAGATTTCAAAAGCCATCAGCGATTCAAAAACCAAGACCAAAAGTATTATCCTAATTTCACTCATCGCCGGTGTATTGTTTTACTTTTTAATCAACTACTTTACCGCGCTAAACATGAGCTTTGACTATCAAGCGATCAAAGACAGCCACTGGGCGACAGGTGAAGGCATAGACAATCGGATTGGTAGCATCGGCATTTGGCTACTCTCGATCGCTATGATTGGCTCGATAATGAGCGGTATCAATGGCTTTATATTGTCATCGGTCAAGCTCTTAGAGTCTATGGGCGACACGTCATTATTGCCTAGCGTATTTACCGATAAACACAACCAATTTAGTAAGCAAAAAACCGTTATGTTGATATGCTTGGTATGCCTACTCTCTCCTTGGCTAGGTAGAAACTATCTACTCGATATCGTGACAATGGCGTCCTTGGGTATAACCGTTGGCTTTGCTTATGTCACGACCGCCGACCTCATCAATGAGCGAAAAAAGAAACAGGCAGGTCTGCTAAATTATCTCTCTGTATTAATTAGTGTGGTCTTTATATCGCTATTGCTACTACCATTTTCACCAGCAGCGCTGTCGTTCAATGCTTATGTCTTGCTAGGATTTTTTATTCTGCTTGGGGCAATTGGTTATAAAAAAATCGCAGTTAATCCTAATGTTAATCCTGACATTAATTAACGGCAAGTAGCATTTACCTGTCGAGAGAGATAGACACCAATAGCATCAAACGCAAACGCAAACGCAAACGAAGCTATAACCGCAACTATTCCCACACAGAGCATTTCATGGCAAAAAACATTTCCTCGATTGCATTGGCATCAGTATTAATATCATCCTCTATGCTATTGCTCGTGGGCTGCGTATCAACGACAGCACCGCGTTATATCATCGACAGCGATAGCTACCAAGCCACGGGCAAAAGCGAGCGCATTAAAACCATCGTCTTGCACTATACCGTCTCGGATAATGAGCGCTCGATAAAGACATTGACCACGGGCAATGTGAGCGCGCACTATCTAGTATTAGACAATGATGACAATAAAATCTATAACTTAGTGCCTGAGAGCGAGCGCGCATGGCATGCAGGTGATGGTGGCTTTGCAGGACGGACGATATTAAACGATACCTCTATCGGTATCGAGATCGTCAATAGCGGTATCAAGCCTGAATATCGAGACGCGCTGAAAAATGGCACGCTCGACTATCACCCTTATGAGCACTATGTGGCATTTGATGAGTTGCAGATTAAAAAAGTCGCACAACTGGTGCAAGATATCGCCACGCGCTATGACATCTCACCAAAGAATATCATCGGTCACTCCGATATGGCACCCTCGCGCAAGATAGACCCCGGTGCAAAGTTCCCGTGGGAGCGACTGTATTTCGATTACAGTATTGGCGCTTGGTATGATGAGTTTGATAAGCAGTTCTTTATGAATCAAAATGGATTTGCGTCGGCAACGGTACCTGAAATCAAGCAAGCGTTTCGCAAGTATGGCTATCAAATCAACGATACTGATACGTGGGACAAAGCCAGTCGCGATGTCGTCTATGCATTTCAGCTGCATTTCAGAGCGCAGCAGCCAACGGGTAATATGGATAGCGAGACCTATGCGATATTGCAGGCACTAAATAAGAAGTATGCTGGTCGGGATGATTTTTATTGAAGAATACAGACTATCAGGAGACATAAGCCATGAATAACTCTCAAAAAAATGAGCAAGACGATCTACAAAAGTATCTAGAAGAAAAAGCCAAGCAAGAGCAGGAAAAGGAAGGGGAACAAGAGCCTGAGCCACTTTCTGCCTATGATGCTTGTGTGCTAAAGGAAAGCGCCAAGATTCATGACTTAATCGCTGAGGCTCAGAAGCGTCCCAAAGATGACTAACTGGATAGACGGTACTTAGCAATCAAGATTATATAAATGCGCAAGTTGATGTCTTATGTTTTGAGACATAGCTAAGCCGCTATGAGACCAACACTACAACTAAACAACGCTATATCACTTTATAAAAGAAGGCCTATCTACCAACTATTTAGGCTATTTATTGAGATAGGCTAATGATAAAATCACCGCTCACAGGGTTATAGATAGTATCACTGCTCGCACCATCTCATTGGCTTCCTGCATTGTTGGTTTTATCATTGGTTTTAATGATGGCTAAGATGATGTGCAAATTTGATAGCTTGGCTTTGATAGCCTAGTTCTATGACCAGTCCCAATATCTTTATTATCAAACGAACACCAATAATACTAAAAAAGGAATATTTATGTATCAAGCCTTTCAAAAACACCTACAACAAGAAATCAGTGATATACGCGCGGCAGGCCTGTATAAAAACGAGCGCGTTATCACCTCTCCGCAAGACGCGCTCATCAAGATCGCCGATGGCCGTGAGATGCTTAACTTCTGTGCCAATAATTATCTTGGATTGTCTGACCATCCTGAGATTAAAAAGGCGGCGATCCAAGCCATCGAAAACTCAGGTTATGGCATGTCATCGGTGCGTTTTATTTGTGGTACGCAAGATTTGCATAAGCAATTAGAGGCGGCGATTTCTAAGTTTTTTAATACTGAAGATACCATTCTTTATGCGGCCTGTTTCGATGCCAATGGCGGTGCCTTTGAGCCACTGCTGACCAGCGAAGATGCCATTATTTCTGATTCGCTAAATCATGCCTCGATCATCGATGGTGTACGCCTGTGTAAAGCCGCGCGTTATCGCTACGCCAATGCAGATATGCAAGATTTAGAAACGCAATTGCAAGCGGCGCAAGCACAGCGTTTTCGTTTGATTGTCACCGATGGTGTGTTTTCAATGGACGGTAACGTAGCGCCAATGGATGAGATTTATGCGTTGGCACAAAAATATGATGCCATGGTCATGATTGACGAGTCGCATTCAGCAGGCGTGGTCGGTCGCACTGGTGGCGGCGTGACTGAATTGTTTGATCTACGTGGTGACATTGAGCTGATCACGGGTACTTTAGGCAAGGCGTTTGGCGGTGCTATTGGCGGCTTTACGACAGGTAAAAAAGAAATCATAGAGATGTTGCGTCAACGCTCACGCCCGTATCTGTTTTCAAACTCTATTCCTCCTATGGTGGCGGCCGCTGGGGTAAAAGCGTTTGAGATGCTGTCGCAAGACAATACCTTACAAGACCAATTGCATGAAAATACCGCCTATTTTGTGAAGAAAATGCAAGATGCAGGCTTCGATATCAAGCCTACCGAATCGGCCATTTGTGCAGTGATGCTCTATGACGCCAATGTCTCGCAGCAAATGGCAGACGCACTGCTTGAAGAAGGCATTTATGTGATTGGCTTCTTCTATCCTGTCGTGCCCAAAAATGAGGCTCGCATTCGTGTGCAGCTCTCTGCTGCCCATACTCGCGAGCAGCTCGACCAGTGTATCGCCGCCTTTATCAAAGTCGCCAAGCAAATGAAGGTGATTGATTAAGCGTCGTTCGGATTTACTCGCTGAATTCAATAATTAAGTACAACGCAACTAAATAAGAGAAAAGTATGAAAGCACTGGTTAAAGCTCATGCCGAAAAAGGCATCTGGATGCAAGACATGCCAGAACCTACGGTCGGCATCAATGACGTTAAAATTAAGATTAAAAAAACCGCCATCTGTGGCACAGACTTGCACATTTATAAGTGGGATGAGTGGTCACAAAAGACCATAAAAACGCCAATGATTATCGGACATGAATACGTCGGTGTCATTAGTGAAATGGGCGATGGCGTCAAGCATCTTGAAGTAGGTGACCGAGTCACTGGCGAAGGACACATCGCTTGCGGGCATTGCCGTAACTGCCGCCGTGGTAAGCTACATGTGTGCGAAAATACCATCGGCGTGGGCGTCGATCGTGATGGCGCGTTTGCCGAATATTTGGTGATACCTGCCGACAATGTCATCAAACTCGATGAGCGTATCAGCGATGAGATGGCAGCCATTATGGACCCCTTTGGCAATGCGACTCATACTGCCCTTTCATTTCCTGTCCTTGGTGAAGATGTGCTAATCACAGGTGCAGGACTGATTGGTTCCATGGCAACAGCGATTTGCCGCTTTGCCGGAGCGCGTAATATTGTAGTCAGTGATATTAGTGATTATCGCCTAGAGCTTGCCAAAAAAATGGGCGCGACGATGACTATCAACCCAGCCAAGGGTGAAACCATCGAAGGCGCTATCGACACCTTGAAAATGCATGGCTTTGACATTGGGCTTGAGATGTCAGGCTCGCCTCAGGCCTTTGATTCGATGATTAGTAATATGTATAACGGTTCTAAAATTGCGCTCTTGGGTATTTTACCTAACACCACTACGGTGGATTGGAGCAAGATTATTTTTAAGGCGTTAACCCTAAAAGGTATCTATGGGCGTGAGATGTGGGAGACGTGGTATCAGATGGAGCAGATGCTGATTAGCGGTATTGATTTGACACCAATCATTACCCATCGCATGCACATTGATGACTTCCAAGAAGGCTTTGATATCATGGAAAGTGGGCAATGCGGTAAGGTGATTTTAAGCTGGGATTGATTTTGACGATTCAGCATTTCAGGAATCGTAGTTAGCTTTTACATTGTCACGACTTATAAAACGGCACTGATTTCAGTGCCGTTTTTTTGGATGTTAAGAAGTGATGAGATTCATAAGTTGATCGCTAATGCTAAAAAATTTTGAAATATACATAGTTCGGTAAAAACATATTAGCTTTCATTTTTAAAAACTTTATATATTACTCAACTCTTTTAACGCTGATAGTGCCTGCTCCGCCTTATCATTCGACACAAATATATGGTCATGATAATAGGCAGCGATCACATTGGCACTGATACCCTTTGAGGTCAGCTTGGTTGCTATTGCTGCGGTTAGACCTACCGCTTCTAGGCTTGAATGCACAGTCAAAGTGATTTGTCGAAACACGCCCTCATACTGTAAACCTGCCTCGTCAGCTTTGTCTTTTGTTAGCACCAAAGTCAGCCCTTCTGGCTCTACAAACGTCGCGATTGGTGCTAAGTTTACGTATTCTGCTAGTTCCCCTTTTACAGTACAAAACACAAATAATTCATCAACCAGTGCTGGCTGCATCGAACTCAATAGCTCATTGACATCTGTGATTCCTGACATTTTATTCTTCCTTATTTTGCTTATTTTCAGTCTTTGTTCACTGTAATCTTAGCATGGGTGTCATTACCTATACTCGTGAAAACACGATATAAACACTAACCCTCATTTCCAAACACTTAACTCTTAAACACAAAAAAGGTGAGCCTAAGCCCACCTTTTTATTTTAAACAACAGCTATCTCAAACTATAAGCAATTACTAGAGGTCTGAGTAGCGACTAGCGCAACCAAGCGCGAGCGTTACGGAACATACGCATCCACGCGCCGTCCTCATCCCACTCTTCTGGTTTCCAGCTGTGGTTATAGGCTTTTAGGTTACGCTCAGGATGCGGCATCATGATAGTGACGCGACCATCGGTGCTACATAGACCCGTGACACCACCGAGCGAACCGTTTGGATTGAGCGGATACGTCTCAGTTGGATGACCTTGGCTATCGACATAACGCATCGCAAGCTGACCGTGTTTTGCCATACCGTCGATTTCTGTGTTGTCTAGCGTGGCGTAACCTTCACCATGCGCCACAGCGATTGGCAAGATACTGTCTTGCATCCCTTTGAACAGGATAGACTTGGTACGCTCAACTTTTACGTTGACGGTACGCGCTTCAAAACGAGCTGATTTGTTCGCGACGAAACGTGGGAAGTTTTCTGCACCTGGGATGAGGTCTTTTAACTGAGCCATCATCTGACAGCCGTTACAGACACCTAGTGAGAAGGTATCAGGACGGGCAAAGAAGCGGACAAACTGCATGCGTAGCTCGTCATGGAACAAGATAGAGTTCGCCCAGCCAGAGCCAGCGCCGAGTACGTCACCATAACTAAAGCCACCACAAGCGACCAAACCGTCGAAGTCACGTAGATTGATGCGACCACTGAGTAGATCACTCATGTGTACATCGACCGCTTCAAAGCCAGCTTGGGTAAAGCCTGCTGCCATCTCTGTCTGACCATTGACGCCTTGCTCACGCAAGATAGCGACTCTTGGCTTATTCTCGCGGCTTGCCAAGTATGGCTCTTCAACTTTCTGATTCAAATCAAAGTTTGGCGCAGCGATAAGACCTTTATGGCTAGCGTCGCTAATCAAGTCATACTCTTGCTGTACGCACGCTGGATTATCACGGCGACGCGCGATTTGATAGCTGACCTGCGTCCATGCTTGCTGTAATTCAGCACGGCTAAAGCGTAAGGTGTCGTCACCCATAAGCATTGGCGTTTGAATTAGTAAGCTGTCTTCTTCAGAGCTTTGACCAACGAGGCTGAGCATATCAGCAACGTTAAACTCTTCTGCCAATTGCATTAAAGCCGCGACGTTTTCTGGTAATACTTGGATAACCGCACCTAGCTCTTCACTGAACAGTTGACCAAGTAAGTTGTCATCATTTAATGACAGCTTGATACCCTGACGGCTGGTAAACTGCATTTCTGCGATAGTTGCCAACAGACCGCCATCACCGATATCGTGATAAGCGCTGATGACGCCTTGCTCATTACCCGCTTGGATAAAGTTAAAGAAGTCGACCAAATCACTTGGCTGCGCTAAATCTGGGCAGTCGTTGCCTAGTTGGCTAAGCGTTTGCGCAAGGATTGAACCGCCTAAACGCAATTTACCTTTTGACAAGTCAATACGGTAGAACGCGCTATCGCCATTGATTAGCTCAGGGGTTAGCGTTTTTGCGACGTCAACGACAGGGGCAAACGCAGTTACGACCAAACTCATTGGCGACACAACTGACTTATCTTTATTTTCACCATTCTCGTTATCAGTCCAATTGGCACGCATAGATAAGGAGTCTTTACCAACAGGGATAGCGATACCGAGTGCTGGGCATAGCTCTTCGCCGATTGCGTGTACCGCATCGAACAATGCAGCATCTTCTACATCATCACCACACGCGGCCATCCAGTTCGCTGACATCGTAATATCAGACAATTGAGCGATACGCGCACCAGCGATGTTAGTAATCGCTTCACCGACCGCTAGACGCGCCGAGGCTTTTGGACTGATAAGCGCAACAGGCGTACGCTCGCCGACACTCATGGCTTCGCCAGTCATTGGCTGACCATCTAATGCCACCAAGCCAGAAGCAGTCACCGCACAATCTGATACAGGTACTTGATAGCGACCCACATACTGATCACGCACGACCATACCCGTGATAGAACGGTCACCAATGCTAATCAAGAATGATTTGCTAGCCACCGTTGGGTGACGCAATACATCGGTGATTGATTCAGCTAGATTCACATCGCCAAGCTCTAATGCTGGTAATGTGCTCTCGGTACGCTCAAAGCTACGTTGCATCTTTGGTGTACCGCCGAGCAGTACTTGCATCGGCATATCGACTGGTTGCTCAGTTAATAGCTCATCATCAACGATTAACTGACGAATATCGGTTGCCTCGCCCAAGATGGCATATGGGCAGCGCTCACGGGCACAGATCGCATCGAACTGATCTTTGCTCTCTGGGCGAATCGCCAGCACATAACGCTCTTGCGCCTCGTTTGACCAGATAGCCATTGGTGACATGCCAGCTTCTAACGATGGGATCTTACGCAAGTTCAGATGCGCGCCCATTTCATGATCATTGACCAGTTCTGGCATCGCGTTAGACAAACCACCTGCCCCTACATCATGTAGTGAGACAATTGGGTTGCCGTCTTTACTGTTATTACTTACATCGACATCATCGCCCGCTAGTGCCCAGCAGCGATCAAGGACTTCTTGGCAACGACGCTCCATCTCAGCGTTATCGCGCTGAACTGAGGCAAAGTCTAAGCCTTCATCAAGGTCACCACTATCGACTGACGATGCTGCACCGCCGCCCAGACCGATTTGCATCGCAGGGCCACCAAGGACGATGAGCAAATCGCCTTTTCGAATCGCATTTTTTTCAATCAGGTTGCGTTTGATATTGCCGTAACCACCTGCCAACATGATTGGCTTATGATAGCCGCGCATCTCGCTACCGTCTTTTGCGGCAGAAGTATCTAGCTGAAAACTACGGAAGTAACCGCATAGATTTGGACGACCAAACTCGTTTGAGAAGTTGGCTGAGCCTAGTGGCGCTTCGGTCATGATCTCAAGGCTGGTTGCCATACGATCCGGCGTACCATAATCCTGCGTGCTCAATTGACCTGACTGCTCCCACTTTTCGCTAAGCTCTGGGATATGCAGATGTGATACGTGGAATCCTGTTAGACCCGCTTTTGGCTTACCGCCACGACCAGTCGCACCTTCGTCACGAATCTCACCGCCAGCACCTGTAGCCGCACCAGAATAAGGGGCAATTGCTGTTGGGTGATTGTGCGTCTCAACTTTCATTAAGATATCGATGTTTTCTTGATGAAAGTCGTAAGGATGGATTGAATTGGCATCCATCGCGTCGGTTGGGATAGGATAAAAACGCATACCGTCAGACCCTGCCATCACCGCAGCATTGTCTTTATACGCTGACAAGATACCTTGTGGGTTCGACTGGTACGTGTTTTTAATCATTTGGAACAGTGATTTTGGCTGCACTTCACCATCAACTGTCCACTGAGCATTGAAAATCTTATGACGGCAATGCTCTGAGTTGGCCTGTGCAAACATCATCAGCTCAACGTCAGTTGGATTACGCTTTAGCTCATTGACATAGGCATTCATCAAATAGTCAATGTCTTCACTTGATAACGCAAAGCCAAATTCTGTATTAGCTGATTCTAGTGCTGACTGACCTTGTCCGATCACATCAACATAGTTCAATGAGGCTGGCGCTTGATCGTCAAACAATTTGCTGACATCGCTCAAGTCATAAACCAAGCTCTGAGTCATACGGTCAAACAATAACTGCTCAGCGTCTACTGGTAGTTTTTCGCCTGCGTCACTGTCTATTTTTTCATCGAGGGTTAACGTATAAACAACGACACGCTCAACGCGGTTGATCTCGATTTCACAGTTATTAAAGATATCTGTTGCTTTACTTGCCCATGGCGATATCGTACCAAAACGTGGCCCAACGATGACTTGTAGTTGGTTGTCTTGCGGCGCATTTAGCGTTGCTGACTGGTCAACCGCCAGTAGATCTAGCGCTTTTTTATGTTCATCACCAGATAGCTCTCGTGATAGCACATACACTTGCTGAGTACTTATTTGACTGACATTTAGCTCGGTTTTTTGCTGAAACTGACTGATGAGTTGCTGCGTCTGAAAATCGGTAAGAAACGGTTGTCCGGCGATGGTCATCATAAAGGCATAATCCGTAAGATCAAGGCATCTCTGCCATGCTAAGTAAATGGTCTGGGTATTATAACAAGAAGACCTGTAATAAGCAGGTCTAAACCGAGATAAATTGCTGATAAGTTGCGTTCTATCGCGACTTACTATTTGTGAATCGATAATTCAAAGAAGTATCTTTTATAAGTCGTTTTTGAATTATCCATCGAAAAATAGAACGCTCAAATCTACGCTGTCACAATTTTTACCTAACCTTCATATTCCTTACAAACACTCACATCGCATTACTGGGAACCTATATAAATGTAGGGTGACAACTCGGTATTCTAGTCTCAGTTGTTAAGGCGACGATAACGTTTAACTTTTAGATTTATTTAATGGTTAGACATATCTAGCCTAAAGAAAAATTACTATAAATAATCAACTGTTCAATTCGGCTAATTAAAACAACGCTATATAAGCCCAATTAAAACACTATAAAAAAGGAAATTTATTATGAGTAGACAAGACCATATCGATAAAGTACAAGAACTGGTAAAAGAAGTAAAATTTGCCATGATGACCACTCGTACTCATGAAGGCCATTTACATGCCTGCCCAATGACCACTAGCGAGACGAGCATTGGTGCAAAAGAAATTTGGTTTATTGGCGATAAAACCACTGAAACCATCAAAGATATTGAAAAAGACCCACAAGTGAACTTGGCCTATGTCAGTCAAGATTCAAAAGACTATGTCTCAATCAACGGTAAAGCAGAGTTGGTCGAAGACCAAGAGAAGTTAGACGAGCTATGGTCGCCAATTTACAATGCGTTTTATGAGCAAGGTAAAGAAGATCCAAATGTACAGTTAATCAAAGTCGTCCCACACGGTGCAGAGTACTGGCTAAGCGGTAGCTCAGTAGTCAATATGTTTAAGATGACCACTGCTGCAGTAATGGACGGTAAGAAAGCGACCAACTTAGGCGAAAACAACTCAGTAACGCTATAATTTATCTGCATTTAAGCAGTAAAAACAAAAACGCCAGTGGCTAATGCGACTGGCGTTTTTTATTGTTTAAGTTTTGAGCTGATTACTTTTGTCTTATGGAGTTATCCGCTTTGCTTTAAATAAGGCCAAGCTGCTTTTAGATAAATCATCATCGACCATAAGGTAAGTATCACAGCGGCGACCATTAATACATAACCGATGGTTTCAAGCGACTGCCAATTAAGCAATAGTACGGTAATTGCTACCATCTGGAACGTAGTCTTTAGTTTGCCTACATAAGATACTGCGACGCTAGTGCTTTTGCCCAACTCTGCCATCCATTCGCGTAATGCTGATACCGCGATCTCACGCGAGATAATGACAATAGCCGCTATCGCCATAATGATATTAGGATGCCACTGTACAAGAACGATGAGCGCTACAGCTACCATTAATTTATCAGCAACAGGGTCCAAAAATCGACCAAAGGCTGACATGACATTTAGTTTACGAGCAAAATACCCATCGAGCCAATCAGTAATCGCGGCAATAATAAAGACGCCGGTCAATAATAAATGGCGTAATAAGCTATCGCTAAACTCGCTCATCCCAACGCGCGCAATGACATTATCTGAAATCGCAGGCATACCGATACCCATGGCTGGCGGCCAATAAGCAATCGCGACAAATAGCGGAATCATCAAAATACGCGCAATCGTAAGGTTGTTAGGCAAGTTAAAAATACTTTTGGTATTTTTCGAACTTGGCGGTTCTTCCTGCGTATGCAAATGCGTGCTGTCAGTCATGGCAAACCCAGTTTAATATGAACATAATAATGGCAGATAGCTTAGCATTTTTCGGACAAGGCGTCATGCCATCTCTGCAGCGATTGAGTTATCAAAGATATCAAGAAAGGTATCAAGAGTGACTAGATGCTCTCCTATCGACATAAGCTATTGAAATTATTGGAAGCCTTTATTAATAATTTAATCATAAAGCTCCGCTACTTACTCTAAATATCAGTGCTTCATACCAGTCTTTGCGTCTTTTGGATTTTTACAACGTAATATACTGTAACCAAAACCGCCAGACAGCATTCAATTGAGCTATCATAGCGACTGTACCAGAACACTTGTACACTTAAATCAGTAAATATTAATAGTTAAATATCTCCACCTATTGTATTGATAATTATTATCCTTATAAATAACAGTAGAGAGCACCAATAATTACAACAACTCTTGACCACGGCCTGTGTAGCTAATACATGACCCGTTTTCCTCAGCCCACAGTACCTCCTCTGTGGGCCTTTTTTTTGCTTACGTTTTGCTAAGTATCGAGTTTTCTATTGTCCAAATAATGCTTAAATACTAGCTTTAAAATAAGCTTCAGTTCTAAACGATGCAAAGTAACGAACATAGGTATTACGCTTACTGTATTTGCATGATTGCCTTAACGGTTTGCTGCGCCATTCGATAGCAGCTTTCAATATTACCTTTAGCACACCAGTCACCACTGACGATCCATTGTTTGGTTGCATCGATTAAGATGCCCAACTCTTCAGTATCCTTATTTACGATAGTAGCTGCATAGCGCCAACGATGACAATCTGTTTGGCTAGGTGCGCTGTCTTCATTCCAGTTTAATGCTTGTTTTGCCGCCTGTAATAATTGTTCTTTTACCAACTCCATATCATCATCGACGTGGGATTCTGACCAGTCATTACGTGCATGAATGGTGACACTTGGTAGTAGTTCACCATGAGCAGGCTTTTTATGCTCAATGAATATCCTATCAAGAATAGCGCTATTTAAATAAGCGACATCCCATTGCGGTGCTAGTTGGCCATTTAATGTTTCAGGTAGCTTTTGCACATCATCCCAACCAAGCATCAGCGTATAGCAGGCTTGCATTTGCGGTTTAGTAATTTTGTCTTGTTGAGCAAAACCGCTATCTGCCATTAGCTCTAATGCCTGACCATTTGGCGCTGTGTAAATAACCCAATCAAACCAACCCAGACTGGCTCCAGTTTCGTCAAATAGCTCAGTTTGCTTACTGTTTTGATTAAAAGTTTGGTGCTGAGACTGCTGCTGATTTTGATACTGTAAATACTGAGCGAGCGGTGCGACACGGGTCTTAAATACTATGGTCGTGTACTTAAGCGCGGCGGCCAATTCACGGCCCCAACTGGTCATTTTTGGTATGCTGATATAGCGTGCATGCACCGCGTCCCATTGCTCTTTGCTTTGGATATTAGGCGGTTGCTCATTGTCACTTGATGGCGTTAACTCAACCACTTCGGCACACCACGGCTGTAGTAACCCTGTATCTAACCAAGGCGCGATAAATTGTTGAAAGTCAGCAGTTTTCGCAGTAAAAAACTGCGCACCGAACGACCATTGCCAGTTTTTATCAGTTTTACTATCGCTGCGATAGCGGGTCGCTAAACGGCCTACACTACGTGACTTTTCAAAGATAGTGATTTGCGGGGTGTTAGATGACGAGCTTGATTGGTTTGACGCGCGTTCTAATAGTGTTGCGGTGAGCAAACCCGTCAGGCCACCACCGATGATGGCGATCTTTGGGGCAGATAGAACAGTTAAGCACAAAGCATGATCAGTCATAATGACAGTAGACCTTATAAAGTATTTATGAGTCGCTACTATATTAATTAGTTAGCCTAGTAAGTACCGAGTGACTCGTCAATTAATCGTCAATTAAAATGGTAGCGATGTTGTCTTGTTAGCATTATTGAACCTTCAAAGTGACTCAATATCAATATCGTCTACGTAAAAAAGCCATGCTATTCTCGATAACATGGCTCTTATTCAACTTTGATGTGCAAATATTAATGGCTAGTACTGAATAACTATCCTTAACAATACAGGGTCGTTAGCAGACTGACCTACTCTCCGCGGCCTGCTTTTACTTCTTCGACCAAGTCATTAATCACCGAGCTATCGGCAAGCGTAGATAGGTCACCCAGTCCCACATATTGCCCTGCTGCAAGGTTACGCAAGATACGGCGCATGATTTTTCCTGAGCGCGTTTTTGGTAGTGCATCGACCATATAGATGGCATCTAAAGTCGCAATTGGTCCAATCTCGGCACGCACATGGCGTTTTAATTCTGCTTTTAGATCGTCGGTCTTTTCTTCACCTGACTTTAGAATGATAAATGCACAGATACCTGTACCGCGTATCTCATGCGGCATACCGACGATCGCAGCTTCAGCAGTTGCAGGATGCGCAACCACGGCGCTTTCAATCTCTGCTGTGCCTAAGCGATGCCCTGCCACGTTGAGTACATCATCGACACGACCGGTAATCCAGTAATGCCCATCTTCATCACGCTGAGCGCCATCACCTGTGAAATAATGACCCGGATAATCGCTAAAGTAAGTCTTCAAAAAGCGTGGATGATCATTGTAGATGGTACGCATCTGCCCCGGCCAACCGCTACTGATCACCAAATTGCCTTCTGCAGGGCCTTCTAAAATCGCACCATCACTATCGACGACTTCTGGTTTGACGCCATATAGCGGTGTCATTGCCGCGCCCGGTTTGAGATCGACCGTGCCTGGTATTGGCGCCATTAAGATACCACCAGTCTCGGTCTGCCACCATGTATCGACGATAGGACATTTACCATCACCGACGACATTGTAATACCAGTCCCACGCTTCTGGGTTGATGGGCTCACCGACTGACCCTAGCAGACGCAAACTAGAACGATCCGACTCTCGAACGAAAGCATCGCCCTCTTTCATCATTGCTCGAATGGCTGTTGGTGCAGTGTATAGGATAGTCACGTCATGCTTATCAATAATATGACCGATACGTGCCCATGTTGGATGCTCTGGTACACCTTCAAACATTACCGTTGTCGTGCCATTGGCCAGTGGTGCATAGGTTGAATACGTGTGACCAGTAATCCAGCCCACATCTGCCGTACACCAATAGACGTCATCTTCTTTGATATCAAACACATCACGGAACGTTGAGATAGCATAGGTGATATAGCCGCCTGTAGTATGCACTACACCTTTTGGCTTACCTGTAGAACCAGAGGTGTATAACAAGAATAGCGGGTCTTCGGCGTTCATGACTTCAGGCTCGCAGATCTCTGATTGACCATCGACCAAATTGTGATACCACACATCACGGCGGCCACTCATCGGTATAGAGTTACCCGTACGATGAACGACGATGACTTTTTCGACACTCTCAGTACCATCCATGTCGAGTGCGTGATCGACATTGGCTTTAAGCGGTGTGTGCTTGCCGCCACGTAAACCTTCGTCAGCGGTAATAACAACTTTTGAGCGACTATCTATCAAGCGATTGCCCAGACTCTCGGCAGAAAAACCACCAAACACCACTGAATGCACCGCACCGATACGCGCACATGCCAGCATCGCTACCATAGCTTCCGGTATCATCGGCATATATAGCGTTACGCGGTCACCTTTTACAACGCCAAGCTTGCGCAATGAATTACCCAAACGGCAGACAGCTTCATGTAGCTCTTTAAAAGAAATGATTTTGTGCAGTGAAGGGTGATCACCTTCCCAGATGATAGCAGGCTTGTATGGGTTTTCTTCGAGGTGACGATCAAGACAGTTGACTGAAATGTTCAGCTCACCATCTTCAAACCACTTGATGCGAAAATCATCTAAGTCATAATTGACGTTACTGACTTTGGTCGGCTTTTTTATCCAGTCGATTAGCTCAGCACGCTTCGCCCAAAAAGCATCAATGGCTTCGGGTGATTCGATAGATTGCTGGTAGTCTGTAAGGTACTTATCAGGTGTGGTATTGGCAGCAGCCATAAACTCGGCTGAGATAGGAAATGATTTCTGAGTCATAGTGTTGGGTCCCTTTTAATTATTATGACTTACACGGATAAACGTCTATGACGCGCCCCATGTAAGCGATAAGAGTCATCTTCCATAATGTGTGACACTCATCGTTAGTTTGACAAATAAGCGTGACGGTTGCAAGACATCAAAAGCCAAACATAACAATTTCACTGTACATCTGTATGTTTAGGCACAAATAATCTAGTCGCTATAAGGAAGTTGACTCATCACTCTAGTCAATTTCTATTGTTTGTAGCTCATGGCTTATTTTGTATTAAGAAGGGTTTTGGACTTATAAATAATCATAAAATAGTTAACATATAAAATAAAATTATTACCAAGCCCAAAGCGTATAAACGACACAAGCCATACTTATGTATGGCTTGCTGCTATCCAAAATTCTCTAAACACCTAGGATGTATTATTTAAGCTGCGTCACCGTTTTCCATTGACCATTTTGTACTTGTGACAAGTAGATATCATTAATCGCGACATGGCTCTCAGGCGTGATGGCAACTGTAGATCCTGTAACGCCATCGACAAAACTGACAGTCTCAAGACCCTTATTGAAAGTGTCAGCATTTAGATCAGGACCTGCTGCGGATAGACCGTCAACGGTTACTTTGGCAGCTAGATAACCAAGAATAGCACCTGCTGATACTTCCTCTCCTGTGGCTTTTTCAAACTTCTCAACCCAAGCCTTAGTCTCAGGTTCATTCGCTCTTAGTGCCAAATCATTATAGTACGACACAGAGTATAGGCCTTCACTTGCGCCACCTGGTGCCGCTGCAACTGCAGGATGGAAACCAGTGACAGGAGCGATAAATTTCACATCACTCCAGCCCATAGCATTTGCCGTACCTACCGCTGTAATAGCACCGCGAATGGTTAAAGATAAGGCAATAAGCTCACATTTAGCGTCTTTTAACTTGGCCATTGCCCCAGCAAAGTCTGTTTCATCAGGACGATGTGAGCTGGACTGAACGAGGGTGACGTTAGGATTGTTATCGCTGATATCCTTAGCCGCCTCATTGGTCTCTTCACCATAATCTGATGGGATATACATGACACATAAATTGCTAACTTTGTTTTCGGCAATAAGGTACTCCATACCTAACTTTATTGAATCATAATAGGTACTACCAGCGGTATAGCGACGATTGAAATCCCCTTCTTCTTGCATGGCTCGCGCAAAAGTGAGCGGCATGATACTAGGAACATTGGCGCGATCCATAATAGGGAAGCTCGCTAAGTTGTGCGGTGTGCCAAGCGACATCAGCATGGCAAACACTTTATCGCGGCTGACCAATTTGTTCGCAGACTGTACGGCCTTTGGTACTTGATAAGAATGGTCCTCGACGATATAGCGAATCTTTCGACCATTGACCCCGCCTGCCGCATTCACTTCATCAAAATACATATTGGCTGCGGCGACGGCAGGATTACCAAATCCAGCAAACGGACCCGATAAATCATTTGCACCGCCTAAGATAATCTCAGTATCGGTCACGCCCTGTACTGGCATGTCACTTGTAGAAGTAGATGTAGCAGCCTCAGTATCAGTGCCCGTCGCTGCGGTCGTTTCTGGATCACTACACCCCACTAGACCCATCGTACCGACTGTGAGTGCTAGTAGCGTGGTCTTGAATGTCCATTTCATTGCCTTTCTCCTTGCGACTCCGTCGCTGTTAGTTTGATGCTCTTGAGATTAATACTTACGAGGTTGAGACGACTTCAAAAAAGCTGAACGGTACTAAGCTAAACTGTGATAAAGAGCTAGATCAGTACATAGAGTCGATGAGAGCATGATGCTTTTTCTCAACCAAGTTTCTTTTCAATTTCATCGTCGCGGTCAATTCGTCATCTTCAGGACTGAGCAGCACATCTATAAGCCTGAATTGCTTTATGGTTTCTACCTGAGCTAGGGTTTCATTAGCAGACTGTACAACGTCATCTATCAAGGCGATGACTTCTGGCGCATGGCACAACGAGCGAAAATCAGAAAACATCACTTGATTGTCTTGCGCATATTTTTCGACGTTTTCTTGATCTATCATGATCAGACAAGTCAAATACTTTCGCTTATCGCCAATGACGACCGCATCTGAGATATAAGGTGAGAATTTAAGTTTGCTTTCAATCGCAGCTGGTGTGACATTTTTGCCGCCTGCGGTGATAATGATGTCCTTGATACGACCCGTGATGAATATATAGCCCTCTTTTATCTCACCGACATCGCCAGTATGTAGCCAGCCATCACGTAAGTCCTCAGCGGTTTTTTCTGGCTTATTCCAGTAACCTGCAAACACGTTAGCCCCTCTTACGAGTATCTCCCCATTATCGGCGATACGGACTTCAGAGTCTGGTAGTGCCTTGCCTACACTGCCAGCCATCTGTGCTTCAGGCGTATTGACCGATATCACGCCCGCACTTTCGGTCATGCCATAGCCTTCATAGATAGGCACCCCTATCGCATGAAACCAGCGGATAATATCTAGCGATATGGGCGCAGCACCCGTAGTGGCACGACGAATATTGCTCATACCTATAAGGTCACGGATTTTATATAGTACCAGTCTGTTCCAAAACTCGTAACGCAGTCGTTGACCTGTCGTAGGAGTATTGCCTGCCATCACGATATCAGCGTAGTCATGGCCTGCTTTTATGGCCTGATCAAAAGCCCAGCCATTGAGTGCACTGGCGTCGCTACGCATATTACTGATAGAGGCGTACATTTTTTCCCACAGTCTGGGCACAGCGGTAAAGGTATCAGGTGAGACTTCTTTCATATTCTCAAATACCGTCTCTGTACTCTCAGCAAAGTTAACAATACAGCCTCGATGGATAGGCAGATCTACTGACGTTAAACGTTCGAGTACATGGCATAAAGGCAGAAAACACAGCTGCTCATCAGTGGGCAATATAGGGAGGATATCTATGCTTGTTTTGAGCTCAAAGAGGACATTGGCGTGCGTTAAAATCGCACCTTTTGGATTGCCTGTTGTGCCAGAAGTATAGATTAAAGTACGTATGTCATTAGATGTGCCTTGATCGATATAATCGCTAAAACGCTCTCTTGCGTTATCAATACTTCGACCAATCGTGTATAGCTCATCGAGGAAAACAACCTGATCATCCTCTAGGCTACGCAAACCTTTACGGTCAAGGACAATGACTTTTTTAACGTTAGGCGTCTGTTCACGAATCTCTAAAAACTTATGTAATTGCTCATCATTTTCTACAATCAAAAACTTTGAGTGGCTATCATTTAGGATATAAGCAAGCTGCTCGGGACTGTCTGTCGTATAGACACCGTTGGGTATTCCGCCTACGCCGCAGACACCCATATCAAAATAAAGCCATTCTTTATTGTCTTCGCTCAAGATAGAGACAGTATCGCCTTTACTCAGGCCAAGCTCGACGAGTGCCATGCCGATATCGCAGCTATGATGGTAATAGTCTAGCCAACTATAACTCTGCCAAATACCAAAGCTCTTTTCGCGATGAGCAATCCTGTCGCCTCGGCTCAAGCAAACTTGTCGCCAAAGTTTGCTCAACGTATCACACCCTTCTAGGATTTGAGGCGGATGATCGAAAGGCGCGTTGTGTATCTTTCGACCCGTATCGTAATCATAATTTTTAGAATTATCGTGAGACGATACTGGCGCGGCAGATGTTTCTTTCATGTCTGCCGCATCCGTAGGAGAAAGTGAAGTATTATTTTCAGTATTAACATCAATATCAATAGAGGTCGTCATGATTATTATCGCCAAGTCTTTTTGCGTTTCCACCGAGTGGCTTCCGCAGTGTTATCTTTGGTTTGTCCCAAATAGAACTCTTTAATATCATCAGAGTGCATTAATTTGTCCGCTGAGCCTGCCATGACAATACGCCCTGTTTCTAACACGTAACCGTAATCCGCTGCTGCCAAGGCAACTCTGGCGTTTTGTTCAACCAGTAGAATAGTGACGCCTTGTTCTTTATTTAATCGTCGAATAATGGCAAATATCTCCTGTACCAATAATGGAGACAGTCCAAGAGATGGCTCATCGAGTAGCATAAGAGATGGTCGTGACATTAACCCTCGACCGATAGCGAGCATCTGCTGCTGACCACCAGACATCGTGCCCGCTGCTTGTGTACGGCGATCTTTTAGAATAGGAAAATACTCATATATCATCTCGACATCACGCTGTATCTCAGACTTGTCACGCCGAGTATAAGCGCCCATCGCTAAATTTTCGGCGACATTCAAAAAAGGAAATACCTCGCGCCCTTCGGGTACGTGCGACAGTCCTTTTTTGACCAAGCGATCAGGTTCAGTACCATCGATACGCTCTCCGTGGAACCATACTGCGCCCTTGCGAGGATTGATAACCCCCGAGATGGTTTTCATTAGCGTCGTCTTGCCCGCCCCATTCGCACCCAAAATCGTGACCACTTTGCCTTCCGGCACCTCTAGACTCACGCCTCTCAATGCCATCACTGGACCATAAGCGGATTCTAGATTTCGCACCTCAAGCACGTTGTTTTTTACTTCGGAGTCGACCAAGTTCATTTCAGTGGCTGGCGCGGCAGAGGATAGCGGCTTTTTAATAGCTGACATTACACACTCTCCTGTCCAAGATAGGCTTCAATAACCTGTGGATTGGCTTGTACCTCAGCTGCCGTGCCCTGAGCCAAAAATTTCCCTTCAGCGACGGCCAATACGCGATCTGATACGCGATTCACAAGACTCATGTCATGCTCTACCATCAAGATAGTCAAGCCAAGATCTTTCTGCATATCCTCAATCCACCATGCCATCTCGGACGTCTCCTCTACGCTAAGACCAGAGGCTGGCTCATCGAGCAAAATAAGCTTGGGGTTAGCGGCTAGTGCGCGCGCAATCTCAACCACCTTTCTAATACCGTAAGGCAAACCTGCAATCAACTTATCTCGATAAGGCGCTAACTCTAAAAAATCTATGATTTTTTCAACTTGCAAACGATGCTCGCGCTCGCTACGGCGCACCTTTGGCAAAAACAATAAGTCCTGTATCCATGACGTATTGCGTTGTGAATGGCGGCCGATAAGTAGGTTTTGAAGCACGCTTGAGTGATCAAATAACTCAATGTTTTGAAAAGTACGGGCGATACCCAGTTTTGCGATATCGTGAGCAGGTAGCTTGGTAATATTAGTGTCATCAAAGGTAATACGACCACTAAGCGGCTCGTACAAGCGACTGATTAAGTTAAAAATCGTAGATTTACCAGCGCCATTAGGTCCTACGATAGTGAATACCTCGCCCTCGTTTACCTCAAAGCTAATGTCATCAACGGCTTTCACACCACCGAACGCGATAGATAAGGAGTCAACTTTTAATAAGCTCATCGCATACGCTCCGTTTTAAGATAAGTTTTAGAACGGCGAAACAGTCCTTTTCGATATAACGGAAACATCTGAAACCAAGTCCGTATCTTGATCCAAATACCGTATATACCGCGTGGCTCATAGATGATCATGATGACAATAACTAAGGCAAACAGCGCCGTATCAATACCAGGAATACTGGTGATACTAGAGCCCGCACCTTGACCAACCATATCGCCCAAGATAGCAATCACTTGTGGCAATAAGACAACGACGACAGCACCAAAAAACGCACCATGTATGGAGCCCAAACCGCCAATGACAATTTGCAGTAGGATGGTGATAGAGATGATAACGGTGAAGCTCTCATAATTGACCGCTTGCACAAAATGCCCGTACATAGCGCCGCCAATAGCGGTAATCGCGCAAGATATGCTAAAAGCTAGCGTTTTGGCTTGCGGTACATTGACGCCAAGCGCGCGGGCGGATACTTCGCTGTCTCTGATGGCTAAGAACGATCGTCCTGTGCCACTTCTGAGTAAGTTGATATACCCTAAGGTAACTAGCACCACGAGCGCGAGGCATAAGTAATAAAATGCTTTTGGCGTGATATAACGATCGATGGTGTAGCCAAAGAGGTTAATGGGAGAAGCAAAGGTACCAGAGATGCCGCCAGTAATAGGCTCAGCCACGATAGCGATGTCCTCGACGATAATACTAAGCGCTAAGGTTGCGATGGCTAAATAGATACCGCTAGTTCGTAGGATAGGTCTGGCAATGATAGCGCCGATAACCCCAGTGATGAGTGCGCAGGCAATCAAAGCAGGGAAAAAATTCCACCCTCGAGCCATCAGTGCCATATGGCTAAATGCCCCTATCGCCATAAAGGCGGCATGACCTAAGCTGACCTGTCCGGTGTGCCCGGTCAAGAGCATCAGACCCAATCCAGAGATAGACCAAATCAATATGGCGCTAAGCTCACTGATGTAATAGTTGCTCAACAACCAAGGCGCCATTAGTAGTAGCAAGAGAAGCACGCCATACTTTATGAGTTGGCTTTTGTCATCGAAGATATTGATATCTTGATCATAGCTGTGTTTAAACTGAGCTTTCATGGGCAGTACTCATCCTTGAAAAGATTTGGAGGCCGCTTTGTCATCCTTGAATCAAAGCTTCCTTGGATCAAAGCTTCTATACTTTTTTCTGTTTGACCTGAGAAAAAATACCGCCCGGACGTACGATTAGTACGATCAACATAACCACATAAGGCGCAATTTGACTAAGACCTAGCGGTAGATAACGACCAGCAAAGGGCTCTATCACCCCTACTAGCAATCCGCCTGCCAGCGCACCAGGCAAGGAGCCTAAGCCACCGATTACCGCAGCGGCAAAGGCCTTGATACCGAACAGTAATCCGACAGAAGGTTCAATGGCACCTTTGGCCGCAAATAGTATGCCGGCAAGTGCGGCAACCACTCCTGACAAAGCCCAAACGATACCATTGACCCGCTTGACGGGAATACCCATATAGTAGGCTGCCATTTGGTTTTGACTGCTGGCTTGCATCGCAATACCAAGTCGCGTGTGGGCAAAAAAGAAGTACAAAATGGAGGTTAATGCGATAGTAGATATGATGATAATGATGTCAACATAAGCGATACTCAGCGAGCCTAATGCCAACATCTTGCCTGAAAATGGTGTCTGTAATGAGACTGGGCTATGTCCCCAGATGACACCAGCGACAAAGCGCATTAGGAAACCAAGCGAGATGGTCAGGATGACCATCGCAAATTGCGGTTGACCAAAAATACCACGTAGGATAAAGCGATCTAGTAAGTAGCCAAATGCACCCATGATCACAGCAGCAAAGGTGATGCCTAATAAGAAGGGAAGGTTTGCCTGATCGGCATTGATGAAAGATATGCCCAAAAAGGCACCGAGCATAAGCATGTCGCCTTGGGCGAAATTGACCGCTTCTGAAGCTTTGTAAATGAGTACAAAACCCAGCGCTAACAGCCCATAGATACAACCATTAGCAATCCCGCTAATGAGCAGTTGTAGGATATCCATAAAGTCCCTTTTGTCTTAACATTATCATCCGTGACAATGTTTGAATAAGCGGTTCAATCGACTGACTTTTTCATCAACTACTTGTAAAGAAATTCATTTTCTTTGTATCAAAACGACTAGCGTTTTAGTAAGCAATCAATATGGCAGCAGTAGTAGCGAATAATATTCATATATTCACATTATACCAACCATGAATTATTGTCTATAGAAAAATCAAAGTTATTCAATGATTTATAGCAAGCGGCAAAAGCTATTTATATTACTCACCTAAAAACACCGCCATTATTGCCATGGTATAATTAGCTACTTTATATCGTCTATCCAAACCTACTCTATAAGTCATCATCATGAGTCAAATGCCAAAACAAGCAAAGCCAGTTAAGCCAAGCAATTCATCAGCGGGTAATCCATCGTCAGTTAAGAAATCCATTGATAATCACTATGACGTCGTCATCATCGGTGCTGGTGCTTCAGGATTGTATTGCGCACTGACTGCTGGTCGCCGCGGTCGCCGCGTATTGGTGTTGGATCATGCCAATAAAGCTGGCAAAAAGATTTTGATGTCGGGTGGTGGTCGCTGTAATTTCACCAATTACTTTGTGGAGCCTGAGCATTTTATCGGTGCCAATCCCCACTTCTGCAAATCGGCGCTGAGTCGTTACCCGAGTTGGGAGTTTATCGGCATGGTAGAGTCGCATAAGATTGCCTACCATGAGCGCGAACATGGTCAGCTATTCTGTGACGACTCGGCACAAGATATCTTATCTATGCTGCTAGATGAATGCGCGGCCGTAGGCGTACAAGTAAAGCTTAATGCTCAAATTGATCATGTTAAAACTGCTGCTCATGATAACGGCGAACGCTTTTATCTAACGACGAGCAAAAAGCTTGGTAAAAAAGACATCGCGAGCGGCACTCAGTCCGCGCAAAAACGCTATAGCTGTGAGTCTTTGGTGGTCGCTACTGGTGGCCTGTCTATCCCGACCATGGGAGCAAGTGGTATCGGCTATGAGTTGGCACAGCAGTTCGGACATACGCTCGTGCCTACTGACGCCAGTCTCGTGCCGTTTACTTTCACTGATAAAACAGGCGAGCTTATTCATGCCTTGGCTGGTATCAGTCTGCCAGTTATTGCCAGTAACGAGCGTATCTCTTTTAAATTGCCCGTCTTATTTACCCATCGCGGTCTCTCTGGCCCTGCCATGCTACAGCTATCCAACTATTGGCAGACTGGCGAAACCATCAGTATCAATCTGTTGCCTGAAATAGACGTCACTGAACTTTTACTTGCTCGCAAAAAATCGCATCCACGCCAACTAATTCGTACCGTATTGGCAGAAAACACAGACAATGCGCTACCCAAGAAGCTATTAGCAGCGCTACAGACGCATCTGTGGGAAGACATCAAAGATACAGAACTTGCCAACATTAAAGACGAGCGCCTTACAGAACTTGGGGCTACGCTCAATGGCTGGCAGCTCAAGCCCTCTGGTACAGAAGGCTACCGTACCGCTGAGGTCACACGCGGCGGCGTCACTACTGACGAGGTATCTTCCAAAACAATGCAAAGCAACTTGCAAGATGGCTTGTACTTTATCGGTGAGGTGCTCGACGTGACTGGCTGGCTTGGCGGCTATAATTTTCAATGGGCTTGGGCCAGTGGTTTTGTCAGTGGTGAAGTCGTTTAATAACATCCATGGCCTCCCTATTTATAGCGATAATAGTGGCTTTAGTGTCTGTTAGCATTTGAATAATTGACTACTACTCAGATAATGGCTGACAGTATGTTTGATGATAGTTGAATGGTTTTAGACAGTAATCTTAAAGAGCAATGAGAATAAACACAACATAAGTCTATTTTTATAGTAGAATTAACCTAAGGCATTCATCCTATTGATAGTAATGCCACTTAGACTTATGAGGTAATCCATGCGTCCAATCAAGCATATTCATGGTGATAAAAAGCCGCATTGGGTAGGTGACGGTTTTTTTGTAAAAACCCTAATCAATCATCTCGATGACAATCCTGATTTCAACTATAGCCATACCGATCCTTTTTTACTATTTGACTACGGTAAGCCTACGACCTTTTCACCCAATCCTGATTATAAGCTGCAACCGCATGGTGTTGGACTGCATCCACACAAAGGTTTTGAAACCGTAACCATCGCTTATTCAGGTGAGATTAGTCATGCAGACTCGACAGGTGGGCGCGGCGATATTTTAGAAGGTGATGTACAGTGGATGACTGCGGGTCGCGGTATTCTGCACGAAGAGTTCCACTCTGAAGCCTTTGGTCAACGTGGCGGCGTCTTTAGCATGGTGCAGTTATGGGTCAACTTGCCAAGCGCCTACAAACTGACCGACCCCAAATATCAATCTATCAAACGTGCTGACATGCCTATCGTTGATCTGATAGACGATAGCGACGAGCAAACTGTCATCGGCCAAGCTGCCATTATTGCCGGTGACTGGCATGGGATAACGGGAGCAGCAACGACCTTTACGCCAGTCAATATGTGGGATATTGAGCTACATACAGCAGGTACAACCACGCTACAAGCGCCGAAAACGCACAACACCCTACTGCTGGTACAAGAAGGTCAAGTATTGGTCAACGGTACAGCCGTCAGCGCAGGGAGTTTGATAGAATTTTCAGCGCCTATTCGAAATCATGTAGGCACTCAATCTGAACATCCATCATCACCTGCTACTGATACTATCGAATTGACCTACCCTACAACTAGCGATGACGACACTCCTATCAAATTGCTACTGCTAAGCGGCGAGCCAATCGGTGAGCCAGTCGCAGGTCATGGCCCCTTTGTCATGAATACTCAAGAAGAACTACGTCAAACCTTTCGTGATTATCAAATAGGCATTTTCGGTAAATAATGAAAATCTACGCATAAAAAAAGCCGCTCAACTATCGATAGTTAAGCGGCTTTTTTATGTTGCGTTATTTAGCCAAAAATCCAACTATTACGCTTGGTCTAAAAATGGATAGTCGGTATAACCTTCAGCACCGCCACCATAGAAAGACTCTGGATGCTGCTCATTGAGTGGCGCGCCTTTTTGGATACGCTCAGCCAAGTCAGGGTTGGCGATATAGTCACGGCCAAAGGCAACAGCATCAATATAGCCCGCTTTTACATTTTGCTCTGCTTTTTCGGCAGTGTAGCCACCAGCTGCGATAATCATTTGATCAAAAGCCGCACGCACACGCTTACGGAAGTCTTCGCTATACGGCGTACCACCTGCCCAATCTGGCTCTGACAGATGCAGATACATGATTCCGCGTTTGTTAATCTGCTCAATCATCCAGATATTTTCGTCTTCGTTATATCCAGCTTCTACGTTGTTGAACGTACCAAGTGGTGAAATACGAATACCAACATGATCTGCATCCCAAGCGTCTACGCACGCATCGATAACATCAAGCGTCAAGCGTGCACGGTTTTCGCGGCTACCGCCGTATTCATCATCACGTTGGTTGGTTTGCTCAACCCAGAACTGATGCAATAGGTAACCGTGAGCACCATGAATCTCTACACCATCAAAACCCGCTTCTTTAGCGTTCTTAGTTGCTTGACCAAAGTCAGCGATAACTTGCTTGATTTCTTCAAGTGTGGCTGGACGAGGCGGCGTTGCATCTACACGAATGGCTTGGTTATCGCTGTCACGTAGCGAGGTACGTACACCAACATCAACGTTAGAAGCAGAGATAGGCGCTTTGCCGTCTGGCTGTACGCTCTCATGAGAGACTAGGCCCGTGTGCCATAGCTGTACTACGATTTTGCCACCTTTAGCATGGACATTGTCCACGATGGTTTTCCACGCAGTGATTTGGTCCGTGGTATGAACGCCTGGCGCGCCAGCATAGCCTTTCGCTTGGAAAGATACTTGCGTTGCCTCAGTGATTACCAAGCCAGAACCTGCACGCTGTGAATAATATTCGCTTGCAAGTGCTGTTGGTACATCACTTGGCTCAACCGAACGCAGACGCGTCAACGGTGCCATAATGATGCGGTTTTTTAGGGTTTGGGTACCCATTTCGACGGTTTCAAATAAATTATCGTGTGCCATAAAAAGCCCTGTTTATTGTTTTAAACCTTACTATCGGGTTTACTATTATTGGTAATAAATAGCACTTATATTAGTAGGTAGCACTTAGCTATCGTTCTATAATTTGCGAAGTACGCTACTCATAAGCCGAGTTCTTTATAGGGGGCAAATGCGATTATTCCAAGCAATATTTACAAACAGAAACACCAACATTTAGATATTCGAATCTTTGTAATTACAGGCTACAAAGACAGTTTACCGTAGCTTAAACTCACGTCGCCCGCGTGGGATTCTTTGGTTGTAGCATCTTTTTCACAGACAGCTCTAATGACAAATATGTACCAAACAATATCACCATTGAACCGATGATGGCTTGGATATTTAAGGCTTCACCAAGCAGTAGATACCCTAAAATAATAGCGAAAATTGGAATAACCAAAGTAATACTAGTGGCACGCGTCGGGCCAATGTTTTTAATCAGCTGATTCATAAAGATAAGCGCAATGGCTGTCGAAAATACACCGATACAGATCACTGATACCCACGCCTTTATGCTGATATCTTTACCATAAGGGAACTCATTAAAAGCCACAGGCAGCATAATGATACTACCGATAATGAGTGAGCCTGCGGTGATAGCGACTGGCGATACTTCGTACAGATAGTTTTTGGTGATGTTGGCCCCAAGCGCATAACCTACACAAGCTAATAGCGCGTAGCCCATTGGTAATAGACCTTCGACCAACCCTTTGCCTGGCTCACCGCCACCAAATAAGCTTTCGCTCATCAGTATGATTACCCCAATCACTCCGATGACCAAACCGAGTGCTTGTTTTTTTGATAGCCTATCTTTAAAGAAGACTCTAGCGATAAAACCACTCATCATCGGCACAGAGGCATTTAGTACGGCTAGCACGCCTGCGTTCACTGACTGCGCGGAAAACGAGAACAACACAAAAGGCAGTGCTGCTGAAAACAAGCCAACGAGCGCTAGCATTTTCCAATGCTCCTTGATGCCTACTCTGTTTTTCTTATTTAATAATACAAATACCAACATGACCAATCCGGCGAATATCACACGCAAACTGGCGAATGCCAATGAGCCAAACTCAGGGACACCAATACGATAAAAAACGAAAGAGAGTGACCACATAAAAGAGAGCGTCACAAAGATGATGAGGTCACGGTTGGTCATTGGTTAATCCTATTAAGCGCTTAGACTGCGTTTGCCAACTCGTGTCGGTCATAAGCGTCTGATGCGTTGTAAAAATTATCATGTAATTAAAAACTCATGATGATAACTTTTTAATTGTTTGATGGGTAATTTTTTATAAAATTTATAGTGAGTTTTTATCCATTTATTAATTTTTTAGTACAGTTTCAAGGTTTTCACCTTTTGATAATTTATAAATTTGGTCAAATCCCTTTTAGTAAGCACCATACAGCAAGCAGCGCTGATCCTATATTTCTTATACTTTAGCTTATTCCAACGCCTTTCTATTCACATACTAAAGAACTCCAAAGTCATCCTTAAGTAAACAATCAGCTCAATATCTACAAAAATAGATTCACGGTCATAGTAAACCCTGCTTATATCACTACCTTATAACAGCTACTCTTAATAATACTGATGTTAAAAGTAGCTTTAATACATCAGTTCAAGATTTTCTTAAAATATATTAGTTGATATTTGTTTACTAATTTTCTACTATCTACAAGGTATTGGTTAGTATTTGGCAATACAAAAAATAGATGGCAAACATCATTAGTAGGATTTATAAATTATTGAGGAATGGTTATGAAAAGGATAGCGTTATTTATCGGTATGATATCAGTTGCAACGGCCGGTTTTTGCGGGGTTGGTCAGTTCTCAGATGAGACCACTTGCTATGTCTATAAGCAAGATAAACTGCAAAAAAAGCTAAACTGTCAGTATGAGGGCGCTGAGGGTGCAGCGATGAGTTATAGTTTTAGACAGGTCTCCTATAACCTGCCAGGATTTGGCAAAATGGCAACCTCTACCAGCGCAAACTATAATGACCGTAATGAAGTGACTGGATGGACGACCACCGTCAATGACGAGCCCGCGATCATCAGATATCGTCTGCCAACCAATCAGCGTATTGTCAGTGATGCCTATGCGCAGTCTGGTAAAGCGGTTATGCAATGTTATCTTAGTACAAAATCGCAGTGGGAGATTTGTGCTAAATAGAGCAAAGTACTCTCAAGATTTATTGTCTTAAACTGTAATTAAGCTGAGCGTTTTGCTTGGCTTTTATTGCCGTCCGCTAAAACTAAAGCATCAACCTTATCGCCCTCTTCTGTGAAATTTTCTCACCGTTTTCTCTATATACTCAACGTCTTCACCACTGACAAAACCACTGATAAAATCAACCTCCCTGTTGGACAGCCATTGAATTACAACCCTGCATCGGTAAGAATGGTGTTACTTATTCATAAAACCTACTCACCAACCCAGTTTACTAAAGAGTCAAATACATGAAACTGCGCATCCTAAAGTCTGCTGTGACCAATCCTTGGTTTAATCTTGCCACCGAAGATTGGATATTTAATACGCTCAATCCCGACTCTCATACCCTATTTTTATGGCGTAACTCTGAGACCGTGGTTATTGGACGCTCGCAAAATCCATGGGTAGAGTGCAAAACCGATAAGATGGAAGCAGACGATGTATTTTTAGCACGGCGTCAGAGCGGCGGCGGCGCTGTGTTTCACGATTTAGGTAATACCAACTTTACCTTTTTATCGCCCAGTGATGCTTACGACCAAGAAGCAAACTTCATCGTCATCATCAATGCGCTTAAAAAACTCGGCATAGACGCCACGCTGTCTGGTCGTAACGATATGCAGGTCGGCGACCGCAAAATATCGGGCAGCGCATTTAGACATGCAGCCGATCGCAGCTTTCATCATGGCACATTGCTGGTCAATGCCAACATGCAAAAGCTTGGCGACTATCTAAACCCGCATCCATTAAAGCTTAAAGCGAAAGGCATCAAATCTGTGCGTGCTCGCGTGGCAAACTTGGTAGATTTTAATGAGACTATCAATCACGAGATACTGTCTGATGCGATTATCGAAGCGTTCTGTGAATATCATGGAGAGACTGCACAGGTTGAGCAGTT
The DNA here is from genome assembly GCF_014770435.1 of Psychrobacter sp. 28M-43. Lineage (NCBI taxonomy): Bacteria > Pseudomonadati > Pseudomonadota > Gammaproteobacteria > Moraxellales > Moraxellaceae > Psychrobacter > Psychrobacter noctis. The sequence goes on along the minus strand of NZ_CP061739.1, from coordinate 238,127 downwards.
AGATGAAGCCAGCCTTGCCAAGCAGCCGACGCTAAACGCTTACTATCAGCAAATGGCAGATTGGGATTGGCGCTTTGGTAAAACACCTGAGTTTACTCATCATATCGAGACGCGCTTTGATTGGGGCATGATGGATGTGCATATGGATGTGAAGCAGGCAATGATTACCGAAGTTGTCATCTTCTCTGATGCGCTAAATGTTGAGCTTATCGACCTGCTTAAGAATACATTGACTGGCGTTAAATATAATAAGCTTGAGATTAAAAACAAGCTCGATGACCTAGCAAATTCGCAACCTGAATTGGCAGCGCAAGTTAGTGATTTTGAAAAATGGTTAGTTGGAGAGATGGAAGGTTAAGATTTTGCGACATCAGATTTAATCTAGCAAGTATTATAGAGTGTGCTGCTTGCACTGGTTGATAAAAATTTACTGACACAAATGCGCTTTATGTAATTAACGGTATTGATACCATACATACGCCATCTGAGATTTTGTATATTAATGATGCATAACAAGCACCCTACCATTACTCCATTTTTTATGAATAATCAATATTAAGGTATTTTCATGAAGTACTTACATGCAATGATTAGAACCAACAAACTAGAAGAAACGTTATTTTTCTATTGTGACCTTATGGGCTTACAACTGCTAAGAAAGAAAGACTCTGAATCAGGCAGATTCAGCTTATATTTTTTAGCAACGCATGAGGGTGCGCCAGAGATTGAGGTGACACACAACTGGGATGAAAGAGAATATACCAATGGCGATAATTTTGGGCACTTTGCCTTTAGAGTCGATAACATATACGCACAGTGCGACACCTTTATACAGGCAGGGATCGAGATATTAAGACCGCCTAGAGATGGCCATATGGCTTTTGTTAAAGACCCTAATAACATCTCAATTGAGCTGCTACAAAATGGCGAAGACTTAGAACCTATTGAGCCTTGGATTTCGATGGAAAATATTGGCAGTTGGTAGATGAATGAGGCTGGTTAGTTGGGCTAGGATGGATGGACTGATTCGTTTTTTACAGAAAGTGATGATGACACATATATCACGGTTGTAGCTTTCTTAAAATACAATCAAGCTCTAAAAAATGAGGGTAATATGAAAAAGTTATGCATCACTACAATCGGTATTTTAGGCACCTGCCTACTTTCCACTTATGCAAATTCAGCAAGTTTTGATTGCAACAAAGCTGCTAGCTGGGTAGAAAAAACAGTTTGCGACAGTCCTGAGCTTTCTAAGCTTGATAACGTAATGGCAAAGAAGTATAGGACTAATCTCAATAATGCAGCTAACGAAGAAGACAGCAAAAGCTATAAAAACAATGTGATTATAGATCAAAAATTATGGCTGAATTTTCAACGGGATACCTGTAAAAGTGAAGAATGTCTGATACGCGAGTATAAAGAGTATATCGAAGCGCAAAGCAGTTACGGTGTGGCTTGGAATTTTTCAGATGAGTTAAGTCCTTCTGATTTACCGAGAAAAAGTGCCTTTGGTAAGTTTTCTCAAACATCTCAAATCTCAATATATAATTCAGGTACTCAGCGCTGGGAAGATACGGGAGAGGCAAAAAACACGGTATCGATTCATAGTGTCGCTAATAAACCTTATCTTTCTATTATCGAGGGCGTTTTGATTTTTACCAATGCTCATACCTGTGATTTGGGAGAGAGTAAAGCCATATGGTCAGAAAACCATTGGGTCATCAACGATGATCAATCAGATAAAAACGTTGAGCTACGCTTATATCCAGCACTTCATAAGGGTAAAACTCAATTATTATTAAGAGATATGGATGATCAATATAGAAGACTGCATTGTGGTATGCGAGGGTATTTTGACGGGATTGTATTAGAGCGTGAGTAAGTGAACAAAATCACTCTATTCTCTCAAAATAAACATAAGCTGAACTGAATATCCAATTTAATAAGTCAAACTTTCATTCTGAATAAAAAAGGACGGCAAGAGATACCCCCTCGCCGTCCATTATTTAACATTAATGCTAAAGAGTTTAAATCTGAGCAGCGACCTCAGCACCATCACGAATCGCGCGTTTGGCATCTAGTTCAGCTGCTAGCTTAGCACCACCAATTAAGTGGTACTGCGCGTCTGGTGCATCACCAACATTTGGCATCAGCTCAACGACTGACTCTTGACCGGCACAGACAACGACGCTATCGACACGTAATAACTGGCTTTGACCTTGTGGGTTAGTCACCCAGATACCTTCGTTGGTGATTTTGTCATATTGCACACCAGCGACTTGGATCACGCCGTGAGACTTGATATGCGCACGATGTACCCAGCCTGAGGTTTTGTTCAGACCACTACCCAGACGGCCTTTACTACGCTGCATGAGATAAACTTGGCGAATTGGTTTAATCGCTGCTGGTCTGACCAGACCACCATCACTTTGATAGTCGGTATCGTTGGTCACGCCCCACTCTTCGCGCCACTCGCTGATTGACTGTGGCTCAGGGCGATAGCTTGGATCTTTTAGTCCCTCAGGACCAATTTCATCCAGCGACTTACCATGATTGGCTGTCAGATACTCACTTACATCAAAGCCAATACCACCAGCACCGATGACCGCTACTGTGTTACCCACTGCTTTTTCGCCAGATAGCAGCTCAGCATAGCTCATTACTTGTGGCAGCTCAGCACCTTCGAGCTTACCTTCTAGATTCCTCGGTACGACACCCGTTGCCACGATGACATGATGGAACTTAGCCTTTTCAAGCATGTCTTTATCAACTTTGGTGTTCAGTTTAATTTCAACACCTAGATGCTCAAGCTCATTAATATAGTAGCGAATAGTCTCGAAGAACTCTTCTTTACCAGGGATAACTTTAGCGTAGTTAAACTGCCCGCCCAACACATCTTTAGCTTCAAACAGAGTCACGTCATGACCACGTAAAGCGGCCACATGAGCGGCTGACATACCAGCGACACCGCCACCGATGACGGCGACTTTTTTCGGTTTTTTGGTTTTCTTATAGACCAATTCAGTCTCATAACAAGCTTGCGGATTGACCAAACAAGTCGAGCGTTTGTTTTCGAACGTATGGTCGAGGCAGGCTTGGTTACAAGCAATACAGGTGTTAATGCGATCTGTCTGACCGTTTTTGGCTTTATTGACCCAATGCGCATCAGCCAAGAATGGACGCGCCATCTGAATCATATCTGCTTGACCAGTCGCAACGATCTCTTCTGCTGTTTCTGGCATGTTGATACGGTTGGCCGCCATCATCGGGATGCTAATATGCTTTTTGATTTCAGCGGTGAAATCAACGAAAGCGGCTCGTGGTACGCTAGTTACGATAGTCGGAACACGCGCTTCATGCCAGCCAATGCCCGTATTCATGATGGTCACGCCCGCTTCTTCTAGTGCCTTAGCCACGGTGATGACTTCATCCATGACGTTACCGTCTTTGACCAAATCAATCACCGATAAACGGAATAGAATAATAAAATCTTCGCCAGTCGCCTCACGTACCGCTTTGACCACGTCGACAGCGAACTTCATACGTCCATGAATATCACCACCATAAATGTCTTTACGCTTATTCACATGGCTTGATAAAAACTGATTGAGTAGATAACCTTCAGAGCCCATGATTTCGACGCCATCATAGCCTGCTTGCTTGGCAAGTTTGGCTGAGCGAGCATAGTCTTTGACCGTCTGCTCGATGTTTTTGATGCTCATCTTACGCGGTTTAAACGGTGAGATTGGGGATTTAATCGGGCTAGAGGATACGGCGAAAGGATGATAGCCATAGCGACCACTGTGCAATATCTGCATGATGATTTTGCTGTCGTGCTTATGCACAGCACGGGTGACGCGCTGGTGATTGATAACGTCAGCTTTAGTATTCATCGTTCCGCCAGCAGGCAACAACCAACCTTCGCGGTTAGGCGAGATACCGCCAGTAATCATCATTGCCACGCCGCCCTTAGCACGTTCTGCAAAATACGCCGCCAGCTTGCCGTAATTATAAAAACGGTCTTCAAGCCCAGTATGCATTGAGCCCATCACCATACGGTTTTTTAGCGTAGTAAAGCCCAAATCTAGCGGCTCAAATAAATGCGGATAGTGTTCATTGGTGCTAGCGGTTTGGATCGTATTGGCACTATGGCTGGCAGACATATCATTTTCCTTATGAATAGTTTATGAGGCTACTTCTTAAAAACGGCTTTTTAGAATTAATCGGGCTAAGGGTTTAGCATCATCGATATCGTAACACACCGCGATTATTGTCAGCTATGCAGACAAGCGACTGATGAGTGAGCACTATATTAATTGCTATAACGAGCGGGACGGTGTATCAGACGGTACTGTGGTATATGGTTAAGCAAACACCACAAAACCTAGCCAACTTTTGAGGTAGATTATATACCGTTAGCTTAATGTCACCTAAAAATTAGACTAAGGTATAAATCGATAAATATCGATTTATACCTATAACTTCTATGCTAGATTACTGTACTAAAGAACATACTGACGCATTATAGAAATACGATAAAGGACTATCATCATGACAGATTTCCATACAGGTCTCGGCAAAAACGCCGCCAACCATCAACCACTTACCCCTATTGACTTTATCATTCGCAGCGCGCAAGTTTATCCCAATAAGACTGCCATCATTTATGACGACCTAGAACACAACAACCTGACTCAGACATGGCAACAGACTTATAATCGCTGTCGTCAACTGGCTGATGGCCTGCGCAAATTGGGTATCGATAAAAATGACACCGTAGCCGTGATGCTGCCGAACACGCCTGCGATGGTCGAATGTGCCTTTGGTGTGCCGATGTCAGGCGGCGTCCTCTGTACTTTGAACACTCGTCTCGACATCAATGCACTTACCTTTTGTTTGCAGCATTCCGAAGCAAAGGTTTTAATTTTAGATAGCGAATTTGCTGAACATGCTGAGATTATCGATGAGACTTTTCCAGACTTAATCGTCATTCACTCAACGGACAAGGCTGTCGATGTCGAGCGCTTTGGGCACATGAGTTATGAAACATTGGTAGCCAGTTCAGACAGCTTGGATAATTGGGAGATGCCGACAGATGAGTGGGACGCTATTGCGCTGAACTATACCTCTGGGACAACAGGCAAGCCCAAAGGCGTGGTCTATCACCATCGCGGCGCAACTCTCAATGCTATCTCTAATATTTTAGATTGGGACATGCCCAAACACCCGATGTACCTATGGACGCTGCCGCTGTTTCATTGTAACGGTTGGTGCTTTCCGTGGACCATCGCCGAGCGTGCTGGGGTCAATGTATGCTTGAGAAAAATTGATGCTGATTTGATATTGCAGCTGATTGCCAAGCATCAAGTTAACCACTACTGCTCTGCGCCAGTCGTGCACAATATGATTGCAGGCGGCAAACCAGAGTATAAAGATGCTATTACCCATACGGTCAAAGGTTGGGTCGCTGGTGCACCGCCGTCTGAAACCATGCTGGCTGCAATGGAAGCAATGGGCTTTCATATCTCGCATGTCTACGGTCTCACTGAAGTATATGGGCCAGTGACGGTCTGCGCTGAGCAGGAAGAATGGAATGAGCTTGATGTGGCTACCCGTGCCCAAAAGAAATCACGTCAAGGTATGACTTCTCACTTGATGGCAGGGTTTGAGGTGTTTAAGCAAGGTACGACTGAACCAGTCGCCGCTGATGGAGAAGAGATGGGTGAGCTGGCGCTACGTGGCAATATGATAATGAAAGGCTATCTAAAAAGCCGCAAGGCTACCGAAGAAGCATTCGCTGATGGCTGGTTCCGCACAGGCGATTTGGGTGTTAAGTACCCTGATGGCTATATCAAAATCATGGACAGGTTAAAAGATATTATCATCTCAGGCGGTGAGAATATCTCTAGTATCGAGGTAGAAAACGTCTTGTATAAACTACCTGCGATTGAAAGCTGCGCTGTGGTCGCCGCGCCACATGATAAATGGGGTGAAGTGCCTGTCGCCTTTATCGAGATTCACGCTGGCAGCACCTTGCAACGCGATACGGTGATGGAGCATTGTAGTCAGCATCTAGCAGGCTTTAAAGTGCCGAAATATATTGTTTTTGCAGAAATACCAAAGACCAGTACCGGTAAAGTTCAAAAGTTTGAGCTACGCCAAGCGGCAAAGTCATTGGCACACGAAACGCCAAAAGTAACCGCTAGTGCTAAATAAAACGGCGACTTATTAAGTCATATTATTAATTAACACTCATTAAAAAGGTCAGCTATATGTAGCTGACCTTTTTTGAGCGCTCGCCTATTTATATAAAATTGACTATATTAGCCAAGCTTAGGCTCAAGCCACTGATAAACTAGCATTCCTATAATCATCGCAGGGATAAAGACATAGGCTTGCCATTGGCCAGTACCAAGCAATACAATTCCTGGTCCTGGGCAGATACCAACCAACCCCCAGCCGATACCGAACAACATCGCACCGATAAGCAATTTTTTATTAATGACAGTTTTGCTTGGCATATCAATCGGTGTACCAATCCAGCTGCTTTGTTGACGCTTTGCAAATCGCACACCGAAGAAAGCAACGATCAGACCACCGCCCATCACAAGAGCAAGGGAGATATCCCATGCACCAAATACGTCCAAAAACCCTTGTACCTTTATAGGATCGGTCATACCTGACACCAGTAGTCCCAGTCCAAACAGCAGTCCTGCCAGCAATCCGATTATATTTTTTAGCATCGTCGTATCTCGCTATTATTATCTTTTATTAACCATCATATGTCGTTCGCGTATGAACCTGGCCATCAGTCTTCATCTGGCAATCTGCCATGAGTTCGCTATAGTAGGCCTAGTACGTGACGACCGATATAAACGGTCACAATCCCAAACAGCATAAAGGTGACAGTCGCTGCCAATGACCGTGGAGACAGCCGTGCATTACCACAGATACCATGTCCACTCGTGCATCCAGAACCTAAGCGCGTGCCAAAGCCGACCAGTAACCCTGCACCAATCAATAATGGCAAAGAAGTACTGATAGCTACCTCAGGTAGCGGTCTTGCTAACTGATATAGCAGTGGTGAGATGACCAGACCCAGTATAAATAGCACCTGCCACATCTCTACACGCTTGGGTTTTAGTAGGCTTGAAAAGATGCCACTGATACCTGCTATACGGCCAATACCTAGCAGTAAGATAACCGTCGCTACGCCTAGCATCAGACCCCCTACCAAGGAGATCGGCGTAAATGCTTGCCAGTCTATTTGTATGCTCATAACGGACTACCTAATTAAGTTTATTAAATACGTGCTTAAGTATTAATTTATAAAAATACATTATATTATAAAATATAATAAAAAGGTAAAAAAATACTGAACCTAGCATGACACTAATGGTTCAGTATTTTTTATAACTGTAAAGACTGTACTGTAAAGGCTTTAAAAAGGGCAGTGAAAAAGACTTAATAAGCTATCACATTAATATCTTTATCAGCCCTCTTAGTTGGTATCTTTACTGGCCTAGCACTTTATCAAGTGCCGTTTCAAAACGCGCTACTGTGCCATCGATATCAGTCAATTTGTCCAAGCCAAACAGACCCAATCGGAAAGTTTTAAAGTTATCAGGCTCGCCCACTTTTAATGGTACGCCAGCCGCGATTTGCACCCCGATTTCAGCGAACGCGCTACCTTTATGTATGTCCTCACGATCAGTATAAGAGACGACAACGCCAGGCGCTTTAAAACCTTCGGCAGCGACGCTCTCAACGCCCTTGGCTTCTAATACTTCACGGATACGTTTGCCAAGTGTCCACTGCGCGTCACACAATTTATCAAAACCAATTGCTTTTGCTTCATTCACAGCATCACGGAACTGACGTAAGCTGTCTGTCGGCATAGTCGCATGGTACGCATGACCGCCATTTTCGTAAGCACGCATGATGTTTAGCCATTGCTTTAGGTCGATACTAAAGCTATCAGACTCAGTACTGTCCACTTTTTTGACAGCAGCGTCGCTTAACATGACCAAGCCAGCGCCCGGCGTACTGCTCCAACCTTTTTGCGGTGCGCTAATCAGCACATCGATGCCCAATGCTTTCATATCTAGCCATACACAGCCTGAAGCGATGCAATCAATGACTAACAATCCGCCGACGCTATGCACAGCTTCGCTCAACGCTTTGATATAGTCATCTGATAAGATGATGCCCGATGAGGTTTCAACATGCGGCGCAAATACCACTGCTGGCTTTTCTTCTTTGATTTTGGCTACGGCAGCATCGATATCGACTGGAGCAAACGGCTTTGGCGACTCACTGTCATCGGCACGATTGGCGGTGAGCACTGTAGATGACTTGGCGATTTTGCCTTTTTCTAAGATTTGCGTCCAACGATAGCTGAACCAGCCATTACGAATGATTAGACAGTCTTCATCATTTGCCAACTGGCGAGCGACTGCTTCCATACCATAAGTACCAGAACCAGGAACGATCACCACGGCGTCCGCGTTATACACAGATTTTAGGTCACTAGATAGGTCGTTCATCACTTGCTGAAAGGCTTTTGACATATGGTTCAGCGCACGATCGGTGTAAACCACTGAATACTCTAATAAGCCGTTTGGATCGATATCTTGACGTAATGCAGGCATTGAACACTCCTAGTGTATGGTTAGATAATATGCGACATGGATTAGATAGCACTATAATCAAGTACTATTATTTGATGGTGAGGTCTTGCACTGTCTAGAGATGCGTTGTCTTTAAACGAACAAAAAACAACGAACACTGATGAGGTCTACTAACATTAAGTTAATATATGTGTAGTCATATTACGAGCAAACACCAGCACATATCTTGACCTGAGCCATCCATGAGAGCTTGATATTAGCACTGATACTGAAGGTTGACAACGATACGCTCAGGCAACGATATGACTTGCGCTATCGAGCATTTATTGATAGGTATTGGTTGATAAGTTTTGACTTATACAGCCACGATAAAACATCAATGTCCTCGATGAGCATCTTGTAGTCCTGACACCACGAAGTCTAGCAACTCACTGTCGCCTTCGCGTGCGGCTTTGCGCATCAGTTTCGATGGCGCATGAGTCAGTGTTTGAGTCAGACGTCGTGATAGCTCAGTGATGATGTCTTCTGGACTGACATCGTCTTGTTGCAGCTTAGCAATAGATTCATGCAGCAGCTTATCGACTTGACCTTGAGTACACGCGCGGTACTGCTGAATATCTTTACCGACTTGGCGAACCTGAAAGCGGCGATCTATTTCAACCACCAATTGACTCACTAACAGTTCAGCATCCACTGCGGCTTGGCGACGCTGTTCGATATTACCTGCAATGACATGCTGCAAATCATCGACAGAGTACAGATAAACATCATCAATACGGCTAATGGTCGAATCAATATCGCGCGGTACGGCCAGATCTATCATAAGCATTGGCTGATAACGGCGACGCTTAAGCGCTTGTATAGTCATTGTCTTATCAATCAATAAATCCATACTACCACTACAACTGCTAACGATATCGGCTTCTGCCAATACTTGCGGCAACTCTTGTAAAGGTCTAACGTCTACGCGGCGATTAGGGCCACGTAGCTCAGCGGCCAAGGCTTCGGCACGTTCGGGATTACGGTTACAGATAATGACTCGTCCAACCCCTAGCCCTGCGATATGGGTAGCCACTAAGCGATTCATCTCGCCTGCTGCAACGACCAGTAGAGTACGACTGGGTAAATCATCAAATATTTGTGTGACCAGTTTAGCTGCGGCAAAGCTAAGCGATACAGCCTGTGCGCCAACCTGCGTCTCGTTACGCACTCGTTTGGCGGCAGCGAACACTTGATCGATAATCCAGCCGAGCTGATTACTGAGTACTTTTTGGTCTTGAGCCAGGTGCACAGAGTTTTTGATCTGCCCGAGAATCTGCGGCTCGCCCAGTATCATAGAGTCCAGACCAGCAGCTACTCTTAACCAATGAGTCAATGCATGAGTATCACGATGTACATAGAGATAAGGATCAATATCAATGAGTGGTAATTGCTTGAAGTCAGCCAGCCACGTTTTGATTTTGGTAATATGCGCACTAATCGCAGCAGACGAGATATTCATGCTACTACTAAAAGCATTATTGGATGATGATTGGCCAGCAGCTTTGACATCCTGCACATTAGATAATTGTGAATCAGATAGTTGGCCGTTAGCGGGCTGCGACGTTGAAGTTTGCGGCACTAGCGCATAGATTTCAGTGCGGTTACAAGTAGAGACGATTACGCTACCATCAGTAAAGGCTTCTATTTGTTTGAGCGCGACATTTACATCGTCACCCACAAGCGCCAAGCGCTCTCGCAGAGCGACTGGTGCAGTTTTGTGATTGACCCCAATGACCACTAATCTCATTATCGATAGACCATAAACATGACGCTCAGTTGCCCCTTACGCTATCTTATTATTTTTAAAAGACAGTTTTTGACGACAGCGCTAAAAAGGAAGACCCTAAAAACCGCCTATTATATCATTATTGCGGGCTTTAATTAACACTCACCCATCTATGATAACCATATCTCTGTATCTGGTCGCAAATGTAACAAATCAACTACTCATACGATTTATAAAATCAATAGCTGGGTTTTGACTTATGGTCAATAATATAATGTTAAATCATTCGCTTACTCTATCTTAACTTGCTATATTTCTATAATATTCAGTTCGACAGACCTATCTATATTTAATCATCTTCAGTATCGTTCTTTGGCAACGTACTCGCTGCTAGTAGCACATTCATACAGTTAGACATGCCGATATTTGAGTAACACGGATGCTATTGTTTATCTCATCGGTCTACTCTTATAATGTTTGTCATGGGTACATATTGCCAATATATAACTTAAAATGATTAAAACAAACTTGCCTTATCTGTGTAGGTAAACCATGGGCGAATACGGCTATCTATGATTTTTTTTGGGTCATTACTTCGGTCACCACATCCCTATAGCGAATACTCTAGCTTCCGTGCTTTATTGCATGTTGCTATTGAGCTCCTGTGTCAACGATATAAGCTAGCGTTGTCTCTAGCTGTATGCCTGTGTTTGTCAGCCCCTGTTCATGCTAGCCATCCCGATGTATTGCTAGAAGCAAAAATCCCTAAAGTATCTGTTACTACCGATAACACGGCAGCTGCCAATAAGCCAAATGGCAATAAAGTAAATGATAGTAATGCCGCGATTGATACACCTTATAATAAAGATACACTAACCATAGAGAATGTAAAAAATATTAATGGTCTAGCGCCAGCCAGTCTATGGCAGCCTGAGCTTAGTGAACCAAGCTTGTACGCTCTACTAGATGCCGAGTTTGCCGCTGATCGCGATGACAAACGACGTGCGGTCTCTATTTATAAGCAACAGTCTTTTAAAGAAGATGCGACAGCGGTGTTTGAGAGAGCGCTTAGCCTGTCTTTGCGTAACGAAAGGGTTGAAGACTCATTACAGTTTGCCAAGACATGGCAAGACCAAAACCCTGACCACGTACCTGCTTGGTTTTATGTCGCGCATTTGGCCTTACGTGCCCACGACTACATATTAGCGGGTGAAACTTTAAACCGCATCTTGCGCTATGATCCACGCGCAGACTTAAGCGAAATCCTCATAGGTATTTATCCAAACAATGATGAAGACAAACGTGAACTTCTTGCTGCGTTGCAACCACTGGATAGCGAGCAAAATGCCTCATTGTCAGTATTAAAAGCGGGTTTACTCTATCAGTTTAACGAACCTGAAGTCGCTATCGTTCATATCAATCGAGCGCTAGAGCGTCAGCCAGACTACGTGCCTTTTATTACCTTAAAAGCGGATATATTACGCAAAATCGTGACCGCAGAGACTGTCATCAATTATGTCAGTCAAGCTCGTCTACGTAACCCCGATAGCAAAAGCTTATATCTATATGAGATTCGCTATCTATTAGATTTAAAGCAAAGCGAACAAGCGTGGAAGTTACTACTTGAGGCGCATAGCCGTTTCAGTGATGATTCTGAGATTACTCTGCTCGCAGCCTTAGTGAGCTTGGATATTGAAGAGTACGCTAGTGCTGATGAGCTACTCAATATGCTTGCCAAAAGTCCAGCTTATCTTGATCAAGCCTACTATTATCTGGGTATAAGTGCTGAGCGTCAGCAGTTGTTCGATCAAGCCAAATACTATCTCAATGGCGTCATGCAAGAGGATTTGGTATTAGAAGCGCGTAGAAAGGTAGTGGCGTTTGAATTACTCGATAACGATGTCGAGGGGGCAATCGCGACGTTAGAGAAGCTGCGCAAAGACTTCACAGTATTCGCGCCTGACACTTTTGTTATGCAAGCCGATATCTTGTGGCAACAAAACGAATCTGATGAAGCACTGCGTTTACTAACCCGTGCCGCTCGTAAATATCCTGATAATGAAATGCTACTTTTCGCGCGGGCTCAGCTGTTAGATGATAAAGAAGACTATGTCGTTAAGCGCACCTTGCTCAATCATTTGCAGGCATTAGATCCTAGCAATTTATCCTATCAGTTGAGCTATGCACAGTTGCTACTGGCAAATGAGCGCAGCTCAGAGCAAGGTTTGGCACTAGCTACCGCAATTATCCAGATTCGCTATGATGACCCACGTTATGATAACGACCTACATCTGCAAGCCTTAAATGTATTGGCGGGCAATGCATTGGCCAAAGAGAACTATCAGCAGGTTATCGACTATCTACAGACACCTTATGATGTGCTACCAACTTTGCGCTCAGGCACGCTGTTATTGCGCGCCTATCAAGGCTTAGGTAACAATGACAAAGTTGAAGCACTACTCGCAGATTTGCAGCAGCGCTTCTCATTTGGACAGCATAATATCAATGACCGCATACAGCTGTATTAATAGCGCTGATTTTGGATATATTATTCGAGCTTTGTAGTCACAGAGATATGATAGTTGATAAGGTTTTTATAAATAACGAAGCATTTATAAATTACAAGGTCGTTATAAGAAGCTAACAGCCGTGCATAACCGAGCAACAAATAACGCTTAAGCTAATATCTTTGTTCATCTTTCCATTTTGAGAAACTATTATGTCAGCTTCAATCACTTCTTTTAAACCAAATAAATTGGCTCTGTTTACTGCTATAACTGCAGCAATGGTCATTACCTCTGGTTGTCAGTCATTAAAAACGGCCAACGCGACTAACCAGCCAATGACGACTGTACAAGGTCAAAACGCTGAACAACCCAAAAAGCTAGAGAGCTTCAATATCACCGGTAAGATTGGGGTAACGACGCCTGCGAATGATTCGACAGGTACTCAAGGTGGTAGTGCATTTTATGCATGGGGTCAGCAAAATGACCGATTTGCCATTGAGCTGATTGGCGCACTCGGTATTGGTAAAACCAACATTGAATACAATGGCCAGACCGCTACTCTAGTCAGCGAAAAGACAGGTACATTGACCGCTGACGATCCTGAAACCTTGCTAAAGAAAGCCACTGGTTGGCAAGCACCAATTTCACAAATGCCTTATTGGATTTCTGGTCGCCCAGCACCTTCAGATAGTGCACCACAAATGGATGATCAGAGCCGCTTAGTTAGCTCAGTCAATGGTGAGTGGACAGCTAGCTTTACTTATAAAGGTACCGATAAGTTACCTAGTAAAATTAGTGCCGTACAACCACAAGGCAACAAAGTTGTAATGACGATTAACCATTAATCTATCCTTCATTAACAACAGAAAGCTTGCTAAAAACCATCATTGCTAATTAAGATAGCTATTTATAACTGCACCTTATGATAAAAAAATATGACTGAAAATATAGCCGCATCATCTGTTTCTATGATTACCCGTTTATCACCTGCAAAACTCAATCTGTTTTTACACATCACGGGTAAACGTGCCGACGGCTATCATAATTTGCAAACGGTATTTCGCCTGCTCGACTGGGGCGATTATTTGCATTTTTCGGTCAGCGATAATGCCGTGATTTCTACTATAGATAGTGAATTAAGCACCGATCAATTCTGTCATCAGCTACTGATATTGGCTGGTGCAGAGGCTATCACTATTAGTATAGAAGACAATTTAATTTTCAAAGCAGCGCGCGCACTGCTAGCATCTGCCATACAGTCAAACACTTTACCTGAGCAATTAGCAAAAGTGCATATCACTTTAGATAAGCATTTGCCAATGGGCGCGGGTCTAGGCGGTGGCTCATCTAATGCAGCAACGACTATGCTAGTGCTCAATGAGATTTGGCAGCTTAATTTTACCTGTGATGAGCTCATAAAGATTGGCGCAACTGTGGGTGCGGATGTACCAATATTTATATTTGGTCAAGACGCTATTGCGATGGGTATTGGTGAAGAGTTAACTACCATTGACCTACCTGACCAGCAATATTTGCTCCTCACACCTGATGCACACGTCAACACTGCCACACTTTTCGCTCATCCAAAACTAGAGCGAGACATCACGCCCCTATCGATTGAAACCATTCAAAGCCAATACGCTGATTATGTACAAACGCTCACTACGCCTTATCATAATGTCTTTACCCCAGTGGTCACAAGCCTTGCTCCTGCTGTTGAAGAGGCTTTATGTTACTTGCAAGGGTTAGAGCAGCAAGCACTGGCTACAGCACGCATGACTGGGTCTGGTAGCGCAGTGTTTTTGCCTCTAGATAGGAGCGCTGCCTCTGATAAAAAGCTATTGGCAAAATGGGTTACAGAGGCACCTTGTGCAGGGTATGTGGTGGGGAGTTTGTGATTTTCTATTATTACTTCTATGTCTTTTGAAGTATGAACTTCAATCTAAAAGACTCTGGGAAACATTACCTGTTGCATTAAACTCTAAAAAGCATGCTTTCGCTATTTCTAAATCATTGATAACCGTTGTAGCGCAATGCAACTCTCCCTTGATATACGTCCATTCTCCTTTAGGAGCATCAGGATTATAAGCCGTTCTTACGTCTACATATCTCTCTTCATCATAGTCCAATAGCATTAACAAATACCTTCCGTTCTCTAGATATAGAGTCAAATTTAGTGGCTCAACATCTTCTTTAGCAAGCATATTTTCCATGACGACTGTGCCACTGCATTTATCATTCAGCTCATTCAAGTTTGTCAAAACATACTCTTCGCTAGGCTTGTCTACTATACATATTTTTTTACTGACACCGCTGTCTACGTAATATCCTTCAAATTTTATATCAATCATTACCATCAGCCTCTAATTGATTTCAAAATATAGCCATACCACTTTATAATCTATATCAATATCTAAAACTATAATAAACCATTAAGGTCAAATATAACGACGCTTCTTAGGATTAACCTACCAAAATTCTTTCAGCATTGAATTAATATGAATAAATACCAGAAAAAGCCGCAAATGACTTGCAAAATCTGAAAATTTACTTATAATAGGTCGCCACAATAGGGGTATAGCCAAGTTGGTAAGGCATCAGGTTTTGATCCTGACATCCGTTGGTTCGAGTCCAGCTACCCCTGCCATTTTTTAGTACGAAGCGTTAGAGATACATCGAGTATAAGCGGTTTATAGACAGCCACTTATCTTATTGTCATTGACAACGTTATCCCAGTTTCGGTATAGTTCGCAATGGACACCGCTAGGGAAAAGTTATGTTTTAAACGGTTTATTCGTTTTTAGATAACTGACAGGTCATGACACCATATTAAGAACGACTACTTAGTCGCTATTATATATCGGTTGTTCATAGCCTAGACATTACAGGGGTATAGCCAAGTTGGTAAGGCATCAGGTTTTGATCCTGACATCCGTTGGTTCGAGTCCAGCTACCCCTGCCATTTTTTACTGTAATAGTATACTTCAACACCTTCACCACTCTTTTCTTAATTTGAGCAGTTTGACACTGCTTAGCGGTCGCTGCTTGAGTCAATCAATAGGACTTCTGTCATGCCTTATTTGGCGATTTTTACGGGTAATGCCCACCCAGAATTAGCAAAAACCGTAGCCGATCATCTTCACATACCTCTTGGTAAAGCTGACATCACGCGTTTTTCTGATGGCGAAATTGCCGTGGAAATCAAAGAACACGTACGTGGTAAAGATGTGTTTATCATGCAGCCTACTTGTGCACCGACCAACGACAACTTGATGGAAATCATGATGATGGCTGACGCTTTGCGTCGCTCTAGTGCTGGCCGTATCACAGCTGTCATGCCGTATTTTGGTTATGCTCGTCAGGATCGTCGTCCACGCTCAGCTCGTGTACCTATCTCGGCTAAAGTGGTCGCTGACATGCTGAACATCGTCAGTATCGATCGCGTAATGACTGTTGATTTGCACTCAGATCAGATTCAGGGTTTCTTTGATATTCCTGTAGACAACATCTACGGCACACCTGTATTGCTAAACGACCTACAAAAGCAAGACTATGACAATATCATGGTTGTTTCACCTGATGTAGGCGGCGTGGTTCGTGCACGTGCGATGGCTAAGCAGTTAGGCGATACCGATATGGCAATTATTGACAAGCGCCGTGCTCGTGCCAATGAGTCACAAGTAATGCATATCATCGGTGATGTTCGTGACCGTGATTGCGTTATCGTTGATGATATGGTCGATACTGCAGGTACATTGTGTAAAGCTGCCGAAGCATTGAAAGAAAATGGTGCCCGTCGCGTCTTAGCTTACATCACGCACCCTGTCCTATCAGGCAACGCACTGAAAAACATCAGCGAATCTGCATTGGATGAAGTGGTTGTGACCGATACAATTCCACTATCCGCTGAAGCCAAAGCTTGTAGCAAAATTCGTCAGGTAAGTATTGCACCGATGCTGGCTGAAAGCTTACGCCGTATTAATAACGAAGAATCTATTAGCGCGATGTTTGACGCTTAATCTGATACAGTTATTTTTAAAACAGCTATTGCGGTAATTTTTAGTAGCAATGGCTACTGAAATATATCTTGAATAGTTAAAAAACAGAGCGTCAAGTATCCTTACTTGGCGCTTTGTTTTGGGTTGGCGTTTTGCGTAGGTCTTTATTATTGCTACAGAATCACGTATAATGCGCGCCTGTGCTGACCTTTTCATTGTTTTTATTAGGCTAGCACTATCAAAAGTGCTGATCATGCTTAACAGCAACCATCGTTATGGTAATTATCATAGCGAGCGCTGCTATAAGCAAATGGCTAAGCTTAGACATTACGAGTTTTATTCGTAACCATAATATTAGCTATCATCACGTATTAGTGGATTGGTCGCAAATCCACTTTTTTATGACCAGACACTTCATCATTTTTTTTATAGGATTATATCCATGAGCATTAATCATTTTGAACTAAACGCCGTTGATCGTGCTGCTGAACTACAAGGTAAAGGTGCGAGCCGCCGCCTACGTAAGCAGAACCTAGTTCCTGCTATCATCTATGGTGGTAACGAAGAGCCAACAGCTATCTCTATCAAGCTTAACGAACTAGTAAAATCACTAGAATTCGAAGCGTTTTTCTCACACATCTTGACTATCAACGTTGACGGTGAAGAGCATCAAGCAGTTATCAAAGACTTGCAGCGCCATCCAGCTAAAGGCTTCCCAATGCATGCTGATTTCCAGCGCATTGTAAAAGGTCAGAAAATCCACATGAACGTTCCTGTTCATTTCACTGGTCGTGAAGATGCGCCTGGTACTGCTGCTGCTGGTGTACTATCTACTCTAGTATCTGATATCGAAGTTATCTGCTTACCATCACAGCTTCCTGAATACCTAGAAGTAGATGTGTCTGGCATGGAAATTGGTGATTTGTTCCGTCTATCAGACATCAAACTTCCTGAAGGCGTTGTTATTCATGAGCTTGAGCTAGAAGACGGCCATGACCGTACTATCGTTAACATGCAGCCACCAACAGTAGAAGAAGTTGATGCTGATGCTGACGTTGATGCTGATGAAGTACCAGCAACTGAGCAAAACGACGGTACTGAAGAAAACAAAGACAGCGAGTAATTACTATTTCTAACTAGTGCATTATTTTGTGCTGGTTAGTGATACATTCGTTTAGTCAATAAGACAGCAGGTGATTAAAATCTCCTGCTGTTTTTGTAAGTAAGGTTTGAAAATAAACTGTCTATCAGTACTTCACACCTTACCCCTATTTATCAAATTCAAGCAGGGTGTTTTTATGGCCATAAAGCTTATTGTCGGTCTTGGTAATCCTGGTCAGCAGTATATGTTTACGCGTCATAATGCAGGATTTTGGTTTGTCCATCATTTGGCTCAGCAGTTTAATATCACGCTCTCCCCTGATAAGAAATTTCATGGAGTGACAGGGCGTGGGCAGATTCATGGGTCTGATGTGCGCTTACTTATGCCGCTGACGTTTATGAATAAATCTGGTCAGTCAGTGGTGCCTATGGTAAATTTCTATGGCATCAAAAATGATGAATTGTTGATTGCTCATGATGAGCTCGATATTCCAGCTGGTAGTATCAAACTCAAAACAGACGGTGGACATGGTGGTCACAACGGCCTACGTGATATCACACCGCATATCGGCAATGATTTCCATCGCCTGCGTGTGGGTATCGGCCATCCTGGTCACAAGTCTAAAGTTAGTGGACACGTTCTCTCTAAAGCATCTCCTGATGAGCAGATTGCGATTGATAGCGCGCTGACAGCTGCTTTTGAAGCGCTCCCATTGTTGTTAGATGGTGATGTCGAAAAAGCACGTTCACAAATCAATGGCTTTAAATTACCAGAATAATATAGTCGTTCAATGATAATGACCTTTTATTTTGGCAATTTTATCCCCATTAACCTTTTGATTTAGTTAATTAATATCAGTTACGCCAAGGAACCAACCTATGCTACTTAATATGCTTAAATGCAAATTACACCGTGCCCGTGTTACCCATGCCGAGCTTCATTACGAAGGCTCTTGCGGTATCGACGGCGATCTATTAGATCTTGCTGGTCTACGCGAAAATGAATCTATTGATATCTATAACGTGACCAACGGTAAGCGCTTTCGCACCTATGCTATCCGTGCTGAGGCGGGCTCTGGTATTATCTCATTAAATGGTGCTGCGGCTCATATGGCAGATTTGGGCGATATCGTTATCATTTGTGCTTACGCGCATTTTGATGAAGTTGAAGCGTCAACGTATCAGCCAAAACTTGTCTATTGCAACGAAGACAACACCGTTAAAGACACAGCAAATATCATTCCTGTACAAGTTGCTTAATATGACAGGATGGTGAGGTTTTGGTAAATTTAAGATAACCACAAAGTTACATCTTTGAATTAGCTGCTATTATTACTAAAAATCTCGATGCTAAAGGGAAAGCTGAATCTAAATCAAGATTCGGCTTTTTTTATGCCACTTTTATTTATCAAATTCACATTTTTTATCATATACAAGGAAACATACTGATGTGGTTGGCCGCGCTTGCAATACTGATTGGGTTAGCAATTTTAGTTTGGAGTGCCGATGTCTTTATTGATGGGGCGACAGCACTAGCAAAGAAGTTTAGTGTGCCTAGCTTCTTAATTGGTGTCTTAATATTGGGTATAGGCACGTCAGCGCCTGAGATGGTGGTATCAGTACTAGCAGCAATAGAAGGCAGTCCTGAGCTGGCTCTAGGTAACGCTTATGGCTCAAATATCATCAACATCGCATTGGTACTCGGTGCAACCGTATTGATTAGCCCTATTATCATCCGTAGAGGCATCGTAAAACGCGACTTGCCCTTGCTGCTACTGATTACAGTCATCGCCGCTTGGCAGCTACGTGATAGGACATTGAGCCAAGTTGATGGTATCGTACTATTAATACTATTGGTCGCCGTCTTAGGCCTACAGATCATAATGAGTATACGCGAAGGCTATCATGAGCACGAAGACGATGTAGTCGTGGCTAATGCTAACTCAGCGCACTCAAATAACTTAGAGCACTTAGATAACTCAGAGAGCTTAGAAAAGCTAGAACCAAGCGTAACGCGTGGTCTTGTGAGTTTAATTATCGGTATGCTGATGCTCGTAGCTAGCTCACGCGCTATCGTTTGGGGTGCTGTCGAGTTAGCAACGCTATGGGGGCTTAGTGAGCTCATCATTGGTCTAACGATTGTCGCAGTTGGGACATCATTGCCTGAGCTGGTATCGAGCTTGTCAGCTGCCCGTAAAGGCGAACATGATATGGCACTTGGCAATATCATCGGCTCTAATATTTTCAATACTTTGGCAGTTGTTGGCTTAGCAACAGTCATTGCTCCTATCGCCGCCGACCCAGTGATTCTATCGCGTGATGTGATGGCGATGGGAATCTTGACGATATTGCTAGTTACACTATGCGTGTTCGCCTTTAAAACAAAGCGCCAGTTTGGTCGTACGTCAGGTGCCACATTGGTACTGTTCTTTATGGGCTACACCGCATGGCTGATCCAAAGCGTTAGTATGTAACTTTTTAGGCTAAACCAACTGAGCAGTAATAAGACTAAATTATTACGTCGATAAGAGTTACTAGGTCAATAAAATCAGACTACAGTTTTTTCTTACGATTTTTAAAACCGCGCCATAACCCTTCATGTGCCACTTTTGGCATCTTTAGGGTGATGGTGTTGGACAGCATATCTTGTACTGCCAAACCGCAAGGGTTGAACAGACAGAACACATAATTGAATACCAAACCAAGAAACGCGCTGGCCAATAAGGCGGCGCGTGATCCATCAATAAGACTGCCAATGATGCCAAAAATCAGCGGCATCAAACAAGCGGCCAAAATACGCTTAAACGACTGACCCCACGTTAGCCATTGACCTGCATCATTGATCGTTTTTAATCGCCACGTCTGCATACCCAATGTCTGACCACCACGGCGCCAAAATATTCCATAGAATGCTACGAGTGTCAGTACAAATGATGGCGTCATAATGGCGTTCTGATACCAAAGCGGCAGTGACTGAGCTTGTGAGGATTCAGTACCCGTCTCCATAGTCAATAGCGTGCCGACCACAGTCAATATAGTACCAACCAAAAACAATAACGCTAAAATCAGCATACCATCATAGAGAATCGCCACGACACGAATCATAGGCTTAGCGATGGTTGGCTCTTCGTTAGGATCTCGCTGTACAGGCGCACTCGATTGAGGCTTTGATTTGCGAGTCGTTTTTGACGGACGTTTAGATGGACTTTTTGACATGGTACAAGCTCATAGCAAGCAGTGAATAGTAACGCTATTGTACCGTAAATGGTGGGGCTATCGTACATTATCCTAGATGACTGTCTAACATCATAGATGGCCTAACACCGTAGATGACTGTCCAGTATAATAGATGGCTCTCCAATATCTTAGATTGCTCTTTAATATTGTTAGTTGGTTATCCAATATCCAATCATGCTACATATAAGAGATGGTCGTAGAATAAATAAGTAGAAGGGTAAAAGTTACAGACATAAAAAAACCGCCAATTGTCATAAGACAGGCGATTATTTTAATATTTTTTAGCTTAAATTAAGCTATTATGCAAATGGTGCGCCTGGAGAGATTCGAACTCCCGACCCCTTAGTTCGTAGCCAAGTGCTCTATCCAACTGAGCTACAGGCGCGTATTTTGCACTTTATCCACTGCGAAGATAATATCTTTTGCAGTAAATTAGGTTGGTCATTATATAGATAATATCGCTTGTGTCAACATCTTTTTTAATTAAAACAAATTATTTTTTGAATTAATTATTAAAATGTTTAACGCAGTATATTGCGTTATTACTCTAATAACAACTGAATAAATGGCGGTGAAGGAGGGATTCGAACCCTCGATACGCTTACACGTATGGTTCCTTAGCAGGGAACTGGTTTCAGCCACTCACCCACTTCACCTAACGATTCAAGACATTTATAAAATTTCTATAAACATAGTATTGATGCTAACAATACGTCTCATGTCGTGGGCGAGTATTATAACAAAGCCGAAACGAATTGCAAGCGTTGTCTACAGATTTAATGCGGCTTTTATCAAAATTATAGATATAAGTACTTATATTGCATTTTTATACGGAAAATTGCGACATATCATTGCTAAATATAACAACCAAACTGCTCACTAATATTAGGCCTACTCACTCTACCGTCTTATACCTAATCGACAAGCATAAGACTATGATAGATTTTTTAGTAGTAGGTGGCTATAGTATTTATTACTTATTTCAAAATATCTCAAAAGGAGCTGTTATGCGACCTGTCGTACTGTGTTTTTCAGGATTAGATCCTTCAGGCGGTGCTGGATTACAAGCGGATATCGAGGCCATTGGACAATCAGGGGCACATGCAGCCATCGCGTGTACGGCGGTCACTATCCAAAGCTCACAGCAGGTGTTTGGCTTTGAGGCTTGCGCAGCATCATTGGTAAAAGCTCAAGCTACTGCGGTGCTTGATGACTTGCCTGTTAGTGCTATCAAGTCAGGTATGCTCGGCACCACTGATAACATCGCAATGTTGACCGAACTATTTTCTGATCAAGTTATCGATAATGATACGCCATTTGTCTTAGACCCTGTACTAGTTGCAAATAGCGGGGGCAGTTTGGGTGATGAGAAAACACTGGTTAGCGCCTTTAGACAATTGCTGCCCTATGCTACTTTAATTACTCCAAATACTCATGAACTACGAGCGCTTAGCGGTGAGCAAGACCTGCATGTCGGTGCGCAAAAGCTATGTGCTCAAGGCGCTCATGCGGTACTCGTAAAAACCTCACATGATTTTGATAGCGGTGACATCGAGCAGTACTTGTATATACAGGGCGAGATGGTCCATAAAAGTACCTTGCCGCGCTTAGATGGTGAGTTCCATGGCTCAGGATGTTCACTTGCCAGCTTTATCGCTGGACGCTTGGCAATGGGCGATGCTCTCATCGATGCAGTACAAGCGGCAGACAGCTGGATTACCCAAACATTGCGGGCAGCTGATGCACCGCATCCTGATGATTCGCAAGCTCAACTCATACCAAATCGCTTTGTTCGTTTTTAGCATATCTAACAAGCTATAGCTTACCCAAGTAGCAGACGCAAAAAAGGCGCTCTATATTTTTATAGAACGCCTTTTTTATGACAGTTTTCAGATTTAACTCTATTAGGATTAACCCAAGGTTGGCAACACACTCGCAGCCAAGCCACCAATGAATATCTCCAGCAAATAAAATGCTAAGAAGGCCACCATTGGCGATAAATCGAGCATACCTAAATTCGGCGTGATACGACGAAAAGGGGCCAAAATAGGCTCAGCCAAATTAATGATAATGCCAATAATCGGATGCTCAGATCTGGTAAACACCACAATCCAGCTAACGATGATAGAACCAATCACCAAGTAGCGACACATGCGTAAAAAGTCTAATAATAAGCTAGTCGTACCCGTAAAGAATAGCGGTACAGGGGCAATACCTTTATGCGTCAATGCGGCTTTTCCAGAAATGTCGATTAGACGAATCAAAAACATTAGTACGATAGCAGCAATGCTAATACGACCCTGTGCAACAGTCGGGAAAATACGCCCAAACACATCGACAATATGCGTTGCTTTGTAAGCAGGTGCAATCATCGGATTGCTCGCATCCATTCCTGCAAACTGCAACATAAAACGAATAAACACCAGCATCATAGCGAATGTGGTGACCAAATCAAAAATTTGAAATAACATGTTGTTCATGAAGTGCTACTCAATGTGACATTATTAACAGATTCTAGGATGACAAATGTCATTATCAGACGCTGATGATTACATAAGGTGTGTCGTAAGTTGTGACTCACAGCACACCTTGTCAGTGTTTACTTACTCATCTCTTCACTTAACGCTTGGCTACGAGCATAGCAAGCTTGCATGGCCTCGCTGATTTGACGACCAATCTCATTGGCTTGCATTGACTCGACCGCTGCCTGAGTAGTACCGTTCGGCGAAGTGACTTTACGGCGTAACTCAGCTGGTGCATCATCACTGTTCATCGCCATTTTTGCAGCACCTAACATGGTCTGCATAGCAAGCGCTGAGGCTTGTCCTTTATCTAACCCTAATGCAACTGCTCCATCGACCATCGATTCGATGAAGTAAAACATATACGCTGGCGCTGAACCTGATACGGCTGTAACGGCATGCATATGCTCTTCGTCATCGACCCACATAACCAAACCTGATGCTTCCATAACAGCCGTTGCTAGCTGCTTCTGTTCCGCTGAGATATTGTCTGTACCGTAGAGGCCAGTCGCACCCATTTGAATCATAGAAGGCGTGTTTGGCATTGCACGGACGATATTGCTATAGCCGCCCAACATGTTTGATAAAAGATCAGTCGATAAACCTGCTGCTACTGAAATAACCAACTGATTATCTAGCACATCTGCAAAAGCACTTACCACCACTTTCATCATTTGTGGTTTGACTGCGAGTACCACGATATCCGCACCGATTACAGCAGATTTAGGATCAGCCAGTGGATCAACAGTATTTAGACCTTTGGCGGCTAATTGCTCACGTGCATCGCTGCTAGGATCGGCGACCGTGATTAGATTTGGTTTGATGCCGCAACCCACAAGCCCGCTAATGAGTGCTTGTGCCATGTTTCCGCCACCAATAAAACTGATTTTTTTATTATCTAATACCGACATACTTGTCTCCTAGTCACAAAATTCAAAGGTATTCAACTTAACATACTGATATGTAAAACGACACTCAGTTTATCATACTGCCACTATTACCGTTTGATAAATTCAAAATGTCACGCCTGCCATCAACCTGATAAAAATCAATGAGTCAGCCAACGGATATTAAACTTTTGACGCTTTCTATTTTAGACTAAGCTCACTTTTGATGTGCTCGGCTAATTGATTGCTTTTAGCATCGCTATCGATCTGCTCAGAACTCAAAAGCCAATCCTCAAATGGCGATACTAGTAACAGAGGAATATCAGTTTGTATATCATCTCCATCTTCAGATTTTTTTATAAAGGTAATGCTAACTACCATTAAGCTTTCTCGTAGCCATAATGGAACCCCTAGCGTCTGATATAATTTTTTGCCTGCTTGTGGGCGCGCAGCCATCTCGGTCTTTAGCCGTTGCTTACGGTCTAACGGTGCTATTTTTAACACTGCCTGTTTTGCTATGCCGTCCGCACTATTTTCTAACAATCGTAACAGGGCATCTACTTTCACTTGCAACTGCCAAATATAACGATCACTGCTACGTACGATTAGTGATGTTAGATTATTAGCTGAATGACTAGATGAGTTACTAGATAAAGTCGGTCTAGATAATGGTAGTACCTGCTCGGTCAGCGGTAGCTTCAGCCAAGATAGCCACTCACTGCTCATACGATAGAGCTGCTGACGATAGCGGCGAATGGTATAAGATGCTTTACGACCTTGCCAAAACAGTTCTGTCTGATGATCTTGGTCATCACGTTGGCTTAGAGTTAACACATCATCGACGAGTTGCTTAGCAGGCGGTAGCGGCTCATCTTGACCCAACCAATAGTGCAATAGTTGCCGCTGCCGATACATGGGTAGCTTTTGCAACGTATCGATATTTAACACGCGCTGTGCAGGTAAAAGTTGCAAGTCTGTATTTTCTGTCTGCTGCATATCCTGCATAGCTTGAGCATTGACTGTTTCCTGTGCATCATTTAACAGCTGCGCACTTCGAGCAATATTATCAATGGCATTAGGATTGTATTTAGCCAATATTGGCATGATATCGCGGCGTAGCCCACTACGTACGTTGTCGCCGCTGTCATTCGTAGGATCATCTATATAAGGCAACTCTAAGCGCTTGGCGTAGGTGCTAATAGTAGCTCGTCGTATCGTGAGCCAAGGTCGCCACAGGACATTGCGCTGTACGCCCTTCATTTGCACTCGCCATGGCTGCATACCAGACAGGCCGTTAACCCCAGCTCCTTGAATCAATCGCATCAACACCGTTTCAGCTTGGTCATCAGCGTGATGCGCTAATAGCAATACATCGCCTTGGTTAATATGAGCACGCATGATGTTATAGCGTGCTTGCCGAGCGGCCTGCTCATCATGTCCGTTCACTTGTGCCTGTAAAATGCGACAAGGTATCTGCTGTGCTTGCGCCCAATTGGCGACATGCTTAGCCCAATACTGACTATCCGATTGTAACCCATGATCGACATGTAATAGCTGCGGCAGACATGGCAATCTACCTTGTCGATAGAGCTGTACACACAGCGCCGCAAGTGCCAATGAATCACGCCCACCACTACATGCTAACCAAAGACGGCGACCATGCAACTGATCACTATACTCAGACATACTGCTCAAGAAAGCTGTCGCCAGAGTCTCATCAACTGGCAAATCGCCAATTGATTTAATAGGGTGTGAGATGATTGCGCTGCTGGTCATAGTCAGCCTTATTTTTCGTTATTTTAGATGCTTCATATAATAACAGCCAAAAAAAAACGCGCCATTAAATGACACGTTTTTATTTTAGCATTAAGACTCAGACTCTAATATGAAAAACCTATTATTGAATAATAGCGACTTAACAATAAAGGTGCCATAGCAACCAATTAAGCAGGCAACATCACTTCTGAGTTGAAAGACTTTAGTTTTTCATAACGTAGCTCACAGCGCTCTTGAGGATCTAAATCTTTAATCTCATCAAGCTGCTCAGTAATCAGTGCTTTTAGTGCATTCATTACAGGTTGTGGCTGCACATGTGCGCCCTCGCCTTCTTCGATGACAGCGTCAATCAAACCCATTTGATAAAGGTTAATGGCGTTCAATTTTAGTGCTTCACTAGCGTCTTGTGCTTTTTCAGCGGTTTTCCAGAGGATAGAAGCGCAGCCTTCTGGCGAGATCACTGAGTAAATGCTGTTTTGTAGCATATTTACTTTATCACCGACACCAATTGCCAGTGCGCCGCCTGAGCCGCCTTCACCAATGATAGTCACAATCACAGGCACTTTCAGACTAGAGAACACAGCAATGCTTTCTGCAATCGCTTGCGCCTGTCCGCGCTCTTCTGCACCAATACCAGGGTAAGCACCTTGGGTATCCACAAAGGTCATCACCGGAATATTAAAACGCTCAGCCATTTTGACCAAACGAATCACTTTACGATAGCCTTCAGGATTGGCCATACCAAAGTTATGAGCAATACGCTCACGGGTGCTGCGGCCACGATGCTGACCGATCACCATTACAGGCTGACTATTAAAACGTGCAAGACCACCCAAAATGGCTTTGTCATCGGCAAAAGCACGATCGCCGTGCAACTCGTCAAATTCGGTAAAAAGCTGATTAACATAGTCCATAAATAATGGACGCTTGGCGTGTCGTGCAAGCTGCACACTATCCCAGACAGTGCTCATAGACGCTTCCCTTTAATAATTATACTTAATGTATTTATGTTTAAGAATAATATCGTTATCCGTGTTCAGATAATGAAAGTACAGTTGTAAACTCAATAGGAGCTATAGTAGCACATCTTAAATAGCATGACATTATCGACAACGCCGCTTTTGTTACGTTAATCTTTAACTCAATACTTACAACGGTAACTGCTCAACCTCTGGAGTCTCGACCTCTTGGACTTCAATCACACTAAGCTGTACGCCCCACTTAGCAAACTGGTCAATTTCAGTACGCAAATCTGCCAGCAAGAAAGCATAATGCTCACTGCTATCCGCCAAGGTGATTTGCCAGCTGTTTTCAGCGACTACCTTTAATTCTAACTCTGGTAGCGCATAATCACTGCGGCTATGATGCGCCAGTACGGCAAGGCGCAACAATAAGCAGAGATAAACCAGCTGATCACCACCGATCTGACAAGTCTGCTCTAGCATATCGGCTTTGAGCTTGCGGCGATGATTGAGCATCAGCTGCGCCATGCGCTTCTGATCGACTTGCGAAAACCCTGGAATATCAGAGTATTCAAGCAAATACGCACTGTGCTTGTGATAGCTACTGTGACTGATTGCCAGTCCTATCTCATGCAAGAAAGCAGCACGTCTGAGCAAGTCGCAATCATCATTGGACAGCGCAAGCTTGTCTTTTACTTGCTCAAATAAATGACGGCTGGTTTTTACCACTTGTTTGGCTTGCTTTTTGTCCCCTGAATAACGCTTAATTAATGCCAATACACTGCGGTCACGCACATCTTCACTAGCAAAACGACCAAGCATATCGTACATAACGCCTTCACGTAACGCACCATCTGAGTAGGTAATGGTCTCAACACCCAATACTTTCATTACCGCGCGCAATACTGCCACGCCAGCAGGAAATACGGCTTTACGATGTTCTTTGACGCCTTCTAACTCGATATCATCAATATTGCCAATCTTGATCAGCAATTTCTCTAATTTTTTGACACCTTTATAGGTAATGCGTTCTTGCTCATCGGCCCAACCTTTTGACACTAAAACATTGCGCACCGCTTTGATTGTACCGCTTGAGCCGACTACGCTACTCCAGCCCGTCTTTTGATAACGACCGTTAATCGCTAAGACTTCTTTACGTGCACCTGAAATCGCACTATTAAAAGCTTCTTTAGTAATCAGGCCGTCAGCGAAGAATTTTTGGGTAAAAGAAACACAGCCTATTTGTAAACTTTCAGTCAACAATGGATCAAAATTTTGACCAATAATAAACTCTGTCGAACCGCCGCCAATATCCATAACCAAGCGTTTATCACTACTCTCATTGGTATGCGAGACGCCCAAATAAATCAATCGCGCTTCTTCGCGGCCCGCGATAATCTCAATAGGTTTTGGCAGGATTTTATTGGCACGGGAAATAAAGTCGTTGGCGTTTTTGGCTTGACGCAACGCATTGGTCGCGACCACACGAATACGCTCTGGCGGTACTGAATCCAAGCGCGCCACAAAGCGGCTTAAACAATCAAGACCGCGCTGTTCAGCAGCTGCGCTTAGAATATTATTTTCGTCCAAACCGGCGGCGAGCTGTACCTTTTCAGACATCGAGACTACTTTTCGCACTTCCCCATGGTCAAGACGAGCAATGGCCAAATGGAAACTGTTGGAACCAATATCGATGGCTGCCATCATTTCATCATCGCCAATTGGCGGATTCGT
Source organism: Psychrobacter sp. 28M-43 (assembly GCF_014770435.1). Taxonomy (NCBI): domain Bacteria; kingdom Pseudomonadati; phylum Pseudomonadota; class Gammaproteobacteria; order Moraxellales; family Moraxellaceae; genus Psychrobacter; species Psychrobacter noctis. The sequence goes on along the minus strand of NZ_CP061739.1, from coordinate 209,005 downwards.
AAGGTAGTCAATAGGCATAGGACAAGTCGTCACCGTGTTAGAGAGAGTGGATAGTTTACCAAAATCACGTGCTATATAGTTATAAAATCACATGTATAGAAAAAAGTAGTAACCACAAAAATCAGGGCAATTTTGTCATTAAAGCATTTATGCCAAACACTCGCAAGCGATGCAAAACTGTAGCAGGGATATCGACGACCACCCTATAAGCTGACAGGTAGCGACTCAGCATCTAGCGCTTGTGTTACGCATATCGGTTTGCTACATTGAAAGCTATCAATATCATAATAAAAAACCGTTATTTACAGAATTTTTATCCGTATAATTTACTTCAAAAGTCACCAGCTAATCGGTTAAAAATCATCCGCAATTAGTAGTTATCAACCCCACCAGCAAGGAAGCTAGTCACATGAAACAGACCACCACAAAAGACGCTACCCAAAATACTGAGACCCCTATCAGTAGTGCTAAAAAAGACATGGTAAAAACTGAAAATTCGCCCAAACAGGCATTTTATGATTTTTACTTAGATGAGCATCAAAACATAGCCTGTCGCCGCCTACATTTCGCAGGCAGTAGCTTTGGCTTATTAGGACTGGCAAAGTCTGTCAAAACTGGCTCAGCTAAGCCTTTGGTAAAGGGCATTGCTGCTGGATATGCCTGTGCATGGGTTGGACACTTTTTCTTTGAAAAGAACAAACCCGCTTCTTTTAAGTTTCCATTGAAAAGCTTTGTCAGTGATTTTCGTATGTATAGCGATGTACTACGAGGCAATCTAAGCTTGAGAAATCGTAAGTTTGATAAAGCACGATGAGGTTTAGTCGTCATATAAATGAAATGACACACTTTATATTCCTCCCAATACGATTATAAATAAAATATCGATAAACAAAAAAACCAGCAAAGATCACGGGATGACCTTACTGGTTTTTTAAGCTTTAACTTTTTAGTTAGCTAATAACTTACATGGCTAAACTATGCTTTTGCCATTTCTGCAAATATCTCATCAGCCGCTTTGATTGACGCATCAATGTCTTCATCGCTATGTTTGATAGACATAAATCCTGCTTCATAAGCTGACGGTGCCAAGTAAATACTGCGATCTAGCATACCGTGGAAGAAAGTATTGAATACGTCCATATCGCACTCTGTCACGTCATCGAAGTTCTTTGGTGTTTCGGTTGTGCTGTCTTTGACAAAGAACATGCCAAACATACCGCCAAGCTTATTGGTACGTAGGTGAATACCATGTTTGTCAGCTGCTGCTTGGAAACCGTCTACTAAACGATCAACTTTCGCTGCTAACTCGTCGTAGAAATTTTCTGCCGTTAAGTCTTCAAACATCGCAATACCAGCGCGCATTGCTAGCGGGTTACCTGATAACGTACCAGCTTGATAGACACCGCCAAGTGGTGCTATGCAAGACATGACTTCTTTTTTACCACCGAAAGCACCAACAGGTAAGCCAGCACCGATGATTTTACCGAAGCAAGTCAAGTCTGGGTCAATACCGAAATGAGCTTGCGCACCGCCAAGACCAACGCGGAAGCCCGTCATCACTTCATCAAAGATTAATACCGCGCCATTAGCCGTACATTCTGCGCGCAACGTATCATGGAATTCTTGTGTAGGAATGACCATGTTCATGTTGCCAGCGATAGGCTCTAAGATAACGCAGGCAATCTCTTCACCCCATTTTTCAAAGCAGTCCTTAATCGCTTGCGGATCATTATAAGGAATCGTAATCGTATGCTTAGCAAAATCAGCAGGCACACCTTTTGACGTTGGCTCACCAATATCAAGCATGCCCGAACCTGCTTTTACTAGCAGACTGTCTGAATGCCCATGGTAACAACCTTCGAACTTAACGATTTTGTCACGCTGAGTATAACCACGTGCCAAGCGAATCGCACTCATGGTCGCTTCGGTACCAGAGCTGGTCATACGAATCATTTCAACACTCGGTACGATGTCACAAATCTTGTCAGCAACGGTGGTTTCAAACGGTGTTGGTGTACCAAAGCTTAGACCATCATCAGCGGCTTTTTTCACCGCATCGATGACTTTTGGGTGCGCATGACCCAAAATCATTGGGCCCCACGAGCCAACATAATCGATATAGGCGTTGTCTTCGGTATCGTAAATTTTGCTACCATTGGCACGGTGCATAAAGATTGGCGTACCACCAACCCCTGCAAAGGCGCGAACTGGCGAGTTAACACCACCTGGAATATGTTTACGTGCTTGTGCAAAGAGCTGTTCGTTTTTAGTACCCATAATTATTCTCTACTTATAGCGACATTTATAACGACAATGTTTTGTGATTAAACGTCTGCTTTATATTTGTTTATTATCGAATCTTTCAAGAAGTTTTTACAATTTAAGCTTTTTTGACCACAGAAGATTTAAGCTTCATTGGTCCGTAGCCATCAAGTTTGCAGTCGATATCATGACCATCAGTAGCATCTGGTAACAGGCGAATACTTTTCGCTTTCGTTCCTACTTTAATCACAATTGAAGAGCCTTTGACTTTTAGGTCTTTAATGACCGTCACCGCATCGCCGTCCTGTAGCTCATTGCCAACAGCATCACGAATAACTGCGTCTTGGTCTTCAGCTTGCGCTGCATCAGTCTCAGCCGCCGTCCATTCATGAGCACACATAGGACATACCAGTAACGCACCATCTTCGTACGTATATTCAGCATCACATTTAGGGCAATTTGGTAAGCTCATTATTTCCTCGACAGCCATCGTACATTAGGTTAATTGTAGAGCTGATATTGTACCGTAACTCACCATCTTTAACCAATTTGTACGCTTGAAAATCAAACGCTATGCCCAATTTAACACTTAACTCATCGCTTACTGATGACGTTTTTTATGATAGGGTTTTTTGTGGTACTCTTCTTAGCCTCATTTAGATTTATGTGCACAGATGCTGTCAATGATAAAAGCACCCATATAATTTTTTATCACTTTGATTTACCCTCTATATTAGGGCGTGTCCCTATTTTAAAAATGGCGATAAAAATGAGATAAATCGCAGGCAAACAAGGAAAATAGCGCAGGTAATATCGAGCTATTGGCCAGCTATTTGACGCCGTTTGCTAAAGATATATCCATTTTTAGCCCATTTAGTCATAAACATTTGAATTAGGAACATGCCCTAATAAGTAAGCTCTCATCAGAAGGATAATAACAATGACTCAGTCTTCAAATTTATCAGCCGTACCGCAGTTTTCGCAATTAACTATCCAAGGCGAAGACGCCGAAAAATTCTTGCAAGGGCAATTAACTTGTGACGTTACCAAGCTCGGGCTTAGCTATCAGGCTGCCGCTATCGGTAACCTAAAAGGTCGTATTGAATTTGGTATCTGGATCAAAAAACAAGCAGAAAAACATTATGATGTGGTCATAAGTAGCGATTGTGCTAAGTCTTTGCAGGCGCATCTTAATAAGTACGGGGCTTTTTCTAAGTTTGAGACCAGTGCACCAGCAGCGATCTATCCTTGCGTGCTAGCAGATGAGCCAACTTTTAGCCATAAAGACGACCATAATACTGCTGACGATACACAGGCTTGGATGGTATGCAGTATTGCCACTGGTAATTATTGGATTGTGGCCGCGACTCAAGGTGAGTTCCAACCGCAAGAGTTGCGTCTACATCAACGCGGCGGTATGGACTATGATAAAGGCTGCTACTTAGGTCAAGAAGTCATCGCTCGTATCTACTTTAAATCTGCACCCAAAGCATTTTTACACTATGTACAAGGCACCGGTGCAGCACCAAGCGCAGGTGACAAACTCGATAAAATCCAAGTAGTCAATGCGATGAAAAATGACGATGGCTTTACCGCTTTGGTCGTGGCACGCCCTGAACAATTGGCAGAAAGCGATTTGAGCATATTGGACTTGCCAGCTGCACTACAAGTAGATGTTGCGCGCCCGAAATAAAAGCACATCGAATCAGGCAAGCGACGCAGCTAAGGTGATGGTCGTTTAATACAGCGCGACCGTCATGACTAACATGAGCATAGAGAATCCTATGACACATATCGCGGTACTCGGAGCAGGCGTGGTGGGCGTGACCACCGCATGGTATCTACGTCAGGCAGGCTATGATGTGACCGTGATTGAGCGCGAGTCAGCGGCAGGTATGCAAACGTCATTTGCCAATGGCGGCCAAATCTCTGTCTCACATGCCACGCCTTGGGCCAACCCTACGACCCCGATGAAAGCGCTCAAGTGGTTATTTAAAGAAGACGCTCCACTATTGTATCGCTTGCGTGCGGATAAAGCGCAGCTCAAATGGGCGATGCAGTTTCTACAAGAGTGCCGCGCCGATAGAGCCGATGCCAACCTAGTGCAAATGGTGCGCTTAGGTCTATATTCAAGAGATACTTTACAACAGCTACGCGCGGATATTGGTATCGACTATGAACAGCAAACACGCGGTATCATGCATTTTTATACCAATCAGGCAGAGTTTGATGCGGCTATTGAACCAACTGAACGCATGCAAGCGCTTGGTTGTGAGCGCCATGTGATTGATATTAGTAATGCCGTCAACTTAGAACCAGCGCTCTACCCAATTGCGCATAAGCTCACAGGAGCGACCTATACCAGTCGTGACGAGTCTGGCAATGCGCACCTGTTTACCCAACGGTTAGCGCAGCGTTGTATCGATGCTGGTGTACAGTTTTTATATGATACCGAGATTTTGGCACTCAATACCGATACCGACTCTGCGCGTCCGCATGTACACAGTATTACTATCCATCCAAAAGGCGAAAATGCGCAGACCTTTACGGCTGATAGTCATGTGGTCGCGCTTGGCAGCTATAGCGTACCTCTACTAAAACCATTGGGGATACACGCGCCAATATTTCCAGCAAAAGGTTATTCGGCTACGTATACGGTGAATCCACGCGCGCCGCATTTAGCGCCTTTTGTCAGTCTAATTGATGATGAATTCAAGCTGGTCACCTCACGATTGGGTGACAAGTTGCGAGTCGCTGGTACAGCTGAATTTAATGGCTATAACCTAGATTTAAATGCCACGCGCTGTGAGGCCATCACTCGCCGTGTGCAGCAGTTATTTCCAAAAGGTATTATCGCAAACTCTGTGCAATATTGGACAGGACTGCGCCCGATGACCCCATCGAACGTGCCCCTAATTGGTCGCGCACACTGTGGTCAAGTCAAACATGGTAGTCATAATACTTCAGCGACTTTTGACAATTTATGGCTGAACACTGGACATGGTACATTGGGATGGACACACTCTTGCGGCTCTGCAAAGGCCCTTAGTTTGCTAATCCAAGGCGAAACCCCTAATGTCGATTTTGATTTTATCGGCATGAGCGTTTGATCGGCTCAGCGATGTATTCAGATTGCAAAAAAAAGGCGCTCACTTTACGTGAACGCCTTTTTTATATTTCTACAAATATATGATTAACTTTATGCTAATGCGCCTGCTGCTACAGTCTCTGTAGCAGCAGATAAACTATCTACACCCATATCCAATGCTTCTAATTGCACAGGCACACCATTAACGGCGGCATTACCACTCAACTGATCAATCAAGGTTTCATCGGTCAAATCATTAACGCTGACACCTGCATGTGCTTGCGCAATTTTCTGCTTCACCCCTTTGCGTCCGTGACCAAAGCCGTGAGGGATGCTGACCACTCCTGGCATCAGCTCATCAGTCACTTCTGCTGCAATGACCACGCTACCTACCCGCGAAGTCACTCTGACATCTTGACCTTCTGCAATGTCATGTTGCGCTGCCGTTTGCGGATGCAACATCAATGTACAGCGAGATTTACCTTTTACCAATCGATGGCTATTGTGCAACCATGAATTGTTGCTACGTACATGACGACGACCGATTAGCAAAATCTCATTACTGTTGTACTGTTGCACCATTTCTTTAACACGGGCCAAATCTGACTGATAAAAATCAACATGAAGATGAATTTGTTTGTCGGCGTGTTTAATAGCCTCTGGCAACATACGATGTAGTGGACCCAAATCGATACCATGTGGATTTTCGATCAGTGCTTCAAACGTTACCTCTTTATGAGGTCCATACTTAAGACCTTGCTCTAACAAGAACTTAGGACCAAAGGCTTTTGTCGCGGCACGTTCTTTTTGCGTTGCTTCTGGCGCATCTTTGTCTAAGCGGTCAGCCAATCCTAAATAAATCTCCCAGTCATGCTTGGTATCGTCAGTTTTCTCAAACAAAGCAGGCGAATATTTGGCGACATTGTGCACGGCAAAACCATTAAAAGTAATGTCATAATGGTCGCGCTCTAACGGCGATACAGGCGGCAAAATAATATTGGCATGGCGACTGGTCTCAGTCACAAAATAATCAAGCGAAACCATAAACTCTAACTGAGATAATGCTTCGTCCAATTTTTCACCATTTGGGGTACTCAGAACTGGGTTACCAGCGACTGTGACGAATCCCTTTAACTGGCCTTCCCCTTCGACTAACATTTCATCCGCCATCGCAACCACTGGATACTCACCATTAAAATCTGGCAAGTTGCTGACGCGGCTATGACGTTTACCCAGATAGCCTGGGCCAGAGCTATTCACAACATCGACGGCAGGATTCGGGAACATGAGTCCGCCCACCTCATCTAAACGACCCGTGACGATATTGATGACCATAGATAGATATTGGCTCAGCAAACCAAACTCTTGCACTGAGATGCCCATACGGCCATAACAAACTGAGCTTTCCGCTTCACAAAATTCTTTGACGATACGTTTGATTTCGGCTGCGGTAATACCCGTGATATCTGCCACTGACTCAGGCGTATATTGTTCAGCAAACAAAGCAAGTCGATCGATCTCAGGTGCCAAGGCAGCCACTCTAGTATCGAGCTTGGCATAACCCTGCGTATAGATTTCATTGAGCATGGCTAATAGCAGCAATACGTCCGTCGCTGGACGAATAAAGTGGTGTTCGCTAGCGATGTCTGCGGTTTCGGTACGTCTTGGATCAACCACCACTACTTTGCCATCGCGCGCTTTGATATCTTTTAGCTTTTGACGCATGTTGGGCGCAGTCATGATACTGCCGTTAGAAGCCAACGGATTGCCACCGATGATCAGCATGTATTGTGTGTTATTGACATCAGGAACTGGAATACGCAGCATGTGACCAAACAGATGCATGCTAATAATATGATGTGGCAGCTGGTCGATAGAAGTGGCAGAAAAACGACTGCGCGTCTTTAAACTGGTAAGTAGTTGTTTGATGGTCAACATACCACCCATGTTATGTACGTTAGGATTACCTAGATAAACACCCAACGCATTTTGACCATACTTTTGCTGTATGGATTGAATACCTGCGGCGACTTTATCCAACGCTTCTGGCCAACTAATAGATTTCCAACCGTCAGCCGTTCTCTCTACTGGCTGACGCAAACGGTCAGGATCTTCATGCAAATCTTGCAAAGCAGTGGCTTTCGGACAAATATAGCCTTGTGAAAAAGGATCGTTTTTATCCCCTTTAATCGACAAGACTTTTTCGCCATCGTGCTTTATTTCGACGCCGCACATTGCTTCGCACAATGTACAAGTTCTAAAATGCGTTTGCGCTTCGCCTAACGTTGGTGCAGCCGTGGTGGTGGCCATAGTCACTCTCCCTGTTGTGTTTTTTTTGTTCTAGATTTCATGACAATAATTTTTGCTTATTATCACTACTGACTAGTATTGCTTCCGTGCAAAAAATTGGCGAACAGTGCGTCAAAGCTGATACTCAATGTGGCAATCGCTTGTTGTCTTGAGTAACGCTGCTGATGACAGCCCAATATCAACTCATGTACTTGTGCCGCCGCCATATCGACGCATAGATTGACAGCACTGCGCTCGCAAGAACGATTGGATAACTGCAATCCTTGAATAAATATCTCTGTCCATTCTTCTTGTATTTCGGTAATCAGATTGCCCAGTCCATTATTTAATGAAGATTGGTTTTCTATACTGTCACTAAACCGTGGGCGATCCTCTAACAAATGCTGAAACAGCGCGATATTCTCAAATGCAGAATCAAAGATCATAATCAGACATTGTCGACATTGCTGATTAAACTGATCTTTACTCAACAGGTCATAATCTTTGAGCATATTGACCCATGCCAGTCGCATCGGTGATAGATAATTGTCTTTTAGTTGGGCGCTCAGCTCGTTTTGTAGCGCCTCTAGACTCTCAAAATGATTGTAAAAACTGGGTTGTGCAATACCTGCACCTTTGGCAATTTTATTCATGCTCATGCCCTGAGCACCTTCCAAACTATACAACCGCAAGGCACTTTTTAATAACGCACGCCGAGTCTTGGCTTTTGCCAGCTCACGTTTAGATTCTACTGGGACTGTCAAATCTTGCGCTAATACATTCAATGCAGAGATATTCCTATTCAATAGATAATTATATCGACACACCAGTAATTTACCTTAGGTGCTATTGTGCCAAAAAAATGTGATGATAATGGTCAATTGCCAACAGCGAATATCTTAACTATAAGGTTATAGTCATTTAAACCATATGTCTATAGCCAAACCCATAGTAGAACTCATGCTTCACAAAACAACCATTTCTAGGCCACTATCATGACATCACCTGTATTCACCCCTTTAGTGCTGCCTTGTGGCGCTACCTTACCCAACCGCTTAGCGAAAGCTGCCATGGAAGAAAACATGGCTGATATCGGTCAAGTCCCTGGCCCTACTCTGCTCCGTCTATATAAGAACTGGGCAGAAGGCGGGACAGGTCTGTTAATCACGGGAAACGTGATGGTCGATGGCCGCGCTATGACTGGTCCTGGCGGTGTCGTATTAGACAAACACAGTGAGATAGCGCCTTTTAGAGCGTGGGCAAATGCTGCCAAGCACAACAATACGCAGGTTTGGATGCAGCTCAACCATCCTGGCCGTCAAGTATATGCTGCCATGGGCGGCGATGTGCTATCACCTTCTGACGTGGCAATTGACTTGGGCAAGCACTCCCATCTATTTAGCAAACCGCGTGCGATGACGCAGCAAGATATTGAACAATTGGTCCAGCGGTTTGCCGATAGTGCACTAAAAGCAGAGCAAGCTGGCTTCGATGGTGTACAAATTCATGCCGCCCACGGCTATCTAATTTCTCAATTCTTATCACCGCTTACTAATAAACGTAAAGATAAATATGGTGGTTCGATTGAGAATCGTATGCGATTATTGATCGAAGTAATCAAAGCCGTTCGTGCTCAAGTTGCGCCTACCTTTGCAGTCGCTGTGAAGATAAACTCGGCCGATTTCCAGCGCGGAGGATTTGATGCAGATGATGCCAAAGTGGTTATTTCAGCGATGAATGAATTGGCCGTAGATTTGGTTGAACTATCAGGTGGCAGCTATGAAAGTCCCGCCATGCAAGGCAGCACAGCAGATGGTCGTACGTTGCAACGAGAAGCTTACTTTTTAGATTTCGCAAAGGAGATTGCCCAAGTTGCTACCATGCCTATCATGACGACAGGTGGCGTTAGGCGATTGGCTGTCGCAGAAGATGTACTGGCGCAAGGGATTGATGTGGTTGGTATGGGAACCGCATTAGCCATGAACCCTGCTCTACCGAATAACTGGAAAAATGACAGTACGCTCAGTGCTCACAATCCTGTGGTACGCTGGAAAGATAAGACCTTAAGTGCAGTTACTACAATGGCCGTCATCAAGCGACAATTACAGCGCATGGGGCAAGGAAAGTCACCCAAACCCAATGCCTCGCCAATTTTCTCATTGATTTCTGATCGTATACGAATAAAGAAACTCACCAAACGCTATCATCAGTATTTGAATAAATATTCGACGAAATAACTTTTAATTAATTTCAAAGACAATAAAAAAAGCAGCTACTCTATTTTTGAGTCTCTGCTTTTTTATTTGCATAAGTATTTTTGAATAAATAATATATTTTCTTAATATTCATATAAAAAACAAGTTCATAGAAGAAAGTATTCTCACGCATAGTAGACGCAATTTACGTGGCACTACTAGAGCGGCCCTGTAGATAACACTTAGTAAACGCTCACTATAATCAAGTAACACTATAAACATAGCATATACAGACAGCTGAATTGAAAAGTCCTATATTTGATCTCACAAGATATTTGGAACCAATCATTTATCCTTGTGCAATACAATTAGAATAAAAATTAAATAGTAGTATCAGTAATCAATATCGTGAAATAAGAATCAAAACAGTGATCAAAAAATAAATCAAACACCATAAGTTCAATAAAAGGAATAATACAATGAATGAACATACTCTAAAAGGCGAATGGAACCAAATGAAAGGCTCAGTTAAACAAAAATGGGCTGAGCTAACAGATGATGACCTTACCCATATCGAAGGTAGCCGTGACAAGCTAGTAGGTCGCGTGCAAGAGCGTTACGGTCATGCCAAAGAAGATGCAGAGCGTGAAGTAGATAATTGGCGTGTAGAAAACAAATATTAATATACTCGTTGCATGTTTATTCGCTGCATAGTTACTGTACTGAATAAACTGAAAAACCGCATAGAAATATATGCGGTTTTTTTATGGCAGATTTATACTGTACAGATAAGCTGTTGGAGAAATAAATTACCATCCTCCAGACACGATAAAACCGCATAGCAATTAATTGTTATGCGGTTTTATTGTTAACTATCCATGTTACCTATCACGACTGCTTTTCATGCATCCTTGCACAAATATTCAGTATATTGTGATACTGGGCATCCTGCCCTTTTTACTACACTACAGCTTCAGTATTACTTGCTGCTATCAGCAAAGGGTATGTGTCCTTACTTCAATCGCTATTGTCATCCTGACGCTAGTTATCGAATCATTATCCTTAATGCGGTCAACTCAATCCTTGAGTCACATTCCCTAATGCCGTGTGACTATAATGCCTAACTCTCACTCTTATGTTAAGTCGCGTAAACGTCATTGCGTGTAAGCATATGCTTACAACAATCTATTTTACTTGCCACAATTATTACAACTTATTAACGCAAATGACACCTAGCGCAAAGTTTTGTACTCTATTATAGATAATGTAAGGAAATATTTCGAAAAATAAATCACTAGAAATACTTATTAACTACGAACTAATTTAATGCACCAAAATACCTTAAAAATCTTATAGTTATAGCAGTTATAGATATTTCTAACATATATCGCCTACTTAATACCATCATAGGATACTCCCCATGAAAATAATAAAACCCTTCTCTATTAAGGCCACTTTGTCTACTGGCCTTGTCGTTGCATTATTGGGTACGACAGTGGGTTGTACAGTTGTAGGCTCAGGATATGACAATCAGCCTGTCTATCGTGGTGACAATAATAGTCAAAATAATAATTTTAATCGCGTCAGTCAACAGCTTCGACAAGACTTGCGCCGCAAAGGCTATCAAGTTATAGATATCAGAGCTGATAGTTACCGTGGTGATCGAGCTCTTACGGCTTATGCTAAAAAGAACAACCAAGCCTACGAGCTAAAATATACTTACCCTGCACTAAGACTTATCAGCTCAAGCAAAAAAGCGTGGCCAGATAATTGGGATAATAATAAATCGCAAAATAATAATGGCCGCTATAAAGAAAACAAGCATCAAGATAATTATCAAAATGGTCAGCGCTATAAAAAAGGCGATGTCGAAGACACTATTAAAAGAGAATCACGTTACCCAGTTATCAAACGTCGTGCTATCAATAAAGTAAGGGCTATGGGCTACCGTGTCGAAGATATCGATCTTGAAGAAAAAAACAAGCGCGGCGTTTTTGAGGTTGAGGCCAAACGAGGTGCACAGAAGTACGAGATACTATTAAGTTATCCAAATTTAGATGTGCTCAAAGTCAAAAAAGATTGATTACTTTCAGCATTTTTAGCTAATGAGCTCGGTACGTTTAACTTTTACCCATATTGAGCAACGATATATTATTAGGAGATCATTATGAAAACCCTATCATTTTCAACATTAAAAACGGTAGCGACTGGCAGCACAGTCGCAGCTTTATTAGCAGTGACCACAGGCTGTGTGACTGCGCCGAATGGCTACAATGGCTATGACGACCTTTACGAGCACTCTCATAAGGACAATAAAGGCCATAAAAAACACAAAGACAAAAAGAACGACAAAGACAGCTATGTCTCCGTTGTCGAGCAACGAGCTGCTAGTAAAGTCCGTAGCATGGGATACCGTGTCAAAGACGTCAAATATAAAAATGGTGATCGTAAGATTAAGATAAAGGCTGAACGTGGACGCGACAATTATAAAATCGAGCTAGGCTATCCAAGCTACAACGTAATTAAGCTTAAAAAAGATTAATCGTTCATTAGGGTCTGATATTCACTATTAATACTCAGTTGAAACAATAAAAACTTTATAACCAAATAAGTCATCAAATGATTTATTTGGTTTTTTTATGAAAAACCTTACACTCCATAAGCTGATATTTTCCTATATAAAACTAAAAATCCAAAACTTTTATCACATCATAAGCTGGCGTTTCATAGGGATGTGCCTTTTTTAATGCTGCAATGGTAGCATCGATAAAAGCTTCATCTACCACCATTTCCACTCGCCATTCATCGACCATTTTTAAGCTATCATGCTCACCGATGTGCGGCGTACTACCTGCCAATGGCATAAACTGACCGGCTCCTTGTACCTGCCAACAGCATTGCTCATAGTTTCCAATCTTCCCAGCGCCAGCAGTAAACAGAGCAGATTTCACTTGTTCTAACGCTGCATCAGGAATAAAAACAGTCAACTTATACATATGCTTACCTCATAGAATGGTTTTGAATCTCAATCTGCTAGTTCTTAGATAAAGAAGGATGATCGGTCCATATATAACGTAGCAGCCAGTCTTTGGCGTCACCTGCATAATCAATACCAATACGTGGGCGTAGTGATACAGGTGGCTGGCAGCCATCATCTTCTATCCAAACGTCTGATGTCGGCGAAACAGGTTTGCCATATAAATCGCGCTTAATTTGCAAACGTTTAGTTAATTTGCCAGGGCCTGCGAACTGCTTAGGATGTGTAAACTGCTTATCTGGACTGAGTTGTTGCTCTTCAATCAGACGGTCGCTATCATCCGTCAAAAACCCAGCGCGAATCAATACCGATTCAGGTGACTCTACAGAGCCGCTAATCAAATTTAGCATATGATGCACGCCATAGGTCAGATAGACATAGAACACGCCACCTTGCTCATACATAATTTCTGTGCGCGCCGTTCGAGTGCCTGCATGTGAATGGCAAGCGGGATCATCTTGACCAATATAGGCTTCGGTCTCTGAGATACGCATACGTAGCGTTTTTTGTTGTCCATCACTATCGGTTAGCTTTCGACATAAGACTTTACCAATCAGATCAGCAGCGACCACACAGGTCGGACGAGTGAACCAGTCAGGCTCCAAAACGGTTGATGAGGCAGTAGACATCAGCGAAACCTTTCCTTATTTTTATGGTCTAATTGATATGAGTAAGTACTAACAAATTAGCATAAAAGTAAGATAAGGTATTGCGGACAGTGTTGGCGCTATGTTTGATTTTTTATACGAGCTAAACTACTAGCCTGTGCCTAAAGAATGATACTGGTTGATAAATAGATAGGAGTTGCAGTCTGTTATAAGTGGTTCATTATGGCAGTCTATTTTAAGTAGTCTGTTAATAGGTTCTTGGGGTGAAATAACTGGTTTCGTTGGGGTATACCCTTTGTATGTACTGATCTGGATAAGGTTTGCATATTTAGTCCAGCAGCTGAGTTTGAACCTAGCATTCATGGCAGTAAAGCTTTGGGGAGAATTAAATGATTTATTTTCGAGATAACGAGTCTTGGGTTCAATTTGGTCAGCAAAGATTGGATGACCCTAACATAGTTGTTATAGACTTAATGGGCTGTGAGAGTAAAGAAGATTTCACTTTGACAATAGGGAAGGTATTGTACGGATCTTACAGCCCTAAGCTAGTTACAGGTAAAAGCCTAGATGCGCTTACAGATGTAGTATCAGATTATCTGATTGAAAACTGGTTAAAATGGAAAGAAGTTTACATTATTGGATGGAAATACTTTACTGATAAACATCCTATTTTTTCGCAATATATGTTGTCTTCTTTTGTGAATTCCTACATTAAAAGTCTTTCAGGGGAATTGCAACTAGTTGAATGGGGAGAAAGAAATTTTCAAGATTTGTACCTTTTAGAAGCATTGACCGACGCAAGACCAAAATTTTTTTTGGTCTTGAATTAACATATGAACTTTTTAATAGGTAAAAACACTAGGTAGCCAGCAATTCAAATACGATAGAGTATGTATGCTAAGTACACCGTCATTATCTTAACAATTTAACCTATTGGCATATATAGCTTACAGCCGAAGGTTCAAGTCCTCACTAGGGTACCAACATTAATATAAGGCCATAAAAAAACTGAGCACAAGGCTCAGTTTTTTATTTTATGCTAAGTATCAGATACTTATTTTAATGGTACACCAATACGGTCAGCGACTTCTTCATAAGCTTCGATCACATCACCTAATGATTGACGGAAACGGTCTTTATCAAGTTTCTTCTTAGTGTTCTTATCCCAGATACGGCAGCCATCTGGTGAGAACTCATCACCTAACACGATACGGTCATGGAATACGCCAAACTCTAGTTTAAAATCAACTAGAATCAAATCACCCGCATCAAACAATGCCTTCAGTACATCGTTGACTTGATAGGTCAGCTCTTCCATTTTAGCCAGTTGCTCTTTGGTCGCCCAACCAAGAGATACAGAAAGTGATTCGTTAACCATCGGATCACCTAGCGCATCATCTTTATAAAACAGCTCATACGTTGGCGGCGTTAGTGCCTGACCTTCTTCTAAACCTAAACGACGTACCAAACTACCAGCTGCAAAGTTACGAACCACGCACTCTACAGGAATCATGTCCAAGCGTTTAACCAACACTTCGTCATCAGACAATTGCTTCTCGAAATGTGTTTCGATACCAGCATCAGACAATTTTTGCATGATAAAAGCATTAAAGCGGTTATTAACCACACCTTTACGTGCTAATTGTTCGATACGCTTACCATCAAGCGCTGAGGTATCATCACGGAAGTGCAAAATCAGAAGATCATTGTCTTCTGTTTCATAGACAGATTTGGCTTTACCTTTATACAGCAGTTGTTGCTTTTGCATTATGGGGGTTCCTGTTCGTTCAAGCTTATGTGGTAAAAACGCGCAGCTACCGCTGACTGATGTAAGATACATGGCTTGCGGCTATGATAAAAAACGCAACTGTCAGCGATATAGATAAGGGAGTAAGTTTAGTTCGAAGTGTTGCTAACAGCACGCTGAGGTTTTGGCAGCTGATACTGATTGCCTGACTCATTTTGTAGTTGGAGCGTGTTTGCCCCAGCATTAGGTGTTGAATACAAAGGTACAAAAGGTGCCGTTTCTTGGGCGGCAGGTAGCTCTATCGGTGCAAGCTTTTTGCTTTGTTGATAATCTAAGCTGCCGTTGTCACGTTTACCAAGCAGGTTTTTGGTCGCTTGACAGCCGCTTAATACCAAAGTGCTACCCAAAACCAAGGTCAGCATTGCTGGAAGTAGTTTTGTCGTCTTTGATGATACTGTTTTTGATGATACTGTTTTTGATGATACTGTCATCATGTTGTCTCTCTGAGTTAGCAGTTATTGCTCATGTAGGCGATTGACTTATCATGATAAGTTGACTTGCTGCTAGCTCGAATATCAATCATCGAGCTAGCAACAAATCTAAAATCGCCGAATATCAATTGGCTAAATATCAATTTATCGTAGATTTGCTCGAACCAATGCTTCATCAATAGTCGCATGATGCTGCTCCGCGAGCCAAACCAATGGCAGACGGATACCTTTATCGATAATGCCCATTTTATGCAAGGCGTACTTCGCTGGAATAGGGCTTGATTCGATAAATAGGTCACGGTGCAGATGCTTGACCACGTCATGGATTTTACCAGCCGCTTCAAAATCACCACGTAAACCTGCAGAAAAAGTCTCACTCATGGCTTTTGGCGCCACGTTAGCAGTGACTGAGATATTGCCTTTGCCGCCTACTTTCATTAGATCAAGTGCAGTGCCGTCATCACCAGATAGTACAACCATTCTGTCACCAACAGCTTTGATCAATTGCTCACCGCGACCGACAGATCCTGTCGCATCTTTAATAGCAACGATATTATCGATATCACACAAACGCTCGACCGTTTCTTGAGCGATATCAACCACTGTACGTCCAGGCACGTTATACAGCATTTGCGGTATATTTACGGCTTTGGCAATGGCTTGATAATGCTGAAACAAGCCTTCTTGTGGTGGCTTATTGTAGTAAGGAGCGACTAGCAACGCACAGTCTGCGCCTGCATCGGCAGCATCCTGAGTCAGCTTGATGGCTTCCATCGTGTTGTTGGCACCAGTACCCGCGATGACTGGTACACGACCTTTGACATGCTGAACGAAATAGCGAATGACATCGCTATGCTCTTGCATAGATAGGGTCGCTGATTCGCCAGTAGTACCAACAGCCACAAGGCAATGCGTGCCCTGCTCGATCTGCCAATCTATGAGATCTGCGAGACGTTTATAATCGACCTTACCGTCAGGGTGCATGGGCGTTACCAAGGCTACCATTGAGCCTTGTAGTCGGGTTTTGATCTCGTCGTATGCTGTGCTCATAACCGTGCCTTACTGTATTATCCTAGCTTTTATTAAAGCTGTCACATGATAGGTCGTTTGCAAGTGTCCATTACTTTGTGTGCGTTGATAAACGCTGATGGCGTAACTTACTTGATGTTAATGCTGCGTCTCTATTTACTATAATAGCGTTTGTATCATAGATTATTATATCTACGATATCAGTATCGTGATGGCAATTCACCAAGAATAATAGGCGTACCTACTGACCGACAGAAATATAATAATAAGAGTGCTCGTTAGTGTAGCATATTTTGATTTGACCGCTATCAATCAATTGGCAGTCAGCCCATAAATTTAGTACCAAAAAATGGGCATTATTTTTCGCTTAGACTTATAGAATTTGAACTAAAACCTTATAGATAAATAGTTACATCGTTAAAGGAGCAGTTTAGCTCAATCAATGTACGCTGATAAGTCTCTTATGTAATATTAACGAATCGTCAACACATCGATAGTAGGTCGATAGAATCGAAAAGGCAACCCTCTCGTACCGATGCTCATAAATATACAATATTCTATTAATAAGCTAAATAGAAAGCACAATTATTGACGTGCGCGCTGCCTTTATACTCTGCACCGTAATCTGAGTTACGTTATTAGTCACATTAACAGCCACACTTTAATTATGACACCTACTCAATACGTAGACCAATAATAGCAGGAATGCCTTGGCGTATAACTTCTATAGTGACCACGCCTTTTTTAGGAAGAGATGAGATAGCACCTGAAAAGTCTGCCACTGTTTCGATCGGCTTTTGATGAAAGTTGGTAATAACATCACCTGCCAGAATACCTGAGCGCGCGGCCAATCCAGTAGGATCCACCGTGGTAACCAATATGCCTGTTTTATTATCGACAGCGATTTCTGCTTGTTCATCTGCCGTCAAATCGCGTAAACGTAGGCCCAACTGTACATCATCATTTTGCTCATTACCGCTCTGTGCTCTTACATCATTGGGTGCATAAGCGAGCTTGCCGTTAATCACCATCTGCTTACCATTACGCTGAATCCGTGCACGGAAGGGGTCGCTTGGACGCGCTCGATTGAGCAAGTTCAGCAAATCTGATGCCTCCATGATTTGTACGTCATTGTATTGCAAAATGATGTCACCAGGTTTTAGGCCTGATTTTTGTGCTGGTGAATCTGGTGATACACGAGTCAGTAAGGCACCTTGAGGGCGCTCTAAATTATAAGCCTCGGCCAGATTGCGATCGATATCTTGTGGATAGATTCCTAGATAAGCACGCGCCACTTCACCGTCATTTTTTAGCTGCTCATAAATATCCATGGCAGCGTCAATAGGGATAGAAAATGACAGTCCCATATAACCGCCCGTACCACTAAAAATGCGCGAGTTAATACCAATTACTTCGCCGCGCTGGTTAAATAGTGGCCCGCCAGAGTTACCCGGGTTTAATGCCACATCCGTTTGGATAAATGGTACGCTCGTCTCACGCGAAAAACTACGCGACTTGGCACTGACAATACCAGCAGAGGCTGAATAGTCAAAACCAAATGGCGAACCAATTGCTAACACTGGCTCCCCTACTTTTAGACCACTTGAGTCGCCGATAGGCAGGGCTGGAAATTGACTGCCCTCAACTTTTAGCACGGCCACATCTGAGCGCTCGTCACTACCAACCAAAGTTGCATCAAGCTCAGTTCTATCATTGAGCGTCACAGTGATTTTGTCCGCACCTGCGATGACATGATGATTGGTTAGCATATATCCATTGGAGGTAATAAAAAAGGCCGTACCATAAGCATGTTCAATCGCTGGCGTAGCAACTCGATCAGGGATGCGTAGACGATCACCAAAGAACTGACGCAACACCTCAGCAGTCTGAGCCTTAGCAAGCTCGGCTTCACTAATCGTTTTGGTGACATTGACACGTGCCACTGCTGGCGTGACTTGTTGCACCAAACCAGAGAAATCAGCCGTAGTGACTGCAGCCTGGGCACTGTTTATCGTCGTAACAGTAATACTAGCGAACATAGTGGTACTAACAGCGAGTGCTAGAGCACTACGTTGTAACCAGTGCTGCATATTGGCAGTGGTCTGTCCTTTGAACATATTGATAGGCATTTTGTGTCCTCCATATGAGTAATCGCTGTTATTAACAGCCACGTTATGATTGTCAGCGATAGCGACTACACCAAGCGGCATGCCCCTATTCGTTACTATTTGGTGAAATTATATTCTTTTATCTATTTATCTTGTCTATTTATGCGGCGCAGCACTTTTATTCGAACTTCTTGTTATAGCTCTTTAGCCGTTACTTTACGCTTATTTTTATCACTACTCATTACTTGAATATTTATAGAGTGCCTGTCTTTAGAAGATGGTTAATAGTGTAGAACATGGTTAATAGTGTCTTATAAAAATAAATACTCTCAGCGATCAGTATATGACATTTCATGGTGCTAACACTATTATCCTGTGCGCGACGTGCATGCCCCACGCAGCTACTGTATGATAAATAAAAACTTAAAGTATTGTGCTGATGCCTTTTGCATAGTGCAGGATAACCCAAGGCAGCGTTATTTCATATGGGCTTCGTATACTTTTGTGGCCTTGAGATAGCTTTTTAGCAGGTACGGCTTACATCAGCTTGAAATAAAATCATGGTATGATGTCAAACCAAATATTTTACTAAACAAACAAAAGTTAGCTTGTATATGAGGCTGTTTATTGCAGGCTTATGAACTGGCTATCATCACTCTTGTTTTCCATCTTTTGCATTTCTAGCGTATTGTGATTTATCTAGAAGCGCTTTTGTCTTTGCTACTTTATAGTAGTTATATCATATCTAGCTTATGTTGTGATTCATAAGGGCTATCAGTGCGATGGCCTAACTACAACAAAAACGGATAACAACTTATTGTTAAATAAACGGTAGCGACTATCTTATAACAGCTATCGATAGATATAAAATATGACAAGATTATAAAAGGATTAATTTATGGATACCGCCCTTTTGCTATCCGGCGTGGTTGGGATTGGCATTGCCGCCCAATGGTTGGCTTGGTATTTAAAGCAACCATCCATTTTATTTTTATTACTGATTGGTATTATCGTCGGCCCAGTGCTGGGTGTATTTGACCCAGATTTGGTATTAGGCGAGCTGATGTTTCCTTTCATCTCTTTGGGCGTAGCGATTATTCTATTTGAAGGATCGTTAACGCTAGAGTTCGATGAGATTAAGCAACATGGTACCGTGGTACAGATGCTGGTATCGGTCGGTGTACTGATTACCATTGCTATCGTGGCCCTATCGACTTATTTACTATTCGATGTCGATCCATTGATTGCTCTACTATTCGGTGCGCTAGTCTGTGTGACTGGTCCGACGGTCATTATGCCGCTGCTGCGTAGTGTACGCCCCAACAAAACCATTTCCAACATCCTAAAGTGGGAAGGTATTATCATTGACCCAATCGGCGCTATCGCTGTGGTATTGGTCTATGAGTACATTATCTCAGGCGGCGAAGCCAGTAGTATTCTACTGTTTGCTAAGATTGTCGTATTGGCTACTGCAATGGGTATGGCGGGCGCTTGGCTACTTGCGTTCCTTATGCGTCGTCATATGATTCCTGAGTTTTTGCGTAATGTTTTTACTCTAGCATTTGTACTGGTGTTATTTTCAATATCAAATCATCTAGAGCATGAATCTGGTCTATTGACCGTTACAGTATTGGGTGTGGCGTTGGCAAACTGGCCAAAATTCCCCCGTGAGACGATTTTAGAGTTCAATGAATCGTTAACTATTCTGCTGATTTCAGTGCTATTCATCATTCTGGCGGCGCGTGTAGAGCTAGCAAGCTTGCTTAGTGTGGGTTTTGCAGGGCTAGTGCTGCTCGCTATCGTGATGTTTGTCGCACGTCCACTATCAGTCTGGGCATCAGCTATCGGCTCTAACCTTAAGACCAATGAAAAGCTGATGATTAGCTGGATTGGGCCACGTGGTATCGTTGCCGCTGCCATCTCATCTCTGTTTGCGATTCGTTTGCAAGAGTATGATATTCAGGGCGTAGAGCTACTTGTACCTCTCGTATTTATGGTTATCATCGGTACGGTCATGATTCAGGGTCTGGGTGCAAAAGTCGTCGGTAATTTACTTGGCGTACGTGAGCCTGAGACTAACGGTATCCTTATCGTTGGCTCAAACCCAATTGCGCTATTGATTGCTACCTCTCTCAAAGACCAAGGCTTTGACGTCATCGTTGCGCACAATAACTACACCAATATTGCACGCGCACGCATGAGCGGTCTGCGTACTTACTTTGGCAATCCCATCTCTGATCACGCAGATCATCATTTGGATCTGATCGGTATTGGTCGTTTGTTTGCGATGAGTATGGACAAAGAAATGAACACATTGTCCGAGATTCATTATCGTCATGAATTTGGTGAGCGTAAGCTATACCGTCTTAAATTCAGTGATGAGAAAGTCAAAAGCGAGCGTGATGACAAGCAATCGAACTTCCATTCACAGTGGTTGTTTGGCAAAGACGTGACCTATACCAAGCTTGCCAGTATGCTGTCCAAAAAAGCTCGAATTAAGATTACCAACATCACGGATAGCTATAGCTTTGAGCAATATAAAGCGGATAATAAGCAATTCGTACCGTTATATACTGTCGACAAAGAAGGCAAACTGCACGTTATCACCGATAAGTTTGACGGTACTGTCCCTCGTGACCGTAAGCTTATATCGCTAGTGGTAGACGATGAAGTACAGCCAAAGCCGGTCGATGTAACGCCTAAGCAAGAGCAGGCTCGCATGGCAGCGGATGCTAACTTTGAATCCAATTCAAAAGCCCCTGAAAAGCGCAAAGAGCAGGAGCCTAGCCCTGATGACAATCAGACAGCAGCGCCAGAGTCTTCGGTAGATAGTGACAAAAATGATGAGCAAAACACTGCTAATCAGTTATCAACCACTCAAAGCAGTAGTACCGAGACTAAGTCACCTTCTAGCAATACCGTAGAGAAAAGTGAGCCAGTAGAAGAGCCAAAAACGTCTGCTACTAATGTGGATAATAAAGGTGTCATGTCTGCAAACTCAACAGCGACTTCGAAGACCAAAACCTCTACGAACAGTAATGGCAATGGTAGTGCGCCTAAAAACAAAAAAGGGGCGCTTGACCCAAATCGTCTACCTGACTCTGCTCAGGATAGCGACGCCTCTATCGCTACTACTGATGGTGTAAAAGTAGATAAAATAGATGACAAATAACGTGCATAGTTATCTGCTTTACTGACTTAAAGATAAAATATTTACCGTAATAAAAAGCCCCAGCAATGTGCTGGGGCTTTTTATTGGTGCTAACTAACTGGCTAATAACTGGCTATCGATACTTCTAACTGCCCTATAAATCTACTTGGCAAAATTTAGTTATTTGATATCGAATCTGTCCATAACCGTCTGCCATATACGCGCACTCACATCATCCGTACTGCCCGATGCATCAATACGTTGTATACGCTCAGGATATTCGCTCGCAAGCTGGCTAAAACCAGTATGCACCCAAGTAAAAAACTCGGTAGCCTGCTGCTCAAAACGATCTGCCGCACTGCGTTTATTGGCACGTTTCATACCCTCTGCTACTGGCAAATCTAGCCACAATGTTAGCTCAGGAAGCTGCGTCACAAATTGTTTAATGAGCATATCGATTTTGCCGCGTACCAACTCGTCGCCATACGCACGCCCAAACCCCTGATACGCAATAGTAGAGTCGGTAAACCTGTCACATATTACCCAAGTACCATTTTGAAGCGCTGGTAAGATGACCTGCTGCATGTGATCACAGCGCGCCGCAAACAATAGTAGCAACTCGGTATCGTCTTCGATATCCGTCGCTGGATCTAATAGTATGTCACGCAATTGCTCGGCAAATGGGCTACCACCCGGCTCACGAGTACGTAGATAAGGGATGCCATTAGCTTCTAAGCGCAAGCATAACTGTTCAATCGCGGTAGTTTTGCCCACGCCCTCAGTCCCTTCAAAACTAATAAAGCGGCCTAACGTAGGTGCCGTCTCCGTATTTGAAGCACTTGATTCAGGTAGATTCGATGATGGGGTGTTGGTATGTGACGGTGTTGCGCTGGTGTGCATAGATACTGACATGATATGACCTTATGTCATTGATGAGCGCTACCTCTACTTTGTAGCGCTCAATAAACGATAAGTTTTTTAAGAGGATTAAGAAGGAATATTACTGCGGCGGCGTTTGAGATTTTTTCTCACGCATGACACTGAGATAGTCTTTTACCGCTTGATTGTGCTCAGCCAAGCTATTGGTAAATTTGTGCCCACCATTGCCCGTTGCCACAAAATACAACGCTTCACTATCAGCAGGATGTAAGGTCGCTTCGATAGAGGCCGCTGATGGTAGCGCAATTGGCGTTGGCGGTAAACCATCAATTTGGTAGGTGTTATAAGACGTTTTCTCATCGATGTCTTTGCGGCGGATATTGCCATCATAACGACTGCCCATACCATAGATAATAGTCGGGTCCGTCTGCATACGCATGTTTTTATTCAAGCGATTTCTAAATACGGCAGAAACTAAAGGACGTTCATCAGCAACGCTGGTCTCTTTTTCGATAATAGACGCCATCACTAACGCTTCGTAAGGACTCTTATAAGGGAGATTCGGCGCACGATTTTCCCACGCATCAGTCAGTACCTGCTGCTGACGCTTATACAAGTCAGTCAATACTTTTTTATCGCTGGTTCCTTCACCATAATAATAGGTATCAGGCGCGAACCAACCTTCAAGATTATAGTTAACAATCGGGTCACTGCTATTAGCCACACTATCTGGCAATACACCCGTCAAATCTAGTGCTTGGGCGATACTGGCATTGTCACTATCTGCGGTCAGTACTTCTTTTTCGATTTTGTCGTTGTCACGCAGCGCTTGGTAAAGGTCTTTGGATGTCTTACCTTCGATGATCTGTACCTTGACCATGGCTGCTTTTGCGCCTTGACCTAGTATTTGTAGCGCCTCAGCGATAGTTGGGTTTTCGGGTAATTGATACGTACCAGCATGCAACGGCGCATCGACTTGTGACTTGATATATAGCTTGGCCACGCCTGCCGAAAACAGCGGAATCTGCTGCTGCCACTGCGGTAGTAGACCATAATACGTCTGACCTGGCTCAATCGTGACCATTTGCTGCGGCTGCTCGATACGCCCAAACAACGTCTGATAAACCATGACCAAGAAAAATGCAGCAATAAGCCCTAGCACTAGCAGCACTTGATAGCCACGTTGCATAAAAAACGATGGGTTATTGACTTTATATTGACGCGGTTTACTGTTGCCGCTGATGAGCGAGACGTTGGTTGCTGGCGTTGCTGATGTGTCTTCCACCTCATCTACCACTGGTTGCGCGTCCGGCAGCGTGGTATCGACACGCTCCTCGACTGTGCCATCTTGCTTATTTGACGGCGACTCATTGGGACGTTCAGGTGGTATATTGGGTGTAGGCTTGCTCATGGCAACTCGCGAGGCAGATGTTTGCTAGAATTTAGCACTGAACCGTGCGATTTTCAATGGTATTTGCTTAGCTTATGAATTGATGAGTGAAAAATGCTATAATTTTGCGCTCAAATTCTGCAATACAATCTATGCAAAGAAGGTTCTTAGTGATGGCAAAACCATTTGTAAAGTGGGTGGGCGGTAAAGGCCAATTAATACCAGAGATCACTCAACGCTTACCTGAATATGTAAAAAATGGCCTGCCATATATCTATGTCGAGCCTTTTAGTGGTAGTGCTGCATTGGCATTACATCTTTTAGATAGTGAGCATCCTCCTACTGCAGTTATCTTAAACGATATAAACACTGACCTCGTTAACCTTTATAACGTTATAAAGTCTTACCCTCATGAACTATTAGCATGTCTAAAAGTAATTCAATCAGAATATGACCAACTTGAAGACAAGGAAGCGAAGCAACCTTATTATTATGCTAAACGCGACGAGTTTAATACTCGGCAAGCTAGTGACATTGAGCATGCTGGTCTATTTATCTTTCTAAATCGTGCAGGATTTAATGGTCTATATAGAGTAAATAGCAAGAACAAATTTAATGTTCCTATTGGTAGCTATAAAAAACCTAATTTTGTTTTCGAAGACACTATCTTAAAAGCATCAGAAGTATTGAGTAAGGTAGAGGTATACAATCAAAGTTATGAAGATACACTCGCTCATTTGGAGCAATCAAACAAAGACAACTTACCTGCTTTGTTTTATTTTGATCCACCTTATAAACCTTTAAGTGAGTCTTCTAGCTTTACGTCTTATTCTAAAGATAGCTTCAATGATGAAGAGCAAGAAAAGCTAAAGTCTTTCTGTGATTTAATAGATAAAAGAGGTTACCAGTGGCTGCTTAGTAACTCTGATACTACAAACCTTGACGCAGAAAATATGTTCTTTGACACTCTATATTCAGACTATAAAATAGAGAGAGTCAAAGCTAGTCGAAGTATTAACTCAAAAGGTTCAAAACGTGGTCAAATTAATGAGTTACTGATTAGGAATTACTGATAGGCGAGTGTTATCTAAATAACCTCAAATGTTAACACTATCAATGAGCTCCTTGGGTACAAAGAAATATCTAGAACCTTTATTTTCAATATATGCCAATGTATCTCGATACCTTTCATTTTCGAACCAATCATTTAATAGGTAGTAAAATTCGACTTTCATATCTAAAGGGGAGAACATTTTTTGATATTGTTCTTTCTTGAACGGAAAAGTAACTAGCTTTTCATCTACTGAACCACCTACTTTCTGATATTTTTTTTCAATAATATAGCAAGTATCTCCAACGATAAGAACATCATCTGGTAGTAGTTTGGCACTGATATAATTTTTATAAAAAATTCCCTTGGGCTCTAAAAACATAGTATAAAGACTATGTTTCGAGAAATACTCAGCTACTAAATTTTCGCTTCTATAGACTTTATTCCCTTCAACCTTGTAACCATCAATGCTACTGATAATCTGCAATAGATCTGTATCCCTCTCAAACTTTAGCCCATTAGCATTAGTTTGTGCGCCACCGCCATATATATTTGGTTTTCTTGACATATTAAACAACCTCAAATGTAAATAATTCCGACAAACTTATCTCAAATGCATTAGCAAACACTGCTATGTTTTCTAATGATGGATTGCGTTCACCCCTCTCTATCATGCCCACGTAGTTGTAATGGAAGCCTGTCAATTCACCCAACTGCTTTTGACTTAACTCACGCCTTCTACGTAACTCACGAATTCTTTTGCCAAACTTAACTAGAATTAATTTTTTCATTTGCTCTACGCTCAATAATTGGTTACTATAAAAAACACACAATAAGTGTTATTTTTATATCTTTTGGATAAGTCGTTGAGGATAATATGATGATAAGTATCGAGAACCTTACTATTAATATGAATGCTACCTCTTCAACATCTGATGATTTTTTAAATACTCAAAGCCCCATAGACGTAAGGGAAGAACTGATTAACATGCTCCGAATCATTAGCGAAGATAAGAGGTTTATTGGTCAAACTGTTGTTATTCCAAATGATTGCGGGCAGTATGGTTTTGTACAGGGAGAGTTCAATTTGCCTGAGATCCTTTACTTCTTAGCCGATATGCTGGAATAGACATGGAAAGTCACTCGTTTTTTAATAGTACTAATTTAGATTTTAGCTTACTGAAAGGTGACTGCTTAACTGTTATCCCTCAGTTAGATAATAATGTAGATATGGTCTTTGCCGATCCACCTTATTTTTTGTCCAATGATGGTCTGACAGTGAAAAACGGTAAAGTCCAGTCAGTCAATAAAGGTCAATGGGACAAGCTTGTCAGTGACAATGATGCTTACGTATTTACCTACGAATGGCTGTCTGCTGTACGAGAAAAAATGGCAGATAATGCGACCTTATGGGTCAGTGGTACACACCATAATATTTTTACCTTAGGACGTATTTTACCGCAGCTTGGTTTTAAGATACTTAATGTTATAACTTGGGAAAAAACCAATCCACCACCCAACTTTTCTTGTCGGTTTTTTACTCATTCTACAGAATTTATTATTTGGGCAAGAAAACATCCTAAAGTACCGCACTACTTCGATTACGATTTGATGAAGAGACTCAATAACGATAAGCAAATGAAAGATGTGTGGCGCTTGCCAGCAATTGCTAAGTGGGAAAAATCTTGTGGTAAGCACCCTACGCAAAAACCTTTGGCTTTACTAGCTCAAATTATTTTAGCTTCTACTAAGAAAAATGCAGTGGTTCTCGACCCTTTTTCTGGCTCTGCGACGACAGGTATTGCAAGTAATGTCTTAGGAAGGCAGTTTATTGGTATTGAACAGGAAGCTGAATACCTACAACTTAGCCAAGCGCGTTACGAAGACCTACAACAAGAAGGAAGAAAAGAGTTTTTCAAACAGCATTTCTATCGTTTATTGAATAAAGAGAGTAACAGCTAAACGGATTCAAAATCCACAACATCACCTGACAATAACGTCAGACTGCTCATTGGCATGATACCGCGCAGTGCATTGCAAAAGAAGAGCTGCGTTAGTTCAGGTAAATCCTCATCTTGTAGCGACCTGATTATGACTGGATATTGTGTCGGAGATAGTGCATCTATAATTACCTGACGCATGACGCCAGCGACACCCGATTGAGCCATAGAAGGCGTGTACCACTGGCCAGTGATTAGGTAGTTCTCATCATCTTTGTGAATACTAGAGCTAGTTTTGGGTTCTGATAGTGGTGCTTCTGCCAATTGATAGAATACATTACTCATCGTACCCTCAACCCACTGCCCGCTCATATCACGTAGCAGTCCTTCACTAAGTGTTGAAGCAAGCTTTGATGCCAATGGCTCAGCTTTTATCCGTTGTAGCTCACCACTAGCGAGAACATTATCTAAACGATTAAGGCTCTTGAGACCTGCCAACGGTGGCGGTAAGCAAGCAATCTGAGAAGACAAACATATTGCCGAAGCATTAGGTTGGATAGGTACTAAGTTTCCATCAGGCAAAGACAATTGCAGCGCAGTAGAAACTCTCATTGCCGTAGCCTTTAACCATATCTCACAGTCGCTACCATTTGCATTAGGTGCATAGCCATAACCGCGCACATCCTGCGCAGCGCGGGTGACTACTAGCTTTAGCATACCCTGCTCTAACTGCTGGGCATACAGTTGCAGTACGGCTAATAGCTCTTCGCTGTCTATATTCAGCTGCAAGGCTTCAGCATGAGAGACAAGCCGCTGATAATGATAGTCTGACCATAGTATCAATCCATCAATGACGCCCATGGTGGTAAAAAAACCGTCAGCGTATGCCAGCCCGCGATTATCTAAAGACATCGTTACCGTTTGGCTGGTTGCCCTATCATCTTCGGTCAAACTACTGTCATCGGTCACACTGCTGTCTTGAGGGTACAGACACACCCAGCCGTTTGGCACTGACATCGTATCGGTCATGATTTAGCTATTGTCTGTTTGAGCGGCGGCTTTATTGATCACCAGCATACAGCTATAAAACTCACATTTTGCTAGCTCTATTTTTTGTCCACCGACGATTCTATTTTTGATGATTTGACTATTGAGCATATCAGCAACCATTTTTCCGCCATCATCACCCATCAATTGACGCGATAACTGATAGGCTTTTTTGGCGTGGTTTTGGCTCAGCTCTTTTTCTTTGTCTGTGTCAGTAGGATTGGCATAGTACCAGCCTAGCTCTAGATATTTTTCAGAGTCGATGATATCTAGATAAGGCGCATCCGTTTTCATAAAGCGATATTTTGCCGCTGGATTACTGGCATAGTCTAGGCTGTTTTCGTCAGTGCTCATCACTTCGCCAAACACCGATTTTATACTATCTAACTCATCTACAGCGAGCGACTCAACCTTATCAGTACCCCATGCTGCGACATCATATCTCACTGGCGTGCCTTGCTGAGCAGTGGCACCGTCTAGGTCAGGGTTGTTTGCACTGTCCTGTACTGGCTCATTCGTCGTTGCCTGCTCAGTGGTCTCCGCATCTGGATTTGGAGCATCTTCTTTGGTGCTGTCACAGCCACTGAGCGTCACACCAACTGCCATTATCGTACCGACTAGAAGGGTCTGTAGGTTAGGATTCCACATGGATAATTTACTCACACTTTTAGATTGATCTCGAAATAGTATTAACGAGCTGGCAAGAACGCCGCTGATAACGAATAGTTTTCAATAAAGAGCATATTTCACAAATATTATAATCTAGCAGTCATTACAGCATATTGATATAGGTTTCCATATTTTATAGTTTACCCAACTGCTCAGCACTTGACTACCTTTTACGTTACGCGGAGCACTCCCCGAGAGTACAGATTTGTTAAATATATAACGTACCAAAACGACTTTATCTTTAGTAGAAAGTACAAAACTGCTTGCGCGTGTTTTGAGTATGTTTGCCTCAATGTCACAATTTATTTTCAAAAGCGATAAGGCAGCCTCTGATTAACGCTGTCACTTTCTAATCATTGATTGGTGATAGTGTCTTGGTTTGTCAATCATAGCGTTATCCCTTATGATGATTGAGCGCCACTTATTGCTTCTTTTATAGTATTTTTATTTTCTAGCCAGCGGACTATTTATGACCCAACACTTTATCGTTATTGGCAATCCAATCGCCCATAGTAAATCTCCTGAGATTCATAAGCAGTTTGCTATACAAGCAGGGATTGATATTAGCTATCAGCGTCAGTACTGCCCTGATGATGCCGCCAGTTTTACGGCTGTCGTTGAGGCGTTTTTTTGCGGTGGCGGTATGGGCGCTAACGTGACAGTTCCTTTTAAACAAGTCGCTTATGATTGCTGTGCGGCGCGTGGTGGCTTATCAGAACATGCCAAGACGGCAGGCGCGGTCAATACGTTACTGTTAAATAAAACACTATTAGAAAGCGGCGTACCAATCACCGAAGCACTCTATGGTGATAACACGGATGGACAAGGACTTATCAATCACATTATGAGTATGGACTGGCCACTGACCGATGCTCGTATGGCGCTAATAGGTGCAGGCGGTGCCGCTCGTGGCGTAATATTGCCATTATTTGAAGCGGGTATTGGCTCTCTCACGATTGCCAATCGCACCCTGTCTAAGGCAGCCGATTTGGTAAATGAGCTAAGCGCGGCCAGCTCAATAATCGATAACCAAAACATCGAGGTTTGCGCGACCAATGAACTCAGTGGCGCTTTTGACATTGTTATTAATGCCACCTCTATTGGCTTGTCAGGTGATACGTTACCGCTAGATGATGCTCTAAACTGTCAGTACGCTTACGACATGATGTATGGACGTCCGCTGCCATTCTTACAGCATTTTGCCGCTCGCGGCGCACAGACCTCTGAAGGCTACGGTATGCTTATCGGTCAGGCCGCTTTAAGTTTTGAGCGTTGGACTGGGCATACTATCGATGTCGCACAAGCGACAACAGCGCTAAATAAAGACCGTTAATCAAAGAAAAATCTTTGCAAAGCTATACGCTATTAACTAGCACGTAGTAATAGCCAATTTTCAAAACGGCGCAGCGGTACACGCAATCGCGTAGAGTGTATCGCTAGACCACCGCTCAATCCAATCACGCAACCGAGCGCCGTATCAATCATACGCGCTTGGATAACGTCTCCAGCGACTGGTGGCACTGACATCGTACTACCATACTCAGCGATAAATATCGTCAGCGGCGTGATAAATATCACCGCCAGTCCATAATGCCGATCCACAAATGACTCAATCAAAAACATCATACACAGTATCGCGATAGCAATGCCCCATCCTGATAGTCCCCAAGACAGCATCCAGCCCGCCACTCCCATGCCAACTAACGTACCCAATAATCGATGCAACTGCTTGATCCACATGGTCCGTAGCTGCATACCTTGGATGATAATAAAGCAGCTCATCGCTGCCCAGTATGGATAAGGCAGCTCTAACAGAACGGCGACGACCAAAGCCAAACTGACGAAACTTACTACGATAAGACTATCGCTAATCATATCAGGCTGATAGTCATAGACAGGTACAGAAGCAACAGGACGCGTCGCCAATAAGAACAAACTATAGAGTAGCGCTAGCAACATCGAGGAGCCACTACCCAATATTACAAGCCCAATCGCTGAGAGCACTTGATCAATCGGGACAGGGATAAACAACGCAATCGCACCCGCCATCAACACAAATAATCCTGCGGGTGGTGGTTGCCGATAATAACGACCTAACATCACCACGCTAATCCCAATCAGCATAAACACAGGCAGCCGCAACACTGGCATCAGCTGCGCGATCAGCCCCAGTGCAAAGCTGAGTATCATCGCAAACCCCCAAGCCATGACCGTCACTAGCCGATGTGGTAGCCCGCCTGTAAATGGTAGGTTTAGAATAATCATCGAGCCTAGCGATGCTTTGATACCTGAAGACAAGTCACCAAAATAAGCCCCTACAAACACCGGAAAGCTAATCGCAATCGCCGCGATGATGGGCATATGCCATGGTCGCTGACTGCGATTGACTGTGAGTAAATGATTCAGCTCACCATCGATTAACCACTTGATACGAGTTAATAGTGCGCTTAACCAAGAGGCTCGCTGTTGCTTTTTTGAGGTACTCATAAATGGCTTTCCTATCTGATAAGTCCATTTTTCTTTGAATTTGGATGAGTCTACATAGCCCTTTATAGAATAATTTCAAGTAAAGATACAATTTACCTATACAAACTAAAATGAATTAATAACATAATTAATCATGAATAATAGTTATTAGTTGTATATTTGTCGCTGTTTAAGATTTATAATCATATCAACGCTATAACAGCTGTCCGTCACTAAAGACGTTCTAATAACTAACACACTGGAAAGCTGTCCACTAATAATTCACTTGATGACTAATATAACGTCTAGCTCATCTAAAATAAGTAAATATCGCTTACATAAGTTGTGACTCAAATATTGCGCCATAAGTCTATGATAGCGAACTAACCAAAGAGAGCGATTATGTTAACTTACAAAGCCCCCTTACGTGATATCAAATTTTTGATTAATGATGTATTTGACTATCAAACGCATTATAAAAGCTTAGACAACGGCGAAAACGCTGATCCTGAAACTGTAGACATGATTCTACAAGGTATGGCTGATTTTGCTGAAAACGTCATTGCCCCGCTCTATCAATCAGGTGGTGAAGAAGGCTGTCATTTTGAAGATGGCGTCGTGACCACGCCAAAGGGCTTCAAAGAGGCTTATGACCAGTTCGTAGAAGGCGGCTGGCAAGGTATCTCATATCCTGAAGAATTCGGTGGTATGAATCTGCCAACGTCAATCAACCTTATTAAAGCTGAAATGATCGGTACTGCTAACTGGTCATGGTCGATGTATCCTGGTCTATCAACAGGTTGTATCAACACATTGCTTCAGTACGGTACTGACGAGCAAAAAGCACTGTATTTACCTAAGTTGGTCGAAGGCTCATGGGCAGGTACCATGTGTCTGACTGAACCACAATGTGGTACGGATTTGGGTCAAGTTAAATCAAAAGCCATTCCACAAGATGACGGCACCTATAAAATCAGCGGTACCAAAATCTTTATCTCAAGCGGTGAGCATGACTTAACAGATAACATCGTCCATATCGTTCTAGCACGCCTACCAAATGCACCAGAAGGCACACGCGGTATCTCACTGTTTATCGTACCTAAGTTCACGCCGAATGCTGAAGGTGAAGCTGGCGAGCGCAATGCCGTCGTTTGTGGTTCAATTGAGCACAAAATGGGCATCAGCGCATCTTCGACATGTGTATTGAACTTTGATGGCGCAGTCGGCTACTTGATTGGCGAACCGCATAAAGGCCTAAAAGCTATGTTTACTTTTATGAACACGGCTCGTATCGGTACTGGTATCCAAGGTCTGGCGCATACTGAATTATCTTTCCAAAACGCCTTGCCATATGCTAAAGAACGCCGTTCTATGCGTACGCTATCTGGTACTAAAGATCCTGAAAAGGTAGCTGATGCTATTATCCATCATGCCGACGTACGCCGTATGCTACTGACGCAAAAAGCCTTTGCTGAAGGCGGTCGCTCAATGATTTATCATTCAGCACGTTATGCTGACAAAATGGCACAAGGTATCGTCAATGGCGATGACGAAGAGTTCGAAAAATGGGACGACAAATTGGGCTTCTATACGCCAATTCTAAAAGGCTTCTTAACTGAGCTAGGTATCGAAGCTGCTAAGCATGGTCAGCAAGTCTATGGTGGTCACGGCTACATCAAAGAATGGGGCATGGAGATGATCGCTCGTGATGCTCGTATTGCGACGATGTACGAAGGGACTACTGGCGTACAAGCACTTGATCTACTAGGTCGTAAAGTTATCTTACAGTCTAAAGGTAAGATTATCCGTGACTACACCTCTAGCATCATGAAATGGTGTGGCGAGTACGCACTCGATAAAGAAATGCGTAAATTTGTTTGGGCACTGACAAAACTATGTGCTGAGTGGAACACCTTGACGGTACGCTTGATGCTGATGGCACGTAAAGATCGTGAAATCATCTCAGCAGCGTCAGAGGACTTCCTAATGTACTCAGGCTACGTAATGATGGGTTATCATTGGGCGCGTATGGCAGCTGTCGCTTATGAAAAGTTAGAAACCGGCGGCACAGAAGCACCAGAATTCTACAAAGCAAAAATTCAGACTGCTGAATTCTACTTTGATAAGTTGCTACCACGTACTTCTGGTCACGCAGAAGCGATGGTTGCCCCAAGCGAAAGCATGACATCAATGGAAATCGATCACTTTGCTTTCTTAGATTAAAATTGACTAAAACTGCATCGATAATTAATAAAAAAGCGCCTATCATTTAGGCGCTTTTTTATGCTTAACTGAAAATCTATTTATATAGAATCCACAGCAACGAGCAATTTAAGGCGAGTACTGTTAGCTACCAAGTATCTTCTTATGATAGACAGCACTTATCTCTTCAACTTCTACACATATCTGCAATGCTGCACGTCCTGACTGCTCTGCGCCTATTTTTTCCTCGATAGCAGCGACCAACAGTTCAGCCAACTGGTCACGAGTGACCGTATCGCGTCCGCTCATCAGCTTTAGGTGAGCATAAATAAATCCATTGGCCTGTTCATCGTCTTCAACACCAACTAGAAATGACTTAATAGGCACAATGCGGGCTTTGATATCAGTAGGCAGCTTAAACTGACCGCTATCCCATAACGCCTTGTTTAACGATTTGAGCAGTGATTCTTCGTGAGCGATACTGACGTTGGGTGTTACTTGAATGGTTAAATGTGGCATGAGCATGTCCTTGAATGTAGATAAAAATTAATAGATAAGCTGGCGTATAAGTCTACGCCTTATCGCTATGGTCAATCTACAACAATCTTGCGCCAAAATATCTTCAATACAAGCAAACCCAGTATAGATTACTCATAAATATGCTTAGCAAAATTGTCGACATGGCGAATTTATAATAGGCAGATTATAGCCACCGTAGAATCTTTTATTCATCAGTAATGTCACTAAAGCAAGCATCAAGCGTTGCAGCCAACTGTGCAGGCGGCAATTCAATCTCCAGACCACGGCGACCCCCACTTACATAGACTGTGGCCTGATCTTGAGCTGTGCTATCTATCACGGTTTTTAGTCGCTTCTTTTGACCCAGTGGACTGACACCGCCCAATACATAGCCCGTGCTGCGCTCTACTTGTTTGGGGTCAGCCATCTGCACTTTTTTGCAAGATAGCAATTTATTAGAAGATAAAGCCTTAGCCATTTTTTTAAAATTAAGTGTCTTATCGACTGGCAATATCGCCACAGCCAGTACGCCAGTATCGGTGGTCACTACTAAAGTTTTGAACACCTGTGTCACCGCTACGCCGAGCTTTTCTGCGGCTTCTAAACCAAAAGATGCAGCATTGCTGTCGTGAGTATACTCGTGTATTTGGTAATCAAGGTTACGTTTTTTGGCAAGATCGATAGCTGGAGTCATAAGTTTTAGGCTTAGTAAAATGGAATCGGAAAGTGGACGCTATATGTATCAGTCATCGGTGATAAAAATATATTATTACGCTAAATATATGAACTTTCAAATGTTTGAGCATTTTGTATAATTGGTCACTCACTACAGCGTAACCAGACCGTATTAATATTGGTAGTATATACAGACACTATATATCGCTTTGGTGGCTTTTATGGCATCATAAGCGCAACATATTTGACTATTTTTGATACTGATTATGATACCGAAGTTCCTAAAAAAACGGATTTTTAAAGCTCCAGTCGCGACTGACCGTGCGTCTGAAACTGACACTGCTGAAACTGATGGCAATGCAGTCGTTACTAAGCCTTATTCTAATGCACCGATCAATCAGCTGTATCGTAAGCTGTCAGGTCAGATGCTCGATATCGCCGTAAAACCTAAGCTATTAGGCGAGCTACCTGAGTTCGACAATGATGATCAGACGCTAAGGTTTTATGTACTGCAGGACTACTCTCGTTCCAACAGTATTCTGATTGACTTGCAGACGCAAGAGCACAACTTACCGCCAGCATTGGTTGGAGTAAATGATGCCGCCCATAATATTAAAGAAAATGCGGCCATCATATTTTTGAATCACCCAAGTGCCAAAGACAGCCAATTGTCTCCTCGCCTTTCTCGCTTGGTTTCAGCTGTACTGCAATATCCGGAGCTAAAGGTACGTCTGGTACCAGTATCGATTCTGTGGGGACGTGCACCTGAAAAAGAAGATTCGTTATTTAAGCTACTGACTGCTGACAACTGGCAAGATCCTAGCATTACTAAGCAATTATTTAATATCGGGGTGATGGGCCGCGACACTTTTGTACAGTTTCACCCACCGCAAGACTTACGTACCATTATCAATGATAATCTCAAAGGCGACGTGGAAGGACCTGCTACCTTTGACTCAGTTGCTACAGATGCCCTTAAAGCAGATTTAACAACGGCGGATTCAGTCGATACAGAGTCAACTGTCACTAACAGTGATGCCGCAGCTGACGCTGAGCAAGCACCAAGCTATGCACTAGTCGCATCGGCCGATAGTAATCGTGAACTGGTTCGTATGTTACAGCAGCAACTGTCGCTTTATTTAGACAAGCAGCGCGCCAGTATGCTTGGCCCAGATCTATCAGATAGACGCAACTTGGTAGACAAACTGGTGTACTCGCCAGCGATTAAGCATGCGATCGAGATGGAAGCGGCAGAAAAAGGGACTAGCGTTCGAGAAGCTCGCAGTCAGGCCAGAGGCTATGCTAATGAGATGGTCAACGACTACTCTCATTCCATTATTAGAGGCTTTTATAAATTTCTGACATGGTTGTGGACGCAGTTATATGACGGCGTAGAAGTCCATCATTTCGAGCGAGTACGTGACCTTGCGACCGATTATGAGCTGATTTATGTGCCTTGTCATCGCAGCCATGTCGACTATCTATTACTATCTTATGTCATCTACAAACGCGGCCTGAGTATCCCTTATGTTGCAGCAGGTGATAACTTAGATGTACCTGTATTAGGCCCACTATTACGCGGTGCCGTTGCTTTTTATATTCGTCGTAGCTTCCGTGGTAACGCACTATATACCGCAGTATTGCGCGAATATATGCATACCCTTATCACGCGCAACACCCCGATTGAATACTTTATTGAAGGTGGTCGCTCACGTTCAGGTCGCCTGCTACCGCCAAAAATGGGTATGCTAGCGATGACCGTCCATAGCCAACTACGCCAAACTAATAAGCCTGTAGTATTTATACCGACTTATATTGGTTACGAGCGTATTATGGAAGGCGGCACTTATGTCGGTGAGCTAAAAGGTAAACCAAAAGAATCAGAGTCTTTAATCGGACTGCTCAAAGTTGGCCGCAAAATCGAACGTATCTTTGGTAATGTGCACTTGAGCTTTGGTACACCGTTGCACCTTAGCGATTTTATGACAAAATTTGATGTGCCAGCCAATAGCTTGCCATCTGATCGTACTGACTCGCCGCTCGATGAAAAAACCAGTGCTATGGTTGATAACATTGGTGTGAAAGTCATGCAGCATATCAATAAAGCTGCAGTAGTAACCCCTGTATCCTTATTATCATTGGTTCTACTCTCGGCACCGAAAGCGGCATTGGATGAAAATATCTGCCGTGAGCAAATCGCTTTGTATCAAGGTCTGGCTCAGCAGTTGGTCTACTCAGATGATACGGTTATCACTGACATGACGCCGCAGCAAATCATTGATTATGGTATTAAGCTAAAACTTATTGAGCGTACGCCGCATATCTTGGGCGATATCATTCAGGTCGCAGGTAAGCAAGCAGCATTACTTAGCTACTTCCGCAACAACATTTTGCATGTCTTTATCCTGCTGTCGTTCCTGTCTGCGCTAGTCGCACGCAATGGACGTATCAAACGCAGCCGTCTCGATAGTATCGCTGAGCAGTTATATCCGTTCTTACAAAGTGAGCTGTTCTTGTATTATCCAGCACATGGCTTGGCTGATACGCTCAATAAGAAAGTTGATAATCTGCTGTCTCATGGACTCATCGTTGACTTGGGTGATGATACGCTCAGTGTTCCTGAGTCTAATAGCAAGCACTATCAGCAGCTGCAAGTACTGGCGACTCCAGTTGGACAAAGCCTTGAGCGTTACTTTATGACGCTTGCTTTACTTGCTCAGCAAGGATCTGGCAATTTAACTGAAAACGAAGTTGTGGACCTGTGTCATCTGCTTGGGCAGCGTTTGTCTGTGCTCTATGCAGATGATATTCCCGATTTCTTTGACCGCGCCTTGTTTACCAGTTTCATTAGTGCGTTGACTCGTCTTGACTATCTACAAAAAGATGATGAAACAGGCATATTGACTTTCGATCATCGTATTAATGACATCGCTCATCATGCTAAGTACGTACTAACGCCTGATATGATGCAAATCTTGCAGCAAGTTGCTAGTTTGGATGAAGAAGAAATCACTCACGCCATTACTGAGATTAGTAATAAAAAGCAGCGTAAGTTTGGGCGTAAGCGTTAATTTTAACGGATACCCATACCCTTTAAGATTTTAAGCTGAACAAAAAAAGACCGCTAACGATTAGCGGTCTTTTTTTGGATTGGACTACATTAAACAGCCGTATTAGTTGGTAATTTTCTTATACTTGGCACGTTTAGGACTGGCGTCATCACCCATTGTCTTTTTACGATACGCTTCAAACTCAGTATAGTTACCGTCGAACCAGACTGGGCCTTCTTCTTCGAACGCCAAGATATGAGTCGCGATACGGTCAAGGAACCAGCGATCATGCGATACGACCATTACTGTACCTGGGAATACTTGAATCGCATCCTCTAGTGCACGTAAGGTTTCGATATCCAAATCGTTTGATGGTTCATCGAGGAGCAATACGTTTGCGCCTTGCTTTAGCGTCTTCGCTAACTGCAAACGGTTACGCTCACCACCTGATAGTTGACCAACGTGCTTTTGCTGATCTGAGCCTTTAAAGTTAAAACGTCCGATGTAGGCACGGCTTGGCGTGGTGTAGTCACCAACCGTAATAATATCAAGGCCATCAGAAACTTCTTCCCATACGGTTTTATTATCATCTAGATGATCACGTACCTGACCGACATAGGCAACTTTAACACTTTCACCCAAATCGACTGAACCAGTATCTGGCGTATCGCGCTCAGTAATCATGTTAAACAGCGTGGTTTTACCCGCACCATTTGGACCGATAATACCAACGATACCACCAGCTGGTACGTTAAAGCTTAGGTTTTCATATAGCAGACGATCGCCGAATGATTTAGAGATATCATTAATCTCAATAACCTTGTTACCCAAACGTGGACCAGGTGGAATATAAATCTCAGAGGTCTCATTACGTTTTTGGAACTCAGTTGAGTTCAATTCTTCAAAACGCTGTACACGAGATTTAGATTTAGCCTGTTGGCCTTTTTGGTTTTTACGAATCCACTCAAGCTCTTTTTTCAGCGCTTTAGCAAATGATTCTTCTTGCTTGTTCTGCTGCTCTAGACGCGTGTTCTTTTGCTCTAGCCACTCGGTATAGTTACCTTCATACGGATAGCCATGGCCACGGTCAAGCTCCAAGATCCACTGAGCTACGTTATCCAAGAAATAGCGATCATGGGTAATGGCAACGATAGTACCGCTGTAGTTCTGCAAGAATTGCTCTAACCACGCAACAGACTCGGCGTCCAAATGGTTGGTCGGTTCGTCAAGTAATAGCATGTCAGGGCGCGACAATAGCAGACGGCATAGTGCCACACGGCGTTTCTCACCACCAGACAGCTTACTAACGTCAGCATCCCATGGTGGCAGACGGAGCGCATCAGCTGCTTTTTCTAGCTGGTTGTTTAAGTTGTGTGCATCCCAAGACTGGATAATGTCTTCCATCTTGCCTTGCTCTTCAGCAAGCTTATCAAAATCAGCATCAGGCTCTGCGTATTCAGCATAGATAGCATCTAAACGTGCTAGCGCATCTAACGCTTCGCGCATACCGTCTTCGACATTACCGCGAACGTCTTTGCTATCATCTAGCTGTGGTTCCTGTGGCAGATAGCCAACTTTGGTACCTGCTTGCGCGCGTGCTTCACCACTAAACTCAGTATCCACACCTGCCATGATACGTAGCAAGGTTGATTTACCTGAACCGTTAATACCCAAAACACCAATTTTGGCACCAGGGAAAAACGATAGGTTAATATTTTTTAGGATTTCACGCTTAGGGGGAACAAGTTTTGACACGTTGTTCATCGTGTAAATATATTGAGCCATTAACACTCCGATAGACTGCATAGAAGAGAACAGCAAATGCAACTCAGCGATGATGCCAAGCGTGCCGTACCTCAAAATCAGGGTTACAAATTATAGGTCATTATCGCATTGTGGCGCATACCCTGCAAGCTGACAGGTTGTTTTACCAGTTGTTTTACTGTTTTTGACAGCAGGCTATGGCCTTTAGCTATAAAACACGCGTTGGAAAAGTAACTCAAGCAGTCTTAT
Organism: Psychrobacter sp. 28M-43; assembly: GCF_014770435.1. Lineage (NCBI taxonomy): Bacteria > Pseudomonadati > Pseudomonadota > Gammaproteobacteria > Moraxellales > Moraxellaceae > Psychrobacter > Psychrobacter noctis. The sequence goes on along the minus strand of NZ_CP061739.1, from coordinate 169,099 downwards.
CTTAATGAACTAACTTAACATTTTGATTCATTAGCGTTTTATAAAGACCACAAAAAATAGCATCAAAACTTTCGCAAATTTAATCAATAGCCGTTAGCATGTTAGTGTGGCTTAACAAGGTCGAGTAGATCCGTTTGATATTTAATTATCAAAATGATTGATAACCTGACCTTGTGTTCGTCTCAACACCTACTTTATAGCAATCATACAGGTACTGATAATATGGCCAACGGCTATCGCCCTGAAATTATTCAACGTGCGTTTGTCGATTTTATCGGATCGCGCTTACATCCGTTTTGGTCATTGACGACGCCTAAATTACGCCTGATCGCACGCTATACATTAAGTGATGATTTGATAGCACTTCGATTTGAGAGCAATAGAGTTTTTAAACAACAGACTTCTGAGCTGATGGGTGGTTGGCAAGGTGGTCAATATCTTGATTTGCGCGTTTGTATCGATGGAGTTTATTACCAGCGTAGCTACTCGATAGTGGGCTTGGATCATCAACCCCTCTGGTGGCTCGATGATACTACCAGTAGTAACACAGCAGACCAACGCCATACGGTAACTATCGCGATTAAACCGCAAGGATTGGTATCTAACTATTTAACCAAGCAGATGCCACTGGCTAGCGTCGTTGATACAAGTCTGCCACTTGGGCATTTCACTTTGGAACAGACCTCGATACTAAGGCATGAAATATCAGAGAATGACAAATCTATTCCTTTGCTATTTATTGCTGGTGGTAGCGGTATCACGCCCATGCTCGGACTTATCACTCAAGCCCTGAGTAATGGACATCAGGTGGCGCTATTGCATTATAGTCGGACTGTTTCATCCAAACTGCAACATCAGTGGCAACAGCTGAACGAGGCATATCCAGACTTCACTTATCATCTAATCCATACTGAAGAGCCGACTACCTATTTGGCTGGCACACGATGTTTAAGTGCAGAGGGTCTGCTGTCGCTAAACTTACCTCTAGCAGATACGCAAATATTTGCCTGCGGTTCACAAGCGTTATTAGCTGGCTTATATAAAGCTGCCGCAGAGATAACCTTACCTACAGACAAACAGCTGCGCGATAACATCATCGTAGAGAGCTTTGGTAATGCCCTAGCTAATGTTGATATCAGCAGTAATCAAACATTCGATAAAACGATACCTGTAGAAGAACACACTGTCTATTTGCGGTCACGGCAACGACAGTTTAGCAGTGACACGACCATACTGGCTGCGGCTGAGAATGCAGATGTACGGCTAGCACATGGTTGCCGGCAAGGCATTTGCCAATTGTGCCGCTGTAATAAAGTCAGCGGCGTGGTCAAAAATATTCAAACAGGGAAAGTGAGTGGTGATGGTTACGAGTCTATTCAGACTTGCATCAATATTGCCATGACTGATGTAATACTCGATATTTAATGACTGACTTAATAGAACGACCAGCTCAAAAGAAAGCATATGCCAGACAACCTATGAGAAATAGAAGACAAGCGTTACTTTATAGGCTAAAACTCAGATAACTTATCAAACCGGATGCAGTGCTGCTTACTCATGCCGTTCCGGTTAAGGATTTATTTATGCGCTTACTACCACCCGTTACTACGCCACAATCTGCTGTGCCTATTTTGACGCCCCTGTCCGATGCACAGCTAGCGAAAAACGCGCCTTTGCCTTTGACGCCACAAACGCCGTACTCGCAGCTTAATGATAAAGCAATCAATGATAGCGATCAGTCAGACACGTTAATACGGACTCGCTACCCAACAGTAACTGGCGCACCTTTATCAAAGCTTCAGAGTGATGCTTTAGCCGTAGAGCTCAATGCATTATATAAAAGCGTTATGGATGCGCTAGGCAGTGAGGATGCACGCTACATACAGCGGATATATGCCACCGTGGTATATAGTGAAGTTATTGCCCGTGGTTTACTCGCTGCGGCTGGGCGTATGCCATCGAAACGCAGTCTAATCACTACTTGGCTACTAGGTACGTCTTTACTTAGCTTTAGCAAAATATTGAACAATATGGAGCTGGGTCATAACGTCATGCATGGTCAATATGACTGGATGCAACATCCGCACCTTAATAGTCAAAAATTCGACTGGGATATTGTCTGCCCTGCTCCATTATGGCAACACTCACATAATTATCTACATCACACTTTTACCAATATTGTTGGCCGTGATCATGACGTAGGCTATCACTTGATTCGAGTGACCGACGAGCAGCCTTGGACGCCAGAAGATCGCTACAATATGTTTAGTACAGCGGTACTGGCATTTGGCTTTGAATGGGCAGTAGCTTTTCATGATATTCAAATCAGTGCAGATGAATACGCTGACTCTCCTGATTTGCACAAAATCATGCAGCAAAAGTCTCGCGCGTTATTTGCTAAAATTGGACGACAAATAGGCAAAGACTATATCGTACTGCCGTCTATAGTAGCGATGACGCTAGGCCGTCGTAGTGCCTTTAGTACGTTGAGCGGTAACATGACTGCCAACACTGTCCGTAACCTATGGACGTGGGCGGTGATTTTTTGCGGACATTTCACTGAGCAAGCGCACATCTATACCCATCTTGATGCCAATGAAAGTAAAGGCGACTGGTACGTACGCCAAATCCTTGGCTCTAGCAATATCAAAGGCAGCAAATGGTTTCATCTTTTGACAGGTAACTTATCTCATCAGATTGAGCATCATATATTTCCTGATATGCCAGCTGGCCACTATGCAAAGATTGCACCGCAGGTACAGGCCATATGCCGTAAGTATGGTTTAACCTACAACACTGGCCGCTTTGGCACACAACTCAAGCAAGTACTGGGACGTATTTATCACTTTAGCAAACCTAGTGAAAAAGAATGGCAAGCCTATGTACAGTCAACGAAAAATGCAGATAGTACTACTCATAAAGATGATAGGTCAGCGGCCAATTTAGAAAACAAATTAGCGATAGAAAATACTGGCGATCTTACTCGCTTTTTACCTCCAGTCGTTCGTAAAGCCATATCCTATGCATGGTGACATATTCAGATTTGCAACCAGATACGGCCATGATAAGGTAGGACGGAAGATATAGATGACGTTAACAGTCGTCCTATCAACCATTACGGTAAGCGTCTAGATTGTTAAGCATCAAACCTACATACTAAACTGGCACTATTAAATTAATAAAATATTTAGTTCATAATAAAAATTTGATAATAAGAAATGGAGTATATGAATGAGTAACCAAACCTCTAAACCAAATCTAGAAATTGTTCATAATCAAGCAGCGAACCGCTTTGAGACATCTATCAATGGTCAGACAGGTTATATTAGCTATCAGGACAGTGCTGACAAGTTGGTCTACGATCATACTATCGTACCGCAGCAATTAGGCGGTCAAGGCGTTGGTTCAGCACTGGTAAAGCACGCATTGAATTATGCGCGTGAGCAAGACAAGAAAGTGGTGCCGCAATGCTCATTTGTCGCGTCATACATTAGCAAACATCCTGAGTATCAAGATTTGATTTAACTGGCTACCTAATTAGACTTAATCAATTCGTTAACGAGACTCAGTTAAGTGACATCGGGCGAAGCAGAAAAATATGTAGATATTTATTTAACATAGGAGACATACCCCAGCACCACTTTTAATAAACCAATTCGACATAACAATAAAGGTTATTAATATGAGTAGTTTATCTGACAAACAAATAAATCTACAGCTAGAAGAGCTTGCCGGTTGGCAGCGTGATGGCAATAGTATCGTCAAGACCTATCACTTCAGCGACTTTATCGAAGCGATGAGCTTTATGAACCAAGCAGCATTTCATGCTGAAGCGCTTGAGCACCATCCAGAATGGCGCAATACCTACAATATAGTAGAGGTCCGTTTAACCAATCATGATACAGGCGGTATATCTAGCCTAGATATTCGTTTAGCCAAACGCATGGAGCATATTATTCAGCCCAAGCGATTATAGCAGTACATTCATATTCGTCAGATTAATAAGCAAAAACTTTGATGAAACATAAAAAAGACCCTCAATTGAGGGTCTTTTTTATAGTAGGTATCTACAACAATAGGCCGTGTCTACATTTTACGACTGACAAAGGCAACAATAAACAAAATAACAGCGACTGCTAAGAAAATGTATGCCAAATTAGCAGACAAGCCTGCGACACCGCCAAAACCTAGGAAACTCGCTAATAATGCGATCACTGCAAAAATAATAGCCCAACGAAACATAGTCTTCTCCTCAAATAATGGTAAAAAACAGATATTAGAATTTATATAGCATCTATTTAACTTGTTTTTATCTAATGCTAGTTATTACTGTTTACGCTTATAGATTAGCAATGTTCGTCTCTAAAAAACGTTCATTTTAGTAATAATATCGGTAGGTTATGTAAAGTTTGTAGTAACTGTTGATATCTCATACCTCTTTTTCTTTAATAGATGATATTTTCGAAATAGAATTATATTTCTGAATACAGCGTTATTTAACTGAGAGTTGTTTAACTAAGCGCTTTTTAACTGAATGTGCTTTTATTGAGTACTCTTTTACTGAACGCTACTCTTCCAACTGTATGCAGAACTATTTTAAATTTCTCACGTTATATACGATGTTTTATGGAAGGTTGGCTGCAAACTATAAACTGTAGCGACCTCACAAACCCCTAACCTAATCAAACGACTTGGTTTATAGTTTACTATCCACTTATTCTCAAACTTATTAAGGACAATACATATGGATACTAATACGGATACTGAAACCCCTACACAACAAACCAGCGGCGACACACGCCCTTATGCAGTTGTTCTATATGGTGCGACAAGCTTCGTCGGTCAGATCACTGCTCACTATTTAACCAATTTTTTGTCAAATAATAAGAATGAAGATGGCTCAAATGTATCATGGGCGATCGCAGGTCGTGATGAAGACAAGCTCAATAAGCTACAGGCCAAACTTGAGAGTAAGGTAGACATTATTATTGCCAACAGTAACGATGCTACCAGCCTTGATAAGATGACAAAGCAAACTAAAGTCATCATTTCTACTGTAGGCCCATATCTGAAATATGGTGAGCCACTGATTAAATCTTGTGCTGAAAACGGTACGGATTATGTCGATCTTACTGGTGAGGCTATTTTCATCAAAGATATGATGGACAAGTACCAAGACACTGCCAAGCAAAGTGGTGCCCGTATCGTAAACTCTTGTGGTTTTGATTCTATACCTTCAGATTTGGGTGCGTACTTTACCCAAGCTAAGGCAGAAGAAAAGTTCGGTGAGACCTGTAATGTCATCCATATGCGTGTCAAAGCAGCGAAAGGTGGTATCTCAGGTGGTACTATCGCATCAATGGCATCAATATTTGAAGAAGCTGGTGAGGACAAAGCACGTCGCAAACAAGTGGCCAACCCTTACTTGTTAAACGATGATACTGATGCACCAAATGTACGTCAGGATAATGTTAGCAAACCAGTATATGACAGTAATCATAAGCGCTGGTTAGCGCCCTTCGTCATGGCAACCATCAATACGCGTATCGTCCATCGCACTAACCAATTGCTCAGCTATGAGTACGGTCGCGATTTCAAGTATGACGAAGCGATGTGGATGAAAGACGGTGTCAAAGGAAAACTGTCTAGCTATGCCATGAGCGCAGGTTTATTGGGCTTTGCCACTGCGATGATGATTAAACCAAGTCGCGAGTTACTATCCAAGCACGTCTTACCAAAAGCTGGCTCAGGCCCTTCTAAGGACGAGCAAGAGAACGGCTACTTTGATATTCGTCACTTTGGACAAACGGCCAAAAATGACACTATTACCGTTAAAGTAACAGGTGATCGAGATCCTGGTTACGGCAGTACTTCTCGCATGATTTCGCAGGCGGCATTATGTCTGGCACAAGATATCAGCAAAGAGGACGTTGGCGGTGGATTCTGGACGCCAGCATCTGCGATGGGAGATAAGCTCATAACACGCTTAGAAGCGCATTCTGGTCTTAGCTTTGAAGTGATTGAGAGTTAGTCTATTGAGTGAGAACAAAGGCTCAATGTCTTTATGACCGTATCTTGGTTTCGAGATACGGTTTTTTTATGGTCTACTCTAAATATTTAGACGAAGATAAAATTAAGAACAACGTATTTTTTTGGTGAACAATGTTTCTGTTTACCGATTATTTAATACTTTATGATACTAACTACTAATCCAATATTGCTACTATCATTTTATAGATATTGTAGAAAAATTATATGTAAACATTAGTTTAATTAAGTATACATTATCAAAGGATTTATATAATAGAACTTAAGAATTATCTAAACACTGGCTTTAAATTATAAATAAAAACTACTGATAAAAGTCTCTATAATGCTGACAAATAGCACTCAAAAAAACTATTAATAACAATCAGCTAAGTTCAAATAACAACTATAAGTAATCAAAAATTCATATTTTTAATACTAGAGATGTCGGTAGATATTTGTTATTAGCAGACTCATTTATTAACAGCTTTAATAACACAATCGACCTTTGCTACTAATGAATCTTTAATAAAATTTAAAGACAGAATGCTAGCTAGACTTTAAGTATGACAGTTTCATAACGTCACAAGAAAACATTAAACTGTTAGAACCTTAATGAGTTTGCTACTGAAATATAAACTACATCGTTGATAATTTGCATACAGTATTTACAGACACTTTTAAATAAAAACGGCTCATCATTAAATATGAGTTATCGTTTTTAACTATTGCTAATTATGTATCATGGAGTTCTATAATGAAAAAGAATATTTTATCACTAATCGTCGGCGCTACCCTTGTATTACCAACTATGGCAATGGCAGCACCCGTTAACAATAGCGATCTAATGCCAGCAGATATGCGTAACGCTGCTGTCAAAAGCACTGTACAGGCCGAAATAGAAGGTCCTGATGGTGAGTTGCTAGCGACACAACCTGGCGCTGTAGATGTCGAAGCGTCAAATACTGCTGATGTCGATATGGACATGGATAGTGAAGCAGATGAAATGAACGACGAAACTGACGATATGGGTAATGAAGCAAGCGATGATAACGCAGCTTTGATGAATAACGCTCAGGCAACAACCAATGCGGCAGCAATGACTACTGCTACAACTGCTCAGGCTCCTGTCCAGAACGCTCAAGCGCCTAACATGCAACACAGCAATGCAGACTATCAGCCGTTAATCGCTGGTGAAGCGGTTACTGAGAATAAAGTTGCAGATGCTGCTAGTACGTTGCAAGAAAAGAAAAAAGACAAACGTGGTGAGTTATTAGCTACTCAGCCAGCAAACGTACAGTTTAAAGAAAACCGTCGTATCGCTGTATCACGCTAAGCAGATAGTTAGTTTATTTGATTAGTTTGTAAGCGTATTACTTATATAAAAAGGCAGCCATATGGCTGCCTTTTTTGTTATACCAAACTATAAATTTTAGCTATTTTTATCAGTATTTATTTCTTAGTTTTAGTCACACCAGCTTCTTGTAATAAAGCGCCGAATGTACCCATTTTACTTGGGGCTTCAGCTTTATCATTTTTTACTGGCTTACTACGATTGCTCGCGTTGTCTTTATCCTGACGCTTGCTACGTGGCTTAGACGGACGTTTGTCAGCAGCTGGACGGCTATTATTTGGACGGTCACTATTTGCGTTATTATTGCGTGGACGACTGGTTTTCTCACCATCTGTACTAGCTGTCGTAGACTTGGCAGCCGTACGGACAGGTTTTTCAGATTCAGGTTTCATGCTAAAGCCGATACGACCACGTTTCTCATCGATAGAGATAACCCGTACCGATACGATATCACCAGGTTTGACACGATTCATAGGATCTGCGACAAAGTCATTGGCCATCTGCGAGATGTGTACCAAACCATCTTGATGTACGCCAACATCAACGAAACAACCAAAGGCCGTTACGTTAGTGACTACCCCTTCTAACGTCATGCCTTCGCTCAAATCTTTGATACTATTGACGTCATCACGGAAATTGGCCGTTTTAAACTCAGGACGAGGATCACGAGCAGGTTTAGCAAGCTCTTCGATAATCGCTTTTACGCTGACATTGTCGTCATTAGCAGCCAATGTAGTCGTATCAATAGTATTTAACACGCCATCATTTCCGATGACTTCTGACAGCGGCTTGTCCGCTTGTGCGAGTAAGCTATCGACCAATGCATAGCTCTCTGGATGCACACCAGTAGCATCTAATGGATTGCTACCATTATGAATACGCAAGAAACCAGCTGCTTGCTCAAATGTCTTAGCACCTAGACGTGGGACGTTTTTAAGCGCTTCACGGCTATCAAATGCACCGTGCTCTTTGCGATAGGTGACAATTTGCTGCGCCACATTGCGGTTAAGACCTGCGATGTGAGCCAAGATAGCTGGGCTGGCTGTATTTACATCCACACCCACGGCATTCACGCTATCTTGAGTTACTTTATCAAGACTATCGGCAAGCTGGTTTTGATTGACGTCATGCTGATATTGACCCACACCAATGGCTTTTGGATCAACTTTCACAAGCTCTGATAATGGATCCTGCAAGCGACGCGCGATAGAAACCGCACCACGTACAGAAACGTCTAGATTGGCAAGCTCATCACTAGCAAGTTCACTCGCTGAATAAACAGACGCGCCAGACTCATTAACAATGACAGCTTTGGCTTTCAGTGCATCATTTGCAGCCAGAATCTCTTTGATCATCGCATCTGTTTCGCGACTTGCCGTACCATTACCGATAGCGACCAAATCAACGTTATAAGTGCTCAACAGCGCATCGATGACTTTCTTGGCTTCATCCATCTTATTATCAGGTGCAAACGGATACACTGTCGCTATGACAGGCTTCTCTTCGCTATCTGACATGACATGACCTTGCGCATCGACGATAGCCATTTTTACGCCATGACGGATACCAGGATCGACACCTAAGATTACTTTAGGGCCTGCAGGTGCAGACATTAGCAAATGCTGTAAGTTGCTAGCGAACACATCAATCGCATCCGCTTCTGCGGCTAAGCGCTTTTCAGTTAACAGGCGATGCTCAATATGCGGACGCCATTTGTCTTTCCACAAGCTACTGGCTGCCTCTGCCAAAAACTCACGGCGTGCTGCTGGCGCTTTGGCATCAACATCGAAATGACTGATAATTTTTTCGATAAATGGTGCGTCTTCGCCTTCAATTTTTAGACCCAAGACGTTTTCTTGACGACCGCGCAACATTGCTAATAGGCGATGATTTGGCAGTCGAGCAAGGCTTTCGCTATGCTCAAAGTAGTCTTTGAATTTTTCGCCAACTTCGCGCTTTTCTTCGCTCGCAACGCTCGATACGATACTAGCAGTCTTGGCAAAGCCACTGCGCAAGTTGTCCAACAAGCCCAATGCTTGTGTCCATTCATCAACGATAATCGCTTGTACGCCAGCGAGTTGTTTTTCAATATCGCTAAAATCAACTTCGATTTCATTACCACTGTCATCAGTGATACTTGACTGGACTTGATAATCAGCCAAGGCATCCGTTGGAGTGATTTCTTGGGTCAAGACCGCTTGGGCAGCAGTATCAAGACCAGCGGCGCGAGCTTTGGCAGCAGGTGAACGACGACGCGGACGATATGGCAGATAGATGTCTTCAAGCTCAAGCTTAGACGTCGCGTTATCAATACGCGTCTGTAGCTCTTCAGTCAGATTGCCCTGTGTGCTTAGCAGCTCAGTAATTTTGAGGCGACGTGTTGCCATGTCACGCTCATAGTTAAGAGACTTCTCTAAAGCACGCAGCTGCGCATCATCAAGATTCTGAGTCTTTTCTTTGCGGTAACGCGCGATAAAAGGAACCGTCGCGCCTTCATCATAAAGTTTGACAAACGCATTGACTTGAGCAGTCTTAATGCCAAGCGCGCGAGCAAGCTTGTCGTGAATATTCGCGTGTGTGGTTGCATCTAAAACCTGTGCATTTGTCGAGGTTTGAGATGACGTTAAGGTATCAGTGCTACTCATATACGTATCAATCGTTGAGAAATGTAGCTTTGCATTATAGCAAAAGCTGCATGAATAAAAATCCTTTTTATCTTTTCGTTATTTATTGCGCATTTTAGGACGCAAATCGTTCTATATCACACATCCTATGGACTTGTTAAACAAACGCATACAGCATTTATTATCATGGGTGATGCAATTCTCGGTGCAATCTTATACACTAAAGTATCAATAACACAAATATTGATATGTGCTGACATATTGAACAATAGTTTTTAATTTTATGAAGTGCTTATTCGTAACCAATAATTAAATAATGATAATTAGTGGCAGTGTTTTTGCTCATAGCTATTTACTTGTAGTTTCTGATAACAATAATTTTTATAAAAGGATGCCTGTATGACTGATAACAACAGCCCTGACACGTTAACTCAGCGTATTTTAGTCGTCGATGACGATGCTCGTCTGCGCTCTTTGTTGCAACGCTTCCTAGAAGACGACGGTTTTGTCGTTCGTACTGCTCATGATGGTAGTCAGATGGACAAACTCATGCAACGTGAGCTTTTCTCTTTGGTCGTACTCGATTTGATGCTACCAGGCGAAGACGGTATCAGTATCTGTAAGCGTCTGCGTGAAGACAATGCAGATATTCCTATCATTATGCTGACTGCCAAAGGTGGCGATGCTGACCGTATTGCAGGTCTAGAAGCGGGTGCAGATGATTATCTGCCTAAGCCTTTTAACCCAAAAGAGCTATTGGCTCGTATCAAAGCAGTACTGCGTCGTCAAAACCGTGAGTTGCCAGGTGCGCCAAGTCATCAAATGGAAGTGGTCGAGTTTGGTCCATGGACACTAGATCTATCGACTCGTACGCTCAAACGTGATGGTAACGTAGTCACTTTGACGACAGGTGAGTTTTCAGTACTAAAAGCGCTCGTACAGCATCCACGTGAGCCATTGACCCGTGATAAATTGATGAACCTTGCCCGTGGTCGTGAATGGGGTGCGATGGAGCGTTCTATCGACGTCCAAGTATCACGTCTACGTCGCTTGATTGAGGACAACCCTTCACAAGCGCGTTATATCCAGACCGTATGGGGCGTGGGCTACGTGTTCGTTCCTGATGAAGCTGAGGTAGAAACCATCAAGAGTGAATAATTTTTGACTGATCTAATTCCTTTTAATATAGGCCGTGTTTGTTTACTCACAAACACGTGCCAATATGATGAGCCTATTTGTGAAAAACCCAATTATTTTTCAAAACATACCCTGCACGTTAGTGACAGGGTTTTTAGGTGCTGGCAAAACCACTGTAATTAATCAGTTACTGGCCTCGAAACCTGATGACGAGCACTGGGCTCTCCTAATCAATGAGTTTGGCCGTATCGGTATTGATGGCGCACTCCTTGCAAGCTCTCAAGATAACGATCTTGAGCAAAAAAATATCGCCATTCGTGAGGTCAGTGGTGGCTGTATTTGCTGCACCAGTCAGCTGCCCTTACAAATTGCAATCAGTCGTCTGCTCAGTGACCATCATGCACAGCGATTATTAATCGAGCCCACAGGATTGGCACATCCACGTGAGCTGATACTACAACTTAGTGCGCCGCATTGGCAAACTGCCCTAAAGATGAATGCAGTGATAACCGTACTGAGTGGCGAGCAGTGGCAACAGATTAAGTATCGTGACCATGATGGTTTTCAAGCGCATGTCCGTGATGCCGATGTGCTGATAATCAATCGTTATACCCAATTAGATACTAGCGAAAAACAGGTCTTGGTAGAATGGATAACCAAGCTAAATTCACAAGTAAAAATCATCTGGGCAGCATCAGAACTAACGGCACCTGAGACAACAGACTCATCAGATGTCCATTCATCAGATAAGTTTGTAGCAAATAAACTTGTAGCAGATGCATACTCGTCTACTTTAAACGACCAACTGAATAAGCCCAGCTCTATCATTTCGAATCAACGAAAAGTAAGTATCTCTAATCCTACAAAATCGATGATTGCTGTACAGTCTCAAGCCAACTCTTTAGCAACTCTGCCATCATCGAGTTCATCTACCGATGAGAGCGAGGCTCAGGCCAATCCTCAGACCAGTGCTGATAGTGATCTGCCCTATCGCTATCATGAAGAGCAGCAAGATTTTCAATTGGCTGGATGGCGACTACCTGCACACTACATACTAAACGCTGACGATTTACAGAATTGGTTGTTAGCATTGCCAAACTGGCAACGTATCAAAGGCGTGGTACATACTTCTGACGGCTGGATGCAGATCAATTTTAACCCTGGTAGTCTAACCACTAAAACTATCGACCCACAGACTGATAGTCGATTGGAAATTATTTTGCAATTAGGCAATACTGTCGATACAAATGCTGTCGATAAAGCTACAGAAAAATCAGAAACTGAGAATGATGCCAAAGCGTCATCAGTATTGATAGATTGGGAAGAGTGCGATCGCGAACTGATGGCACTGGTTATATAGCAACAGACAAAAAAAGGGCGGACATTGCTATTTTATCTAGCAATGTCCGCCCTTTTTTTCAACGCAACTAACTATTTTTTAACGCAATTGACTATCTTTACTACCACGACGGTTAAATAGCTCAGCCGCTTTTGCTTCTTGTTCAAGCTCCGTCTGACAGCTAACGCAGTGCTGAATACCGGGCACTGCCAGTCGCCTTGCCTCTGGAATAGGCTTACCACATTCGTCACACAGCTCAGCACTCACACCTGTCGGTAACGAACGTCGCGCTCGCTCCAACGCATCATTTACAGTTGCATCCATTTGTTCGTGCTCAGCACCATCTCTTGACCAGCCACCTGCCATAATTTTATCCTATTTTTATTCATTATAATTAGACAATGCAAATGTCTTTAATAACAAATAGATGGGGCTAGCTATGGTTAATTGCAACCTGCAATAGTGTATAAAACCGTCAATAAAGAATGACGTAGTTATTTTGACTCAACTTAAAACTTCGCTACTAATCTTTAGGTTGTAGCTCAATCACTTGACCGCGTACGCCAATACTTTCATCACTCATCAGACAGACATAGCCTGCCATGATATCTTCAGGTGTTTTTAAGCTCATAGGGTTTTCACCTGGATACGCATGTGAGCGCATATTGGTACGAGTACCACCTGGATTAACGCAGTTAAAACGTAGATTGGTTGTGTTCTGCGTCTCTTGAGTAAAGATATCACTCATACCTTCTACTGCTTGTTTGGAGAGTGCATAAGCACCCCAAAATGCGCGAGGATGTGTACCTACAGTGCTAGAGGTAAAGACAACAGAGCCATGATCAGCATCTTTTAATAGCGGTAATAGCGCTTGAGTCAGCATAAAAGTCGCAGTGAAATTAACTTTCATCACTTGGGCAAAAGTATCGACGTCATACATCTCAAGCGGCGTCAGTTGTCCTAATACACCAGCATTATGCAATATGCCATCTAACTGGCCGACTTCTTTATTGATTAGCCCTTCGAGCTGCTGCATTTCAGCGTAAGTCGCCCCTTCTAGATTCATCGGCAACATAGCAGGCTGCTTACCACCAAGGCTCTCAATCTCATCGTAGACGTATTCAAGTTTACTACTAGTACGTCCTAACAATAGAACAGTGGCACCATAACGAGCATAGGTCAACGCCGCAACGCGGCCAATACCATCCCCTGCTCCAGTCACTAAAATAGTCTTGCCATTTAAGCAGTTACTTGACGGTACAAAGCTACGAATATCATCATGAGTCAAAGGCTGAATAGGACTTTGAGCAGTTTTTTTATTGTCTTGTGGAACGACTGGTTGGTTATTATTGTCACTCATGGCATTGCTCACTACTTATCATTAAATCGTTGAGGATATGTGCTTATAGTTATAAATTCGATGTTATAAAATTTGTGCTTTAGCTTTATTACTAGCTCTACTAAGGCAGCTTAGAAAATAGCAGTCTATAAATACTCAAACTTACCAGACGATAGCAGTAATTTATTTAACTGCTCAGGCGTATCCGTAATATAGTCGGCGCCCCATTTTTTTAAAGACTTTTGATCTTCAGGTGGAATATATCCATAAGCGGCCAAAATCGTTGGCATGCCAGCGGCGTTGCCAGCTTCAATATCACGCACATGATCACCGACATAGAGCACGCAGCCTGCCGCGCCTCGTGGAATACCCAGTTTTTCCAGCGCCATATACATTGGCTCTGGGTCTGGTTTGGTACGTGATACATCATCTGGACAGACCAAAACCGCACAGCGTTGATCCAGTTGCATCTCACTTAATAGCTTTTCGGCTAAATAACGCGGCTTGTTGGTAACGATACCCCATGGCACGCCCTTTGCTTCAAGTTCAGTCAGTACCGCTTCAAGCGCCTGAAACACGCAGCTATCGACACAGATATCTGCTTCATAATCATCTAAGAACTGCTGACGAAACTCAAGCAACTCTTCCTCGCTGACTTCGAGTTGATCGTTATGTCTTAGCATCAATTGCACCATGGCCGAGGCACCCGCAGAGACTTGCTCGCGGATTTCCGCTTCAGGCGGTGCCTGCCAGTCATTTTCGAGACTCATTTTACCAATGATACGAACAAAATCAGCAGCAGTATCGATTAATGTCCCATCAAGGTCAAATAAAACAGCTTTTACAAATTGGGTCATAGTGAATGCTCTTGAGATTGATGACGTGTTTAGTGAAAGTATGGCAAATAAATGGCTGCGTGCAGCATTAAACCAATGGCTTTTGTACGGCTATCATATAATTAACATCGACGTTTTGGGCAAGCCAGTAGCGTTTGGTCAGCGGATTATAATGCAAACCGATAATATCCTGACGAACAAATCCAGTGTTAAGGGCCATTTTGTCTAATTCTGCTGGCGTAATAAATTTAGCATAGTCATGGGTGCCGCGATCAAGCAACCGCAGTACATACTCTGCACCAACGATGGCAAACAGATAAGACTTAGGATTGCGATTAATCGTTGATAGTACACAGACACCGCCAGGAGCCAACAACTCATAACAAGCCTGCACGATCGAGCTAGGATCTGGCACGTGCTCTAGCATCTCCATACAAGTCACTACATCAAACTGACCAGCATGTGTTTTTGCCAACTCTTCAACGGGTATATGCTGATAACGAAGCGTGCTCTCTAACTGGCTTTGCTCCGCATGTAATGCTGCAGCCTTTAAGTTTTCTGTACCTAAATCAATCCCTGTCACATCAGCACCGCGGCGTGCCATAGATTCTGACAATATTCCGCCGCCGCACCCTACATCGAGTACTTTTTTGCCAGCAAGTCCTTGCTCAGCGGTTTTATTAGCAGCGTCTTGATAACCACGTTTGACGTTTTCTTCTATCCAGTTTAAACGTAATGGATTGATCTCGTGTAGCGTTGCAAACGCCCCTGTATTGCTCCACCACTCACTCGCCAAGTTATTAAATTTTTCGACTTCGCTAGGATCCACGTTGATGGTGTTAGACTCTGTATTATTGAAAGCACTATTATTATTCTGATCACTTGAAGTTGATGAAGAATTTAAAGCTGAGCTCATGGTATATTCCTTGATTGTCACTATCGTTATTATCGTTTACAGTGCACGATTATGTGCTTAATATTAGCATGAGAGTAGCAGTTTTGTCGTAAGCACATCGTCAGCGATTGTGAATAGGCTTAAACTTTACCCTGTTTTTTGGGCAGTATCTTGATATAGAAAAGATACGTATCCTTGTGACAACATCGCATTCTGATACTTTTAAATCTCTTAAATCCTATATAGAAACAAATTAGACGTTTGAGAAACAGTAGGTTCAGAAAGTAACAAGCAATATACCTTAAATAATAGCTAACAGCTTTACAACTATCGGTTAAGAATGCGATTCACAAGTACATACATTTTACGTTATCATAGTCGATACTTTGCTATTGTTCGATTATACTCGACACTGTCTGGTTTAGACGCTTTAAAAGCTATATATTTTGAAGTGTCAAATGTTTAACAACCATATAGACACCAACCTCTTAACCCATTCTAAGTCTCCACACCTCAAGGATAAAGTATGAAACGTGTCATCACACTGACTGGTCTAGCCATGGCCATTGGACTTGCCTCTATGGGCGCACAAGCTGCAGACTATGTCGCTGGAAAAGATTACCGTGTGCTAGACAACCCAGAGAAAATCAGCGGTGATGCTATCATTGTTCGTGAATTCTTTTGGTATGGTTGCCCACATTGTAATGCGCTTAACCCGCACATGGAAAAATGGGCAAAAACCAAAGACAAAGACGTTGCATTCTTTAAGACACCAGCGGCACTTAACCCTGTTTGGGAAGCCAATGCACGCGGTTTTTATGCAGCTCAGCTTTTAGGCTTTGAAAGCAAAACTCATGACGCATTATTTGACGCTATCCATAAAGATGGTAAAAAACTGTTTGATCAAGCGTCACTAAGCAAATGGTATGCATCAAAAGGCGTTGATGAAAAGAAATTTAACAGCCTATATAACTCATTCGCTGTTGGTACAAAAATTGGTCGCTCTCAAGAAGGCGCCAAGCGTTATCAAATCACTGGTGTTCCATCTGTCGTTGTACAAGGCAAATATGTGGTAACTGGTGAAAACGCTAAAGTCGCTAAAGTTGTTGACTACTTAGTTGACAAAACTCGCGCTGAAAAGAAATAATTCAAGCCATAAGTACTTGAATAACTCACATGACGTACGATCTATCTATACGCCATGAACAAAAAAGCCAATCATAAATTGATTGGCTTTTTTGCATCTTAACCTTTTAGCTATACGTCTTTTAATTACTCATTTTCTAACTACTTATCTTTCAACTAATAAAACTTTAATTAATAGATTTCTAGCTTGGTATATAGATGTTATTTCTTCAGCTGCGATAAAATAGCCACTTCACGTATATAACTTGCCAAATCTGCTTTGGATTCTGCTAGCAACTCATCATCTTGCATGTGTTTGGCATACTCTATCCACAATAGTAACTGATACATACTATGGTGCTCAGAAGCTTTATATTGCTTCACAAACTGCTTAAGCGTACCTTCATCATTGATATTCAGGCGCTCGTACCAGCTCTCTATTTTTGAGACTTGCTCTTTAGGAAAAAAGGCATCAAATAATGCCTTTATCAGCTCATGGCGATTTTCTTCAATCATCAGCTTGCCAACACGTTTGGTCTGACGGTTGCGAGCATTGGCGCTAGTAATATCAGCCAATGCCATTAGCTCTGCCATAAAATAATCACTGGCAGGTAAAGCTTTTAGCTGTTTTTTCGATAAGCTAGCAAGCGGTATCGATAACTGCTGCAAGCGCTCATGGGCTTTTTTGAGTTCTGTGCGCGAGACGCGCATGTCCTGTTCTTTCCAGTCAATCATAAAAGCTTTCCAAAATAATAATTAATAAATTAAATAGTATCTGATATCATTACCAACGACTTTTTTCGCGGTGTTTTGCCAATACCTTCACGCCTTTAGGCATGGCCTCAGCAAGGCGGCGTTGTAGATGATCAGTGATAAAAACAGAGCGATGTTTGCCGCCCGTACAGCCTATAGCAACCGTGACCGTATGACGATTATTGTGCAAAAACTCTGGTAGCCAACGGGTCAAAAACTTATAAATATCACCCATCATTTCTGCTACTTCTGGATAATCTGAAAAGAATGCGCCTACCTCAGTATCTAGACCTGTCGAGTCACGTAACTCAGGGTTCCAATGCGGATTCGGTAAAATTCTAACATCGAATACAAAGTCAGCATCGATAGGACTACCGTATTTAAAACCGAAAGACAGTAGATTGATGACAATCTGATTGTCCATGCCTATGTGTTCACGCAAGCTGTCTTTCAGCTGATGAATATTTAGGCTACTGGTATCAATCCTAATATCAGCATGACTAGCAATTGGCTCTAATAGCTCAACTTCTTTTTTGATAGCAGCAGGTAAATTAAAGGCAATATGTTTAGCGTTATCACTATCAATATCTTGTGACATTAGCGGATGTACACGGCGCGTCGCATTGAAACGGGCTATCAGCGTACTCTCTTGTGCAGTCACATATAAGACCTGTACCGCATGAGACCCATAAGTCTCCTTGAGAGAAGCATACGTCACTACAAAGTTAGATAAATCCGCACGTGGCGTTCGAATATCGACACCCAGCGCAATACGATGAATGCCGCTTTCATTGACTAACTTATGAGCAGCATTAGGTAATAAAGACAGCGGCAAATTATCAATAGAGTAATAGCCTAGATCTTCTAAGATATTCAATACTGAGGTTTTACCAGATCCTGAACGCCCTGAGACCACCAATATACTGAGCTTATTCGTAGACGTCTGATCCGCTATCGTTGCTGCTGTATTACTATTTTGATCCTGACTTACACCCATGATCTACTCATCCAAGTCTATTGTGTCTAGTCTACTGCTATGTCATAAAAGCTAATTTACCACTACCAACTGATTGTCTAACAAACGCGCTTTTCCTAGCCACGCTGCAACTAAAATAACGATGTTTTTGTTTTCTATATTAAAGGCTTTAGAGTCACTTACGACAGAACCTAACTCCTCAGTCTTTATTTCCAGATAATCAATAATAAAACCTGCGTCACTAATATGTGTCCGCGTCTCTATTAATAGCTTATCAAATGCTTGCTGACTAAGAACCGTACTTTTCAAACTCTGCGCTAAGTCTTGCAATGCCTCATGTAATACAGGAGCTACTTGACGCTCATCTGCACTTAAGTATTGATTGCGCGATGATAGCGCTAAGCCATCATCAGCACGAACAATAGGTGCACCAATGATATTAATAGGATAACTCAAGTCACGTACCAACTGCTTAATGATAGCAAGCTGCTGATAGTCTTTTTGTCCAAATACTGCCACATCTGGTTGTACGATATTGAATAATTTAGCGACCACAATACCAACACCATCAAAGTGTCCAGGACGTGATTGACCACATAACTGATTGGCAATAGCACCAGCCAACACCGCAGTAGGTGGTGGTAATACTGGATACATTGCATCAATGCTAGGTGCAAACACGTAATCTGCATTAACTGTCGCAAGCTTGGCCACATCTGCATCTAATGTACGTGGATAGCTATCAAAATCTTCCCCAACGCCAAACTGAGTAGGGTTAACAAAGATACTGACCACCACTACATCTGCATGCTGCTTGGCAATTCTTACTAGCTCAAGATGACCGTCATGCAGATTACCCATCGTTGGTACTAACGCAATGCGCTGCTGACGGCCTTGTTTGTCATTTTGCTGACCACGATAAGGCTGAAGCGCTTCACGTAGTGACGAGATATCATGATAAATAATTGGAGACATGATTACTTTTCTTCTATTCAAACGTTCTTTTTTCAATAGCTTAAACAACTTTAATAACGTCAAAATCAGCTAAATTGGTGCTGCCCAGTCGGGAAGCTACCTTTACGTACTGACTGCTGATAGAGCGCAAAAGCACCTTCGATACTGTGTGCGCTATTACGCTCATCGGTTAAGAAGTCATGGACAAAACGTGGCACTCGGCCATGCGCCATACCTAGCATATCGTGCATAACCAATACCTGACCATCAGTATCGGCTCCAGCACCAATACCGATAACTGGCACGGCAACGGCTTCAGTAACGGCTTTTGCAAGCGCGGCTGGAACACACTCTAGTACTAGCAGTGCAGCACCTGCAGCGACAACTGCTTTGGCGTCAGCAAGCAGTTTATCAGCCGCTTCATCACCGCGACCTTGAATTTTATAACCGCCAAACACGTTGACTGATTGCGGAGTCAAACCAAGATGTACACAAGTTGGTGTACCTGCTTGCGCCAAGGTCGTTACCAATTCACACAGCTCGCTACCACCTTCGATTTTTATGACATGCGCCCCTGCTTGCATCAGCGTGCGGCTATTAGCAACGGCTTCTGGCAATGTCACATAACTCATAAACGGCAGGTCAGCCAATATCAACGCATGCTTGTTACTACGGGCAATATTGGCAGTGTGATAAGCCATATCATTGACTGTCACAGGTAATGTCGAGTCATGGCCTTGTACAACCATGCCCAAGCTATCCCCAATTAGAATCGTGTCAATTTCGGCTTTTTCCATCATTCGTGCAAACATCGAGTCATAACAGGTCAAGCACGTGAACTTGGTACCGTCTTTCTTAAATTTATTTAGAGTAGATAATGTCGTCATATGACCCTCAATTAATCTGCAATGCCTTTGATTATCAATATTGCTACTATAAGAGCTATGCTTGAAATACGTTAGATGAATCTTTCAAACATTTAACGTCTATCACTTAGCATCAATTACTTATAATCAATCGCTTGATAGTAATATTAAACCTGTCCAATCGCGACTCTGTGAATAGTCACTTATCAACTTACCTGCGATGGTTAAGTTTGGTGCCAACTCTCGCAGTGGTATTAAGACAAAATTGCGCTCACTTAAACCAGCGTGCGGTATTGTCAGTGTTGGATCAATAATCTGTGTCTCGCCGTATAGCAAAATATCAACATCTAGACTACGTTCACCCCAACGACGCAAACGTGCCCGCTTGGCCATACTCTCTAACTGCTGACAAAAAGCAAGCAGCTCATAAGGGGTAAGTGTCGTTTCAAAACCAGCTACTGCATTAACAAAATCTGGCTGATCTTGCGGACCCATCGGTGCTGAAGCATAAAAAGAAGAGACACTTACTTCACGTACCTGCTCATGTGCTCGCATTACTGCAAGTGCCTGCTGCAAATGATCGGCAGGCGAACCTAGCTCATTAGCGAGGTTGCTACCCAAGCCCACATAACAGGTAACCCAGTTACTATTATCTGTACTGTTATTCATATTATGCGCTTTCAGTACTAGGCTGACGGCGGCGGCGCTTCGATGGTACAGGGCCTTTGTTATCAGTTACTTTCACAGCAGGCATCTGATCATTCGTATCTTGCTTCGCTTTAGCAGCCTTTGTAGTACTTGTTTTCACCGATTTCTTTGCTCTCGCAGGTGCAGCGGTTTTTGCCGCGTCTTTGCTACCTACTGACTTTACACTTTTAGTATCGCTTTTATCAGTCGATTCAACGGCAGGTTTAGGCGCTTTTTTTGTATACTTCGCTGCTGGCTGTGCTTTGCCATTACTACCCTTCGCATCGCTATTGCCTTGTACTTCGATATTGCTCGTATTGTCTACAGTAGGTTGACGACGGCGACGCTTATGCGGGATCGGCTCGTTATTCATACTGACTAACGCAGGTGATCTTGCGATCGAGCGAGCTGGTCTAGCCTGACTAGCTGACGCTTGAGCTTCTGGCTGGTTAGTCTTAGACGGCTGAGTGCTACTATCTACGCGTTCAGACTTAACCACTTGCTTTGGTGCATCTTGATTGGTTGATGCTGGCTTTCGCACAGGTGCTTTACTACGTTTCGACGTATCATCAGCTGACAGTTGCTTCTGCAATGGCGGTACAACGTTCTCGTGCTCGATAACAAATAACGGCTTAGGCTTTGCCTGTTGATTTGCCGATTGTTTGTTATTAGCAAGAGACAACTGCTGCAACTGAGCAAGCTCGTTATTGTCTTGCTCTATTTGCTGCACGCCGTGTCTTCCGCTGTCATTGCGACTAGCTTTAGATTGGCTGGCAGCACGGCGACGACGGGCTGGAATATTTGACGAATCATTTACCATTGTTTGATCATTTCCACCTTTTTCAGCACGGTCATCGGCTTTATTTTGCTTTGTACTGTTCTGATTAGGTGTTGCGTTATCAGTAGTCTGTGTTTTTGATTCTTGACGATTACGTCCGCGACCACGTTGCCCTTTTTTATAAGCGCCTCGGCGAATATTTTCATCAAACTCATCAATCGCTTGCTGCTGCTCTTGTTCAGACAAGGTCTGATACGTCTGCCACCAGTCACCCATATCGTTGGTTGACTCTGATAGCGGATGCTCAGCATCGCCACATTGCTCACGCAATAACAAAAAGTCAAAGCCAGCACGGAAACGTGGATGCTCAGATAGCTGAACGATTTGCTTGCTACGCGGGGCTGCAAGTTTTGGCTGCAATATCCAGATATCACGGATAAACTGCTCAGCAAACTTCGGAATAGCGGTTTTGATACGCTGACGGTCGATGACTTTGCCAGCCGCATGCATTTGCGCTTCGGCAAACGGCATATTGCGCTTCTTAGCTTTTGCCAATTGATGCAGATAGTTTTCCCATAGTAAGGCAGCATAGAAGAACGCAGGGTTGATACTCTTGCCCGCTGCAATACGCTTATCAGTATTGATAGCTACCTGATTGACTAAAGCACTTGGCTCAGACGGTGGATAGATAATGAGACTATCAATCGCACCTGATTCAAACAATAATGGCAATAGGGGTACTAGATAGCCACCGGTAAACATCTTTTGCGTTTCATCATAGAGACGATGCGGTGATATTTGCTCAAGCAGCGCCCAGTTCCCATCATTAAATTGAGCAGACAACGCTTCATCAAACTCAAAACCTAACTTGGCTTTGAAACGTAAGGCACGTAACAAGCGCACAGGATCTTCTTCGATACGTACTGGCGCATTGCCCAATAGACGAATGATTCTGTTATCAATATCATCAAGCGCGCCGCAGAAATCATGAACGATGCCTTTGAGCGGTTGATAATAAAGCGCATTAATAGAGAAATCGCGACGGGAGAAATCTTGTTGGATATCGCCCCAAACATTGTCGCGCAGAATCATACCGTCTTGATTGGTATTAGCATCACTGGTTGGTGGACCACGGAAAGTAGCAACTTCGATCAACTCGCGACCTGAATATACATGCGCTAACTGGAAGCGGCGACCGATAATGCGGCAGCGCTTGCCAAAGACATCTTTAATCTCATGCGGCTTGGCATCGGTGACGGCATCAAAGTCTTTCGGGCGCAGACCTAGTAAAGTATCGCGCACACCACCACCGACGATATACGCATCAAACCCAGCACGGGTCAATGTGGCAATCACTTCAGTAATGGAATTGGGTAATTCAGATTTGTTCAGTTCTAACTGCTTGGCGGCACGCTCGGCCATGCATCTACTCCTCGCCGGTATTCTTTAACTACCCCTGAATAACACAGCGTTTATCAGGCGGATGTACCCGCTAGTTTAACAAATTTTGGACCTACTGGGGGTGTTATGACATTTACTTACATGCTATTTTGTCAATATTGGGGTTAATTAATGCAAAACACCATAATTAATCACGCACGCTTAAACGTCTTTGGTTTTTCTCGACTGTTTTTGCACCGATACCTTTCACCTTTGCCAACTCATTCACCGTCTTAAAATCGCCAAACATGTCACGATATAAAATTATCGCCTGCGCTTTACTACTGCCGATACCATCTAACGACACTAGCTCACCTTCATTAGCTCGATTGATATTGATAACTTTCTGCTCACGCGCTTGTGTGATAGCTTGTTCTTTTTCTATTAAATATTTATAGGCACGCTGAGGGTCGTCAAAACAAGGATCTGCATTTGCATTACTGAGTGCGACCACAGACAATAGGAGACTAAAAGCGGTGGTCGTCAGTAAGTTGGCAAATGAAAATTTACGATGAGCGTTCATGTTGTTTCGCCGCTTCCCACAGTGCATCCATTTCTGTTATATCGCTGTCTTCGATACGCTTGCCAGCAGCAGCCAATTGAGTTTCAATGTAGCCAAAGCGAGATTTAAACTTGTGCACGCAGGTTAAGGTTGCTGTCTCTGCATCCAAATTTAATTTGCGTGCAACATTGACCAGTGCAAACATACAGTCGCCTAATTCCTTTTCGACCTCTCTGACGTTAGCTTTAACCTCAGCTGTAGACTTATCTGTTAGCTCATGTTTTAGCTCGGCAATCTCTTCATCTAGCTTATCCACTGCCCCTGCAATACCTTCCCAATCAAAACCCAATTTTGACGCTTGCTTTTGTACATCTTGCGCCTGCATCAATGCGCTACCCGCTTTGATTTGATCTAAGCGACGCTTTGATTTACCACGTGCTTCGCGTGCCTGCTGCTCCTCAAGCTTGATTTCGTCCCAGCGTACTTTTACTGCCGCATCGTCTTTGAGCGTTTCGGCTTCAAACACATGCGGATGACGGCGAACCAGTTTTTCTTGTAAGGTCGTAATGACATCACTCATATCAAAGCGCCCTTGCTCCGCATACATCTGACAATGAAACACCACTTGCAGCAGCACATCGCCAAGCTCACCTTTGATGTCCTCATCATCATCGCTTTGTACCGCTTCGCCTAGCTCATAAGCCTCTTCGATGGCATACGGAATAAGGCTATGGTTGGTTTGCTTTTTGTCCCACGGACAGTCTGCCCTTAGTCGTGCCATCAACGCTAACAAATCATCAAGCTGGCCAGTAGCGTCTGGAGTTCCTTGCACGGGCTTGGGCACGGTAATTTTATTGTCTGAAATACTCATAAGGATGGCTCTTATCGTTTTATGTGTTGTTTGCTGATTCGTCTAATAGTTAGTGTATCATTGAACACAGCTTGGCTTATAATTGTGCTACTGACGACTTCATTTTACCACTGCTCATGCGAGAGGAATTTTATCATTATGCCCACTTCTGCGACCACCAACTATCAACCAGCTGCGACATTCGACCCTATTACTATCAGCTCATTTAAGGCCTATGACATTCGGGGTGAGCTTGGGGTCAATCTCGATGAAGAGATTTCCTACCGTATCGGGCGCGCGTTCGCACAGATTTTATATCAGCGTTATCAGGCAGCAGCTCAAACCCAAGCCGATGATGTAGCAACTCTAAAACCTGCTATCGTTATCGGTAGTGATATTCGCCACTCTAGTGAGCAGTTAAAGCAAGCCGCTATCAAAGGCATCGTTGATGCAGGCGTTGATGTTATTGATTTGGGCATGAGTGGTACTGAAGAAGTATATTTTGCTACCAGTCACTATCAGGCGTTAGGTGGTATCGAAGTGACTGCCAGTCACAATCCTATCAACTATAATGGCCTAAAACTGGTTAAAGAACATTCAAAACCAATCAGTGCCGATGATGGGCTGGCAGAGATTCAAGCACTGGCAGAATCTGGGCAGTTCACTACGGATAATCAATCAGGCAAATTACAGTTATTGACGGATAAAAGCGCGTATATCGATCATGTCATGACTTTTATCAATACTGATAAACTAAAACCACTTAAACTGGTCGTTAATTCAGGCAATGGTAGTGCAGGTCCTGTGGTCGATTTATTAGTTGATAAATTAGCACAAGCAGATGCACCGATTGAAGTGATTAAATTGCATCATACACCAGATGGTAGCTTCCCTAATGGCATCCCCAATCCAATGATTGAGGCCAATAGAGTGGCCACCCAGAAAGCCGTTTTGGAAAATAACGCGGATCTTGGCATTGCCTTTGATGGTGACTTTGATCGCTGCTTCCTATTCGATGAACGTGGCGAATTTATCGATGGTAGCTATATCGTCGGTATGCTCGCTCAAGCTTTTTTGAACAAATACCCGAGTGAATCAATCGTCTATGATCCACGAGTGATTTATAACACCGAAGCAGTGATAGAGGAACACAACGGTAAGGCTGTCATTAGTAAATCTGGACACTCATTTATCAAGCAAGTCATGCGGGACTCAGGTGCTGTATATGGCGGTGAAATGTCCGCGCATCATTATTTCCGCGACTTCTTCTATTGCGACAGTGGCATGATTCCATGGTTATTGACCATTGAACTGTTGTCTATCACTGGTAAAACACTATCCGAATTGGTCACAGGCTATATTGCCGCCTATCCTAGCTCAGGTGAACTAAACTTTCGTCTTACAACCTATGACGCACCAACAATTATTAGCGCAATTGAAGATAAATTCAGCAACGAGCAACCAATTAAATCAACACTCGATGGTTTAAGTCTGAATTTTGGTGACTGGCGCTTCAATCTGCGTGCATCGAATACCGAACCGCTTATCAGATTGAATATTGAAAGTCGCGGTGATCAACCGTTACTGGCTGCTAAAACTCAAGAAATTCAGCAATGGTTAGCAACGCAAGGTGCCGTACCAGCATAAAGTCATTGACCCAGTAAAAATCATTCTGATTGTCAGTCGAAAAAGGCTCGCTAATGAGTATTAGCGAGCCTTTTTTCTATACACAGAAAACCTTAAATCAAACTATTTAGTTCGACCAATACCCATATAGTCACCTACTAAGCTATTAATTTGCGAGCGTGTCAGGGCATTTTGCGCATCAAATACTGGCATGGCTTGTTGATTGATTTTGCCAATATCCAATTGATCTCGTGGTGACCAACTAACGATGAAAATAGCATGGGTATCGCAAAGCTGTTGATAGGGACTAGTAATAAGCTCAAGCAAAGGTTGTTGTTGATAGAGCTCGGCAAGTTCATGCTGTGCCTTATCGCTATAAACCAGTGTGCGAATATTATAAGACCACAGTAATGCTAACAACGGATGGATAGCTGAACCAGCGGTACGTCCTGAACCTGACTTATAACTACCGCCCCAAATCATGACTGTTTTATTATCGATAAAACCATCGAAATATTGCCAGAATTTACGGAATATCAGCTCTTTTTGATCTTCATTAATATGCATAATAGATTGTAATAAAGGCATATCTAAACTGTGTGTGAAGCTTGATTGTTGCAATTTAGCCAGCTCAGTGGGCAAAGTATTACCACCGAATCCCCACCCTGCTTTTAGATAACTACTGCCTACCCGCTCATCCAATCCCATGATGCGACTGACTTGACTAATATCAACATTTTGACTATCAGCCAAACGTGACATCTCATTCATAAAGCTCACTCTAGTCGCTAGCATAGCCATGATACTACTGCGAGCAAACTCTATCGTTGCAATATCAGCATGATGAGTAGCGCGTGCATGCTGTATTAAAGGTTTCAACACATTCAAGTGTTGGCTGCTACTTGCTGTTTTTTCACCCAGTAGCCATAACGAAGGATTCAGCATCGAGCTATACGCATCGCCATCTTGCAAGAATACAAATGGCACGTAATACACCCAAGCACGTTGTAGGCGCTGAGCCAAATCGGCTACATGGCCTAATTGCTCAATGCCGCTTATAATCACAGGTAGTGCTTGCTGATGGCTTTGATTAAAAGCGGTAATCCAACTCTCTTCTGTCCATACAGGCTTAATACTGTCTAAAAACAACCAGTAAAGCGTCACCGGACTTTGAACATCAGTTTCATTATGACCAGCTGCTTCATAGCCTCTTATTAGCATGTCAGCACTAGTTGGTAATTCCTTACTGATAATGACTTGCTGCTGCTCATACATTTGCCATAGAGCTTGCAGATGATGCTCAAAACCATACTGTTGTATCTGCTGCGTCAGTAGCGCCTTGTCTGCATAAAGATGCACACACTGACCTAAACTTGCTAGCACCACTGCACTGGTAATCGCCTCTATGCTGTGACCAATAAGCACACAAACTGTAGAATCAGTTAATTGGTTTGGTTCAGATTTATTATTGTTTTTATTCATATAGCTACCATATAAAGCCGTCCCCATGAGCGTCTTTCCTATATTATTGACGTATCAATACTACTAAGACAGCTGTTTGATACGCTGTAGTAATTGGTCAGTAGACGTATCAAAGAGACCTTGAGAGTCTTCCTGCACGTGCTGCATGGCATGGTGTACGGAATCTGCCATTTGCTTGCCCATCTCGACGCCCCATTGATCAAACGGATTGATATCCCAAATGCTGGCCATGACATAGACCTTATGTTCGTAGAGCGCTATCAATGCGCCTAAACTATGCGGCGTCAGCTCATCAATCAGTAATGTGGTTGACGGTTGGTTACCACGGTAATACTTATATTTGTCTGCTTCAGAAACTGTCTGTGGATCGACCAGATCTGTTACAGCAGCATTGCCAAATGCCAATACTCGACTTTGCGCCAAACAATTTGCTAAAGACAATTCGTGCTGTTGTTGCAATGAGGAGTTTCGCGCCTCATCACCGTAGCGACGTACACAAGCGATAAAGTCACAGGAAACCTGCTGCGTGCCTTGGTGTAGCAGCTGATAGAATGCATGCTGCGCATTTGAGCCAATTTCACCCCATAGAATTGGACACGTATCATAATCAATATGATCCCCATTTCGAGTAACAGACTTACCATTACTCTCCATCTCTAGCTGGGTAAGATAGCTGGGTAGATAGCCTAGCCTGCCATCATAAGGTAATACGGTATGCGCATTTACTTGTAAAAAAGTACTGTTCCAAACAGCTAACAAGCCTAGCAGCACTGGTAAGTTATCAGCAAAGCCCGCCTGTGCAAAATGCTCATCCATACTATGGGCACCGCTTAATAAAGCTTTAAAGCCATTCATACCGATACGAATAGCAATGGCAAGTCCTATAGCCGACCATAAAGAAAAGCGCCCGCCTACCCATTCCCAAAGCTGTAACTGATGCTCAGGATGAATTCCCCAAGCACTCATTTTTTCACTATTGGCTGAGATGCCGATAAAGTGTCGACGCAACACACTATCTTCTGTACCGGCGCGAAGTTTTGCCGTTGCAAGTAGCCAAGATAGCGCCGTTTTAGCATTTGATAAAGTGTCAACCGTACCAAAGGATTTGGAAGAGATAATAAATAGTGTGGTTTCAGGATTTAAATGCTTGAGTAGATTATCAAGCTGCGTACCGTCCATATTGGAGACAAAATGCACCTCAATACTGGTATCTGCCCATTCATCAAGCGCCGTAGTTGCCATGAGTGGGCCAAGATCAGAGCCACCAACCCCAATATTGACGACATCTGTAATTGCCTTGCCCGAAAACCCGCGCCACGTGCCATTGCGCACGCGCTCTGAGAGGCGTGCCACTTGTGACAAACTATGATGTACATCAGTGACGATATTTTGTCCATCGACTTGTAATGTCGCTGTCGCTGGCAAACGTAGCGCCGTATGCAACGCAGCACGCTGCTCGCTGGTATTTACCATTGCACCTTGTAGTAATGAATCAATACGAGCATCCAGCTCACAACTATCGGCCAAACTTAGCAAGTTAGACAATACTGTCTGATCGATACGCTGCTTACTAAAATCCATATACAGCGCACCAGCCTGCACGCTAAAATGCTTGGTACGCTTATCATCTTGCGCAAATAACTGTGCAAGCGACCACGGATGCTTTGCAAGCGTTTCTAGTTGCTGCCAGTATTTAGAATGTCGAGCACTGCTATATGCCTTGTCGCCCTTTATCTCTTTCATCAGCTATTCATCATCTGCTAATTGCTGCTCGGCAAAGTAAATGAATGCCTGCATATAAGAGCGCATATCGCCTGCATCATAGCTATTGCCGCGCATAGTTGTGACATGGACACCATATTCACTAATGAGCGCGTCAATCGCATCTGTCAGTTGAATCTCACCGCCAACTGAAGCTTTAGTATTGGTTAAGTAATCAAAGATATGGTTGCTAAATACATAGCGCCCTACCACAGCCAGATTGGAAGGAGCATCATCTAAATTGGGCTTCTCTACAAAACCAACCACTTTAAAGCTAGCATTAATATTTATTTCTTCATTAATATCATTAGTATCACTGAACTTTTCATCTAGTCGAGCGATACCATACTTATGTACGTCTTCATCCGCTACTTGATCGACCAATATCTGTGAATGACCATCTGTAGCAAAGGCATCTAGCATAAAGGCCAAATTATCAGCAGACATATTAGTGCTGAATGGATCAAGTACGACATCAGGTAACAATACGGCAAAGTCATGCTCACCAATGATTGGTCGCGCTGTCAGTACTGCATGTCCCAAACCTAACGCCTTACCTTGGCGTATCATCGATACCGTCACATCCGCTGGCAACCAATTTAAGTTATCAGCTAGCTCATCTTTACCTTTATGACGTAATTGATTGTCCAATTCCGCATTGATATCAAAATAATTTTCAATCGCGCTCTTTTGCGCATGACTGACCAAGACAATATGCTTGATACCCGCAGCGATGGCCTCTTCGACCACGTAATGGATGGCAGGACGATTGCCAAGCGGTAACAACTCTTTTGGTACAGATTTCGACAATGGCAACATACGAGTACCAAAGCCTGCGACAGGAATAACGGCGTGAGTGATTTTTTTCATAGTATGTTAGCTATATTAAGAAGGTGGGTAGGAATGAGTCAATCATAACGCATTATTAGGCAGCTGTAACACCATACGACTTAAGAGACATCGTAGCCATTCGGGTTCATGCTCTGCCAACGCCATGTATCTTGACACATATTAGTAATCGATAATTCAGCTTGCCACCCTAACAACGTTTTCGCTTTATCGGCACTGGCATAACAACTCGCGATATCACCTGCTCGACGATCTGTAAACTGATAAGCAATAACCTTTCCAGATACATCAGAAAATGCAGATACCAATTCCAAGACAGAAGTACCTTTACCAGTTCCTAAGTTAATAGGTAAAAAGCCTATTGAATATTGTTGTGTCGTACCACTTTCGTTTGGTCTGGTTTGTTTATCTAGATAATTTAATGCAGCCACATGACCTTGAGCCAAATCAGTAACATGAATAAAGTCACGGACACCTGTTCCATCGACAGTAGGATAGTCATTACCAAAGATACTGAGCTTTTCAAGTTTGCCGACGGCTACTTGAGAAATATAAGGCATCAAGTTGTTAGGAATGTCATTAGGGTCTTCGCCAATCTGTCCTGATGGATGCGCGCCTACTGGATTAAAGTATCTAAGAGCAATCAGGTTCCAGCTGCCATCAGACACAGCTAAGTCTTCTAATATGTATTCGACAGCAAGCTTACTTTGTCCATAAGGATTGGTACAAGAACGCTTTGAGCTCTCATCGATAGGTAAGGATTCAGGATCACCATAGACAGTGGCAGACGATGAAAAAACTAAATTCTTCACATTATATTCTGCCATAACTTCTAATAAGGTTATGGTGCCGCTGACATTATTATTATAATACAGCAATGGCTTTGCTACTGACTCCCCAACTGCTTTTAACCCAGCAAAGTGAATCACACCAAAAAAATGATATGCAGCAAACACTTTTTTAAGTGACTCAGTATCTCGAACATCCCCTTCGACAAACTCAATTGTCTCTCCAATAAGCGTAGAGACACGGTTAATCGCTTCAAGGCTACTATTGGATAAGTTATCGTACACAACAACATCATAGCCTGCTTCATGCAATGCTATACAGGTATGCGTACCAATATAACCTGCCCCACCCGTGACTAGTATCTTATTTTTCATAAAATTTTCAGGCATAAAAAAGACACCCCATTGTAGGGGTGTCTTTATCATATTTCAATGTAGATTTAGTAGTTTAACTGTAGACTAATGCCTATCTTACCAACCAGTAACTTCTTTTAGCTTATCACCAAGTTTAGATGGGTCACGTGTGTACGCGATACCAGCATCTTCAAACGCTTTGAATTTCTCTTCAGCAGTACCTTGACCACCAGAGATGATAGCGCCAGCATGGCCCATACGCTTGCCTTCTGGAGCAGTAACACCAGCGATATAACCAACAACTGGCTTAGTTACATGGTCTTTGATATAAGCAGCAGCTTCTTCTTCAGCAGTACCACCAATCTCACCGATTAGGATGATAGCTTCAGTTTGTGGATCAGCTTCGAATAATTTCAATGCGTCAATCTGGTTCATACCAGGGATAGGATCACCACCGATACCGATACAAGTTGACTGACCAAAACCAAGTTTAGTAGTTTGAGCTACAGCTTCGTAAGTCAACGTACCAGAGCGTGAGATGATACCTACTTTACCTGGCTGATGGATATGGCCTGGCATGATACCGATTTTGCACTGACCTGGAGTGATAACGCCTGGGCAGTTAGGACCAACCAAACGTACGTCGCCAGCTTCTTCAAGATAGCGTTTTGCTTTTAGCATATCGATAGTCGGTACGCCTTCAGTGATCACAACGATCAACTTAACGCCAGCATCGATTGCTTCAACGATAGAGTCTAGTACGAATGGTGCTGGTACGTAGATAACAGAAGCGTCAGCTTGAGTCGCTTCCATGGCTTCCGCCATGGTGTTGAATACTGGTAGACCTAGATGCGTTTGACCGCCTTTACCTGGCGTTACACCACCAACTACTTTTGTACCATATTCGATGGCTTGTTCAGAATGGAACGTACCATTTTTACCAGTAAAACCTTGTACCAATACTTTGGTATCTTTATCGATTAATACACTCATTATATTTTCCTTGTATTCGGTTGTCTTGTAACAGTGGTCTTTATAACTATTATTATCAAATATTGATAACCAATCTCTATTATAAAAACCACTATTACGATTTGACTACTATGCTTAAGCGTTTATCTCTAAACACTTATATTTAAAGACTTACGCTTTAACAGCATCGACAATTTTTTGAGCCGCGTCAGATAAACCTTGAGCTGAAATCAGTTTCAGACCAGACTCTTCTAGGATTTGTGCGCCTAACTCAGCGTTGTTACCTTCTAAACGAACAACAACTGGTACTTGTACGTCAACTTCTTTGATAGCAGCGATAATAGCTTCTGCAATCATGTCACAACGTACGATACCGCCGAAGATGTTGATTAGAACGCCTTCAACACTGCTGTCTTCTAGGATGATTTTGAACGCTTCAACAACGCGATCTTTAGTTGCGCCGCCGCCAACGTCCAAGAAGTTAGCAGGCTTGCCGCCATACAATTTGATGATGTCCATGGTCGCCATTGCAAGACCAGCACCGTTAACCATACAACCGATGTTACCTTCTAGAGCAACATAGTTTAGGTCAAATTCAGCGGCTTTAAGCTCGCGCTCATTTTCTTGAGTCTTGTCTTGTAGCGCTGCGATTTTTGGCAGACGATATAGTGCGTTTGAGTCGATACCGATTTTGCCATCTACACAAACGATTTCGCCATTTTCACGAACAGCTAATGGGTTAATTTCCATTAGGGCAAAGTCGTTTTCAACAAATGCTTTATAAGCGCCAGTCATCAATTTAACGAATTGATTGATTTGCTTGCCTTCTAGACCAAGTTTAAACGCAACGTCGCGCGCTTGGAAAGGCATTAAACCAACTAAAGGATCAACATTTACTTTAAAGATTTTTTCTGGAGTGCTGTGTGCTACTTCTTCGATATCTACGCCACCTTCGGTAGATGCCATGAAAGTTACACGACGAGTTGCACGATCAACGACTGCACCAAGATATAGCTCAGTTTGTACTGGATACATATCTTCTGCAACCAATACGAAGTTTACTGGCTGACCATCAGCATCAGTTTGGAACGTTACTAGGTTAGTACCGATCAGCTCTTCAGCAACTTGCTTAGCTTCTTCACGAGTTTTAACCAGTTTTACACCACCAGCTTTACCGCGACCACCAGCATGTACTTGTGCTTTAATTACCGCAATGTCAGTTGGGGTTTTATCAAAAGCTGCAGCAGCCTCTTCGCCGTTATGAGCGATGATGCCTTCTTGAATTGGCAAACCGTAGCTTTTTAATAGCTCTTTTGCTTGATACTCATGTAAATTCATTGATTGTATCCTTTATTTTTTACAATTAATAAAAAGTGAAATCAAGTGCGCACATATACATATTAATCATACGTCTGACGCACTCATGATTGTGGCATCACCAAAATAGCGATACCCCAATCAGGTTGTAAATCGATAATAACTAAACGAGCAACTACTTATTTCTTACGCTTTTTGCGCTGGATAGCGTGAATAGCACGGCCATCTGCAGATAGAGCAGCTTCATGCACTGCTTCTGAAATAGTTGGATGAGCAAATGTCATCAACTGCAAGTCTTCGATACTAGAGACAAACTCCATCGCGATCATACCTTGATGGACGATATCACCAGCACCAGCAGAGATAGCATGCATACCTAATAAACGATCTGTTTTTGCATCAGCAACTACTTTCACAGAACCTTGCGCTTCACTTTGCGCTAATGCACGTCCGTTGGCAGCTAAGTTAAAAGAACCTGTTTTAACTTCATAGCCAGCTTCTTCAGCTTCTTGCTCAGTCAAACCTACCCATGCGATTTCTGGGTGAGTATAAATGACATTGATGATAGTGTCATAGTTAACTTGAGGTTTTTCGCCATGAATACGCTCAACAGCCATCATGCCTTCTTCCATCGCTTTATGCGCAAGCATAGGACCACGGACCAAATCACCGATAGCATAAACGCCATCAAGATTGGTTTTGCACTGGTCATTGACATCGATAAGGCCACGTTCAGTCAACGTGATACCGCTGTCATCGCCAAGCAGCTTTTCAGAATAAGCACGGCGGCCAACACAAACGATTAGCTTGTCAAAGCTCTCCTCACTCGATTCGCCTTTGCTTTCGCTAGTGACGACAACTTGGTCACCTTGTACTTCAGCATTGGTTACTTTGGTATCGACACGGATATCAAGACCTTGCTTCTTCAGCATTTTGCCGGCTTCTTTTGAGATGTCTTTGTCAGCAGCAGCTAAGAAGCTAGGAAGTGCTTCATATACCACTACTTCTGCACCTAGACGACGCCATACTGAACCAAGCTCAAGACCAATAACACCAGCACCGATGACGCCTAGACGCTTAGGTACTGAGGTAAAATCAAGTGCGCCAGTTGAATCAACAATACGGTCACCGTCAGTTTTGGCAACAGGAATCTCGATAGGCACAGAACCTGCCGCAAGAATGACATTCTTAGCAGTAATCGTCGTTTCGCTTTCGTCTTCTAGAGCAGTAAATTTAACTTTTTTGTCAGCACCTTTACCGTCAACTAAAGTACCCCAGCCTTGTAGCCAGTCAACACCATTGCCTTTTAGCAACGCTGCAACACCACCAGTCAACTGCTTAACAATACCTTCTTTACGCTCTATCATTTTTTCGATATTGATAGCAACGTCACCAGTACTGATACCGTGCTCGTCAAGGTCATGCTTAGTAGCTTCGTAACGATGTGAGCTGTCAAGTAGGGCTTTTGATGGGATACAACCAACGTTTAAGCAAGTACCACCAAGTGCTGGCTCGCCTTTATAAACGCGCTTTTCGATACAAGCAACGCTCATACCGAGCTGGCCTGCACGAATAGCTGCTTCGTAACCACCAGGACCGCCGCCGATGACGACTAAATCATAATTGTCTTTCATAGTACGTTCCTATTTTTAATTGTATGTGTCATTTAAACTGGTTGTTATCTTGCTGATAGATCAGCGTTATCTACACTGAATAGTTAATACACTATATCAGTGAGATAGACTCACTCATCGATAATCGATAGCAAGTCACCATTATTAAATTCATTTAAATACAGTTATCAGCGCATCAAGTGATCGCTGAGTAATAAAAATCATTATCTATACCAAAGTTAAAAAGCTTGTATCAGCGGTTGCCAATACAAGCTTAAAAGCTTACAGGTCTAGTAGTAGCATTGCAGGGTCTTCGACCAACTCTTTGATAGTTACCAAGAACTGTACTGCTTCTTTACCATCAATCATACGATGGTCATAAGATAGTGCTAGGTACATCATTGGTAAAATTTCAACTTTGCCATCGACTGCCATTGGGCGATCATTGATAGCATGCATACCTAGGATAGCAGTTTGTGGTGGGTTCAAGATAGGTGTTGACATCAATGAACCAAATACACCACCGTTAGAGATAGTGAACGTACCGCCAGTCATGTCTTCTAGACCAAGCTTACCTTGCTGTGCTTTACCGCCAAACTCACGGATTGTGCTTTCAACGTCAGCCATGCTCATGCGATCAGTATCACGTAGTACTGGAACAACCAAACCGCGATCTGAAGATACTGCTACACCGATATCATAAAAACCATGATAAACAATGTCATCGCCATCTAGTGAAGCGTTTACTGCTGGGAAGCGTTTTAGCGCTTCTGTCGCTGCTTTTACGAATAACGACATAAAGCCTAAACGTACGCCATGACGTTTTTCAAACTTCTCTTTGTACTTAGCGCGCATGTCCATCAATGGCTTCATGTTCACTTCGTTAAACGTCGTCAACATCGCTGTATCTTGTGATGCTGATAATAGACGCTCAGCAACACGCTTACGAAGACGAGTCATTGGAACACGTTTTTCAGTACGCTCACCCATTGATTCAGCAACAGGACGGCCACTGTCAGACTTGATACTGCTGTCTGATTTCAATGTTGGGTTAGCCATATCAGTTTTGGTTACACGACCACCGCGGCCACTACCTTCAACTTCTTTAGGGTCTACACCTGACTCTTTTGCTGCTTTACGAACTGCTGGGCTTTGATCTTTATGATCAGCTTCGCCTTTCTTATCTGTTGCTTGAACAGGCTCGCCACCATCAGCAGCTTGCTTTGCTTGAACTGGCGCAGCTGGTTGGTCTGGATCTACTGCTGGCGCTTCTTCTGCGCTAGCACTAGCACTTGCACCGGCTTCAAACTGAGCGATAAGCTCATCAGACAATACAGTATCGTCAACTTGCTTTACGATTTTGGTCAATACACCATCATCAGGTGCCACAACTTCTAATACAACTTTATCAGTTTCAATTTCAGCCAATAGGTCATCACGATTAACTTGTTGACCTTCAGTGACGTGCCACTCAACGATTGTGCCATCGGCAACCGATTCTGGAAAAACGGGGGCTTTGATGTCAGCCATCGATATACTCCTTAGATTTGGATATTCATACTTATTATTAAGTCGTGATAGGCAGTCAGTAGTTTTCTAATAACTTTGCTTATATTTTATTAAAAAACACTGACTGTCATCGCCTGATTCATTTATCTTCTATAATCTTTTGATTAGACAAGGTGTTACTGAGCTAATTCATCAACACTTATGCCAAGGCCACCAGCAATGAGTGCTTGCTGTTGTTGAGCATGCAGTTTCGGTGATCCTGTTGCAGGGGCTGCACTAGGAGGACGCGCTACTGGCTCCATGACTTTTGCTTTGGTTGGATGCGGTACGACAATACGGAACATATGCGGTGCTAAGTAGTACCAAGCGCCTTGGTTCAATGGCTCTTCTTGCGTCCATACGATTTCAGTTAGGTTGCTGTATTTTTCAATTTCAGCGATTAAGCGAGTCTCTGGCAATGGATACAATTGCTCAATACGAACGATAGCCACATGGTCAAGACCTAATGCGCGGCGCTGCTCTAACAAATCATAATAAACCTTACCACCACACAGAACCATACGAGTCACTTTATCTGCGTTGTGATCGTCCATCTCTGGCAATACCGTCTCAAACTTACCGTTAGCAAGCTCTTCTAGATTAGAAGTTGCTAGCTTATGACGTAATAAGCTCTTTGGTGACATGACAATCAATGGCTTACGAATAGGACGTACTGCCTGACGACGTAATGCATGATAAATTTGCGCAGGAGTCGTTGGGGTAATGACCTGCATGTTGTCTTCAGCACATAGCTGTAAGAAACGCTCTAGACGTGCAGATGAATGCTCAGGGCCTTGACCTTCAAAGCCATGTGGTAACAACATCGTCAAACCACAAACACGCTGCCATTTAGTCTCGCCGCTTGAGATGAACTGGTCAATCACAACCTGAGCACCGTTAACGAAATCACCAAACTGTGCTTCCCAAACGATCAATGCATTTGGTACGGTGGTCGCGTAACCATATTCAAAGGCTAGTACCGCTTCTTCTGATAGCAATGAGTTATAAGTAGCAAAGCGCGCTTGATTTTCGCTCAAATGAGACAACGGTACATACATGCTGCCATCATTGACATTGTATATTTCGCTGTGACGGTGTGAGAAAGTACCACGGCCTACATCTTCACCAGTAATACGGACTAATACGCCATCGTTGTCAACCAATGATGCATAAGCCAATGTCTCAGCTGCACCCCAGTTAAGAGGCTCTTCGCCCGTTTGCATTGCTAGACGCTGCTCAACGACTTTTTGAACCTGACGTTGTAGCTTATAACCTTCTGGCATTTCGGCCATACGGCGTCCATAACTTTTCAGTTTTTCGATATCAACACTGGTATCCCAGTCATCAACCAAGTCATGACCTAGATAAGGTTTCCAATCTACAAATAACTGCTCGTTAGGCTCTTGAACCAATGAGCTAACAACATAATCACCACGGTCTAACGACTCACGATAGTCATCTTCGTACTGTTTCTCTTCTTCGGCATTCAAGATACCTTCTGCGATAAGCTTCTGCGCATACAGAGTACGAGTAGTTGGAAGCTTCTTAATAACAGCATACATCAATGGCTGAGTTGCAGATGGCTCATCTGCCTCATTATGTCCATTACGGCGATAACAGAACAAATCAATGATGATGTCTTTGTCAAACTTATGACGATAATCTAATGCTAACTGAGCGGCAAATACGACTGCTTCAGGATCATCACCGTTTACATGTAGGATAGGAGCATGAACCATCTTGGCAACGTCAGTACAATATTCAGTTGAACGAACATCTTCTTGACGGCTAGTAGTAAAGCCAACTTGGTTGTTGATCACGATATGCACAGTACCGCCAGTGGTATAAGCACGAGTCTGTGACATTTGGAAAGTTTCTTGAACCACACCTTGACCAGCAAAAGCGGCATCACCATGAATCACGATAGGTAATACTGAGTTGCCACCAGTGTTGTCTAATAGTGGCTGATCGTTACGGCGTACTTGACGGGCACGTACTGAACCTTGTAGTACTGGTGCGACAATTTCAAGATGCGATGGGTTAAATGCTAAAGCCAAATGCGCTTCGCCACCTGGTGTCATCACATTAGATGAGAAACCATTGTGGTATTTAACATCACCTGAGCCTTTTTCTGGCTGTACTTTACCATCAAACTCATCAAATAAGTCTGCAGGGTTTTTACCTAAGATGTTGACTAGTAGGTTTAGGCGGCCACGGTGAGCCATACCAATGACCATTTCTTTTGTGCCATATCCACCAGCACGTTGAATGATTTCATTGATAGCAGGAATGAAGCTCTCGCCGCCTTCCAAACCAAAACGCTTAACACCCGTATATTTACGAGCAAGATATTTTTCTAGACCTTCAGCAGCCGTCAAGCGCTCAAGAATAGATAAACGTTTTTCTTTATCGAATTTGATATAGCCTAGATTAGTCTCTAGGTATTCTTCCATCCAGCGTTTTTCTGTACTGGTGGTAACGTGCATATACTCGACACCGATATGGCCACAGTAAACACGCTCCATGATTTCGATGATTTCGCGCAATGTCGCTTCATCTTTACCAATGACTAAATCATTGGTTGGAAATACGGTATCGAGATCAGCTTCTGACAAATTATGATAAGCAAGCGTCAAGTCTTCTACTTCTGCACGTGGATGCAAATCTAAAGGATCAAGCTTGGCACGGCGATGACCGCGACGACGGTATGCTGAGATTAGTTGCTGTACGCCCATCTGCTTAGGATCGCAGTTGGCAGAGCTGCTAGAATCGGTATCAGTACTGCTACTCTTATTTGCCGTTTGATTACGAGCAAGTAGTAAGAACTGATCTTTGATAGCGTTATGCTGAGCATCATTCTGCGACTTATACTGTTCAAAGTACGTTTGCCAGTCAGTATCAACACTATCAGGGTCTGTTAGGTATTGCTCGTAGAGAGCTTCTATATAGTTGGCGTTATCGGCAGCCAGTTCGGTATGTACTTGGCCAGATTTTTCTTTGGTTATACTATTCATAATAATCGTCTATTTGATAGATAAATGAATGGAATCGTGCTTATTATTGTGTCAGTCGTTGTATGCTCAGGTAGTTAGACAATGTGTCATATCCTGTTAAATACTATTCGATAAAACACTTTTATCCCTAAGTATTGCCATCACCATAGAATATTGCTGTTATTGTCTACAAGAGCAAGTGATGCTAAATAGTGGTAACAAGTCTTATTGCAATACCCGTCTAAAAATAAAACTATTTGTGAACGCTCAGTTTTCTTATCTAGCTCGTTTCACAACATTAATTTATATATACTTCTTTGAGTCATAACCAATCCATTAATGATAAGCTATTAATAGATAATTATATTTTCAGCTAACCTATCAACTGGTTATCGATGCTGAATTACCCTAAATTTGCTGATAAATCCTGCCTTTTCAGACAGACATACATTGCTGTATAGATTATCATGCCCATTTTTTGCGACATAGTTTGTTTGTTCAATACTAGGTATTTATGTAATGAATATCTATCATCAATTATAAACGCATAATCATTGTGCGCATAGTATTTTAGCCTGATAATGTCATAATCTTCTCAAACGACACATATTAAGCGCCAAAAAAGACGCTTTGATCATCTCATTAAATACCAAATACAATTATACCAAAATTCGACTGTGTCTATATTCGATTATATAGGGTGATTGTCTATATATTATTTCTTCTTACATACGACCAACGTATTGACCATACAGTTTTACTCTTAAATCATTTAATACCTATTTTTTAATAGGCTAAATTCATCATATTTTTAAATGACAAGTTAGCTGTAAAAAGTAGTAAACCTATATATCAGCTTTTTAACTAACAAAAACACCACCTA
Organism: Psychrobacter sp. 28M-43; assembly: GCF_014770435.1. Lineage (NCBI taxonomy): Bacteria > Pseudomonadati > Pseudomonadota > Gammaproteobacteria > Moraxellales > Moraxellaceae > Psychrobacter > Psychrobacter noctis. Next base: position 128,431 of record NZ_CP061739.1, on the reverse strand, counting down.
ATGAATAGGTGGTGTTTTTCGTATAGTAACTATAGAGATCAATTACTTATGCTTAACCAGCTTGATCAATCAACATATTACGTAAGTGACCGATGGCTTTGGTTGGGTTCAAGCCTTTTGGACAAACTGATACACAGTTCATGATACCGCGGCAACGGAACAAGCTAAACGGATCGTCTAAGCGAGCTAAACGTGCTTGAGTATCACCGTCACGGCTATCAGCAACGAAGCGATAAGCATGCAGTAACGCTGATGGACCTAGGAACTTATCAGGGTTCCACCAGAATGATGGGCAGCTGGTTGAACAGCAAGCACATAGAATACATTCGTATAGACCGTTCAGCTTTTCACGCTGTTCAGGCGACTGTAAACGCTCTGTTGGCGGTGCTGGCTGATCATTAATTAAGTATGGATGTACTTTCTCATACTGCTCATAGAACTGGTTCATATCAACAACCAAATCACGAACCACTGGCAAACCAGGTAGCGGACGAACCGTTACTTTTTCTGGTAGCGTGTTCATGTTGATTAGACATGCCAAACCGTTCTTACCATTAATGTTCATGCCGTCAGAGCCACAAATACCTTCACGGCAAGAGCGACGGAAAGTAAGCGTTTCGTCTTCTTTCTTTAGGCGTAATAGTACGTCAAGCAACATACGATCTGAATCAAGTAGCTCAATCGTATAAGTTTGCATACGTGGCGCTGCGTCCAGATCAGGATCGTAGCGATAGATTTCGATGGTGCGAGTACCTCGGCTCATAATGCTAAACTCCACACGTAGGTGATGGCGGGCATACAAAGATTGCAACATATTTGCGCTAGCTATTAATCAGTACTGATAACCAATATCGGATACCAATTAATAGCATAGTAGCGCTGGCATGAGCATGTAGCTGGCGGTCACCTTTTTAATAAATTAATAAGGGATAAAACGTTAACACTGCTGTTATCTATCAACTATACATAAAGTATGCAATCTAGAATTAGTAGACGCGGACTTTTGGTTCGATATAATCAACAGTCAATGGCACTTTACGTACTGGCTTATAAATGATGCGATTTCCTTCAGAGTACCATAAAGTATGCTTCATCCAATCGTGGTCATTACGGCCGTTAGGTGCGTAATCATCATCTTCTGGACGATCATAGTCAGATACACTGTGCGCGCCGCGGCTTTCATGACGCTTCGCTGCAGATATCATTGTCGCTTTTGCTACTTCATACAAGTTAGCAACTTCGAATGCTTCAATACGTGCTGTGTTGAACACTTGTGATTTATCGCCAAGATGGATCTTGTCGATTTTTTCACCTAGCGCTAAAATTTTCTCAACGCCTTCGTCCATCATCGCTTGCGTACGGAATACACTAGCGTGTTTTTGCATCGTAGCACGAATCTCATCAGCCACGTCTTGCGCGTTGTAGCCTTCAGTAGACTGTTGCAATTTGTCTAAACGCTTCACTGTAAAGTCAAGTACGCGTGGATCAAGTGGCTTGTAGTTATGATCTGCATGATGGAATTCATCAACGATATGCTTACCAGCTGCACGGCCAAATACCAATAGATCTAGTAGAGAGTTCGTACCTAGACGGTTAGCACCATGTACACTGACACAAGCACACTCGCCAATTGCATAAAGACCTTTAACAACATTGCCTTTAGCATATAGGCCGTCTTCATCAGTACCTGCTTCTAGATCTGGTACAATCACTTGACCATGAATAGTGGTTGGAATACCGCCCATCATGTAGTGAATGGTTGGGATTACTGGAATTGGCTCTTTAGTGATGTCAACGTTAGCGAAGTTTTTACCGATCTCAAATACTGATGGTAGACGCTTCATAATGGTTTCAACACCTAAATGCGTCATATCCATTACGATATGGTCAGCATTAGGACCACAACCACGGCCTTCTTTGATTTCTTGGTCCATTGAGCGCGATACGAGATCACGTGGTGCCAAGTCTTTCACGGTTGGCGCATAACGCTCCATGAACGCTTCGCCATCTTTGTTACGCAAGATAGCACCTTCACCGCGGCAACCTTCAGTCAATAGTACACCTGCACCATGGACACCAGTTGGGTGGAACTGCCAGAACTCCATATCTTGCAATGGAATGCCAGCACGTACTGCCATGCCAATACCGTCACCAGTATTGATATAAGCATTGGTAGAAGCTGCGAAAATACGACCAGCACCACCTGTCGCTAGAACTGTAATCGGTGACTGGAATACAGCAATCGTACCCGTCTCTTGCTCAAGCGCGACAACACCGTTGATGTTACCAGCTTCGTCTTTGATCAAGTCAAGGGCGATCCATTCGATAAAGAACTCAGTGCCCTGCTCTAGGTTTTTCTGATATAGCGTATGTAGTAGTGCATGACCTGTACGGTCAGCAGCAGCACAAGCACGTTGTACTGCTTTTTCACCATAGTTAGACGTGTGACCACCGAACGGACGCTGATAAATAGTACCGTCTTCGTTACGGTCAAACGGCATGCCCATGTGCTCAAGCTCATAGACTACTTTTGGCGCTTCACGGCACATATATTCGATAGCGTCTTGGTCACCTAACCAATCTGATCCTTTAACGGTATCATAAAAGTGAAAGTGCCAGTTGTCATTACTCATGTTACCCAAACTTGCACCGATACCACCCTGAGCGGCAACCGTGTGCGAACGCGTTGGGAATACTTTGGTAAGGACTGCAACCTTCATGCCCGCTTCCGCTAAATGCAATGAAGCACGCATACCTGAGCCACCGCCACCAACGATAACTGCATCGTAGTTTAAGGTCTTGATATTACTAATGGTATTGTCTTGTCTAGTTGCCATTACGGTTTTCCTAATGCCTGTTAATGCGTAAAAGTAAATTAAAGACTTTTGAGATATCTCTATTACAGCTATAAAGGCTTACTATTTAGCCATTTCTAAGCTTATAAAATAAAGAGTCTTAATAGTCATTAATCACTTAATTTGCATATCTATCGTTATACTGAACTAAGCCTACTCAACTATAATCAGATTAGCTGATCAGTAATGCCAGTCCAATGCTATGACTATTCTTGGCTATCAACGGATGGCTCTAAAATACTTTGCCAACTAATGTATCAGTTGGATGCATCCGTCGTTATATAGATATCAGAGCTTTTTATGAGATGGTTAAACGGCAGCGATACCGAAACCGTTACCCCAAAAAATCATGATGCCCCAAAATAGAAATACTAAAATAGCGATAATCATCAAAGTCTGTAATACCAAACGTAGTCTTGGCGCACTTTCACCCATCTTGCCAGATGTAATATAGTCAGTAAATACTGTCCACATCCCAACCCAAGCATGACCAGCTAGGGCAAGTACTGCAACCAAGCTGAATAGACGCATCGGTAGGCTGGTCATAAATGATGACCATTCAACAAAAGTGACATCACCATGGGTCAAAAAGAAGCCCAGCAATACCACACTATAAACGGCTAAAACAACAGCACTAATACGCTGGACAATCCAATCACGTGAGCCTGAACCTGTCAGACCAGTAGCACTTTTGATTCCTGAATCATTTTTTATCATTAGAACATCACCCATACAAATGACGCGACAACTAAAATCGCTGCAATCACAAAACTGACCATAGAGGCAGTGCGGCCAGATTTTAGCTCTTCGTTCATGCCCATATCAGCAAATAAATGTTTGATACCCATTACAAAATGATATGCAATAGCGGCAACAAATATCCATGCCAAAAAGCGCACAAGTACATTGTCAAATACGGTCGCAAAACTCTCAGGCGATGCCAATGAGTTCTGTAGTATCCATAACATGACAGGAATCAATAAAAATAAAATAATGCCAGAGATACGATGCAAGATAGAGGCGATCGCGATCGGTGAGCGATTAACGCTAATCACTTGGCTTAAAGGCAGATCAATAGGTCGGTTGCTTTTCACAGCGGGCATCCTTTTGCGGTTATACTCCTGTATCTGCTATCAACGCCTGACATAAATAGTGCCAATTGAGCATTGAGCAACACACGAGACGAATAAAGTAAGGAAGAGCTAGCTGACTTCGTTTAGTTTGCGCTAAATATGAAGAAAGGATCATGTATATAAAGGTATTGATAGACTGTTCAATGTCGCTTGTCAAATCGACAGGCCTATCAAACAACCTATCTATTATACAACAAAGAGAATAAACATGAGTAACATCGACTAACCAGTCTATTTTAGAGGTCGTATGAATAGTAAGACAACGTTACTATGTCTTCTATATCAGAGCAGACCTTATATTAGGCACTTGAAATCTTGTGCTAAACAAATAAAAAAGATTGGTTAAGAAGAAATTTCAAACCATAGAATGCGGTTTGGTCTATCGTAACACCAGACAATCGTAAATAAGCATGAATAGAAGACGCTCTGAACGACACTATAACATGGTCATTTATTAATTCGCGCAAAGCTAGTGCCAGTTAATTCCTACAATTATAAAATGCCTGAGCAATAATTACAAATTTATCCATTCAGTAAGAATATATACATATTTAATCAATAAATGAATGGATAAGAATAATGCTAGTTTTAACATTGATTATTATGACAAACTTTAATCCGCTTACTAGGCATAGTCTGCCAGTTTTTGGTGTCATTATTTATGAGTTTTGTCTCTAAAATATGTTTAGAAACCCAAAATATTGGCTCGATAATGCTGCTATAAACTTGCTCAAAAATAGAGGAATTTTAAGCAAAATAACCCGACAGACATATTTTGATACAAAAATTACAGCGAATAACTACCGCCACACCGCGCCAATTGGACACATGGTCCATAAAAGTTTTTTCAAATCATCAAGAATTGCTGCTAATATACCCTGCGTACTAAATGAGTTGAATGCACTTTTACCGTTCAACCGACAATGACGCGAGGGTATGCGTCTGTAGTAATTTATTCTAACAAGTCAAACCAATGGAGAGCAATTTATGGCTGATACTAATGCCAAACTAACCGTGAATGGTGAAGAATACGAACTTCCTATTATTAAAGGTACTTTAGGGCGCCCAGTTATCGATATTGCTGCTTTACAAGAATCAGGATTTTGGTCTTATGACCCTGGTTTTAAAGTAACTGCTCCTGTTGAATCAAAGATTACTTATATTGATGGTGGCAAAGGCGAGTTATTACACCGCGGCTACCCTATCGACGAGCTAGCGAACAATGCTGAATACCTAGAAGTTGCTTATGCACTTTTACATGGTGACCTACCTACTGCTGAGCAAAAAGCAGAATTTTTTGAAAAAATCCGCGAGCATACTCCTGTTCATGATCAATTGCGTAAGTTTTTTGAAGGCTTCCGCCGTGACGCGCATCCAATGGCTATCATGGTTGGTGTCGTTGGTGCCTTATCAGCGTTCTATCATGAAGATCTAGACGTGAGCAATGAAGAACATCGCGAAATCACAGCTATTCGTTTGATTGCTAAGATGCCTACGCTTGCTGCGATGAGTTATAAATACTCACAAGGCGAACCGTTCATGTATCCGCGTAACGACTTTAACTATGCAGAAAACTTCTTATACATGATGTTTGCAACGCCTGCTGATGTAGACTATGAGAAAAACGACGTTATCACTCGCGCAATGGACAAAATCTTTACCTTGCACGCTGACCATGAGCAAAACGCTTCTACGTCAACGGTACGTTTAGCTGGTTCTACTGGCGCAAACCCTTATGCGTGTATTGCTGCTGGTATCGCAGCCCTTTGGGGACCATCACATGGCGGCGCGAACGAAGCTGTTCTTGAGATGCTAGATGAAATCGGTACTGTTGAGAACGTGCCTGAGTTCATGGAAAAAGTGAAAAGCCGTGAAGTGAAGCTAATGGGCTTTGGTCACCGTGTCTACAAAAACTTCGATCCACGCGCTCAAGTAATGAAAGAGACTTGTGATGAAGTACTAGAAGCACTAGGTATCAACGATCCTAAGCTTGAATTGGCAATGGCACTAGAGAAAATTGCGTTAGAAGACCCGTTCTTCATCGAGCGTAACCTATATCCAAACGTTGATTTCTACTCTGGTATCATTTTGAAAGCTATCGGTATCCCAACGTCAATGTTTACCGTAATCTTTGCATTGGCTCGTACTTCAGGTTGGATCAGCCATTGGTTAGAAATGCACAGTGCACCGTTCAAAATCGGTCGTCCACGTCAGTTATACACTGGTGAAACGCGCCGTGATTTTGTAAAAGTTGAAGATCGCAAGTAAGCAAAAATAATCGTTATCCAATAAAAAATCCCGCCATCGTGCGGGATTTTTTATTGTCTTGACTCTCTTTATTCAATACTGGCTGTTTTATGAGAAATGACTAACTCAATCAGTTTATAAAATTATAGTCAGTTACTGAAACTCTTTTAACGTTTGCTCATATTTGGCAATCTGTTCATCGTATCCTTCAATAGTTTCATTAAACTTAGCCATTAACGCTTCAAACTCTTGTTGCTGCTTCTGTTTCATTTGCTGCATATCAACCACTTGTTGAGCTTCTATTTGTTCCCATACCTGATGCTGAATAATTAAACGGGCAAGTGCCGGACTTTTTGCACTTACTCTACCAGCAATCTCTGCATGCTCAAATAACTGCGGAACCAAGGTCGCCACATTGATTAATGTATCAGAATCCTCTGCGCTCAGCGGTGTTGTCACCGGTTGATATAAAGCGTCCATGGTTTGCTGATAGCGTTCTATAATTTGGTCCTCAGTCAACATAACAGGTTTACGCGGCTCAAGACTGATACGTTTTAACACCGTTAAGTCACGCTCACCAACTTCAATGCTAGTATTGACGTCAACCTCTGCATCTACATTTGGATTGCTGTCTATCGGGGCGATATCGATATTCGATGACACCACTTCTTCAGAACTGGTAGCGGTAGTATTTACGTTAGGAGCGGTATTATCGGTCGCTACTTCGTTATTACTATCTGTATTTTCACTATTATTAGTATTCAGTAATAAAAGCTCCTCACTGTCTGACGCATCTGCCGCTTGCAATGACTCATACTCTGCTTGCAATCGTCTCTGTAAGCTCTGCGCCTGTGCGACATATATCGGCTGAAATTGTTTTATGCGCGCAGCAGCTGAGTCACTTTTTGGCATAGGCTGACTGTCTTCTACGCTTGTTTTTTCACTGGTTTGACTGTCATCAGCCACAGGTGATGTGTCAGACTGCTGACAGCCTGTCAAAAACAACACTCCTGACAGTGCGGCTACAAGCAGAGTCGGTGGGTAGCGGGTATCAACATTAGGCTTTACTGACAAAAATTTAAACATGAGAGTACATATCCTTTGGTAAAGCAAAATTATTAAAGGGTAAATTACAATTGCGGTTCATTATTCTTTGATTTTTAGAAACACAACTGACTATTAAATCGTCCAATATAGTTATCCAGTATTTATCCAACTGACCTGTGTTTCAGTTGATGTATCGTTCTATAGTTCGGTTATGACTTATCATAGCCAAGCTTACTGTTACTTTTAAAAATTAGATGATTGATGGATTATCAGTATTTTTTGCCTTAATAGGCTGCTCTGTCAAAAATGGAATACAAGCTTCCCACTCTTGGCAATTCTGACCACGATGACGACGTACAAAATAGTCTTGTACCATGCGTGCCTGCTGCTCAATACCATACTTAAAAAATGATTTGCCTGTTTCTAACACGTAGTCGTATTTTCGGTTGATAATCGCTCCGCGTACCACTTTTAAGCCTTGCTGTAACTGCCATACGTGTGTTAGCTCATGTATAAGCCAGCTTTGTTTACTCAGTGGAGCCTCGCTAAAATCCGTAATCCAATCGACTGAATTAAAGTAGATATTGCCATTGGGGCTAACGGCATAATGTTTTAGTACCCACCACGCTGTCTTTAACTGCACTTCATCAAGTTTGATGCTGTCACCAAATACTGAATACGCCAACGCTATCTCGCCAGCTGTCAGATAACGTGACTGCTGCTTACCTGTATCACTACGCCAGTAGCTATTGAATAAGCGTTTAAGAGTCGGTTCAGACATCGTTAATGCAATACCTTATATTTGATAAGCCATTTTTAATAGTTAATAGTCGCGATTGGCCAACCTTTGTCATCAATACGGTAGAACTGTTAATAGTAGAGCCGTTAATATAGATGAATGATGAAAACTAAAGCGCTCGGGACACAAGCTATACGCTTAGTTAGCTTTCATTAACATATTTTTGCGTTAACCTAGCGCGTATGATTTATAACAAGTACCATCCTTATAAACTAGCCTACTTCTACTGCTGATGTCTAATACTCATTGCTATTATAAAATTGCTGCGAAAATCATGCCAAACGTATACGAGTGTTAAAATCCAATGAGAATGGTGAAGTTAGCCTAGTATGCTGTTATTTGGATTTAACTATAGAGACCTTGCCGTTACTACTTTTGCAGCTAGTAAATAGTTTTTTCATTTTTCGATAGAGAGTCTTATGCCACCTAACTTCCATGCCGATACCCCACTTGCTCAGCGTATGCGCCCTACTTCTCTTACCGATATTATTGGTCAAGAGCATTTGCTGGCAACTGGTGCACCGTTACGACGTTTGGTAGAGCAAGGGCATCTGCCATCTATTATCCTGCACGGTGAAGCAGGTATTGGCAAAACAACCATTGCGATGTTGTTAGCCGATGCCGTTAGTCGACCTTTTCATGCGCTTTCCGCGTTAAATACTGGCGTTAAACAGTTACGTGAAGTCCTAGATAATAAAGATTCGTTGGCATTTGAATCACCTGTGGTCTTCATTGATGAGATTCATCGCTTTAATAAAGCACAGCAAGATGCACTTTTGGGTGCGGTAGAGTCTGGTGATATTACCTTGATTGGTGCCACTACGGAGAACCCATCATTTAGTGTCAACAACGCTCTACTATCACGTTGCCAAGTTTATCGTTTAGAGCCGTTAACACCTGAGCAGATAAGTACCGTGCTGCAACGAGCGCTTTCAGAAGACAATATCCTCAAAAAACTAACCGTCGACTTACAAGCAAAAGATACCATCAGCCAGCTGTCCCATGGTGATGCTAGAAAAGCGCTAAATTTATTAGAGCTAGCCATTCAGACCGCTGATACCAAGCAGTCGCCAGTGATTATCAATGATGAATTGGTCAGCCGAGTGGCACAGACTGCTTTGGTAAGATATGACAAAGATGGTGAGCAGCATTACGATATTATCTCAGCGATGATAAAGTCCGTCCGCGGCTCAGATCCAGATGCGGCATTGTATTGGATGGCACGTATGCTCGTAGGCGGCGAACCTGCTGATTTTATTGCGCGGCGCTTAGTGATTTTGGCCAGTGAAGATATTGGTAATGCCAATCCTAATGCCTTACTCCTAGCTGATGCAGCATTGCGTAGTGTGCAATCCATAGGTATGCCAGAGGCGCGTATTATTTTAGGTCAAGTTGTGGTGTATCTAGCGACCAGTGCCAAAAGTAATAGCACTTACAAAGCGATCAATGCTGCAATGGCGTTGGCTGAAAAAGATGCCTCATCTGTACCGCTACATTTGCGCAATGGCGTCACGAAACTGATGCGTAGTCAAGGCTACGGTCAAGGTTATGCTTACCCGCACGATTATCCTAACCATTACTATCCTCAAAGCTACTTACCAGATAATTTGGTTGGTACCAGTTTTTATGAGTTTGCAGATAATCAGCGAGAACAGCACAGTAAGCAGTTTATGGATTGGTTAAAAAGCCAAGCTGCGAGCAATGACTAACTACGATATAGATCAATAAAAAAGATAACGCACAGATTTACGAGTCAGTTTTAATGTTCATTAATAATATTTATGACTATTTTTGACATACTGAACGATATAGTGGGAAGATGGCGCAGCACGTGACGCTGAAAAGCGTTAAAATAACCTCATAATGATATATACAAGCAATTAAGCGAGTCACTTTTATATCAAATTATATTGCTTATAACGCGATTTACTTGACCGTAGTAGCGCTTTGCTTGACCGTAACAGCGCTTTGTATTATCTATTGCTACAATAAGCAGATAGAGCCTTATATTCTAAATGACACCTATTTATAAATAATAAAATATTGAGATTTACTATGAGTTTAAATGCAATCCCTGAGATTATCGAAGACATTCGTGCTGGAAAAATGGTCATCTTGATGGATGATGAAGACCGCGAAAATGAAGGTGATATCATCATGGCAGCGACGCATGTCCGCCCTGAAGATATTAACTTTATGATTACTCACGCACGCGGCTTGGTTTGTTTGACCTTATCACAAGCGCGTTGCCAGCAATTGGCACTGCCACTGATGTCAGATCGTAACGAGGCGAAGTTTAGCACCAACTTTACTGTCTCGATTGAAGCGGCTGAAGGCGTCACCACCGGTATTTCTGCAGGTGATCGTGCACGTACTATTCAGGCAGCGGTATCTTCATCAGCAAAGCCTGAAGACATTGTTCAGCCTGGACATATTTTTCCAATTATGGCACAAAACGGCGGTGTTCTGCACCGTGCAGGCCATACAGAAGCAGGTTGTGATTTAGCACGTTTAGCGGGTCTAGAGCCTGCAGCGGTGATTGTAGAGATTATCAATGCAGATGGTACGATGGCGCGCCGTGACGACCTTGAAATATTTGCAAAAGAGCATGACATCAAGATAGGCACGATTGCTGACCTTATCAACTACCGTATCGCTAATGAGCAAACAGTAGAAGAAATTGAGTCACATCCTTTTGAAACTGAACACGGTACTTTTACGCTACATCGCTTCCGTGAGTTTGGCGCTGAAGAAACACATTTAGCCTTGGTAAAAGGTGATGTTAGCGAAGGCGTCAGCACTGTACGCGTACATGGCTTTCACCCATTACGCGATTTATTTGCAGCTAAAAACGATATGACTGGCCGTAGTGGCTGGAGCGTACAATCAGCACTAGAAGAAATCAGTGCTTCAGATCGCGGTGTGCTGGTATGGATTGGTAGCAATCAGCCAGTTGATTTGGGAGATGCGTTAGACAAAGCCGCGGACAACGAGTCGCAATCAACCATCACGCAGCAACCTTATCGTAGTATCGGCGTTGGTGCACAGATATTACGTCATTTAGGTGTCCGTGATATGCGCTTATTGTCATCACCAATGAAGTTTTTTGCATTGTCAGGTTTCGATCTAAACGTGGTTGATTTTGTTCATGCACCGCAGCAAGATTAACGACTATTTAAGAAAATAGTTGCAGAATGAGTGATAACAAAGGCACGCTGACATTATGTTAGCGTGCCTTTTTTGTTTTTAGCTTTTACTTTATGATAACTTTTTTCAAGAAATGAACAATCGACTCACATAGGAACCAACCTAAAGCTTAGGCGTATGACCAAACTTGGCTTCCAGTGCTAGCAGCTGTTGACGCTCTGCCGCTGTCCATGGCAATTTACCTTTTCCATCACTATCCAGACGCACTACCACGGCCTCTGCCGTAGCAACGATTGTTTCTTGCGCGGTACTATAGTAACTATATTCCATCGCCATACTCGTATTGCCCAAACGCTTACAACGAACTCCTAACAATAACGTATCAGGATAGGTAACTGGGCGTAAATACTGACAGCTAGACTGGGCTAAAACAGTGACCATACTCCCATCAAACATACCTAGCGCATGCAAATAACTAATGCGTGCTGACTCAGCGTAACGATAGTAAACCACATTATTCAGGTGATTGAAGGCATCCATCTCACCCCACTGTATCGGCTGATGATGAATAACAGGATAATGAGCTAGTAATTCAGGGCGGTGTTCGTTTGCTGCATCAAACATAGATGTTGAGCTTTCATTAAAATGGGTCATTGCTTACCTTACGTTTTATATTTTCCGTATTAACTATTGTGACTAGCTCTCGTTAGCGTTGCGGCTTATCCAAAATTTCTGTCGTCAATAATGGCGTTGGTTTGGGTGCATGAGCAATCAACTGATTTAGCCATACAATTACTTCTGGTATGTCACTCGGCGCTTTCATTGTCTCAAGATTACTTTGACCATCGATTGGTTTTTTATCAGCTTGTACAATGCCAATCGCGCCAGCTTGTACTGACTTTTTATTGTCGCTAGTTGAGGCCTTAGGCACCAACGTTTTTAACTGTTTGCGTGCTTGCGTCAAATAGCTGACCAGTTGATCCTGCTTACGCATATTACTGGCTTGGCTTGCTAAATTTAACGTCATGATGACTTCATGAATAGTGAGCTGACGACGCGTTAAGTTTGTATCACTATCCGCTGGGGCATCAGTAGCATTGGTTGTTTTGAGCTGCTGTTTATTTTCAATAGCTGCATCTACCAGCTCTCGACGCTGTAAATCCGTACCTTCATAGCTGCCAAGACGCTCATGACTATGCAAAAATTCCTGAATGTTTTGAATCGCAAGATTTTGTATTTGCCATGGGCTTGGCTGAGAGCTTTGGGCCTGCAGACGCTCAATATCTTTGAGCAAACTTTGCTTAATAACGATGGTGAGCGCAGGCGCAATCTCATTACTGCTTTGCGATAACTGCCAATGTAGACCTCGCAATAACTCAATCGCGGCACTGTCATTACTATCCGCCAACAGTCTATCAGCCGCTTTAATTTGGATACGCAATAGGTCCAACTGATTCTGAGCTTGGCTACTCGCTTTAACTCTAGGTTCTGGCAGCGTCTGCTGACTCATAGCAAATAGACGATCGTCCATTTCGTTTAATCGACTGATTACTTGCTCATTACTTTGCAAACGATCGTTGACACTATGCTGAAAGCGCTGCTGACTAATATATAGCCACAATAATGCAGCGATCAGTAATAAGATAACCAGCCATTGCATCCGTAGCAGCAAAATATTTGCTTGCCGGCGCTGCTGAACAGTTGAAGGATCCTTAGATAAGGACTCAGAATTCATTGACATAAGGCAGTACCGTTATTGGTATAGATAAACATGTTTAAAGCAAATGGAAAGTTTAAAGTATTATATTTTAGAATGAATGGCTGAGAGAATCGTAGCTGGCGACAAATCCTCTACTCGCCAGTAGCTCAACTGCTGTGCGGCAACCATATTGGCCAAACGCTCACCCAACACAACGTAAGAAAAATCTTTTAACGTAAGCGATAGAAGCTGTGTTGTATTAGCCACTGCATCAGAATCTTGCTCTTTGTTTATTATCTTTGATTGGCCATTATTGACGATATTTGACCAATGCTCAAAAGCTGCCGCACTACTGATTACGACTATTGGCTTTGACTGCTTTAGTAGGGCAATATCTGACGCAGTACTATGAGTAAGAAATGTTTGTTGCCACTGCTGATACTCAGCCATTGCATCGATAGGCATTGTACGCTCGTACCAAGCAATACTATCGATATGTACACCGCGCGCCTGCAATGTATCAACCAATAATCGTCGTCCACCAAGCCCGCGCCATATCAGCAATTTATCGCCTGCTTGTAAGCTATCGATTTCAGGCATTGCTAGCATGCCTTCGTTATTGGCCGTCTCAGGCTGAAGTATTTGATAGCTTGTTGTATCTATACGCACCTGACTGAACTCTGCCGCCGTTGCTTCACCAACCGCAACCAGAGGACTAGGTAGTGACAAACCTTCTAGTAAATTCTGTTCGTACTTGTCACTACTGTCTTCTGCTTTGTATTCATGCTCTTTATATTTATGGTCGAGTGATTGCCAAACGGCTAACCCTGAAGCTGCCGCAGTTGGGCTGACGATAACAAGCACTTTGTACTCCCCCGCCAACCACTGATGCATTAATGCAATATCTATATCAGTTGTTGGACGTGGTCGTAGCGTCAACATCGGTATATCAATCGCTGTCAATCCTGCCGCTTGTAAATGCTGAGTCAACGGTGCTGCTCGCTCTACTGGGCGAGTATTGATGACAATTTGCGGCATTACTTTTGACTTATCATTAGCATAATTCTTATGAGAAGTTACGTATGTAGACTGAGTTGGCAGTGATGACATATGTATACCATGACAAAAAAAGAATGAAAAAAGTTCAAGCCTACAAAAATGGCTGATGCTTAGATCAGCCTATCTTACGGTTAATCAAACCTATAGCGACTGTACTTGTACTACTCAGGCTGATAAATAGCTGACAAAATAGCGCCTGCGCCATCAGCAAGTAGCATTTCTGCAACATCGATACCTAGTTGGTTGGCTTGGGCTTCTTGCTCGGCTTGTGTCCCAATCAACGTAGCTCGTTTGTCTGCCTTCAACAATTCGCTACCATCGGCTTGACCTACTCGACCGCGTAGCCACAGCACATTACCGTTGTCGTTATTACCATTATCACCATTGTTATCATTATTAACACTGGTTTCTTCAGCTGTCTGCAAAACTGCATAAGCGGCGATCGGTACTTGGCAACCGCCCTCTAGATGACGGTTCAGAGCACGCTCAGCGATAAGTCGAATACGGGCTTTATCATCATTGAGTGGTGCAAGTAATTTAAGTACCTCTTCATCGCCTTCACGGCATTCGATTGCTAAGGCACCTTGCCCAACTGCAGGTAAGCAAGCCGCGATATCAAGCTCACCGCGTATTCTCGCGTTTAGCTCAATACGTTGCAAGCCGCTTGTTGCCAGAATAATGGCATCATATTCACCAGCATCTAGCTTGCCCAAACGAGTGCCAACATTGCCGCGCAAGGTTTTGATTTGCAGGTCAGGTCGATAGGCTTTGATCTGGCATTGACGACGTAAACTTGACGTCCCAACGACCGCACCCTGTGGTAACTCATCAATACTATTATAAGTGTTTGAGACAAAGGCATCTGTTGGTGAGGCGCGTTTACAGTAGACACCTAATGTGAGACCTTCGGGAAGCTGCATGGGTACATCTTTTAGCGAGTGCACTGCAATATCGGCTTGTTTATCATACAGTGCTTGTTCAAGCTCTTTTACAAACAATCCTTTACCACCAATTTTGGCCAAAGGTGTGTCCAAAATCTTGTCACCCTTAGTGACAATTTTTAGTAAATTAATCGTTAGATTAGGATACAACGCCAATAATCGATCACGAATATGCTCAGCCTGCCATAAGGCTAGAGGACTTTGACGTGTGGCGATATTTAAAGTAGTCAAAACAGGTTGCTGCGGATTGCTCATAAAGGGCCTCAATAAGTTCGATATTAATATTGTAGTGGCTATAGTCCTAATGTCAGTACTGTTCATCTTTATACTGACTAATATCGATATTACTCGATAGGGCAAATTTGCCAAAGCATAGGCGACTCAAATGATTAATAGTAGATGCTGACGCAAAAAAATACCCCTATTTAAGCATAAATAAGGGTTTGATGATATGGAATGATTGGTCGCTATCAGGACAGCCTATTACATGCTTTGGATTTTATCACGTAAGGCAGGTAAGTGGCGACGACTGACCGCTAGCGTCTCATCAATACCTTTAAAACGTATCTGATACTGGCCTGCATCCAAAGTTTCTAAAAAGTCCAAATAACTAAGGTTGATGATGGCATTGCGATGTACTCGGAACAGACGATCATCAAATTCTTGCTCTAACTCTTTTAGCGTTTCATCAATCAATACCATGCCGTCTTTGTGACGCACTTTGACGTATTTTTGATCTGCTGCAAAATAGTAGATATCTTTTAGCTTAATCAGTTCAACACCGCGATGCGTACGAGCAGCGATATGTTCACGTATCGGGCGTGCTGTCGGGTCTTCAAGCTTGCGAATTTCATTTAGTTGAGCGGCATTTAAGTTCTTTGCTTTGTTTAATGCTTCTAGTAGCTCATCTTTGTTCGCAGGTTTCAGCAAATAGCCAATTGCATTGGCTTTTAACGCTGCGATCGCGTAATGGTCGTATGCCGTCACAAAGATAATCGCTGGTGGATGCTCAAGTTTGGCAAGCTCTTGAGCACAGCGCACTCCGTCCATTTCAGGCATTCGGATATCTAATAATATAATATCTGGCTGCTGGGTTTTTACAGCGACGATGGCTTCTGCACCTGTTGTGGCCTGAGCAACTACCTCATGGCCTGACTCCTGTACAATTCTCACCAAGCGCTCACGCGCTAGGGGCTCATCATCACAAACTACGATACGCATGCAAACTCCCATCCAAGGACATACTTAATATTTTTTTCAATAGTATTACGGCTATATTAGCACTCATTATCAATCACTTAGAATATAAAATCTAAATTATTTAATAAAATTCTGACAAAAACCACCAGTTTTTATAGCGGACAATATATTCCTGCTATCGGTAGATTTTATATGGTGTAATTGTGTTTCACGGTAGTTATGATATTAATGATTCGTAATCATTATTTATCAAAAATAAATAATGATACCTATACATGGTTCTGCAATAAGTATGCCACATAGGCTTTTAAGAGTTAAAAGAATGGAGAAAGTTAATAAAGAACAGTAGGTTATAAACCGACGTCTTGTAGAGGATAGTCGATGATGGTGATAATTTGAGTGCTGGCTACCGAGCTTTGAATGTCAGCACTTTGTCCAAAATGGGCGCGCAAACGATCAGCTTGAATATAGAAATTCATATGTTGGCGCAAATCATGATTGATGATTAATGTCTTTTTGGGAAGCGCAACATCAATCATAATTTTAACTCGGTGTTGTTCCCACGTGACTTCGATATTAATGCAGATAGTTTCTGTGGTCATTTCTACCACATTAAGCAGTATTTTCTCTAGAACGCTTTGTAGCGTTAGCGCAGTGATAACCATATCGTACATGATATCTTCATCAGGCAACTTCCAATTAACTTCGAGCTTGTCTGCCAGACGACTAGATTCGATTGCCAAATAATGCTCACAGAGATCTACCTCTTCTTCAAAGCTAATCTCGCGTGTACCGCTAAAACTAGCACGGAATAGTGCAGAGACGTGCTGTAATAAGTCAGCGGCTTTAGGCGGGTTCGATTCAATCAGTGATACGAGTGTATTGATAGTATTAAAGAAAAAGTGTGGAGCCGTACGGGCTTTGATTAGGTCGTTTTGCGCGGTTAATTTATATTCAAAGGACAGCTTAAGTGCATTGAGCTCACGATAGCTGCGCAAAAAATATAATAAAAATACAGTTGTAAAACCACCCGCCAACACTGTATTGAGCACGATATTTAATACAAACGTGCGACTATCATATGTTAGCCAACCGAAATTAATCATAGATAATGTAACTAACGCCATCGAAACTGCAGCAGCAAACATCAGTAACAATACAATCCGCATACTTACGCTAAGAATACTGGCGTTTTTGAAGGCAGGGCGTAGGTAGTCAACTAGATAAAGTGACGGGATAACTGTCAGAGCATTTTGAGTGAAGCTACGTACAAGCTGAATCATGAAGTCTGACCAAGTGGCTAAGCTATGGCGCTCCATTACCGTTAGGAACAAGGACCAAAAAAAGATATATGTCAGCCACTGCCAAGGCCTCATGATTTCCATGAGTTTAGGAATAAAAAACTCTAAGCGTGTAGCTAGTAAGGCAACCTCATCATTTGCTATACTCGAGTTCTTATTCTTTTGACTTGTCTTGTACTGATATGAACGCCAATTCTTCAAAACCTAGTAATCCTGAATCAAGTAAAAGTTCATCTGACTCTGATTTTAGCACAGATGCTCCTATAACAAGTACCACAACGCAGACTGCGCCTGCGAGTAGTCAAGGCCAACAAATGTGGGGCGGACGCTTCAGTGAAGCGACAGATAGCTTCGTAGCTGCCTTTACTGCCTCTGTGGGCTTTGACCAACGCTTTGCTCGTCACGATATTCAAGGTTCGATTGCTCATGCAACGATGCTAAAAGAATGTGACATTCTAACTGCTGATGAAGTTGCCACCATTATCGATGGCCTGCAGCAAGTATTGCGCGAGATTGAAGCGGGTGAGTTTAACTGGTCAATCGCCCTTGAAGACGTGCATATGAACGTCGAATCACGTCTGACTGATATTGTAGGTGCTGTTGGTAAAAAGCTACACACTGGTCGTAGCCGTAACGATCAGGTAGCCACAGATATTCGCCTATGGTTGCGCGAAGAGACTGATAGTATCATTGAATTATTAGTACGTTTGCAAAGTGGTTTACTTGATTTGGCTGAGCAACATACTGATACTATCATGCCAGGCTTTACTCATTTGCAAACAGCACAGCCTGTTAGCTTTGGGCATCACGTGATGGCATGGTTTGAGATGTTGTATCGCGATACTGAGCGTCTTGTCGATGCACGTCGCCGTATCAATCAGATGCCACTTGGTAGCGCAGCGCTTGCTGGTACGACTTTCCCAATCGATCGTACCATCACTGCTGAACTACTAGGTTTTGAAGGTATTTGCCAAAACTCACTCGATGCCGTTTCAGACCGTGATTTTGCGATTGAGTTTACTTCAGCAGCATCTATTCTCATGATGCATATGTCGCGTATGAGCGAAGAGATTATTCTTTGGATGTCAGCGCAGTTTAATTTTGTGCAAATACCAGATCGCTTCTGTACTGGCTCATCGATCATGCCGCAAAAGAAAAATCCTGACGTACCTGAGTTGGTACGCGGTAAAGCGGCACGTGTCTTTGGTCAGTTGATGACTTTACTTAGCCTAATGAAAAGCCAGCCACTCGCCTACAATAAAGACAATCAAGAAGACAAAGAGCCTTTGTTTGATTGCGTTGATACGTTGACAGGTTCGCTATTAGCATTTGCTGATATGCTACCGAATATCACACCAAACAAGGAGAGCATGCGCGCTGCTACGATGAAAGGCTATGCGACTGCGACTGACTTGGCAGATTACTTAGTACGTCAAGGCGTGGCATTCCGTGACGCCCATGAAGTGGTTGGTAACGCTGTTGCTTTAGGCATCAAAGAGGGTGTTGATCTAAGTGATTTGTCATTGGCACAGCTACAGCAATTTAGCGATGCTATCGGTGAGGATGTCTTTGACTATCTAACGCTAGAAGGCTCATTAGCAGCTCGTGACCATCTAGGTGGCACTGCACCAAACCAAGTCAAGCAAGCGGTGGTCAATGGCCGCGCTCGCTTAAAAGCCTTTGCTTAATCATTAATTTGCAAATAACAGCCAACTTGCTAATATAAACTTAACACCCGCTACTTCTGCGGGTGTTTTTATTTGTCCTATGACCTCTACTGGTTTGGCCAATGTTATTTTCAAAATATCACTAGCTTTAAAAACCTAAATAAAAAGGTTAAACGTAGATAATATTTGTCATACACCAACTACCAGAGACTTTATAACAAATGGATAGAGGCTTGACGCTATACATTAGTACCCTTTGCTAAATCTACCAAGACCGTTATCATAGACTCATATGATATTTGATTTAACCACTTAATATAATGAATAAGGAATGCCTTATGACTGAGACTTTTAACCCTCAAGCAAATACTGTGTTTTGTCGTAAATATAAGCAAGATTTGCCGAAAATGCCGCATCCACCCTTCCCTAATAAAAAAGGTCAAGAGCTGCAAGAGACCGTATCTGAAAAGGCGTGGAAAGAATGGCTTGAGCATCAAACGATGCTCATCAATGAAAATCATCTAAGCATGATGGATCCTGCTGCTAAAAAGTTTTTAACAGAGCAGCGTGATAAGTTCTTAGACAATGAAGACTATGAGCGCGCACAAGGTTGGACACCTGAAAGTTAGTATTTACTCACCTTCTACGAGCTACCTACATTTAGTAGTTATAAAAAAACGCGCTTACTATAGCGCGTTTTTTTATAAGGTGAAAATCACAGTCTTTCCTATTAGCCTTCATCACTATCTGACGTTTCAAGCTCATTGGCTGACAATGTACTAACTTGACGAGCAGCCAATCGGTCATTTGCTTCTTGCACCGCTTTTTCGACCATCGCATAGTCTGAATGACGTACGTCTTGCCCACTGATATAGTTAATCACTAGCTCTGCGACATTTTGTGCATGGTCACCGATACGTTCAAGCGATCGTAATATCCACATGATATTGATGACTTTTGATACATGGCGCGAGTCTTCCATAATATAGGTCATCAAGGCGCGTATGGCTGACTGATATTCGGTATTGACCGCGCTGTCATTACGCATCACTTCAAACGCTTGCTCCGCATTCGATTGACTAAAAGCTTCTAGCGAGTTGTTTAGCATCAGACGCACTTGATTACTCAGATGCTGAACCTCAGCATAGCCGTATGCTGATTTACCTTCTGCCGCAATTTTACTGGCCATTCGCGCAATTTTTACCGCTTCATCGCCGATACGTTCCAAATCAACCACACCTTTACTGATCGACATGACTAAGCGCAAATCACTGGCAGCTGGCTGGCGCTTGGCAACCAATAATAAAATGTGCTCGTCGAGTTCGACCTCCATTCGATTGATATCGAAGTCCATATCGATGACTTCTTGCGCCAGTGTTTCGTCTTTATCGATAAGAGCATGGATAGCTTTGGCCACTTGGTTGGCCGCGCTATCACCCATGTATAAAAATAAACGGATGGCTTCATCAAGATCTTGGTCAAAACTTTTGGAGATATGCTTATCACTTTGCATGAGAGGTATTCCCTAGAATCTATATTTTAATAGCGCGGTGTGCTTGTGAAGTTAGAAAGTCGGCTTATGACATGCAAATCAGCTTTGTCTGCTTGTACCGACTTCAATCTCAATCAATGTTAGCCATAACGACCTGTAATATAGTCTTCCGTCGCGGTTTGGGTAGGTTTGGTAAATATCTGATCGGTCTCACCCATCTCAATCATATCGCCTAGATACATATAGACCGTATAATCAGATACGCGTGCTGCTTGCTGCATATTGTGAGTGACGATGGCGATGGTGTAGTCGTTTTTCAGATCTTCGATCAAGTCTTCGATAGCACCCGTCGAGATAGGATCCAACGCTGATGTCGGCTCGTCAAGCAACAGTACTTCAGGCTTGGTCGCCACACTACGTGCGATACACAGACGCTGCTGCTGACCACCTGATAACGACAGTCCTGATGCTTTTAGCTTGTCTTTCACTTCTGGCCATAGCGCTGATTTTTTCAGTGCCCACTCTACGCGATGATCCAGCTCGTCTTTGCTTAATTTTTCGTATAGTCGTACGCCAAAGGCGACATTGTCATAGATTGACATCGGGAACGGCGTTGGCTTCTGAAAAACCATGCCAACTTGTGCACGCAGTAAGTTCACATCGATGTCTTTACCCAAGATGTTTTTGCCATCTAGATTGATATTGCCCTCTGCGCGCATACCTGGATATAGATCGTACATGCGATTAAAGGTACGTAGTAGCGTAGACTTACCACAACCTGAAGGACCAATAAAAGCAGTCACTTTTTTATCCGCGATATCGATATTGATGTTTTTCAATGCCTGAAAATCATCGTAATAGAAATTTAAATCTCGAACTTCCATTTTTGCAGCAGGCATATTCTTAGGAATATCTTGAATCGTTTGCTTATTAAAATCAGCAGTGTTTGGTTGCTGAGCTTGGGCGCTAGTAGACATGGGTCTATTTAATAGGCTGCCTGTTGCCGTATTAAAGTTGTCAGCAGTCGTGTTCGTACGGACGTTGCTTAGGACATCATTCATAATATTTCAACCTAGCTTAATTAATTTCATATAAGTTTAAGTAAATGCTTAGCGTGTAGCGTACTACAGTCTGGTCTGCTCTCAGCCCTTATTTGGGCTGACCTCTACCACCGATAAATCTTGCCAAAATATTCAACACTAGGACAGACGCGGTGATAAGTAGTGCTGCCGCCCAAGCCAATGTATGCCAGTTGTCATAAGGACTCATCGCAAACTGGTAGATGGTATTGGGTAAGTTAGCAATAGGCTGACCCATATCTGTACTGAAGTATTGATTGTTAAGTGCGGTAAATAGTAACGGCGCTGTCTCACCAGTGATTCGAGCAAAAGCCAATAGCACACCTGTGGTCAGTCCCGCTCGCGCAGCTTTCACAGTAACCTGAGTGACCAGTTTCCATTTAGGGGTACCTAGCGCATAGGCTGCTTCGCGTAGACTATTAGGTACCAAGTTCAGCATGTTTTCTGTCGTACGTACCACCACTGGAATAACAATCAGTGCCAATGCCAACGCGCCTGCCCAACCAGAGAAACTTTGACCTTTTACCATCAGTGCATAGATAAATAGACCGATGACAATCGATGGCGCTGACAATAGAATATCATTTAAAAAGCGAGTGACCTTGCCCAGCATACTGCCTTTAGAAAACTCAGATAAATAAATACCTGTCATAAGACCAATAGGTGCACCGATAAACAATCCTGAAAACGCCAACATGACCGAACCAACGATAGCATTGCGTAAACCGCCCGCACTCATCGGTGGCGGCGTATCAGCGGTAAAGATTGGTAGCTGCACCATGCCTTGGAAGCCTTCAACAAACAAAGTCAACAAAATCCATGACAACCAAAACAGGCCAAAAACCATCGCTGACATAGCAAAGCCTAGACCTAACTTGTTGGTCAAACGACGCTTGTTATACAGGCTTTGATTGTAGCGAGTAGCGCCGTTTGGCTTAGTAGGTAGTGGTGCATTGATCGCATTGTTAGCAGGCATAATATTTATTTCCCATATCTTTTATCAATATCTATCAAGGTTCAATAAATCGGTAACAGACTTATCGGTTACCTGCTTTGTGATCCATGCGCATGAGCATCAGTTTTGCTAAAGACAGCACAATGAAGGTGATGACAAATAAGATTAAGCCTAGATGTAGTAGAGACGCAAGATGTAGCTCACTAGACGCTTCAGCAAACTCATTGGCCAAGGCCGAGGTAATCGTCACACCAGAAGTAAATAGGCTTGGACTGATATTAAACGCATTACCAATCAAGAAGGTAACTGCCATCGTCTCACCCAATGCACGACCAAGACCCAAAATTACGCCACCAACGACACCAGCTTTGGTATAAGGCAGGATAATCTTGAACATGACTTCCCAAGTCGTCGCGCCCATGCCATATGCTGACTCTTTCAGTAAATCTGGTACGACAGAGAAAACATCACGCATGGTGGCAGCGATGAACGGTATGATCATAATGGCAAGTACTAGGGAGGCGGTAAACATACCCAGTCCCATAGGTGCACCTGCAAACAGCTTACCGATAATAGGTAAAGGGCCGACGTGCTCAATGAACCATGGCTGAATGTGATCACCAAAGAATGGCGCAAATACGAACAGTCCCCACATGCCATAAATAATAGATGGGATACCAGCCAACAACTCAATGGCGATACCAAGTGGTTTTTTGAGGAACTTAGGGCACATCTCGGTTAAAAATATCGCAATACCGAAACTGACTGGAACCGCGATAATAATAGCGATAAATGACGTGACTAAGGTGCCGTAAATAGGCGCTAATGCCCCATATTCATTGGCGACTGTATCCCAGTTATTGCTGGTATAAAATCCCAAACCAAACTCTTGAATACTCGGCCATGCTCCAACAATTAGAGACACCAAAATGCCCCCTAAAGATAGGAGGACGAGTATGGCAAACGCTTTAGTAGAATTCACAAATAAAGCGTCGTAACGTTTTTGTTTAGCCAGTTGGGACCTTAAGTCTGTCATAAGTGTCTCAGCATTGAATGGGATGAATCGAAATATTAAAAAGATGTATCTCAGGTTTTAACACAACAAACTTAAATGGGATGTGTAAGCATATTTATCGAGATGTATTCGTCAAATTTGCTGTGTTAAAACCCCTCAAACAACTACCGGAGAATAGTTATTCGAGAGGATAACTTGTCAGTTGCTAAATAGTATTTAGCAGAAACAAATTACTGAGCTGGCTTGTAGACAGGCTGTCCATCACTACCTTTTACTTCGTTCCACTTCTCTTTGAACAAGGCCACTGCCGTGTCAGAGAATGGTACGTAGTCTAGTTCCATGGCGCTGTCATCACCTTGGGTATAAGCCCAGTCAAAGAAGTTCAACACGCCAGCGACTTGCTGAGGATTTTCTGGTTGCTTATGTACCAAGATAAAGGTCGCAGCAGCGATAGGCCATGCTTGGTCAGTTTCAGAGTTCGTGATGACTTTATAAAAGCCTTCTTGTTGTGACCAATCGATATCACCTGCTGCTGCAAACGTCTCAGCAGATGGCTGTACGATGTTACCAGCTGCGTTTTTCAGCGCAGTATGTGACATCTTATTTTGCTTAGCGTAAGCATACTCAACATAACCGATAGAGTTTTTCATGCGGTTTACGTAGCTTGAAACGCCTTCGTTACCTTTACCGCCTGCACCAGTAGCAGAAGTCGGCCATTTGACGGTTTTATCAACGCCAACAGTGTCTTTCCAGTCTGGTGAAACCTTGGCAAGATAATCAGTGAAGTTAAACGTCGTACCTGAACCATCTGAGCGGAATACCGTTGTGATTGCGGCATCTGGCAAGGTCAAATCTGGGTTCATCGCCTTAATTGCAGGGTCATTCCAGTTGCTAATCTTACCCAAATAGATATCAGCCAACGTTGTGCCGTCTAGCTTCAATGCACCAGGCTCAACACCGTCGATGTTGACGATTGGTACAACACCACCGATGACTGTTGGGAACTGAATCAAACCTGCTTCGTCTAACTCTTCAGGCGTCATTGGGGCATCAGAAGCACCAAAGTCTACTGTTTTTGACTGGATTTGTTTGATACCACCAGATGAACCAATCGACTGATAGTTGACTTGGCCACCGGTCGCAGCATTGTAGTCATATGACCATTTCGCATAGATAGGCTGCGGGAACGACGCACCTGCACCTGTAATATTCATAGCGATATTTTCAGCAGATTTAAAATCTGACGTAGCAGAAGATGCTGTTTGAGAGGTTGTTTCAGCTGTTGTCACAGCGCTACTGCTAGTATCAGCAGTTGGCTCCGCCGTATCTGTTGACTTATTACACGCCGTAAGCATTAATGTACAACTGACGGCCACTGCTAATAACGAATAACGCATGTAGGACTCCTGAAGTTTAACAACGGTATAAAAAAGCATTGCTTGTGATATGCGTGTTATCTTGCCAAATCTTTATGACAGTTTAATGACAACTTCTAGAATCCTTCATTCGCTTTACATAATATTTGAATAATTTGTCTACAACCTAGTAGTACTAAGCATCCTCATCTATCAACACTCAGAAAAATTATTCATGAAAATATGGAACTGTGTGCGTGACACAGAATATTTGTATCCAAATACTATTAGCCGTTGGTACATAATTTTGTTAGTATGAAGGCTGATTTACAACACTGACAGACTCGGGGTGCGGTGTATTTTTGGCTCACTTTATTAAACTTGCTTTACTAAAGTAGTCGCCTTGATACATTCGCTGAGAGATCACCCGCCGAACCTGATGCGGTTAGTACCGACGCAGGGAAGTCTTAAGCACTTTGTTATTTATGACAAAGGGCGCGTAGAAATACATTTTTATCGTCACTACTGTCTTGATATGCGTGATGCATAACCAGATAAGAAGAGAGGATATCAAGCTGCGTCCAATATTTGATGAGCACCATCCGCGACGATATTTTTTGGTCGAAGTTGTGGGTTCATGATATAAATTTGTCTAAATGATGGATGCTTACCCCCGCAGATACTGGCGGTGTTGATTTTATTCAAAAACCAACACGCTAGGACAGCATATGACTACTGCAGACACTACCTCAATTGCACCGAAAGCCCAAACGCATAACCCAGCCGACAACACAACGCTTGCCTCAAATGCTGCTGACACGACCAACGTCAAGGCAGATAAAAAAGCAGATGCGTTAAAAACCCCTGCTCACCGTGCCGCAAGTGATGCCCGTTTCGAAGAAGATGCGCGCGACCTACACCGTATTTTACCTGCCTCAAGAAAAGTCTATATCGAAGGCTCAAGACCTGACATCCAAGTACCGATGCGTGAAATCAGCTTGGCGGATACGCCTGTTGGCGGTACTGGAGATAAAGACGGTGAGCATAATCCACCGTTTTATGTGTATGACACCTCAGGTGTATATACCGACCCTAATGTCGATATCGACCTCACACGTGGATTGCCAAAGTTGCGTGAGAACTGGATCGCAGAACGCAATGATACAGAGCAGTTAAGCGGCCTATCTAGCTCATACGGACAAGCACGTGCTCGCGATATCAGCACTGCTAACCTTAGATTTGCTCATATTGATAAACCGCGTCGCGCCAAAGCAGGACAGAACGTCACGCAAATGTACTACGCACGTCGTGGCATCATCACTCCTGAGATGGAATATATCGCCATACGCGAAACGCAAAAGCAGCATGAACTGACCGATATGCGTCAACACGATGGCGAGAGCTTCGGTGCCAATACGCCTCAAATCATTACCCCTGAATTTGTTCGTGATGAAGTGGCGGCTGGACGCGCTATTATCCCAAACAACATCAACCACCCTGAATCTGAGCCGATGATCATCGGGCGCAATTTCTTGGTGAAAATCAATGCCAATATCGGTAACTCAGCGCTAGGCTCGTCTATCGATGAAGAAGTATCCAAAATGACGTGGGCCACGCGTTGGGGTGCGGATACCATTATGGATTTATCAACGGGCAATCACATTCATGAAACTCGTGAATGGCTAATCCGTAACTCTCCTGTGCCGATTGGTACGGTACCGATTTATCAAGCATTAGAAAAAGTCGATGGCGTCGCAGAAGACCTAACATGGGAGATATTCCGTGATACGTTGATCGAGCAAGCAGAGCAAGGCGTGGATTACTTTACTATTCACGCTGGCGTACTATTACGCTATGTGCCACTTACCGCAAAACGTTTGACAGGTATCGTCTCACGCGGCGGCTCTATCATGGCGCAGTGGTGTCTAGCCCATCACAAAGAAAGCTTTTTATATACGCATTTCGAAGACATCTGCGAGATTATGAAACAGTACGATGTGGCATTTAGTCTAGGTGATGGCCTACGTCCTGGTTGCTTGCAAGATGCCAATGATGAAGCGCAGTTTGGCGAGCTACGTACGCTTGGTGAATTGACCAAAGTCG
Source organism: Psychrobacter sp. 28M-43 (assembly GCF_014770435.1). Taxonomy (NCBI): domain Bacteria; kingdom Pseudomonadati; phylum Pseudomonadota; class Gammaproteobacteria; order Moraxellales; family Moraxellaceae; genus Psychrobacter; species Psychrobacter noctis. The sequence goes on along the minus strand of NZ_CP061739.1, from coordinate 101,337 downwards.
CATGGGAGCACGATGTACAGGTAATGATCGAAGGCCCTGGACACGTCGCGATGAATCGCATCAAAGAAAACATGGACTTGCAGCTTGAGCTTTGTGCGGACGCGCCTTTCTATACTTTAGGGCCATTAACGACAGACATCGCCCCAGGTTATGACCACATCACTAGCGCCATCGGAGCTGCCATGATTGGTTGGTTTGGTACAGCGATGCTGTGCTATGTCACGCCAAAAGAACACTTGGGTCTGCCAAACAAAAAAGACGTCAAAGACGGCATTATCACTTATAAAATCGCTGCACACGCTGCTGACCTTGCTAAAGGTCATCCGGGAGCACAGGCACGTGATAACGCACTATCTAAAGCCCGTTTTGAATTCCGCTGGGATGATCAGTTCAATCTAGCGCTCGATCCTGATACTGCACGTGAATATCATGATGAGACGTTGCCAAAAGACGCACACAAATCGGCACACTTTTGCTCCATGTGCGGCCCTAAGTTTTGTTCAATGAAAATCACTCAAAACGTACGTGAATATGCAGCGGGACTAGATAAAGATGCCGCTAACCAAAAAGTAACGCCGCAAACAGGCGACTTAACCGATGCTGGTCATCTAATCAAAGAGGTAGATACAGAGCTCGTCGGACAAGTTGGGGAAGCCACTGCTGAGGAAATTCGCCAAGGCATGGCGGAGATGACTAAGAAATATAACAACGAAGGGCGCCAGTTATATAAGGAGGTGTAGGGTTAATAACCTATACTTTTGAAATAAGAAAAGCCCTACTATTTAAGTATCTGCGTACTTATCTAGTAGGGCTTTTTTTGGCTTATTTACTCATGACTTATGTGCGAATTTCTATTTACTACGTTTACACTTTTGACGCCTGATAAATCTCTTCAATTGAAGCATTAATGGTCTCGGCAAATTCACTATCGCTTTGTTGCTTACTCAAACCTTCGGTAAAGGCACGCGAGAAGCTCGCAATCATACCTGGGTTTTGTTTAAGCTTGGCACAAGCATCGCTACGACTATAACCACCAGACAGCGCCACTACTTTTAGCACTTTAGGATGGTCAATCAGCTCCTGATAAAACCCTGCCTCTTCTGGTAGGGTCAGCTTAAGCATCACTTGATGTTCGTCATTCAAGCGTTCCAGATTACGCAAGATATCTGCCTTTAGCAGTAACTCGCACTCATGCTTTTGAGTGCTATCAATATTGACCTCTGGCTCGACGATAGGCATCAGGCCTTTTGAAATAATCTGCTTCGCCACATCAAACTGCTGCTGTACCACAATCTCGATACCATCGACGTTTGGCTCATAAATGACTGAGCGCATTTTAGTACCGAATACAGGATAGTTTTTTGCTTTATCTAATAATAGATCTAGATTCGGAATCGGCTTCATGACTTGTACACCGCTCATTTGCTCAGCCAGACCTTTATCTACCTTTAAAAATGGTACGATATTTTTATCTTCCCACAGATAATTGGCCGTCGATTTGCCATTGACTTCGCGCTCCATGGTGTCTTCAAATAAAATTGCACCAAGTACACGCTCACTATCAAAACAATCACAAGTCATGATACGAGCACGCATTTCATGAACCAAATCAAACATGGCCTCATCATTATCATAAGCATCGCTGCTGACACCATAAGTCTCTAACGCTTTCGGTGTGCTGCCGCCACTTTGATCAAGAGCAGCAATAAAACCTGAACTATTTTTTATACGCTGTAATTGCTTATCGTATTCCATTGAGCCTGCATCCTATTTTTATTGGTTAAATTAAATATCATAAACTAAGCTTTTTTATTCCATACAAGCCGTGTTATTTGTAGATAACCTTATCATAGGATGATTTATATGCCTATATAGGATACGTGACAATATAGCCTAAAAATCATGAAACCAATACTTTTGGACAGTGTGCATTACGCCAAAAACAGTACCCCTACACAGCAGACTGCCAATACTAATCCTATTATGTTGATACGGTTCAGCTGCTCTTTAAATACACCTACGCCAATCAATGTCGCTACGGCAATAACACCGACATTCATACCAGTAAAGACGATGCTAGGAGAATCATGCAGCACTTGGTGTGCCCGTACATAGGCATAAATATTGCCCATGTTTAATATACCGAGCAGCAAGCCTGTCATAAGTGCTTGTTTTTGCCAACGTACTCGCGTGACAAGTAAATAGACTAAAAGCAATACACCTGCTACGCCAAAACTTACCAGTAGAGTCAATGGAAAGGCCGCACCTTGTTTGGCAACTTGTTTGAACAAAATATCAATAATGCCGTAGCCTGCCCATACCCCGAATAACCACAGTGGCGTATGCTTTGCTTGCCGATTAATATCGTTATGCTGTGGTCGATAGACAAGCGCACCTAACGCCAGAAAACCCAACGCCAGTCCAAGTATACGTGTACCAGTCAGCACCTCACCGAATAGCAAAAAAGCCGCTACGATAGGAATAATGAGTGATAAGCGCTGAGACGCGTCGGTTGCTACCATTCCCACCGCCTCAATGGCTCGTCCGAGAATGATAAATACAGCAGGTAATAATACTCCAAGCGCGATGATGATTCCCCAAGCACTATCAAGCGCATGAATGGCACCTACATCAGGTTTTAGTAATACCCAAGTCAGTAAAAAAGCCACAGGATAGCCTGCCACGATGGTCTGACGAATATCTATATTTTTCTGGCGCAATATCTTCAAAAGTACGGAGACGGCGACGCTACATAGCACCGCTATTATTAAATACATCATTCACTGCTACCTTTTGAACTTCAATGTTGAGTTATTACTGTTCGTATATTTATAAAAACCAATAAATAGAATGCCCGCTAATCAGCTGATTTTTGCAATAAAATCATGCTTATAAAAGCAATATTTAAACTATAAATAAGTTTGGATGTAGAATGTAACAAAATATGTTTTCTACAGCAATCTATTTATTATAGTTGTGACTAAGGCACTAAAGACACAGCTATTCTTAAGCAAATTACAATTAGCATGCAGGTATGATTAGTAATTTTGCTAAAATAACACCTAATCCCAATCACAAAAGTAAAGATTCTAGATAACGAGTCCTCTCGTTCATCTTGACGTACTGCTATTGACGTTTTATTACTGCCTATGAATGCTTTATTTCGCTTTTTCGAAAACCGCCTACCCGCCTTTCCAGATACACCTATGCCATTGCCATCACCTCGCGATGGTATGCTGAAGTTTTTGTGGGCATGTACCAATGGCTTACGCGGCTGGCTACTAATCTTTATGATTTTGTCCGCTGGTATCGGTATCTACGAGGCCATGCTGTTTGCTTGGATAGGTAATATCGTCGATTGGTTGGGCGTTTATACGCCGCAAAACTTATGGGTAGAAAAAGGCGATATGCTACTCATCATGCTCGCCGTCATGATAGTAAGCCCATTGTGGATTGCCTTGTCATCGTTTATCCACTTTCAGACCTTGCAAGGCGTGTTTCCTATGCAGATGCGCTGGCGGTTTCATCAGCGCATGCTTGGGCAATCCATGCAGTTTTATCAGGACGAGTTTTCGGGTCGCGTCTCAGCTAAGGTAATGCAGACAGCGCTAGCAGTACGCGATACTGTGATGACCGTCACCGATATGTTTATGTATGTCTCTGTCTACTTTATCACCTCAGGGGTGATTTTGTTTAATTTAGACAGCTTACTACTTATTCCTTTTGTCATTTGGCTGGTTTTGGTTGCCATCACCATTTGGTACTTTATCCCCAAACTCAAAGAGACAGCCATTGTCCAAGCAGATGCGCGTGCCTTGATGACAGGGCGAATCACTGATGCTTATGCCAATATCATGACCGTTAAGCTATTTAGCCATTCGCGTCGTGAGCTAGGCTATGCCAAAAATGCCATGGGACAGTTTCTAGGTACGGTACATGCGCAGATGCGCTGGGTCAGCTATTTAGAAGTATCGACCCATCTTATCAGCGTGATCTTGGTCAGTAGTACGGCAGGTATTGGATTGTACTTGTGGCAACAAGGCGCAGTTGGTGTTGGTGCCATTGCTGCTGCGACTGCGATGGCGTTGCGTCTAAATGGTTTGACGCGTTGGATTATGTGGCAGACAGCCAGTTTGTTTGAGAGTATCGGTACAGTTCAAGACGGTATGCGTACGTTGTCAGCACCGCAGACAATCATCGATAAACCTGACGCGCCAGCGCTGGCCGTCACGGACGGTCGCATCGTGTTCGACCATGTTGACTTCAGTTATGAAAATGACGAAGAAGACAATGGCCAAACTGGTAAGCCTATTGATAGTACCAACATTGATAAACGCGCTCCTAACTCATATATCAAACTGTTGGACAACTTCCACTTAGATATTAAGCCGGGTGAAAAGATTGGTTTGGTTGGGCGTTCAGGTGCTGGTAAATCGACCTTGGTCAATTTGCTACTGCGCTTTTTTGATGTCGATAGCGGTAAGATTTTGATTGATGGACAAGCTATCGATGAGGTCACTCAAGAATCGTTGCGTCAACAGATTGGTATGGTGACTCAAGATACCTCGTTGCTACATCGTACTGTACGTGAGAACATCGCTTATGGTCGTCCTGATGCTACTGATGAAGAGATTATGATCGCTGCCAAACAAGCTCAGGCATGGGATTTCATCAAAGATTTGTACGATGATAAAGGCAATACAGGACTTGATACCCAAGTGGGTGAACGCGGAGTCAAACTATCTGGCGGTCAACGTCAGCGTATCGCTATCTCACGTGTTATGCTAAAAAATGCGCCGATTTTACTTTTGGATGAAGCGACCAGTGCGCTAGATTCTGAGATTGAATATGCCATTACCGAAAGCTTAAATGACATCATGACCGGCAAGACCGTTATTGCTATTGCCCACCGCCTGTCTACTATTGCCGCATTGGATAGACTGGTCGTTATGCATCAAGGCCGCATCATCGAGCAAGGTAGTCATGATGAACTATTAGCATTGAATGGTGTCTACGCTCGACTTTGGCAACGTCAAAGCGGTGGCTTCTTAGGTGAAGACAACTAAGATACATTAAGTAAGCTCAATCATAAGAAGACAAACTACAAAAAAATCACTCAAAATAAGTCACAAGGAAGTGTTTATTTTATGGAAGCATTCACAAACCGCATTAATCTTGGCGGAAAACAGGCACGCTATTATGACCTTAGCCAGTTTAATCAGCCGCTAGATTCAAGCTTTACTCCCCGCGCCCCAGCACATTTTTATAGTGGTAATAGTTTTACCGTCGGTACCTACACACCACTATTGAGCAAGCTAGCCACTAGGTTTGATATCAGCTCACTTGCTCTGCGTGGCTACTGGTATGATAAGCCGCAAAGCCGTCGTCTGACGCGCGAGCAAGATGCCGACATGCTGATTGAGTTTTTAGAAAAAACCCAAAATAAGCCTGTCATAGGTATTGGTCACTCGCAAGGGGCGACGGCCACAGCAATGGCAGCTGCCAAACGTCCAGAGCTATTTTCGCAGTTATACTTGATCGAGCCTGTCACATTTACCAAAAACCAAGCTACCTTATATAACCTTTTGCCACGCTCTGTCCTACTGAGCCGCGAGCCTTTCAAAAGCACGTTAACCAAGCAATCTACTTGGCCAAGTACCCATAATTATTATGAGAGCCTACGTGCGCAGCGTGCTTATAAACGTATCAGCGATGAACACTTGCAAGTATTTGCTGAGCAAAGTCTGAGCAAAAATACAGATGGTAGCTATACGCTTATGTTTGCACCAGAACAAGAGCTGGCCAATTATTTTGGCGCACCTCATATCGATGCCGCACTCAAAAAACTACACTGTCCCTACACGTTGATTACAGGCAAGCCTACTCTGTTCATCAATGACAAAGTACGAAAGCAATGGAAAAAATTTGTCCCAGATAGCAGTCTTATTTCGCTGTCAGATTACGGTCATCTATTGCCAATGGAAGCGCCTGAACTATGTGCTCAAATCATCAACGAACACTACCAAAGCAGTAAATAAGGATTTACAACGACTGAATTATGACTGACCTCTTTGCCCCTGCACCCACGGATAACTTACTACCCTATGATGGTAAGGTAAATGATTTAGGCGTAATTATCGACGATGCCACTGCCCTTTATAACACTCTACTAAATGAGCTACCTTGGCAGCCAGACATCGTGACGTTATTTGGTAAAACCCATATAACCACTCGGCAAATTGTCTGGATGGGAGACAAAAATGCCAATTACCAATACTCGGGACATGTGCGACAAACCGTTCCATGGTCAGATAAAGTGTTTCACGTGAAACAGAGAATTGAGCAAGCTTTAGCAAAAATCGGTGTCACCACTAATTTCAACACCTGCCTGCTTAATTACTATCCTTCTGGCGCTGATGGTATGGGCTACCATGCTGATGACGAAAAAGAGCTCGGTCAGCAACCAGTCATCGCCTCCTTATCGCTTGGTGCCACACGCAAATTTGTTTTTAAGCATAAAAAAACTCAAGACAAAGTTGAACTTTATCTTGAGTCTGGTCAGCTCGTTGTGATGCATGGTGACACACAAACCTTTTGGAAACATACGATCACCAAGACAAAGACGGTCGATGCTGGGCGAATCAGTTTAACGTTTCGGCATATGCTTACATCTTGATACTATCGCTGACTTAACGAGCCATCTAAATCTTACGCGAGACGATCTAAAAAGCGCTCACGATAACACTGGTAAGCAGCTTCACACACATTGGCAGTGTAGCTAGCATTAACACCACCTGCGACTACTGCACCCACTGCTGGAATAATTTGCGCGGCTTTTGTCTTAACGATGTTAGTGGCTACTTTAGTCGCTGTCTGGCGCAGTACACGAGACATGACTTCTTCATTAATCTGATTAAATGCTTGAGTTTCTGGATCTTTGATCATTGCATGAGTGTCATCTAACGCCGCTTTACGTTCCTCAACAGAGGCAGAAGTTGCTACAGCCAATAAAGACATAGCAAATAGCTGCTCGCCTTTATCATTGATATCAAAGCCATAGTACGTTGCATATTCTCCAATCGCACGTAGATTAGCTGTAATAAGTCCAACGACATCAGCAGGGATACCTGCCCAGCCTACGACCCCTGTAGTCACCCCTTGCGCACTGGTTAGCGCTACATATTTGCTTTTGAAAAGCTTAACTTGTTTATCTACAACAGCAATGGGTAGACGTTTAATGTCAGACAGCGTTTTAATAGAGGAGTCATTAATATCTGCTGTCTCTTGATAGGTATCGATAATGCCTTGAGTGTCCAATGTCCAGTTGGCTGCATCACTCAAAGCAGTAATCGTTTCCTCAGTTGCTTTTTTTAGAGAATTGCCAAATTGTGGAGCTTCCATCAACGCATCACCGGCGGCTACCACAGGGGTATTAAGCACTGCTAGCGTCTTATCCAAAATCCCTTTATCAGGGTTCTTCCATGCTTCTATCTCTGCACGTACTTTTGCTTCATAAGCAATGTGGTCATCTGTTTTTTCAGTGCTGGTCTTATTGTTGATAGTCATATTATTTCCTTTATTAGTATCGTTCGCTTTTTATCCTATGATAAATAAGCGAAGACTACAGGGATGTTCTGTTGTCCAAAATAAAACTTTTGTATGATTTGTTAAGTCATCAGTTAAGTTTACTGGGTTTCAACAGACATCTACTTACTAATAAATCCTATCAAACACTACCTAATACTTGGGCAGTCTTGACATTCACTCAGCAGCGGCCAAGACAATCTTGCCAAAAGCATCGCCTTTTTGTAGCTCGTGGTGCGCTGCAACAACTTCTGAGAGTGGATAGGTTTTTTGAATTTTTAAAGTTAAATTACCATCGGCCACTTCCTGTAAAACACGCGCCATATCTTGACCACTACGCTGCGCTTTGTAGCCTGCTACTGCTAAGTCTTTTTGCTGACCAGCTTCTTTGAGCTTATCAACCCAAATAGTTGGCAACACATTTACTCGAGCGCCTGATCTGAGCACGCTAAGCGCACGGACACCTGCTTCATCACCAACTAAATCAAGTAGCACGTCGGCTTGTAGATCAGGGAACACTTCATCTTTTGTATAATCTACCCAACCCGCTAGCTTAGACACGTCTATCAACTCATCAAGCTTGGCGTACTTTTCTGGTGAGCAAATTACCGTTACCTTGATGTTATCTTGCGCCACTTTATTCATGAGCAATTGGATTAGTAAATGACCGACACCGCCTGCTGGTGCATTAATCACCACATGCTCGCCTGTTTTTATATCAGCAAAATCCACAAACTGTAGTGCCGTTTGTCCAATACAAGGCAAAGCACCTGCCTGCTCTAAGCTGACACCTTCTGGTACTTTTGCAAGCAACTTGGCATCTACTGCCACATATTGCGCATAGCCACCACCACTAAAGGTCAAGGCCGCTACTCTATCTCCGACAGCAAATTCGTCGCTATTGCTGCTGACTACTTCGCCTGATACATCGAACCCTAAAATAGCTGGCTGATCATTCTCAAACTTGTCTTTACGAATGTTCTCTGCACCCCAGCCTTTACCTTGGCGGGTCTTATAATCGACAGGGTTAATTCCAGCATAGGCAATTTTTACCAGTACTTGATCGTCCTGTAGCTCAGGGACATCAGCACCATCTTGGTATTTCATTACTTCAGGCTCACCAAACTCGCGTATGAGTACGGCGTGCTGTGTCTTAGGTATGTTGTGGTTAGCTTGTTGATTATTATCGGTAGTAGACGCTGTTGCCATCGTAGAATATCCTTATATTTTGTTTATTAGGCTGTACTTGTTATTCATTTTATTGAAACGTTGTACTGTTAATAGCACTTTCAATCGAAAACATGGTTAATCAATAATATGATCAATAAAGACAATTGTTCATATATCGATAGATTGCCAATATAATACATTTAAACGAATTATTATAGTTGGGTATTAGGGCAGCATCAGCTCTGCACTGATAGGCAGGTGGTCTGATAGCGATGACCAAGGTTTCCCAGTATGTACCCAAGCATCCTTCACAAGCAAATTGCGCACGTAGATACGATCCAAGCTGAGTACTGGTAGCTTTGCTGGAAAGGTTGGCAACAGCTTGCCATGACAATGCTTGAACGCTTCTATCATACCGAGATCTGTCGCCAGTTTGTCACAAGACATCTTTTTCCAATCATTAAAATCGCCTGCCAAGATAAGTGGTTGATCCGGCGCAATCTCATTTCGCACATAATCACTAATCGCTTGATACTGCTTGATACGATCACGCTCAAACAAGTTCAAATGTGCACACAATACGACAACTGGCATTTCCCAACCGATAGGCTGTACCTCACAGTGCAAGACACCGCGCTGCTCAAGCTTATTAACCGTAATATTTACATTGTGTTTGGGGTCTAGCGGAAAGCGGCTCAATACTGCATTGCCGTGGTGGCCGTTTTCGTATTCGGAGTTTTTACCATAACTATTTTGCAGATCTAAAAATTCGCCAAACCATTCATGCTGCGACTGATCTGGGTACTCGTTGTATTGCATATTACGTTTGAGGTTTTGGCCTTGCACTTCTTGCAAACACAAGACGTCTGAACCGACAGACTCTAGCGCCTGAGCAATACCTTGCATCTTCACTTGGCGATTTAGCGGTGACATGCCTTTATGGATGTTGTAGCTGGTTAAAACAAAAGAGGTGGTAGTCATAGTTTGATTAGTTGTACGCTCATTATTTATGGAGTAAAGATCAATAGCTCAGCTACGATAGCATCCATAGTGATGGTAATGACAGACATAAAAAGAGCACTGGCTCGTATTGAACCAATGCTCTCATATTACACCTATGTATTATCAATGGCTAATTCATAAATGGCTGATTCATGAATGAACATCGCGTATAGGTGGCATCGTCAGATTAGTAGCGAGTTACTAGCGCTATTGGTTGATCTTCACCCATGATGTCTTGTGGCATAAATACAGCTTCGCCGCCATTGTGAATGACGTGTTCGATGATTTCACCGATTGCATCATCTGTGATACCTTCCGTAGTCGCATCATTGGCAGGGCTTAACGTTTGTGCCTTTTCATCAATCTTAGCGGACTGTATATAACCACGGCGTACATAAAGTGTCTCGCCAGCCCCTTGGAAGGCACTGCGATATACTTCCTGTAAATCAGTCTGCAACATATTCGCACCGCGAGCTTTGTCAATTTCACCTAAGGCAGCTTTGTGCAGCGATGTGCGATACTCTTCTACAGCTTCTTGCACACTATCTACAATATGTTGAGCGCTACCATCTTCTAAATTGGTCGCATTCGATACTGTAGCGATGATGTTGTCTGGACGATCACAGACTTCTTTATAGTAGCCAATATTTTTTGCATCACCAACTATGACAAGAGGCATTTTATGCTCGCCCCATAGTTCTTGGACACTTTTATCAACTTGGTTAAAGAATTCTTTTAAGTGACTGCTTTCGTTGTTTGATGAACGATCTGAGCCACCGTCACCTGTTGTGTATAGTCCGTTGTTTTCGACAGGGAACTGAATGTTCTCCATATTGTTTTGTGCATCGTCATCTTTGTCGAATTCTCTCACAACACGGTCATTAGATGCTTCGATCAAACGAGCATTGTCACGGGTTAAGACCACAGTATAATAATGAACCGCACTTGCCATATCACGAACCAAGTCACGCGTAGCAAACCTATCTGAGATCACAACACGTTCCGTTGTATCAATTGGCATACGGATAACTTGCACATCATCTGTACTAGCAAATATAGCTAAAGTATCGAGGTTATAATTGTGATTGAGCTCACTGATTTTATTTTGAATGTTATCTAGAATGGTAGTCGCTGTGCGTTTATCGTACTCTTTCGTCAGACGATCTTCGGCAACCTTCAATTGGTTTTTTAGAGCGATAGGATCTTGCTCGTTAGCTGGATGTTCACGATGCGTTTTAACAAAGATACTTACTGCAGGGTTAGCTTTAGTTTCACGTAAACTTTTAAGAGTCGCTTTCATATATTGCTCCTTGTTTTATTATCGTTCATTTTTAACTTTATGTATTTCTTCACTCATATACTGTTATAAGCGTAGAAATTTCTATCCGTGTTTTTCTTGCATCCTGTCGATGCATAATATTTAAATTCCATTATCTTGATGCTAACAGCTATACCCCACTCCCTGTAGGGTTAATTTGCAAGCAAATGATAGCGCTTTGTAAGTAGAGCACTCTATATTGTTAAAGAACTGCTTTAACGAGCATAGCTACATATTTGGATAATTATCTTGAGAAGTTGAATCTAAGTATCAGAATTTCGATATTTACTTCCAGATTGCTAGCACTCTCCTAATTACTTGAATCGTATAAAAGTGCTTAGGTTGTATTTTTACTAAACGAACCCATCTTTTATATAATCTATATATAAAATAAGAACACACTGTATATTTCAATAGTAGCCAGACTTTTCTCGTTTTTATTAATAATAATTCATTGATACCGGATACCTATATGACACCTTCTCCTTTAGATTTACGCCTTGTCGATTTTGCCGACACTGCGCCACATACGTTACAGAACCAAGTGATTGACGCTATTGATGCTGCCAATGCTTTTTTAGATACCTTAACCGTGATAGAAAGCGACAGTGCTGAAAAAACAAGTGCTGAAAAAATAAGCGCTGAACAAGCTTTGGCAGATGTGATGAGTTTTGATCATATGAATTTGGCATTAGATCGTAGCTGGGGTATTTTGTCGCATCTCAATAGCGTGATGAGCAACGATGAGATTCGTCATGTTCATCATGAGCTGCTACCAAAGCTATCTGCTTACGGTACGCGAGTTGGACAGCATCAGCCTTTGTTTAATCGCTATCAAGCTATCGTCAATGACACAGATTTCTTTGCTACGTTAGAGCCTGCTCGTGCACGTGCAATCGAACTGGCATTACGTAGCTTTGAGTTATCAGGCGTTGCGTTACCTCAAGCTGAGCAAGAAAAGTTTGCCGCTATCCAAAGTGAGTTATCAACCCTGTCTGCAACTTTCTCGGACAATATCTTGGATGCGACGCAAGCATTTGCCCTGCCTTTAGAAGACTCTCAATTAAAAGGTTTAACAGAGAGCGGTTTGGCATTATTGGCAGATGCAGGCGAACAATACAAAGCGCGTGAGCTTGCTAATGGCACTCTAAGTCAAACAGATATAGATGCGCTTCCTACTCCGTACTATGTGGCCAGTTTAAATATTCCTGTATATCTAGCGATCATGACTCATGCGGACGATCGTAGCCTACGTGAGACGCTGTATCGTGCTTATGTTACGCGTGCCTCTGAGTTTGATAAACATACCAATGTAAAAGGCAACTCATTAAATAACGCTGACAATATGAGTCAAATCCTCTCATTACGTGAGCAAAAAGCCAAGCTACTTGGTTTTGCAAATTATGCTGAAGTATCGCTATCGACTAAGATGGCAGATAGCGTCTTAGAAGTTGAAACATTCTTACGTGACTTAGCAACGCAAGCAAACCCTGCTGCCAAAGCAGATTTGGCACAGCTACAGAAATACGCAAGCGATTATGGCATTGACGAGTTGCAACCATGGGATAGCGCCTACATCGCTGAAAAAGTGAAACAAAGTGAGTTCAGCTTATCGCAAGAGGAAATTCGTCCATATTTCCCATTACCTAAAGTGGTTAATGGCTTGTTCACTATCGTTGAGCGTCTATACGGTATCAAAGTACAAGAGCAAAGCCATAAAAATGCAGAAAGTGATTCAGTATCTCGCTGGCATGACGATGTGAGTTTTTATCAATTATTCGACGCTGATGATCGCTTGCTTGGTGGTTTTTACTTTGACTTATTTGCGCGTAGTGGTAAGCGTGGCGGTGCATGGATGAGTGGTTTTCAATCTCGCTATAGCTATGAAGAACAAAACCATCAGCAACTACCCGTCTGCTTTATGGTTGGTAATTTCACGCCAGCACTTGATGGCAAACCTAGTCTATTGACCCATGATGAAGTATTAACCTTATTCCACGAGTTTGGTCATGGCTTACATCATTTATTAACCCAAGTCACGGTCGGTGATGTCGCTGGTGTCAATGGCGTCGAGTGGGATGCGGTCGAACTTCCTAGTCAGTTTATGGAAAACTGGGCTTGGGACGCTGAAGGTATCGCCCTTATCAGCAGCCACGTTGAGACTGGTGAGCCATTACCTAAAGAAAAGCTCGATGCACTACTAGCAGTGAAAAATTTCCAGAGCGGCATGCAAACGCTGCGTCAGATTGAGTTTGCTCTATTTGACTTACTCATTCATGCTCATACGCCAGCGTTTAATTACGATGGTATTTTAGAGACGCTCAATACTGTCCGTAATGATATCTCCGTTATGCAAACACCTGACTATAACCGCTTTGCTAATGGTTTCAGTCATATCTTCGCGGGCGGTTATGCTGCCGGTTATTACTCATATAAGTGGGCGGAACTGCTATCAGCGGATGCGTTTAGCAAGTTTGAAGAAGACGGTGTTTTTAACCCAGCGACAGGCAAAGCGTTCCGTGAATCTATCTTATCTGTTGGCGGCAGTTTCCCAGCAAAGACCAACTTTGAAAACTTCCGCGGTCGTAGCGCCAGTATCGACGCTTTGCTACGTCATAATGGTTTCACTGATGCTAAAAATATTGAGGCGGCAAATACTCAAACGACTCGCGAGGTCATTTAAATGCGTTATCAATCACCTAGTCCCAAGCGCCGATTTTTAGCAGGGGTACGTTGTCCGAAATGTCAGGAGATGGACGCTGTGGTGCAAGTCAATATCGTCATCCCAGCCCCAGATGAGTATATTGAATGCACTCAGTGCGGACACACAGAGCACCGCCCCGATCCTGATGCCATTAGTGCCAAGAACCACTTAGAAGATCAGATAGCTCGTGATGCGATGGCGACTGGCACTAGTGGTACCGTGAAATTTAAATCTTAGTAATTTAGTTTTCATACTTAAAAACAGATTAAATACCTGATTATTTAATGGACTATTAAGCCTATCTATCAATAGATAGGCTTTTTATTTTGAGTTTGCTATAGTATGGCTACTTATATTCTTGACATGAATCGATCATAATATGAAACCAGACAACATCCGGCCTTCATCAACCCACGCTTCTAAGAAAAAGCAGACTAAATCACGTCAGAAAATTTTGGCAATACTTATCTCAGTATTGCTACTTATCGTCATTGTCTACCTTATCGTAGGAAGGTCTGGCACTCAGTCCACACTCGCTATAGATGACGCCACTTCAGTACCAGTAACTAAGCAAATGCAGACAGAATCAGTCACAGACAGCACCTCAGAAGTATCAGATGATTCTGTCATTAACGATGGTGTACTCATGGATGAAAACTCTGAAGCAGCCAATAATGACAATAACGCGATACCAAATCCTACTGCTATATTAGATGCGCCTCTACCAGAAAATAATAGCTTGGCGAAAGAAGAGATTGATCGTTTAGAAGATGAGCGTCAGCGACTGGCCGAACAAGAAAAGTTAGCAGCTGAACAAGTGGCTATGAATAAGCAATTGACTGATATGAAGGCAGAACAAATTGCGCTACTCGAACAGCAAATTGCTCAGTTAGAAGCAAACGACTCTAATAAAGCGACGGTTCAATAACCGTATACTTGATTTGGTTATAGAGAGGCTTACGATGGCAATTTTACAACTCACACATGCCTCTATTTTAAATAGCAATGCACAGTTACTTGTTTTACCTGTCAACAATGCTGGTGTCGTTTTAGATCCTGTACTCACACGAGCAAAAACTCTATTTCCTGATAATTATAGTCGCTATCATCGTGCGTGCCGCGATGGTAGTCTGAACGTTGGTAGCTGCTTACTTAATAAGCGTACACGTGAGCAGGTCGGACTTGGTATTAGTAGTAACGGGAATCTGCCAAACTATATTGCCAACCTTGTGATATCAAACCATCCTTATCATCCAACGCGCACAAGCTGGCTGACTGCTGCTTTAATTGATTTACAACAGCAAATAATGCCGCTTATACGTTACCAAGGTATACGCAGAGTTGCATTGCTTGCGCGGCCGCTTATCTCAGGCAAACCACGTGATATCGTATCCAATGAAAGCACTACAGCAGATACCCTGCCCCTAGACTGGCATGCTGATACGTTGCCATTACTAACTGAGTACTTACAAGACCTACCAAAACTTCGTATCGATATACACCTGCCTAAAAGCATTGAGTTATAAATGGCCTTTTAGCTAGCCAGTCATCGTCTTTTTGAGCACATAAAAAAACCGCCTTGAATACTCATAACGAGCACTTCAAGGCGGTTTTTTATTACTTAAACCACATCAGATATTGAGTATTAGTTCTGCTCAACACCTTTCATAGTTAGTTTGATACGACCACGGTTGTCAACGTCTTGTACGAGTACTTTAACGACCTGACCTTCTTTTAGATAGTCTGATACATTCTCTACGCGCTCTTCTGCGATTTGTGAAATATGTACTAGGCCATCCGTGTTTGGCAAGACATTTACAAATGCACCGAAGTCGACGATACGAGCAACGGTACCTTGATAAGTTTTACCAACTTCAACTTCAGCAGTTAGTGCTTCGATTTTGCCGATAGCTGCTTTGGTCGCTGCTTTGTTTTCACCAAAGATACGGATAGTACCTGCATCATCGATATCGATAACCGCGCCAGTTTCTTCCGTTAGCTGACGGATAGTTGCGCCGCCTTTACCGATAACGTCACGAATCTTGTCTGGGTTGATTTCGATAACCGCGTAGTTTGGTGCATGAGCATTGATTTCAGTACGGCTCTCAGGCAATACTTGGTTCATTGCTTCTAGGATATGGATACGACCTGCATGGGCTTGTTTAAGCGCTTGCTCCATGATGTCAGGGGTAATACCTTCGATTTTGATATCCATCTGAAGTGCAGTGATACCATTTTTAGAACCAGCTACTTTAAAGTCCATATCACCTAGATGATCTTCATCACCCAAGATGTCTGACAATACAGCGAAACGATCGCCTTCTTTAACCAGACCCATCGCGATACCAGCAACTGGTGCTTTTAATGGTACGCCTGCGTCCATCAATGCCAAGCTTGCGCCACAAACAGAAGCCATAGAAGATGAACCGTTAGATTCAGTGATTTCTGATACCACACGAATCACATACGGGAAACGCTCACTATCTGGTAACATCGCTTGTACACCGCGGCGTGCTAGACGACCATGACCGATTTCACGACGTTTTGGAATACCTTCACGGCCCGTTTCACCAACTGAGAAATGCGGGAAGTTGTAATGCAGCATGAAATGGTCACGAATCGTACCACCTAGTGAGTCAATCATGTTGACGTCACGGCTGTTACCAAGTGTGGTAGTAACCAATGCCTGCGTCTCACCACGTGTGAACAATGCTGAACCATGCGTATACGGCAATACACCAACTTGTACGTCAAGCGCACGAACTGTCTCAGGGTCACGACCATCGATACGCGGCTTACCTGACAAGATATTGTCACGAACGGTACGATATTTAAGGTCGTTATAGATTTCTTTAAGCTCAGATACGGTATCAGCATAAGTTTCTGACTCAGCATCACCAGCAAGTGCATCAATAATTGACTGCTTAATTTCATCAAGCTTCGTGTAACGTGCTTGCTTATCAGTAATGGTATAAGCGTCAGCAACTTGCTCGCCGAACTGTTCTTTCATGCTGCTAGTAAGTGCTTGGTCACGCTCAGGAGCAGAGTATTGCTGCTTAGCAGTACCGATTTCTTCAGCCATTGAAGCAATGTTATCAATAACAATTTGTTGTTGCTGATGGCCGTACAATACTGCACCTAGCATCTGGTCTTCTGACAGCTCTGCCGCTTCAGACTCAACCATCAATACTGCAGACTTAGTACCAGCCACAACCAAATCTAGATCACTAGTTTCAAGCTGCTCAGACGTTGGGTTTAGAACGTATTCGCCGTTAATGAAACCAACACGAGCGGCAGCAACAGGACCATTAAATGGTGCATCAGAGATAGCTAGTGCTGCTGAAGCACCGATTAGTGCAGCGATATCTGCAGACTGAGTTTTATCTGATGAAACCACTGTAGCGGTGATTTGGATTTCGTTTACATAGCCTTCTGGGAATAGTGGACGAATCGGACGGTCAATCAAGCGTGAAGTTAAGGTTTCAAATTCGCTCGCACGGCCTTCACGTTTGCCGTAAGCACCTGGAATTTTACCCGCTGCATACATTTTTTCTTGATAATTAACCGTTAGCGGAAAGAAGTTTTGACCTTCTTTAGCTTCTGATTTTACGACTGCTGCAACTAATACGGTTACGCCGCCCATGTGTACTAAAATAGAGTTTGCTTGACGGGCAATACGGCCTGTCTCGATAACAACCTGCTGGTTGCCATACTGAAATTCACGCTTAATGGTGTTGAACATTGTCATATAATCTTCCTAATGTTGACTGACAAAACTGATATCAGCGTCAAAAAAAGCTGATATCTGTCATTAAAATTCTGTGTATATGGCTATCAGTTGACATGCTTTCTATTAGAAATCATCGCAACCAATGCCAATAACGTTACTTGGTTATCTCATATATTTGTCTGAGTTAGACATCGTACTATTATGTATATTCGGTCGTGCAATTTTGGCTTTACTATAAATACTATCAAAAAGACATTAAGTCAAAAGACTTCGATGCTAAAAACCCTACAGGCTATTTTCTGAACTTTCAAATATCAGCTATCTGCGCTGATTACCAAGCCAAATCATAAATATCTTAACAATAATCGCCATATCTGTAGCAGATGCGCTATCAAACTCACAAGGCATTATTTTACAGTGATTTATGGCCATTGACCAATTAATTGCACAGTAGCGCAATTATCGTCAGGAAATACCGTACTTGAGACTTGGTTAGTACAGTTTATACCAATATCCCTCTTAACGATTCTATAGAAGGAGTTATAGCTCTTACTATTTGAGCACGGTATCTAAAACGAATAAGCATAAAAAAACGGCGTGAAACTATTCCACACCGTTTTTAGAAAAATCTATTTTATCGATAATAACAAACAAGTTCCAAGCGACTTAGCAAAAAATTCAGCATACACTCGTACTATTGTCGTTAGATTAACGACGTAGACCCAACTGGCTGATTAGAGTAGTGTAACGACCAAGGTCTTTACCTTTTAAATAATCAAGCAGTTTACGACGCGTGTTAACCATACGGATAAGACCGCGACGGCTATGATGGTCAGCTTTGTGTGCTTTAAAGTGGTTCTGCAAATCATTAATACGAGCACTCAACAAAGCCACTTGAACTTCTGGAGAACCAGTGTCATTTTCGCCACGTTGGTATTGAGCAATGATTTGTTCACGATCGGTATTAGTTAGCATAAATATCTCCAGCAATGCTAATAACTTTAAAAACGGACTGCAATTTGAGTCAGTATTAAAGCAATAGAATAATAAATAAAATAACCTGTACGCCATTCAGGACAACCCTGCATTACTAGAGTTGACCTAGTGTACGACAAGCTCAGTTAACAACCATTTAGTATATTTTGAATCGTACATTATAGTTAGCTATAGCACTACTTAATCAAAGTAATGGGCTAACTACAGTACATCATTCAAAACCTAATTTAAATGTGGAGGTAATTATAACAAAAAACTGCTGAACTAGCAGCAGTTTTTCATAATACTTGTAAAGCGACATTTAATTTCTAACAACTAGTATTCTATAGATAACTATCTATTAAGAGCCTACCTAAGCTACTTATTAACGTCAGACTCTGTCGCATTGCCACCTAGTTCATCATCTTCAAGAGGGGCGGCAGTAGTCACTTCCGCTAGACTGTCTGGGGCAGTATGCTCACTTGGATTGATTTCTTCTGCAAGCTTTTCAATCTCTTTTTCTTGCTCGTCCATATTGCTCGGTGAATTACTCATATTAGCTCCTGAATTATTATTTTGTGGACTAACTGTCGTTGCACTCATCGATCATAAGACGTGCAAACTATAAACATATCAATGTCACCTATTACAGGTGGCATATTAAAACCTACTTATCTTCTTTCGCATTTTCTAAGTTAGCTGCGATACGTTCTGCTGCTGCTTCGCTGTTTTCACTATGATTGTCTTCAGTTTGACCTTTAAGTGCTGCTTCTGCTGAATCAGAACGTTGTTGCTCAAGCTTAGTATCGTTTGGATTAGAGTTTGACATAGTATCTTCCTTAGTTATGGTTATAAATGTTAGTTATAAAAATTTGAAATTTAATAGTACTTAGTTAATTGAAATTATTTAGTTAGAAGTCGAAATTCTAAGATAATGCTTTATCTATGGCATTAACAAAATTAGGAATATCATCTGGGTTACGCGAGGTAATAAGATTACCATCTACTTGTACTGTCTTATCTACGTAGTTTGCTCCAGCATTTTCTAAATCTAATTGCAAAGTAGGATAAGCGGTAAGGGTTTTGCCTTTAGCAATACCTGTATTGATGAGAACCCAAGGAGCATGACAAATAACAGCTAATGGCTTTCCTGCTTCATTGATAGCGTTGATAATTTGATGAGCCTTTTCGTTACCACGGATAGTATCAGCGTTGACAGTACCACCTGGTAACACCAATGCATCATAGTCAGAGACGTTGGCATTTTCCGCAAAGATATCAGCAGTAAAAGTATCACTCTTATCTACATCTTGCTGCATGGCTTGCACTTCTTTTTTATCATTTGTTGTTATGAGAAGTGTTTTGTAGCCTTTATCTTTTAGCTGATTATTGACGTCTTCGTACTCTGCTTGTTCGAAGTGGTTATGTAGTAAAAAAGCGATCGTTTTCATAACTTTCCTTCTTCTTATCTATTAGTTTTGTGAGTCAGTATATTTTTATAAGTTAGTTTTATTATTAATCGGTAGTACATTTTCCTTTGAACTATTTTATTTTTATTAAAATGCATCCTTTCCGCATTGATTTTACTTTTAATTGACTATTTTTAATTGTCTGTTATTTTAATTATTTGCTTCATAGCAATTTTTTATTTTTATAATATTTATCCGTTTTATTTTTTAGCTCAGCATTCCCTATCTGATGAATCTAGAGTACAAAAAAAACAGGTTTCACCATAGGCGAAACCTGCAATAAAATGTGACGGTATGTGATTAGTGTAAACTATTAGTAAATCAGGTCAATGTTAGGTGGTAGTTTCTATATTTAAGTAACATTGGTGAAAACGTGACTATTAGCGTTGAATCAATTTCTTAGGTTGTAAACGTCCGTTTAAGCTCACAGACCCCAAACCAAGAAACTCTCCTTGCTCATTGAGTAGACGTATATCAACTGGTATTTCGTGCTCTAAGAGCTGAGGCACATCAAGATCAGTATCAGCTTTACCATTGGTACTAGCGTCATCGTTGATATCGACAGAGCTATTATTAGACAGCTGGTCAGAAACCATATTAGCAACATAATCTTTGAGCTTACCTGTCAGCTCATCAAATATGTTTAGGCGTTGCCCCATATGTACGCGGGCGCATTGCTCATCTGTCAGGGTTAGCTCAGCATCGATATCAATACAAGCGTCGATGGGCAGTAGCCAAGACTGACGCTCCTCTAAACCATGCTCTTCTAACGATGATAAAGCGATCGCATCATTAATGCTGAAGTTACCTACCTGTGTACGGCGTAATGCCGTCAAATGTCCTAGCGTACCTAGCTGCTTTGCAATATCTTCCGCTAATACACGTACATACGTACCTTTAGTACAAGTAACCGTTAGATTAATCTGGGTATCATCTATCATCTGTAGATTGATTGCTTTAATCGTGATATCTCTGGGCGGTCTATCAACCTCAATACCAGCGCGAGCATATTCATACAGTTTTTTACCGTCTTTTTTTAGCGCTGAATACATCGGTGGTATCTGCTGCTGAGCACCCAAAAACTGCTGTGCAATAGTCGCCAATGATACTTCATCAAATACGGGGATAGAAGCCTGCGTTACGATTTGGCCATCAGCATCACCAGTATCGGTTTGACTACCTAGCAAGATAGTCGCTTGATAAGATTTATCAGCATCCAGTTGATAATGGCTAAACTTGGTGGCTTCACCCAAACAAATAGGCAGCAGGCCAGTTGCCATCGGATCAAGCGTTCCTGTATGCCCTGCTTTTTTACTATCGTGTATCGGTGATTTAAATAAATACTTCACTTTTGACACGACTTGCTGCGAGGTCATACCTTTGGGTTTATCCACCAATATGACACCTGAAACTTTTACTTTTTCAGGCGTCATATTGGCTTGTTTATCAACTTGCTTAGACGCTATAGACATAATAATAATTTACTCGTCATTCTCGTTTTGCTCAGTTTTAGTCACGGCCTTACTAATCAAGTCCATCATGTAGTTACCACGAGCCGTTACTTCATCATAATGAAAACGTAGGCGCGGCGTAGTACGTGTCTTTAAGCTATGGCTTAATTCTGTACGCAAAAATCCTGCCGCTTTATTCAATACTTTGATGCTTTCTTCATGATTGGTCTTGTTCATAGCATCATTGAGCTCAGGCTCCATGATAGTGACATAGACGTCCGCATAGCCTAAATCTGGGCTAACTTTGACACTAGAAATCGTGACAAAACCTGTTAGACGAGGATCATTAACTTCATCGCGAATAAGAACAGCAAGCTCACGCTGAATCTGATCCGACAATCTTTGTAAACGTTGGTTCATGTTGTTACCTTACTTTAATGGGCTTATTTTATTACTGTATAAGTCTGCTGATTAATAGATGTGGCACTGATATGTGCTAAAAAAGGCCTAGCAGGATGTACCTGTTAGGCCTAAGTACAGCTGAATATTAGCAAAGTATCTAAACAGCTCAGCGGATTACGCATATTGCATTAATACATACCCTGCTATCGAACAACAGCTTTAGATAGTACGTGCGAACTCTTGGATTTCAAAGACTTCGATCTTATCGCCAGCTTCAACATCATAGCCACGAACGGCCAGACCACATTCCATACCAGTACGTACTTCATTAACGTCTTCTTTATAGCGACGCAATGATTGCAATTGACCAGTAAAGATAACTTGATCATCACGCAATACGCGGATAGGTTTGTTGCGATAGATTGTGCCTTCGACCACCATACAACCAGCAGCGGCACCGAACTTACTAGAACGGAAAACTTCACGAACGTCTGCAACACCAAGGATTTTCTCGCGATGTTCAGGAGCAAGCATACCGCTCATTGCTGATTTAACATCATCGATCAAACCATAGATTACGCTATAGTAGCGAATATCCATATTAGCAGTATCTGCTTTGCGACGTGCGGTAGCATCTGCACGAACGTTGAATCCTAAAAGTACCGCTTCACTAGATTCTGCAAGGGTTACATCAGACTCAGAGATAGGACCAACGCCTGAACTGATCACTCTGACTTTTACTTCGTCAGTAGACAGTTCATTTAAGGCAGCTAGTAGTGCTTCAAGTGAACCACGTACGTCTGTTTTTAGTACGATATTCAAGAATGACACATCGCCTTGACCCATCTGATCAAACATGCTTTCTAAACGCATAGCATTTTGACGTTCGAGTTGACGCTCACGCTCACGGTTGGTTCTAAAGTCCGCAACTTCACGAGCTTTTTTCTCATCCGTTACCACTAGGAACTCACTACCAGCAGCAGGTGTCTCAGGCAGACCTAAAATCTCTACAGGGATAGAAGGACCAGCTGATTTAATACGTTGGCCATGCTCGTCTGTTAATGCACGAACTTTACCATAATGTTCACCAGCTAGAACCAAGTCGCCTTGTTTCAATGTACCTTTTTTCACTAGGACACTAACGACAGGACCACGACCTTTTTCAAGTCTTGATTCAATAACCACACCCTGAGCAGCACCGTCTAGTGGCGCTTCTAGTTCCATTAGCTCAGCTTGTAAGCTAATGAATTCTAGTAGGTCTTCGATACCTTCGCCTGTTTTGGCTGAGATACGAGCCATTGGTGTATCGCCGCCCCATTCTTCTGAAACAACTTCTTTCGTCGTTAATTCATTAAGAACACGGTCAGGATCAGCGCCTGGCTTATCCATTTTGTTGATAGCAACAATAATCGGCGTACCAGCTGCACGTGCATGATCAATGGCTTCTGCTGTTTGTGGCATCATGCCATCGTCAGCTGCAACCACCAATACAACGATATCAGTCGCTTGAGCACCACGTGAACGCATTGCGCTAAACGCTGCGTGACCTGGAGTATCAAGGAAGGTGATAACACCGCGATCAGTTTTTACATGGTAAGCACCGATATGCTGGGTAATACCACCCGCTTCACCATTCGCAACTTTCGTTTCACGAATTTTATCTAGTAGTGAGGTTTTACCATGATCAACATGACCCATGATAGTCACTACTGGTGGACGAGTCTGGATGTTACTACTACGCTCATCAACTGCGTACTGTAAGTCATCTTCAACTTTAGTATCACTAACTGGTACTGGGTTGTGGCCCATTTCTTCAACAAGCAAGCTTGCGGTTGCTTGATCAATCGTATCTGACTCACGAGCCATTTCACCCATTTTCATAAGTAATTTAGTTACTTCGCGAGCTTTAACCGCCATACGCTGTGCAAGATCGGCAACTGAAATTTGCTCACTAATCTCGACATCATAGACGATTTTTTCGACAGGTTTTTCAAACTTATGCTGTGATGCCTGAGTTGAACGCAAACCGTTTTTGCGGTTTTTGATTTCGCGCTCATCTTGGTTCTTACGACGACGACCACGAGTACCAGTACTGTTCGAACCACGTTTGATTTCGCGACGCTCTTTTTCGAAAGACTCTTCTAGTGCATCACCGACCAGACCTTCAGCCAATGGCTCATCTTTACGTACTTCAGTAACAGGTTCACGATCTGTATATTTACCAGCCATTTTGCGCATTTGCTCAAGTGTACGCTTTTGCGCTTCTTCAGCTTGTGTGCGGCGTGTTTCTAATTCGATTTCACGCAGACGTGCTTCTTCTTTCTCACGAGTTTCGCGAGCTTTACGTTCAGCAGCGGTTTCAACTTTAGGCTTAGTTGCAGCAACTTTCTTCTTCGGCTGCTCTTTAGGCTTAACTTCAGCAGTTGCTTTACCGCCCTTTTTGACAACAACTGATGTAGAAATATCATCGTTTTTGTCGTCTGATTTTTTGCTAGAGCCTAAGCTTGCACGCATCGCTGCTAGCGTTGCTGCTTGACGCTCTTCCGCTTTTTTCTTAGTAGCGGCGCGTTCTTCAGCTTCTTTTGCAGCACGTTCTTGAGACTCAATTAGAGCCTGCTCACGAGCGGCTAACTCTTCAGCCATTTTTTCTGGATCAGGCTTTTCGAATACTTTCTTTTTACGCACTTCTACGTTGACGCTCTTAGATTTACCAGAAGAGCCGGTCACACGTGCAGTACTGGTCGTCTTAGATTTAAGACTAATACGACGCTTTTCTTGTTGACCATGACTTTGCTTTAAATACGTCACCAGCTTTTCTTGCTCAAGCTCGGTGACTAGGTCATCCTCTGCGCGAGCAGGCAGGCCAGCATCTACTAATTGCTGCTTTACAGCATCTGTAGTTTTGCCTACCATTTCTGCCAGTTCTTTGACGGTCTTATCTGCCATTTATTATCACCTACTGTCTATTATTTGCTATATGTTCAATTCAGTTGTTGGCTACAAATGATTGGGTTAAGGCTGATATTTATAAATAGATATCAGCGCTTTATTCTCAATAGCATATCACCAAAAGACAGCGATATGCAGTTACCGCTTATTCATCGAACCAAGATTCCCGAGCTTTCATGATGAGTTTTCCTGCAGTTTCAGAGTCTAATCCTTCGATATCTTCTAGATCGAAGACGGCTTGTTCTGCCAAGTCATCAACAGTAATGATGTCTTTTTGCGCCATTTTATAAGCCCAACTGACTGTCATACCTTCAAGCTCTTGAAGCTCTTGACTTGGCTCTTTCATGTTCTGTTGTTTAACCAGTTCATCAGCGATGACGACTTCTTTAGCACGCTCTTGAATCATATCAATCGCTTCATCGTCTAGACCTTCGATATCGTAGAAAGTCTCAACTGGTACATAGGCAACTTCTTCGATACTGGTAAAACCAATATCAACCAATGCCTGTGCTAAATCTTTATCTACTTCTAGGCGCTCATAGAATAATTCAATAAACGCTTTTGATTCGTTTTGTTGACGTTGCTGATACTCTTCTTCGAGCATCATATTAAGCTTATAGCCCGTCAACTCAGACGCTAGACGTACGTTTTGACCCTGTGAGCCAATAGCACGCGCCAATTGATCATTGGTGCTAAAGATAATATCTGCTGTTTGCGTATCTTCATCTAAAATGATACTGCTTACGTCAGCAGGCTCTAGAGAGCTGATGATAAACTGGGCAGGATCATCTGACCATACCACCACATCAATACGCTCACCGTCTAGCTCTTGCTGTACTGCTTGGATACGTGTACCACGCATACCAATGCAGGCGCCAACTGGATCAATACGATGATCGTTGGTCTTCACAGCTATTTTAGCACGAGTACCTGGCAGACGAGCAACGTTACGAATTTCGATAATTTGTTCTGCAATCTCAGGCACTTCTTTTTGCATCAATGCTGATAGCATTTCAGGATGCGTGCGAGATAACAATAACTGTGCACCGCGGTTTTCACGGTTCACATGGTACAAGATCGCATTGATACGCGATTTTGCACGTAGTTGTTCACGTGGCAACATTTGATCACGTGACAAATAACCTTCGGCATTGTCACCCAAATCAATAATGTACCCATCACGAGTCTGTTTTTTGACTTCGCCATACATCATCTCACCAACACGTGGCTCGAAAGCATCTGCAACTAGTGCACGCTCAGCTTCACGAATTTTTTGGATGATAACCTGTTTGGCTTGAGTAGCAGCAATACGACCAAATTCGATTGACTCAATTTGCTCTTCTTTAATATCACCAATTGACCATTCTTCCTGATCAAGATCGGTGATAGCAAGCTGACAAGCTGGCATTTCATGGTCTTCATCTGCAACCACTGTCCAGTAACGATAAGTATCGTAATCGCCAGTTGCACGGTCGATCGCTACTCGTACAGCCACTTCTGGCTGCTCGGTATATACTTTCTTCTTAGTCGATACCACCAAAGCGTCTTCAATTGCTTCAAAGATATCTTCAGGATTTAAGCCCTTTTCATTACTGACAGTTTCTACTACCGTTAAGATTTCACGACTCATGCTATACCTGTCCTATCATTTTTTAATTGACTTAAATTTTATAATTTGGGTGCTGCTATTATATAGTTGCTATAAGCCACATAAGCTATTGGAAGATAAAACTGTCTATCTATAAACAGTTACCCTAGTAAAAATCTAGGCATCTTCATAAATCAAATTGGCTTTATCAATATTACTTAATGCAATCTCAAACTGCTCGCCATCGCTTGACGTCAGTTTTAAAGAGTTTTCATCAATACTATCTAAAGTACCTGTGGCTTTACGACGTTTCTGATCGCCTGTACCGATAGCTTGAATCAGACGCAAGCTCACAGTTTGACCAACATACGCATGCATTTGCTCATCTGAGAAAAACGCACGGTCAAAGCCAGGTGAAGATACTTCTAAAACGTACTCACCAGCGATAGGATCATGAACTTCTAAAATACCGCTTACTTGATGGTTTACTGCCGCGCAATCTTCAATCGTTACTTGTTTATCTTGGGCTTGCTCTTCTGGCAATGCCTCAATATAGATACGTAGTAAAGAGCGACGACCTTGTGGCGCAAACTCGATACCCCATAATGACACATCACAAGCGGCCACGGCAGGGGCAATAATATTAGTCAGTTCTGCAACTTTAGTCGAAAGCTTCATAATCTCTTTGTATTTTCCTATTCACTTATCTATCGTACTTAGTAAACCGTATTAAAGATGAACTCTTATCTATATATAACAATCTTATGATGATAAGAATCACGGTCAGTATATAATTTTAAATCACAAATATATGATACATATTGTGCATTTATATAGGGACGAGCGTAAAAAACATCAAGCTCGGCCAGACAATGCTTTTATTATTTATAAAGCACTACTATCGATAAAAGTATGAGGAATAAAAGATAGTGTTGCTTAAGAAGCATCGTGCCGGTAGCGGCCGATGATGACCAGTGACGAGTAATATCGTACTCTATAGACTTAGAGCTTAGCATAAGTAGGATAGATACCGCGATAACACTGACCTTTAGATACAAAAAAACCCACAAACATAATGGTGGGCTAATCGGTACTGACAAATTTAGTGTACAAAACATCAGTATAAAAAGTGGTAGCGGGGGCTGGATTTGAACCAACGACCTTCGGGTTATGAGCCCGACGAGCTACCAGACTGCTCCACCCCGCATCAATCTAGAACGCATATTATAGGGAGGTTTAATAGAAGTGTCAATACTTTTTTTAAATTAATTATAAATTAAGTATTATCTGCTAAAAATCCAACCTGACGCTATGCTGCGTCTGTAAAACTTGGTGCGATTGGGGGGACTTGAACCCCCACAGCTTTCGCCACCACCCCCTCAAGATGGCGTGTCTACCATTCCACCACAATCGCATTGTACTGCTCTGTTCCTATCATCCAGTCTATAATCAATGATGCTTAAGGTAGGCACCTATAGAACAGGAGTTGCGAAAACAGGAAAGCATTGTAAATCTAACCTACCAAAATAGCAAGCGCTGCCTACTTAAAAGAGGCTTACTCGGAATGTTGAGTCATTGGACGCGGCGTTTGCGGTGCTGAAACTGGCGCATCTAGACGAAACTGATCTTCTGCTTGCTTACGCGCATGAACGGCAAGCGTCATACTTGTAATAAAAAATATGACCGTTAGTACTGCCGTGGCACGTGTCAAGAAGTTAGCAGTTCCTGCTGCGCCAAACACGGTACCTGATGAACCAGCACCAAAAGAAGCTCCAGCGTCTGCCCCTTTACCATGCTGTATCAGAATCAAGCCGATCATGGCAATGGCCACAATAATATGCAGGGCTAATATAAACGTAAACATGGTGGCCTCTTTTGCCGCGTAATGACGACTGATAACGGAAAATAAAACGTAAGGTTAATAGAATGACAATCGGCATGATCAAATGCCAGATCGACTATATAAATAAGGCGCATTGTACACGATTGCAAGGGTAGTGTTAAACCTACTTTTACCAACCGATAAAACCACACTCTCTATAAGCTATGATCTTGATATCTGAGCGTTATTTATTCATTTAAGCATTGGCTTGGTTAAAGGCATCGGCAATCGCTAGGAAGCTCTCTGCTTTTAATGAGGCGCCGCCCACTAATGCACCATCAATCATAGCGTCAGAAGCAAAGCTATTGGCATTATTAGCATTAACACTACCGCCATACAGCACGGTAATCGTATCTGTTATATCAGCAAAGCTTGCAACCGTCTGCTTGATATACTGATGAGTCTTACTCACTTCTGCCACAGTAGGCACTTTACCTGTACCAATGGCCCATACAGGTTCGTAAGCGACGAGCAGCTTTTCAGATAACGATGATGCTAACTCTGGCTGTTGAGTCAGTAAATCCTTAATAACCGAAAGTTGCTCATTGATAACGTCGAGTGTTTGACCATTGTCGTACTGCTCTTGCGTTTCGCCGATACAAAACACCACGCCTAAATTCTGAGAAAACGCATGAGACAATTTGCTTATCAGGCAATCATGAGACTCTTTATGATATTGACGACGCTCAGAGTGGCCAAGTAGCGTCCAAGTAGCACCTGCATCTGCTACCTGCTGTGCTGAGCAGTCACCCGTATAGGCTCCTGTACTTGCACTATAGGTACTGACGTCCTGTGCGGCACAGAGTATTGAGCTATCTGCTAGACACGTACTCACTGTACTTAAATGAACACAACTGGGCGCTACCATTAATTTACAGCGGTTTTCTGATGCCTGCGAGTTGGCTTGTTCTTCAGTATTAACTTTAGTCAATAAGTCGTCCAATAGTGCATTGACAGCACTGTTAGTCGCAGGATTCTGTTTCCAATTGCCAATTACCCAAGCTTGCATACTTATTTACCTTGTCTCATGTATTCATGCCAATTCGGCTAATATGCGCGTCAGTATAACAAATAATTCGTAAGTGCTATAGTAGCGTGCCACCATGAGTAGAATCACTTCTGCAAACTTATCTACAGAGAATACATCAATAGACCGTTATTTTTACGAGCTAGTCGTCTAATGGTATATATAATTTTTTCAAACTAAAGTAAAGTTCTATACTACAGAGTTTATAAAATCAAATATTATTGCTAGTTCTATATATAGATTTACAGGTAGATAAGATAAACAAAGCAAGATAGTTCGAGCGAGTTATCGACTAGCAACGACAAGTATATAGCGTGCAATACAAAGCAGTTCTACAGAATATTTTGTATCAAAGGAGAGGTTACAATGTCTATCGCAACCAGTAAGTATGGTGGTCTAGCGCAGCAACTTATTAGCGACGGTGTCGTTAGCGAAGCGAATATGAAGACGGCACAGACTGAGTCGCAACAGCAGCAAATAGGACTGGTACCTTATCTGGTAGACAATAAATTGGCCGATGCTTATCAACTTGCCCAAATGCTATCCCAAGCTTTCGGCGACCCTCTATTTGATCTTGATGCATTAAACATTGATGTTATTCCAAAAGACTTGGTGGATGAAAAAATCGTTCGCAAGTTTAATGCATTACCACTCTTTAAACGAGGACAACGACTGTTTGTCGCGCTGAGTGATCCCACACGCGTTGATGCTATTGATGCAATAGCCTTTAATTCTCGACTGTCGATAGAAACCATTGTTGTCGAAGAAAATAAGCTCAAAAAGCGTATAGAAAGTGCATATGCAGATACGATGCAAAGCTTTGATAGCTTCTCTGATAGTGATTTGAATGTTGGCTTTGAAGACGGTGATGAAGATAAAGAGGATGGCGAAACTCAGCTGAACGACGGCGTCGATGAAGCACCTGTCGTAAAATTCGTCAATAAAATGCTAGTCGATGCTATCCGTATGGGTGCTTCTGATTTACATTTCGAGCCATACGAAAAATCTTTCAGAGTACGATTTCGTGTCGATGGCGTCATGCAAAAAATGGCCAATCCACCGGTTCAACTTGCGAATAAAATTGCAGCACGCTTAAAGGTCATGTCTCAGATGGATATCTCAGAACGTCGGGTACCACAAGATGGGCGTATTAAACTAAAAATTTCTAAAAATAAAGCGATTGATTTCCGGGTAAACTCATTACCGACGTTATTCGGTGAAAAGCTTGTTTTGCGTATCCTTGACCCATCATCAGCCATGCTAGGTATTGATGCATTGGGCTATGAACCAGATCAGCAAGAAATGTTTTTAGAAGCATTACACAAACCACAAGGCATGTTGCTTATCACTGGCCCTACTGGTTCTGGTAAGACTGTCTCCCTTTACACTGGTATCAATATCTTGAATACTGGCGCAACCAATATCTCAACAGCTGAAGATCCAGTCGAAATTAACCTTGAAGGGATTAACCAAGTCAATGTCAATGCCAAAGTTGGTCTGACGTTTGCCAATGCGCTCAAGTCTTTTTTACGTCAAGATCCTGATATTGTCATGGTCGGTGAGATTCGTGACCTTGAGACTGCTGAGATTGCTATTAAAGCGGCGCAGACAGGTCATATGGTTCTTTCTACCTTGCATACCAACTCGGCACCTGAAACATTAACGCGTCTACGCAATATGGGCGTCGCCTCCTTCAACATTGCCACATCAGTCAACCTAGTTATTGCCCAACGATTGGCACGACGTCTCTGCAAGAACTGTAAAAAGCCTATTAGCATTCCGCGTCAGAGCTTATTAGAGATTGGTTTTACCGATACTGATTTAGATAACACTGATAATATCATTTATGAACCAGTAGGCTGTAACGAATGCCGTGAAGGTTATAAAGGTCGTGTAGGTATTTATGAAGTCATGAAAGTGAGCCCTGATATTTCACGAATTATTATGGAAGACGGAAATGCAATAGATATCAAAGACGCTGCCATTAAAAATGGTTTCCGTGATTTGCGTCGTTCTGGGATTTTAAAAGTGTTGCAAGGTGTCACAAGTATTCAAGAAATGATGCGAGTAACTTCTGAATAATAAATAAAAACGTAGAATGTATCTGCTATTTCTTAGCATCTTGACTTTTGGTTGCTAGAAAAGTTATAAACTAGCAATGTTCTTTATCGTATAACTTTAAAAATAAAACAGATAAACACTGGTTTTTTACGCTAAAATAAAGTATGCCTGACTAATATTTCAAGTCTGGTATTTTGTTGTAAATTTACAATATATATTGGACAATTTTGAGGGTAGTAATATGGCAAAAGCTAAGACCGATATGTTGTTAGATTTTGTTTACGATGGTGTAAACCGACGCGGGCAGAAAGTTAAGGGCGAAACTACCAGTCGTAGCTTAGAGCTGGCAAAAGCGACCCTACGTAAACAAGGTATCACGGTTAAAGGGATTAAGAAAAAACCAAAACCACTTTATACCTTCAAAAAAGCCATTAAAGCCATTGATATTGCTATTTTTGCTCGGCAACTAGCAACAATGATGAAAGCGGGCGTACCTTTAACCCAGTCTTTCGAAATTGTCGCCGACTCCCTCGATAATCCGAGTATGAAAGACTTAGTATTGCAAATCAA
Source organism: Psychrobacter sp. 28M-43 (assembly GCF_014770435.1). NCBI lineage: Bacteria > Pseudomonadati > Pseudomonadota > Gammaproteobacteria > Moraxellales > Moraxellaceae > Psychrobacter > Psychrobacter noctis. The sequence continues at coordinate 69,455 of NZ_CP061739.1, read as the reverse complement.
AGCAGATATTGAAGCAGGTGGTACCTTTGCCTCTGCATTGCGCAAACATCCTCGTTACTTTGATGATTTATTCTGCTCCCTCGTCGAATCTGGTGAACAATCAGGTGCACTTGAGACGATGCTTGAACGAGTCGCTACTTACAAAGAAAAGAGTGAGCTACTAAAAGCAAAAATCAAAAAAGCAATGAAGTATCCTATTGCCGTTATTGTGGTTGCTATCATTGTCACCATGATTCTGTTGATAAAAGTAGTACCTGTTTTCTCTGACTTATTTAGCTCATTTGGTGCAGAGCTACCAGCGTTTACGCAAATGGTTGTTGGTATGTCCGAATGGATGCAAGCATGGTGGTTTATCCTTATTATTGCTATCGGCGGTGCAATCGTTGGCTTCTCAGAAGCTAAAAAACGATCTAAGAAATTCCGTGACTTTTTAGACCGTGCTGTACTTAAAGCTCCGATATTTGGCAACATTGCCTATCAAGCGATTATTGCACGCTTTTCTCGTACACTATCTACAACTTTTGCCGCTGGTGTGCCGCTTATCGATGCCCTAGACTCTACTGCAGGTGCGACCAATAACGTTGTGTTCTACAATGCGACTCAACAGATCAAAAATGATGTATCTACTGGCCAGCAATTACAGTTTTCCATACGCTCGACCAACTTATTCCCGAGCCTGGTCATTCAGATGGTTGGTATTGGCGAGGAGTCTGGTAGCTTAGAAGAGATGCTAGATAAAGTCGCTGTCTACTATGAAAATGAAGTTGATAATGCGGTTGATGGTTTGACTAGCTTGATGGAACCGTTAATTATGGCAGTATTAGGTGTATTAGTTGGTGGTCTAGTCATCGCAATGTACTTGCCTATCTTCCAGATGGGCTCAGTAGTAGGATAATGATTTGATGCAATTTATACAGTTACTACAAGAGAACAGTACCCTAGCTTTATTCGTATTTGGCCTATTAGGTCTTTGCGTTGGCAGTTTTCTAAATGTTGTGATTCATCGCATACCGCTGATGATGGTCTATGGTTGGAGACAAGAGTGTAGCCAATTTATGTCTGAACAGGCAGATATGCCACGCGAGCATACGCTACCTATAGCAAATATTGTCGCTACTGACCAACCAATTACTTTAAGTCGACCTGCCTCACGCTGTCCTCATTGCGCACATAAAATTAAGTGGTATGAAAATATCCCTTTAATAAGTTGGCTGTTATTACGTGGACGCTGTTCAAGCTGCAAAGCGGCTATCGGTCTGCGTTATCCTCTCGTTGAGCTAGTAACTGCCATCCTATCCGTATTAGTAATATATAAGTTTGGGGTAAACGCTACAGGTTTGTCCGCAATGGTTTTAGTATGGACATTGGTAGCTCTAACAGGTATCGACTTTGACACACAGCTACTACCTGATCGTCTCACCTTTCCATTGGCAGGCTTAGGGTTGGCGGTGAATTCACAAAGCTGGTTTGTCACACCAGCACAGTCGATATGGGGATTACTACTTGGGTTTTTATCGCTATGGATAGTAGTCAAGGTATTCTATTTAATTACTAAGAAACATGGAATGGGTCAAGGGGATTTTAAACTACTAGCAGTGTTAGGTGCTTGGCTTGGACCTATGATGTTACCTTTGATTATTCTACTATCATCTTTACTCGGCTCTATCGTTGGGCTAATCTTGATGAGAAAACAGGGTGAAAGCCGACCTTTCGCTTTCGGACCTTATATCGCTATTGCAGGTATTGTTGCCTTATTATACGGCTCAGATATCGTCAGCTGGTATCTCGGTATGTATGTCTAATAACTGACAGCGTACACTAGATTATTGTAGTAAATTTTCGGCAGTGACTTATAAATAAAGCCTCAAAAGGCCGATTGTGAGTTTAAAGCTGCATTCATTGTTCTATCTGTCAGATAAGCCATTATTATGTCAAAAAATACATCACACTCTTATTCACACCAACCACAAACCACGCAACCAAAAAATAAGAAGCTTGTGGTTGGTTTGACGGGTGGTATCGGTAGTGGCAAATCTGCCGCTAGTGCTTGGTTTTCTGAGCAAGGCATTGATATCATTGATGCAGACGTGATCGCCCATGAGATTGTCGCTAAAGGTAGCGCCACTCTGCAAAAAATCCAGAAAAAATTTGGTGATTGGATATTGACGGATGATGGTGTCATGGATAGGGCAGCGGTACGTACACACGTATTTGCAAATCCTGAAGCGCTGATTGAGCTTGAGGCTATCACTCACCCAGCAATACGTGAGACAGCAAAAGCACAGCTAGATGCTAGTACTTCACCGTATATAATCTTGTCTGCGCCTCTACTTATAGAGGCGGCAGAGGCAGGACTGGCCAATTTATGTCAACGTATTTTGGTCATGGATGCGACCGAAGACACGCAGCTTGCTCGTGCCAGTCAGCGTGATGATCAAAGCATACAAAAAATTAAGGCCATTATGACCAATCAGCTGAGTCGTGAAGAACGTAATCGTCATGCAGACAATGTCATACTCAATGAGAGCGACCTTGCCTCTCTATATCTACAGTTAGAACCCTTGCACCAAGAGTATCTTACGCTTGCCCAGCAGCTAAAGTTCGCTGGCGATTAACCTCATACAACGCCATGCCAGTAGCAACACTCACGTTTAGGCTCTGTAGATTACCATGCTCGTTTCCTGACATTGGAATATAAACCAACTCATCACAGCTTTCCATTGTCAGGCGACGCATACCCTCTCCTTCTGAACCCATAATAATAGCGGTCTTGCCAGTTAGGTCAGCGGCATGTATTGGCTTAGCCTCTTCACTAAGTGCCGTACCAAATACGAAAACGCCTGCATTTTTGATTTGCGACAACGTGCGTGCTAAGTTCGTAACGCTGACGATCGGCATCATCTCTGCTGCGCCAACCGATACTTTCGCCACTGTTGGCGTTAGGCTCGCTGCATGGTGTTTTGGACAAACCACTGCATCCACACCCATAGCCACTGCGGTACGTAGGCAGGCGCCAAAGTTATGTGCATCTGTGATTTGATCTAGTACCAATAATAAGCACTGTTCACGGCCAATAATAGTATCAAGCAAACCTTCATCAGCGAAACCTAACGGACGAGCATTGAGCACCACGCCTTGATGCTGCGGACTGCCACATAATTGCGTTAGCTTGTCTTTTTGGGTTGGTTGAATGCTAATGCCGTTTGCTTCCGCTTCGGCCATGATAGCTTGTACATGACTGTCACTCTCACGCCCTTGCTGTACAAACAAGCTAAGACCATCAAGAGGACGATGTTCAAGTAACGCATCGATTGCATGAATGCCGTAAAAATAAATGGGTTTTGCCATAATAGGCCTACTAAATATAAAGTGGACATCGCACTAGGCGACGGGATAAAAGAGAATAACGTCGGCTTTAAATGTCATAGCTCATTGATGATGAGAGGACAATAAACTAAACGTCAAAAAAAAGAAATAAACAATACCAATCAGATATTGTTTATTTTCTCGAAACACTAATGTGTGATAGGACAGACGCTAGAATGAAAGCTCAAGCGCCCTATTAATAATATCAGCCTTCTAGATGACAGACATATTGAACAATCTCTTCAGTACGTAGGTTAAAACCGCTATTGCCTTCAACGACAAATGACTGACCTGCACGGTAGTAGCTGAATTCATCATCACCATTGATCTTCACTTCACACTCACCACTGGTGATTTCAATACGCTCAGAGGTATTGGTGCTAAAGTGATAATACTCAACCAAGTTGTCACAAGGTAAGATAACGCCTAGCGTTTTATGGCGACCATCCTCAAACATAATGGTATGGCTTGAGCAGCGACCATCATAAGATACTGTCGCTTGGGCATTAACTGTTACGTTAGTAAATTGCGCCGCTGTCATAGTGGCTTCCTTATCAAATAATTATGGCAAAACTAAAAAATAAGTAACGGGTTAAAGTACCGACAGAGTTGCACTGGGCTTCAAATACGCGACCAGTAAGCAAACACGCCTGCTTTAGGCACCTTACCCCTCTATAGTAGATATCTGCGTGCTAAAGGTAGCCACAGGTTCTATGAAAACGCTTTTGAATAATGATCGAGTGGCATGTTTTTACCACTATACGCCTACAATTTTACGAAATTATGACTCGTTATTAGGTTGTATCGCGCATCAAACTCATAAGAAGAGTTTATCATTATGTGAGATTATGCTACCACATTATATCTATAAAGTTTGTTAAAGCGGCTAGGAAAATTCTATTTGATGGCAAGTATCCATTCGCTCATTTAATATTTATTTAGTATTTTTCTAGGCGGATGCTAGGCCACTAACTTAGGTATGTTTTTATAATTATCAGTCAAAATACTTCTTTGCATACTATACTTATCTTTAGATATTCAATAACCCTAATGATTAACATTATAGGTATTATGTTGATGATTTATTGTCAGTTTTTGATAGTTTTATGGTAATCTGCCAATAATAAATTCTGTTATACCTCGTCTTAAAGTTTGTATTTACGCACATTTAACACCATACTATTTGCCTACAATATTTATCTAATTAGCAAGTTTAAATAGATATTTCCACTTCCTTATTTACCCTATTTATAGATGGCTTCCTAAGATTTATATGATGTCCATTGTCTGTCCTGAGAGGCGTTGATGCTAGTATCGTTAACTTTACATCAGTTTGCGTTGATTGCTCAGCATGAGCTGAGCGTGGCTGAAGGTTTTAATGTCATCACTGGTGAAACAGGTGCTGGCAAGTCGTTATTGCTAGATGCACTATCATTATGTGTCGGTGAACGAGCAGACAGTGCGATGGTCAGGCATGGCGCTGCGCATGCAGATATTTACGCTCAATTCGATGTAGAAAATAACAGTGTCGTCGCTGAGTGGTTTACCAAAAATGATCGACCGCTAGAAGAGCCTGAAGTACTTATTCGTCGACAATTAAGCAATACTGGTCGCTCAAAAGCATGGTTAAATGGTTCACCGGTTAGCTTAGCGGAGCTAAAGAGTTTAGGCACTTTACTGGTCAATATACATAGCCAACATGCTCAGCAAGCATTGCTTAAGCCGCAATTTGTGGTGCAATGGCTCGATGAGATGGCACAGATAGCACCGTTAGCTAACCAAACTGCCAGTAGCTATCAAGCCTATCAGCAGCTAAAACGTCGCGCAGATGACATCGCGAGCCGCGAAGCCCAGCGTCAAGATCGTATTCAGTTGTTGGAGAGTCAATTAGCAGATATTGCGCCGTTATTGGCTGTGGACTACGCAGAAGTTGAATCTGAACACGAAGAGCTCTCCAACATTGAAGCCCTAATGCAAGAGGCCAGTCATGGTCTGCATTTGCTCGACAATGATACCGATGAGCCAGACGTCATGACCTTGCTCGGACAAGCGATTAAACTCTGTGACAACCAAGTAAGCGTCAGTCAAACGTTTGAACAAGCTTCTGAACAGCTCCATCTAGCACAGCAGCAAATTACTGAGGTAACTGCCCTGCTATCAGATTACGCCGAACAGCAGCTACCTGATCCTGAACGTTTGCAAACACTAGACAACCTAATCAGCTTAGGACATCGTCTGTCACGTAAGCATAGCTTGCCAGCGAGTGATTTAATTGATGAAGCAAAAGGCTGGGAAGCGCAATTAGAGCAGCTAGAGAACGAGCCAAGTAGTGATGCAATGGCAGCGCAAATTGAGCAGGCTTGGCAAGACTATCTCGCTCTGGCCACACAGTTAAATAAAGAGCGCGCAAAAGCTGCCCCGATAATCAGTAAGCAACTCATCAAACAGCTACAACCACTTGCGCTACCTAATGCTCGCTGTGAATTTGTTTTTACTAAGAAAGCTGAACCTAGTCAGTACAATGCCCAAGGTTGTTTCGATATTGATTTATTGTTTAGTGCCAATGTTGGTATGCCAATGCAGCCTCTACACAAAATCGCCTCAGGTGGTGAACTGTCACGTATGGCGCTCGTGATGCAAGTCTTACAAGCGACCAATGCTGATAACAATGCCGCCAAGCCTATGTTGGTATTTGATGAGGTCGACGTTGGTATCAGTGGCGGTACTGCGCAAGTGGTTGGTGAACTGCTACGTTCACTTGGGCAAACACAGCAATTGTTAGCTATTACGCACCAAGCGCAAGTCGCGGCACAAGCGCATCAACATATCTTGGTACAAAAGCACCATCAAGAACAGACCGAAAGCGAGCTACTCATACTGACCAACAGTGCGCAAGTAGACGAGTTAGCACGTATGTCTGGTGGTGTCATTATTACCGATGTCACACGCGATCATGCCCGCAGTTTATTATCCGATGTTAAGTAACGCTTATCTGACCTATCTAACGTTAAATAATCGTTCGTTTGCATCAAAACGGATGGTTAGCTGAGTATGTATGATGGTCAGTAGCAATTGGTGCGAATCTTGCTTTTCTGTTGATTATCACCATATAGTGGTCTTTCACCCTTATTATTAGGTTGCGTTTGTTTCTATGTCTAAAACCAATTTGACCCATCATTTTTTGATCGCAGCACCAGAACTGTCAGACCCGAGGTTTGAGCAGGCACTTATATATATTTGCCGTCATGACAAGCATGGTGCGCTAGGTCTGATGGTCAATCGTCCGCTTGAGCAATCTCGCGTAGGTAAGCTGCTAGAAGATTTAGACATTGAAGTGACCAATCCGCAGGTGATGGAAGATGTGGCATTAGAGGGCGGCCCTATGTATCCTGAGGTCGGCTTTGTGCTGCATACTGGTCAGCCAGAATGGGCATCTTCTTTTGCTATTTCAGAAAATGTTTGCATCACGACTAGCCAAGATATTCTAAAGCGTATTGCCGCAGGTCAAGGCGTCGGTCACTATCAGCTGTGCCTAGGTCATGCCAGCTGGGGCAAAAAACAGCTAGACCAAGAGCTGAGTAATGGTGATTGGTTAGTCTGCCCTGCTGATCTGAATTTATTATTTGATACCCCGTTTGAAGAACGCTGGCAAATCGCAGCCGACAAAATCGGAGTCAATTTCGACTATCTTAGTAGTGACATAGGTCATGCGTAATATCATACGCTCTGCGAATTTAGATAAAGAAATAAAGGACACCCATTACTATGGTAGATAGTACTTTTACAGCCAGTAGCACAGACGCTATAGATAATGACATTGAAAGTGGATTTGATACTCTCGATAACGATAGTAATAGCACTGCTGAAACTATTGAGCTAGAAGTAAAGCCGCATCTTATCTTGGCGCTAGACTACGGTGTCAAAAAGATGGGTATGGCGCTCGGTAATACCATTACGCAGACGGCGCGTGCCTTTGATATTTTGGCAATGAATAACGGTCAGCCAGATTGGGACAATCTAATTGGTATCATCAAAGTTTGGGGCGTGACGCAAGTCGTGGTCGGTCTACCGCTTAATATGGATGGCACTAGCTCTATGCTCTCAAAACGAGCACACAAATTCGCTCGTCGTCTGGCCCATAGAGTAATGGAGCAGCATTTGCCAGTGACCGTATCACTGTGTGATGAGCGGCTGACTTCCATCGAAGCAAGAGAAATCGCATGGGACAATGGTTGGATCAAAAACGAACGCGACCCAATCGATGATATCTCCGCTTGTATTCTGATGTCGACCTATTTTGCTGATCCTAATAGTAGTATCGCTATCGATGCAATCAAAGCAGAATAAAGCAGCCAAATAGGTAAAAGACACGTGTGCGGCTATAATGTCACTTCGATACATCATACCTCTCAACGGATAAATGACTGATTACTATGACCACTGTCTCAGACCAATCTTCGCAACATAAGTCACAGCATGGTTTTGCTCCACTTGCTATTGCCCGTATTAAAGGCGCACAACGTGCCAACCAAATAGCGATTTATCTCATTTATGCGGCTGTTTTTGCATTTGTGGTCTTTGGCACGATTGCTAGTATCAAAGCTTTCCATGATAACCAGCTGCTTTATCAGTTATTTTACAATTTACCCTATGCCTTAGTAGCCCTCACGATACCCATTACTATTTATGATGCATTGGTCGTTTATCGTTATCGCTTAAATCAGCCATCGATGATTGCCATGAGTATTGGTGTATCAACCATTATATTGGTTGGTGGATTAATTTTTGCCGATACTGCATGGTTAGGACTATCTTGTTGGCTAGGCGTGGCATTCTTATTTAAAGTAAGCTTTAAGCGGTTTTTTAACTTTTTAGAAATAGCTGATACGCCTGATGCCGACGAAGAGGCTGAAAGTACTGAAGCATAGATGATCTACAAAGTACGCCGCGATAAGCACTTAAGCAAACTACTTACCCTACTTGTCCTTAAACCCACTTATTTAGTTTTACGATAATGACTATGACCACTTCGATACCAGACACGCCTATCCACCATCACTTAGATACTCAAGGGCTGATCTGTCCTGAGCCGGTCATGATGCTACACCGCGTCATTCGAAAGGCAGATGGCGGTGAAGTGATTGAGATATTGGCGACAGATCCTGCTACCACGCGCGACATTCCGAATTTCTGTCGTCATTTGGGTCATGAGCTAATCGGTCAAGAAACATTGGCTGAAAACGTAAACTTAGATGCTGATCCTGATGAAATCACCATCGATAGCGATGATAATACGCCTGCAAGCGTGACGCTATATCGCTATCTGGTTAAGAAAAAAATGGCATGATAGGTTTGACGTTATATTAATGACTGTCTGTCATCGCTCACTTAACCCCTACCTGAGTATTATCCTATGAGCCGTGATCGTGCCGTGCAACAACGCCAACCTAAAGCATTAGCGGTCGATGATGAGCCAGCTTATATGACTGAGTTTCGTCAAGCTATGCTGGCGCGCGGTCTAGCAACGCGTACTCGTAATGCGTACGTCCGTGACCTACGCTCTTGCGAGCTGACCAATTCTATCGCCCTGACACGCTGGCAGCCTGATGATGTGCTGCACTGTCTGTCCCTGCTTGCTAAAGATGGCAAAACTCCACGTACCCAAGCACGCATGCTCTCAAGCTTGCGTCAGTTCTATTTATGGATGATTGCCAGCAATCTGCGTGAGGATAATCCTTGTGAGCGTATTAAAAGCCCAAAGCTAGGTCGTCCGCTGCCAAAAGACTTAGCTGAATCGGATGTCGATAATCTACTTGCCGCACCTGATACCAGTACGGCACTTGGACTGCGTGACAAAGCTATGCTAGAAGTTTTATACGCCTGCGGTTTGCGAGTGAGTGAGTTGATTAACCTCTCATTAGAGCAAGTGAATCTAAACTCAGGCTGGCTACAAATTACGGGTAAAGGCAACAAAACGCGACTGGTGCCCCTCGGCGAATATGCAGCGGATGCATTGGAAGATTATCTGTCTCATGGACGTGGCGATTTGATTGCCCATTTGAAATCAGGCAATTGCCAAGCGGTATTTTTGACGGCGCAAGGTGGATATATGACGCGGCAGAACTTTTGGTATCTACTTAAGAAGTATGCCAAAGTTGCCAGTATCGATAAAGAATTATCCCCGCACACGCTACGTCATGCCTTTGCCACGCATCTACTCAATCACGGTGCAGACTTGCGTAGTGTGCAGTTATTGCTAGGACATAGCGATTTATCAACCACGCAAATCTATACTCATGTAGCAACGGCAAGATTGCAGAAATTGCATGCCGAGCATCATCCACGTGGGTAGCCTTACCATATTGCTATATGGGCAGCATTGAAATCTAATATTATTGATGATTGTAAGAGGAATATATTGTGTCGCAAGCTCAACCTTCTACCTTAACAAAGAGTCAAAACTTTGCACTCAGAAATCTTACTATCATGGGTTATTTAGAAGGTACTTCCTTTCTATTGTTACTTGGTATCGCGATGCCACTCAAGTATATGTTCGATATTCCAGAAGCAGTAAGCTATGTCGGTCCAGTGCATGGGGTATTATTCGTTGCTTATGTCATGGTATTAATCATCACCGCGAGCAGAATAAAGATGCCACTGTGGGCGCTACCTGCGGGGGTGCTCGGCTCGTTTTTGCCATTCGGACCATTTATATTTGATCATTTATTAAAGAAGAGTTTGGGGGAGTGGTTTCAAAAAAAACTCAATATCAGGAACGATGTATAACTGAATCCGGCTAACGATAATACCATTCTATTCGCCTGCTGTATCTATCACTATTTTGGGATTACGTGCTCGTATTTCTTGATAAAAACTTGCTCTATCTTTCGGTGATATCAATACTTCTTTGTTCCGATATTCTATTTTAATTCTATCCAGTGATAGTGCTGGCGCAGAACTCATACTTCGAGTCGGCGTAATATAGGTGATATCTGTAATCTCAATTTTTTGAACAGAGAACCCACTATCTACTTGTAGTTGGTCATTCGTTAATATGTACTTAGTACCGAAAAAAGGGATGAGCATTAGTGCTGCAAAAGGTATGAGAATAACCGTCATTAATATAGTTTGTATGAGGGATTTGTGAGCACCTCGCTGCCACTGCCATAATGGAACAAACACAGTAAATAAACTCAAACTCCAAAGTAACAGTGCGAGCCAGAAGTCTACTTTAGATACGAATATAATGTCTGGCATAAATAATACTTAGCGACTATTAGGTTAAATTCGATTCTATATTAAGCGATACCTCTTATCTAATATCTCTAGCATTTTTTCTTAAAAATTTTTGCGATACAGCAAAATGCAGTTCTAGAAATAGATAGCTGCAAACCCATCCTTTTCTCGTTACAATACCCTTATTAAAGTGCGTCATGATGTACATGCTGCCTAACTGGGCTGCGCACTACCTTTTACCTATCTATTATCCGAGAATCTCATGAGCCATAGACCACCTGCTGACCTACTAAAAAACGCCGAACACTGGCGCGAAGACATTAACTTTCGCCAAGAAGTGCTGGGTAAGCCGTTTGATTTTGCGACCACGTGGGGCATTTTTTCACCGCAAAAGCTCGATGACGGTAGCTTGATGCTGCTTGATTATGTGGATTTTGAGCAGGATGATGACTCGATCGATTTGGGCTGTGGTTATGGTGTACTTGGTATGACGGCAGCACGTGAATGTCCAAATGGTCAGCATACGCTGATTGATAAAGACTTTATGGCGGTAGAATACGCACGCCGTAACTGTGAGAAAAATGGTCTAAACAATGTCGATGTGCATTTATCAAATGGCTTTAATCATGTGGCAAAAGACAAAGACTTTAGCCTTGTGATGTCAAACTTGCCAGCCAAAGTCGGTAAAGAGCAGCATTATTTATACTTCCTCGATGCCTATGCACGCATGCGTAAAGGTGGCCGTTTTTATGTCGTGACCATCAATGGCCTACGCCAATTTGTGAAGCGCTCGTTTACCGAAGTGTTTGGCAATAGCGATAAAATCAAACAAGGTAAAACCTATACGATTACGATGGCGACCAAAGACTAGTTTTAGCTTTGCCTGATTAAGTCTCAGTTATTCATATTGAGATTGAAATCGACATAAAAAAGCACGCTAAATTAGATTTAGCGTGCTTTTTACTTGGTAGGACCAACTGTCCTTCTACATCTGGCGTTTTATCAAATATCCACCCAATAGCGCGCTGCCGATAATCGGTAATAGCACCATAAGCATTGGTGAAAAGCCTGTGGCTAGCGATACAAAACCAACTAGGTCTTGAATATAGCTAAATAGCAGACCAAACAACAATGCCACGACGATACGCAAGCCTAAGCTGTGCGTCCGTAGCGAGCCAAAGACAAATGAGCAAGCGACAATCACTAGCGACAATATCGATAATGGCGATAGTAGCTTTTGCCAAAATGCGACTTCATGATCTAAAGAGCGATTGCCCTGTTGGCGCATAAACGTACGATGCTCATACAGCTGCGTCAATGATAAATCTTCTGCCTTACGCGTCAGTAGATACACAGATTCTGGGGCAAAGGGTAAGCTTAACGTATCTGATGGTGAAATAGCTTGGCTACTCTCAAAACCCTGATTGATAGAGAGCTTAACCATATCGTTTAACTGCCACTCGTAACGATACTGCTCACTTGGCTTTTCACTGTTCACATCAATTGGTTCACGGCCAGTATACTTTCCACCTTCAGCATGGACAGCGGTTTGCAAATTACCGTTGTTATCCAAATGCCAGCGTTTCACCTCACCAATATTACCCGCGACATCAGCATAATCGATATATAAAATGTCGCTACCATCAGGTGTGGCACTGCCATCTTCTGCGGTTTCGAATCGTGGCTGTATCGTCCAGTAGCCGCGTACTGATGTGACCAGTGAGGTGCTGTCTTCATCATTAATCTGTTTTGCTAACTGGTTAGAAGACGGTAGGACGAACTGATTGATAGCCAATGCCAACAGTACAAATATCAAAGCGGGCTGCAATACCCAACCGACGATACGATAGATACTGACCCCAGCCGCGCGCATAACTACTAGCTCGCTTTTATTAGCCAACAAGCCCAATCCTATGACAGCCCCCAATAGCGCACCCGTTGGAATAAATTGCTCTAAAAAGTAAGGCGAGCGATAAAAGATATATTTGAGCGCCTCGCCCATGGTGTAGTTATCGTCTAACGAATCAAGCTCTGATAAGTAAGAGAAAATCAGCTGTAATGCCCACAAACCAATAATGGCAGCGATAATAGCCAATAGAGCGTTGAGTTTGACATAACGACTAAGGACTTTTAAATTGGCAGGTTTTTTGGCCAATGGAACAGACTTGTCTGACTTAGCAAATAAAGAGCGCATTAAGACTGCCCTCCTTGTGAGCTATTGTTCTGATTATCGATGTCGCTAACTGAGTTAGTTGCGGCAGCGGCTAGCCTATTTTCTTGTTTGCGAAAGCGCAATCGATGTTGCACGCGGCTACCCCAATTCATATAAAGCGCCAATGCCATAAACCCTAAGATGAGCCATGCATACGCCCATACGCTGATGCTGTCTTTGCTCACTGCGTTTTTTAGCGAGATGATACCTAATGCACAGCTGACAAATAATAAGATAGAAGGAAACAAGCGCAGCCAACGTCCTTGACGTGGACGTACTTGCGCCAGTGGCACAGCCAACATAGGCGCGATAATCATCAGCCATGGTAGCGCCAAACGGTAGCCAAGCTCACCTTGTGCAGCGCGCATTGCATTATTCGTGCCTGATGGTGAGCTACTCGTGGCGGCTTGCCACAATGGTCCAATCTTTTGCGTTTCGATATTGTCTTCGGTGATAACTTCCTGTGAAGTCTCAGTCAAGGTGATGCGATAACGATCAAAAGCGACTTGATTATATTTCAGACTGCCTGCGCCAACTTCGTAACGACGTCCTTGGAACAAATCCAACTGAGTCACGCCGCTATTGCCGGTATCTACTTGCTCAGCACGCTTAGCCAGCGTAATGGTGTCTTTACTAATGTCCTTCGCACCGCTATTTATAATATCTTTTGGTATGTCAGAGATGCCAATTTGTTCGGCTGTCTCATTATCAATCCTGTTATTCATATCAGTAGCATTGGCATCGATACTTCCAGCAGCACTACCTTTTTTCGCAGGTTCAGATTGGATTAATATGACATCTTGCAACTTTTTCTTATCATCGCTGAGACTACCCACGTATAAATGGTAATTACCGCTACTGATAAACTCGTTCGGACGAATCAAATCAAATGCACTGGTCAATGCTTGCTGCTGCCAAACAGCCTCAGACGAACGGACACCCCAAGGTTTGCCAACGACAGATAGCGCCGCTTCACCAACGAACAATGCCAATATTAATGGTGTCATCAATCGAGCAAGCTTACCTCGAGATACGCCACTAGCATTAATCACTGCCATTTCTTGATCAACATATAAGCGACCAAATACCAGCATCAAAGCAATAAAGAATGCTAACGGTAAGATGAGCTCTAAAAAATACGGTAGGTTGTACCCAATGATCGTAAACAGTAGGCTGACGTCTAAACGACCTTCAGCAGCGATGCCAAAATAGCGTATCAAACGACCGCCGAGCATCATCACTACCAAAAACCCCAACACTAAGGCAGTGGTCGAGGCAACTTGTTGTGTCATGTAGCGGCGTAATATCACAATGGGTACTCTTAAACGGTTGGTATGCGCGCGATTGATGATGAGCTTATTAAATATCTAGGTCATACGACGACATATCACCAGCATGATATGAGTCATTTAAATACTCAAATAACGGTAAACGTTACTAAGCGACTGGTTAGTCATACTCAATAAACACAAGCGACAGATATAACCGCTAATGCTAGCATGTTTTGCCTAAAAATGGCTGTGAAATGTGTTTGAAAACATTACCTACACCTTGCTGAGAGCGCATTATTGACAGTAAGTAACAAATATAGCAATTATTGGATAAATAATTGCTAAAACCTCAAATTACATCACATTAATAGGATTTATGGCGCTAAGTTTTTGCTTTATTTATTTTAGAAAGGTTTGTTTGTCATTCGTATCATCAAACATTTATCTCTATTATTAATTGCTAGACTGACTGATAGAAAAATATACTTATATTGTTAAACGGAGAATAATACTAATGAATAAAACGACCTCTACACCCTCTACCCTACTTGAACTCGCTGGCGGCACATTCGATGCGCTTGACTGGTCAAATAGCGCGCTGGTTCTTATCGACTATCAAAATGAATATGTCGATGGCGCTATGCCATTAGGGGACGCTGGGGCAAAAGCCATCGCCAATGCACGCCGACTAATCGATAAAGCGCGTCAGCAAGATCTACCTATCTTCCACATTACCCATCATGGTGCCGAGAATGGCAATGTCTTTGATCCTCTATCAGCTAACGTTGAGATAGTCGAACAGTTGCAGCCTCAAGATGGCGAAACAGTAATTGCCAAAAAGCATCCGAATGCCTTTTATGATACGCAATTACAATCACTGATTTCAGCAGCAGAAAAGAAGCAGATTATTTTTGCAGGTTTTATGAGTCATATGTGCGTCAGCTCAAGCGTCCGCGCCGCATTTGATTTAGGTTTTGATAGTTTCGTCTGTCACGATGCCTGTGCCACTCGCGACCTGCCTAGCGCTACAAGAGAACCGATAAGCGCTGAAATCATGCATGATACTGCCATGGCCGCACTACAAGACAGATTTGCCTCGATGGTAACGACCGATGAATTGGTCAATGGCTAGTATGTTGGCCTCATCGAAAAATGATAATGTAACCGCTAAACCATAGCGCAAGTTAGCACAGCATAATAATTCAAACGTATCACTCAAGACTTGCTAACTGCGCACGATTATCGCAATATGCTACACTACTGTGATTGCTCGATAGACCAAACAATCTAATAATCTGACAGGTATAAGCAGTCATACAAATCCTGCAGTTTTCATAATTCTAATAAGGATAACTATATGAATATCAAATTATCTCAGCATTTACCAAAGACTCATACGCAGAAAATCCTGAAAAAAGAAGCCAAAAGTAAAGACGATGCTTGTCTGGTTGTTTTAGTCGATGACAAGAAAAATATTCTGGCTGAATCTGTGCTGACCGAATATACCACTCGTATTGAGCAGTTGATTGAAGTATCGCATTTCAAGGGTACTACCTGTGAGACTGTTGCTGATTATGCGCTGGCAGGTGATAAAAAAACCACTAAGCAAAACCCTGTTCAACTGCTGTTGGTCGGTGTGGGTAACACTGATAAGTTCAATAACACAGTGCTGCAAAAAATCGCCAATACTATCTATAGCAGCACTCAAAAGCGTGTGTCTTCTATCACTGTCGCCTTGGGTGATGCACTGGAAGAAAATCACTTTGGTCAATTTGCCCTTAATCTACTGGCAGCAAGCTACCGCTTTGACAAATATAAATCTGAGCAAGCCATGCCTGTATTGACTGATGTTTATCTGTTAGCTGATGAGTCACTACAGCCTGCGCTAGCATTTGCTCAGTCAGTATTTGCTGGTCAGAGCCTCACTCGTGATGTGGCCAATGAGCCTGGCAATATTTGCTTCCCAGCTTACATGGCTGAACAAGCTCAAGAGCTTGCAAAAACGTATCCTGATCTATTAACCGTGAAAGTACTAGGTGAGGACGAGATGTCAGCGTTAGGTATGCATTGCTTCTTGGCCGTTGCACAAGGCTCTACCAAAGAAGGTAAGCTGGTACTCATGGAGTACCGTGGTAAATCAGAATTTAGTTCAAATGCAGGCACTACCGAGCAAACCACTAGCAACGCAAAAGTAAGTAGTCTAAAGGCACTGGCCGATAAACTACCAACCAAAAAGTCAGCTAAAAATGTAAGTAAAAATAGCAATGACAATGCACAAGCAACTAATGACGACGCACCTATCGTATTAGTCGGTAAAGGCGTGACCTTTGATTCAGGCGGTATCTCAATCAAGCCAGGTGCGGCGATGGACGAGATGAAGTTTGATATGGGTGGTTCGGCATCAGTACTTGGTACAATCAAAGCGTTGTGCGAAGCTCGTCTACCAATCAACGTCGTTGGTGCGCTAGCCTGTGCTGAAAACATGCCATCAGGTGATGCCACGCGTCCAGGCGATATCGTTAAAGCGATGAATGGTAAATCAGTTGAAATCTTGAATACTGATGCTGAAGGTCGTTTAGTACTAGCAGATACCTTGTGCTACGTGCAGCGTTATCAGCCAAAAGCCATCATCGATGTTGCTACTTTGACTGGCGCTTGTGTGGTTGCGCTAGGCCATGTGCGTTCAGCTGTATTTAGTAATGATGAAGATGTCCTGTTTGATTTAGAAAATGCTAGCAACCTATCAGGTGACCTAATTTGGCATATGCCTTTAGATGATGAGTATCAAGCTCAGATTGATTCACCAATCGCTGATATGCAAAACATCGGTGGTAAAGGTGCTGGTGCCGTAACTGCCGCCTGCTTCTTATCGCGCTTCATTGAAGAAGGTCAAGCATGGGCGCATTTAGACATCGCTGGTACTGCATGGAATTCAGGTAAAGACAAAGCAGCAACTGGCCGTCCTGTACCATTGTTTATGCAATATCTAAAAAACAGCGCAGAGATGGCTTAATCCATTTATGAAAATTAGTTTTTATGTATTAAGTGAGAGTAAGGCCCAAGATTTCTTGGGCTTTATTTGTCAGCTGACTCAGACGGCGCTTAACAAAAGCGCTCAGTCTTTGCTGATTTTAATTGAAGATGAGACATTACTATCAAATCTAGATACGGCACTTTGGGCACAAGAGCCTACGAGTTTTATACCGCATCGATGTCTTTCTGATACTGACAATAAAGGTACTAATGATAAAAGTACCGATGATGATAGCAACATTGCTACTTCTGAAGTATCAGCGCCTGTACTGCTAGGCAATCATATGCCAGCAGATTTTAATGGTATCGTGCTCAATACGACGATACGTCCCGTCAACGATTTTATGGCCGCTACTAATAATTCAAAACCCTCCCGAGTTCTTGAGCTGATCCGACCTGATGCTACAAGTACCCAAGAAGGTCGCAATAAATATAAAGCCTACCAGCAATTAGGTTACGATCTGACCCACTTTAAAGTATAGCTTTGCCGTTTATTTTCTTCTTACCTTTTATAGCCAAATCTCTTTCTAACCTATATATTACTACCCATATCGCTGCTTTTACTCT
The DNA here is from genome assembly GCF_014770435.1 of Psychrobacter sp. 28M-43. Taxonomy (NCBI): domain Bacteria; kingdom Pseudomonadati; phylum Pseudomonadota; class Gammaproteobacteria; order Moraxellales; family Moraxellaceae; genus Psychrobacter; species Psychrobacter noctis. Next base: position 51,770 of record NZ_CP061739.1, on the reverse strand, counting down.
CTCATTGATGATGTATGCTGAGTAGCAAGTCTTGCCTATAAGTGCTGCATTCTTTTTTATACTAATTATATAACTCTGCTAACTCTCCATTTGCGCATAGCAGCTGCTGCTATGAGCGGTATGCGAATATGTCAAAAAATGCTACCATCCTTCGATAAATTTTCTGTTGTGACAATTCACTTACTTTTAACGGACTTGAGGGTGTACAGATGCGTTCATTAATTGCGATGTATCAGCGTATAGGGCTGGTGCCGCTTATTATTATTGGTTTGGTGTTAGGGGTATTGATTGGTTGGCTAGCGCCAAGTATCGGCACCGCCATAGGGTTGCTTGGTACACTCTTTGTCGGCGCACTAAAAGCAGTCGCTCCCATCCTAGTATTTATTCTGGTTATGGCAGCCATTAGTCAACATCGCAGTGGCAATGAAGTCTACGTAAAGCCAGTGCTTATCATGTACATGTTCGGCACTTTTTTGGCAGCACTAACGGCAGTCGGTGCCAGCTTTTTATTCCCGACTGAGCTGGTCTTGATCAACGCCGATATCGCGCAAGTACCACCTGCCGACTTAAAAGAAGTCTTGACGAACTTGCTCATGAACTTGGTCGCCAACCCGATCAATGCAATCGCTGAAGCCAACTATATTGGTATCTTAGCATGGGCAATTATTATCGGTTTTGCATTGCGTCAAGCCAGTGATACTGCTCGCAATGTCGTTGGCGATTTTGCTGATGCCATCTCACAAGTGGTTAAATGGATTATTGCTTTAGCCCCATTTGGTATCTTGGGCCTAGTCGCTAGCACGGTTGCTGAAACAGGCTTTGCTTCTTTGGCAGGCTATGCACGTATTTTAATGGTATTAATCAGCTGTATGTTATTCATTGCGTTGGTCGCCAATCCGCTTATCGTCCTTATTAAAACAGGTAAAAATCCTTATCCACTCGTGTTCAGATGTCTGCGCGAATCAGGAATTACTGCCTTCTTTACACGCAGTTCAGCGGCCAATATTCCAGTCAATATGAACCTTGCCCGTAAACTTGGATTGCATGAAGATACTTATTCAGTGACCATTCCACTAGGTGCCACGATCAATATGGCTGGTGCTGCAATTACGATTAACGTCTTAACGCTTGCTGCTGCTCATACGTTGGGTATTGAAGTGACGTTTGCATCAGCGCTGCTACTCAGTCTGGTTGCTACGATTAGTGCTTGCGGTGCTTCTGGTGTTGCCGGTGGTTCATTACTATTGATTCCGCTCGCTGCTAGCTTATTTAGCATTCCAAATGATATCGCGATGCAAGTGGTTGCGATTGGCTTTATCATCGGTGTGATTCAGGATTCAGCTGAGACTGCCTTGAACTCTTCAACTGATGTATTATTTACAGCAGCAGCTGATCCAACGTACTCACGTTAATTTTTGCTGAAGTGTTTTCTATAGATATAAAAAAAGGGCCTTTAAAGGGCCCTTTTTTTACATGTTATTTTGATTATTTGATTACTTTAGGTTGTCTATGTCGACTTCGATGACTGGTGTTTGCTGCTCTATCTGACGTTTAAGTTGGCGCAGTTGCTCAACCTCATCTAACAGCTCAAGTATCAAACCAATTGCTGGTACGCTGGCTTCAAAATCACGACTCAATCGCGATGCACGGCGCACTGTCGTCAGCTGATAACCAGTAAATTTTTCATGCTCTGGTACATCATACTCAATGATATTTTCTTCGATTAATTCGATGACCCATTGGCGCTCTTGGCCACAGGCAGAGACCAGTTCATCTAAGCTCATGATGATGTCTGTAAATTCAGTCGAGTGGTTCATAGCTATTATCCTCGTTTTCTCTTTATTTCATCGGTATCGTATTCATCTCTGCTATTCGTTTGTTACTTCAGCAATAAGTAACGGTTATTCATAATCTCGTCTAACGACTAATACTGGTATCAGCAAAGGCTTGTTTTAGCTGCTCATAAGCCTGTATCGACGCATCGTTACTGACATCAGGATTGACGATATTTAAAGTTAGATACAGGTCACCTGCTTGCTTGGCAGGGATACCCTTGCCTTTAAGACGTAAATTGCTACCGGACTTGCTATTCTTAGGAATAGTCACACCAAGCGTACCCGCTGGCGTACTGACATTGATTTTTTCACCCAATGCCGCTTCCCACGGTGCAATATTCACAGTTTGATAAACGTCTGTGCCTTCTATGCGAATATTGGCATCATGACGAATTTTAACCTTCAAAAACAAATCACCATTTTTGCCATTACTGCTACCAGCAGCACCTTGCCCTGCTAAACGAATTTGCTTACCATCAGTGATACCTTTAGGAATTTTGATCTTAAGAGTTTTATTGTCGTAGTCGACATTGCCATTGGGCTGACGAACAGGGACGTTTAACTTAATGCTGTAGTCGTCGCCACTATAGACTGAAGATAAATCAACGGTAATCTCGGCATGCTGATCCTGACCTTTGCTATCTTGCGTCCCAAAGCCGCCACCAAATTGATCGAAGCCGCTGCTTTGAGAGCGACTGCCCGTTTGTCCACCAGTTGACCCACGTGCGCCGCGACCAAATGCTGAAAAAATGTCATCGAAGCGAAAACCACCATCACCAAAGGCCTCACCGTCACCAAACTGATCTTTGATATCTTCCCAGCGAAAACCACCTTGACCCGTCCCAGCTTGCCCATTGCCACCAAACCCACTTGATCTACTTTGACCAGCAAACGGATTATTGAGCATAGCGTCATATTCAGCACGCTTTTCTTTATCTCTGATCGTTTCGTAAGCGTTGTTTATTTCTGCAATCTTATTATCAGCGTCTGGATGATCACTGACATCGGGATGATACTGACGAACAAGCTTACGGTATTTTTTTTTGATATCAGCGTCTGAGGCGTCTTTTTTGACCCCTAAAATGTCATAGTAGTTTTTCTCTGCCATGTTATTTTCCCCAAAATAAAAACATATTAGTGGTATCAGTCTGCCAATTTCAAACGATACGGTATAAATGGCTACTAGATTCTGCTATAGCAATTTTTGTAGCCTACTTATCATCATAGCAATAATTACAACAAACACCGTTATATAAATATTACCAGTAGTGATGCCAAGCGATATCTACAATATTCTCTAATGCAGGTAAGCGAACATCTTTACCTTAAGCTAGATTTTTTAAAAATTTAGTATTATCAGCTCTATATTAGAACTGTAATAATGCCAGACCTTCTCTATTTACAAAATAGTAAGAATATAGCAAGGTTTTTTTACATTATATTATCTATTTCTAAATAGCGTTTCATAACGTTAATTATGCTATATCGATAGATTTGGTCTTTATATATTACCTATTTATATTACGTTCTTGGCTTTCCAGTATTTTGTCGGCTTCTTTATGAGAATAACTCTTTATAAGTCTAATTTTAGTACCTACATCATCATTATTTTTGCTAGAAAATATCTATTTTTCCTTAAAAAACAGCTATTTGACCTCATGAGTTTTTTACACGACAGTAATAATATGACAAGCTAGCTCTTGTAGAATCCCTTATTATTCATACTCATAGGGAGTATAGATAACGTAGGCAAGAGCATCTGTCTATTTTATTAATTGCTTGAAGGTATTAAATGTCTTATTTAATCAAGTCTTTGGTTGTCACTTTATCGCTACTAATTAGCACCACAGTTTTCGCTGCCAATACCAGTTATTACGGTAGTAAGTTTCATGGTAAGCGCACAGCGAGTGGTAGTATCTTCAACATGAACTCTTTAACCGCTGCACATCGCACGTTACCGTTCGGCACGAAGGTACAAGTAACCAATCAAAAGACAAAGCAGAGCGTCGTTGTAAAAATCACGGACAGAGGACCTTTTATTAGAGGTCGTATCCTTGATTTATCAAAAGCCGCTGCTGGTGAAATAAACTGTCAGCTTTGTACGACCACGATGGAAATACTGTCGTACGGTGATGGCAAATATCGTAAGGAATAATGTAATAAAAAAGGGATGGCTGATGCCATCCCTTTTTTATGTCTGTTTATATAACTAACTATCTAGAATGCTTTATGCGAACTTAGCTTCCATCTCTTCTAAAGTCGTCATTGATAGTAGTAACTTCTCTTCATTATCACTATGCTGATGCTGTAGCGCCGTTTGCTCATTGAGCAATACAAGCAAGTCAGACTTACGGCTCTCTTCATACAGATCTGTATCGGCCAGTTTTTCTTCCAGCGTCACAAGCTGCTTATCAATCTTAGCCAATGTCTTTTCTGTTTCCTCTATCTCGCGGCGGATAGGTGCTGTCATTTTACGCTGTTCAGCCGCTAGCTTACGCTGCTCTTCTTTACTAATAAGTGCAGGCGCCGCAGCTTTACTGTTTGATGAGTTATCAGATGCTTTATTACTTGCTTGGCTATTATCTGTTTCACGTGAAACAAACTTCTTGCTCTCTTTTTTGCTTTTTTTCTTACCAGTATTTTTATCTGATGCGTTCTCTTGCTTGCGCTTCTCTGCTAGCCATTTACCATAGTCACCAATGTCGCCATCGAACTCTTCAATGATGCCATCATGTACCAGATACAGCTCATCACAGACATTGGCAATCAACTCTCGATCATGCGAGACCAATACCACTGCACCTTTAAAGCCTTGTAAGGCGATAGTCAATGCTTGACGCATTTGCAAGTCTAAATGGTTGGTTGGCTCATCGAGTACAAGGACGTTTGGACGCTGCCAAACAATCAATGCCAAAGTCAAACGCGCGCGCTCGCCACCTGAGAATAGCTCACTTGGTGTATCAATACGCTCACCGCGGAAGTCAAAGCTACCCAAGAACGAGCGCAGCATCGCATCAGAGGTTTTACCTGCCAGGCGACGTAGCATTTCTATAGGCGTTGCTTTGGCATCTAGGATATCCATTTGATGCTGATTGAAATAGCCAAGCTTTAAGGTATCCGAAACACGATACTTTCCTGTTAGTACGCCAAGCTCACCGACTAATGCTTTAATCAGCGTTGATTTACCAGCGCCGTTCATACCCAATAAGCCAAGACGGGTGTCAGGGGTTACCTGTACATTGGCATTGTGTAGAAGCGGTGTCTCACTATAGCTAATATCTGCGTTGGTCAGCTCAATCAGCGGTGAGCTCATGTTTGCAGGCTCGTAGAACTGGAACGAGAAAGGATTGTCAGCCATCATTGGTGACAGTTCTGCCATACGCTCTAACTGCTTAATACGGCTCTGTGCTTGCTTAGCTTTACTGGCTTTAGCACGGAAACGACGAATGAAGTCATCCAAGTGAGCCTTGGTCGCTTCTTGCTTTTCAAACGCTTGCTGCTGCTGCGCCATACGCTCGTGACGGGTACGAATAAACTGCTGATAGTTACCAGTATAAAGAGTGATTTTTTGTTGCTCTACATGTAGGATATGACCGACTGTCGCGTCCAAAAACGCTTGGTCATGAGAAATGACAATGACCAGACCCATATAGGCATTGATCCATGTCTCAAGCCATAAGATAGCGTCCAAGTCCAAATGGTTAGTTGGCTCATCGAGTAACATCAAGTCAGCACGGCTCATCAAGGTTTTGGCGAGGTTTAAGCGCATACGCCAACCACCAGAAAACCCTTCTACTGGCAGCTCATGCTGGCTAGTTTTAAAACCAAGACCTGCCATAATTTGTGCCGCTTTAGTCGGCGTACGATATCCGTCGATTTCATCGAACTGCTGGTGCAACACACCAATTTGCTCATCACTGACACTGCTCAAATCATTTAGCGCAGCATTAATTTCATACCACTGCTCATCACCGCTCAATACATAATCGATTGCAGACTGCGTCGTAGCACCAACTTCCTGCGCCATGTGCGCCACATGCCAGCTATCAGGAATACTGACTTCACCTTTATCAAGGGTGACCTCTGTATCGCCTGTACCCATCTGCGTCAGTAATAGCGCAAATAAGGTAGATTTGCCTGTGCCGTTGTTGCCTGTCAGTCCAACTTTGTGACCTGGATGGAGCTGAAAGCTTGCACCTGCAAACAATTCACGACCATCACGGCGAACACCAACGTCTTTAAATTCGATCATATAATTTCTTCATCTCAACAATAATATAGATATAGGGCAATAAGAAACACACATAGGGTATGCCAACTGGCGGCTATTATTTCAAACGCTTGCTCCATAGGCAAACAATTAAATAACTATTTCAAAACTAAGTATTTATTACGCCAAACACCTTAAGTTGCACAAGCGACTCTTGAGCTCATACATGGTTGTTACTATTATAAAGGTTATAGCCGTAAAATACCGTAATATGACTAATAAGCTTTAAGACTGCCTAATATTATTAAGTAGTGTTTTATATAATCACACGCTATTATTTTTTAGTCTGGTTATTGGTTTAGCCCATTGACGCAGTTATTTTAAAAAACATAATATCAAAAATGGAGCACTGCTATTCATTAGTAAAATTCAGTAGTCGCATCACTCTTGACAAACGAATCAGCACCCCCATTATGATATACTGCTAAAAGATAAGTGCCCACTATCAATAGAGCCAATAAAATATTGTAATGGCACAAATACTATTTTGAAATTGTACAAACAGCTTATAATGCACCAATAGCTTTGCCATAATGACAGCACCCAATTAAATCAAACGCCGTGCGTATCTTTATTTGCAAGTATCCTATTGCAAACCCAAACAGGACGACGACCGCATTTGATCCTAGCAACTGAGGTAGATATGAACGAATCAGCCAACCAATTTAGTCCAAGCTCAAGCCAGCCAGTAGACCCAACCGTATTAAGCCTAACCGACAGTGCGGCGCAAAAAGTACGCCGTCTACGCGAAGAAGAAGGCGATAGCGATCTTATGCTACGTGTCTATGTGACGGGTGGCGGTTGTTCTGGTTTCTCTTATGGGTTTAACTTTGCCAATGATCTAAACGAAGACGATGCCAATTTTGATAATGGTGATGTGACGTTAGTCGTCGATTCGCTAAGCTATCAATACTTGCAAGGCTCTACCGTTGACTATACCGAAGGACTGGAAGGGGCACGTTTTGTGGTGACCAATCCAAATGCCACGACCACGTGCGGCTGCGGTTCGTCATTCTCTATATAAGCCAAATAGACGCGGTCGCGCTATGACTATTAAGATAATGCGATAGTGTGCGAACACCATGTCAAATGGCTTGTAGGCATAATGAACAAAGCATCTATCTCTCAGGTAGATGCTTTTTTTATCAAACTGTCTGGCCTGAATAACGCTATATTCGAGATGAATTTGTATTAAAAACAGGGTCAAAATCCTCACACATCGCGTTGCCTAAAGCTTATCGTATTTGTAATTGTCCGTGGTTTTCAAGACAGCTTTGAGCTAAACTGACGGAATTATTGACCTAACACTTACCTATTTTATGGACAAACGCTTATCGTGTTTTGATCCGCCATAATAAATAACAATAGATGACTATTATGAGTAATTTTGCGAGTAGCTTTGTTAATTTCGAAATCCCTAATTGGTTTGATAGCCAACACTTAACGGGTATGCTTCGCGGTATTGAAAAAGAGGGCCTACGCGTAAAGCCTGATGGTTTCTTGGCACAGACCCCGCATCCAGCCAAACTTGGGTCAAAACTTACCCACCCTTTTATTACTACCGATTACTCAGAAAGCCTGCTTGAGCTCATCACTGAACCAAAGTCCTCACCAAAAGAGACCCTCAATATGCTGCGCCAATTGCACGTATTGGTCTATCAGGGTATGCCTGAAGGTGAGCTGATGTGGCCATTATCGATGCCTTGCATGTTGTCTTCTAAAGACGAAGATATCCCACTAGCTGATTATGGTAGCTCTAATACGGGTAAGCTAAAAACTTTATATCGTAGTGGACTTGGTATCCGCTATGGTCGTCGCATGCAGACGATTGCTGGTCTGCATTACAACTTGTCTTTTGGTGATACGTTGTTTGAGACGTGGCAAGCCAAAACGCCGACCGCACAAAGCCAGACATTGACAGAGTTCAAAAATGAGAAATACTTAGGGCTGATTCGTAACTTCAAACGTCTAACCAGCCTTGTCTTATATTTACTGGGTGCCAGTCCAAGCGTATGTCCTTGCTTCTTGGCAGGGCGTGAGCACGATTTAGAATTGCTCAATGATTCGACTTATTACAAACCTGCTGCGACTAGCCTGCGTATGGGTAAGCTTGGCTATACTAACAGTGTGCAAGAGCAGCTTGATATCCGTTACAACTATCTGCCAGAGTATGTCGATGGTCTACGCCGTGCTATCCAAACACCGCACGAAAGCTTTGCTAAGCTTGGCTTAGAAGACGAAGATGGTAACCCGATTCAAATCAACAATCATATTCTGCAGATAGAAAACGAGTACTACAGCCCTATTCGTCCTAAACAAATCGCAATGAGCGGTGAAACACCAACCGAAGCGCTTGAGCGTCGCGGTATCGCCTATGTTGAGTTCCGCGCTATCGACCTTGATCCATATAGTGACGTAGGTATTCGTCTCTCTAGTGCTTGCTTCTTGGAAGTGATGGCGCTGTATTGCCTGTTCAGTGATTCACCAGACTTGCTACCTGAAGAAGAAGACACGCTCGCTATCAATCTTGAGCGTGTGGTCAATGAAGGTCGCCGTGATGACTTGCATATTATCAATAATGGTCAAGAGCAGTCACTTGAAAGCTGGATGCTCACGCATCTAGAGCGTATGCAGCCGCTTGCTGCATTGCTTGATGCTCACTACGGTGGTAACGATTACCGTGCAGCCGTAGCATTGATGCAAGGCAAAGCAGGACACTCTGAGTCGACTATCTCTGCACAAGTAAATTCTGACAGTAAACGCTTAGGCAGCTTATGGCAGCTTGGCTTTACGTTGGCTCAGCAGCATCGCGAATCTTTATTACAGCAGACACTTAGTCCAAACACTCAAGCTAAATACGAAGTATTAGCAGAAAAATCTATCTTGCAGCAAGCTGAGATTGAGCAGTCTGAAACAGAAGACTTTATGGAATTTTTAAAGCAGTATCGCTAAGCCTTGATTGCTAGCTTTTAACTGCCAGTTGTTGATTGCTGAGTTCTGATGACTAGTTTTTGATTGCTAAGGCCTAATTGCTAAGTACTGACTGTAAAATTTTGACTGCTTAATCTTGATTGCTACCCCACATCTATTATAGATAAACCCATAAGAGTAACCGCACAATGCGACAGCTAACCACTTACCGTAACCTGCAAGTATTTTTGGTGATAATGGCCGTGATAGGCATGAGTTTTGCGCTGTTTTATTTACAGCGTCATTTAGGGCTTTCACCTTGCCCGCTCTGTATTTTTCAGCGCGTTGGTCTAATCGTCATGGGCGGATTTGCCCTGATATCGGCGTTGTTTAATCCTAAGTCTAAAGTGATAAGACTACTGCTATGGCTTGGTAGTCTAGTAGGTATCGGCTGGGCAACTGCGGTAGCAGCACGCCATGTATGGCTGCAACATTTGCCTGCCGACCAAGTACCTTCTTGTGGACCAGGACTGAACTATTGGCTTGATACCCTCCCTATCCTACAAGTATTCAAAGAAGTATTTGCAGGATCTGGCGAATGTGCTTCTGTTGATTGGACGCTTATGGGATTGAGTATCCCTGAGCAGTCGTTGATTCTATTTAGTGTGCTACTGATCGTACATGTGTTGATATTAATGCGTATCGTAAAATCTGCTAATTAGTATCTTATGACTCAATAAGACGTTAGGTTTCTTTCCTACTTCTGCTTTTAAAATAGACATTGCTATCTTCGATACAATGTCTGTTTTTTTTGTCTACTATTAACCCGACCTTACAATCCATATTAGCGATACCTATAGGACTTTCTACTACCAACTCATGCCTTTTAGATATAAGGCCAACAACAAAAAGCCCACAGAGATATTTTCAAGCCTTTGATATCTTTAGTCAGCTTACCTTATAAACGGATAAGCATTAGATATTTGTCGCTTTCTACTCATAAGCTATCTGTATTTTGAATATAAGATAATGCTATCAAGTTCTTAATTTATATTATTACTACGCGCCCATGCCTTATTATCCTTATCTTTGACAATGGCTTTACGTTGTCGATAGTATAGATGAGCTTGAAAAATACTTGTTAAAAACTGTTTTTGGTATGACCATGATATATTTTGCTCCCGTTCGCTCTACTACGCTTGCTATCGTAAAACGGTGGCGTCCTTCGTTACTTGTAGCGTCACTATGCGTGCTACTCGTAGGCTGTGATAGTGCCTCGTCCAATACCGATAAAGACATGGTATCTACGTTCGCATCGACTGGTTCTGAATCGCAGGAGGCTTCACAATCATTGCAAGATGAAAATGCTAGAAATGCTGAGCTAGCGAGTGATGATGAGACAAGCGACATGGGGGAAGGGCAATCATTAATTGCTGCTGCTCAGTCAAATAAAGATACCTATGCAGACAGCTCTATGGAGCGAACAGAAGCGAAAAGCAGTATGCTGCAAGCGACATTGATGGGCGATTATGGTGGCATGGTCTCTTGTACAGATTGCGACAGTATTGATGTCACATTGAACTTATTCGCCGATGGTTCCGTACTAAAAGCAAGTTATTATCATAATCCTGAAAAACCAAAAACACCCCTACTCGAATCGGGTATCTACCGACAAGACAATGATAAAATCACCATTGTCTATGAAGGGAAAAATATCGAGACCTACCATATCCAGGACAATCATTTGATACGGATCGATGAGCACGATAATTTAGAGGATGACTATACGTTATCACGAAAATAAAAGCGTCCTCATGCTGACTGTTAGCTGGCGTATCTCTACATACTAAAACAGCCAAATTACATTAGCTACATAGCGCCTACTTGTTAGGCGTTTTTTATTGGTCATCGAACAGGGTTTACTTTACAATGATTGCTTGTTTGCCCAGCTGATGTATTGGTCATTGTTTATCAAAGTGGTTATTTTTACTGCTAACAGCTAAGCACCTCACACTTTATTTTATCCGCTTTCTATTCTTTTCATTCAAGCGCGTACGGAACGTCTATGCATATTCATATCCTTGGTATTTGTGGTACTTTTATGGGCTCACTGGCATTGCTAGCACGTGCGCTTGGGCATACGGTCACAGGTTCAGATGCCAATGTCTATCCTCCTATGTCCACTCAACTCGAAAATGCTGGCGTGACTATCGAAGAAGGCTATCTGGTAGAGCACTTGCAACCAACGCCAGACTTAGTGGTCGTTGGGAACGCGATGAAGCGCGGCATGGATGTGATTGAGTACATGCTAGATAATGGCTTGCGCTATACCTCAGGTCCGCAGTTCTTATCTGAGCAAGTATTGCAGTCACGCCACGTAATCGCCGTTGCAGGGACACATGGTAAGACCACAACCACGACTATGCTTGCGTGGATATTACAATATGCTGGTATCGATGCAGGGTTTTTGATTGGCGGTGTGCCATTAGTTGATACGACTGACGAGCACTTACAGCAAGTGTTTGCACATAGTAGCTATTTGGGTGCTGATAAAAGCGCTTATGATAAAGCTGGCTACTTTGTGATTGAAGCAGATGAGTACGATTCTGCATTTTTTGATAAGCGTTCAAAGTTCGTTCACTATCGTCCGCGTACTGCTATTTTGAATAACCTTGAGTTTGATCATGCAGACATCTTTGCAGATCTTAATGCGATACAAACTCAGTTTCACCATATGGTGCGTATGATTCCAAGCACTGGCAAAATCATTATGCCAGCCGCGACCATTAGTCTAGAAGATACGCTAGAAAAAGGGGTTTGGACGCCTATTTGGCGTACTGCTGTCATCGACTCTACTTTAGCTGATACCAGCGAAAATGCGCGTGCTCTGAAAGATAGTAGCGATTGGCAGGCTGAGCTGATTCAAGAAGACGGTAGCCAGTTCAAAGTCAGTTTTGCCGCTAATGAAGATGCCTCTGCTATCGTAAACTGGTCAATGAGCGGTATCCATAACGTCAATAACGCTTTAGTTGCTGTAGCTGCTGCCTATGATGTTGGTGTCAGTGTTGAGACTGCTTGTGCTGCTTTATCAGATTTCGCTGGTATCAAGCGCCGGATGGAGCTGATTGGCGACGTCAATAACATCTTAGTCTTTGATGATTTTGCCCATCATCCAACAGCTATTACGACCACATTAGATGGTGCCAAAAAGAAGCTAGCTGATAGACGTATTTGGGCCATTATTGAGCCGCGTAGCAACACCATGAAAATGGGTATTCATCAAGACAGTTTGGCTCAATCAGCGGCACTTGCTGACTACACATTATGGTACGAGCCTACTGGTTTGGAATGGGGCTTAAAAGAAGTCATCGAACAAGCTAAGGCTACTAGCGACTCTATCGGCAACCAACAAGTGTTATCAAGCATTGACGCTATTATTGAGCATATCAGCAGTCATGCAAAAGCAGGTGATGCGATTGTGGTTATGTCAAATGGCGGTTTTGAAGGGATTCATCAGCGTTTATTAACCGCATTGCATAATGGTTAATGCTTCTAGCTAAGATAAAGAAGCAGCTCTTATAAAGAAATAACTCTTATAAAGAAATTGATCTTCTTATTCCCTTATATAAAAACGCAGTTCATCTAATAGATGGCTGCGTTTTTTATTTCTAATATTTATATGTCTTCACTATATGAGTTCAGCACTACAGGCACCACATTGATAAACGCTGTTAGCACCACTGCTACCTTTGTAACCTTTCGTTTACTTATTGCCCTTACTCGATAGCAAATCGGACTTTTTCCTCACATAGCCCCTACAGTAGTAACATTTTATGCTTACTTTTGCGTCCGAGGAGTGTTTACAATAGATTTATCAAAACTTGTAACACATTATAAATATTAATAATATTAGGAGAATAACATGAGCTTTATTTGGATGATTATTGTAGGTTTAGTCGCAGGTTTATTAGCACGTGCTATCAAACCAGGTAATGACCCTATGGGTTGGATTATGACTATCGTATTGGGTATCGTTGGTGCAATGCTAGGTGGTTTCTTAGCTGGCCTAATCGGTATCAACGCTGATGGCGGTTTTACTGGTCTTATATTCTCAGTGATCGGTGCAATTATCTTATTGTTCTTGTATGAAATGATCGTAAATAAACGCCGTGCATAATTAGTCATAAACCGTACATAGTTTGGTCATAAATGATTACTAGCTAATTAAAATACTATATAAACAAAGCCTTGCGTTAAGCAGGGCTTTTTTATGTCATTTATCATCGAAATTTAGTCTTTCTATATGCATATAGCATCATATGACTGCGAAAGTATTGATAAGCATTACTTTTGTCCCCATTTATCTTATAATATCAACCCTATTTTGTCCTTATCATTGAGGTGAGCGTTATGGCACTACTCCCTATCTTAAGTTACCCAGATCCTCGCTTGCGTACTATCGCCAAGCCTGTCAAGGAAGTGACTGCTGAAATCAAAACCTTAATCGCAGACATGATCGAGACGATGTATGATGCTCAAGGCATCGGGCTTGCAGCCAGTCAAGTGGATCATCATATTCAGCTTATCGTTATGGACTTGTCTGAAGACAAAAGCTCTCCTAGAGTTTTTATCAATCCAAAAGTCACGCCACTGGTAGAAGAAAAGCAACCGTATGAAGAAGGCTGCTTATCCGTACCTGATGTCTATGACAAAGTCGAACGTCCTAATAAAGTCCGTATCGAAGCGTTAGACGGTAACGGTGAGGTCATCGACGAGGTAGTCGAAGGACTGCTGGCTGTTTGTATCCAACATGAAATGGATCACCTAAATGGCGTAATCTTCGTTGATTACTTGTCTCGTCTTAAACAGACTCGTGCTCGTGATAAAGTCCGTAAAGTTCTTAAAATACGCGAAAAGCAAGAAGCTCAATCAGCAGAAAAACAGACACAAGCCGTCAATTCTTAAAGCGCTACTCTTTATTCTTATCTTTCTATTTCGTCTTTATCCTTCACATAGTTACGTCTACAGTGGGTGTTAATATTTAGCATTCACTGTTTGGCGATAATTTTTCTAACCGATACAGTTTCCACAAAAGGTTTACTACTATGACAATGATCAAAATTGACCAATATTTTGAACCTGCCAGCTGGCAGAAATTTACCAAGGCTGCTGAAGGTCGCGAGACGCCTTTCTTAGTAGTTGACCTTAGTCGTATCGAAACCAAATACCACGAGATGGTAAGCCTGTTTCCTAACGCAAAACTGCATTATGCAATGAAAGCTAGCCCTGCAGTGGAAGTAATCGATCTACTAGCAAACCTTGGTTCTAACTTTGACTGTGCCTCTATCTATGAGCTTGATCGCGTGCTTGGTTGCGGCGTTGAGCCATCTCGTATCTCATATGGCAACACCATCAAAAAAGCTGAGCATGTTAAGTATGCCTTTGAGAAAGGCATCGATCTATATGCAACTGATTCAGAAGCAGATCTAAAGAACATTGCCAAACACGCTCCAGGTTCTAAAATATTTGTTCGTATCTTGGTTCAAGGCTCAGAGACAGCAGAATGGCCATTGTCACGTAAGTTTGGTTGCCATCCTAATATGGCCATCGACCTACTGGTTCAAGCACGCGAGCTGGGCTTGGTGCCTTATGGTATCTCGTTCCACGTCGGTAGCCAGCAAAAAGACGTCGCTGCATGGGATGATGCATTATCCAAAGTTAAATATATGTTTGACTGGATGAAGAACGAAGAAGGTATCAAGCTGCAAATGATCAATTTGGGCGGCGGCTTCCCGACCAATTACATCAGCGAAGTTAACCCTATCAAAGTCTATGCAGAAGAGATTACCAGCTATCTGACTGATGACTATAATGATGACGAAATGCCAGAAATTATTTTGGAGCCGGGTCGTTCGTTGGTTGGTGGTTCAGGCGTGTTGGTCAGTGATGTGGTACTGATCTCTCGTAAGTCTGATACCGATTTGACTCGTTGGGTATATACCGACGTTGGTCTATTCCAAGGCTTGATCGAAACGCTAGGTGAAGCTATCAAGTATCCTGTCTATACGCCTAAGATGGAGACGTCTACTAGTGAAGGTACAGTAGTACTGGCAGGCCCAACCTGTGATTCAACTGATATTATGTATGAAGAAGCCGGCTATCAGCTACCAGAAGAGCTTGAGATTGGTGACAAAATCTATTGGCTCACCACTGGTGCTTATACCAATTCGTACTCATCGGTAGAGTTCAATGGTTTCCCACCGCTCGAAGTGGTTTATATTGACTAGTATTTCTAATGTTTCATAAAAAAGCGCGGCACGGTTAATACTCGTGTCGCGCTTTTTTGTGCTTAATGGTTTGCTTGGTGAACTATTCAACTCTTAAAGAAATAGGCAGGCTATTATTAGTATTACGGCTACTGTTACTAGTACTATTGGTTGAGTTTTGTGAAACTTGTCCAATCGTCACCCACTGTCCACGTGGCACGATAATCGTACTGCTCAATCTTTGACTTCGAATAGCATTGCTAGCACTGTTAGTAGAATTGTTAGTAGAACTCATTTGATTATAAGGTGAATTCGGCTGCACTAATCTTTCTTCCACTTGGGAGAGTTGTACTTCCACATGTCCATTAGGCAGCAGTCTTGGTGTGACGGCAATCCCTTGTGTCGTTGGCAGTAGTATTTTCTGCTGAATCACAATCTGTGGTTTGAAATTATCGTTAGCTGAACGATGATAAGTTGGATGGTTATTAGCATTATAGGTTTGAGTTAGCGAATAAAGCGTACCTGTGCTGATACTCGCCGCACTGCCAGATAATGTTTGTACTTGATATAGATTACTACTCTGCTGCTGGCTGCTACGCTGACTAATAACCCCTGCACCTTGAATACTGCGATTGGTAATAATGACCTGACCCTGCTGAATATTACCTTGCCCGCTACTACTATTGCCAACACGTACGGCGACCGTCAATGCCTGTGGCTGACGGTCAATCTGAGACAACAATTGCTGTACCGCCTGATAATTGCGTGCCGTCGTTCGCAGTACCAATTTATCTTGATACGTAGTCACCGTGCCACCGTCTGCGCTACTACTTAATAGCTGCCTTACTGCAGGTAACAAACTAGCCCCACCATAAGTATGGATAACATAGGTTTGAGGAGTACTAGCTTGTACGCTAATTGGTAGAACCGCTAGACTCAGTGCAAAGGCTGATAGGCTTGCAAGGTTGATGGTACAAACAGCACCAATCAGTCTATGACTAACATAACGTTCGATACTATTCATACCCGCTCCCTTGCTGCTATTAGGTCATCGAGCCATCAGACACAATGCTATAGTCAATCATCAATAGTCGTTAGTCACTTAATCCAAGCACGTCTTGCATGTTGTACTGACCTACTTCCTGCTCAACAACCCAAGTTGCGGCACGTACGGCACCAGCGGCAAATGTCATACGCGCGCGTGCACGATGGGTAATCTCGACCACTTCGCCATCTGCGATAAACATCACAGTATGGTCGCCTACGATTTCGCCACCACGTACCGCGTGGATACCGATTGTGCCAGATTCGCGCTCGCCAGTTTGTCCTTCGCGGCCATAGATAGCGACGTCTTTTAGGTTCTGTCCGCGCGCTTCTGCGACGGCTTCAGCCATCATATATGCGGTACCAGAAGGCGCATCGATTTTGTGCTTATGATGGGCTTCGATGATTTCTACATCAGCATCATTACCAAACGCTTTGGCAGCCATTCCGAGTAGCTTCAATGACAAATTAACGCCTGTCGAATAGTTACCCGCATATACGATGGTGATTTTCTCACTTGCTTTTGCCAGTACTTGTTCTTGCTGTTCATTGAATCCTGTCGTCCCGATGACCATAGCGACGTTATGCTCAGCACAAACTTGCATGTTTTTTTCAGTGGCGTCAGGCAAGCTAAAATCAATCAGTACATCGATATCGTTAATCACAGCAGCTAAGTCATCAACGATTTGTACATTTAAATGACCGATAGCAGCAACTTCGCCTGCATCTGCTCCAACTAGGCTAGAGCCTTGACGCTCAATCGCTGCTTTTAATGCAGTTTGTGGATTGTTCTGTACTGCCTCGATAAGCATACGACCCATACGTCCGCCTGCACCGATTACCCCAACGTTGATAGATTTATTATTCGATTGTTCGCTCATGTTTTTACCTTAGACGTTTTATATTTGGTGAAATTATCTTTGACCATATTTATCGTAAGTTTAGCAAATATCATCACACGAAGGGCTTTTTATACTATCAATAAAAAGCCCAAAGGTTTCATGTGAAACCTTTGGGCTTAGTTTAATACTAGCTACTTAGTTAGATTATTTCTTAATCGAATAAATCGCCGATTTTTTTGAAGAATGACTTCTTATGTGGCGACTGTTGATGCTTGCTATCGTCATCCAACGTGTCTTGGAATTGGCGTAACAAGTCTTTTTGCTCACGAGTCAGATTCACTGGCGTTTCGATAACCACACGGCAAATCAAATCACCTTTCATGGTAGTACGGACTGGCGTTACGCCTTTGCCGCGTACACGCAGTAACTTACCGCTTTGCGTACCTTCTGCCACTTTGATTTTTACTTTGCCATCTAAGGTTGGGATTTCAACTTCTTTACCCAATGCTGCATCAGTAATGCTGACGGGTACATCCATATATAGATCAGCACCTTGACGGGTAAAGACATTGTGCTGTTTGACGCGTACTTCGACATATAGATCGCCGTTTTGTACGCCAGCGCCGCCTGCTTCGCCCTCGCCTGCTAGACGAACGCGATCACCATCATCGACGCCTGCAGGGATAGAGACTTCTAACGTGCGTGATTTGTCTTTTACGCCATTGCCATGACAGTCCGAACAAGGGTTTTTGATCTGCTTACCAGTACCGCCACAATGAGGACAAGCTTGCTGTACCGCAAAGAAACCTTGCTGCATACGTACTTGACCTTGGCCATGACACGTCTGACAGGTAACCACATCAGAAGCATTTTTTGCCCCTTTACCATCACAGGTATCACAAGGCGCAGGAGCCGTAAAACTGATTTCTTTTTTGCAGCCACGTACAGCTTCTTCTAATGTCAGCTCAATCACATAACGCAAGTCAGAGCCGCGACGCGAACGCCCACCGCCGCCACCACGCTGCTGACCGAAGATATCACCGAAGTTACCAAAGATATCGCCAAAGATATCTTGGAAGTTACCGCCACCTGCGCCGCCGAAGCCGCCGCCACCCATGCCGTTTTCAAAGGCTGCATGGCCCATACGGTCGTAGGCTGAACGTTTCTCTTCGTCGCTCAATACTTCATAAGCCATTGAAGCTTCTTTGAATTTGTCTTCCGAATCAGGATCATCAGAGTTGCGATCTGGATGGTATTTCATGGCAAGCTTACGGTAGGCTCGCTTAATTTCTTTGCTGTCAGCGGTCTTGCTGACACCTAATATTTCATAAAAATCGCGCTTACTCATGCTCTCTCCTATCGTCTTTACAGCCACACCGGTTCGTCAAATCATCAGCTCAGTTGATAATTGTCTTAATCTTATTCGTGGTTCTTAGCTAGTGGATATGTATTACGTTTCACATGAAACATAATAACTCACCAAGCTATAGAACCATAATGCTTAGACTTAACCAACAAATACGGTGAAGGCTGCTTAGCCAAATCAATTATAAAAAGTTTGCGCTATTTATGGAGATGGTCTGCTGATTTATCAAGCTCTTAAATGATGAAATTAGCAGTTGGCATCGCTGCGGCAAAAGCCAAACGATTCATTAAGGTTACTGCAAAGCTTTTCGTACCTGAGCGGTGCATAGTCGTGCTAATATTTACCGTCACATCTACGGTCATTTATACTCATAGTGATGACGATTGCGACAAGGTATCAAGTCTTATGAAAAAGCTGGTTATTCTATTAATCATCATTGCGGTAGCAGTGTATGCAGGCTCGCCTTATTACAGTGCTTATCAGCTCAAAAACGCTTATGACGATAAAGATGGTGCCACTATCGCAGCGGCTATTGATTATGAGCAAGTGCGACCAAGCGTCCAAAACCAGCTAACCAGCCAATTTGCGACGACAATGACTAAGTATCCATTAATTTCTGAATTGGGTGGTGAGCCGTTGACCCAAGCCGCGAATGGTTTTATCGCGCAGGCAGTTGAAGGGGCCATCACCCCGCAGAATATCGAAAAAGTGATTAATACCCAAGGTCAAGCCAATACAGCAACCAAAGAGCTAGCCGCAGCATGGGCCATCGCTAGCAATCAAGTTGACTTGAAAAACCTAATTCAGAGCTTAATTATTCAGCGCGGTGATGTCGATGCCGTGGTCAAAAGCCAAATGCAGCAAGTCATGAAAAAACAAGCTGCCGAACTTGAGCAGCAAGTCGCCCAAGGCAATGACAGCGAGAAGCCAACGCTGAGCTACTGCGGTATTAACTGCTTTAGTATTAGTGGTCAGGTAAAAGGCTATCCTCTCACTATCGAGATGCAGCGTGAAGGGCTTATCAATTGGAAAATCGTTGATATCGTCTTACCATAAATTATTTAAGACAGCTTTTGAGACGCAAAAACCTCTGAATAGAACCAAAAAAAACCGCCTTATGAACTGATTCATAGGGCGGTTTTTCTACTTTGTTTAGCAGTCCAATATCTTAAGTATTTGAACTGTTGAAACACTTAACCATACCAATCAATTATTCAACACCCAAGAATTCTAGAAATTCTGGACTCTCAAAACTCGCCTGATATAGCACGCCATCTTCACGATAGATGGCAGGCGTCGCCATTACCGCAAGTCCAGCTGCTTTTTCACGATTGGGTGTCACATGGTCAACCGTACAACTTGCTGATGCAGGTGTCATTTCACCTGTCAGCATTGCCTTGTCAAATGCCTGACGACGACTGTCTTCATTCGCTTGGCACCAGATACCACGCATCTGCTTCGGTGACGCCTCATATATCGGATAGCCGATGACATTAACCGTCACGCCTTTTGCATTAAGCGAGGGCACTTGCTGATGCAGTCGGCGGCAGTAAGGGCAATTCACATCATCCGCCACATAGATAACGGCTCTCTCAGTAGTGGTTGCTGGATAAGTAATCAGCTGGTTTTTATCCAATGACGCAAACACCGACTGGTTTTTACGTTTTTCAAAGTTCTCATCGAGGCCGATAAATTGACCATTTTCGATGACTGATATTTCACCATCGGTAATGTACTGCGCATCATCTGATAGTAAAAACGGCACGCCTTCTAGCGTTGCTCCCCAGATAACACCCGGTACTGCGGTATAAAAGAATGGCGTTTTAGCGCTCATGTTCTTAAGCGCAGCCATATTTGCTAGCATGTCAGACTTGACACTCGCATTGACAGGTTCGCCTACCTGCGCACTCGTGCTACGTAATGGTGTTTTAGTGACAACTTGCTTACTTGGATTTTTCTGTAGCTCACCCTGTATGACATATCTACCATCTTCAGTGATATGCAAAGGCAACTGCCCAGCCAGATTCACTTGATACATATTGGGCAGTTTGGACGGCACAATAGAAGTAATCTGTGTTTTGATACCTGCTTGGGTCAGTACTTGGCGCAATCGTTTATCGACAGTCGCACTCACTGCTTGATCTGCTTGCGAATTTTGAGTGTTTTGCGTTACGTTATTGCTATTAGCATCCGCTGAACTTGGCTGAGCGCACGCAGTTGTTGCTAATAGTATGACGCTGATTAGGCTAGCGGACTTTAACACAGGTAATGTCACAGAGAGATTCCTATCTGGTTTTTAATAATGGCAGTTTTCAATATTAAGACCAATTCCAAATCTACAACTAACTGAAAGGTAGCAATACATCTTCTGATTAGTCAGATTTTTAGAGTTGGTTTAAGGGTTGTCTGTCATAAAAATATAGATTAAAAAGACTGTAGCATATGGGATAGTTTTGCAAAGCACAAAATGGCTAAAGTCGCAAAACTGCTACTTAGCTTTAAGAGATAGGCAACACAGGTAGGTAGTAGACATAAATACAATATAGCAGACCGCAAAAAGCAGCACACTGGGTAGCGGCTGCTAATGGGTTCAAAACGATAGTTTCAAGACAAATACTAAGGCCAAAGCTTAATAGTTTTAGTGCTTATTTCTTAAAACTTGGCAACTTCTTCTGGCGTTAAGAAACGGCTATCGCCTTTTTCTAGGCCTTCTAGATTGATGTGACCGATACTGGCGCGGTGCAGCTCCGTGACTCGATTACCGAAGTAGCCCATCATACGTTTGACCTGATGGTATTTGCCCTGCTCTAATGTCAGACGCGCATGTTTTTCATCAATGAACTCAAGAATAGCAGGCTTGGTTGGCTCATAGTCACCTTCAAGCAAGATGCCTTCAGCCACTTTCTTCACGGCTTTCTCTTGTGCATCACTATCCATTGCATCTGCCAATGTCAGCTCGTACACCTTTGCATGCTCGTGCTTAGGACTGGTGACACGATGTAGCCAGCCGCCATCATCACTCATGAGCAATGCGCCAGTGGTATCGACATCGAGACGTCCAGCGATACGCAGGCTACCCAATTCTGGTACAGCAATCAGTTCGGTGACAATTGGATACTCTTTAACTTTTAGCGTGCACTCAAAACCTTCAGGCTTGTACAACAAGATATAGCGATTGCCCGCAGCAACCGACAACGGCTCGCCTGCCCACATCACATCATCATTGACGACATCGACATGTAGGCCAGGATCTTTAACCACTTGATCGTTTACGGTGATTTCGCCGGCGTGCATGATTTTTTTTGACTCTTTGCGCGACAGCTCGGTGGCTTTACTAATGAATTTATCTAAACGCATACTATTTACTACCATCGGTTTTATTATACCAGCCCTAAATCAGAAACTAACGACGCCAGCACTCAGCCGTGAGCGGCTCGTTATCTTCGATGGTTAGAAATGGTACTATAATGAAAAATTAAATGAACACTGTGCCCAATACAAAAGCCAGTGAAAGTCAGACCAGTTTAACATATCCAACCTAAGCCTGATGAAATATGAGCTATCAAACGTTAAAACGTGCCGTTACCACGCGACTCGAAATTAAAAAATCTGAGTTTATCGCTTACGCCTATCCGGTGACCTCTCGCGAGCAAGCAATGTTTCACGTGGAACAACTGCGCGAGCAATATGCCGATGCACGGCATTTCTGTTGGGCATACATTATCGGTGATCCAGATAATACCACTAGCGCTGGTTTCGATGATGATGGCGAGCCCAGCGGTACGGCAGGAAGGCCGATATTAAATGTGCTGCAGCATAAGTCGATCGGCAACGTAATTGTCATCGTGGTGCGTTATTTCGGTGGTATCAAATTGGGTGCTGGCGGTCTGACCCGTGCTTATGCAGGCTCTGCCCAAGCGGCCGTCGATGAAATGATACTAAACCCTTATGTACCGATGACCCAGATTCAAATACTGGCAGAGTTTGCGACTGAAGCGCAATGCCGCTATATGTTAGAGAGCCTTGGCGGTCATATCGACGATGTCGCCTATAGCAAGCAAGTAACCTTAACCGCCACACTTGCTGAAGCAGATGTCGAAAATTTAAAAGCGCGACTTGCGATGGATGGTCGAGTATTGGATAAGCCAGAATAATAAAATTTTCTGTTTAACTACTCTCGTCGCAAATTTTGGACAGCTCTCTTTTCAATATGCTTATTTGTTAGATTTTTCAGTAGCTGTTTTCAGTAGCTGTTTTCAGTAATCATGCGTTCACTGAAAATTATTGGTTTTCACGGGTACTGGCGTTATGATAAAAAAACCTTTATCACACTACTCTATTTGTTTTTCCACGATCATTAAATAAGACCAATATATGTCAACTTCAACCAAACCTTTTTCTCCAGCCCCTTTTAAGCCGCCCTTTTGGCTAACCAATCCACACTTGCAAAGCATCTTGCCTAAGTTTTTTGCGCCAAAGGCACCCACCTACCGCCGCGTGGTCGAAAAAGACTCATTGGACGAGAGTGATATTGCCTATGACTTTTATGATGCGCACCCTATAGAAGCATCAAAAGATGGCGAGCTTGAGCAAACCCCATTGATTGTGCTATTCCACGGCATGGAAGGCAGTAGTGACAGTCATTATGCGCGCGCACTAGCGTACCAAATGCACGCGCAAGGCTGGCACTTTGTGGTGGCACATTTCCGTAGTTGCGGTGGTATTCCTGCTAGTGGCACAGTTTTTTATAATGCCGGCGATACGGACGAGGTACATCATGCGCTACAAAACTTGCGTGAGCAGTATGCCAATATCTATGCGGTTGGTGTCTCATTAGGTGGCAATGCACTGGCCAAATACATGGGCGAATATGAGGACAAAGTCCTATGTAAAGGTGCTGTTGTCATCTCCGCGCCAGTCGATATGTCTTCAGCTGCCATTACTATGCACAGCTTCTTGAGTCATCGTATCTATACGCCTTATCTGCTTAACCCAATTATCAAAAAAGCATTGGCAAACGATCTCACGCAGGATGAAATCAACTCTATCAAAGCTGCCAATCGTATCAGTGATTTCGATGATATCTTTACTGCGCCGCGTCACGGATATCGCTCCAAAAACGACTATTACCATACTGCATCCGCCATGCCGTATTTGCGCAATGTCACTCATCCCCTGCTATTAATCAGTGCAAAAGATGATCCTTTCATCGGCTTCACGGCTACGCCAAATGATGTCTCTGAGAGTGTCACTATCTTAGATACTGACCACGGCGGACATATTGGCTATCTGCGTTATCGCTCAGACAATGGTCAGGCCAAAAACAAATCGTCTGTCACCGATGATAAAAAGTCCAAGACTTCAAAATTCGATATCAACTGGATACCTGAAACTGTCAGCGCTTATTTTAATTGGATTGGTGTGGCTTCTACTAGCGAACCTTCTCAAGATGTGGTCTCTGACAATAAATAATCACTGTCATCAATGACAAAATAATAACGCCAACGTTTATAACCTTTTGAGAGTGTTTTATGTACCCATTTATCCGTTATGCTAGTACCATCGCTCATGCTGCTCTAAAAGCAAAAAAGGGCGACACACTGACGTTTAAGGACACCAGTGAGATTCAGTTTCGCTGCCGCTTATCCGATATAGATAATTTTTTGGAGATGAATAACGGCCGCGTATTTACGCTTTATGATTTGGGTCGTATGGACTTTGCGGTACGGACTGGGCTTGGCAAGCAGTTGTTAAAAAAACGCTGGGGCTTGGTCATCGCTGGCAGCACTATTCAATACCGTAAGCGTATTCGTGCCTTTCAAAAAGTCACGCTCAAAACCAAAATCGTCGGTATCGACGCGCGCTGGCTGTATATTGAGCAATCTATGTGGGTCAAAGGACAGCCCTGCTCATCTGGTCTACTGCGTACCGGTGTTACCAAGGGTGGTAGAGTGATCTACACGGCACAAGTACTAGCTGCACTTGGCCAATCTGACTGGGATCTACCGCCAACGGGTTATGTGGCTGAATGGATCAAAAGTGATGCTGATCGTCCGTGGCCGCCTATCGATACAGCTGACTAACTTAACTTTGTAAGCTAGAAATCCATTACTTTTAACTTATTTAACAGATAGTACAAGCAAGCAACCTTATAGCTACTATTTCATAACAACTCATTATATAAATACATATAATAAATGTTAGGATAGGAGTGAGTACATACTCAGACAAAACAAATATAGTCTTATAAGGAGAATAATATGGCTAATACAACAGATTATGTCGGCACGTTATTTGATAATAGTGAATCAAACCCAAGCAAAATTACTTTAGCGTTTACCATGGCAGGCGTGGCACTGAAAAAAGGCCATTCTGCTACTGTGATATTAATGGTGGATGCGGTGCATCTGGCAAAACCAAACGCGCTAGACAATGTAGATATCGGCGATCCGTTTGAGCCAGCTGGTGAGTTACTAGAAGCCTTTATCGAAAAAGGTGGCCAAGTATTGGTCTGCGGCGCTTGTATGAAACACAACGGTGTAGAAGAGTCAGATATCGACAAGCGCTTTGAAGTAATTAGTGGTGATGATGTGGTTGAGCTATTGATGAATGCAAAGGGATCTTTGCAGTTGAATTAAGATATTCATAAATGGTTCATTTGTATAATCCTACGAGATAGTAAAGAAACATCAGATATTCTGGTGTTTCTTTTTTCGTTTAGATTGGCAGAGTACTTATTAATAATATAACGTGAACCCTACCATTGATAATAACGATTTTACCCGTTCGGTATCACAGAGTATGATGAACACTGGTAGTACACACCCTATCTATCGTGACTGCTCATTATCTGACTATTATATTTACAATGTATGCCCGCATCATAGGCTGGGCGTAGCTAACACTATGTAGGACAACCGAATACTATGGCCAACTTCCCCACTATCAGAATACGTACGCGCCGCAAATATTACCGCCTTATCTTTACAGGTCTGATGGCGATGATGATGTCACTGATTATCTCAACAGCCCTGTTGGTAGTCAAACAAGGCTTTATCGACGGATTTTTTATGGAGTTGATGCATTCGTGGGGACTGGCCTTTATGTTTGCGTGGCCAAGTGCGTACATCTGCGCCTATCTAGTACAAGAGCACGTACTGAGTAGAATAGAGTTTTATTGAAATATGCCCTACCGCAGCTAAAATTACTACATAGTGGACATCACTGACTACGCTGATGAATTATCTATACTAGTGTTCTTTATACCGATAGCATCATGGATGTAGGTTAATTAAAGCTCAACCTTATTCTTTAAACAAGCCACTCTATGGTCCAAAGTACCTTCTAACACAGGTTTGATTTGGGCACACTCGCTATCCGCTATTGGACAGCGAGTACGGAATACGCAGCCTGACGGTGGATTGATTGGACTTGGTAAGTCGCCTTCTAATAACTGAATGACCTTATTACGTTCGGCAATAGGATCAGGTAATGGCACCGCTGACATCAGTGCTTGTGTATAGGGATGCGTCGGATTTCCATATACAGCTTCGTTTATACCTAGCTCGACGGCATGTCCTAAATACATAACAAGCACTCTATCCGCGATATGTTTAATCACTGATAGATCATGGGCGATAAAGATAAGCGCCAACCCCATCTCTTGCTGTATGTCTTGCAACAAGTTAATGACTTGCGCTTGAATCGAGACATCAAGAGCCGATACCGGCTCATCACAGATGATGATTTTAGGCTTTAGTATTAGAGCGCGAGCAATTCCAATACGCTGACACTGACCACCAGAAAACTCATGCGGATAGCGGTTAATCTGATTAGATAGTAGCCCAACCTTTTTCATCATTGTACGTACTTCATCTTGTACGTCAGATTTTTTCATTTCTGGATAGTAGGTACGCAGTGGTTCTGCGATGATATCGCCTACCGTCATGCGTGGGTTAAGCGACGCTAGCGGATCTTGGAATATCATTTGAATATCTTTGCGCTTTATTCTCATGGTTTTCTTAGAGGCGCCTACTATCTCTTCATCACCAAACTTTATGCTGCCAGCATTGGCTCTCACTAAGCCGATAATCGTTCTTGCCAGCGTCGATTTACCGCAGCCCGACTCACCTACCACACCCAAAGTCTCGCCAGCGAATAGCTCAAACGAGACACCATTGACAGCCTTTAAGGTGTCAGGCTTGTGCCAAAAGTACGTCCCTTTTTGTTTGATATTAAACGTCGTATGCACATCCTGCACTTGTAGTAGTGGAGCTTGGCTTTCTTTGACTATGCCTATATTAGATAATGTCATGTCCTAGCCCTCCAATGTCGATAGGTTATTGATATTAGTCTTAGGGTCAGTATCTGTTGCCATACCCTTGGTAACGTCTCCTGCATCATCAATCTGCATCTCAGGATGCCAATAGCAAGCACGTTGACGCTCATTTGGTAAAAACTCAAGCGGCGGTGGTACATCACGGCAGATATCCATGGCATGCGTACAACGTTCATGAAAAGGACAGCCAGTCGGTAGATTCAGTAGATTGGGCGGACTGCCAGGAATGGTTTCAAGCTTACCTTTATCATCATCAAGACGCGGAATAGCTTTTAATAGCCCGATAGTATAAGGATGCGTCGGTGTATAAAAAATCTCTTCCGTCTCGCCATATGCCATGGTGCGACCAGCGTACATCACAAGTACTCGATCACAGATACCAGCCACCACACCCAAGTCGTGAGTAATCATAATAATAGTGGTACCAAAGTCACGCTTTAGCTCATTTAACAGCACCATAATCTGTGCTTGGACGGTCACATCAAGTGCTGTCGTTGGCTCATCGGCAATCAGTAATTTAGGGCGACAGAGCAGCGCCATCGCAATCATTACCCGTTGGCGCATACCTCCTGAAAACTCATGCGGATACATACCAATCCGTTTTTTTGCCTCAGGAATTTTGACCGCATCTAACATACATATCGACTCCGCCCACGCATCTTTTTTGCTCATACCCTTATGCAGAATCAACACCTCAGCAAGCTGATCGCCTATTTTCATATAAGGATTGAGTGAGGTCATCGGATCTTGAAAGATCATAGCGATTTGCTCAGCACGAATCTTATTCAATGCTTTTTGCGATAAACCTAATAGCTCATTGCCTTCAAATTTTACTGAGCCTTTGGTTCGGCCGTTCTTTGCCAGCAAACCCATGATAGCGAACGCCGTCTGTGACTTGCCAGAGCCTGACTCACCAACGATACCCAACGTCTCACCATCATGCAGATTAAAGTTCAAACCATTCACTGCGGTTACAAGTCCATCTTCGGTTTTAAATTGCACAGATAAATCTTTAACCGCTAATAAGCTGCTTTCTTGACTGACTTGTTTAGCCTGATGGGCTTGGGTATTGAGCACTGAGTCAGCGCCCACTTTACGAACAGTAGAGTCTATTTTCTCAGGTGCGCTATTGCTATCTTGCATTGACATGATGTTGTTCTCCTAGCGAGCTTGAGTCTAGCGGTCTTTGGGGTCAAACGCATCACGCAGACCATCGCCAATAAAGTTAAAGCAAAATAAAGTAATGACTAAGAAAGCCGAGGGAATCAAAATCTGCCAAGGAGCGACTTGCATCGTTTGCGAGCCTTCCTGTAGTAGCGCACCCCAGCTGGTCATTGGCTCTTGTACACCAAGCCCTAAAAAGCTCAAAAATGACTCAAATAAAATCATCGTCGGTACTAGTAATGAGGCATAAACCACCACCACGCCAAGCACGTTGGGCACGATATGACGCAGGATAATGTTAAACCCTGACACCCCACCAACGTGCGCCGCTTCTATAAACTCTTTACTCTTCAGGCTCAGCGTCTGACCACGGACGATACGAGCGACATCCAGCCAAGAGACTAAGCCGATAGCGACGAAAATTAAAATAAGGTTACGACCAAATATCGTCACTAGCAAAATCACAAAGAACATAAATGGAAAGGCGCTTAGAATCTCCAAAAAGCGCATCATAATCATATCTACTTTGCCGCCTAGATAGCCTGACGTTGCGCCATACACCGTACCAACCAATACCGCCACCGTTGCACCAGCGATACCTACCAATAGTGATATTCGCCCGCCGACTGCTGTACGCACGAGTAAATCACGACCGAGTGAGTCCGTACCGAAATAGTGCTTGTTTTCAATCGACGGTGCAGATTGCATAAAGTTCCAATCAGTCTCTGCATAACCAAAAGGTGCTAGCATGGGCACAAAGATGACAAACATACCGACGAGTAATAGGATAAAAAAGCTCGTCACTGCCGCTTTGTTTTGATAAAAGCGGCGCCATGCATCTTGCCAAAGGCTACGGCCTTTTATCACTTTAATAGGCAGTTCCATAAGCTCGGTTGGCTGGTCTACGGTCAGGCTCATAGTCGTCCTTTTACTCATTTAATTGAGAATCTGATATGTATTTTTAAGTGATAATTAGCATTTATACGGTGTGCTTTAAGTGGCCATTAATACCAATATCAATACTGGATTTTTGGATCAATAATGGCGTATAAAATATCGACGATGGCGTTAAAGGCAATCGTCAATACACCAACCAAAATGGTCAAACTAAGCACAACACCATAATCGCGATTCAGCGCACCATTCACAAATAACTGCCCGATACCTGGTAAACCAAAAATAGTCTCGATCACGATAGAGCCAGTGATAATGCCGACGAATGCAGGACCAAGATAAGAAATCACAGGTAGTAATGCTGGTCTGAGCGCATGTTTCATCACGATTCGACGCATTGGCAACCCTTTAGACTTTGCCGTACGGATATACTGACTATTCATCACCTCAATCATCGAGCCACGCATGATACGTGCAATACTAGCGACGTAAGCCAATGCTAAAGCTGTAACGGGCAGTATCAGGTTTCGCACTGCTCCATCATTCCAGCCACCAGCTGGCAGCCACTGTAAAAGAATCGCAAACACCAATACCAATAAGGGGGCTTTTACAAAGCTTGGAATCACGACACCCGTCATGGCAAACGCCATCAGAATATAATCCATCCAAGAGTTTTGCTTGAGCGCAGCTATCACCCCAAGAATAAGCCCCAACACCAGTGCTAATATAAAAGCATACAAGCCAAGTTCCATTGATACCGGAAACGACTGCGATAACAATTCATTGACTGTATAGTCTTTATACTTAAAGGATGGTCCGAAATCGCCTAGAGCCAGCTGCTTTAGATAATTAACATATTGCAGCCACATAGGATCATTGAGATTGTATTTGGCTTCGATATTGGCCAATACTGCTGGCGACAAACTACGCTCACTAGTAAAAGGACTGCCCGGTGCCAAACGCATCATAAAAAAAGACACGGTTATCAAAACAAACATGGTCGGAATGGCTTCTAAAATCCGCCGAAAAATAAGCTTTAGCATAATGCCTCTTTATAAGGTTACCTGTACAACAACGCTTGATTTCAAAATGCTCGTTTTGAGTATTTACGCCACTTTCAGACTTTCTCTGGTCCATAGCAGACGGACGCTATCAATCGGAATTACTCCTTTTCATAGCGCCTGCTGATAAGACTATTGGATGTCATTCTTTGATGATCAGTGCTTGGCGATAGAGATATCTTTACCTTGCCAGTTGTCTAGAGGATCTTTCGTTGAAAAGCCGATGACGTAAGGTTTTACCAAACGAGGGCTGACATAGTGATAGATATTAAGTAACCCCATATCCTGATCTAACTGTGCTTCCGCTTTTTGATACAAGCTTGCACGTTGCTCAGGCGTGACGCCCGCTTTTAACGTTTGAGCCATTAAGCTATCAAAATTGGCATTGGCGTACTTACCGTAGTTACCGCTATTGTCAGATTTGGCAATATTCAAAAATGCTGAAGGTTCGTTGTAGTCGGCACACCAACCAGCACGAGCGATTTGATAGTTACCGTTTCGGCGTGTATCAAGATAGGTTTTCCATTCTTTATTGGTCAAGGTTACATCGACGAAACCGAGCGCTTGTTTCCATAACGAAGTGGCGGCAACTGCGACCTTTTTATGATTGTCATTGGTGTTGTAAAGCAGCTCAAAGGAGAGCGGATTACTCTCGTTGTAACCAGCTTCATTTAGTAGTTTTTTGGCTTCAGCAATACGCTTCTCTTTATCCCACGTGGACCATTCTGGTTTGTTTTCCACTTTGCCATTAGCTGCTATAGGTGTGAGCTGATAAGCCGCTGTTTGGCCTTGTCCAATAACCTTATCGGCAATGGTGTCACGATCTAGTGACAAGGCTAAGGCACGACGTACTTTAGGGTTGTCGAAAGGAGGTTTGACGGTATTGAACTCGTAATAATAGGTACAGAGATAAGGTGAAACTCTGAGCTCATCACCATTTTTCTCTTTCAAAGAAGCAAACTGCTCGGTTGGAATTTCATTATAAGTGACATCCACTTCACCAGCCTGATAGCGTGCTACATCGGTTGTGCTAGAAGGAATAGGTAGCATCGTGATTGTATCAAGCGTTGTATTGGCATCGTCATAATAAGAGGTATTACGTGTCAAAACGAGCTCATCGTTAATCTGCCATTTACTGACTTTATAAGGGCCGTTGACGACGATATTGGCAGGATCCGTCCATTTATCACCAAATGCTTCGATTGTTTTTTGATGCACAGGTTTGACGGAATTATGAATAAGCATATCTGGAAAATAAGGCACTGGCTCTGACAAAGTGACCTGCAGAGTTTTGTCATCGATTGCCTTTACTCCAAGCGTATCTATACCTGCAGCACCTTCAACGATTTTATCAGCACCAACTACTTTAGCATCAACCAAATAGCTTGAATAAGGCGACGCTGTATTTGGATCGACTAGGCGGCGCATGCTATAGACAAAGTCTTGCGCAGTAACCGGATCGCCATTTGACCACTTGGCATCACGTAATTTGAAAGTCCATACTTTGTTATCCGGACTCTCCCACTCAGTTGCGATTCCTGGGATGGTTTTACCGTCTGCATCGGTATTGGTTAGCCCTTCAAATAATTGACGACCAATATTAGACTCAGGTACACCAGACACTTTATGTGGATCAAGCGATTCAGGCTCTGTTCCATTATTAATGACCAGCTCTTGAGTATCCGCTAGTACGTTTGGATCAATATTGGCTGACGAATTGGTACTACTAGTGGCCGCATTATCACTACACCCTGTCATAAACATGGCAAGTACAAGAGAAGTCGGTAAAAATACAGCAGTACGAAGGGAGACAGAATTGCGGGTCATATGGCGTCCTAGCAGGCAGGTGGCGATCAGATTAACTAATCTAGTAGTAAATCCATTTACAGTTAATATATCGTTTTCATATGCATTATTTACGTCGTTAAAGGCCATAATTTGACCAGTAACTTTGTAATCATCATAATTATCTGGATTGTTTGTAGTGGCTGTCTAGATGACTACCATCTGTTCATAATGTGTGTTAGAAAACTATTGGTAATAGTAATAGTAAAAAAAGTTATCAATGTCAACAATTTTTCAGTTCATAGAAAAAACGTGAATTTAGTCAAACATCTGCATATACTATTAATGAGTAAAAATGAACAAAAAACATACTAATTTACGGAATTCTACAAAGATTTAACCGATTTTTTTATAAAAAACCCATCACTCGTCAAAATGCTACTCATATGTTATAAATTGTATCTGACATATGTTTGACATTTTATAGTGCTTACGAACTAATACTTGGAATCGTATTCTATTATTAAGCTTAAGACATTTGATAATTTAGATAATCATATGGAAGACCATTCATGTGATACGTTCTAGTGCGACCTTGAGTAGCACGGTGATTAATTAAGATATTCGCTATAATTCATTGAGTCATGTCACCAATGATTTTTATTTTTAGTTTCTCTCTAAAAAGCCCTATTCATTAGAGAATCCTGCTGAATCCCACAAATCAAATAACATGAACAGCTCTACATCAGTGTGAGCAGTAACACAAAGAATATTACCGATGTAAGCCAAGCTTTCTATAACAAAATCCCGTTAGCGCAAATGTATCCGACTCCTAGACGACCAGTCTATTTTTAAGTATAGTGTCTTTGTTAGTCGATAACCTCTAAGCATCATTATCATGGTATCGTTTCTACTAGAAGAAAAAATACATCGATGAATGATCTCAATGACATGATGTTTATAGTCGGTTATTCATACACTTATACGTAAATTAAATCATAAATAGATAAAGGAAATCATCATGCGTAGTGCTATTCATAACAGCTTTGGCAAACCTTCTGACGTATTGAGCGTTGGCGACAGCCCCATGCCACAGCCAGCAGCCAACGAAGTCCGTATCAAAACCATCCTCTCCCCTATTCACAACCATGACTTGCTAACGGTAAGTGGTCAATATGGCTATAAGCCTGAGATGCCAGCCATCGGTGGTAGTGAAGCGCTAGGTATTATCGATGCCGTGGGCGATGATGTGACAGAGTTCAGTGTTGGCCAGCGTGTGGCGTGTGCCAGTGTGCATGAAACGTGGGCAGAGTATTTTGTCGCCCCTGCCAGTATGGTATTTAACATGCCTGATAGTATCGAAGACGAGTTGGCTGCCCAGCTGATTGCGATGCCGTTATCTGCCCTAATGCTATTAGAGTTCCTAGAAGTAGATAAAGGTCAATGGATTATTCATAACGCGGCAAACGGCGCTGTCGGTAAAACCCTTGCCATGCTAGCAGCAGCACGCGGTGTAAATACGATCAACCTTGTACGTAGTAAAGATGCGATGGAAGAGCTGACCTCCCTCGGTATCAAAAACAATGTCGTCACTGCTGATGACGACTGGAAAGACCAAGTTCGCGCTATCATTGGTGATGATAAGATTACAGCAGCCGTCGATTCAGTCGGTGGTGAGTCGAGCAACGAGCTACTATCATTACTTGGCAGCAAAGGCACGCTGGTCTCATTTGGTATCATGTCAGGCAAGCCAATGGCATTAGACGCTGGTAGCTTGATCTTTAAGCAAGCCGTTGTAAAAGGCTTCTGGGGTAGCAAAACCAGTCAAGAAATGGATCTAGAAAACAAACAACGTCTAATCGATGAGCTACTAGAGCGCGCTTCGAACGGCGACCTAAAGCTACCTATCGAAGCTATCTATAGTCTGGACGACATCACGACTGCCGTCTCTGGAAAAGTACAATCAAGCAAAAAAGGTAAAGTTATTCTAAAGCCTTAAGCAATACTCTAACCTTGCATTGATTGTCATTAAAGGCATCATAAATATGAAAAGTCCATCTGTATTACTCGTTAGATAATACTATGGGCTTTTTTATTTTAACCATGCTGTTGTCATGATTATTTCAAAGTAATTAGTTTCATAAGCAATTGCCTATCAACCCAAATAATAATATTTAATAAGGATATAACCATGTCAAACGATACAACATTCAAAGCATTAGTCGTTGAAGAAACCAGCGATGGTGAATTCAAAAAAAGCAT
The DNA here is from genome assembly GCF_014770435.1 of Psychrobacter sp. 28M-43. Taxonomy (NCBI): domain Bacteria; kingdom Pseudomonadati; phylum Pseudomonadota; class Gammaproteobacteria; order Moraxellales; family Moraxellaceae; genus Psychrobacter; species Psychrobacter noctis. The sequence continues at coordinate 17,733 of NZ_CP061739.1, read as the reverse complement.
CCAACAGCGCAAAGTCAGTGACTTGCCAGAGAATGACTTGCTCATCGAAGTGCATTATTCATCGTTAAACTTTAAAGATGCGATGTCAGCCACTGGTAATAAACGAATCACCAAACAGTACCCGCATACCCCTGGTATCGATGCAGCAGGCGTCGTCGTCAGTGACAAATCAGGCACGTTTACTGTAGGGCAAGAAGTATTGGTATTCGGCTATGATCTCGGTATGGATACCGATGGTGGTCTCGGTCAGATGATCTCAATCCCAGCAGATTGGGCACTGGCTTGTCCAGAAACACTCACGCTAAAAGAAGCGATGACCTATGGTACAGGCGGCTTAACCGCAGCGCTAAGTGTGCAAAAGCTAGAAAAAATGGGCGCAAAACCAAGTGATGGCCCAGTCGCTGTAACAGGCGCAACAGGTGGCGTCGGTACGATCAGTATTGCTATCTTAAAGCAGCTCGGCTATGACGTAATTGCATTCTCAGGTAAACCAGAGCAAAGCGAACATCTAAAAGAGCTTGGCGCGAGCGAAGTACGTCATCGCGATACCATCAATGAAATCGGTAATAAGCCTGTCGGCCGTGAGCTATGGGCCAATGCTATTGATACCATTGGCGGCGACTACTTACCCAACCTGCTCAAGCAAACCAAATCTGGCGGTGCGGTAACCAGTTGTGGCCTAGCAAGCGGCGCTGATTTTTCGATGTCGGTGATACCTTTTATCACCCGTGCGGTATCTTTACTGGGTATCGACTCGGTTTATATTCCGCTGGCTGATAAAGAAGCCATTTGGAAACGTGTCGCCACTGATATGAAACTCCCTAATCTTGAGAGTTATGGTGAAGAGATTACGCTAGAGCAAACGCCAGAATACTTAGATCGCTTTATGTCGAGCAAAGTAGTTGGGCGTTATGTGGTGAATGTGAAGGGTTAGTTTTTTAAGAGCTAGTCTTATAAATAAAAGGCAGCATCTCTTTTGAGGTGCTGCTTTTTTTAGGTTTCAGAAACAGCCTTATTCATACTTAAATTATTTAAAATAAGTTGTATAACGTCTTAGAACCCAACCTTGCTCTAATTCACCATTAATTTCGACTTCTACAAGAAGCCACGAGCGTTCAGATTTGTTTAAAACCCTTACAGTAGTACCAATCGGTAAAGAATCAATCACGTTAGAATTCATACTAGGTCTATCGCGAAAATTAAGTAAATTAACCATAACAAATCGATGACCTTTTAATGCTTTACGGTCAAACGTAGTATGTGAAGATCTTGTAAATGACCTTATTTCCTGCTTAGTTTCCATTACTTTTAACTCTTCTTTAGCCTGAAGAATATTCGACATATTTAAAAATAAATAGCCAAAAAATAATGGTAGTAGATAATAATGGTAAATATAAGATAAATATTTCTTATCCTGATCTGAATATAAACTAAAACCCTTTCCTGATTTGATTTCATCACTTAAATCAGACTCAATTTCAGATATCGGTTTTTCTGTAAATCTCGTTATATCTCCTTGCGTTAAATTAATGCTTACAACTTCTTCAAACTGAAAATTATTTAGTTCAAATATTGATTGAAAATACTCAAGATTGCGTAACGAATTAAACTGCTCAAAAACATCCGAGTATTTTGATAATGTGGAAGTAGCTAAAACTACTTGCGATTGTAGCTCTCTTGCAAGTTTAAAAGATTCACTTGCTTCAAATGAGGTACGCACTGCATCAAAAGTGCTTCTATATGGTTCTAACGAATCCCTGATTAGATTTACTGATGACATCATATTTTCATATATACTAGTTCCTCCTGTACTTTGTATCAGGCTCTCTCTCTCAGACATGAGACTATTATTGTAGGCACCCATCCCCTTTTTCATTTCAAGAAAATTATCTTGCACGGCCATTGCTTCTGGAACTCTCAACTGAGCACTCATTGCTACTGCAATATGGTCTACAACATTGCTGGAAGCCAAATCTACTGGTTGAACAGCTTTTCTTGCAATATCCGCAATATTTACAGCTGGGTTAAGATGCTCATACTGGTTTGCTATCCCTTGTATACTGTTTAATTTTTCGAGCTGGTAGGATAACGGGTTCATTTGACTCTGAACTTTATCGAACATTTCTAACATTGATGGTAGTTTGTATTCTTTTCTAGGTTCTTCATCCATTTCCGAATTCCTTTTATTGAACCGTTTTTAATTGTCCAAAATCAATTCCAAAGATAGCATAATAGTTAGTGAGATAGAGCACTAACATTTACTTGTCTTCTACTTCTTTGGATAACAAAAAAAACACCCAACCAAGTTGAGTGTTTTTTTTATTACTATATTGAAATAATCAGATTTTTGGCTTGATGTTATTCCCACTCAATCGTTGCAGGTGGCTTGCTCGACACATCATAAGTCACGCGTGATACTTCAGCGATTTCATTCATAATGCGGTTCGATACAGTCTCGATCAAATCATACGGCAGATGCGCAAAACGAGCGGTCATAAAGTCTACCGTCTCAACCGCACGTAGCGCGATTACCCACGCATAGCGGCGGCCATCGCCGACCACGCCGACAGATTTGATTGGTTGGAATACGGCAAATGCTTGTGCCGTCTTGTCATACCAGCCTGAGCGCTCAAGCTCTTGCATAAAGATAGCATCAGCCAAACGCAGAATATCAGCATATTCTTTTTTGACTTCGCCAAGGATGCGTACGCCCAAACCTGGACCTGGGAACGGATGACGATAGATCATTTTGGCAGGTAGGCCCAAGGTAATACCAAGCTTGCGCACTTCGTCTTTAAACAAATCACGTAACGGCTCAATCAGTTTAAATGCCAAATCATCTGGCAAACCGCCTACGTTATGATGGCTCTTAATCACATGCGCTTTGCCTTGATGCGACTTAGCAGATTCGATAACGTCTGGGTAAATCGTACCCTGTGCCAAAAACTCAACGACTTTACCATCGCTCTGCTCACTCACTTGACGCGCGCTATCAGCGAATACGTCGATGAATGTCTTGCCGATGATTTTACGTTTCTTCTCTGGGTCAGACTCGCCTGCTAGCGCATCTAAAAACAAGTCTTCGGCATCGACGCGGATGACTTTCACACCCATGTTTTCTGCAAAGATTTGCATGACTTGGTCGCCTTCATGCAAACGCAATAGACCGTTATCAACGAACACACAAGTCAGCTGATCGCCGATTGCTTTGTGCAATAGCGCGGCAACGACTGAACTATCAACACCGCCCGATAGACCTAGTAATACTTGCTTGTCACCGATTTGCTCTTTTAACTGTGCGATACGCATATCAGCGATATTGTCTGGCGTCCACTCACCTGCACATTCACAGATTTGATGCACGAAACGACCAAGCAGCGCTTGACCTTGTAACGTATGCGTGACCTCTGGGTGGAACTGTAGGCCGTAGTATTGCTTATCATCATTGGCCATAATCGCGATTGGACAGCTTGGCGTACTAGCAATGATGTCGAAGCCTTCAGGTACTTCGATGACCTTGTCACCATGACTCATCCAAACGTTTAGCTTGGCAGCCGCGCCGTCAGTCTTGCTGTCTTCGATACCGTCAGTCAGCTGCGAGTGACCATTTACTTCGATAGTCGCCGCGCCAAACTCATGAATATCACTGGCATGAACTTGCCCGCCGAAACGATCTGCCATTGCTTGCATACCGTAGCAGATACCTAGTACTGGCACGCCTAGATCAAATACCGCATCGTTGATACGTGGGCTGTTTTCTGCGTGGACGCTCTCAGGGCCACCTGACAAGATGACGCCTTTTGCGCCAAAATCGATGATGCGCTGAGTGTCGATATCATAAGGGAACATCTCACAAAACACCCCAGAATCGCGCACACGGCGAGCGATTAACTGGCTATATTGCGAGCCAAAATCGAGGATTAAGATGCGATCTTCTTTGATTGCAGGAGTGGCAGCAGCAGTGGTCATAAATCGATATCCATCAATAGATAAATTGGTGCCCTATTTTAACAAGTTTACGCCCTCTATTGGCTATTAGATGTTCGATTATTCGCGATTATTATTCGCGCATACCCTCAATTTATATAATTACCCTCTAAGCAATGACAAAAATAAGCAAAAAGTAGACAGTAAACCCAGTTATGAGGAAACTATCTTCCTCTCTGTTCATCAGCCATTTGCTAAGTTTACTACGTAGCATCACTCAACGCTGCATGAATGCGAGTCAACCCTTCCCTCAATATTTCTTTAGGGCAGGCCACATTTAGGCGCATCTTTAAATGTCCTTCTTCGCCATATTTAATACCGGCGTTTAGCTCAACTTTAGCAGCTCTAAGCGCATCATACAGCGCCTGATCGTCTTGGCTATATGCTGAACAATCTAGCCAAATTAGGTACGATGCTTCTGGGTGCATGATTTTAATATCAGGCAAATGCTCATTTAAAAACTGCACCGTCAACTCAATGTTGGCTTCGATATAACTAAGCGCTTGCTCTAGCCACTCACCGCCGTGCTCGTAAGCACTACGCATAGCTGTATACGCAAATAGGTTCAGCTCGTATTCATCATTTAATTGCTGCTGCTGACTGATTTTTTTGATTAGTACCTTATCTTTAGCAAATATCATCGAGCCTTTGATACCTGCGATATTAAAGGTTTTGGTCATCGAAGTCAGGCTTACGACATTGTGCTCGTAGCCTTTTGCTAGCGTTAGAAACGGTATAAACGTGTGACCCGTTAAGGTCAAATCTTGATGAATCTCATCACTGACAATCGCCACATTGTGCTTTTTGCAAATCGAAAGAACCGCTTCAAGCTCATCTTTCGTCCACACGCGCCCGCCTGGATTGTGCGGATTGCAGAGTAGATAAAGCTTAACATCATGTTCGACTATTTTGGATTCAATATCGACCAAGTCCAGATGATACTTGCCTTCGACTTCCTTTAATGCAGAGAGCACAAGCTTACGGCCATTGCCCTCAACCTTGGTCATAAACGGTGTATAAATAGGATCATTGACCAGTACCGCGTCGCCTACTTCGGTAAAGACATTCATCATCAGCACCAAGCTCGGCACGACACCAGGGGAAAATAAAATATCCTGCTTATCTAACCACAAGTCATAACGACGGCCATGCCAGTTAATAATCGAGTCATACAAAGCCTCGGTAGGATTGGTATATCCCAATATGCCATGCTGCACTGTTTGCTCAATTGCATTTAAGACAGGCTGCGCAGCCTTAAAATCCATATCCGCGACCCATAGCGCAATCGTGTCATCGGTATAGTGCCATTTGAGTGACCCTGTATTACGTCTATCGATTATTTCATCAAAGTTATATTGCATTGGTACTCTTCTTGTTTAGAACAATAATGGTTTGGAACGTCAAAAACACAGCGCAATATATGCATTGTATTATCAATATACGCTACGCTATCTGCTGTAGTAGATTAAGGCGCATTCGATTTTTTACAAATAATTAAAGTGCTTTTAGACCCTAATTATCCATTTATCGGCTTAAATAACCTTCAAAGATATAAAGTGAACATTGTTTTAATAATGATTAAAAAATAATGCTACATTAAGGTTTCGGACTCTATCTATCATAAAGTTATTTGTGCCAGAGTGCGCTGATGTTGCCATGATTATAATCTATCAACATCTACCTAAACTATCTAATAAGCCATCAAGGCTAACAAAAAGGAATAAAGAATGAAAATGGACTTTTTACCGAAATCAGTACTAAAGATTAGTGCCCTTACCTTTGCCATTGCCGCAACTGCTTCTTGCACTGCTATGGCAACAGGAACTGACCATCAGACTGCAAACGCAGCTAGCAGCACCGCCATCACTCTCGGCAATGCTGCCACAACTAGCGGCACCAATGATACCGTTGCCATTGGTAGTCAGGCCAATGCAGGATTAAACTCAGCTACTGCCGTTGGCGGTCAAGCGAACGCTGCTGGTCTAGGCTCAACCTCTATTGGTTGGCAATCAAAAGCCACTGCCGAACGTGCACAAGCTTTTGGTCATCTAGCCAATGCAAGTGGTGTACGCTCTACCGCTGTCGGTGAGGCAGCTATGGCAGGTGGCAATAATGATACAGTTGCTGTCGGGAATAAAGCCAATGCAGGTCTAAATTCAGCAACAGCCGTAGGCGGTGAAGCTAATGCCGCTGGTCTAGGCTCAACCTCTATCGGTTGGCAGTCAAAAGCTACCGCTGAACGCGCACAAGCATTTGGTCATCTAGCCAATGCAAGTGGTATGCGCTCTACCGCTGTCGGTGAAGCGGCAGCAGCACAAGGTGCAACTTCGGTGGCGGTCGGTAATAAATCTATGGCAGGCGGCATGAACAGTATCGCTATCGGTAACGAGGCAAAGGCGTCTAAAGACAACCAAGTCGTCTTAGGTAACGCTGGACAAGTGCAGTCGAGTACTGCAGCACAATCAGGTACGGTCAGAATCGTCACGATCGATAATAACGGCACTTTAGGTACGATGATGGTTGACTACTATAAGTCAGCTAAATAATTATAGTTGAGTGGTCAACACTGACGCTATTGTAGTCAGTCATACTCGATAAAATAAAAAAACCTCGCGATTGCGAGGTTTTTTTTGGTGGTATGTTTGGTTAAATAGGACTTTTACGGAAGTTTAAAAGGTAAGTGCACATATCGTCCTTTTATCTTTTGCGTACGAGAAACAACTCTTAAACTTTATTAATATTAACGCCCCTTAAACTCCGCCTCACGTCTCTCAACCATCGCCATTACACCTTCTTTGGCATCTTCTGAATGAAACAGCGGCGGCAGATAGCTATGGATATTAGCCAATGCAGTCGCTGCCCCATTACGGCTGGCATCTTGTGCTGAAGACAATGCCCCTCTCACGCCTAAAGGTGCCGCTTTACAGATTTCTTCTGCCAACGTTAATGCACGCTCGTACTCAGTCCCATTTGCTACTACTTCACTGACCAAATTCAGCCTATCGGCCGTTTGCGCATCGAATGCTTTACCAGTGAGTAGATACGGCATGGCTTTTTGCCAGCCAGCAGCGGCGACAAAGCGTACCGTTGCACCGCCAAATGGCATGATACCGCGCTGGACTTCCATTTGTGCAAAGTTACAGTTATCACTAGCGATAACCACATCACTGTTTAGCATCAGCTCGATAGCCACGGTGAAGCAAGTGCCCTTGACCGCCACGACCACAGGTTTGGTACGTAGTTTCCCGCTAATGCCCCATGGGTCAATTTGATCGTCATTAAACTCAAACACGCCATCGTTTAGCTTATCTTGTAGCTCTACCAAATCTAACCCAGCGGTAAAGTGATCTCCATGCGCAAATATCAGCGCACAGCGTAAGTTATCGTCTGCCTCGTAGCGAGTCATGGCGTCAGACAGTTGGGCAATCATATGACTGTCAAAGGCGTTGCGTTTGTTGGCACGATTTAGCCCGACAAGGCATACGTGGCCTTGCGTATTATAAGTGATGCGGTTTTCTGTGGCGTTACTATCCGTAGTCATGGTTCCATCCTTGTTAAAGTAATCATTGGCATATAATGAGTGGTTATATAGTCAAATCTCGATAATTTATCGGTAGAGATTGAGTGATAAGTCACCTTTAATATAGACACCCTCGTTCTATAACACAAGCCATAGAGATGACTCGCATAGTGCAAAAATCGATAAAAGTTGACCTCATTTACGATAAGTGCAACTATGTTGCAGGTCTAAATATGGTTCAGAGTATTTTATGGAATTTTGGCACGGTTTTTTACTCATCACTAGCGTACATCTATTGGCTGCGGCCTCACCTGGCCCTGATTTTGTCTTAGTCTCGCAGCAGACATTAGCAAAAGGCCGACGCACAGGTTTGATTTGTAGTCTCGGTATTACCTTGGGTCTTGCCGTCCATATTATCTATTCTGTATTAGGACTGGCGACTGTCATTGCTCATTCACAGCCATTATTGACTACTATTAAATGGTTGGGTGGCGGCTATCTGATTTATTTAGGTTGGCAAGGTATCCAAGCCAAGCCTAAAAAACCAGCAGATTTAGAAACAGCTCATCTTTTAGAAAAAACACATGCTTTAGAAAAAGCAGATTCACAAGTAGGTTCAAGCACTCACACTTCGCAAGATGCGCTTACTAGCCAGACCACATCTCTAGTTAAAGACACCACTATCGAAAAATCGCCTAGCAATAGTGAGTCAACCTTTGCTACGTTGCGTCGCGGATTCCTTTGTAACGTCTTTAATCCAAAAGCGCCTGTCTATTTTGTAGCTATTTTTACTCTTGTATTGTCGCCTGATATACCGCTTTGGCAATTGGCTATTTATGGTGTATGGATGATGGTGCTACAGATGGCGTGGTTTAGTACGGTCGTCATGCTACTCTCTATCCCTGCGGTACATCGACGCTTCCAAAAATTTGAGCATTGGATCGACCGCGTATTGGGTACTGCGATGATCGTATTAGGACTTAACTTGATATTACGTCACCGATAAGCGACCGATAAAGCGCGGATAAACAATTAGCAACCTGCGAAATCTGCTACACTGGTTACTTATATCCATATATCGTAGCCTGACATTATGACAAGTAAGCCCATGACCCGTAACCCTGCAAATAGTAAACACAGAAACAGATCTCCTGCGACCGCGAAAAAACTCGGTCAGCTGCACCCACGTAACCCGCACCAAGGTCGTTATGACTTTGCGGTATTGACTCGCGCCTTACCCGAGCTTGCTGACCATACCATTACCAATCCTAAAGGTGAGTCGACGATTAACTTCTCGGATCATCAGGCTGTTCGCGTGCTAAATAAAGCACTGTTGGCGAACTATTACGGGGTTAAATTTTGGGACATTCCTGAAGGTTATCTATGTCCGCCTATTCCTGGACGTGCCGATTATATTCACTATATCGCGGATTTACTGGCGCAAACCACTCACCTAAACGCCGATAACACACCGCCAACAGGTAAAGAAATTCACGCCCTTGATATCGGTACTGGTGCCAGTGCTATCTACCCTATCGTTGGTAGTCAAAGCTATGGCTGGCGCTTTACAGCAAGTGACATTGACCCTATCTCAGTCAACACCGCAGCGCTGATTTGTGAAGCTAATCCAAAACTAAAGAGTGCGGTCAAAGTAAAGCTGCAGCCTGAGCCTAAGTTTATCTTTAAAAACATCATTGGTCGTCAAGATTATTTTGATGTCGTGGTTTGTAACCCTCCGTTTCATGCTTCATTAGAAGAAGCGATGGAAGCCAATAGTCGCAAACAACATAACTTGCAGCGTCATCGTGGTAAAAATGAAAGCGAGCAAATCAGCCGTAGTTCAACCAAATCAGGCAACGCTGCGCAAAACCTAAACTTCGGCGGTCAGCACAAAGAGCTATGGAGTGAAGGTGGCGAAATTGCGTTCTTGACCAAGATGGCAAAAGAAAGCCAGAGCTTTGCAGAACACGTTGGTTGGTTTACTACTTTAGTGTCGAAATCTGAAAACGTTAAGCCATTGCAATTATTATTAAAGCAGCTAAACGTCGCTCAAATGCGTATTATCGAGATGAGCCAAGGTCAAAAAAGCACTCGTGTATTAGCTTGGCGTTTTGACACTGACGAAGAATAATCACTGATTTGAGTTTCACGTGAAACAAAAAAGCACCGTTTTGATATTCAAAGCGGTGCTTTTGTATAAATACTCAGTAAAAAACTAAATTAGCTAAAAAAACATCACTTTTAGACCAATCGAAATAAGCACGATACCTCCCAATGCTTCAGCTTTATCCTCTAGCCATGTGCCTGAGCGACGTCCCAGATAGACCCCGATCCAGCCAAATATAGCAGTTACTACAGCGATAATTAAGCAAGCTAACCACGCATTCAGTGACAATAAATTCAGCGTAAACCCTGCCGCCATTGCATCAATACTAGTGGCAACTGCTAACGTAAACATAGTGCGGTGATTGATACGTCCATGGTTACTCGTGGCTGTTACTGTATCACTATCAGTGTTAATAGCATCATCATTGACGTCCAGATCATCACTGTCAGTATCTGACTCATCAGCAGTAAACACTTCATAAAGCATTTTCCCACCTAGAGCAATCAATATAGTGCCGCCAATCCAAGGTGCAGCAGCGGCCAACCAACCCAACATTGCCGCACCTAATAAGTATCCAATAAGCGGCATTATCCCCTGAGCGATACCAAAGTACAGCGCAGCATAAATAGCTAATCGCAATACATATTGATGACTGTATTTTTGAGCCTTAGCACCCGACCCTATCGACACTGCAAACGCATCCATCGCTAAAGCAATAGCGAGTAGAATTACTTCAACCATTTGATTCCCACAAATTATAATTATTAAGTAATAGCAACGCTAATAAATGAGTTTCACGTGAAACAAAAATACCGCTTTGAATATCAAAGCGGTATTTTTATAAATTGTCAGTAACCAGTTTCAAGTTTAGATATCTAGGTTCGATACTGTTAGCGCATTCTCTTCAATGAAGATACGACGCGGTTCAACGTGATCACCCATCAAGCAAGTAAACATATGGTCAGCGGCGATAGCATCTTCGATAGTAACGCGTAGCATACGACGATTTTCAGGATCCATCGTTGTATCCCACAGCTGATCGGCATTCATCTCGCCTAGACCTTTGTAACGCTGGATAGCTAGACCACGACGCGCATCGAGCATCATTTGTTGCCATAGATAATCGAAGTCGCGTACTGGGATATCTTTTGTTGTGCCCGCACTTGCTTCACGGCGGATAAAGGCGTCGCTCTCAAGCAATGTATTCCATTCACTTGATAAACGTAGCAACTTGCCATACTCACCAGAGTTGATAAAGCTAGCATCTAACAAATAATGGTGTGCCAGTTGATGCACGTATACCGTGACGCGTGGTAGCCACTGTGCCTTGGTAGATAAAGCCTCACTATCTGACGCTTCGCCTTCTTCAGTACCTACTACTGGCGTCATACCCAATAAATCTGCTGCGGCTGCATCCATATTTTTTGGCTGCGGCGCATGGATATTAACCAATTCAATCTCAGGGCTTAGATCGCTACCGAAGTGATCAAGCTTAGTCTGCATCGCTGCTTTCCAGTCCTGCATGGCAGACTCATCATAAGTCATGTCAGTGCTAAGTTTCGGCGTATGCGTCAATGCGTCTAAAATTACCGCTGGGAAACGAATCTGCAGACGTGCTTTGATCAACTGCGTTTGGTTATAGTCGTTAAGCAGTGTCTCAAGCGCTTGACCAGTAATCGCAGGCGCATCAGCACTGATATGCAGCTTGGTATTGTCAATCGTTGAAGACAATAGATACGCTTTAAGCGCTTCGTCATCTTTGAGATATAACTCTTGACGACCTTTTTTTACTTTGTATAGCGGTGGCTGAGCAATATATACATAGCCGCGCTCGATTAATTCAGGCGTTTGACGGAAGAAGAACGTCAATAGCAACGTACGAATATGCGATCCATCAACATCGGCATCGGTCATAATGATGATTTTGTGGTAGCGTACTTTGTCAGGGTTGTACTCATCAGGACCGATACCACAACCTAATGCAGTAATCAGGTTACCCACTTCAGCAGACGATAGCATCTTGTCAAAGCGCGCACGCTCGACGTTTAGAATCTTACCTTTTAGTGGCAAGATTGCTTGTGTTTTACGACTACGACCTTGTTTAGCTGAGCCACCTGCAGAGTCACCTTCCACAATGTATAGTTCAGATAATACTGGATCCTTTTCTTGGCAATCGGCTAACTTACCAGGCAGACCTGCAATATCCAAAGTGGTCTTGCGACGCGTCATTTCACGCGCTTTACGAGCCGCATCACGTGCACGCGCTGCATCGATAATCTTGTTAGCAATGGCTTTACCAGCACCTGGATTCTCTAGCAGGTAGTCATTGAACTTATCATGCATGGCTGATTCAACAGCAGATTTCACTTCGCTTGATACTAGCTTATCTTTGGTCTGACTTGAGAACTTCGGATCTGGTACTTTTACAGAGACAATTGCGGTCAACCCTTCACGAGCATCATCACCCGTTGCGGCTACTTTCTCTTTTTTGAATAAGTTTTCACGATCCATATAACTGTTCAAGCAACGCGTCAATGCTGAACGGAAACCAGATAAGTGAGTACCACCATCTTTTTGCGGGATATTGTTGGTGAAGCACAATACTTTTTCGTTATACGTATCTGTCCACTGTAGCGCGACTTCTACGCTAATACCATCATCTTGTTGACTAGTAAAATGGAATACTTCATTGATACCGTCTTTACCAGCATTGATATAGCTAACAAACTCTAGCAAGCCACCTTTATGCTCAAACTCATGACGTTTATCAATACGCTCATCAGTCAAAACAATACGCACACCAGAGTTCAAAAATGATAGCTCACGTAAGCGTTTTGCTAAGATATCGTACTCAAAGATCGTACCAGTAAACACATCACTGCTAGGATAAAAACGGATTTGTGTACCCGTCTGATCGGTTGCTTCCATCTGTTGGATATCGCTATCAGGTACGCCATCAGTATAAGTCTGATGATAATGATAGCCTTCACGCCAGATATTCATCTCAAGCTTTTGAGACAGAGCGTTAACTACTGATACCCCCACACCGTGCAAGCCACCTGACACTTTATAGCTATTGTCATCGAACTTACCACCTGCATGCAAGACCGTCATAATAACCTGCGCCGCTGATACACCCTCTTCTGGGTGGATATCAACAGGCACACCGCGACCGTTATCCATCACACTGACAGACTCATCTTCGTGAATAACGATATCAATCTGATCACAGTGACCAGCAAGCGCCTCATCGATAGAGTTATCCACTACCTCAAAGACCATATGATGCAAGCCTGTGCCATCATCGGTATCACCGATATACATACCAGGACGCACACGTACGGCCTCTAACCCACGCAATACGCGAATATCTTTAGAACTATAATCAGAAGGCAATACTTCTGAAACTACCGTAGGCACAGCTGCTTCATTAGTACTGTCGTCTATCAATTGCTCGTGGTTAATAGGTAATGAATCACTCATGTACATTCCTTAATCTAGCCATAATCAGCCATTTACGATTAGCGGACTTATAAAAAGTCCGCTACATAGTGGCATCTTAGAATTAACGTCTATTATTCATAATCTAAAGTGCATATGAGCAGCTAAACCACTAACCACCGTTAGCCTCAAAAAAGGCCGCACAGAGATAAAATTAATAAATTATTTATTAGTAATAGTCTTTGTTTTTCTAACCGTTGTTAAAACTATTGAAATAAATAAAATACATATTTATCAAATACTTATGAATAATTGAAAAATAGAAATCTTTTCTATGATGCTGTCAAATAAATTGCTGAGCACAGGACAAAAATAAAGGGTTATTTTAACATTTTTTTGCTTCTAAGTCACTGTTTACTGAGAGTTTTATGGTCTGTGAAAGGTCGTCTTAACATAGTAACGGTTAGGACAAATAGTAATGGCTGTAGTACCAAAGAATAAGAGATAAAAATAGATTGATAATCATCAGGAGTATGAATTGAAAATAAGATATTAATCACTAAGTGACATCCTACCTTGTTTCACGTGAAACGTATTTGGTTGTGACCAAAGTTCATTAACTAAAGGTAAAATATCGTCTGTTAGACTGGTCATAAATACTTGGCATGGGAGTTGCGCGAGGGTCGATAGCAGTATTTCTATAGCTCTATTATCCAATTCTGCAGTGATATCATCTAGAAGCACAACAGGTGTCGCTCTCGATGACAAATCATCATTGAGTGAGTTACTGCGCTCTTCATCGTTTAGCAACAGTGGTAGCTGCGATAGGCGCAGTGCAGTAATGAGCAGTTTCTTTTCACCGCGAGACAATACATTTGCTGCCTGCTCTTTCAAAGTTGGTAATTTGTTTTGGATACTATTTGCTGAATCCGCTGTTCTGGCATCTTTAATTTGATCGTTTACAGACTCATCAGAACGCCAATGCACATGAATATCAGCACGATGATTACCTATACGGGTGTACCCCAGTTGCAGATCCTGCTCTAACCGCTCGTTAAGCTGCACATCTAGCGCAACACTGGTATCGTAACCAGCATTATAGCTTAGGCTCAGTTGCTCAGCGTAAGATGGCAATAGCTGTATGATACTCTTGGCAAAATAAGGCTGCCATTCAGTAAATACTTGCTCGCGATAATGATGAATCAAGGCAGCATGATTACTCAACCCTTTATCCCATGATTTCAGCTCAGCTAGCTGTACTTGGGTTAAGTGACGAGTGACTTTTAGCAAACTATTGCGCTGTTTTAGGAGGCGTTGATAAGCCATCCATTGTGGATGAAATCCTTGTTTCATGTGAAACACTAACCAATCTAATAGTTGTCGACGGCTCGCACTTCCCTGCTCCAACATATCCATTGTCGATGGATCTATCAGTAACGTAGGTAGCTGCTCTGTCAAGATACTTTGGTTATAAACAGTGGTTTGATTGAGGCGTAAGATGGTCGTAGCATCTGCTTGCTTTTGAATAGCTAAAGTACGACTATCATTTAGCTTAGCATGAACAGTTGTCTTATTTTGATGATGCTGGATATAACGTTTGGGCTGGTGATGACGAAAGCTCTTACCTCTTGATAATAAAAATATAGCTTCGAGTAACGAGGTTTTACCACTACCATTTTCACCGATAATGATGTTGCAAGCAGCAGGCTCTAGGCTAATTTGAGTAAGGTTTCTAAGATGGGATATTTGTAGACGTTCAATCATAGTATCGACAGCCGCCCATTAAAGCCTGCTAGTTTAGCAGGCAAAAGTTTATTAAAAATCAATATATAGTACTAAAAATAAAGCTCTTTGAAACGTACTACTTCTATTCAATTTTGTTTGTTTCTAAAGAAAAACGCATTATATACGCATTGGCATAATGACATACTGATGGAATTCATCGTTAAGTTGATTGACCAATACAGAAGCATTCGATTGGCTCATATGCATTTGTAAATCGCCTTGGATAACGCTTAATACATCTTGCAGATACGCAGCGTTAAACGACAGCTCCATCGGCTCACCTTGATACTTAGCTTGTATCATCTCGACTGCTTCATCCTGTTCAGCATTGTTGGCACGTACTTCGACCATACCATCGCTAGCAAAATTAAAGACCACACCACGAGATTTTTCATTACTCAAGATAGCAACACGACGTAGAACGTCTGTCATTTTTTCTTGATTGAATAAAGCCAATTTATCAGTATTGATCGGCATCACACGGCGATAATCAGGGAACTTACCATCAATCAAACGCGCGGTAAATGTCACCATTAGATCTTGGCTGACCTGTCCTGCACTATCGACATCGCCAAATGGCAAACTTACTTGTAGAAATTCTCGGCCAAAACTTAGGGTAACTACGTTATCCTGATCACCCAACATTTTGCCAAGCTCAGAAGCTAAACGCTCAAGCTCAATCACTGCCTTACGTGGCAAAATAGCTTGCATATTGAGATCTGTGCTTACATTGATCACACTACGGGCTAATGCCAGTCTATGGCCATCTGTTGCTACCGTTGTCAGTTGCTGCTGTGAAACGTCAAATAACATACCTGTTAAGTAGTAGCGTACATCTTGAATCGCCATTGCAAACTGTGTTTTATGAATCAAATCTGTTAGACGATTACGGCTAATAGTCAGAGGGGTGATATTTTCAGGGTTACCCAAACTCGGATAGTCTTCGCTTGGTAATGTTCCTAATGTAAAACGACTCTTACCACTAGTTAACAAACAACGCTCATTTGCTTGAGTTGCTAGATTAACTTGCGCCTGTGCAGGTAGCGATTTACAAATATCTTTTAGCTTGGTTGCAGGAAGCGTCGTTGTACCTGCTTCTACACAAGCACCAGCAGGCAATTTCAATGTCGATGTCAGCTCTACCTCTAGATCTGACGCTGTTAAGATAAGCTCAGATTCTGATAACTGTAGCTTGATATTACCCAATATAACCATATTGTGGCGTTTATCAGCGGCTTTGGCGATCAAATTGATAGCTTTTAGTAACGATTCTCGATTGATCGATAATTGCATGCTTAGTTACTCTTATTTGAATGATTCTTTTATAAAAATTTGTCGTAATGACTCAATAATACCTTGTCTGCTGACGATAATCTACAGAGCATCTCTGCACTTGTATTTTCGATATTATAAACCATCTGTATTTACTAGAATACAACGATATCTAGCGCTTTTATCCTGCCTGTAACATCAGAGCTAGGGTTTTATAATCCTTATCAAATGCAGGATCTGCTGCTCTTAACTCATTTACTTTATCGCAAGCGTGCATCACCGTCGTATGGTCGCGTCCACCGAACGACTGACCAATTTCAGGGAAGCTATCGCCTGTTAATTCACGCGACAAAGCCATCGCTATTTGACGTGGTCTTGCAATACTACGCGTACGTTTACGCCCCATAATATCTTTGACCGTGACATCATAGTATTCAGCAACTATCTTACGGATGTTATCCATATTCACTGCCTGCACACGCATTGCAACGATGTCTTTTAGTGCGTATTGCACCATCTCAAGGGTAATCTGTGCACCTGTTAGATTGGCATTGGCAAACACTTGATTTAAGGCACCTTCTAAACGCCTGACATTAGACACCACATTTTGTGCAATAAATAGCGCACATTCTTTGGGCAATACCATACCGTAGGAGGCCGCTTTTTTCTGCAAAATTTGTACACGAGTATCAATTTCAGGAGGATCAACAGCGACTGTTAACCCCCAAGAAAACCGTGATCTAAATCGTTCATCAAATTCTGTCATTTGAGAGGGATGTCGATCAGAGGCTAAAATAAGTTGTTTATCACCACTAGTAAAATCTGCAAATAATGTTAGAAACTCATTACTACTTTTAGTCTTTCCTGCCAATACATGAATATCATCTACAATTAATAAATCTACTTTTTTAATTTTCTTTTTAAAATCTTCTATTTTATTATTTCTTAATGAATAAACTAATTGATTTATAAATTTTTCAGAAGTGAAATAATAAAAACTTTGATTATTTTTTAAATAGCGATGAGCTACAGAATGCATTAAATGCGTTTTTCCCAATCCAGAAGGGCCGTATATAAATAAAGGATTGTGACGATTTTTTGATTGGCGCTTACCAAGCTCATAACAAGCCTTGTAAGCCAAGTTATTGGACTTACCTGTAACAAAGGTTTCAAAAGTAAATTCGGGGTTCAGATAGCTTAATGATTTTGTATCAGCAGACTCCACTGGCTCATTATGACGCATGTTCGCGTCGATATCTGCTTTTGCATTGTTATGATGAATAGATTCAAATTTATGTTCGGATGGGGTAGGGGAGACGTCGTCTTCTACAAACAAAGAACCTGATTGACTGTTATCTTCTGCATTGCGGCCAGCATTATCAACATGTACGACGACCTCTTCAATACTACCTTGACTGTGTTTGGTCACCAACTGCTGAATATCTTGAAGATGATTCTTCTTGATATACGTCACAAAATAATCATTGGGAGCAAGAATAATCAAAGTTTGTGCTTCTTGATGAGCTGACAGAGGTCTCAGCCACATAGTAAAAACGTTGTCTTTGACGTTATAACGCAAATCGTTTAGACATTTATCCCAAATATTTGCTGTGTCTATCAT